>NC_004432.1 GCF_000011225.1 Malacoplasma penetrans HF-2
ATGTTTACTTTAGCTCAAATTAAAAAAAAATACCTAATTATTAAAAAAGAAATTGAAAAAGAATTCCAAAATGAGAATTTTTACAATAACTATGTTTTAGATTCATCAATTTTTAAAATCAAAGATGAAAATGTTTATATCTTAGTAAAAAATGATTTTGTAAAAGAAGTTTTTACTAATGAATACAAAGAAATATTTGAAGAATATTTTTCTATCAAGATGAATTCAAATTTAAATGTCTTTTTTATTACAAAAGAAGAAAAAGATATTAATAAAGAATTACCCACAATAGAAGAAAAACCAAAAACTTTAGAAATAAATCCTACATTGGATTCAAGGTTTACATTTGAAAATTACACAATTGGAATGTTTAATAAAAATGCATTTAAAGCTGCTTCTTTATTTCTTGAAGAAAACAATAATTGAAAAACGCTACTGATTTATGGAAGTACAGGCCTTGGAAAAACCCATCTACTTCATGCTGTTGGTAATAAATTTGTACAGTTATTTCCTCAAAAAAATCTTATGTACATCCAAACAGAAGATTTTTTAGAAAAAATTTACAAAGCTATCTCAGAAGGTGGGACAAAAGTAGAAGAATTTAAAAATAGTTTTGATAATGTTGACCTACTTTTAATAGACGATATTCAATTTTTAAACAATAAAGAAAAATTAAATGAGATTTTTTTTAATATTTTTAATAGGTTGAATTCAAAAAACAAATATATAGTGATGACTTCAGATAAACTACCTACATCATTGAAAATAGATGACAGAATGATTTCAAGATTTAATTCTGGTTTATCAATAAAAATTAATAAACCAGATACTGAATCAATTAAAAAAATAATCATAGAAAATATTAAAAAATCTAGGATTAAAAATCCTTTTTCTAATCTTGCAATTGAATTTATTGCTTTAAGATTCAACTCTGACATCAGAACACTTGAGGGTGTTTTAAATAAAATATACTTTCACTTATTAGATAATGTTGATCCTAATGAAATTATTAATGAAGAAAAAATTAGATCAATTATCGAATCAGACTCTGATTATGAAATTGTGTCAAATTTAGTTCAAATAAACCCAGATATCATTATTGAAAGTATCTGTTTAGGTTATGGGGTTGATAAAAAATCTGTTATTTCTAAGAAAAGAAACAAACAATTCTCCTTTGTTAGAAAAGTGTGTATGTATGTTTTAAGAGAAAAAATTAACCTTTCTTACAATGAAATTGGATCTTTTTTCTCAAATAGAAATCATGCAACAGTTTTAGAAGCAATTAAAGATGTAGAAACTAAAGTAAAAAGTGATGAAGATTTAAAAGCTTTCTTAGATAATATAATGTCAAAATTTTAGTTTCCAACTTTCCAACATTTCCAACAGGCATAATAACAATAATTAAAATAAGATAAATTAACAATAAATTAATTAAAATATATTAGTTGTTTGAAAAAGGATTTAAAAATGAAAATCATTGTTAGTAAAACTAAACTTATTAATGCTTTAAGACTATGTAACTCAATTTCAGAAAATATTTTTTCTTCTCCAGTATTTTTAGGAACTCTTATAGAAGTAAATGACAATGAAATTAAATTTACTACTTCTAATGGAATAATATCAACTCATTCTATTGTTGCTAAATCAGAAGATGCAAATATATTGGAAAAAGGAAGAATCTTAATAAAAACAAAGCCATTCTTTGCAATTATTTCTAAATTAAAGAATGAGATGATTACTTTAGAGAAAGTAGATAATTCGGTTATAAAAGTAAAAACATCTACTTTTGATTCAAATATTAATATTATGGATGAAGAACAATATCCAAATATTAACTTTTCATATAATGACTGAAACCAATTATCAATCTCACCTATAGTATTTAAAAAATCTATCTCTAAAGTTAAATATGCAGTTAATAACAATAAAGAAAAAATAAATATTATGAGTGGTATTTGTTTTAATTCAATAAGCAGTGAAAAAACTTTAGAGATAATAGCTACTGATGGATATAAACTTGCTCACTATAAATTTGAGTCAACTCCACAAGATTTTAGAATTGTCTTAGATGTTTCTTTAATAGAACTATTATTAGAGATAATTGATTTTGATACTAATATTGAAATCTTCTTATTTGAAAGCAACATTATCTTTAAAGTTAGCAATACCATAATAGCTTCAAAAATTATTGAAGGTGACTACCCTAATGTTTCGAGAATCATTGCAACACCTAAAGAAAACAAAGTAAATATATCTAAGAAAACTTTAGTTGAAGCTCTTGAAAGAGGATTAGCTATCTCATCTTCTGAAAAGAAATCTATTGTTAAATTAAATTTTAGTAGTGAAGTACTAGAAGTCTCTTTTAGTAGTTCTGATCTTGGTAACTCTAAAGAAACTGTTTCATGCAAAGGAAAGGTTAATGAACCAACTCCAATTTCATTAAACAATCACTTCTTGTTATCACTTCTAAAAACATTTGATAATGATAACATCACAGTAGAGTTTTCAGATTCATTTAAACCAGTCCTTTTAAGAGATGAAAAAGACCCTAATTTTTTACAAATTTTAGTACCCATTAGAAACTAAAAAAGAGTTTTTAAAAAATAGACATTTTAGTCATTTTTTCTTGAAAATGCTTCCAAAAACCATAAAAACAGTAATTTTATGGTTTTTTATTACTCATTTAGTATCAAAAATTCTATTTTTTTAATTATTAAAATATATAATTCTATAGTTATGTATTCTTTTTATTAGAGAGTTTTTAAGTGATTTAAAATGGAAAAAATTTATATTAAAACACCATTCATTAAATTGTCTCAATTTTTGAAATTCATAGGCCTTATAGACAATGGTTCTTTATCTAAAATTTTTATTGAGGAAAATGAAATATTTGTGGATGGAGTTCTTGAAAAAAGAAGAAATAAGAAATTATATGAAAACTCTGTAATTTCTATAAATGAAAAAGAATACTTGATAGTGAATAGTGGAGAAAGGGTAAAAGATGAATAAAGAAACTAAAAAAAATACCTATTCTGCTTCTAATATAAAAATCTTAGAAGGATTAGAAGCTGTAAGAAAAAGACCTGGGATGTATATTGGATCTACTGATATCAAAGGTCTTCACCACATGGTATGAGAAATTGTAGATAACTCAATAGATGAAGCAATGACTGGAAATGCTTCTGAAATCACAATAACTTTAACTAAAGAAGGTTCAGCTAAAGTTCAAGATGATGGAAGAGGGATTCCTGTTGAAAAACATGCTAAAACTAAAAAATCAACTGTAGAAACTGTACTTACAGTACTACATGCTGGTGGTAAGTTTGATAATGACTCATATAAAGTATCTGGAGGTCTTCATGGTGTAGGTGCTTCAGTTGTTAATGCATTATCTAGTTGACTAAAAGTTTGAGTATATAAAGAATATAAAGAACATTATATTGAATTCAAAGATGGTGGAAAACCAGTTGCTGATCTAAAAGTAACTAATGAAAAAGCTAGTATTAAAAATGGTACTATTGTTGAATTCTATCCAGACTTTGAAATTATGGAAAGAGCAGAATTTGATGCAGATACTATTAAAAGTAGATTAAAACAATTAGCTTACTTAAATAAAGGTATCAAAATCAATTTCATTGATGAAAGAACAGATGATAAAGAAACTTTCTTATTTGCTGGTGGAATTAAGCAATGAGTTGAAGAATTAAACAATGAAAAAGAACCTATTGTTCCAACAATTGTTTATGATGAAAGAGAAGAAAGTGTTAAAGCTGCTAATAATAAAGATAAATACAATATTAGAGTAGAAGTTGCTTTCCAATACAACAAAACATACAACAATTCTACTTTTACTTTCTGTAACAATATTAATACTACAGAAGGTGGAAGTCATGAAGAAGGTTTCAAATTTGCATTACAAAAGATTATTAATAAATTTGCAGTAGAAAAGAAATTATTAAAAGAAACTGATGAAAAGATTTCTAAAGAAGATGCAATTGAAGGTTTAACTGCAATAGTTTCAATTAAACACCCTAATCCTCAATATGAAGGGCAAACTAAGAGAAAATTAGGAAACAGTGAAGTAAGACCATTTGTAAGTAATGTGGTAAGTGAAATATTTGAAAAATATTTATTAGAAAACCCAGAAGATGCAAATGTAATTATTAAAAAATGTTT
This sequence comes from Malacoplasma penetrans HF-2, assembly GCF_000011225.1. Lineage (NCBI taxonomy): Bacteria > Bacillati > Mycoplasmatota > Mycoplasmoidales > Mycoplasmoidaceae > Malacoplasma > Malacoplasma penetrans. The sequence continues at coordinate 4,177 of NC_004432.1, forward strand.
ACTAGCAATGGAAGCTAGAAAAAAATCTTTTGAAGCTAGAGAAGCTACAAGAAGAAAATCTCCATTTGAATCAAACTCTTTACCTGGAAAATTAGCAGATTGTTCTACTAAAGATAAAGAAATCTCTGAACTATATATAGTTGAGGGGGATTCAGCCGGTGGTAGTGCAAAATTAGGAAGAGATAGAATTTTCCAAGCAATCCTGCCATTAAAAGGGAAAATTATAAATGTTGAAAAAGCTAAGAGTGATAAGATTTTTTCAAATGAAGAAATTATTAATTTAATTACTGCAATTGGTGCAGGTGTTGGTCCTGAATTTAAAATAGATAAATTAAGATACAACAAAATTATTCTTATGACCGATGCTGATGTTGATGGTTCTCACATTAGAATCTTGCTATTAACATTCTTATTTAGATATATGTATCCATTATTAGAAAATGGGAATGTATATATTGCATGTCCTCCTTTATTCAAATTTTCTGTAGGTAAATCATCTAAATATGCATATGATGAAAAAACGCTAGAAGAATTCAAAAAAGAAAACAGTAAAGTTAAGTATCAAATTCAAAGATACAAAGGGTTAGGAGAAATGAATCCTGATCAATTGTGAGAAACAACAATGGATCCTAAAAATAGATTACTTTTAAAAGTAACTATTGAAGATGCTTTAAATGCTGACAAAGTGTTTTCTTTACTAATGGGAGATGAAGTTGCCCCTAGAAGAGAATTCATTGAAAAGAATGCAAAATACGTGAAGAATTTAGATATTTAGAAAAGATAGGTTTTAAAAATGTCATCAAATATTAATATAGATAAAATAAAAGAGAGTTTAAACAAAACTAAAGTAACTGATAAACCAATTTCTAAAGAAGTTGAAAATTCTTTTATGGATTATGCAATGTCTGTTATAGTTTCAAGAGCTATTCCAGATGTAAGAGATGGTTTCAAACCTGTTCATAGAAGAGTTTTATATGCTGCATATAATATGGGGATGACTCATGATAAACCATATAAAAAGTCAGCTAGGCTTGTTGGGGAAGTTATCGGGAAATACCACCCTCATGGTGATACAGCTGCTTATGAAACAATGGTAAGAATGGCACAAGATTTCTCAATGAGATATATGCTAGTTGATGGTCATGGTAACTTTGGTTCAATTGATGGAGACTCAGCAGCTGCAATGAGATATACAGAAGCAAGATTATCTAAAATCTCTTCTGAAATGCTTAAAAACATTGAAAAAGAAACTGTTGATTTCTCAGAAAACTATGATGGTAGTGAAATGGAACCAACTGTTTTACCAGCATTGTTCCCAAATATGTTAGCTAATGGATCATCAGGTATTGCTGTTGGTATGGCTACAAATATACCACCACATAACTTATCTGAAATTATAGATGCAGTATTACTTTTAACTAAGAATAAAGACGCATCAGTAAATGAAATTAAGCAAGTATTAAAAGGTCCTGATTTCCCTACAAAAGCAGAAATTGTTGGGACTGATGGAATTAATAGTTATTTTGAAACTGGAAGAGGATCAATTACTATTAGGTCTAAAGCTGAAATTATTCATAGTAGAGATTCAAAATCACAAATTATTATTAAAGAAATACCTTATATGGTAAATAAAAGTAACTTGATTGACAAAATTGTTGATCTTGTGAAAACTGAAGCAATTGAAGGAATTGCAGATTTAAGAGATGAATCTTCTAGAGAAGGTATCAGAATTGTTATTGAAGTTAAAAAAGATACAGTTCCTGAAGTTCTTTTAAATAAATTATTCAAAATGACACCTCTTCAATCAAACTTTAGTGTTAACATGTTGGCTTTAGTTGATAAAGAACCAAAATTATTAAATATTAAAGAAGTATTACAAGAATATTTAAAACACCAAGTTAATGTTTTAGTAAGAAAAACTAAGTTTGAACTTAAAAAAGCAGAAGAAAGAGAACATATTTTAGAAGGTTTATTTATTGCAGTTACTAACATTGATGCAGTAATTAAAATTATTAGAGAATCTAAAGATAATGATGAAGCTGAAAAGCAATTAATTACTAAATACAAACTAACTAAAATTCAAGCTAAAGCTATTTTAGATATGAGATTAAGAAGTCTTTCAAATCTTGAAAGACTAAAAATTGAACAAGAATTAAAGGAAGTAAAAGCATTAATTCAAGAATTAAGTGGAATTTTAAAATCTAGTGATAAACAAATGGATATTATTTCTAAAGAGTTAATCAATTTAAAAAACACTTATGGTGATGAAAGAAAAACTGAAATTTTATATGGAGTTTCAGCATCAATTGATGATGAAGACTTAATCCCTGTTGAAAATATTGTTATTAGTAGATCTGCTAACAACTATTTAAAAAGAATTTCAATTGAAACTTACAAAATCCAACGTCGTGGAGGAGTAGGTGTAAAAGGGGTAAGTACCTATAACGATGATGAAGTAGATGATATTATTACAACTACAACTCATACTGATATCTTATTCTTCACAGATTTTGGTAAAGTTTATAGAATTAGAGCTCATGAAATTCCACCAGGATCAAGACAATCTAAGGGTGTTCCAGCTTTAAACCTAATGAATATTGAAAAAAATGAGAAAATATTGGTTATGTTACCGGTTGAAGATTATTCAAAAGGCTTCTTATTCTTAGCAACTACTAAAGGTATTGTTAAAAGAACTAGTCTTTCTGAATATAACTCTATTAAATCAAATGGTAAAAGAGCAATTACTTTAAGAGAAGGTGATCAATTATTATCAGCTTTCTTAACAAGAGGGAAAGATGAAATCTACTTAGGTGCTTCTAATGGTTTATTAACAAGATTTAATGAACAAGATGTTAGAGTAATGGGAAGAACTGCATCTGGTGTTAAAGGAATTAACATAGAAGTTAAAGCAGAAGGTAGAAATAAAAAGAAAATTGATACTTCAATTAATGTAGTTGGTGCTTCTTCTTCTCTAAGTGGTGATTTAATCCTTTCAATTGGTGAAAAAGGGTTAGGTAAATTATCAGAAGCTGAAAATTACCGTTTAACTAGAAGAGGTTCAAAAGGTGTTGTTACATTAAAACAAAATGACAAAACTGGTAAACTAATCTTCTCTTCAGCTGTTAAAGGTGATGAAGAAATTCTAATTGTAACAAGTTCTGGAAAAATTATTAGACAAGAATTGAAGAACTTAAGAGTAATTGGAAGATCAACTTCAGGTGTTACTTTAGTAAAATTACAACCTAAAGAAAAAATTATTTCAGCTGCAGTTTATAAAAAAGAAGAAGATGAAAATGAAATTGAGTAATCAATAACTCATTAAATTCTTAAAATTACATATTTTATAATTAACACTCCTAAACAGGAGTGTTTTTTTATGTCAGAAAATTTAATAAGAATAGAGATAAAAGATATTAAAAATTTAAGAATATTATTTAGATGTTTTAGACAAAGTCAATAATCCATCATTTAAAAAAGTTCATTGACTAAATTTTTTGATGGTCTATATATAAAAAACTTTTTAATTTATTAAGAATAGATAAAAATTTCAAAAAGAATAAAGAAATTGGATATTGTAAAAAAAGATTAAGTTTTAGTTGTTAAAGAGAAAAAACAAATATTTATGGTTTTAGTCTTTAAAATACTTTTTACAAATTTTAAAGATTTATAAGAAAACCACAACTCTTTTTCAAATAAAGTTAATTTAATCATCTAATTAAAAATAAAACTTAACTTTTTTATTTAAAAAACTTTATTTAAGTTATGAGCACCTCTTAAAAATTTTTAAGTATTCCTAGCATTTTTCCTATCTATTTATAAATATCAAGACAAAATTTTAATTTTTAGTACTTTGATATTTTTGACAATTCTTTAATTTTGTTTATCTTTTCCATTTTGCACTCCTTTATTATAAAAATTATAAAATCACCTTTTCTTTAGTTAAGTCCATCACAACTCTGGAGAAAGTAACTTTACCAACAATAATTAACCATATTAGGTATTTTTTAAAAACATGGTTTATTTAGTTAACTTTTTTACAAATGTTGGGAATAAACTTTATGGATAACAAAATGGAATATTTGTAAGAAATTAAAGGAATGAAAATAAGTTTTTAGTATTTAATTATTTTTTATCTTTAACAGATTTAAAAACTAAAAAAATAACTTACAATAAATTTCTTAATTCCTACAAGAAATAGGTACTGTAGCAAATTTTGGATAAACTCCATTTAGGAAATATTAAGATATTACTAACTGGAGTTTTTATTATGGCAAAAAAAGAAAAATCATCAGCTGAAAAATTATTAGAAAAATTAGGTGTTGAAAACAAAGAAGATTTTGACAACCTTTTAAAAGAATTAACCAAATCGTTTATAGAAAAAAGTTTAGATGTAGAAATGGATGGCCATTTAGGATATGAAAAATGAGATCAGAATTCTAGAGAGTTTTCTAATAACTACCGGAAAGGAAAAACCAAAAAAACTTTAAATACTAAATATGGAAAATTGGATGTAGAAATTCCAAGAGATGTTAATTCTACATTTGAACCACAATTAGTAAGAAAACATCAAAGAAATTTAAATGACATAGAACACAATATTATTAAACTTTATTCTAAAGGAATGTCTACTAGAGAAATACAAGATGTTTTCCTAGACATGTATGGTGCAGGAGTAGATAAAGATTTAGTATCAAGAGTTACTGACAAAATTCTTCCTGAAATACTTACATGACAGTCTAGACCTTTAGAAGATATATATATCTTATTATCTTTGTTGATGGAATTAGATTTAAAGTTAGAGATGACTCTCAATTTTTAGAAAAATCAGTTTATATAATTCTTGGAGTTAATTTAGAAGGAATTAAGGAAATATTAGGTTTTTGAATAGGTGAAACAGAATCTGCTAAACAATGATTAAGTATTTTTAATGATTTAAAAAGTCGTGGTGTTAAAAAAGTATTTATTTCTTGTTCTGATAATCTAACTGGAATTAGTGATGCTTTTAAAAGTGCTTTCCCAGAAACTTACATTCAAAAATGTATTGTTCATCAAGTAAGAAACTCTACAAAATTTGTTAGATATGATCACTTAAAAGAATTTACTGCAGATATGAAAAAAATCTATCAAGCACCAAATTTTGATGTATCTATGAAAGCTTTAAAAATATTTACTGAAAAGTGATCTTCTAAATATGGCTATGCAACTAAATCTTGAAATAATAATATAGAAGAGTTAACTACTTTCTTTCAATTTCCTGCAGAAATTAGAAGGCTAATTTACACTACAAATTTAATTGAAAATGTTAATAGAAATATTAGGAAGATAACAAAAGCAAAAGGTGGAATTACATCTGTTAATGCATTATCTAAATTAATTTATTTAAGATTGATTAATATTTCAGAAAATTGGAAATCAAGAGTTGCTAATTGGGGTTTAATATTACAACAATTAAAAATCCTATTTGAAAATGAAATATAGGTTATTTCAAAATCAAACAGGATATGATATAAATTAAATCACTATAAACATTAGAAATGTTTAAAACCTAAATTGGACTTTATCCAAAAATCAGTACATTACCGCTGTCTCAGATATCAAAATGTACTTGTATAACTTTTTAAAAGTAAATAATTATTTTATTTATTTAAGTCATGTTATATATTTAAGAAACAAAGACCTAGTGATTTTTTTAAAAAAAAGAAATGATTTAAATATTGTTATGAAAACTTTTTGCAATAATGACTTTAGTAAGTATGAAATAGCTTATAGTGATCACAAAGCATAATACATAAGCAATATTTAAAATTATGTTAATTGGATATAATACAGAAAACATCAGTGCAAAAGTCTGAAATCTTTACATAATGAGCTTATAAATCACTTCTGATTAGTATTTAACCAAGAATACTGAAATAATATTGATACAAATAGTCTTAGTAATGAAGGAATTTGTAAAGAAACTACAAATGCAATTAATAGATCAATTTCAAAAGAATTTAAATTATTTTAGGTAGATTAACCCCTATATGTCTTAGTTGTATTATTGATTAGTAAAACACTTATATAAAAATAAAAAACACTGCATTTTAAATTCAGTATAATCACAAATTTGTGTAGTTATTGAGGAATAGTAATTTACATTATGATCATTTAACTTACTTATTACTAAGTGTAATTTTTAAATTTAAATTCAAAAGAAAGCACTATCTGAAAATATATTATTTTTAAACTATTAAATGTGTTTTAAGTAAATAAGATATTTCCTAAGAACAATGATAATAACAATGGAAGTTAATCTAATTCAAAGAATAGCTAACATTGTTATTTTTTCTTTTTGCAATGATTTTTAAAAGAAAAAAAGAAAATTTAACCTTATTTATTGTTTTTATAAAGCAAATATTTTTTATTATCAATAATTACGTAATTAATTATATATTCATAATTATAATAATTACAATTACATAATTTTTTAGGTAATTGTTTAAAAAATAAAATAGTTCTAAATTTTTGGATTTCAACAAAAATCATTTTTTAAAGATCAAAAACACACTTTAAACAAGTTTTAAGCATATTTTAAGAGATTTTAAATCAAAAACAATGATTTTACACAGAATTGATTTTTATTCTTCTCAGAGAGCTTTATTTTGATTTTTTTTACTAGAAAAAACAATTTTTAATTTTTTACTAATCCAACGACTTTCCAACACTTTTTAACTATTACTTTAGTAATAGTTAATATAACATAATTTTTTGAAAAAACAAGAGAAAATTTCAAAAAGTGAATTTTATTTTTTAAGTATTACTAAAGTAATACTTAAATTATACACAAAGTTTAGCTTATTTCAAGAGAGATGTTTAGAAATCTTTCAATCATTACTTGGATTTCAGGTATAAAAATCAAAATAAAACTAATTTTTTCACAATTATGAAAATTTAAGCAAAAAATATTCAAATAAACCTATTTTTAAAGCATTTTAAGAGGTTTTAAATAAAGTCTAGTGGTTTCCTACTGAAAATTATATAAAGTGTCTTAAAAAGGCTTATTTTGAAAAATACAGATATTTTACACACAGATAAAAGAGTTGATAGTTGTTTTATACCCGATATATTCCATAACTAATTACGTAATTATTGAATAAAAACCCTGAAAACCTTGTTCTTGATAAAAAAGTTTCCATTTATTGTGTGTAAAATCAATAAAAACATAACTAATTACGTAATTATTGATATGAAAGGACAATATTGCATTTAGACTAGGATAAAAGGTACTTTATATCAATAAAAATGTAATTGATTACGTAATTATTAAAAATATCTATGTTTTTAAAGGGTTAAAAAGTAACAATAGTTTAAAATTTGTCAATAAAAACATAACTAATTACGTAATTATTGATAATTAATTTAAAAGAAAGTAATAATTTTAATGGTTAATTTGAATTAACAAGCACTATTTCAAATAATAATGTAATTGATTACGTAATTATTGTTTTATTTATAAAAAAACAACTAAAAGTAATTTCTTTTATATAAAAACCATTAATTGTATAACTAATTACGTAATTATAGAAATTTTTAATTTTTTTTAAAAAATTTATAGATTTTTAAATCATTTTTAATAATTATGTATTTAATTACTTTTACACCATTAAAAGAATTACTTTTTAAGTTATGTAAATAGTTACTTTTTAATTATCTAATTAATTATCTAAAAAATTACTTATAAAATTATGTATTCAATTATGTATTTATATATATAATTATTTAGATAACTAAAAAAGTAATTTTTAAAGTAATTATTGGTTATTTTAAAGGTTTATGAACTATAAGGAGTCTTATGAAAATAGGAGTAGTTAATAATAAAGGTGGTGTACTGAAAACCACTTTATCAACCAATTTAGCAGCATCGTTATCTTTAGATGGTAAAAAAGTCATTATTGTTGACCTTGATGGACAAGGTAATGTTATTGCTACATTTGGTAAAAAACCAGATGATTTAGAATTTGCTATAATGGATTTTTTAAAAGGGAAATGTTACTGAGAAGATATTTTAATTAAGAAAACTGAAAATCTTCATATTCTTCCTGGGAATGATGAATTAAACTATTTTGACTTTTTGTTAAATCAAAAACAAATAACTCAATCTAACTTAAAGATGCTTATCAACAAATTAGATGAGCTTTATGATTATGTAATTATAGACACACCACCAGCAATGTCAGTTGTTGTTGCCACAACACTATCAATAGTTGATGTAGCACTTGTTCCATTTGAACCTGATCAATATGCAACATTAGGTTTAAAAAGAATTATTAATGCTGCAAAAGAATTTAAAGAAAAAAATAACCACAACATGAAAATTGTGGCTATTCCTACAAAGGTTAATACAAGAGTTACTATTCACAATGATATTATTGAACAATCTCTTAAACCAAAACTTAAAACACAAGGTGTGTATGTAACATCTAATTTTATTAGTTCAACAACAAAATCAACTGCAGCTGTTGGTTATGAAAGAGTTCCAATTGTTATGAGTGTTTTTAAAAGTAAATATCAAGATGAATACCACAACTTAAAAAAAGAAATTTTAAATTATGTAATTTTTGGTAGAGAAACATCAGTAAACAATGGAAATCAAGAAAATAGTTTTGGAGAAAATTTTTAATGGTGAAAGAAGATGGCAAGTAAAAAAAGAAAATTTACATTTACTGATTTAGCAGATGATGATTTTGTTGACCAACAAGAAAACCAAAACACTACAAAACCAAGTGAAAATATAAATTTCACATTAAATGATTTAAAAAATGACCAAAAACCAGAACCTATTGTTCAACAAAACAACCATAGTGTTGAAAAAAAAGAAACTAATCAAGAACCAACAATAGTTAACACTGCTATTGCAAATAATGAACCAACTAAAAGTGAATCTTTAAGTGAAGAAATTATTTATGAAAAATACAATTTAGAAAATGATAACCAACAACCTTCTTCTGTAGAAAATAATAACAAGATTGAAGTACAAAATACTGAAACAGACAATAAAAATAATCAAGTAACTGAAAAAAAAGTATATGAGGTTAATTATGATGATATTTTAAATGATTCAGTTCCTCAAAAAAACAAAGAAGTTATTGATAGTCTTATTGAGAAAAAAGACCCTATAAAAGAACTTTTTAATACAAAAGAAGAAAAAGAAAATCCACAAAACTCTGAAGATTCTGAACAAGAAACTAAAGTATATAAAAATTTAAAACCAAGATCTACTGTGAAAACATATAATGAGGCTTTAAAAAAACAAGAACAAAGACAAGTTGATGTTCATTTTGAAGAAAACAAAATAAAACAATTTCTAAATGTTAGAGAAAAATTAGAAGTTAAAACAAATATTTATTTAAAAAATAGCATTGTAATTAAATTAAGTGAATTAGAAGCTAGAACTAATGAAAGTAGATCATCTATTATTAATAAACTAATAGAAATAGCTTTAAAAACAATTGAAGAGTAAAATATGCTAAATATTGTGCTTTTTCAACCAGAAATACCTGAAAATACAGGAAATATTTCAAGAACTTGTGTTGGTTTTAATGCAACATTACATATGATTAGACCATTTGGTTTTATTTTAAATGACAAAAGGATGAAAAGAGCTGGTCTAGATTATTGAGATCATCTGAAAAGAAAAGAGTATGATGATTGAAGTGATTTTGAAAGTCAAAATTTAGTAAATAAAAACTCTAAAGTATTTTTAATCACTAAGTTTGCAGATAAATCCATTTCTAACTTAACTAAAGATGAGTTGACTAAAGATGAAGAAATATTTTTTGTTTTTGGTAGGGAAACAAAAGGATTAACATCTGAAATTATGGAAAAATACAAAAAATTCCAGTTAAAAATAGAAATGAACAGTAATATAAGAAGTTTTAATTTATCAAATTCTGTTGCAATTGTAGCTTTCCACTATCATTTTTTAACCAATTTCAATGATTTAAAGTAACTAGAATTCCTTTGTTTTTGGAATAATTTAAGTTTTTAAAAAAGCAGTTAACTATTATGTCGACTGCTTTTTTTCTTATTTAACATTTTGTTTGAATTAATGCAATTGAGCTAATTCTCTAGCAATTGTTGGACATCTTTTGATTTTTGATACATCTTCCTTAAGGACTGCAACATCTTCCTTAAGAACTGTTACATCCTTTTTAAGAACTCTTATATCTGATTCAATCAATTCTAATTTATCTAAAATTTTACCCAAGACCTCTCAAATAGGGTCTTTTGGATCTTTAGGTTTTTGATATTTTTTAGTTTTAGATGCTTTCATATTACCTTCAAACACTGATGTTTCAATTATATCATCTGTCTTTCGACAGGAAATTAATCAGCAAACCCATTAAAAAATATGAGTTTTATTGTGTTTATAAAAAAAACCAAACTTTTTTAATTCTTTATTTTATTAGTTAAGTTGAGCTAATTCTCTAGTAATTGTTGGACATCTTTTGATTTTTGACATATCTTCTTTAAGAACAGCAACATCTTCCTTAAGAACGGCAACATCCTCTTTAAGAACAGCTACATCTTCTTTAAGAACTGTTACATCCTCTTTAAGAATTCTTATATCTGATTCAATCACTTCTAATTTATCTAAAATTTTACCCAAGACCTCTCAAATAGGGTCTTTTGGATCTTTAGGTTTTTGATATTTTTTAGTTTTAGATGCTTTCATATTACCTTCAAACACTGATGTTTCAATTATATCACCTGTCTTTTGATCTTCATATGAACTCAATGATATGAAAAAGTTATCAACATCTATAAATTTGCAACCTTTAATCATTTCTATAAACTCTTTTTCAGAATATTTTCCTTTAAAAGGTTTATTTTTGTTATTTTTAATGTTTTTGTTTTCTTTCATAAGCTCTCCTTTTGTTAAAAAAATAAACTGAAGATTATTCTATAAGCATGAAAAATTTTTGTTTGGAGTTTTAGACTGTAATTTTTAAATAAAGAATTAATAAAAACAACAACTATTTTCATTATTTAGAATTAATCTTAAATTCTTTGAAAAACACGTTAGATGGGTGAGGTTTAACACTATAAAAAAGTGTTTTTTTAAAAAAAATAGAAATTATCTCCATTTTCACCATCTACACTATATTAATGTTTAAAAATTAGGTAAATGTCATAAAAAAACAGCAAAAAATCTTTATTTTTTATTTAAAAATCTTTAATCGAACTCTTTTTCAATGCCTAGTTTCAGTTTTATGAATCTACTTAAATTTGATATTTTTAACTTCTAGGTTTAATTTGTTTAGATAATGTAAAAAGTGATTTTTATCAAAATTGAATTTAATTTTATAAGATGTTAAGCAAGGGAATTGGAAACCAAAATTACCTTTTTTATTATATTTTGTGTCTCCCAACACTGGGTGACCAATTGAAGCCATGTGAACCCTAATTTGGTGTTTTTTACCTGTTAGCAGTTGTATTTCCAACAATGCCATGTCCTTTTTTTGTTCTATTACCCTATATTTTGTAATGATTTCTTTATTAAATTTATTTTCTCTATCTATTTCCATAATCTGTTTTTCTTCATTAAGAAAAATAAAATCTTTTAAAGTATCACTTTTCTTTTTAAATTTTCCATAACATAAGCAAAGATAGTATTTAGAAACAGCTTCTGTATTTCATAAATTATTTAATTCTGTTAGGGTTTTTTGATTTTTTGCAGCAACACATAATCCTGTTGTATATTTATCTAATCTGTGACAAAGATTAGCTTCTAAATAATTTTTATCTTTTTTTTCATATAGATATTTTTTGATTCTGTTGTTTAAAGTATCTATTTTTTCATTTTTATCAGGTTGGCAAATAAGACCTCTTGGTTTGTTTACAACTATAATGTTTTTATCTTCATAGATAACATTTAGAATTGGTTTAGCTTCTAAGAAATTCAATTTAAGTTCTTTTTTAATTGGTTTTAATCTTAAAAATATTTGTAAAGAATCATTTTCTTGTAACTTATAGTTTCATGTTGTTTTTTTGTGGTTTACCTTAATATCCCCATTTTTAATGGATTTACTAATTTTAGATAAACTTAGTTCTTTAAAAGATTTACTAATAAAATCTTTTAATATTTGATTTTCTTCTTCTTTTTTAATAAAAATTTGTATCATATGATTAGTTTATAATGTACTTGATTATAAAATAGATTAGTAGACTTTATTTATAATAAATAAATTGTGAGGTATTTAAAATGCTTATTGGCAGAAAATATATAAATTTTTTTAGCAAAGCATATAGTGGTAAAACTGATTCAATTTTAAATTATGATTTAACCAAAAATATGGGTAAAAATGGAACATTATTGTTTTTTATTCACCAAGATTTTTATCCAACCTCAACTAGTGAAATCATTGAATTAAACCAAAAACACCAAAATTTTGTTAATTTAGGTGTTAATCCCATAGTAATTAGTGTTGATTCAGAGCTAACTCATCAACAACTTGTTAAAAATTTAAAAGATAAAAAAACTATTAATAATATGTCTTTAGACTTTGTTTCAGATATTTCAAAAGAAATATCTAGAGATTATTTAGTCTTATTTGAAGAAGGGTATAGCTTACCTTCTACTATCTTTATAGATAAAAAAGGTATTATCAAATACTTTAGCACAGGGTCTGTTGAAGTAAAAAGAGATATTGATTCAATCTTAAAAACTATAGCCACATACCAATAGCTTTTAAGTACCAATTAAATATTAAAATTAAGAAAATTTATTGTTTTTATTAGCAAATTATTAAATTTTACTAAATTTTGTTAAATAAATTATTTTCCTTATTATGTTTTAATTTTTGTTATTATTAATAAGTTATATTGTATTTTTAGTTATTTAAAAGTTTTTACTAATTCAATTAAATAATTTTTCATAAATAAAAGGTTTGACTATGTATACTCAAGAAAATAGCTTTAATGTAAAAGACCTGAGGGTTTCTTTTAACAAAAAAGCAAATATTAGTAAAATATATGAAAAAATCCAAAAAAAGTATTCTTTAAGAGAAATAACAATTCATGCATTTGTGGGATACCACAAATTTAAAAAGAATACTTTATTGGTTTGTTTTAGCAATCAAAAGATCTTTATTGATGATGAAAAGTCTAAAGTATTTTTTTCTGGTGTCTATACATATAGAGATATTAAAGAAATTAAATATCACTGAAATGAAAAAAATGAACTAAAGTCTTATATTGAATTTATTACTGAAAATTACAATACTTTCAAAATCAAAGGTATTTCTAAAAGAGAATTTAACAAAATCTTAGAAGTTTTTGATAAACAAAAAGAGATATATGTTAAATCTTTTTTAGAAAAGATCTCTTCTGATGAGAAAAAATTTGAATTAATAGATGAAACCTTTTCTTATTCTTCAGTTTCAAATTTTTTAAAAAATAATAAAAATCCAGAAAATAATACTAATAATGAGGAGAGAAAAGACTTAGAGAATATGATTTTAGATAAAAACTTAAATAATCCAGTACAAGATAGTAATCAAGAAGAACAAAAGAAATTAATTAACACTTCTTTAAATTCTGTTGATGAAGATAAAGAACCAATATTATCAAGTGATTTAATTAACCAATCAAATCTTTTAGTTGAATCTCTAGAATCTCCTAAAAATAAAAAAGTAGTTAATGATAGTTTAATTACTAACACTAATTCTTTTAGTAGTTCATATTTAGTTAATTTATTAACTAATGAAGACACTTTGTTACCAGGTGGTAAAAAAACAGTTGTTTATTATTTATCTAAAAAGATTAAAGAATTAGAATCTAAAAGTTTAGCAATTAACGGGATTGATACTACTCCTATTCATTTAGATAAGAAAGTATTAAAGTTAAACACAATCCCTGTAATTGTAGAAACTAAACCTATTAGTATCCAATCTACAAATGCAGAAGATGAATTAGAAAACAGATTAATTTTTACTAGAAACTGAATTGAATACACTAAACATAATGTAGTCAACAAAGTGTTAGGTGTAGATGCTAATGGTAATGGAGCATATATTGACATCTCAAAAGCTAGTTCTACTAGCACAATAGATGTATATAAAGCTAGAGAATATAAGGTTAATGATGAAGTTAGAAGTGGATTAAGATCTTCACTTACTATTCCTTTCTTTGAAAAAAACAGTAGACCAGGATTAGATTTTTTCTATAACAACTCTAAAACTGGAGAAAAACTTAACATCACTAAATATGATGGAATCTTATTCCAAGGTGTTAAATACTATTTTAATGTTTATAATGAATTCTCTAAATTACAAAAGAAATATATCAGAATCTTTGTAGAAGATAAAAAGAGTAATGGAGACATCTTTAGAAAATATGAACTAATTTTTGAAGATGACTCAGTAACATATAAAGCTTATAATGAGAGATCTCACATAATTGATGATACTTCTCCAAATTCAAGCTCATATGATTTAAAATGATTAATGTTTTTTAAAGAATAAAAAACATAAAATACAACTAAATATAGTTAATTAGTATTCAAAAAGTTAATATAACCTTTATTATCAAGTTATATTAACTTTTTTATATATCACTAACTAAATTAATAAATAAAGGAATTTTATGAAAAAAAGAGTTACAAAAGCAGTAATTCCAGCAGCTGGAATGGGAACAAGGTTTTTACCAGCTACTAAAGCTATGCCTAAAGAAATGCTTCCAATTCTAGATAAGCCTACTATTCAATTTATAGTAGAAGAAGCAGTGGCATCTGGGATTGAAGATATTTTAATTATTGTTTCACAATATAAAAATTCAATTATGGATCACTTTGATTATTTTTTTGAATTAGAAGAAAGACTAAAGCAAAAAAATAAAGTAGAAGATTACAAATTAGTAAGAAATATTAGTGATATGGCACATATTCACTATATTAGACAAAAAGAACCAATGGGATTAGGACATGCTATTAATATGGCTAAAAGGTTTATAGGTAATGAACCTTTTGCCATATTATTAGGAGATGATGTTATTGTTCAAAATAACCAATCAGACAAACCTGCATTAAAACAATGTATTGAGTTATTTGAAGAAAAAAATGTTTCTATTGTAGGTGTTCAAGAAGTTGAACATAAAGAGGTTAGTAAATATGGGATTATAGACCCATTAGAACAAGTAGATCTAAAAACTCAATCTATGAGAGTAAAAAATATGATTGAAAAACCAGATCCTAGTATTAGTCCAAGTAATTATGCAATTTTAGGAAGATATGTTCTAACTCCTTCTATTTTTAAGGAGTTAGAAGAAACTCAAGTTAGTCCTAGAGGAGAAATAGAAATTACAGGATCATTATTAAATTTAGCCCAAAAAGAAGGAGTATATGCGAAAGTGTTTACTGGTAAAAGATATGACATTGGTTCTAAAATTGGTTATTTAAAAGCAACTTTAGATATTTCTTTATCTAAACCAGATGTTAGAGATGAATTACTAGAATATATGAAATTATTAGTAGAAACTAACAAATAAGACAAATAAATAATTATACTCGTATTTTTTATTTTTTTACAAAAAATTTATAAAAAATTTGATTTATAATGTTAATTTTATGTGACTTTGTCCCTATTAAATAGAACTTGGAGCAACTAAATTATATCAATGAGAAAAATATAATTTAGTTGCTTTTTGATATTTTTGGTTTTTGCTTTTTATTGCTCAATTAAATATTTAAAGAAAGTTCAATTTCTCTAATTTTAATTTTTTCCTCCCTTTCTTTTAAACTGTCGCTTCATCTTTCTAAAGCTATTCTTGTGTTTTCATTTTTTTGATAAATAGCTTTAGAAGTAGCTATACTTTTTCTTTTAATTTTTTCTAATTTTAAAAACTCATTATCATGAATCTCATTTATATATTCGTTTAATAAATCATCATTTATTTCTCTGGCAAAATATTTAGTATTTTTATCAAGTACAAATTTTTCACCCGTTAACATGTTGGTTCTTAATAAGATTTGATTTTTCATATTAACTCTTTTATCTTCTTTGGTGAACAAACCCATAGCCTTCCCATTAAGGAAAAAATAAAAACCTTTTAGAACTTTACAAATCTTAGTTGTATAGAACAAGTCTTTTAAATCATCTTTACTTATTTTTATGAATTGGTTTCTTTTTCCTTTTTCAGACTTTTTATATCTTTGATTGTAAGCATCAACAATTAACTGATAGTTCTTTTGTATTTTTTCTTTAGTATTCAAACCATGTTTTAAAAATAATTTGTAATAAATTTGTTGTGCATTTTTAAATGATCTTTCAACATTAGCTTTAAAAGTTGGTTGGCTTTCTGACTTAACTTGTATTTCTAGTTTATTTAAACAATAAGTTAAATTGGTAACTGAATTTTCAGATCAAAATGTTTTTCTTCTGTCTGTTTTTATAATGTTTGGAGCCCCATACTTTTCTAGGACCTGTTTAAGCAGTTTACAATACCCAAAATTTGTTTCCTCATCATCAATTCAAAAACCTAGTAACTTACCAGTCCCAGCATCAATGGCATGGTATATGTAGTATTTTTTAATTCCTATTCAAACACTAACGCAAGCATCTACTTCAACTATGTGACCAAAATCATAGTTGTGTTTTACATAAGGGGGATTTTTAGTTTTTAAATATTCTGTGTACGTTGGTTTATATTTTCTTAGAAATTCCAAAATTTTTTCCTGGATTTTTAACTCTGCTAAATTTCCTTCTTTAAGTTTTTTCTTCATAGTTTTTCTTGTGATCTTTTTTGAATATGAAGTGAGTAAAAAATTTTCATTTAGAAGTTTATTTACAAATCCGTATTTAACATTAAACTTGTCTTTTATTTCATCTAAATAAAAATCTAAATGAGTCATTTCATAATGACCATCACTCATTTCTTTGCATGGAGTAGTTACTTCAATATATTTCTCTATAATTGCTCTTTTTACTTCATCTTTTATTTTGTTAACATTTTCCTTATTTTTGTTTTTATGGCTAATCAAAAAAGTATTATCTTTAAAACTTTTTATAAACCTTCTAGACTGTTTGATTGAATATCCTGTTTTATTACTTAAAGTTTTTGGATTTAACTTTCCTTTTTTATTCAAAGAACCCATTTCTTCTAAAATTCAGAACCTACTATTCTCAAATTTTGTTAAATTGTTTTTTATTATTTCTTTCATAAAAAAACACCTCACTAGATTAAACTCCAAGAGGGACAAAATCACAAATAATTGATTAGTCTTTTTTAGGGACAAAGTCTTGTAAAATCCACATTTTTTACAAAAAATTTATAAAAAATTTGATTTATAAAAACCAATATCCTAAAATATATATAAATTAGTCTTGTGAGCTTACTCTGATTTTTTTTAAAAATAAAAGTAAAATTACTGACTAATTTTGTATTGAGCAAGATAGTTCAGGATATTGGTGTTTCATTATGAAGAGTTTGAATAAATCATTTATTTCTAAAAGAAAAAAAAGAAAGTTATTAGTTTTCTCTAGTAGCTTGTTTTCTATGTTTGCAATAGGATTAGGGTTATCTTTAACAAGTTCTTTATCACTTAATAAAGATTCAATCACTAGTGTTAACTCAAATTTAAATGCTTTGAAAAATACTACAACTTCTACTCAGTCTGCAGCTAATTTTACTGTTAATGCTGCACAAACACCTTTAAATAAAAAAGCAAATGAAGTTACAAACAGTGATATTCAAAACATTTTAACCCCAAGTGCCACTGTATCTTCTTATAATGTTGTTATATTACCAGTTACAGAAACCAATATTAATAAAGGTTATGTAAACTTTTTAGTTTATCAAACTTATTGAGATGGTTCACTAATGAAAACAGAATTTGCAGATGCATCTAAATCTATGAATACTGCAAATGGAGGGACACAAACAAATTATCAAAGTGATGATACATATGATAATGTTGTCTTAAATGAATATGGTTTTACAAGTGGGGAGGCAACTACAAATCCTTCTACTACCAATATTTTTAGTACTGCTAAAATAAATAATTTAGCAAATTGAATAACTGCAGAAAAATATAATATTGAATGAAAGAGTGATGAAGAATTAAAAACTTATATTACTAATTCAACAGCAACAACATTAACTACAGAAATGTTAGTTAATAATTTTTTTAGCAATACAACAAACTTACCTAATTTAGCAACGAGTGGTAGTACAAACGCCAATAATCAACCTTCTTCTACTACTATAACTGTTACATCAGTAGATAAAAACGGGAATACAGCAAATGATAGTAATTCTGTTGGTTTATTTAAAATTAAAATTCAAATAAATCAAACTTCTAAATCAAATTGATTAAATGACAATTTTCCTACTGGTTCAACAGGTGGTGAAAGTGCAAATGGAAATGATGACAAAAAAACTATTACTATTACAAAATATATTGGAGGTTTTAATACAGCTTCTGGACAAAGATATATAGTTGATATTGATTCTGAATTGCAAACTATTAGAAACTGAACAATTTCTGATACATCTTTATTTGATGGAGAATCAACTGAAAATAACACAGTTTCAAGTTTAAGACCATCACAATTTGAATCTCCATATGGTGGTAAAACTGCTTTAATAAGTCTTTTTTCAACGGGGACAGGATTATATAGCACAGGAAATACTGTGACACCTATTGTTCAATATTCTTTTACAGAAAGCACTAATACAAAATACAATTTCCATGATCCTTCTGCTTCAAACAATAATGGATCAAATGGAACTCAAGGATCTGGTCTTATTCAAGAAATCAACAACCAGAGAGAAAACATCAAAATCACTGACATTACAACTATAGCAAATGATGTTGATGGAAGTTTAAGAATAATTATTAAGTATGATGGGTTCAGCATATACTCAGGAACTGTAGTATCTCAAACAAAAACATATGATTATGTTGCTGGTACTTTTGCAACTTCTAGTCAACCTGAAAATTTATTCTTTTCTTGAAAAGATGTAAATACATTATCAGCATATGGATTAAATACACCTTCTGATATTGTTAATCAATTCATGAGAAATAACTCAAACACTGAATTTGTTAGAGTTTTTACTAATCAATTTATAAATGCTTCTTCTGAAATTCAAGCATTAAATAGAACAGCTACAATTTTATTTGGAACAGCCACTGGAGAAGATGCTCTACCAGAAACTAATAATTCTTTAAATGATCAAACAGGATTATATAGTCCAGGAAATAGTGTGAGTGGTAGATCTATTACAGTGAGACTGACTTTTGATAACTGAAATGGAACAACTCAACAAAAAGTTTTTCAACAGAGTTTCACTTTCTCTGGTGTTAGTGACACTGGGACATATAGCTACAGTACTACTGGCAATACAACAGGGTATGATGACAGTCTTGTATTGACATGACGTTCAAATGATGCTGTATTAACTAATAATCCATCATTTGCTAGTACAACACCTTCAACTGTTGTTTACAATATTATGACTTCAGGAACTTCTACAAGTTATTATGAAACTTTTGCTAGTACAAATAATAATGCTTCAGAAATAAGTGTTTCATTTGAAGCAAATGATGTTGATGGTTCATTAATAGTTTTTTTAACAAAAACATCAACAAGCACTGATGCAAATATAAAAACCCAAAATGCTCATATTTATTCTCAATTATTTACAGGATTTAGAAAAACAACTGAAACTACTGGTGTTGTTTCATTTAGTTGAATACCTAATGAGGAAGTATCTGGAGCATTACAATCAATCCCTGTAAACAATGTTACTAAAGAAGATATTATTGAACATTATCTAAGTAATTCAGCATTGTTCCAAAATGGTGATTTAGGAACAGCTGATATTACATTAACACCAAATATTAATGAAAATTCATTAACAATAGAAGTTACAATGTCATTCTTCAATCAAGATAATGTAACTACAACTAACAGAACTTTTGCTACAAAACTAACAGGTTTTGCAACATATCAATATACAAATAGCAGTTCATTTACACCACCTAAAAACATGACAGCTGTATTTGCGATTTCAGCAGCAACAGTTTTATCTATTACACTAGGTGTTGTTTTATTAGCAATGCTATTAAAAAGAGCTAGATTGAGAAACTTCAAAAGTTACCATGATAGTGTTTTAGAAAAGAAAGTAAAGAAACACACAAGAAGAACTATTAAATAAAAACAAAATAAATATTGGAGAAAATTATGAATAAAAAATTAAAAAATAGATTATACATTTCAACATTAGCTATTTCTTTAACTGGAACTTTTGCGGCAATTGGTTCTGTTGCTTTGCCTAGTTCTTCTTTCAACAACTCATCAAGTAGTGAAATTTCAAGTGTTTCTAAAAATTTAAATGCAGCCACAACAACAGCTGCCACTCCTAGAGCAACTAGTGAGTATGTTGCTTCTTGAAATATAGGAACTCAAGATATTAATAATTTAAATTCTCCAATTCAAAACATAGCTTTTAATACTTCAAACACTCAATATGCTTTGTTAACAACTGCTGAAAGTAAATATGACAACAGTAGTTATTCTATTACTTCAAGAACAACAGAAGAAAATGTAAATTTTAATGCATTATCTGTTTTCAAAATGTCAGATGGTTCTTTAAGTTGAACAAAAAAAGCATCAGATATAAAATTAAGTGCTACAAGAGTAACTTCATTAGTTACAGGCTCTAAATTTGTTGCAGTAACTTATTTAGATTCTTATATGGATAGAGAGGCTTATTATCTGGCAGTAGTTCAAGGTAGTGATAATAAATATTATTTAGTATTTTTAAAAGAGGGAGATACAACAAATTTTTCTCCTGAAAAAATAAAATTAAATGCAACAGGGGCAGGAGCAGCATCTTCAAGCTCAACTTCTCAATTTTATATAAATGTTGTTTCTTCTAGTAATTGAGATATTAATATTTATCAAATTCAAACTGATACTTCAGGTAGTAGCAATAACTTAGGTGTTAATTTATTTGATTTAAAAAATAATGGTTCTACTAGTACAACAGTATCTGCATCAAGTTTAAGTGTTTCTAATAATTTTGCTAGTATTTCTTCTGAATTATTAAGTTCTTACTTTTATAAAACAAATGGAGCTAAAATTTCATCTAAGCTTACAAAATCATTTAAAGATGATGATTATGTTTATTTTGTATTCCAACAAGAACCTGCAAATGTAACTGCAGCAGATTTTAATAATTTTGTTTCAATCTTAAGACTTCCTCTTTCATCTCATGAAATTACAATTTCATCTGAATCTTTATATAGTTTAAGTTTAAGTTCTCAACAAGTGGATGTAATTTTAGGAAGTGCAATAAATAATTATAGACCAAGTGTTGCTATTGCTTCAAATGGTGATCAACATACTGTAATTTTGTCTAGTAAAAATTCTGATAAATATTTTTATTCTGTTGTTGAACCAGATATGTTCAATAATTCTGACCCTGCAACATTTAATGAATTAACTTCAACTGATTCTGCTTATATAGTAAGTGTTAATCCAATATATAATTCAGATTCTTCAATTAATAGTTATGTTGCTTTATTGAGCAATAACAAAGCTATAAGAATTAATTCTGATTTTTCAGCAATTAGTTTAATGTATGATTTCACAACATTAAATGCAACTACATCTAAATTAATATTTAACATTTTTACTATTCCTGGAGATGTTAACTGATATGCTCAAATGACTGATGGTAAAATTATTCAATTTAATGGGACAAACCTTATTGGGGAATTAGGAAATACTGCAGTTTCAAATAGAAGAGAAAATAGTGCCAATGTTGTTTTATTACAAGAAAGTCAAATTTCTTCAGAAGTTTTATTCCAAAAAGTTACTGATAACTCAAACACTAGTCAGGCATCAGATTATTTTAAACAATATGTAACAAGCAATGTAACAAGTTTTTTACAGATTAATTCATATGATACAGCTTTTGGGACTCCGTCTTTCACTGCTGATGTAAAAACAGTGTCAAAAATTGGATCAACAAACAATTATAGTGTTACTATTGCTTTTTCACAAAATATAAGACAAATGACTAATGGTAGTATACCTACTACTGCAACTAGTAAAGTTCTTTTTGCAACTCAAACTTATACTTTCATTAATGAAAATTCTAGTATTACTGTAAGAGATAGAGGGAGTGTTTCTGCAAGCATCACAGGTAAACTACCAAGTGAAATTACAAATGCAGATGTAGCTTCAATATTAAATTTCCAAAATGTTGGAAATTATTCATTAACACTTGATCCAAATGACACACAAGGGATTTTAACTGTACAAGTTAAATCTGATGCTGTTTGAATAAATGGTAGTTTAGAAACTAATAATGTTCAAACTATTACAATTGGAGAAGAAAATAATCCATACTTCAAAGTTGATTTATTCAATGGATTAAGTTCTAACATTGATTTAGTAACTCAAGATTATATAGATCAATCAGCAAATGCTGCTTTAAAAACAACTCTAACAAATAAATATTCCACAACATTAGCTTCACAAGTTACAGCTCAAAATATTGTTGATGACTTCTTAGTTTATGGTAATGCATTTAGTAGTGCTCAATTAACTGCTAATAATATTATTCAAAGACCAACAGCTGATAATGTTCAACTATATCCAATGGATTCAGAAGGACAATTATATGTAATTGTTACTGTTCCTAAAATTGGGGATAGAACAAATGTGGTGTATTCATTCACAACAGCAGCTATTTTTAGAAAAAACTTTACTACTAATCACAATGTTTATTTAAGTTTTAAACACAACAATACTGTATTAAACACAACACATACTGTTACTACAGGTGGTTCAACTACAGAAACTCAATTAAGTACATTAACACCATCATCTATTGTTAGTTTAATAAACTCTAATAAAAGTTTATTGTTCTATTTTATGGATATGTCTAATTATGTGTTTAATATCTTGGCTAACTTAGTAGACAATAGTAATAGTGAAGCAGTACTAACTATTGCTCCAAGTGATCCATTAGGTACAATTACATTTACAATTAATTTCCAACAACAAATTCCTGGATTAGATTCTTCTTATAGCTACACTTTCTCAGGGTTTACAACTGCTAATACTAACTTATCTGGTAGACCACAACAAATGCCAGGTTTTAGTTGAGGTACAATACAATCAACAGCACTAAATGGTAGAAAACCAACTGATATTACAAGTGAGTATTTAGAACAAAACTTTTCAACTTTATTTGTGTATACAAACAATGCTAATCAATTAGATCGTGATATTACTGTAACACCATTGAATGGTAGTGGTGGAGTATTAGTTACTATTACTTTCTATGATTGATGAGAAGAACAAACTAATAATGGTCAAACTACTTATGTAAAATTAGCTCAAAAAACATTCTCAACTATTATTAAGAGTGGTCTTTCTCAATCAAGAGAACCAATTAATGCTGTTGTTTGAAAATCATTCTATCAATTATCAACTACAAACAATGCATATACAACAGGTACTGCATCAAATGCATTAACATTAATTAATTCAGTTGCTACAACTGAATTAGAAAAATTAGATTTACTTGCAAACATTTCTGATTACTTTAGAAATAATGTTCAAACAGCACTACAAAGTGATCCAAGTGCATTATCATTATCAATTGTTCCAAATGATAATGAAGGAACATTATCAATGTATGCAGTTGTTAAATTAGATGGACAAACATATAGTTATAGCAGTGTACTATCTGGATTTAATCTTAATGGTGTAGATTATTCAGTAGTATTAGCTCAAGAAACTTCTGATGCTGTACAAGCATTAAAGAGTTCATTACCTTCTAACCTAACAGAACAACAAATTGAATCTCTTGTGAATGTTAGTGTGGGAAATGGTTTAACAAAAAACATTCAAGTTACATATGATGATATTAAAGGTACATTATCATTAACTGTAAGCTTATACAAAGATGGTCAAGTAGTTGCTACAACTACTAGAGATTATTCAGGATTCTCAACAAGTACAATTGTTTATAATGGTACAAATGCATTAATTATAATAGCAGCAGTTGTAATTCCTATTATTCTGTTATTAACTCCAATTCTATACATCTCATTATTTAAAAATAGAAGAGATATTAAAAAAGTTTCTAAAGTTCTTGATAAGAGATTATCAGAACAAGCTGTTAAGAAAAAAGTTACTGAAGTTAACACAATTGCAGATCTATTGAATTTAGAAACTGACAAAAACTGATAAAAATTAATATTATTTACAAACAAATTATAAAGAAAGGGAAATTATGAAAAATACATTAATATTTCTAGTTACTGAAGGGATAGGGTTAAACAAGAAATGAAAAGGAAATTATTTAAAGTTAGCTAATAAACCTAATATTAACTATCTAATTTCTGGTATCTATCCTTGAGCATTATTATCAAATGATAGAAAAAGAAATAAGTATATTCCTAAAAAAACTTATCCTTCAGTTAAAAGAGATGTAGATTCTAACTTTTATGAAATGTTATATGGTGAAACAGACATAAAAACATACTTAGAATTATTAGATGAACAAATTAAAAGTAAATCTTTACACAACCTAGAAATATTTAATAAACTAATTGACCGTTCTAATAAAACAAATTCAAAAATAGTTCATATTTTCTCAATGTTGTCTTTTAATGAAAATAAATTTAATGCTAAAAATTTATTTTATGTTATCAATGTCTTAATTAAAAAAGGACTAAAACCTGTTCTTCATTTAATTGCTGATGGTCAAGATGAAAGACCTTATAGTTTTAATAAAAACTTATCAAATTTCTCTAAATTCTTATTAAAAAGAAACACACCTATAGTTACTGTAGCTGGTAGAAACCATGTCTTTGGAAAAAAAGGTAGAGACTTTTTAGACAATGAACATGTAATGGATTATTTTGAAACAATCTGTGGTTTAGGTGAACAAGCTTTTACTGAAGCTAGTGAATATACTAATGAAAACCTAGCAAATAAAGTAATGGATGCTGATATTCTTCCGGCATACAATACAATCATGGATGGATACTTTGTATCTAAAGATGACAGTGTATTATTTTTAAACAGTGATCCAGATGATTTTGCTTCACTTGCTAGAATGATGAAAACATCACCTAAATTAAAAGGATTATTTTTATCAAGTTTAGCTCCAATCTATGGAACAAAATTAGATGCAGTATTTTTTGAAAACCCTGTTAAAGGTAAAGAAGAATCATTATTAGCTAACATGGTTGCTAAAAATGATAATAAAGTTTTAGTGCTTGGTTTAAACCATAAAAAAGGATTTATTAATAAATTTTTTGGTGAAAATACTAATAATGAAAACATAACAAGAAAAATACTATCAAGTCCTGCATGTACTTCTGATAAAGAATACTTCTCTTTATCTTCAAAAATGTTGATTGATAAAACAATAGATTCAATTGGTAAGTATGATGTTATTTTTGTAATGTGTCCAATGATTGCTGAAGCTGCAAGATCTTCTGACTTAAAACAACTATTATCTACTATTGAAACATTTGACCAACACTTAGGAAGATTAATTAACCTATGTAGATGTACTGGTAACATTATTGCTCTAACTTCAGCTTATGGTGCTGCTGAAAAGATGTTAGATAAACACTTAAATATTGTTCCACATAACAAATCTTCTTTAGTTCCATTTGTGTTTACTAATGGAGATCTATGACCTAAGAAAATGCAAAGTAACTTTTTAGGTGTATATTCTTCAATCTTATCAACTCTAGATTCATTAGATACTGAACATAAATTGTTCTACACTTCTTTAATTGATCCTAATTTTACAAAGAGTAAAATTGAAGAATCATTAAATGATATGTTCTTAATTTGAAAAGAAACAATTTCAGATGACTTAATTAAAAGTTTTGAAGATAACAAATTAAACTTTTATAGTGAGTTTTCAAAAGATGAACAATTCTTAAGTGAAAAACAAAAATATGTTGTTCTAAAAGAAATTATTGAAGTTAATAAAAAAGTTTTATTAACTCCAGAAGCTAGAAAAAAACTATACAATGTTTTAATTGATTATGTTGAATACAACAAAATTGACTTTGTTGGTTTAGACATTAACTATAAGAAAACTTTCCAAACATTGTTTGATAAAGAAATTAAAATGTTAAAACTTTCAAAATTATCTAATAAATATTTTGATAAGAAAATTTGAATTACAAACTTTGTTAGAAATGATGAATGAATTAACTCAATTAAATTTGATTTACTAGAATCATCAAAAAGAACATTTGATGTTGATAAAAATGAGAAGTTTAGTACTAGAGTTTACAATGAAATGATTCCTTTCTTATTCTTTGAAAAAATAAGAAAATCTGAAGTTGAAATCTTAAAAACTAATGATGCTGTTTCAATTGCTCAATTCTATGAATTGATTAAAGAAGAAGTTAGAGATATTTTTGAACAATATATCTTAGATAAACTTCCAGTTGAAAGTGAAGATGCAACTGATGAAGTAGTTGAAGAAGAAAAATCACCTGAACAAATTGCTACTGAAAAAGCAGTTCATTCAATCTCAGTATATTTTGATTACTTTGTAGAAGTAGTTGATTTAATTAGATATGAAAGAGATTATCTTGAAAGCTTCAATAGAAGATATAAAGAAACTCAAGAACATCTTGCTAAACAAAACAAAATATATGATTCAACAGATATCTTTAATGTACCTGAAATTGCTTTAAACCCATTAACAGCTAAAATTGTTTCATTAATTAGACTTTATAAAAGTGAATTGAAAAGTCATGCTAAAACAGAAAAAACTGAAAATAAGAAAACTATTTACAAGTTTGACATGGCATATTCAACAAAAATTGATATTGCAAAACAATCAATTGCATATGATGGTGAATTTAATGAAGAAGTAAACTTAAAGAAACAAGATGAGTTTGAAAAGAAATTTGCTGAGTATGTTGAAGTTTACAAAGAGTTTGATAACACTGTTATTGAATGAGAATCAGATGAAGAAAAAGATGATGAGTATTCAATGGATGATGAAACAATTGAATATGATGAAAATGGTAACCCAATAATGGTTGATAAAATTGATACTAAGATCAAAACAAGACCTGAGTATGATTTAACAGAAGTTTGAGTTCAAAAAAGAATTGATGAATACAACAATGTTGATAACTACAAACCAAATATTGCAGTAGATGCTATTAAACAACTTGATAAAAATAAACAAACTAGTGTTGCTAAAGCTAGACTTAGAGATTACAGCAAACTAAGTGAAGTATGAAAAAAGACAGCCCAATCTGAAACGGAAAATAATGGATAGGAGATAGTATGAGAGAAAAAATATTAATTACTAACTGAAAAATGAATGCTGACTATGTGTCAATATCAAAATTCTTTAAAAATATACCTAATTTTGAAAATGTGAAAGTAATGGTAGCACCATCTTATTTAGGTATTGTTCCAAGTTTAGGGATGTCTAAAAATGCAAAAGTAGAAGTGGTTGCTCAAAATGTATCATTTCCTTCACTTGGTAACCATACTGGTAGTGTTTCTTGATTGGAATTAAAAGATTATGGAATTAAAACTGCTTTCTTAGGTCACCCTGATGTTAAAGTAGATTTCAAAGAAAAAAACTATCAAGTTAATGCTAAACTTCAAAAACTTCTTAAAAATGGAATGAATGCTGTTCTTTTTATTGAAGAAACAAAAGTAGATTTGTCTGAAGAAAGTACTAAAGAAAACTTAAGATTACAAATTAATCAAATTTTTAATGGGATTGATGCATTAGATATAGTTGATAGAGTTTATATAGTTTATAAACCAACTTTTATGGGTGAGATTAATTCTAAGTTTGACAATGAATTTATCTTTGGAACTATAAGAGTTATTAGAGAATTCTTAAGAACTAAATTCGGATACTATGTTGCTAATAATTTACCAATTCTTTATGGTGGTGAAATTATTAATGATGATATTGAAGAAATTTGTAAAAACAATGATGTTGATGGAATCTTAATTGAAGATGAAAGAGCATTATCTAACAAATATATTTCAATCTTATACAAACACTTATTCAATGGTTCAACATATGCATACAAACAACATTATGATCATAAGGTTGCATTAGATATTCCTACTGAAGAAGAAAGAATTAAAAATGCTACTCAAGTTTCAGACTTTGATATGTATGACATTACTAGTGAAACTTACTTTGATGATATTAAGATTAATGAAGAAAACATGTAATCTTGTTAATTATTAATTACTAAAAATAGCTTAACAGCTATTTTTTTTATTTCTTTAAAGCAAGAAATTTGAAAGAAAAAGGAAAGAATTTTGAAAGATTTAGGAAAAAAATAAAAGAGCATTCTAATTTTATAATTTATTGTTACTAAACAAATCTCATTTGATTTTTTATTAACAATAAATAAAAGGAAATAAAAATAATAAAGAATAACAAAATTTTTAAATTATTAATTAGATTGTTCTTATCTATAAAATTGAATTTATAAAAAGAGTATAGTTTATATATAATAATTGAGATATTGAAGAATTAGTAGATTGTTATGAAAATATATGATTTTGTAAGCAAAACAGATAAAGAAGTAAGTTTAGATAAAAAAAATATCAAAATGTATGTTTGTGGACCTACAGTTTATAACCATGTTCATATTGGTAACTTAAGACCAATTATTACTTTTGATGTTTTAAATAGATTATTTTTAGAACTTGGTTATAATGTTACTTTTATTCATAACATTACAGATATTGATGACAAAATAGTTAATAAAGCTAAAGAAGAAAATATTGGAGAACTAGAACTTTCTTCATATTATGAAACTCAATATTTTGACATTTTAAAAACAATCAATATTCATACTTCTAATATGAAATTCCCTAGAGTTTCAGATCATATTAAAGATATTGAAAACTATATTCAAAAAATCGTTAATAATAAGTTTGCATATTTAGTAGATGGTGATGTTTATTTTGACACTACTAAATCTAACCAATATGGAAAAATTTCTAATAAAAAATTAGATGAACTATTAGTTGGTGATAAATCTGAAGATAATTTGAAAAAAAACAATCCCCAAGATTTTGCTTTATGAAAACAAACTACAATTGGATTAAACTGAGACTTAAAATTTTCTACAGGAAGACCAGGATGACATACTGAATGTTCTTGTTTAATAAATAAATATTTAGGTGATCAAATAGATATTCATGGAGGAGGAATAGATTTAAAATTTCCACACCATGAAAATGAAAATATTCAAAATATAGCTGTAAATAATAAAGATTTGGCAAGAATTTGAATGCATGTAGGACATTTAAATATTAATAACCAAAAGATGTCTAAATCACTTTCAAATTTTATCCTAGCTAAAGATTTATTGAGTGAATATAACACTAATACTGTTAGATGGTTCTTTTATCAAACAAGTTATTCAAACCCATTAAACTTCACTACTGAAAATCTTATTAATTCAAAAAATCAATTAGAAAATATTATATACAACCTAAATATTTTTAAAAGTCACTTAATAATAGAACAGAAGTATAATGAGAAAAATTTAGAGTTTGATAAAAGTAATTTAATTGAATTAACAAACAATTTTAACTTACCAAACATTGTTTCTTTTATTGAAGAAAAAATTAAATATAGTTCAATATTGTTAAGAAATAAAAACTTTGAAGAACTAAACAAACTACATTTTAATCTTTCTTACTTACTAACAAAAATATTAGGAATTATACATGTTAATTTATTTGATGATGAAGCTATAGAACTTTTAAATAAATGAAATAAATTAAAACAAGAAAAGAATTTTAGTGAGTCAGATAAATATAGAAAATTATTAATGGAAAAGAAGTTATTATAAGAACATTATGAAAAAATTCTTTGGTAAAAAAGCTGTTATAGAAGCATTTAAACAAAATGAATTAAGTGAAGTTTATTATGTTTCATATTTTGATGAATTGAAAGAATTTAAATCAAAAAACATTAAACTAAATAAAGTTAATAAAAAGTTTTTTGATAAATATGAAGTTGTTCATCAAAATATTTTAGGAATTGCAAAAGAATCATCTTTAACTATTCATACTGATTTTGACTCATTTATAGAAAAAATTAATAATTTAAATACTGATAAAAAAATTATTTTGGTTTTAGATGAAATTCAAGACCCAGGTAATTTTGGCGCAATTTGTAGAACATCTAAATCTTTTCAAGTAGCTGGAATTATCTTTAAAAAGAATAACCAAATTCAAATAAATGAAACAGTTATTAAAACTAGTTTAGGAACTGTAAACTATCTAAATTTTTTAAAAGTTAATAATTTATCAGAAGTACTAAACAAACTAAAGAAAGAAAACTATTGAACTGTTTGTACAGCACTTGATGAAAAATCAATTCCTTTATCAAAATTTAAAACTGATATTAATAAACTTGTTGTAATAGTTGGTAATGAGAATAAAGGGGTTTCAGAACTTATTAAAAAAGACTCTGATTTCATTGTCAAAATTGAAATGGATTCTAGTGTTCAATCTTTAAATGTTTCAGTATCAACTGCTATTATTCTTTATTATTTAACACATTGCTTATAATGTTAAAAAAATTTTTTTATAAAGTTAATTGAAATGAATGTCTTTACTTATATAGAACTGGTGGAAGTAAACACATAGAAAATTTACTAAATGATTTGTATTTTACTATTTTATCTAAATGAATTTGAAAACATTTAAAATCTAAAGAACCATTGTTTGATGATTTACAGTTATTTGGATATGAATCTTTTAAAAAGATTATTAATACAATGGATTACAAGAATAAAGATTTTATTAGATGAACAGTATCTTGTTTAATCTATTCGTATAAAAATGAACTAAGAAAACAAAAAACTAAAAATAAAGCCTGAGATGATTTAGATTTCAATTCTTTAAATATAATTAGTGATATTTTCTATAAAAGTCCTTCAGAAATTTATGAAAATAAAGAGAATGATAAAATAAAATCTCAATGATTTAAAAAAGCTTTAAAAGAAGTTAACTCAGCTTTGTTTGAACAAATTGTTTCTTATAAAAATCAAGGATATACACATAAAGAAATTTCTAAATTGTTAAATAAAAGTCTTGATCAAATTAGAGGTTGCTGAAATTACTATAAACAAAAGATTTTTGAATTGTCTATTAGAGACCAAATATTTAAGTAATTGTTTTTTAGTTTGAGCAAAGATCTATTATCAAAATAGATCTTTTTATTTTTTTATTTGATACTTAAATTCAAAAAATATTTTAAGAACTTTGATATATTAAAAAATAATCTAATGTATAATTATTACTGCGTATATTTTTTGGTATGCGTGAAAAAGCATGTGGGAGAGTTTGATAACTCATTATTAACCACGTAGAGAATATATTTATTGAAAGGATGTGTTGCTTGTGGCTTTTAAAGATCCAAGAATAACAAGAATTGCCAAGGTTAACCTAATAGGTGGTCAAGCTAAACCTGGTCCTCAGTTAGCTTCTATTGGTATTAACATGGGTGAATTTACTAAACAATTTAATGACCAAACTAAAGATAAAAATGGTGAAGTTATACCTTGTATAATTACAGCATTTAAAGATAAATCTTTTACTTTTGAAATTAAAACAACTCCAGTTACTATGTTGCTTAAAAAAGCAGCTAACATTAAAGTTGGAGCTAAAAATTCAAAAACTGAAACAGTTGCTACTATTAGTAGAGAAAAAGCATTAGAAATTGCAAAAACTAAATTAGTTGATACTAATGCAAATGATGAAGAAGCAGTATTAAGAATGGTTGCTGGTTCTGCAAAACAAATGGGAATCAAAATTGAAGGTGTTGATCCTGTAGTTCATAAAGATGGGAAAAAGAAATAGGAGATAGATTATGGCAAATCAAAAAAAAGTAACTAATAAAACTCCTAAAAAACCTTCAGTGAATTTTGATAGAACAAAATTCTATACAATTGAAGAAGCTGTTAACTTAGCTAAACAAACTTCAAATGCTAAATTCTTATCATCAATTGATATTGCAATTAAATTAAACTTAGATACTTCTAAATCTGACCAACAATTAAGAGGGACTGTTAGTCTTCCTTACTTCTTTGGTAAAGAAAAAAGAATTTTAGTTTTAGATAAAGGTCTAACTCAAAAAGATGCTAAATCATTAGGTGTTAACCATGCAGGGGATTCTGAACTAATTGCTGAAATTAGCAAAGGATGATTAGATTTTGATCTAATTATTACAACTCCTAAAATGATGCCTGAATTAAGTAAATTAGGGAAAATCTTAGGAACAAGAGGTTTAATGCCTAACCCTAAAAATGGGAACGTAACTACAGATTTACCTAAAACTATAGCTGAATTCAAAAAAGGTATTAACCAATATAGAACAGATAGCTATGGAAACATTCACATGGTTGTAGGTAAAGCAAATGCTGATACTGCAAAGATTGTTGAAAACATTAATTTCTTATTAAGTTTTATAGCTGCTAAAAGACTAACTTCTGTAAAAGGTATTTTTATTGAAAAAGTTAACTTATCTTCTACCATGGGTCCTGGAATTAGAGTTTTAGTTAACAAAACAGCTGTTGTTAAGAAAACTGCTAAAGGAAAAGTTATTGCAGATGATAGTGCTAAAGGTGAAAATAAAAAACCAGCATATTTAATTCAAAGAGTTAAGTATGCTCAAAAGAAAAAACCTTCTAAGCACCCTGAAAACCCACCTGTAATTACTGAAGCTAAAAAGAAAAAAGTTAAAAAAATTCTTAAAAAAGCTAAACCAGCTAAAAAAGCTGCTGTAGCTAAAAAACCAGTTGTTGTAAATAAAAAAACTGCAACTAAAAAATCACCAGCTAAAAAAGGTGATGTTAAAAAAGCTAAAACTTCAAAGAAATAGTTTAAAAAATCTATGAGATAACTCATAGATTTTTTTATTGTTATGAAACTACTTTTTTAATTCATAAAGCTTTGTAAATGAATCATATTTTATGAAAACCAATTGTTTCTAAATTATAAAAGTTATTATTTCCAATGAATTTGTTATGTGTTTTTTGTACATTAATTAGATCTATATAATTTAGTTGATTTAAAGCACCTAATCAATTTGAAGCATAGAAGTATCAATTGTTATTAAATAACTTATTTTCTAATAAATAATTTTTATTTTTAAAGATGATGCTTACTAAATCATTTGCTTTGTATTTATAAGTATTTAATGATGACTCTACATTTAATCTATTATAGAAATAAAGTTTTTTAGAAGTTAGTAATGCTTTTTTATATAAAACTTTTCATATTAATCCAAAATAAACATCTTCAAAGATATTAACTTTATCAGGGTGTGAAATTTTGTTTTTCACTAAAAACTCTTTTTTAAAACAAACCCTTCAATCAGTTTGATAGTTATTATGAAACCATGGCATTTTACTTTTATTAACATTATTCTTAACTATGATTTCATCAAATTGATTATGTTTTGAAAACAGATTAATTTGCTTTTTATCAAACACTCATTCATACTCAAACATAATGAAATCAATGTTTTGGTATTTATAAAAACTTTTTAAAAGATAATCAATTGCATCAACATATAATCAATCATCACTATCAACAAATCAAATATATTCTCCATTAGCTAGTGTTACACCATAATCTCTGATTTTTCCAACACCTATATTATTGGGAATATTTTGAACATACTGATATCCATTTTTATTAATTAAATCTATATAAACTTGTGGATTTGTTGAATTATCATCAATAAAAAAAACTTCAAAATTCTTATTAGTTTGATTATTTAAACTAGTAATTAATTGCTTAATTCATTTAAGGGGTGTATTTTTAAAAGGAATAATAACTGATACTTTTTTCATATAAATAAAACTTAGTTTTTAAATTGTTCAGTAACTGGATTTTTATGTAGAGCTTTTTTTGTAAACAAAAGGATATTAGGTGCATTTTGAAAGTTAGTGATACGGTTATAAAAAAAGCTGTAGTCTTCTATAACTTCTAAATTTTTATAATTTGTTAAATCTAATTCTTTAATCATGTTGTTAGCAAAACTATATTTAGCTATAACTACAATCCTTTTAGGAAGAATAACTTTTTCAATACCTTTAGAATGGAAAGCAAATTCATCAATCACTTCATAATGTGTATCCCACAAATCTAAAGTTTTAGTATCTTTATAAAAATATTCAGAATCTTCTAGTAGTTCTAATGCTTTAGCACTACTAATGTGATTAAAATCATCATATTTATGATTTTCTGATCACTTTAAATTAGTTAATTCTTCTTTTAACTTTAATAAATTTAATTTAGTTTGATTTTTTTGATCCATATTTATATTCTTTAATATGCTTTATCATTATTCTAAATTATACATTATTAGATAACTTTAGAACTTCTAAAGAGAAGTGACTATTTGAAATAGATAGATAAAATTTACTAATGAGATTTTAAATTAATTTATATTTCATAATAAAATATAAAAAAATAGGAGGAAAGCAAATGGAAAAGAAGAAACCTGAAAAATTTGTTTTAACTCTTGAACATGTAAAACAATCTATTGAGAATCTTTATAAAGAAGAAGATTTTGAAAATATTAAAATGATCATTAGAGAGTTAGCAAAAAAATAAAGGAGATCATAAAGATCTTAGTTTAATATTTATTAAATTGATAATTACTCTATTAAAAACACTGGTTAACTAATCAATCAGTGTTTTTATATTATGAATAAAACAATAAAAATATATCACTTTGATGTTTTGTTTCTATAAGCAACTAATAGAAAGGACATCTATTTTAATAGATTAATACCTGGATTTATTAATTTGATCAGATTATAAAATCTGTTAAGATTTTGAATTTTATTTTATATTTATGTTACAATATTTGAGTGTTTTTGATACACACGGATATGTTGTTAAAAGGAGTTTAATATGGCAACTATTGCACAACTTATTAGACATGATCGTAAAGATAAGTTTAAAAAGTCAAAATCTCCTGCTTTAATGTACACTTATAATTCTTTAAAGAAAAAAAGAACTTATAATCCATCTCCTTATAAAAGGGGTGTTTGTACCAGAGTAGGGACTATGACACCAAAGAAACCAAATTCAGCACTTCGTAAATATGCAAAGGTTAAATTAACAAATGGATACGAAGTATTGGCTTATATTCCAGGTGAAGGACACAACCTTCAAGAACATAGTGTTGTTTTAATTGAAGGTGGTAGAGTTAAGGACCTTCCTGGGGTTAGATACCACATTGTAAGAGGTACTTTAGATACTTCTGGTGTTGAAAAAAGAAGACAACAAAGATCTGGATATGGTGCTAAGAGACCTAAAGAGAAGAAAGAATAATTTAGGAGTAGACAATGAGAAAAAATAGAGCAACAAAAAGAGAAATATTACCAGATCCAGTATATAACTCAAGATTAGTTACAAAAGCAATTAATGCAATTATGTTAGAAGGTAAAAAAGGTTTAGCTCAACAAATTGTTTATCAATCTTTTGATCTAATTAAAAAGAAAACTAATGAAGATGGAATTGAAGTATTTAAAAAAGCTTTAGAAAACATTATGCCTTCATTAGAATTGAGAGTTAGAAGAGTTGCTGGTTCTAACTTCCAAGTTCCTACAGTTGTTAGTAAAGAAAGAAAACAAACTCTTGGTTTAAGATGATTAATTCTTTCTGCAAGAAAAAGAAATGAAAAATCAATGATTGAAAAATTAGCAGCTGAAATTATTGATGCATCTAAAGGAACAGGAGCTGCATTTAAGAAAAAAGAAGATACTCACAAAATGGCAGAAGCTAACAAAGCATTTGCTCACTTGAGATTTTAATTTTTGGTGAAATAAATTATGGCAAGAAAATTTGATATACAAAAATTTAGAAACTTTGGGATTATGGCCCATATTGATGCTGGTAAAACTACTACATCAGAAAGAATTTTGTTTCATTCAGGTAGAACTCACAAGATTGGAGAAGTTCATGATGGTGGTGCTACTATGGACTGAATGGAACAAGAAAAAGAAAGAGGGATTACAATTACCTCAGCTGCAACTTACGTTACTTGAAAAGACTGTGAATTAAACTTAATTGACACACCAGGTCACGTGGACTTTACAGTAGAAGTTGAAAGATCTCTTAGAGTATTAGATGGTGCAGTTGCAGTTCTTGATGCTCAAAATGGTGTTGAACCTCAAACTGAAACAGTTTGAAGACAAGCATCAAAATATAAAGTTCCAAGAATTGTTTATGTAAACAAAATGGATAAAACTGGTGCTGATTTCAAAATGTGTTTAGAATCACTTAATGAAAGATTAGCAGCACATGCAGTTGCTATCCAATTACCAATTGGTGCAGAAGCTAACTTTAATGGAATCATTAACTTAGTTACTATGCAAGCTTATATGTATGATGGAAAACAAGATGAAGAATTTAAAGTAGTTGAAATTCCAGCAGACATGAAAAAAGAAGCAGAAGAAATGAGACACCACATGATTGAAGAAGTTGTTAACTTCGATGATGAAATCATGGAAAAATATTTAAATGGTAATGAATTATCAGAAGACGATATTAAAAAATGTATTAGAAAAGGTGTTTTAACTGCAGAATTCTTCCCAGTAGTTTGTGGGACTTCATTCAAAAATAAAGGTGTTAAAGCTTTATTAGATGCAGTAGTAGATTACCTACCATCTCCTGTAGATGTTCCTCCAATTAAAGGTTATAAAGATGATGGTTCTGAAATTTTAATTAAAAATGAAGATGATGGACCATTAGCTGCATTAGCATTTAAAATTGCTACTGACCCATATGTTGGAAAACTAACATTTATCCGTGTGTATTCAGGAGTTCTTAAAAAAGGTTCTTATGTTTTAAATGCAACAAAAGGAATCAAAGAAAGAGTTTCACGTTTAGTGAAAATGCACTCTAATAACAGAGAAGAAATCGATGAAATTAGAGCAGGGGATATCTGTGCTGTAATTGGTTTAAAAGATACAGTAACAGGTAACTCATTATCATCAGAAGAAAAAGAATTACACTTAGAAGCAATGAACTTTGCTGAACCTGTAATCTCTTTAGCTGTTGAACCTAAAACTAAAGCAGACCAAGAAAAAATGGCTATTGCTTTATCAAAACTTTCAGAAGAAGATCCGACATTTAGAACTTATACAGATGATGAAACTAATCAAACAATTATTTCAGGTATGGGTGAATTACACTTAGAAATTATTGTTGATCGTTTAAGAAGAGAATTCAAAGTAGAAGTTAATGTAGGTGCTCCACAAGTTTCTTACCGTGAAACATTTACAAAAGAAGCAGATTCTGAAGGGAAATATATTAAACAATCTGGTGGACGTGGTCAATATGGTCATGTATTCATTAAGTTTGAACCAAATCCTGAAAAAGGTTTTGAATTTGTAGATAAAATTGTTGGTGGAAAAATTCCAAAAGAATATATTAAACCAATTAAAGCAGGTCTAGAAGATGCTATGAAAGCTGGTCCATTAAGTGGATTCCCTATGATTGATGTGAAAGCAACTTTATATGATGGTTCATACCATGATGTGGACTCTTCAGAAATGGCATATAAAATTGCTGCATCAATGGCTTTAAAAGAAGCTTCTAAAACTGCTGGATTAGTATTATTAGAACCAATCATGGCTGTAGAAGTTACAGTTCCTGAACAATACTTTGGGGATGCAATGGGAGATATTTCTTCTAGAAGAGGGTCTATTGAAGGTCAAGAACAAAGAGGAAATACTCAAGTAATTAAAGCTAAGGTGCCTTTAAAAGAAATGTTTGGTTATGCTACAGATCTTAGATCATTCACACAAGGTCGTGGTAATTATGTATATGCATTTAGTCATTATGAAAAAGCACCTAAATCATTATTGAAGAAGTAGTTTCTTCAAGAACTATAAATAATTTTAGGAAAAATAGATTAGCCTTACCACTGCTTAATAAATGTTTAAAAAAGTGGTAAATATTATATAATTTTTATTGTTGTAAAACATTATTGTTGTAAAACAGAAAAGTAAATTGAATTAATTAGGAGATTAATTATGGCAAAACAAAAGTTTGATAGATCAAAAGCTCACGTTAATATTGGGACAATTGGACATATTGACCATGGTAAAACAACTTTAACAGCTGCAATCTGTACTTACCTTGCAAAAAAAGGTGGTGCTAAAGCAATGAAATATGATGAAATTGATAAAGCACCTGAAGAAAAAGCTAGAGGTATTACTATTAATACTGCTCACGTTGAATATGAAACAGAAAACAGACACTATGCTCACGTAGACTGTCCAGGTCACGCTGACTACGTTAAGAACATGATTACTGGTGCTGCTCAAATGGATGGTGCAATCTTAGTAGTTGCTGCATCTGATGGACCAATGCCACAAACAAGAGAACACATCTTATTAGCTAGACAAGTTGGTGTTCCTAAAATGGTAGTTTTCTTAAACAAATGTGATATGGTATCTGATGCTGAAATGCAAGACCTAGTAGAAATGGAAGTTAGAGAATTACTTTCTTCTTATGGTTTTGATGGAGATAACACTCCAGTTATTAGAGGTTCAGCTTTAAAAGCATTAGAAGGTGATGCTACTTGAGAAGCTAAAATTGATGAATTAATGGCTTCAGTAGATAGCTACATCCCAACTCCAACAAGAGATACAGACAAACCTTTCTTATTAGCGGTAGAAGACGTTATGACTATTACTGGTAGAGGTACTGTAGTAACTGGTAGAGTTGAAAGAGGTACTTTAAAATTAAACGATGAAGTTGAAATCGTTGGTATCCATGATACTAGAAAAGCAGTTGTTACTGGTATGGAAATGTTAAGAAAAACATTAGACGAAGTAAAAGCTGGGGATAACGCTGGTATCTTATTAAGAGGTATTGATAGAAAAGATGTTGAACGTGGACAAGTATTAGCTAAACCTGGTTCAATTAAACCTCACAAACAATTTGAAGCAGAAATCTATGCTCTTAAAAAAGAAGAAGGTGGAAGACATACTCCAGTATTAAATGGATATAGACCACAATTCTACTTCAGAACTACTGATGTTACTGGACAAATCACACTTGATAAAGGTGTTGAAATGATTAACCCAGGAGATAACACTAAGATTACTGTTGAACTTATTTCTCCAATTGCTGTTGAAGAAGGAAGTAAATTCTCAATCCGTGAAGGTGGAAGAACAGTAGGTGCTGGTACAGTAACTAAAGTTATTAAGTAATTTAACTTTACTTATTAAATAAATTTAAACTATGCTAAACAAGCATAGTTTTTATTTTGTCATTAACGATGATTTAAATTTTTAAAATAATTTGAATAGTAAATAAAATACCCCTTTATTACTAAGGAGCATTTTCTTACTAACTGTTAAAATATTTTTTTAAAAAACAAAATTTAATTATATTACAAATTGAAACTTATTTTTAAATTATTTATAATTATTAATAGTGAATGTCTTAATTATATTTTGTTTGGTGAGATTATATGTATCGTAATAAAAAGAAAATGATTATTGTTGGTGCAACTTCAGTTGGTGTATTAGCAGTTTTTGGAGTGAGTGCTTGAGCTATTATCAACCAATCTTACAAAACTCCTTTAGATAGTGTATCTGGAGCAAGAGTAAGTGGAGCTACAGTATTTTTAGGCGATAATGGTCAATTTCAATATGGCAAAATGTCTTTTAATGATTGACTAATCTATAATTATGCTCACAAAATTG
This sequence comes from Malacoplasma penetrans HF-2, assembly GCF_000011225.1. Lineage (NCBI taxonomy): Bacteria > Bacillati > Mycoplasmatota > Mycoplasmoidales > Mycoplasmoidaceae > Malacoplasma > Malacoplasma penetrans. The sequence goes on from NC_004432.1 coordinate 43,976, forward strand.
ATGTTGCAAGATCTGGATCAACTACAACTTATACATTTTATTCTAGAGCTGCTAGTCCTACTACTGGTGGAACAGGTGGAACTGGAGGAGGAACTACACAAGCTGCAGAATATGTTTTTGCTACATTAGCATATGACTCATCTAATAATTCATATCTTTTAAAAACAGGTAGCAACCAAGACTTTGAGTTAGTAAATTCTACAATTACTGGAACTTCATCAGATTCTTCATTTGGTGTAGCAAACAATTATAGTAGTTGATCATCAACAACTAGTTTAAACCAATCATTTACTTTTAATCAAGGAAGTGATTCTTCTACTCACATTTACTCTGGTGCAAACTATAGCATTAGTTACTCTAAAGCTACTAGCACAGGTGGTGGCAGTGGGACTAGTACAAATACAACAACTTATACAACTAGAGTAACTTCAACTGCTACAAACTCTACTTTATGGGAAAGAACTATGGTTATTCCTGGTGCAGGTGATACCTCAACAGCAACTAGAACAACTTATACTTCTGCTACATTAGGTGGGTCACTAACAATAACTTACACTCCAACTGCAACTGATGGGAACATAACATCTTATACAGTAGCATATACAAGTAACACAACAAGTGGTGGAACAGGTGGAGGTACTGGGGGGTCAACTGTAGCATCTCAAAGCCAATTGTTTACTTTTTTAGGTATTACTTCAACATCTAATACTAAAGCTGATTTTTCACAATCAAGATTATCATCTGAAGATTATTTCCTATATCTTCCTGATATGACTCTTTAAAATATTAAATATAGGTGCTTCATCTATATTTTTTATTTTTTATAAAAAAACTCAAAAAATAATTTATTATTTTTTGTAATCTAAATTAGAGGTGTTACTTATATGAAAGAAAATATTAAAAAACTATACAATGATATATTAGAACGTAAGTTCTCAAAAAATATGAGTGCTGGATATGAACCACTAGAAGTGGATATATTTTTAGACAGTGTAAGAAGTGCATTGGTTGGAATTGATAAAGAACAAAGAAGTTTGTATCAAGACCTTAACCAAAAAAACCAAGAAATATTAGATTTAAAAAACATTATTAATCAAAAAGATAGTATTATCCAGTCCCTTAGAGCTGATAATGAAAGTTTAAAAAAAGATGGTTACCAAAGTCAAAAACTCATGAATGACCTTGGAAAACTACATGTAGCTGTTAGTGAACTACAAAATGGAAAAAACAATAAATAAACCTAATTTTAATATAGGTATAGATGTAACTAAAATTGATTATTTTGTTAATAAGTCAGATAAATTTATAAAAAGATTATTAACAGATAATGAATACAATCAATATTTAAAAATTGATAATAATTTAAAACCTAGATTTTTAGCTTCTAGGTGAGCATTAAAAGAAGCTACATTTAAAGCAATAAATGAATTCCATAAAATCTTTTTTATAAATATTGAATTTATAAAAAATGATAACAACTCATACACTTGCACAACATTTAAAAATGTTAAAGTTTCAATCTCTTATGATGGCAATCAAGTGTTTGCTACTGCAATTTATTTAAATTAGAAAGAATTTGTAAAGAAAAAGTAAAGAAAAAGTGAAGATTTAGTGAAGATTTTGGAAAGAACAAAATCTTAATAAATTCATATTATTTAGTTGTACTAGTTTTAGTACATTTAAATATTTCAACAAGGAGAAATGATAATATGAATTTAATTGCTATGATTGGCACAGTAGACAAAGTAAGAAGAGATGATCAAACTTCTATTGTTACTTTGAAAGTAGAAAAACCCTTTTTTGATAGTACTAATGAGAATGACTTTTTTGACACCATAGATGTTAATGTTAATAGTGCTTTATTCTCACAAGATTTAAGTTTAATAAACTCAGGGGTACTATTAGGCTTAAAGGGTAGATTAAGAAATGATAACCAATCATTAAAAGTAGTTGCAGAAAAAATACAAATTTTCTAAAACAGAAATACCACAAATATCCTATAAAAGATATTTGTGGTATTTTTTAATTTGTTTTAGATTAACAAAAAATGGTAAATGTTTTTTTGTTAAATATTTTATAATTTTTTAGATACTTCTTTTATTAGGTTTTTTATTTATGAAAGCAAAAAAATTTTTATTTAAATTAGGACACTCATTAGGATTCCCGTTTTGTGTATTTTTTCTTTGATTATCTTTAAGATCTAGTAAGAAAAAATACAAAAGATGACAAGAAGATCCTGAATTATTAGGTCTAACAGAAAGACAAAATTATGTTTATAGTTTAGCAAGTAAAGCAGTTTTTTGTACCTTCACAAAAGTTAAAATAAAGGGAAGTAAAAACATTCCTGCAAATAAATCTGTTATGTTTGTTCCAAACCATAAATCTAATTTTGATGTTCTTGTTTATCTAAAAGCTTTTAAGATGATTAAAGAAAAAAGACCTGAAATCTTAGATCCAACTTTTGTTTCAAAAATTGAAATTTCAAAAACAAAAAGAGTTGGTTTTGCAGCCAAATTAATTAACACTATCTTTATTGATAGACAAAATTTAAGAGATTTTGTAAGAGTTAATCAAGAAGAAAAAGAGTTACTTCAAAAAGGTGAACAATCACTTACTGTATTTATTGAAGGAACAAGAATTAAAAAAGATGAATTTGGTGAATTTAAATCTGCTGCTTTAACTCCAGCTTATTCTACTTTTTGTCAAATAGTTCCTGTTGTGATTTATGGAACACTTGGTGTAGAAAAAGAGCACAAGTCTAATATTTTTAAATACAAAGAAGTAACAGTAGAATTTTTAGAACCAATTAAATACAAAGACTATATTCAAACAAGCAAAGAATTAGTATCTGAAAAAATGAAAGCAAAAATGGAAGCTGCTTATTTAAAAATAAAAGAAGATCCTAATTGATCAGAAAAAGAAGAATAAAATTAAGTATTAAATTATGAATGATAACAACAATAACAATGAATTTAAACCTGAAAATCTTGAATCATTAAATAATACTGAATTCCACATATCTATAAAAGATATTACAGGGAAAGAATTTAATGGTCCATTTGAATTATTTTATTCTTTGATAAAAGAAAGAAAAATGGATATTTTAAATATTAATTTAGTTGAAGTTATTCAATTATATGTAGATTACATTAATAACTATTTAACTAAATTAAAGATTGATGATTTAACAGAATATTTATTAATGGCTACATATCTTTTAGAACAAAAATCTAAAAGAATTTTGCCTTCTATGGATACTGAGGAGAAAATTAGTAAAGACATTGAAAGAGATAAATATATTCAAAGATTGTTGGTTTACAAACAATATCAAGAAATAGTTCCAAAATTAATGGAAAAGCTTGAAAGAAGATCTAGAATGTTTGAAAAACCAACTCAATCAGGAGAAGATAAAGAATCTTTATTAAAAGAATTTCAAGACAACTCTTATGTTCCCGCAATGGATCTTGATGTAATTTTAAAAGCAATGCAAAAGGTCTATTTAAAATTGGTTACAACTAAAAAAACTAAATCACCAAAAGACAATGTTAAATTAATTGATGTTAGTGAAATTTCAATAGATGATGTAGAAAAGGAAATTAGAGAATTTTTAGAACCATTCCCACATTTATACAAAATATCTTTTATGGATTATTTCAAAAATATTCCAGATGAAAAATTTACTAAAAGGTATTTTGTGGTTGCCTTTGTTGCTATTTTAGTTTTGGTAAGAAATGGACATATTCAATTAGAACAAAACAGTAGTGATGAAAATATATTTATTGTTAAAATAGATAAAGAGGTAGAAAGCAATGAGTATTAATGTTAAAAGTGTTATTGAAGCAGCTTTATTCATTGCTGGTAATGAGGGAGTTCACAAAGATAAGCTAAAATCTATTTCTAGATTATCTGTCCAAGACTTTGAAGCAGTTATGGAAGAAATGATTTTTGAATATGAAAAGGATCCTCAAAGAGGTCTTGTAGTTAGAAAAGTGGGTGAAAATTATAAATTATTCACTAAACCAGATATTTCTAAAATTGTTGCATCTGGTTTTGGGATAAAGCAAAAAAACCCTTTAAACCAAGGGATGATTGAAACACTTGCTATAATTGCATACAACCATCCTTGTACAAGATCACAAATTCATGAATTAAGAAAAACTGATCCTACACCAATGTTGGAAAAATTAATTGAAATAGGATTAGTTGAAGAAGCAGGAAGATCAGAAGCTGTTGGGAAACCATATCTATATCAAGTTACCCCAAAGTTTTATGATATTTTTGGATTAGATTCAATAAAAGACTTACCTGAAATTGTTCTACCTGAACAAAAAATAGAAGAATTAACATATGAAGAAGAAATTAACTTCTTTGATACTAATAGAGAAGATAATGGAGATGAATAGGAGTAATATATGGCATTAGCAATAGGATTGTGTTTGGGATTAGGAATTCCAATTAGTTTAATAATAGGGGCAGTAATTGGTTACTACTTTGCTGGTAAATATTTTAAAAAACAATTAAAAGAAAACCCACCAATTACAGAAAGTCAAATTAGAGCAATGTATCAACAAATGGGTAGAAAACCAACAGAAAAACAAATTAAACAAATCATGGCAACATTTAAGAAAAATAACAAATAATGCCAAGTTTTATTAAATCTTGTTTTTCTAGTAATGATTGAATAACTGATGATAAAAAAGAGATCTGTTTTATTGGTAGATCTAATGTTGGTAAGTCATCATTAATAAATGCTTTAGCAAATGCAAAAATTGCTAAAACTTCAAATACCCCAGGAAGAACTCAGTTAGCTAATTTTTATGATTTTGATAAATTTAGATTAATTGATTTACCAGGATATGGTTATGCTAAAGTAAGTAAATCTAAACATTTTGAATTATCTAAAATTATTTCTGAATATATTTATTTAAGAAAAAACTTAGTAGCTGTTTTTCAAATTATTGATATATCAGTAATCACTGATTTAGATCTTCAAATGTCTGAATTATTATCAAATAGATTTAACCAACATTATATTGTTTTGAATAAGGCTGATAAAGAAGCTAAAAGTTATTTTGATAATAACTTTGCTAAAATTGCTGCAAAACTAAAAAAAGATAAAGAAAATATAGTTTGTGTTAGTGCTAAAAATAAAACTAACATTCCTAATTTAAAAAAATTAATAGGTTCTGTTATTTTGTAAAAAGTAAGGATGGTTACAATGAGTAATATCAAAAACAATAATGATTTAAGTAAGAAATATGATCATAAGATTTGTGAGCAACAATTTTCACTTTGAACAACTCAAAAAGAATTGAATAAAAAGAATTTAAAAGCTAATAAAAATTCTTATTCAATTCTTTTGCCACCTCCTAATGTTACAGGTAACTTACATTTAGGACATGCATTAAATGGAACTATTCAAGATTGCTTAATTAGATTTAATAATTTAAAAGGATTGTCAGCTTACTGAATTTGTGGGATGGACCATGCTGGGATTGCTACTCAAACTAAATATGAAAAATATTTAAGAGAAAATAAAATTAGTAATAAAGATAAATCAAGAGATGAAAAAGTTGCTGACTTATTTGAGTGATCTCAAAATGTGGGAAATAACATTAGAAACCAATGAAAGAATATGGGATTCTTTTTAGATTATGAGAATGAGCATTTTACTTTAGAAAAAAAATCTAATGAAATGGTTAATCAAGTTTTTGTAAAAATGTACAATGATGGATTAATCTATAGAAGTAAAACATTAGTTAACTGAGATATTAAATTACAATCAGCGATTTCAAATATTGAAGTAATCAAAAAAGAAGTAGAAACAAACTTGTACTACATTAGATACTATTTAAGTAATTCAAAGGATTATTTATTAGTTGCAACTACTAGACCTGAAACTATTTTTGTAGATGAATGTTTGGTTGTTAACCCAAAGGATAAAAGATATAAAAACTATATTAATAAATTTGCAATTAATCCTTTAACTAACAAAGAAATAAAAATAATTGCAGATGAATATGTAGACATTCAATTTGGTACTGGAGTAATGAAGTGTACACCAGCACATGACTTCAATGACTATGAATTAGGTAAAAAATATAAATTAAATATTATATCTTGTTTTAATGAAGATGGAACAACAAATAATTATGCAGTTGGTTTTGAAAATTTAAAAATAGCAGATGCTAGAGTTAAGTGTGTTGAATACTTAGAAAAAAATAATTTATTAGAAAAAGTAGAAAAAACAATTAGCAATGTTGGTTTTTCTGAACGTACTAATGCAGTTGTTGAGCCTATGATGTCAGAACAGTGATTTGTTAAAGTTTCTGAATATTCTAAAAAAGTAATTGAGCTACAAAAAAGTTCTAAGAAAATTCAATTTTTCCCAATCAAGTTTGAAAAGAACTTAATTAACTGAATGACTAATTTAAATGACTGATGTATTTCTAGACAGCTATGATGAGGGCATCAAATTCCTGTTTGATATAAAAAAGATAGTAAAGAAATTTATGTTGGTACTAAACCTCCTAAAAATGAAGAACTATATGTTAGAGATAATGATGTATTAGATACTTGATTCTCTTCAGGTTTATGACCAATTACAACCACTGATGCTTTAAAGTCTAAAGATGCATTATTCCCTACAAATGTTTTAGTTACAGGTTTTGATATCATCTTTTTCTGAGTTTTTAGAATGATGTTTTTCAGTCTATATTTGAAAAAAGAAGTGCCTTTTAAACACTGTTACATAACAGGTTTAATTAGAGATGAACACAATAATAAGATGTCTAAATCTTTAGGTAATGGTGTAGATCCAAATGATGTAATAGAAAAATATGGAGCTGATGCTTTAAGATTATTTTTATTATCATCATCTTCTCCAGGTGAAGATTTATGTTATGTAGAAGAAAAGGTGAAATCTTGCTGAGGTTTTATTAATAAACTTTGAAACTCATTTAGATATGTGGAAATGAATAGTTCTGATTTCAACTTTGATGAAGATAAAACTCCTAAGAATTTAGAAGACTTTGATAAATGAATTCTTAATAAATTTAATAAAGCATATTCTGAATTTTTACAACAATTTAATAAATATAATTTCTTAGTATCAATTAAAAAGATATTGGATTTTACTTGGGATGATTTTTGTAATACTTATATTGAATTGTCTAAGAACAGAACATCTAACCAAGAATCAAAATTATGAGTATTAAATTACTTAATTAAAAAAATCTTAATTTTATTTCACCCTATGTGTCCGTTTGTGACATCAAATTTATATGATAATTTTAAATTTAAAACAAAAGATTCAATCTTGTTAGAAAGATTAGATTTTAAGAAAATTTCAAATTTAAAAGAATCATCAATTGAAGATGTTTTACAAATTATTAATAAAATTAGAATTTTCAATTTTGAAAATAAAATTCCAAACAATAAAGTTATAGATATTCACCTAGAAGTTTTAAATCCTAAATTATTTAAAATCTCAGATGAAGTTATTAACATTTTAAATACAGCTAAGATTAATATAGTTAAACAAGATATTAAATCTTTAAAACCAGATTATGTAGAAAACAATTATCTAATTTTTATTTTGAATAAAGAAGATTTATTAGGTTCTAATAATGAAGCTAATAATATTGAAAAAATAAAAAAAGAAATTGAATTTGTTAAAAGTGAAATTAGTAGATGTAATGGTATGCTTTCTAATAAATCTTTTATAGAAAAAGCACCTAAAGAAAAGATTGAGTTAGAAAAGTCTAAAAAAGAAAAACATGAGATGAAACTTAAAGAACTTGAGAAACTATTAAGTAGCCATAAATAATTAGAGAAAATCCTATATTGAAAAATATAGGATTTTTTTATTCTCTTTTTAAATACTTTTAGATGAAGTTTTAAAGATTTGTATTTATTTTTCTATTTATGCTCTAAATAAAAAATACATTTAGAAAAAAATAGCAAAAACCAATTCTGCCAAAATGGTTGATCATTCTCTTTGTAAAGAAAAATACATTTGAAACCCAACTATTACTTTTTAAAAAAAGTGATAGTTTTTTATGACATTCACCCTAAAAATTTACATACATATAATGAGGGGGAAATAGAGCTGATGATTTATTGGATTGGATTTATTCAAAACTTTTATTCACAACATTGATGAACTAAACCACAAGCTTAGTTAAATTTAAAATTAATTTCAAAAAAGTTGTTGTTTTTTATGACATTCACCCTAAAAATTTACATACATATAATGAGAGGGTAAATAGAACCAATGATTTTGATTAAATCAAAATTTCCTTTAATAACATTAGCTTTATTACTCTCTTAAACAAACTTTGTAAACGAAAAAAATTCAAAATTAATTATTTTAAAAAAACCTTACTTTTTTTATGACATTCACCCTAAAAATTTACATACATATAATGAGAGGATAAATAGAGACAATGTTTTATTGAATCAGATTATCTTTAATTTCATTAGATCTTTACCTCTCTAAACTTATTTTTTTAACAGGTGAAATCTAAATTTATTTATTAAAAAAATATTTAATTTTTTATGACATTCACCCTAAAAATTTACATACATATAATGAGGAGTACAAATTATGAAAATTACAAACACAATAATTTTATGAATGTTAGCATGCTGCTTTTACATGAATTCAGAAACTGTTTCTTCTACCTTTCTGTTTCTTTTTTTCTTTGGAAGTTGTTTAGTTAACCATGTTAATAAATTTAAGGTTTTATTAATTTCTGGATTGGGGTTTATTTTTCTTTTCTATGTTTTGTCCTTTGAAACCCCAAGCTCATTTAATTTCTTAAATGATTATTTAAATAAAATAATGGGTATAAATTTAAGAGAAATTATTAATTCCTACTTTATAAAAATACATGGTCAAACTTTGGGATCATTTATAAGTTTAGTTTTGTTAAATATTAAAAATGATTACAACTATCCAATTTATTACAAATTAATTGACCTTTCCATAGTCCATTTAATAGTCATAAGTTCCTATCATATAAATATATTTTGTGGTTTAGTAAATAAAATTTTTCATAAATTCCCTACATTAGGGAGAATTATTTCAGCCCTCCTTTCTTTTACTATCAGTTATTTAAATGGTTTTTCACCATCTAGTATTAGGGTTTTTTGTGCTAATGTTTTTGGTATTTTTAAAAGCACAAGAAATTGTAAAGCTAATCTTTCTTTTATTTTTCTTGGATTAGTGGCACCAAAAGTTTTAATATCTTTTGGTTTTCTTATGAGTTTTTTAGGATCTAGAGGAGTGAAACTCTTCTATAAAACTCATAATAGTGGTAAATTGTATGAAGCTTTTTTTACTTCAATTTTTGCAACAATTTATATTATCCCTTCTTTGGGAATAATAAATAATTCAATATCGCTTTGGGGTGTCTTTCTTAGCCTTTTATATTCCCCGATTTTTATTTTGGTTTACATTTTCTTATTTATTTTTTCTTGAGTAAATTGGCTTGATCCGGTTTTTATTGTTGCTTATAACCTTATCTTTGAAGTGTCAAAAGTTTTAGAACATATAAATGTAGTTATTCCTATTTCTATATTTAAAAATGAATGGATTTTTTCCATTTATTATTCTTCTTTAGAATTATTCAATTTATATATATTTCGAAAAAGGAGTTCAATGAAATGAAAATTAAACAAATTAGAAAGAGTGTACTAGGTTTTATTTCTTTCTTCCCTTGTATACCTTTTGCTACAGCATATTCCTTTCATGCTGAAAATAATAATTTACAAATTAATAATTTCCAGACATCTTCAACCTCAAATATACCATCTTTTCAAACTGCAACATCTTCTTTAAGGACATCTGAAAATTCTTTATACATTGCAACTCCAAATAATGAAATTAATAAAATGTTGAATTTTAATTTTAGTTATAATAGTTCATCCAACAACGTCCTCTATATAAATGAAAGTAATAAAAATAAAATTGCTAAAATCATAGCTTTGTATATGTTTCAAAACTATGATTTTTTCTTTGATGATGCATTAAATACTGTAAGCAGTGTTATAAAACAAGAATATGAAAAAATTAGTTCAAATAAAGGTCTTGTTTATAGTAAATTAGAAAATACTTCTAGTGAACCACTTTTAAGTTTCTTTTATTTTTTTAAATATGAAAATTCAATGCTAGGTTCAGCTGGTATAAAAGTTAGTTCTGTTCCTATAATGAAATACTTAAAGTGAAATAATATTGGTAACGATCAATACACTATTAGTTTTACTATTCCATATACTTGAACAAGTGGTCCAAGATTTTATTTAGATAACATAAAAGCAAATCATAAATTAATAGATATTTATTATCAAACTAGGTATGAAAATGAATTTATAACTATAGGGTTTGGAAATATTATTTTTAGAAACATAGCTAATAACATCTCAAATTTTTCTTATACAAATATTGATCCAATGGATTTAACTTATGAAAAACTTAAAATTTTATTTAAATTAAACAATAGTTTAATTCCATCCTCTTTAAGTTACACAATGGAAAAAAGTGATGGATTCTATAAAATAAATATTAAAAAAATAACTTATGAAATTAAGGATATTCAAAAGTTCAATCTTTATTATGAAGGCAATTATTCAGTTGTTTTTACTAAGAGTAATTATGAGTTTAATTGAGATGTTATTAAATCTAGACATAATTTGATAAGTCTTTCTACCAATGATTTGTGGAATGAATTAGTTATTAACCAAAGTTACAAAAATATGATTAATAATATTTCATTATCAAAAGATTATCAAAATAACAAAATAAGAATAGATATTGATTTTAATAAATATAAATATCAAAATTTACTTCTATTTACTTTAATGGAACAACTGTTTAAAGATCAATCTTTTGAAATTAAATTAGATACTGATAGTTCTGTAAATTTTTATGTAGATGACAAATATGAACATATTCTTTTTAAAAACTTTAACTTAGATTTAATAAATGCCAAATTCAATTTATTACCATATGATTTAAAGCTTAATAAAATAGAGTTAGTTAATGAAGATTTAGAAAAAGAAACTATATCTTTTAAATCTTATTTATCAACAACAATAAATAAAATTAATTATGATTTTTCTGTTTTTGGAATCTTTACAAATTTTGAAAATTATAACTTTTGAGATATAGAAAAAATTACTAATTTTTTTAATAATAATTTTTATGATGAAGAACAAAATTTAGATATTGAAAAAATTGAAGAAGTTTTTAAAGTTCAATCAAATTGATCTTATTTATTAGACCACTCAAAAAATTTAATTTTTAAAAACTTGAAAATTGATCTTAATGATGATGAAAACAAGTTTGTTTTATCTTTTGATATTTTTAACAATAAGAATTTATATTTAGATTCATCTTTTATTGAGATAAAAACAAAAGAAAAAATAGTGGTTGAAGATAATGAAGAATCAGAAGAAACTAATAAACCTGAAGAAGAAATTGTTGTTCCCCAAAAAAAGAAATCTAATTTAAATTATTTATGATTTTTGATTTTGCTAATACCAGCTATCATTATTTCTATAAAGTTTAAATACTTTAAGAAAAAGAAATAAAATAATAATAGTATGATTTTGATTCATGGTGAAGATATTGGTTTATTAGAAGAAAAAGTTAGTGAATTAACAAATAATAAATTCACTAAAATAATTTTTGATTCTAACTTTGATGATATTTTTTTAAGATTCACACAGAGAAATTTGTTTGATGATTTTGATTTAGAAAACAATCATGTAGATTCTGAAAAATTTTTAATTTATGATTTTAAAAAAATTTTAAGTAATTCAAAAACTGAAGAGAATAAAAAGATTTTAGAAATGCTACAATTTTTAACAGATTCTAAAAAAGAAATTATTTTTTTATCCAACATTAAAGAACCTTCAAAAGTTTATTCAAAGTTTTTCAAAGTTATGAACATTAAAAAACTTAATAAATTAACTATGAAAAACTATACTTTAAAGTTATTAAAACAAAACAACCTTTCTTTGAAGCAAAATGAGTTTGAATATTTAATAGACTGTTTGCAACCAGATAGTTTATTAATTAAAAACGAAATAGAGAAATTAAGCTTAGTTACTGAAACTTTAAATATGGATACTATTACAAAAATTATTTCAAATGATATCAGTAAAAATACATTTGAATTAATAGATAACTTCTTTAATAGAAGATATGAAAAGATTGTTAAACAAATAATTGCTTTAGAAAATTCTAAAATAGATTTCACAGAAATATTTAATATTATGGTTTCTCAATTATTTTCTTTAAAATTATATAGGTTGAATTATTTGGAAAATAGAAGCTATAGAAAAATATGTATGGATTTCAATGTCCAACAATTTCAAATAGATAAGTGAGAAAAACTTATCTTAAACATAGATGTTTTTCAAATTGATAACTTGTTAAATAATTTGTTAAAATTAAACATATTTTATTTAAGTGGTAAGAAATCATTACCAACTTACTTAAAAATAATTCTCTTAAATGGAGGAGAATATGGACTATAGTAAAATTAAAAAACTGTATTTGGAGCAAACAAAAACTGTAATTACATTATTAGACAACCAAGAGTTTGTTGGTCTTCTTACTAGTAATGAACTTTTAAGAACAAATTTTGTTGATCAAATTTCAGTTCTAAGATTTTTAGAAAAAAAGCTTACAGACACGAAATTAATTGAGAAAGAAATTAGTGATTCAAAAAAGAAAAAAACAAAGTTAGATTTAATAGAAATTAAAGATTTAGACAAATCAGATATTTATATTAAAAAGTTCAAAGAAATAACTAGTAGTTCTCCTGAATTTAATGAATTCTCTGAAATTAAAAAAACAGAAAATATAAAAGATATTATTAAGTATTTAAATGTTTTCTTAAAAAATACTTTTAATAAAGATTTGGATTATTTTTTAAAAAATAAATCTGAAAATGAAACTGTTAGAGCAGAGAAGATTGAAAATGATAACTTTGATAGTAACACTAATCAAAATCCACACTCAAACACTTCTCAACCTAATGGTGGGCCAGGGATGTTTGGCAATATGTTCGGTGGTCAAGGACCTATGTTTAGAGGGTGGCCAAACTATGAACAAAATTTGCAAGAACAATTATTAATCATTGCTAGTACAGAGCTTAAAAACCAAATTAACTCAGGCAAGTTTTATCTTTATAAAACAAAACCTAAAATAATGCTTTATTTAAAAAATATTATTGGTTGTTTATCTCTTTTTGTTTCAGCTATTTGAATAATAGTAATGGTGATGCAAATTATTACCACTTCACTTCAATCAGGTAATTTATCTGCTTTATGATATGGAGATCCATCTGCTTCAACTCCAATTGTATTAGCTCCAGGAAACACTTTCTTTACCTACATCCTCCATATATTTTTAATAGGATGTTTTGGATTCTATGGATATAAACATCTTGTTAACAAAAAGAATGAAAACATTCTTTATGGTTTTGATAAAAGAACAGCAATGCTATTAACTTTTGTGATGATATCAGTTTCTGGAATATTCATATTTTATTTAGCTAATTGAATACCTTATATTGATGATGTTAAAAACTTCACAGGTGGAGCTTATTCTTCTCAAAGTATACCAAGTAGAGCTGTACAAAATTCTAGTGGTGCAGTAGTTACTTTCCAAATATTTGTTTGAACATTATTGTCTGGTTTAGTTATGTTTGCTTTCTTAATCATTTCTTACATTTTTGCATGAGTATATATGCCTAAAATTGATGAAGAAAGAATTAGATTAAAAACTCAAGAAATTATTGAACAACTAAAAAAAGGTGATCAGTTTAAAAGTGCTGCTAACCCAATAAATTAAAAAAATTAATGCTTACTTTAATTTAAAAATTAATGTGAGCATTTTTTATTTTTTTTGTTTTATAATTGATTGATGAAAAATGAAGATGCCAAATGAAACAAATATTTACAATCAAAAAAGAACAAAGCAAAAACAGATTACTTTCATTTCTTTTTCCTTTGTATCCATTAAAAATTTTCTCTAGTGTTAATTCAATTGCAATCCTAGCAGTTTTAATAGCACTTAGATTAGTGTTGCAAAAGTTCTCAATTTTTATTCCAGCTTTTAGTTTATCTATTTCACTGGCTTGAACACCACTAATTATTATTGGATGAATCTATGGTCCTATTTTTGGTTTAGTTTCTGGGATAGTTACAGATAGTTTGGCATTATTAATGTCCAAATCTACATGGTTTTGATTGTATGCAATTCAAGAACCAATGTTAGGTTTAATAGCTAGTTTATTTGGGTATGCATATAGGTTATTAACTAATAAAAATAACCCAAACAAAATTTGATCCTTTATTTTCTTTCAAACAATCTTACTTATCTTCTCTTCTATTTGTATTTATATTTTGATTTTTAAAGTTTCTACAGACATTAGATTTGAAGGTAAAAGTTCATTGGAGAAATTCTTATATAGTAATTCCAAATGAGTCATATTATCATCCATCATATTCTTTGCAGTATGTATGGAAACATTAGCTTTAGTCTTTTTCAAAAAATTTAGTAAGAATTTTATTATGTGTGCTTTGATCATATCTTTAGTTTGCTCTATTTCAATTATCTTCTCATTTGTATTGGGACCAATCTCAGCTAATGAATATTATAAATTTATTCACAATGGAATAGACTCCCCTTACTTTGTTAAATATGGTGTAATCTTTTATTTAATTCCAAGAGCTATTAAAGAATCAATTAAAGCACCAATTCAAATTTATGTCTTAATTGTTTTAATTCCAATAGCAAATATTTATATCAACCAACTTAAGATGTCAAAATTCTTAAAGTGAAAAATAGGATAAAAAAATCTATAGAAATTAATCTATAGATTTTTTGTTTTATAAATAAACCTTGAATTATCTTGCTACATTTAAAGCTAATCTTGATTTTAATCTATCAGCTTTATTTTGTTTAATAATCCCTTTAGCTAAAGCAGAATCAATTTTTTTGTAAGCAAGACTCAAGTCCTTTTGTGATTTAGAAGCTTGTGTTTTTTTAATTTGAGTTTTTACAGCAGAAGTTTGAGAGTGAACTACTGTATGTCTTGCTCTGTTTTGCTTATTTCTTTTAAGGTTAGATTTAATATTTGCCATTATTTTACCTCTACATATAACACTATATTATAATATTATATTGTACTAAGTGTTTAATTAAAAGTTGGATTTTTATGAATAATAATTTTTTTATGTTACTTCTAATCATTGTCATTCCTATTGGAATTTGATGATGATGAAAAAAAAGAAAAAATGGACCTTCAAATAATGGTGGAGCAATCCAAAAAAGAAGAGAAGGTGATGAAGTTTGAAAAACTATTAAAGATTTTCTTAAGTCTAACAATGAAAAAGGAAAAGAGATAGTTGAATCATATGTTGCTAAAAGACCAGATCCAAATGTAGTAGACCGTACATTACCAAAGGATTTACAAAAGAAGCAAAAACTAGAAATTAAAGAAAATAAAAAGCTTGAACAAGAGAAAAAGAAAGAGCTAAAAAAAGAAGGAAAGACTTATCAAAAAGAAAAACCAAAAGAATTATATGTAGTTCTTTTTGTTACTAGAACTTCAAAAAACAATACTGAAGATAAGCCTAGAGCTATTGAGTGTGAAGTTAAAAATGTAAGAGTTCCTAATGGTAAGAAGAATCAAACTGAAAAGAAAATTGTAATCCTTGGAGAAAGAGATTATGAAACTGAAAGCAAATGAATTCTTCCTATTAAAACAGCAGAAGAAAATAAAATTAAAAAAGAATATGCTAAACAACAAAAATTCAAAAAATTAAACATTATAAAAACAGTTAAAGATAAAAAAATTAAAAACTTAGAAAAAGATCCAGAAAAATTAGAAATTTATAATCAAAAATTAAAAGAAAAAGAAGATAAAAAACTTCTTAAACAACAAGAAAAAGAAAAGAGAGAAAAAGTAAAATGGGAGAAAAAAGAAATAGTTGTAAAAACAAAAAAATAGTTTTTATGGGTACTCCTGAAATTGCTACTTATGCATTAAATGCATTATTAGAAAAATCTTTTGATGTTGTAGCTGTTGTTTGTCAACCAGATAAACCAATTGGTAGAAAAAAAGAAATTATTTTTTCTTCTGTTAAAAAATTAGCAATTGAAAAAAATATTAAGTTTTTTCAACCAAATAAAATTAAAGAAATTGAAAATGAATTAAAGGAATTAAATCCTTTTGCTTTTGTAACTTGTGCTTTTGGCCAATTTATTCCAGATTCTATATTATCTATCCCAGAATTTGGTTGTATTAATATTCATGCTTCATTATTGCCAAAATATCGTGGTGGTGCTCCAATCCACTGAGCAGTCATAAATGGAGAAAAAGAAACTGGTGTTTGTTTAATGAGAACAATTAAACAAATGGATGCTGGTGATGTTTATTGTTCTAGAAAAGTAAACATTGAAGAAAGTGATACAACTTCTACACTGTTTAAAAAAATGAATAATTTAGTTTATGACATTGTATTAAATGATTTAGAAAAAGTTTTTAATTTGGAATATCCACCAATAAAACAAGATGAATCTAAAGTTAGTTTTGCTTATAACATTTCAAAAGATGATGAAAAAATTAATTTTGAAAAAAATGCAGTTGAGATTGTTAACTTAATTAGGGGATTATCTGAAACTCCAGGTGCATATTGTTTTATTAATGATAAAAAAATGAAATTATTTAAAGCTGTTTCAACAAACAGTAAATCAAATAATGCACCAGGAACAATTAATAATATTTCAAAAGAAGGAATTTTAATTTCTACAAAAGATTTTGATATCTTAGTTAAAGAAGTTCAAATTGAAGGTAAGAATAGACAAGAAGTAAAAAATATTTTGAATGGTAATTCTGAAATCAAAATTGGAGTCACATTAAAATAAGGATAAACTATGGATAAAAAGTACATAAGAAACTTTAGTATTGTAGCTCATATTGACCATGGTAAATCTACCTTGTCAGACAGAATTATTGAATTCACAAATACTTTGACTACAAGAGAAATGAAAAACCAAATTCTAGATTCAATGGATATTGAAAGAGAAAGAGGAATTACTATCAAATTGAATGCTGTTCAATTGATTTATCACAATCCTAAAGACAACCAAGATTATTATTTTCATTTAATTGATACTCCTGGACATGTTGACTTTACTTATGAGGTATCTAGAAGTTTGGCTGCATGTGAAGGTGCATTATTAGTAGTTGATGCTTCTCAAGGTGTAGAAGCTCAAACCCTTTCTAATGTTTATTTAGCTTTAGAAAATAATTTAGAAATAGTACCTGTTATTAATAAAATTGATTTACCATCTGCTGACATTGATAGAGTGAAAAAGCAAGTAGAAGATACAATTGGCTTAGATTGTTCGAATGCACCATTAGTATCTGCTAAAACTGGTTTAAACATTAACCAAATTATGGAAGCAATTATTGAACAAATTCCTCCACCACTAGATTCTGATGATAATAAACCATTACAAGCATTAGTATTTGATTCATATTATGATGCTTATAAAGGTGCAGTTTGTTTAGTGAGAATTAAAAATGGACAAGTAAAAGTTGGAACTAAAATTAGATTTATGTCTAACAATGAAACTTTTATTGTTTCAGCTCTTGGGGTAAATACACCAAAGATTGTTAATAAAGAAGTATTGGTTGCTGGAGAAGTTGGGTGAATCGCAGCATCAATTAAAAATATTAAATCTATTAGTGTTGGGGATACTATTACAGATGATGCAAATCCAGCAACTACATCATTGCCAGGATATAAAAAGATATTACCAATGGTATATTGTGGTTTATATCCAATAGATAGTACTCAATATGAATTATTTAAAGAAGCATTAGAAAAAATATACTTATCTGATTCTTCTTTAACTTATGAATATGAAACATCACAAGCTTTAGGTTTTGGGATTAGATGTGGATTTTTAGGATTACTTCACATGGATGTAATTAGAGAAAGATTAGATCGTGAATTTAATATTGCTTTAATTGCAACAGCTCCATCTGTAATCTATAAAGTTCTTTTAAATGATGGGACTATTTTAGAAATAGATTCTGCTGCTAAACTACCAGACAAAACTCTTTATAAAGAAATCCAAGAACCATTTGCTAAAGCTGAAATCATTGTTCCAGATGATTTTTTAGGAAATGTTATGGAACTTTGTCAAAACTATAGAGGTGAATATTTAGATTTAGTTAATGTAGATAGCACTAGAAAAAAAGTAACCTATTTAATTCCATTAGCTGAAATTATGTACAGCTTCTTTGATAAATTAAAATCTTGTTCTAAAGGATATGCTACTTTAGACTATGAGATTTTAGACTATCGTAAACAAGATTTAGTAAAAGTAGATATTTTATTAAATGGCAATAAAGTAGATGCATTATCTACTATTATGCACCGTGAATTTGCAAGTGACCGTTCTAGAAAGATTTGTTTAAAACTAAAAGAGCACATACCTAAACATCAATTTGAAATACCTATCCAAGCTGTAATTGGTGGGAAAATTATTGCTAGAGAAACTGTATCTGCAATGAGAAAAAATGTACTAGCTAAATGTTATGGTGGTGACATTACTAGAAAGAAAAAATTATTAGAACAACAAAAAGAAGGTAAAAAAAGATTAAAAGCAATTGGGAATGTTTCTGTTCCTCATGATACTTTTGTTAAGATTCTTTCTGAAGAGTAAAAATTATCTTATTAAATTTATTAACAAACAAAAAAGACCTTTAAGAATTTAAAGGTTTTTTTCTTATAATATATATTAATTTTGTTATTATTTGGGGAGTTTATTAAATATGAGTGTGAAATTGAATGATAAAACAAAAATTTTAATTGTTACAGGTGGTGTATTTTCAAGCCTTGGTAAAGGTGTTGCTTGTTCAAGTTTAGGTGCAATGCTTAAATGTTTTGGTCAAGAAGTATTAATTATGAAGTTTGATCCTTATCTAAATGTGGATGCAGGAACTATGGCACCAGGTCAACATGGTGAAGTTTTTGTAACATTTGATGGTAGAGAAACAGATTTAGATATTGGTAATTATGAAAGATTTTTAAATATTAACTTACCCAAAGAATCCAATGTAACTGCTGGAAGAGTTTATTATGAAACTATAGCTAAAGAAAGAGATGGTAAATTCTTGGGTGCAACTATTCAAGTTGTGCCTCATATTACTGAAGCTATTAGTCAAAAAATAATTTTATTATCTAATAAATACCAACCAGATTTTTTAATAGTTGAAGTTGGTGGAACTGTTGGAGATATTGAATCTATTCCATTTTTAGAAGCAACTAGACAATTGCAAGCAAAATATCGTTCTCAAGTAATGTTTATTCATACTGTTCCTTTAATTGAATTATTAACAGGAAGTGATTTGAAAACTAAACCATTACAACATTCAGTAAAAGATTTAATGTCAGCTGGAATTTTCCCAAATTTATTATTAGTAAGATCTAAAGATGCAGTATCAAATAAATTAAAAGAGAAAATAAGTTTAACAACAGGTATTGAGAATGAAAACATTTATTCATTAATCAATTTAAAACATATTTATTTATTGCCTGAGTCTTTAGAAAACCAAAAAGTTCAAAATTCTATTTTTAATTTCTTTAAAATGGAAGTTCCAAACAGAATTGGATACAAACACTGAGATACTTTCACTTCTTTAATTAAAGAACCTAAAAAATACAAAGCAAGAATTGCAGTTGTTGGAAAATACTCTGATTCTCCAGATGCTTATTTATCAATTATTTCAAGTTTAGAAATTTCTTCATTCTATTTAAAAACAGATCTTTCTATTGAATTTATTAACTCTTCTTCATTAAATGAAAATAATATCTCTGAATTAAGTGAGTTTGATGCAATTTTAGTACCAGGTGGATTTGGTAAAAGAGATATAGAAGGTAAAATTTTAGCTATTCAATATGCTAGAGAAAACAATATTCCATTCTTTGGAATTTGTTTAGGAATGCAATTAGCTTCTATTGAGTTTGCTAGAAATGTTTTAAAAATGCATGATGCTGATAGCACTGAGTTCAATGAAAATACAGCAAACCCTATTATTACTATCCTTGAAGGGAAAAATAGAGAAACTAACTTAGGTGGTACTTTAAGATTGGGTAACTATAACTGTGAATTAAAAGATGGTTCTAAAATATTGGAAATATACAAAAGAAAATCAATTGTTGAAAGACACCGTCACAGATATGAATTCAATCCTAAATATATGGATATTTTTGAAAAACATGGATTTGTTTTTTCGGGAATCAATAAAGAAAATAATTTAGTTGAAATTATTGAGCTAGAAAATCATAAATTCTTTATAGCTGTTCAATTTCACCCAGAATTTACATCTAAAATTTTAAGTCCAAACCCTATTTTTTATAGTTTTTTAAATGTTTCTAAAAAACCAATTTAATTACTAGAATATGGAAAACGAAAAAAAGATTAATTGGTTTATTGGACACATGAAAAGAACAGTTGATATTCTTGAAAGTAAAAAAAAGAATATTGACTTTGTGATTGAAGTAGTTGATGCTAGACTTCCTTATGGTTCATCAAATCTTGAATTATTAAGTGTGTTTGAAAATAAACCTATTATTAAAATTGCTTTAAAGAGTGATTTAGTTAAAAAAGATCATTATCAAAATGGTTTTTTTTATGCTTCTATTAAAAATCCTGCTGATAGAAAAAAAATAATTAATTACATTGATTCTTGTTTAAAAGAAAAAAAAGATAGATTAATTAAAAAAGGGTTAAGAAATCCAACTTTTATAGGTATTGTTGTGGGTTTACCAAATATTGGGAAATCTTCTTTAATAAATTATTTATCAAATAAAAAATCTTTAAATGTAGAAAATAGACCAGGAGTCACAAGGAAAACAGAAAATATTAAAATTTCTGATAGTTTATTTTTAATTGATACACCAGGTGTTTTTTTAAAGAATGTAACAGATTATCAAATGGGTTTAAGTTTGGCTTTAATTAACTGTGTAAAAAGAGAAGTTGTAGATAAAAAGGATTTAGTTTTATTTTTAATAAGCAAATTTATTGAAAATAATAATTTAAATTCTTTTAATGAAACACTTAATACAAATATTAATAGTAATAATCCAAGTGAAGTTCTATCTGAGTTGTTAAAGGTCTTAAAAATAGATGAAGATAATAATCAAAAGATCAGTGTCTTTTATGATTTTGTTTTCAAAAAAACCATAGATAATCCTAAAATTAGCTTATTTTTAGAAAAAATATAAAAAATTTTACTGATTTTTTATGACATTGCCCCATTTTTTTAACATTAATATAGTGTAATAACATAAAAAATGGAGATAAAAATATGAGAGACATATTATTATATTTTGCTGTTAAATACAGCGGTTGCTGAGAAAGAATTTATCAAGCTTTCGCAGAACGTGAAGTTACTAAAATTGATGAAATCAATAAAGTAAAAAGTGAGAATCCAGATAATTGGATTGCATTGATAGATGAAAATTACCCAGAGGAATTTAAATATGTAATTAAACCTCCTTTTGTAATTTTCTTAAAAGGTAATAAGAAATTATTATCTAGGTTTAAAAATAAATTTGTTATGCTAAATAATTTTTATGGTGATGCCAATTTAGATTGAGTTAAAAAAGACTTTAATAATGATGAATGAAAAGAAAAAATCAATAAATCAGTATTTATGATTGACTACACCAACAAAGATATCATTGAATCTCTTTTAGAATTAAATGCTAATATAATTGCTGTTAATACTAAATGTGATGAAGATATAAAAAAAGAAAAGTTATATAAAAGCATAATAAAAAGCAACAACCTAGTAATTTCATATGGTCTTAAAAATCTAAATGAACAACTTTTGAATTAGTTTAAAAATAAGTAAATTAAGTTTTTAATTTACTTATTTTTATTTTTCTTAAATTTAAGATATTTAAAATTAATATAATAATTAGTATAAATTTTTGTTATGAATTTAAAAATCTTTTCAACCCCTAAATTTTCAATATTATTTTATAGTTTATTTTTTACTTTATCTTTGGTGATTGCTTTTATAATTGGATTCACTTATCAAATCCAATTTTTATATTCATACTTAATTAATGTTAGCTTTATCATATTAGCTATTGTCTTAATATTATCTTTGGATAAAAAATTATTATTAACTTTTATTAAGAAAGAAAGTTTACCTAGAAGAAAAAAAATCCAATTTATTTTTACTTGAAAAATAAAATGGATTTCTTTAGTTTTGCTTTTTGTTTGTTCAATTATTTTAATTAGTCAAAAAATTATTTTTATTAATAATTTCGGTTTGTTGTATAGTGCTATAATCTTAATTATAATTCTAATCATTTCAGAGATTTTAAAGCTTATTAAGCTAAGATACATAGATTTAGAATAAGACAGAAAGGAGGCGGAAATAATGATTAGTGATGGAACTAATAGTGTTATTACTACTCTTCAAGCAAGCTCTGCTTTTAGTGATTGAAAACCTTTTGAATATAGATCAGAAATTACTTCAATTATAGTAATAACAATAATCATGACACTTGTTTTGGTTTACTATAACTTTTCAATGAAAAAACTTGATCCAAATAAACCACCAAAGGGAATTGCTTTTTTTATATTCAATTTACTAGGCGCTTTTAAAACATTAGTTTATGAAATTATGGGTAAAGAATTTATTAAGTTTACCCCATACATATTTACAGTCTTTTGTTATATCTTTTTATGTAACATAATTAGTGTTGTTGGTTTTGAAAATCCTACAGCATTAACAACAGTTACATTTGCATTAGGATTATTTACTACACTAGGAACTATAATATTAGGAATTAAATATCAAAAAAGCAGTTTTTTTTACAAGTTTCTTTTCAAGTTTTATATAAAAACAAAATCAGGCAATAAAGTGATGATTCCTTATTTCTTCAATCCTTTTGGAATCACAGACATTATCATGCCATGAATTTCCATATCTTTACGTCTTTGAGCTAATATAATGGCTGGAGCTCTTATTCTTGGATTATTTTATGCATTACCAATGGTGATGTTTAGGAGAGACCCAACTGTTTTAGAACCGGGGCCTGAAGTAATTTTATTTTCTCTTTTTGCAGTTCCATTTCATGGATTTTTAGATTGGTTAGTTGGTTCTATTCAGGCATTTGTATTTGTGGTACTAACATTATGTTATTGAAGTGGAAGCACAGAACCTGAAGAAGAATCACAAGTGAAGAAAATTAAAAAGAAGTCACCTTTATCTGAACTAAAAATGTCTGCAGAAAAAAGAAATCAATCTAATGTAGATTTGATAAATGTAAGTACAATAGAATAATTTAAGTTAATTTTTAAAAGTTATATAAAATATATACATTGAGTCAATTTTTTAAATAATTATTAAAGGGAGTAAACAATGAATATTACAAATCAAGGTTATGCATTTATAGGTGCAGGTTTAGCAATGATTGCTATTTTAGGTGTTGGTATTGGTCAAGGATGAAGTGCTGCAAAATCAGTAGAAGCAGTTGCTAGAAATCCTGAAGTTGTATCTAAAATTAGAAGCCAATATATTTTATCTGCTGCAGTTACTGAAACTGGGGCACTTTATTGTTTTATTATTGCAATATTATTAGTTTTTGTTGCAAGATAGATTTTAAGTTAAGGAACAGTTATGGAAACAATTAACAATGTGTTTGATAGTGTGATTTCTTTACAATCAGCTATTCCAGACAACAGTCAAATAATTAATCAAATTTTTCCTAATGTCTATGTTTTAATTGCACATGTAATTTCACTTATTTTCTTATTACTTTTAGTTATAAGATTAGCTTGAAAACCTACTAAAAGTTATATTGAAGCAAGAACAAAAGAAATTCAAAGAAAAATGGAAGCTGCTGAAAAGGCTCAATTAGAAAGTGAAAAAAATCTTCATATTTCTAGAATAAAACTTTTGGAATCTAAAAACACAGCTGCAGAAATTATTGAAAATGCAGAATTAGATGCTGAAAAAACTAAGAAAAAAATAGAAGCTGTTGCACTAAACAAAGCTAGTCAAATTGAGAGTGAAGGTTATTCTAAAATTAAGAAACAAGAACTTGAATTAGAAAAAAGAAAAAACTTAGAAGTTTCAAAACTTGCTCTAGAAACAGCTGGAATTTTTTTATCTAAAAAAATAGATGAAGAAGAAAACAAAAAAATAATTGATGATATTGTTAATGACTTAACAGCAAAATTAGAATCATCTTCAAAGGAAAAATAAATATCGAAGGTGGATTATGGAAGAGAAAAATCATATTGATCATTACGCTAATGCTTTATATTCAATTTGGTTAGAGTTGGATAAAAAGAATAAGATTATCTTCACATCTTCTGCTAAAGATATTTATTTTTCTTTAAAGAACAATTATGAGATGGTTCATATAATTGATTCAAATATCATTAGCAAAGAAGAGAAAACAAAAATTTTAAATAAGATTTTTTTTGATTTATCAAAATCAATTTCAAATATTTATTTAAAAAATTTTTTATTTGTTTTGAATGATAATAATTTTTTTAAAAGAATCTTAGAAATTTTTATTTCATTTTTTCAAAAACTGGATGAACACCAAAATTTCTTATTTATTAGAATCTATTCACCTTTTGTAGTGGAAAAGAAATTATTAGAAAAAATAGAACATCTTTTTTCAATCAAAACAGGGAAAAGAGTAAGGTATGAAAACATCATTGATAAAAGCTTAATTGGTGGGATGAAAATCATGTTTGGTAATGATGTATATGACTATTCAATTAAAGGCAAAATAGATCAAATTAAATGGAATATAGAAAACAATAAGGAGGTATAAAAATGTCAATTAATTTAGATAAATTTTCCAATATTATAAAAAATCAAATTAAAGAATATCAAAACAAAGCTTTGTATTCAGAAATTGGTAGAGTTATTAATGTTGGAGATGGAATTGTTCAAGCAAGTGGTCTTTCAAATGTAATGCTTAATGAACTAGTATTATTTGAAAATGGATCATATGGGATGACTTTAAATTTAGAAGCAACAACTTGTGGTATTGTAATGCTTGGAAAATTTGAAGATATCAAAGAAGGTAGTATTGTAAAAAGAACTAAAAATGTAGTTGATGTTCCAGTAGGAGATGGATTACTTGGAAGAGTAATTGATGCCATGGGAAATCCAATAGATGGTAATGGCGAAATCAAATATGATAAGAAAATGCCAATTGAAAAAATTGCTCCTGGTGTAATGGCTAGAGCATCAGTTTGTGAACCTTTAGAAACAGGAACTTTAGCAATAGATTCTATGTTTCCTATTGGTAAAGGACAAAGAGAGTTAATTATTGGAGATAAGCAAACTGGTAAAACTACTATTGCAATTGATGCAATAATTAATCAAAAAGGTAAAAATGTTAAATGTATTTATGTTTTTATTGGCCAAAAGAATTCTACTATTGTTCAATTCATTAATACATTAAAACAATTTGGTGCTTTAGAATATACAACAATTGTAGCTTCATCTGCATCTGATCTTCCATCTTTAAATTATTTAGCACCATTCACTGGAATAACAATTGCAGAAGAGTGAATGTCTAAAGGTGAAGATGTTTTAATTATTTATGATGATTTATCTAAACATGCAATTGCTTATAGAACCTTATCTCTATTATTAAGAAGACCTCCTGGTAGAGAAGCTTATCCTGGTGACATTTTTTATTTACACTCAAGATTATTAGAAAGAAGTGGAAAAATTAATAAAGAAAATGGTGGTGGATCAATCACTGCATTACCTATTATTGAAACAGAAGCTGGTGATATTTCGGCTTATATTCCAACTAATGTAATTTCAATTACTGATGGTCAATTGTTTATGTTAACTAATTTGTTCAATTCAGGACAAAGACCTGCAATTGATGCTGGGTTAAGTGTTTCAAGAGTTGGAAGTTCTGCTCAAATTAATGCTGTTAAAAAAACTTCAGGATCTTTAAAATTAGAACTTGCACAATATCGTGAATTAGATGCTTTTTCACAATTTGGAAGTGATTTAGATAAAGAAACAAAAGAAGTTTTAGAGCATGGTAAAAAAGTAATGAAATTGATTAAACAAGATAAGAACACTCCTTTTTCTCAATCGTTAGAAGCAATTTTACTTTTCTCTATTAAAGAAAAATATATTAGATGAATTCCTGTTGATTACATTGAAGATTTTAAAGAAAAAATAATAAGACATTTCAAACAACAAAAAACCATCTTAGAAACAATTGATCAAACTAAAGATATTTCACAAGATTTGTTTGTTCAAATTAAAAATGAATTTAACTCTTTAATTACCTCTTATATCAAAACTATTCCAGACTATAACTTAGATTTTGTAGGCTTATAAGGTGTAATGTATGGCATCTTTAAATGAAATAAAAAAGAGAATTAAAATCATAGAATCAACATCCAAAATTACTAATGCTATGAAATTAGTTTCATCAGCTAAATTAAAAAAACAAAAAGAATTGTTTTTAAATGAGTCAATCTACTACAAAAAATTCTATGACTTATTCACTTATATAAAATCTAATAGTGATTCAGAAATATTAAGTTTAAAAAAGAGTGAAGAAGGTAAAACTATTTGACTAGCCTTCTTTTCCTCAATGGGTTTATGTGGAAGCTTTAATTTAAATATTGTTAAAGAATTACAAAAACACATAAAGAGTAATGATGAAATTTGATTAATTGGAAAAAAAGGAAAGAACTTAATTAAATCAAAAGGAATTGAAGCTGAAATTTCTTTAGATTTAGAATTAGATGATAAAGATATTAATTTTGATCTATTCCATATCATTGCTGAGAATTTATTAGCAAAATATAAAAATGATTACAATATTAAATCAATCAAAGTAATTTATAGTAAGTTTGTTAATTCTTTATCTTTTACACCAAGTGTTTTTTCATTACTTCCACTAGATAAAGCTATTGAAAAACCAAGATTAGATAAACCTAATAATGGTGCAGATTTTTCAATTCAACCAAATGCTAATGATGTTTTTGAATCAATCCTAATTGATTATTTAGCAACATGTATTCATGGTGCAATTGTAGAATCAAAGGTGTGTGAAAATGCTTCTAGAAGAAATGCAATGGATTCAGCAACTAAAAATGCAAATGAATTAATTAAAAATTATAAATTAGAATTTAACAGAAAAAGACAATCAGAGATTACTCAAGAAATTACAGAAATTGTTTCAGGTGCAAAAGGAGAATAACATGAAAGAAAATAATAAAACAATTGAAGCAAAAAACAAAGAACTAAGAGATGCTACTAAAGAATTCAATGAAAAACTTCAGAAATTTTTAAAAGATAAAGTTAAAAAAGGATTTCAAATTAAAAATCCAAATTATAAAATTGATGACAACAAAATTTCTTCTAATGAAGTTTTTAAAAACAATAAAAATGATTTTGAATTAAATCTTCCTAAAAATACTTGAGAAGAAAAAACAAACAAGCCTGAATCTTTTGAAAACTATAAAAATGTTATTCCTCCTTATGAAGATAAATTTTTACCTGAAAACTTTAAAGAAAAATTTGCACCTAAAAATATTAAATCTGAACCTCTTATTAATAAAAAAGATAATTTAAAAGAAAAAAACAACAACCCTGTTTTTGATGAAGTTAAAATTCAAGAAGATGACAAATTTTTTGACTTTTCTAAATTTTCAGAAACTGTTTCAAATCAACCTGAAAACATTTTAAAAATTGAGGAAAATGATTTTAAAGAAATTCATGATGACTTTGTATCTCAATATGAAACATTTTCTAAACTTGAAACTAAAGAAAATACAAACGATTTAAAAACAAATTTATCTAGTGACACTATTAAAACAATAGAATCTAAAAATGAACCAGAAGTTCAAATTGAATCTGAAATAAAAGATGACTCACTAGAAAAAGAAATAAGTGAAGATGATTCATTTATGGATATTTTTAAAGCTGAACAACCAGACAATCAAGAAGATGATAGTTTTGTTATTGATGAAGAAAAAGCAAAAGAAGAATATCAAGAAATAAAAACCAATAAATCAATAGTTTCTGATTCTCATAAAATTGATATTTATGAAGAAAATGAAGATTTAATGAAATTAAATACTTTGAAATCTGATAAGGGTATAATTTATCAAATTTTTGGACCAGTAGTTGATGTTAAATTTGCAAGAAATCAAATGCCTAATATTAATGATTGTTTAGAGGTTAAATTACCTAATAATAAAAAACTAGTACTAGAAGTAGCATTATTAGAGGGTGATGATGTTGCAAGATGTATTTCTATGGGATCAACTGAAGGTTTATATAGAGGTTTAGAAGTTATTAATACTAAAAACCCAATTATGGCACCAGTAGGTTCAGCAGTATTGGGTAGAATGTTTAATGTTGTTGGTGAACCAATTGACAACAAACCAATGCCTGAAAAAGTTGAATATTCTCCAATTCATAAAAAACCACCTTCATTTGATGAACAATCAACAAAAACTGAAATTTTTGAAACAGGAATTAAAGTAATTGATTTACTTGTACCCTACGTTAAAGGTGGTAAGATTGGTCTATTTGGTGGAGCTGGAGTTGGAAAAACTGTTCTAGTTCAAGAATTAATTCATAATATTGCCACAGGACATGGTGGACTTTCTATCTTTGCTGGAGTTGGTGAAAGAACAAGAGAAGGGAATGATTTGTACCATGAAATGATTGATGGTGGAGTAATCAATCAAACTGCATTAGTGTTTGGTCAAATGAATGAACCACCAGGAGCAAGAATGAGAGTAGCTTTAACTGCTCTTACAATGGCAGAACATTTTAGAGAAAACAATAAACAAGATGTTTTATTATTTATTGATAACATTTTTAGATTTTCACAAGCAGGTTCTGAAGTTTCGGCATTATTAGGAAGAATTCCATCAGCTGTTGGATACCAACCAACACTAGCTTTTGAAATGGGACAACTTCAAGAAAGAATTACATCAACTAAGAGTGGTTCAATTACCTCTGTTCAAGCAGTATATGTGCCAGCAGATGATTTAACTGATCCTGCTCCTTCTACTACTTTTGCACACTTAGATGCTAAAACAGTTTTAGACAGAAAAATTGCATCACTTGGGATTTATCCTGCAATTAATCCATTGGAATCAAGTTCAAGAATGTTAGATCCTTCAATTGTTGGAATTGAACATTACAAGGTTGCAAGAAGTGTTCAAACAATTTTACAAAAATTTGAAGAACTTCAAGATATTATTGCAATCCTAGGAATTGATGAATTATCTGAAGAAGATAAATTAACTGTATCTAGAGCAAGAAAAATTAGAAACTTCTTATCTCAACCATTCTTTGTTGCAGAAAAATTCTCTCACAAAAGTGGTAAATATGTTTCAACTCAAGATACTATTAGTGGGTTTAGTGAAATCATTGAAGGTAAATGTGATGATATTCCAGAACAATACTTCTTATATGTTGGTGGAATAGATGATGTTCACAAAAATTATGTTGCAGCAAATTCAAATAATAAAGTTAACTCATCTAATAAACCATTAAATTCAGAAAATAAAAGCAATTAATAGGAGTAATTATGGGGGCTAATTCAAATTTAAAACTTAATATTATTACACCATCAAAAGTTGCTTATAGTGATTTTGTAAAGTCAGTTTATTTTTCTGATGATGAAGGTGACATTGTTATTTTGAATAACTATGAACCTACAATTGGTAAACTTAAAAGGTCAATAATTCAAATAATTGATATTAATAACCAAACCTTTGAATATATTGTTGATAATGGGATATATTCAGTTGCTAATTGTGAATTAAATTTCTTAACAAGTTTTTGTATTAAAAATACAGAAGAAGATAAAATGCAAATCTCACAGATGAGAGAAAAGACATTAAATGTTTTAAATAGTAAGAATTTAAATAATTTTCACTTTCAATTTGAAGTTTCATTATTTAAAAAGATTTCAGGAATTAGAAAGAAAAATTAGTTTGATTAAAAATTTAAAAATTTTTTGTATTTGTTATAATGTGTTATTATAATTAATGTTGCTTTTAAAGTAATACATAAATATTATAGGAGAATGATTATGAAGAAAGAAACACATATGAAATTGAATGAAGTTAGCTTCAACTGTGCTTCATGTAATAGTACTTTTGTTGTTAAATCTACATTAAATACTAAAGAAACGTCAATTGATGTTTGTAGTTCTTGCCATCCTTTCTATATTGGTACTTCTATGAGCCAACAAGTTAAAGGAAGAGCTGAAAAATTTAACAAAAAAGTTGTTGCTGTAAAACAAGAACCAACTAAATCAGAAAACAAAAATACTAAAAAACAAAGCAAAAAAGTTGTTCATTCTCTAAATAGTTTATAAATTTTTGTTAGTTAAACAAAAATAGCACTAAAGGTGTTATTTTTGTTTTTTATTACACCTAAATAGCATCTAAGAAAGGAAACCACTATGATTTATAATGAGAAACTTTATAATTCTTTATTATCAATGGAAGAAAAATTCAATGATTTGAATAAAGAATTAGAAACAGAGGGATTAAGTGTTAAAAGAATGTCTGAAATCAATAAATCCATTAAAGAAACTACTCCAATTGTAGAAAAGTTTAAAGAATATAAAAGAACTTTAAATGATATTGATTCAGCAGAAAAGTTAATTAAATCTGAAAAAGATAATGAAATTATTGAGCTTGCACAACTTGAATTATCTGAAAAGAAACCTTTAATTGAAAAATATGAATATGAACTAAAAGTATTACTTTTACCAAAAGACCCAAATGATGATAAAAACGTAATTGTTGAAATGAGACCAGCAGCTGGTGGGGATGAATCATCTATCTTTGTTGGTGATTTATTTTCAGCATACAAAAGATATGCAGATTCATTAGGGTGAAAAGTAAAAATGCTTGAAGTGCAAGAATCATCTCATGGTTATGGTTTTATTTCTTTTATGATTAATGGTGAAAATGTTTATTCAAAAATGAAGTTTGAATCTGGAGTTCATAGAGTTCAAAGAGTTCCAGCAACTGAATCTAAAGGTAGAGTTCACACTTCAACAATAACTGTTGCTGTTTTACCAGAACTTGAGGAAGTGGAATTAGTTATTAATAATAGTGATTTAAAAATTGATACTTATAGAGCAAGTGGTGCTGGTGGACAGCACATTAATAAAACTGAATCAGCTGTAAGAATTACTCATATCCCTACAGGTATTTTTGTTGCATGTCAGGAAGGTAAATCTCAAATTGAAAATAGAGAAACAGCTATGAAAATGCTAAGAGCAAAACTGTGAGAAAAGAAAGAAGAAGAAAACAGAAAAAATATTTCTGATCTTAGAAAAGGACAAGTAGGTACTGGGGAAAGAGCTGAAAAAATTAGAACATACAATTATCCTCAAAACAGAGTTACTGATCATAGAATCAATCTAACTTTAAATAAATTAGATAATGTAATGTTAGGTAACTTATCTGAAATTATTGACTCATTAATTTCACACGATGAAGCAGTTAAAATGCAAGAGGCAAAAATCTAGTATGACTTTTAGTGAACTAACAAAAAGATTAAACCCATTAGATGATTCACAAATTAAATGAATTCTAAAAGAATTAATTCTTTTTAATTCAAAAATAATTGAAAATTCTTCTGATATCTTTTTTGAAAAAGACACTGAAATAGATTTTGAATACAAAAAAATATTAAAGCAACTTAATAAAGTGCTTAATAAAAACATTCCTGTTCAATATATTACTAAGTCTTTTTCTTTTTATGGACTTAGTTTTTTTATTAAAAAAGGTTGCTTTGTCCCAAGACAAGAAACTGAATACATGTTAGATTGAGCTGTTAAACAAAAGAAGTTAATAGATAAAAAATATATTTTGGATTTATGCTCTGGGAGTGGAGTGCTAGCAAACACAATTTCTTATATTAAAAAAAACAAAGATGCTATTGTGATTGGTGTTGAAAAAAATAGAACACCTTATAAAGTTGGGGTTAAGAATCAAAGAAATTTAAAATTAAAAACCCAATTTATTAAATCTGATATTTTTAAAATAGATAGATCACATT
This sequence comes from Malacoplasma penetrans HF-2, assembly GCF_000011225.1. Taxonomy (NCBI): domain Bacteria; kingdom Bacillati; phylum Mycoplasmatota; order Mycoplasmoidales; family Mycoplasmoidaceae; genus Malacoplasma; species Malacoplasma penetrans. The sequence goes on from NC_004432.1 coordinate 76,144, forward strand.
ATGAGAAATGTGATTTTATTATTTGTAATCCACCATACATTGATAAAAATGATCCCAATGTTGATCCTTCTACTAAATGTGAACCTAAACAAGCTTTGTTTGCGCCACAAAACGGATATTATTTTTATTTTAGATTTCTTAGTGAAATTTATCCAATATTAGCCAATGGAACAGAAATTATATTTGAAATAGGATTTAATCAAAAAGAAGAAATAGAAAAATTTTTGATAAAAAACAACATTACTGTATTTAAATTTTTAAAAGACTTAGATGATAAAGATAGGGTTTTATATATTAAAAAATAGTTATGGGTAAGCTAAAAGATAGAAAAGATAATAAGAAAGATTCTTTTAAAAAAAATTTAAACAACAAAGAAATTAAAAATTATCCTAAAAAAGAGTTTGTAACTTATGAAAAAGATTCCTCTAATTTAAATGGAATAGTTTTTGAAATTAAAAATTTAAAAGCAGCTATTGTTTCAACTGATACTGTATCTGGTCTATTATCTTTAAATAAACCTTTAATTTATAAAATTAAAAAAAGAGACAAAAATAAAAAACTTATTAGATTTGTTTCAAATCTTGATCAAATTCCTGAAGTTAATGAAACTTTTAAAAAATTAGCAAGTAAATTTTGACCAGGTAAACTTACTCTTATTTATAAAAAAGAATCTTATAGAATGCCTGATGATAAATTTATTTTAAATCTTATTGATAAAACAGGTCCTTTATACTCTTCTAGTGCTAATTTAAGTGGTAATCCACCTATTACTAACATTATTGATGCTTTTGAATCTTTTAATAAATATAAAAGTGATATTATTTTTATTGAAGGTGATTATTATCAAAATAATCAGCCATCAACAATTTATGACATTGACACTAACACATTAAAAAGGGAAGGAGAAATAAAGTATGAGTGAATCAAAAAAACAATTGAAGAAAATTAAAGTTTACATTGGAAGTGATCATGGTGGTTTTGATATGAAAGAAAAAATTAGAAACAACCATGAATTATTAGAAATTTTAGATTTTGTAGATCTTGGAACATATAGTGGTGATGAATCAGTAGATTATCCAGACTATGCTGAAAAAATTGGTGAGAATCTTTTAAAAGATAAAGGTTCTTATGGAATTGGAATTTGTGGGACTGGAATTGGAATTTGTATTGCTTTAAATAAAATTAAAGGAATATATGCTGCAAATGTAAACAAAACAATTGAAGCTGAACTTGCTAGAGAACACAATAATGTAAATGTCATTACATTATCTGGAAGATTTACATCTGTTGAAGATAATGTTGAAATTATTAAAAAATTCTTTTCTTCACATTTTGAATCTGGAAGACATGAAAAAAGATTAGATAAAATAACTAAATTGGAAAATAAATAACATGAGAAATACATTTTTAATTGCTTATATTTCTATAAACGAAAACAGCAATAGTGTTGTTTATGAATCTTATAGTAAATTTTCTTCTGAAATTTTACTTAATGATAAAACTTTCAAAATTGAAAGAGTGATGTTGAAACCAAATGAAATTGATTATTTAACTACTGTTCATGCATCTGTTGTAATTTTTGATAATATTCCATCAGATCAAATAGATGAAGCAATGGTAAAAAAAATTAAATTAATCTCACCAATTACTCACTTTGTTTACTTCTGTGAAAATTATGATGAAGATACATTTTTAAGTGTTTTACAAAAGGGTTTTGAGTTTTGTGTTTCTTTAGATTTTTTTACACCAAGTTTGTTCTTCCAAACTTTATTAAACATCTTCCATAAAGTAGAAGTTATTAACCTTATGAATAATGTAATTATTTGGGGTAATAATCTTTCAATGAATTTAATAGATAGAAAGGTTTGATGTTCAGGTCAAGAAATAGAAATTACAAAAAATGAATTTGATATTTTAAAATTCTTTTTAGAACATCCAAATACTTTTTTTAGTAAAGAAGAAATTTTTAAAAAAGTTTGAGGATATGATGATGATCCAACAGGACTTGTAATTCAATATATTTACAAATTAAAAAAGAAGATTGGCAAAGATAATATTGTAAGTTCAACTTACAATGGGTATTGTTTTAAGTTAAGGGAATCTTTTAGAAAGTAAAATTTAATTATTAATTAAGAAAATAATGTCATCTTGTTTATTGTATTTACAAAATGACGTTATTTTTTAATATAAGTTATTTTATAGTTTATTTTGTTTTAATAGGACTTTTACAAAAAAATAAACTATACATAAGACATAAATATTTCTAAACTTTAATAATTTCTTTTAACTTAATTGTTTTTTAATTTAAATGCTTTAAAATTATTTTATTACTTCAGAAATATTTTGATATTTCTAATGACTTAAGAGAGGTCTTTGTATGATAAAGCACAAAGTTTCTAACATAAGAATTGCAATAATGTGTTCCATAGAATCTAATGATATGGACATTGTGATTCCTTATGATATTTGAACCAGGGCAGGAATAATTGTTGAAACAGTTTCTAACGAAAAAAAGAAGTCAATTTTTCTTCAATCCGGAACAAAAATTACTTGTAGTGAAGAAATTGAAAAAGTTAACTTAGATAAGTTCAATGCTTTATATATTCCTGGTGGAAAGGGATGCCAAAGATTATTAACAGATAGAAATGAAAGAGTTATTAATAAAATAGTAAAGTTTGCAGGAGATGAAGGAAAGAAATGACTTTTCACAGCAGGGGCAGCATCTACAGTTCTTGCAGAGCTTGGGGTGTTAGGTAATAAGAAAATTACAACTGCACCTGGATTTGAAGAAAAGCTAGGTAAAAATTATTCAGACAATAACATTGTTGTAGATAAGAATTTTGTTAGCTTCAAATCTCCATTTCATGCTTTTGAATTTGCACTATTAATTGTTGAAAAACTACTAAATAAACAAATTGCAACAAACATTGCTAATGACATTTTATATACTAAAAAATAATCAATCAAATCAAATATCAAACTAGAACATTCTTTAATAGTAAATTAACTAATGCATATCATTATTTAATTTACTATTTTTTTGTTTTGATATATATTGTTTTAAAATATAGATATTTAATAACAAGATTAAATTATGAAAGAAATTACACAAAGACAAAAAGAACTTCTTAAATATATTGTTGAAGACTATGTGGCAACTGCAAACCCAGTTGGTAGTAAGGTTGTAATTGAAAAGTACATGCCAAATATTTCTGCTGCCACTGTAAGAAATGATATGGCTTTTTTAGAAAAATTAGGTTTATTAGAAAAGAACCACACATCAAGTGGGAGAGTTCCTTCAACTGCTGGTTATAAGTTTTATGAAAAGAATTTTTCTAAACCATATATTAATGATGAAAACTTAAAGTTAAAACTAAGAAATGTTTTTGCTGACAGAACAATGTCAATCGATGTAGTTATTGAAGAGAGTTGCAAAATAATTTCTGAAAGTACTAAATTACCAATGATTAAAATTGAAAACAACACAGAAGTACTTTTAAAAAGAATTGATATGGTTGAAATCAATAAACAATCTGCAATGGTGATTGTAATAACTTCAGATGGTAATTTAACTAAAAATATTATTCATTTTAAAGATGATTCTATTCTTAAAGATATTTCTATTTGTATAAGAATTTTCAATGATAGATTAATTGATTGTCCAATCAAAGAGATAGCCACTAAGATTGATTCAATGAAATCCATTATTAAAGAAAAAGTTAAAGAATATGAATTTGTTCTACAAGAGCTAATAGAAAGAATCTTTCAAATTAAATCTAAAATGATTAAAACTGTTCATGGTCAATCTTCATTACTTGCTGTACCAGAATTTCAAGACACAGAAAAACTAAAAGAAATTTTACAAATTTTAGAAAGCACAAGTATTTGAGAACAAATTGCTTTTAAACAAAATCAAACAGGATCAAATACTTTAATAACTTTTGGTGATGAAGTTAGTCATGAAGATATTGTTTTTGCTCAAACAGATTTAAATATCAATGAACAAAATAAAACTAAACTTGTAATGGTAGCTCCAACAAGAGTTGATTATTCAAAAATAAAAGGACTATTAGAGTTTATTAAAAATGAGTTTGAAAAAGGGTGAAAATAAAAACATTAAAATTAGTTTGAGCAGTTATAAATTCTTTTTAAAAAGAAAAATGTCTCATCTTTTTGTTCCTAAAAAGAAAAGAAATAATTTGGAATTAAAAATTTCATTAATCTTTTCTTTAATCTATATTTCTTTAATAACTAATCAGCGTTTTTGAAAGTTAAATAAAAAAACTATTATTGAAGTATATGATATTTTTTTTGTTAAATGCACAGATGATTTAAAACAAAATCTTATAAGTATTTTAGAAACAGCTACTAAAAAAATAAATTATGGTTTTAAACTAGATGATTTAAATGTTTATGATTTATATGACCATGTAGAATCTTTTTATTCAAATTGTGAAATTTTAGAATATTTTAAGAAGATGAAAAAATTAAAAAGAGTTTATATTTCTGAAGAAGAAATGGGGCAATTTATTACTATTAATCAAAATTTAAAATTTATCTTAAATTTTATTAAAATTACTTCACCAACAAGATTTAATTCAATTTACAGAAAACTAATGAATTTAGTATAAAACTTATGAAAAAAAATAAAGTAAAAATAGATAAGATTCCAAATTATGAAGATTTCAAAAAAATGAAACTTCATGAATTATTGGATCTTGCAGTCTTGTTAAGAAAAAAAATCATTGATATCTCTGAAAATAAAAGTGCTCATCTTTCTAGTAACCTAGGAATAGTAGAGTTATCAATGGCACTTTTGTATGTCTTTGATTCCCCACAAGATTTAATTGCTTATGATACTGGGCACCAGTGCTATGTTCATAAAATGATAACAGATAGAGCTGACAAAATTTCTACCATTAGAGAATCAAATGGTTTGTCAGGGTTTCAAGAACCAAACGAGTCTATCCATGATTTTATTTCTACAGGACATTCTGGAAATATCTTATCTATTTGTCAGGGCTTTATTGAAAAAAATAATAGTAAATCAAAATCTGTTATTCCTGTAATTGGAGATGCTGCTATTTCAAATGGATTAGCTTTTGAAGCTTTAAATAACATTGCATACAATAAAACTCCAATGTTAATTATTATCAATGACAATGGAATGTCTATCTCAAAGAATGTTGGTGCTTTACATAAAATTATGTCTAAGTTCCAAATGTCTAAATCAGTTTTTTTAACTGAAAAAATTTTAAGAAAAATCTTATTTAAAAAAGAATGATCTAAAAAAATATATTGATCAATTTATAAATCATTTTCTAAACTATCTAAATTCTTTAAAGGAAAGAATTTTTTTGAATCTCTTGGATTTCACTATTTTGGTGTGATTGATGGTAACAATTTAAAAAAGACAATTAATGTTTTAAAAAGAATTAAAAACATAGTTCCATTTGGGCCAACTATTCTTCATGTAAAAACTATTAAGGGTTTAGGTTATAAAGAAGCTGAATTAGATGATAAAGGTTTATATCATTCTTTAAAGTTAAGTGATCCTAATTTAAATTCAAATAATCAAACTTATGGAAGTGTAGCAGCAAACTTTTTAGAGAAGTTAATTGAGTATGATAACAATATTCAAATTATTAATCCAGCTATGACACTGTCATCTAATTTTTTAAACTTGTCAAAAAAATTTCCAAATAATTATGAAGATGTTGGAATTGCTGAAGAACATGCAGTTACAAAAGCTGCTGGTATGGCAATTGCAAATAAAAAAGTTTTTGTTTCAATTTATTCAACTTTTTTGCAGAGAAGCTACGATAATTTACTTCATGACGTTGCTAGGCTAGAATTGCCAATTACATTTTTAGTTGATAGATGTGATTTATCTTATAGTGATGGTGACACACATCATGGGATATATGATATAGGTTTTTTAAAATCTATTCCAAACACTATCATAACTTGTGCTTCTAATAAGTTTGAATTGGAAAGATTAATTATTTTAGCTTATCAAAATAAATCCAATCCTTTTTTTATTAGATATACAAAAGAAAAATGTGAAGATATTGAAGTTAAAAAAGAATTTAGTTTTGGTTCTTGAGTTTATGCATTACAAACCAAAGAGTCTAAGACTTGCATAATTTCATATGGGGATATAATTAATGATTTAAAAAAAGAAATAAAAACTAAATCTATTGATTTAATCAATGCTGTTTTTATAACTAATTATCAAAAGGAAAATGTTTTAAGAATTTTATCAACTTATAAAAATATTTATGTAGTTGAAAAAGTGTTTGACAGCAATTGTCTTGGTGATGATTTAATAATCTTGGCTAATGAAAACAAATTAAGTTGTAATATTAAAAAAATTAATATTAGAAATAATAAAATTGGTTTTGGAAACAAAGAAGATATTGATAAGAAATTAAACATTGATATGAACAGTATTTTTGCTGAAATCAAATCTTAATACCAAATTAAACATAAATAAAACTTGTATTTATTGATTGGTGTAAACCCCAATAAAACAAGTTTTTTTATTTTGCTATTTAAAAATCTTTTTTTATTCTTTAAAATTTAATATATATTTATATTATTTTTTAATATAAAAACTTTTGAATGTTAAATTATAAAATTATTTGTTGGCTATGATTAGAATGAGTGAAAAAGAAATCAGAGAATTTCTTCAAAAATTAGGTTTAAAAATTGAGAATTGAATTAAACTAGCTAATTTTTTATCTATTTATCCAACAGACAGAATTATTAAAGATTATTTCTATATCTTCTTAGATAAAAACACTGACATGTTTTATGAGGGAACTACAGATACTGACATCATTAGCTTAATTATGTTTGATAAAGAAATTAGTACTAACTTATTAAAGTGATTGTTAATATTTGAAACAAGATTTAAAAAAATTCTAATTGAAAAATGGGTGGATATTGCAAAACCTAAAACTGATAAAGTTTATTTATTAAATGAAAATGACTTTATAAAATTGATTCCTAATATTAGAAAAAATAATTTAGATTTTAAAAAGTTTACTTATTCATTATTTGAACATGTTTCTAACTCAGAATTTCTTCAAGATTATCACAGCTTAAAAGATATTCCATTTCATGATCTTTCTTACTCTTGAACTTTTGCTACTGCTATTAATTTTTATAGAGTTGTATCTGACCAAGTGCAAAAAGAAATTTTAATTGAATTTAATATCCCTTTTGAATTTAAAGATTATTTTCATAAAGCCTTAAATGTCTTTTTAAAAATTAGAAACACTATATCTCACAATCATATTATTTATAATTTCAAAACCAATTTATATAGATTGGAATTTAATAAAATTTATAAGTATTTATTTAAAGAAGACAATCAATTAAACCAACCAATTAATCTAAATCAAATTATGACATTTTTAGATTATTTATTAAATTGGAAACATTGTAAAAAAGAGTTTGAAGATAAACTAAAAGATCTTAAGATTTTAAACAAAGCTAAAGAGAACTTAATTAAACTTTTCTATGGTTTAGAGTATTAAAAAAAGGAAATTATTTATTTAATTTCCTTTTTTTCTTTTTCCATTCTTATAATTTCTTTCAAATGGTTTTCTAGTGTTCTAACACCACTGATTGTAGGTAATATATATCTTTTATTTTTAATTAATTTAGGTCTAACTGCTTTGTATGAAATAAACTTGTTATTAACTAAACAAAATTTATATGTTTTACCAATTTTGAAAAAATCAAATAAATCAACACTATAGTCAGATATCTGGTTAATATCACAAATGTGCTTTTCTTTTTTATACTCTACAACCAAATGATCTTTCTTAATGTCTAATACTTTGCAAAGAATGATTTTTTTGTTTTTCACTAAATTCATAATTTTAATAATATTATATAATTACTTATGCTTGATAATAATACAAATAAAATAATAGATGAAATAAAAGATGTAATTGACTCTATTAGATTTTACATAAATCAAGATGGAGGAGATTTAGAATTTGTTGACTACAACCCTGAAAAAGGTGAAGTTACTATCAAAATATTGGGAGAATGCATTGGATGTTCTTTAATTGATGTAACTTACAAAGAGGGGTTAGAAACAATTCTAAAAAATGAAGTGGAAGGAGTTAAGTCAGTTATTGTTACTGAATAAAAATTTGTTATGAATAAAGGTACAAAAACACCAGCTATAAATAAAAATGATAGATTTGTTAATCTAACTATTGATACATTAAGGGTTTTAAGTTGTGAAATGATTGCTGAAGCAAAATCAGGTCACCCTGGAATTGCATTAGGAGCAGCACCAATTTTATATACTTTATTTAAAAACCACTTAGTAGCTGATCCAACTAAAAGTTTTTTAAACAGAGATAGATTTGTTATGAGTGCAGGGCATGGGAGTGCTTTGCTATATGCAGTAATGCATTTATCAGGATATGATATTTCACTTAATGATTTAAAAAATTTTAGAAAAATAAATTCTAAAACTGCAGGTCATCCTGAAAATATTTTAATAGATGGAGTTGATATCTCAACAGGTCCTCTTGGTCAAGGAGTTGGGGCTGCAGTTGGAATGGCAATTGCTGAAACTAAAATGAACCAATATTTTAAAAAATATAATTTGGTAAATTACTACACATATTGTTTACTAGGTGATGGATGTTTCCAAGAAGGTGTATCATTTGAAGCACTTTCAATTGCTGCTAAATATAAATTAAATAAACTTATATTTTTATATGATTCTAATGATGTTCAATTAGAAGGAAGAGTAGCAGACAGCACTGTAATTGATACTAAAAAATATTTTGAATCAATTGGATTAAACTATATAAAAGTTGCTAATGGTAATGATTACAATGAAATAAATGAAGCTATCTTATTAGCTAAAAAATCAGAAGAAAAACCAACAATTATTGAAATTAAAACAAAAATTGGATTTGGTTCAGTTCATGAAGATTCACCAAAATCACATGGTGCTCCATTAAGTGAAGAAGAAATTGATTTATTAAAAAACAAATTAAACTATCATAATGAAAAGTTTGAAATTTCTAAAAATGCTTACTTTGATTTTGAATCATTCAAAAAAAGAGGAACAAAAGCTAGAGAATCTTTTGAAGAAAAAGTTAAAAAACTAAAAGCTGCAGATCCTACAAAATATAAAGTTTTAGAAAACATTTTAAATAAAGAAATTTCTTTTGATAAAAAAGCATTTAGTGATTATCAAAAAACAAAAGATTCAACAAGAAATTTATCAAACTATGTTTTATCAAAAATTGCAGAAATCAATCCTTTATTAACATTACTTTCACCAGATATTTCAAGCTCTACTAAAATCAACTTTGCTAAAGGCGGAGTTTATTCAACTGATAATAGATTGGGGATGAACTTAAATCTTGGTGTTAGAGAATTTGCAATGGGAACAATCATTAATGGGATTTGTTCAACAGGTCTAAAAGCAATAGGTTCTACATTCTTGCCTTTCTCTGATTACTGTAAAGCTGCTATTAGATTATCTTCAGTTTCTAAAAATCCAGGTGTTTTTGTATTTAGTCATGATTCAATTGCTGTTGGAGAAGATGGACCAACTCATCAAGCAGTTGAACAATTATGGGGATTAAGATTAATTCCAAACCATTATTTAATTAGACCTTGTAACTTAGATGAAACAATTAAAGCATTTGAAATTGCTTTAACAAATACTGAAAGTACATTCTCTATTATTACTTCTAGACAAGAATTTGATTTACCAAATGGAGCAGCTTCTAAAGTTTCTAGAGGCGCATATGCTATTAAATCTGATAGACAAGCAATTGTAAATATCTTAGCTACAGGAAGTGAAGTGGCACTTGCTTTCCAAGTTGAAAGTATCTTATCTAGTAAATATAACATCAAAGCAAACATTATTTCAGTTCCTTGTGTAGAGTTATTTTTAAAACAAATTGAATCTTATGAAAAAGCAGTTTTAGGAACAACTTTAGATGCAAGTAGAACAGTATCAATTGAATTTGGTTCTTCTCTTCCTTGAAGTAGATATGCAGGAATTAGAATTGGTGTAAACAAATTTGGTTTATCTGGTACTTTTGAAAGTGTTTGTAAAAAAATGAAATTAACTGCAGAAGATATTGCTGAAAAGATTAACAACTCACTACCAAAATTAAAAAAAGGTGAAACATTAGTTAACAACTAAAATAATCTTTACTAATAAATGAAGTTTATCTAAAATAAACTTCATTTTTATTTTTTATCAAAAAGAAAATGAAAAAATATTCCATATAAAAAATAATACATATAATTAATAGTGTTTATATTAAATTTTTGAACTAAATAAAGGATTTATTAATTTTATGAAAATGATTAAAAAAACTAAAATTACTGCAACTTTAGGACCATCAATTACTGGAAAAATTTTCACATTAGCAGATTTTAACAAACCTGAAAACAAGGGAGTTATTGAAACTGCTAAGAAAAATTTAGCAGCTTTATTTGATGCAGGTGTGAATGTAGTAAGATTTAACTTTTCTCATGGTGATTATGAAGAACAAACAATTAGATTAAACCTAGTTAGAGAAGTTGCTAAAGAAAAAGGTGTTAACATTTCTACAATGTTAGACACAAAAGGACCAGAAATCCGTGTTTACAAAACAAGTGAAAAAGAAGTTGAAATTAAATCAGATAGTAAAGTAAGAATTTATACAACTAAAAAAGAAATTGGTACAAGTGAAAAATTCTCTGTTTTAGATTCTACTGGTACATACAACATGGCAAAAGATGTTCAACCAGGAAATACAATTTTTGTAGATGATGGAAAATTGAAATTAGAAGTAATTTCATCAAATGTTGAAGAAGGAATTATTGAAACAATTGCACGTAACACTTGAATTCTTAGAGAAAACAAAAGAATTAATTTACCAGACTCTAATTATTCAATTCCTTTTATGTCTGATAAAGATAGAAATGATATTATTTTTGCAATTAAAAATAAATTTGATTACATTGCAGCATCATTTGTAAATACAGGTGATAATGTAAGAGAAATTAAAAAAATCTTAAAAGAACATGGTGGAGAACACATCCAAATCATTTCTAAAATTGAAACTATGACTGGAATTAAATCATTAGATGACATTATCGATGAATCAGATTCAATAATGGTTGCTAGAGGTGATCTAGGATTAGAAGTACCTTACTATGATGTACCAACATATGAAAAATACATTATTAAAGATTGTAGACATAAAGGTAAAACTGTAATTGTTGCAACTCAAATGTTAGATTCATTAGAAACTAAAATCCAACCAACAAGAGCAGAAGTTACTGACGTGTTTTTTGCAGTTGAAAGAGGAACAGACTGTACTATGCTTTCTGGAGAAACTGCAAATGGGATGTATCCAATTAATGCAGTAGAAGTAATGGCTAAAATTGATGTTTCATCTGAAAATTTCTTTGACTATGGAAGAGCAATTGATGTTTATTTCAAAGAAACTCCATTTATGAAAGAAAAAGTTGGAACTTTAGCTACTACTATAGCAACTCTTGTTGCTCCAAAAAGAGTAATTGATAACCATGGTTTTGACTACTCTTCAATTGTGGTATTTGGAAATGATACAAGATTAATCCAAGCATTATCTAATATAAGATGTGCAGCTCCAATTTTCTTTGTTACTGATAAAAAAGAATATGCTACAAGATTTGGGCTTAACTATGGGGTATTTGTAAAAGTTGTTGATAATGTTGAACATGCAATTGCAAATAAAACTGAAATTATAGATGCAATTAATAGCCAACTTCCTGAAGTTAAAAAAACAGTTGTTGTTATAAATGATTCAATTTATAAACATTAATAAATTACTAAAAATTAAAAATAAAAAGAAAAACCATTAAGAACAGGGATTTAAACCTAGACCTTAATGGTTTTTCTCTCTTACCACATTTTTTTAAAAAAAATCAATTATTTACAACAAAGTTCATTTATTATAATATAATTTTCTAGTATATTGTATAATTAAAATTTATCATTATACAAAAAACTAAAGCAGTGTGACAAGGAGCTATCTCAAAGATGAGTAAAAAAAAGTTTATTGACAAAGAAATATCAAAATATGTATTAAGAAGAGATTATTCAAAAATTGAAAAAAACTTTAATGAGCCAAATTTATTAAACTTACAAAAAAATGCATTCCACAAATTCATTGATACTGAATTAGAAGGAACTATTAAATCAATTTTTCCAATTAAATCAATTGGTGGAAGATATTCACTAGAATATATTGGAATGAAGTTGGAAAAACCAAAAAGATCTGAAAAAGAAGCTAGAAATGAAGGAAAAACTTATGACAGACCTTTATATGTTGACTTAGCAATTGTTGATAATGAGTCTGGTGAAGTTAAGAAAACTACAAAAAGTAGTAAGAACAAAGCTTCAAATACAGATGGTATCTTTTTTGCTAGCATTCCAATGATTACAGAAAAGGGAACTTTTATAGTTAATGGGATAGAAAAATTTGTTATTTCACAAATTGTTAGATCTCCAGGTGCTTACATACTAACTAAATCACAAATTAAACTAAGTAATTCTAGAAAAAGAATTCAAGAAGGTTATATTTGTGAAATTTTGCCTGCTAAGGGTACTTTATTCTTTATTTTCATGGCTGAAAATAAAGATTTTATCCAAGTTATGTTTAGGGATGCAATTGGTGAATCAACTCATACAATTCCAATTACTGCTTTCTTAAAAGCTTTAGGTTTAAACAAAGAAGAAATTTTAAACATTTTCGCAAATCATAAATCAATTAAAAATTCATTAGATAATGAAATCTATAATGAAAAAGATGTTTTTGAAACTGATGAATTAATTAACTTAAGAAAAAACTTAAACTCATCTGACTCAAATAGATCTTATGGAGTTGATACAAAGTTAAGAGAATTATTCAAAAAATACTCTTCTTTAAAATCACAATTAGAAGCTGAAGGAAAAAATGCTGAAAAGCAAAAAGAATTAAATGAAGTTATCAACAACATTATTTCTGAAAAGGCAGCTAAAGATTTAGTTATTAACCTATCAATTTCAACTAAAAACATTGATTCTAAATTTAGATTAAGTAACAAAGAAACTACTTACCAATCTATTATTTATAATCACTTCTTTAGTAATAAGAGTTTTGACCTTTCAAAAGCTGGTCGTTTCAAAATGGCTAGAAAAATGAGATTATCAGAAAGACTTTACCAAAGAGTACTTGCTGAAGATTTAAAAGACATCAATGGCAAGGTTGTTATTAAGAAAAATACTTTAATTCAAAAACATGAATTAGATACTATTAAACAACTTACAAAAGAAGGAAAATTAGGAATTGTTCACAATGTTAACTTAGATGAAAGAATTTCTAAAATGGCTAATGTTGTTAAGTATGAAAAAATTAACGTTTACCAAGATAATGACTCACAAGATGAATTCATTCCAATCATTGGTACTGACACTTCATTAGACAAACCAACATTAAGTATTTCAGATATCTTATCAATCACTTCATATGTAATTAACTTAGATTATGACATTGGTTTCTATGATGATATTGATCACTTAGGAAACAAGAGATTAAAACTAATTGATGAATTATTAAAAACAAGAGCACAAGCTGGTCTTGTAAGAATTGAAAAATTCATTAATGATAAATTGGCAATTGCCGATGGGGCAAACAAATCACAAGAACAAAGTGAAGAACAAGAACCTAAAAAGTCATTAACTGTTAAATCAATTATTAACACAAAACCATTCCAAATTAGTTTTAAAGAGTTTTTCAACTCTCACCAATTAACTCAATTCTTAGATCAACAAAATCCTTTAGCTGAGCTTACAAATAAGAGAAGAATTTCAGCAATGGGTCCTGGTGGGATTTCAAGAGAAGACCCTAACCTAGATATCCGTGACGTTCACTACTCTCATTATGGAAAAATCTGTCCGATTGAAACTCCTGAAGGTATGAACATTGGTTTAATTATGTCACTTGCAACTTATGCTAGTACTGATGAAAATGGATTCTTAATTACTCCATATAGAATTGTTAAAAATGGTGTGATTACAGATGAAATTAGATGATTAACAGCATTATCTGAAGATGAATATATTATTGCTTGTTCGAATTTAAATGTTGAAAAGAACAAATTTAAAGAAGACAAAGTATTGTGTAGATATCGTTCTTCATGAGAATTCTTTGATGTTAAAGATGTGGACTTTATTGATATTTCTCCAAAACAAGTTGTTTCAATTGCTGCTTCTTCAATTCCTTTCTTAGAAAATGACGATGCTAACCGTGCACTGATGGGTGCAAACATGCAAAGACAAGCAACTCCTTTAATTTCTCCAATTGCTCCAATTGTTGGAACAGGGAATGAATATAAAATTGCTCATGACTCTGGGATGGCAGCTGTATATGATGGTGAAAAAGATGGAACTGTTTCTTATGTAGATGGTGGAACTATTAAAATTAAATCGGGTTCTGAAGAAAAAGTTTATGAATTAACTAAGTTTAATAAATCTAACCAAAATACATGTAACAACCAAGTTCCAATTGTTTCTGTTGGTGAAAAAGTAACTAAGGGAACAACAATTGCTGATGGACCTGCTATGTCAAATGGTGAATTAGCATTAGGACAAAATGTATTAGTAGCTTTCACAACTTGAAGTGGATACAACTATGAAGATGCTATTATTCTTTCAAAAAGATTATTTATGGAAGATATCTTCACATCAATTCATATTGTTGAATATTCAGTAGACTGTTTAAAAACAAAAAATGGTGATGAAGAAATTACTAGAGACATTCCAAATGTTTCAGAATCTTCTAAAAAATACCTAGATGATGAAGGTATTATCATGGTTGGTGCTGAAGTTAAAGAAGGTGATGTTTTAGTTGGTAAAATCTCTCCAAAAGGACAAGTTGAATTAACTAGTGAAGAAAAGTTACTTCAAGCTATTTTTGGTGATAAATCTAAAAACCATAAAGAAACTTCTTTAAAAGTTCCTCATGGTGGTGAAGGAACGGTTGCAATGGTAAAAAGATTCAAAGTTGAAGATGACTATGAATTGAATGCTGATGTAATTGAACAAATTAAAGTTTATGTTGTACAAAAAAGAAAAATCCAAATTGGTGATAAGATGGCTGGACGTCATGGAAACAAAGGGATTATTTCTAAAATTGTTCCAGTTGAAGACATGCCTCACTTAGAAGATGGTACAACAATTGATATCATGTTAAATCCATTAGGGGTACCTTCAAGAATGAACATTGGTCAAATCCTTGAACTTCACTTAGGATTGGCAATGAAAAAACTAACTCTATCTAAAGTGTTAGAACTATACTATGATAAAAAACCAGCAAGTGATTTCTCTTTATGATTTGGAATTCATGAAGAAGCATCAAGAAATTTAATTAAAAATCTTGAAAAGATCTTAAATGAAAAACAAATTAAATCGCTTGATCAAGCTAACAAAGAATTTACTGATTTTGATTTATCATTAGCACTATCAAGAAGTGGTATTTCAAGAGAAAAATTAATTTACAAAACCGCTACTCCTGTATTTGAAGGTGTAAACAGAACTGATCTTAAAGAAGCTATGACTGAAGCTGGAATTGATCCAATTAATGGAAAACTTGGTGAAGGTAAAAGTGGTAAGTTCAACTTAATTGATGGTAGAACTGGAGAATACTTTGATGGTGAAGTATCAGTTGGTATTATGTACATGCTAAAACTAGACCACATGGTTGATGACAAAATTCACTCAAGAGCTGTTGGGCCATATTCAAAAATTACTCAACAACCACTTGGTGGTAAATCACAAAATGGTGGACAAAGATTTGGGGAAATGGAAGTTTGAGCTTTGGAAGCATATGGTGCTGCTCATAACTTGAGAGAATTATTAACAATTAAATCTGATGACGTTAAGGGTAGAAACAACACTTATAATGCCATCATTAAAGGTAAACCAATTCCTGAATCTGGATTACCAGAATCATTCAAATTACTTACTAAACAACTACAAGGGTTAGGACTACAAGTAAGCATTACTAAAGAGTTAGGTAAAGCTAACAACAATAACTTCAAAGATATTAATGAGTACATTTCTAATATCACTAACAATGCTATTAAAAATGATGAAGACCAACAAATTATTGAAGAAATGGATATATAGAAAGGATCAAAACAACAATTATGAATTCAAAATCATCTAGAATTACAAGTATTCAAATTGGACTAGCTTCTCCAGAAAAAATTAGAGAATGAAGTAATGGTGAAGTTACAAAGTCTGAAACTATTAACTATAAATCTCTTAAACCTGAAAAAGACGGTTTATTTGATGAAGCTATTTTTGGTCCTGTTAAAGATTATGAATGTGCTTGTGGTAAATACAAGAAAATCAAATTTAGAGGAAAAATTTGTGAAAAATGTGGTGTGGAAATCACTGAGTCTATTGTTAGACGTGAAAGAGTTGGGCACATTGAATTAGCGGCTCCTATTGCTCATATTTGAATGACTAAAGAACTTCCTTGTCCTTCAAAAATATCTTTAGTTTTAGATATTTCATATAAAGAAATTGAACAAGTAGTTTACTTTGTAAATTACATTGTATTAGATGAAGGAAATGGAAAATTCCCTAAAAACTTTAACTTCAAAGAAGTAATTGATTTATCTAGTCAAAAAAGTTCAAAAGAAACAAGAAGTAAGTTAAGAAAAACACTTCGTGAAATTTATGAATCAATTGATGTAGAAGCATCAATGGAAAATGCAATTAAACATAAAATTGCTAGAACTTTCTATGACACATTAGCTGAATCTAACATGCCTTTTAGTATTGAAGAAGTTTTTAACTTCATTAGTTCTTTTACAGGTATGCGTTTTGGAATTGGTGCTGAAGCAATTTTAGAATTACTTAAAAATATTGATCTTGATAAAGAATATAAAGACATTTATGAAAAGCTTAGAAAAAGTGAAAATACAAGTGATATCAAAACAAAAAAACTTGTAAGAAGACTTGAAGCTATTAAATGATTAAAAGATTCTAACAACAAACCTGAATGAATGATTCTAAAAAACATTGTTGTTACTCCTCCTGATACTAGACCAATTATTCAACTAGAAGGTGGAAAATTCACTACAAGTGATATCAACAGTTTTTATAGAAAAATTATTATTAGAAATGAACGTCTAAAAAGAGTTATTCAAAACAATGCTCCATCTATTATTTTGAATAATGAAAAAAGATTGTTACAAGAAGCAGTTGATGCATTATTTGATAATGCTTCAAGAAAGAAACCATTACTTGGTAAAGATAAAAGACCATTAAAATCTTTATCTGAACACTTAAAAGGTAAACAAGGTTTATTTAGACAAAACTTATTAGGTAAAAGAGTTGACTACTCTGGACGTAGTGTTATTGTTATTGGTCCTGAATTGAAAATGTACCAAGTTGGTATTCCAGTTTCAATGATCTTAAAATTATTTAAACCATTCATTATTCATGAATTAATTAAAAAGACTGATGATGAAGGAAATACAAAAGATCCAATTGTTTCAAATATTAAATCTGCAGAAAAACTAATTCTGAACCAAGACAATACTATTTGACCAATTATTAATAAAGTAATTAAACAAAGACCTGTTCTTTTAAACAGAGCCCCAACATTACACCGTTTAGGAATTCAAGCTTTTGAACCTATTTTAGTTGAAGGTAAAGCTATTAGACTTCACCCACTTGTTACAACTGCATTTAATGCGGACTTTGATGGGGACCAAATGGCTGTTCATGTACCTTTATCTCCAGAAGCTGTAGCTGAAGCTAGAACAATTATTTTAGCTTCTTGACATATTTTAGGTCCAAAGGATGGGAAACCTATTATTACTCCAACTCAGGATATGGTTTTAGGTAATTACTATCTAACTATGGAAAAACTAAATATGCCAGGTCAAGGTATGTTGTTTGCAAATGTAGATGAACTAAAAACTGTTTATCAAATGAAAAAAGTTCATGTTCATTCTATTATAGGGATTCCTACAAGTGCATTTCCTAAAAAACAATTCCCTAAAGATGGAATTCTAATTACAACTGTTGGGAAAGTTATTTTAAATGATGTTTTACCAGAAGAAATGTCATACCTTAACAATCCAGACAATTTAGAAGAATTATCTGATAATGACATTGTTGAATGAGGAAAAGATTATAGAACTTTTATTGAAAAGAAAAAAGTATATAAAGCTTTCACTAAAAAAACATTGTCTGAAATTGTAAATATTTTACATAGAAAATATTCAGATGCTTCATTAGAAATTGTTCCATCAACAATGGATAAAATTAAAGATATTGGTTTTGAATATTCTACAAAATCAGCTACAACTATTTCTGCTTTTGATGTTCCAGAATATACTGAAAAAGAAAAATATTTTGAAGAAACTGATAAAAAAGTTGAAGAAATGAAAAAATACTATCAAAAAGGTCTATTGACTGATGATGAAAGATATAAAAAAGTTGTATCAGCTTGAAGTTCAGTAACAAACCAAGTTTCTAAAGATATTGAGAAATTAATTCAAAAACCTGAATATTTAACAAACTCAATTGTGATTATGGCTAACTCTGGTGCCCGTGGTAACATTTCAAACTTTACACAGTTATCAGGTATGAGAGGGCTGATGTCAAAATCTTATAACTAT
This sequence comes from Malacoplasma penetrans HF-2, assembly GCF_000011225.1. Lineage (NCBI taxonomy): Bacteria > Bacillati > Mycoplasmatota > Mycoplasmoidales > Mycoplasmoidaceae > Malacoplasma > Malacoplasma penetrans. The sequence goes on from NC_004432.1 coordinate 94,858, forward strand.
GACCAAAAACAAAAATCAAAAGTTATTAAAGATACAATTGAAGTTCCAATTAAAAACTCATTCATTGAAGGTTTAACAGTTAGTGAATACTTTAACTCATCTTATGGTGCTAGAAAAGGGATGACTGATACTGCAATGAAGACATCTAAATCTGGTTATATGACTAGAAAATTAGTAGATGCTACTCAAGATGTAATTGTTAATAATGAAGATTGTAAAACTAAAAAAGGTACAATTCTTGAAGTTATTGAAGATACAAAATCAGGATCTGTTATTGAAAGCTTAAATGAAAGATTGATTAATAGATTCCCAATCTTTGATGTAGTTCATCCAAAGAGCAAAAAAGTTCTAGCTCCTGCTGGTGAAATTATTACAAAAGCTGTAGCTAATGAAATAGTAGATGCTGGAATTGATAAAGTTGAAGTAAGAAGTGTACTTCACTGTAAAGAAGAAAATGGAATCTGTCAAAAATGTTTTGGAACAGATTTAACAACTAATAAATTGGTTGAAAAATATACTGCTATTGGTGTAATTGCTGCTCAATCAATTGGTGAACCTGGTACTCAGTTAACCATGAGAACATTCCATACTGGGGGTGTAAGTAGTGGTACTAACATTGCACAAGGTTTTGAAAGATTAAAACAATTGTTTGATATTATTCCTCCAAAACAATGAGAAAAATCAATTATTAGTGAAATTGAAGGTAAAGTAAGTTCAATTAAAGCTTCACCTGACAACCCAAACATTCTTGTAGTTACTATTAAAAATTCAAAAGAATCAATTAATTACAAAGTTCCTTTTGATTCTGAATTAAGAGTTGAAGAAGGTGACAAAGTAAAACCTGGTAGCAAAATCACAGAAGGTTCTATTGATGTTAAAGAATTATTAAAAGTAGCAGGAATTGAAGTTGTAAGAAACTACATTATTAAAGAAGTTCAAAAAGTTTATAGATTACAAGGGATTGAAATTGCTGATAAATATATTGAAGTTATTATCAGACAATTAACTAACAAAGTTCAAATTCAAGATTCTGGAAACTCTGACTTCTTCATTGGACAAATCATTGATATTAATACATTTAGAAAAGAAAATGAAAAATTAATATTATCAGATGATAAGGTTCCAGCAACTGCAGTTAACTTAATCTTTGGATTAGATGAAGCTCCATCTAAGACTGGATCATTCTTAGCAGCAGCAAGTTTCCAAGATACAAAGAAAATCTTAACAGATGCTTGTGTTAAGGGACAAATCGATTCTTTAAATGGTCTAAAAGAAAATGTTATCTTTGGTAACCTAATCCCTTGTGGTACTGGTAAGAAGAGCAATGAAGACATCATTGAAGAAGGAAATAAAATGTATGAATTAGAATACTAATCATACATATAGAAAATTCAAAAATAAGAAATAAAAATCTTATATAGATATATTAAAAATTTAATATATAATATTAAATGTTGCACAAAAGGAGTATTTATGCAAAAAACAACGTTTGTTAAAAATGAAGCTGCTTTAGCTAATAAGAAATGATATGTTATTGATGCTTCAAATTTAATTTTGGGTAAATTAGCAGTTGAAGCTGCTAACATTTTGCGTGGAAAAAACAAAGTAGATTTTACTCCTAATGTAGACTGTGGTGACTATTTGATAATTATTAATTCAGATAAGATTGTTTTATCTTCTGATAAAGCAGATAGAGAAAAATGATACACACATTCAGGATATATTGGTGGGTTAAAAGAAAAAAGTGGAAGATTAATGATTGAAAAATATTCAGATAAATTAATCTATGGTGCTATTAAAGGAATGCTACCTAAAAATACACTATCAAGATACTTAATTAAGAAACTTTTTATCTACAAAGATGCTAATCACAAGCAAGCAGCTCAAAAACCAATGGAAATAAAATTAAATTAACAATAAGGTAAAAGAATATGAGTAATGTTGAATATAAAGGTTTAGGAAGAAGAAAATCTTCTGTAGCACATGTTAAATTAGTTCCAGGAACTGGTAAAATTTTAATTAACCAAAGAAAACCAAATGAATACTTTCCGAATTCATTAGTTATTCAAGATATGGAACAACCATTAGTAATCACTGATACTAGAAAAAACTTTGATGTTTTTGTTAAAGTTGTAGGTGGTGGATTCACTGGTCAAGCTGGTGCAATTAGATTAGGAATTGCTAGAGCTTTATTGGTTGCTAACAATGATTTTAGAAAAACTTTAAAAGTTTCTAAAATGTTAACAAGAGATCCAAGAGCTAAGGAAAGAAAAAAATACGGTTTATATGGTGCTAGAAGAAGCCCTCAATTTACTAAACGTTAATTATTTATTGTTTTATTTAATGTGTATATCTAAAGAAATAGGAATCTCCTATTTCTTTTTTTATTGTTTTCACAAACTTAATTATGTGAAATTTTGGTTTTGAAACAATTGATTAGCAAAATTAATTCCTGATTTATTTGAGAGATTTGCTTGTGAAATAAGATTATCAAAAATAAAGATAGTAGTAAATTGATTAATTAACTTTTATAATTGTTTAAAAACTTTTATTTGTTAACTCTAAATTTAAAAAACCATTAGCACTAATACTGTTATTAAAAAACTTAAAGTAAATGATTTAAGGATATTATTTGTTTGTGTTATTGCTAAAATTAATCCCCATTTTTTTTATTTACTATCAACTAGGGGTGGGGAATTAACTTTGCCGAAAAGGTGGGGAATTAACTTTACCGAAAGGTGGGGAATTAACTTTACCGAAAGGTGGGGAATTAACTTTACCGAAAAACATTTAATCTGTAATAAAAGCTAATTAACATTGTTTTATTGCAGATTAAAAAATATTAATAGTACATTTAATTAAATGCTCTCTTCTTTTGGAGAGTGTTTTTTATCCTTAAAATATTAACTATCTGTTAATGATTGGATTTTTTATCTGTATAAAAAAACAGACGATTTCTGTTTAAGTAGAATATTTAAACAGAAAAATAAGAACATAAATAATGATTTAATGGAATGAATTTTTAAGAAAATATTCTAACTATAAATACAATATAAATATTATGGAATTAAAAAACAAAACAAGAAAACCACTTAACAATGAAAAATTACATGGAAAACCAAAAAAAGAAAAGATTGATATTAACAAAGGTTTTCCTAATAATGAAATCAAGGATGAATTTATTGAATGATTTATTGAGAGTGTTAGAAATGGAAAAGTGAAAATTGATGATGAAGAAACACTTAAAGAATTTCTAAAAAAAACTAAATTCTCATCTTAGGAGTTTTGGAATAAGAATATGTTAGATCTTAATGTTTCTAGAATTGGAATTTGTGAAAGAAAAAATAAGTTGCATAGAAGCAAACAAACATCAGTTTATTTACATAAGTTTTATTGTTTTAAAAAGTTAGATAGAAGTTAGAAGAGCAATGAAATTTATGGGATTTATCTACAAGATAAGAAAACCTCAAAGAATTAAAGAAACTAAAAGTGCAGATGTATTGATTCTGGAATCAGTAAATAGAAATTATAATAATAAATTTCATATGAAATATATTGAGAAACAGATGTTAATACTAAAGATCAAATTGATATATTTAGTAATGATGCTCATTTATCAATTTACCATTGTCATAAACATAAAAAACTCTTAATTGAAAACTATCAAAATTTGAAGACATAGAGTTATAGGTATCTCTAAAAACAGGTGACACCCAATCTATTCAACAGCATCTCAGCTTATTCTTCTATTTAATCCAGAAATAAAATTAAATCAAAAAATTGAAAACATCTATGGGTATGGTTGGCAAAAATGCTTGCACAGTGAGTTAAACATGTTTTTTTATTTTAAAAATCCAAATTATCAATAGATTAGATTTCTGTTTTTATAATTTCTCATAATTTTGATTTATATACTTGGTTTAATTTTTTATTAATGGTTTTAAAAGAAAATCAGATTTTTTTATTTATAATAAATTTATTAATTTTAAAAAAATATGGATATATCTCAAATTAAAGTTGTTGTATCTGATATGGATGGAACCTTATTAGATGATTCTAAAAATGTCTTAGAAAGCTCAATATTAGCAATTAAAAAAATCAAAGAAAAAGGCCTATTATTTGGTTTGTGTACAGGTAGAGATGCAAATAATATGGCAAATGTTTTAATTGATAAATGAAAAATCAAAGAATATGTAGATTTTATTATTGGTTGTGGTGGAGCTCAATTTTATAATTTAAAAACAAATGAATGTAAAAAAACTAGTTTCTTAAGTGGGGACGCAATCAAAGATATTATTAATCATTATCAAGATCTAGATTTAAATTTTGGTATTCCTGACAATGGTTATTTATATTTCCCAAAAGAAAATAGACACTCAATTAGATTAAGTGAATATGATCATATGACAGCTAAATATTTTGATGTTGATGTTTATTTAACAGAACCTAAATCTAAAGTCATGATAGTATGTGATAAAGAATACATGCCAACAGTAATTAATAGAAGTAAAAGTTTTAAAAGTAAATATGAAGTTGGGACACCTTTAGTTACTGGACCAATTTTATTTGAATACATGCACCCTAATGTAAGTAAAACAAATGGTTTAAAAATAGCCCTAAAGGACTTTAATTTAACTTTAGACAATGTTTTAGCATTTGGAGATGCAGATAATGATTATGACATGATTTTAAATTCAAAAATTGGTGTTGCTATGATCAATGGTAGTGATAAAACAAAATCTGTTGCTCAATATATTACAGAACAAGACAATAACAATGATGGAATTTATAATTTTATTGTTAAATACTTCAAATAGTATTAATTATCTTTTTTAATAAAATAAGTAGAAATTCATAAGACTTTAGTAGGTTTTATGAATTTTATTTTTGTCTATAACATAGGTAGTTATTTAATACTAATAATTGCCAATTAACCAAATAAGTATATTTATGAATTAAGCTCAACATCTTTAGCAAAACTTTTATTAAAATACCATATCTTATTTTCACAATAATAAGTTTACAGTGTTTAACTTTGTGTAGTTGATGAATTGATGTGTAATTGGATGTTTTATTCGGTAAATAGATTTATATAACAATCAAAAGAATTAATTGTTCTTAGTTATATAGAATAAAAAAACTCCTTTTTAGTAAGGAGTTTTTAATGATTGCAAGTTAATTGTATTTATTAAACTAAATAACACAAGTTGTACATTCAAATAATTTTTCAGAGTCTTTTAATACTTCTTGTCTAATTCTAATATAGTAGATAGACACACATTTTTTATTAAAGGCATAAATATAAGCTTTGTTTAAATCTCTTGTAGTTGCATTTTCTGTTAAGAATAATGTCATAGAGATTGCTTGGTCAACGTGTTGTTGAGCTGCTGAACAAATATCTATAATTGGATTAACTCCAATTTCATATGCACCTTTTGCATAGTACATATAATTGTTTACATCAATTTTATAAGCAGGAACATAAACTCTTCCAACCTTTCCTTCTTTTCTAATTTCAATTGGAGAAACAATTGGTTGTAAACTTGGTGTACATGATGATAAGTAACTAATTGATCCAGTTGGTGCAACTGCCATTAAGTGAGAGTTTGCTAAACCAAACTTTTTAATATCTTCAGTTAATTGAATTCAATCTTGTTTAGTTGGGATTGCTAATTTATATTCTTTTAATAATTCTTTTACTCTTTCAGTTTTTGGTGTTCAATAGTTTTCTTCACATTGAGTATATTTATCAAAGTAAGAACCATCTGCATATTTTGTGTTTTTGAAGTTTTCAAATACAAATCCAGTTTCTTTAGCAGTTTCATTTGAAGCTTTATATGCATGGTAAGCCATTGTATAAAAGAACATATTAGTAAAATCTACCGCTTCTTCACTGTCATAATAGATTTTGTTTGTTGCTAAGAATCCATGTAGGTTCATTGCACCTAAACCAACAGCTCTGTTTTTTGAGTTTCCATTTTCAATTGTTGGAGCTGAAGATAAGTCTGCTAAGTGAGCAATTGAATCTAATGCTTTAATTGCATATTTAACTGTTTTTCCAAAATTAGCACCATCTTCCATAACCTTAGCTATGTTTAATGATCCCAAGTTACAACAAACATCTTCACCTAATTGTTCATATGTTAAATCTGTATTTAATATAGATGGAGTGTTAATTTGTGTAATTTCAGTACATAAATTAGACATGATAATTCTATTGTTTAAAGCTGAATTCTTTTCATTAGCTATGTCATCAAATAAGATGAATGGATATCCTGATTCAAACTGAACTTCAGCAATTTGTTGGAATAATTTTCTAGCAGAAATATATTTTTTAGTAATGTTTGGATTATTTAATAAGTTTTCATATTCTTCAGTAATTGAAATATCACTCATTGGTTTCCCATATTCTCTTTGGATATCATATGGAGAGAATAGAGCCATATCTTTATTTTCTCTAGCTAAGTGGAAAGCAATATCTGGAACAACAACACCTAATGATAAAGATTTAATTCTAATTTTTTCATCAGCATTTTCTCTTTTAGAATCTAAGAATTTTAAGATATCTGGGTGGAATGCATTTAAATAAACTGCACCTGCACCTTGTCTTTGTCCTAATTGGTTAGCATATGAGAATACGTCTTCTAAAATTTTCATTACTGGAATAATTCCAGTTGCTTGATTCTTGATACCTTTAATAGGAGCACCAAACTCTCTTAAGTTTGTTAAACAGTATGCAACCCCACCACCTCTTTTAGAAAGTTGTAAACCTGTTGTAGTTGCTCTACCAATTGATTCCATATTATCTTCTACTCTTAATAAGTAACAAGAAACATATTCACCACGTTGTTTTTTTCCAGCATTTAAGAATGTTGGAGTGGCTGCTTGATATCTACCTGTCATCATTTCATCTAAGTAAGTTAATGCGTCTTGTTCGTTACCTCTACCAAATAGAAGAGCATTACATACAATTCTATCTTCAAAATGTTCAAAATATGTTTTATTATCGAATGATTTAAGTGCATATGTTGTATAGAACTTCATTGCTCCCATAAACGAACTAAATCTGAAATTGTATGTTTTTGCTTTTTCAAAAATAGAAATTAGAAAAGAAGAAGAGTATTTTTTGAAAACATTAAAATCATAATAATTTTCTAAAAACAAATATTCCAACTTTTCTTTGATAGAGTTGAATTTTTTGAAATTAGGTTTAATTTCAGTTTCTAAATATTTTTCTACTGCTAGTAAGTCATTTTCGAATTGGAAGTTTCCATTTTCATCAAAAAGCTTAATTGTTGCATTCAAAGAAATATAAGAATCTTTATCAACTATAATATTGTTTTTATTATTGTTAGAATTGCTATTATTCATTGTTTGTATCCTTGTATAAATTAATTTATTATTTAAAAATTATTTTTTTCTCAAAATTCATTCCCAATTTTAATTACATTTTCTACATCTGAATTTGTTCCTAGTAATTCAAATTTATATAGGAAAGGAATTTGTAATTTTTGAGATATGATGTCACCTGCAATACAATAAGTATCATTAAAATTAGTATTTCCAGACGCAATTACTGCTTTGCAATTATTACGATTAACAGGGTTATTTAAAAACTTCTTAACAGGCTTTGGTACTGCTCCTTTTAGTTTTCCTAAACCTCCAGCATATGTTGGAGTTAACAAAATAAAAGGATGATTAACAGTTGGGATTTTACTTTCTAAAATTTCATCAGGTTCATCTTTTTGTTCAATTGGTAATCTCAAACACTTACAATTTAACTTCAACATGAAACGGTGTGTATTATTTGATTTTGAAGAATAATATACTATAAAAAATCTTTTATTTTCCATAATTAGAAATCTCAGTCATCATCATCAGTTTCTTCAACATTACCCATAATATATGAAGATCCACTTCCTGAGAAGAAATCATGGTTTTCATCTGCTCTTGCTGATAATTGAACAAATATTTCTGGCTTAATTTCTGTTTCTTCTGGTGTGAAAGGTGAATCATAACCTAGGTTTTGTAAGAATTTTCCAGCATTGTACACACTGAATTTAATTGCTTGATCTGCAATGTTAAACCCTGCATATAATTCATTTAAAAATTCTTTTTCTAAATCAATTACTTGGTATAACAAGTCAAATACAAATTTCTTCATTTCTGCTTGTTTTTCTGGAGGTAACTTAGCTACTTTCTTTTGGTATTTATATCCACTGTAATAATTGTGAATAACCTTATCTCTTAATATTAATCTAATAATATCTAATGTGTTTGGAAGCAAGTTCTTAGCTCCTAAATAGAATGGTAAGTAAAATCCACCATATAATAGAAAACCAGGCATCATTGCTGCAGCTACTTTTGATTTAAGAGGATCGTCACCTATATAATAAGGTATTAATACTTGTGCTCTTTTTTGTAAGCTTTCACAATTAACAACTCAATCATGTGCTGAGTTGATTTGATCACTTGAACAAAATGTAGAGAAAATTGATCCGTAACTTCTGGCATGAACACCAACCATAAAAGCAAAGTTTGTATAAATTACTTGTTCATGGTCTGTTAATGAGTTTTTAACTTGTGCAACATCACCAATTGTTGCTTGAATTGAATCTAATAATGTTAAACCAGTAAATGTTCTAACAACTAATTCTTGTCAATTACTGTCAAGTTTATTTCAAGAAGGTAAGTCATTTGAGATAGCAATTTTTTCAGGTAATCAGAAGTTTTGAGTAATTCTATTTCAAACTTCTAAATCCTTGTCATCATTAATGAAATTTCAGTTAACTGATCTCATTTTACCTTTTAAGCCATCTTTAGCATACTCAATAGGTGATACTGATTTATTGTAGTAATCTTTTTTGTTATCCATATGGAATCTCCTAATTTTCAATAGTTATAATTATAATATTTTAATTATTATTTACTCATCATTTATTTATTAATCTAGCACATTAATAATTTTTAAAATCTATAAATAAGAATTAAAATATTTTCCAACTTAAATATTTCATTGGAAATTTATAATAACTCAATATAAGGTGTTTTTTATATAGAATTAATAAAAAAATTTTTATTATTTTTTTAGAATAACTTTAATACAAAGTAGTATTAAATAAAAATTAATGTTATTATTTTATGTAAACGAAAAATGAAAGATTTAAATATGCTGCAATTAATAAAACAAGTGTTGAAATCTTTTAAAAGTTCAATACTTCTATTAATAGGTTTATTTTTTATCTCTTTTGCAATTGTATTTGCAACTTTTTCATCTTTATATTTTTCTAATAATATTTCTTCTTCATATTCCACAATGGAATCTTCTTCTAAAGGTAGTCAAGCAATTTTGGAAACCAAAGATGATTCATTAAAAAATGGAACTTTAGAATATGACTATGATAGTTTAAATTCACTTCAAAGTATTAGTTCATCTAATGGAGTTTATTTTAGTAGTTTAGAAGATTATGCAGAAATAGAAAAAAGTTTTATATATCCTGTTACAAACTTATATCATTCTTCTTTCACAAAACAAGGAAGTGTAAGTAATTATATATTTGCTTATTATACAGATACTAGTTCTAATAATCCTTATTTTACTGGGACAGGTATTAATAGTTTTGATTCAATTTATAAAACAAGAGCTAGAGGAATTTTGACCTCATATGGTAATTTAGTTATTCCTAGTGAATCTACTAAATGAAGAGCTTATGGTTTAGAACTGGGATCTTCTGACCTACAATACATTGTTTATGATATTAACCCATTAACTGGACAAACCAATATTAATAGCTCTACAAATAGAGTTAACACACTTGGTTATTTTAGTAATGGTCATTTAAATTCCACAATATCTTTTTCTAGTGGAAATTTAAAGTACCCAACAAATTTAACAGCAAATTCACCTTCAGAAACTCTTGATGGATCAAAAAACTATCAAATAAAAAACGGATCAACTAATACACCTTTTTTTATATCAAAATCAGATTGATGAACTGATCAAAGCTATGATTTACAAGGGTCATCAATAGATTCTGTTTTAAGTGGTTTTAAAACTGTAGATGGAACAGATGATCAACCAGATATTGCCAATATTTTATCTAGTTTTTATGTTGATTCTTCTGTTTCATTATCTTTAGATAAAGAAATAGATTGAAACATAGCTTCTCTTACTCCTTGATATGATTACATGAGGATTTTAAGAGATAAAAATTATTTAACAAATACAGTAACAAATAATAGTAAGGACTTTGTTTTTAGTATTCACTTAAATAATGACAAACTAACTACTTTACAAAAAGAGACTTTAGAGTATGTGAAAGCTAAATATGGTATTCAAAAATACATAGATTTAACTAGTTTTGTTTATACAGTTAACAGTCTTTGAATTAAAGATGCTGCACTATCTTATTTTGATAGCAATAGCACTGAATACAATGAAATAAATAAATTAAGTTTTAATAGTTTAAATGAATTGGCTTTAACTTATGGAGATTATTCTGGATTAAGTATTGTTAAGACTTGATTAAAAAATTATGGAGATGATAAATTAATTACAATTGATAAAGAGTTAAAGCAGTATGAAAAAGAATATCTTTCATACCAACAAATGTCTCAGTTATCAAATATTGAATACAATGTTCAAAAATCATTTACTTTATCAGATTTTAAGTCTTATCAAACTTTTTTAGTTTCTTTAAAAGGTGGTAGCTATGGGGATAACAATCAAACAGATGATATTAATCAAATAGTTTTATCTGATGGGTCAAGTATTGTTAATTCTTATGATTTTTTGTCTGAAAAATATAGTTATTTGAAACCAGAATCTTATGTAGATGACTTACAAGAATCTAATAGTACAAAATATGAAGATATTAGCAATGCCCTCCTAAGTGCTGAAATTATTGGGGGAGCAAGTCAACCTAAATTAGCTGATAATGGGTATTCTATTAATGAACAAGGTAAATATTTAATAAATTTAATTAGATTAATTAAAGATACCTATTTATCTGGTGTCCAAAGTGGTGATAGTTCTACAGATGCTAGTAAAATTATTCCTTTAGCCACTAAAATAATTAATCAATATGATGGCAATACTGAAGGAAGTGTTTCAGGAACAATTAATGTTAATGATTACTATCATTTATTTGCTTTAGCAACACCCCAAAATTATTTCTTATATGTAAATTCTGATGCCACTGATAGTAATTCTTCTTACTTATTTAACAACAATACTCAAAATTTAGTTTATAACTTTGTAACAAGAGGAGGTCTTACACCTTTATCATATCTAAGTAAAGCAATTTTATCTGCACCTTATGGTAATGCAATTGTGGTTAATGATCAATGATTGTCATCTAATCAAAAATCAGTAATTCCTGTTTCTGAATGAAATAAAGCTTTATTAATGAATTCAAGAGAGTTTGAAGAATGAAAAAGTAACTTGAGTGCAAACTATAAAGTGACTATCAACTCTTTAGATTTTATTATTATAGGTTCAGGTACTTCTTTTGAAAATTCTTTCCCTGTGGTTTCATTGGAATCCCCTATTCCTAACCCTAAAACTGAAGGTGCTATTTATGTAGATGATATTGGCTATAATTCATTACTTTATACAAATTCAGAAGTAAATCAAGATATTTATTTTGCTATTAAATTTAAGAATAATGGTAAGGTAGATTTAGAATATGTAAATTCAAGAATGAATAAATACCTTGATAATGCATATTTATCTTCTACTTTAAAAAATAATACTAATTTATTAACTGCTAGAATCTCATATCCTAGAGTAATTGCAGGATATGTTAATATTTTTGCAATTATATTAATAGTTGTGTTGATGGTAATTGGAATTTATCTATCTTCATTACTAATTAAAATTTATGTTGAAAAAAATAGAATTCCTTTAGCAGTTGCAAAAGCTAATGGAATTAGCACATGACAAATATCTTTATCACTTTCAGTTTTTGGAATAGCAGCAGCTTTTATATCTGGAATTTTAGGATATGTTGTAGCTTATTTTGCCCAAGGTATGTTTTTGGGAATATTAAATAATTTTTGATTTATTCCAATAGGAGAACATACCTTTTCAGCAATTGGTTTAATAGGGGCAATAGGGTCTTTATATTTAGCTTTCTTATTATTCTGTGTGATTGGAGTAGTTAGAACATTTAGAAATCCAATTAATGAATTATTATCAAGTACAGAAGAATTAAAAGTAAATAAATTACTATATTTAATTAAATCAAGAAAAATACCATTATTTGCTTTAACTAAATTTAGAATTTCTTTATCTTTATCTAAGTTAACAAGATTTATCTTATTTGTGATTTTATGTTCTGCTGGAATTTCAATTATTACAGTAGGTAGTGCCATTCCTAGAAAATTTGAAACATCTCAAAACAGTACTTTAAGTAACAAACAATATAGTTATAGATATAATTTACAAACACCAAGTGAACAAAGTGGTCTATATAAGTATCAAGAATATACAGATCTAGGAATCACAGATGAAGAAAGAGGTATCTTTAATATTTATGAAAACCCTATGTTTGAATGACAAATTAATCCATATAAAACTATATCTACAAGTGATTCACAAGAAACTAGAGATTTAATGGCATTAAGAGATTTAAATGGGAATGTAATTACTTATGAAAATGGTAAGAAAAAATATTTCACTAATTTCTTATTACCAAGCTATGTATCAATAAATTCATTTACAAATGATATTGAATTATTTAGAAATGTAATTGTATCAAAGTGATTAATTGATTTTGATATTTCAGTAGCTGGAATTTACATTAATGCTTGGGATTTTGTTAGTAATGCTTTCCCAACAGATTTAATATCTAGAATTAATGCAATTAGTAATAATTTCTTAGTTAATGTATTAGAAGTACCAGAATTAAAAGCTATTAATGATTCTAAGTCTTACATCATTCAAAACAGCAGTGGTAACTGAGTATTAGATTCAAATAGTGTATTAGATTTATCTAATGTTGCTAATACTAGTTCAATTAGATTTAATGATGAATTCTTAAAGTTTATTGGAATGGTGTATGGTAATAAACAACTAAGTTCATTGGATGCAAAGATTACTTTTGGAATAGTTCCATTTAGAGACTTAAGTAGTAACGATTTAACAGAAACTTATACATACTTGGATGCAATATTAAATGATTCTTCAGTTAGAATTCCATCATTAAGAAATGATGGAAAAAGAAGATTAACTAACATTGAACAACAAATTTATGGAATTAAAGAAGATTCTAAATATGTAACATTGGTAGATGATGAAAATAGAAATTTAAATAGTTTATTATCTCAACCAAGTGAAATTAGTAGTGATGGGTTTGAAACTTATCCAGTGGTGATTAATCAAGGTGCTGCTTATAAATATGATTTAGAAATTGGTGAAAGTTTTAAGATTGATATAAATAACACTTACACAAGATATACAGACAGAATGATGAATAAAAATCCTGTTAAAACTATTAAATTAAAAATAGTTGGTATCTCAAGTGATTCTTTCCAAACTGGAATGTATATTAGTCAAGAAAATGCTAACCAAATCCTAGGTTTAAACTTTAGCCAAGGTGCAACAATAGTTGGGTCTTCTAATTATGATGTTAATCAAAAATTAACAACTACAGTTTTAGGAGATTGATCATCAGGAGTATTGGCAACACCAACTTCTTCAACAGATAATAAATATGTTGTTATCAAAAAAAGTTATCCAACAGATTATGTTCCATTCAATGGAGTATTTTCTAAAGAAGAAAATCCATTATTAGTTAATTCACTATTATTAGAAAATACAAGTGGTTTATGAGGTAACTATTCATCATTTAATGATGCTGCATTTGCAACTTTAGTTTCATTTGTTGGTGTCAAACATGTATTAAATTTAGTTACTCCTTATAGTGCTAAAGGTGTAGCAGAATTATCTGCTTATTATGGCTTATCAACAACTGATAAATACAGTTTATCTGTTGCTATGTCTAATAATATGACTATATTAAGTTTGCAATCTTGGTTGCAATCAAATATTGGAACACCTTCAATTGTAGCTATTAATTCTTTTGAATATTTCCAAACATTATTTGATACTTATACAACTATCTTTAGAACATTACTAGTAATTGAAACTTTATTAATTTGTTTATTTGTTCCTCTAATTATTATTATCATTATGATAGTAAGTTCTGTGATGATGAGTGACTTTAGAAAATTAGTAGCAATTCTAAAAACTTTAGGCTATTCAGATAGAGAAAACCTGTTATCAATTCTTATGATTTTTGTTCCAGTTATGTTAATTTCATTAATAGTTGGGATTATAGTAATTGCTTCTTTATCAACATTTTTTAACTTTATGATTTTCAATGCTGCTTCAATTTACTTATCACCTGCAATTGATTGAGTATCTTACTTGTATGGTGTAATAGCAATTGCTGGTATTGTAATAATTAACTTTATTTTTGTTTCTGTATATTTAAAGAAACAAAATTTAAAGAATTCAATTTCATAATAATTAAATTTGTAACAAATAATTTAAAAGAGACTTTTTAAATAAAGTCTCTTTTTTTGTTTTTGTTAAAATTTATTCATTATTTTTTTCTAGTTATTATTGTATAAATTAACGCAAATATTTATAGTAGACTCACCACTTGCCATAGTGATGACATATATAATATTACATAATAATAAAATGAATTATGTTGCAATTAATTAAGCAGGTATTGAAGTCCTTTAAAAGTTCAATATTATTGTTGATAGGACTCTTTTTCATCTCTTTTGCAATTGTGTTTGCAACTTTTTCATCGCTTTATTTTTCTAGCAATATCTCAAATTCTTATAATTCTTTAAGTGCATCTTCAAATGGGAATGAAGCATTTTTAGAAACCAAGGATTCTGAATTAAAAAATAATAATCTTTCTTATGATTTTGATAGTTTAAATAACTTAAATCCAATTAAACCAAACTCTGATGGTAAATATTTCAATTCACTAGATGAATATGCAAATTTAAATTTCAGTTTTATTTATCCTGAAACTAATTTGTATCATTCATCTTTTACTAAACAATCAAATGCTAGAAACTACATTTTTGCTTACTATACATCAAGTGCGGATACTAATAAATATTTTAAAGGTGATGGAGTTAATAAAGCTGATTCTTTATATAAAGATAGAGCCAGAGGAATTTTAGCTTCATATGGTAATTTAAAAATACCTGATAGTTCAAATCAATGAAGAGCTTTTGGGTTAGAACTTGGAAATGAAGATTTAAAAAACATAATTTATGAAATTGATCCATTAACTGGACAAACTGCAATTGATGCAAATTCAAATTATGTAAATACTTTAGGTTATTTTAGTGATGGTTATATAAGTTCTACTATTACGTTATGGGGTGGTAATTTAAAATACCCAACTAATGTAACAGGAACTTCTGCAACTGATATTTCTGGGAAAACTTATAGAGTAAAAAATAACAATACTGATACTCCATTTTTTGTTGGGGAAACCGGTTATGGAAAAGAATGATGAACTGACCAAAATTATGATTTAAATGGTAGCAATTTAAATGAAATTTTCAGTAAATTTCAAACTGTAGAACAAACAACAGATACACCAGATATTGTTAATATTATGTCTAGTGCATATATTCAATCTTCTGTAGCTTTATCTTTGGATAAAAACATAGATTGAAATATAGCTTCATTAACACCTTACTATGACTACATGAGAATAATGAGGGATAAGAGATATTTAACCCAAGAAACTACAGGAAAAAACCAAGACCTTATTGTAAGTGTTCATTTAGACATGAGTAAATTATCAACACTACAAAGACAAACTTTTGATTTTGTAAGAGAAAAATATGGTGTTCAAAAATATATTGATTTAACTAGTTTTCTTTATACAGTCAATGGGCAATCTGTTAAGACTGCATTGCTAGCAAGTCCAAATCTTAGTGCAGAGTTAAAGAAAGAAATAGAAGGCTTAAGTGTAGATTCTTTACTTCCTATTTTAAAACAAACTTTTGGGACTACAACAGGTTATGAAATACTAATAACTTGATTAGAAAATTATGGTAATGAAAAATTAATTACAGTAAAAAAAGAATTATTAAAATATGAAAGAGAATTTTTGTCTTATAAGGAATTATCCACTTTTGATAACTTTACTTATAAAACACAAAAATCTTTTACTTTATCAGACTTTAAAACTTCACAATCTTTCTTAGTTTCTCACAAAGGTGGAGTTTCAAATCCTAATGAAAATAATTCGATTAATGATTTACAAATTTTATCTGGTTCTAAAATTACTAATGGATATGATTTCTTATCAAGTAAATATGATTATTTAAATAAAGAAGTATATTCAGATGATGAACAAAAAACTAATAGTACTAAATATGAAGATATAAGTAATACCCTCTTATCAACAACAAGAATTGGTGGGGGTAGCCAGCAAGAAATTGAAACAGGTGGATACTCTATTAATCCAAATGGTGATTATTTAATAAATTTAGTTAAATTTATTAATGATTCATATGTTACTGGAGAAACAGAAAATACTAATGCTAATAACTCATCTGAATCTAGTAAATTACTATCAGATAGAATTAAAGAATTAGCTAAAAAAATAGTGGACCATTATAATGGAACAACAGCAAATGTTTCAGGAAGCATAAACGTAAATGATTATTATCACTTATTTGCAATGGCTACTCCACAAAACTATTATGTTTATACAAATACAGATAATCCTGATAATAATTCATCATATATATTTAGTAATAACAATCAGAATTTAGAATATAGTTTTTCTGCCAATGCCGGAATGACTCCAACAACTTACTCATCAAGAGCTTCACTATATGCACCTTATGGTAACTCAATAGTTGTTAATGAAGCATGATTAAATAGCAATCAAAAATCTGTTTTACCAACTAATCAATGACAAAAAGTTTTATTGATGAATTCTAGTGAATTCAGAACATGAAAGCAAAATTTAGATGGTAGATATAAAGTAAATATAAATTCATTGGAATTTATTATTATAGGTTCAGGAATTTCTTTTGAAAATTCTTTCCCTATAGTTTCTATTGAATCTCCAATTCCTAACCCTAGGATTGAGGGTGTGACTTATGTAGATGATATGGGATATGAATCTCTACTTTATACAAACTCATTTTCTAACCAAGATATTTATTTTGCTATTAGATTTAACTATGGTGAAAAAGTTGATTTAAGTTCATTAAATTCATTAATGGATTCATATACTAAAAAAGCATATTTATCATCTGAGATTACTGATTTTACTAACTTACTAACAGCTAGAATTTCATATCCTAAGTTAATTGCTATTTATATTAATTTATTTGTAACTATTTTAGTGGCTGTTTTATTAGTAATTGGAATTTATTTATCTTCTTTACTAGTTAAGATTTATGTAGAAAAAAACAAAGTATCTTTAGCAATTGCAAAAGCTAATGGAATAAGCAGTATTCAAATTGCTATTTCTTTATCTGTGTTTGGTGCATTTGCTGCTATCATCTCTGGTGTTGTGGGATATTTATCAGCGTTCTTATTACAAGGTTTATTTGTAGGTATACTAAGTAACTTCTGATATATCCCAATAAGTGTTCGTGAATTTTCTTACATAGGGTTATTTAGTGGAATAGCTTGTTTATATATAGCATTCTTATTATTCTCATTCTTAGGTGTGTGAAAAACATTTAGAAGCCCAATTAATGAATTATTGTCATCTAGTGAAGAAATGAAAGTTAATAAACTTTTATATTTATTAAAATCTAAAAAAACTTCTTTCTTTGTTTTAGCTAAATTTAGAATTGCATTAACTTTATCTAAATTAACAAGGTTTATATTATTTGTAGTATTATGTTCTGCAGGCCTTTCTATAATTGCGGTTGGTACTGCTATTCCTAGAAAATTTGAAACTTCACAAACTAATACTTTAGAAAATAGAAGATATGGATATAGTTATAATTTACAAACACCAAGTGAACAAAGTGGATTATATAAAGTTCAAGAATATGCATATTTAGGAACAAATGATGAAGCTGGTGGAATTTATGATATTTTCTCTAACACAATGTTTGATAATAATAATCCATATAGAAAATTAGTTACTTCTACAGATCAAGATGAAAAAGACTTATTAGCATTAAGAGATCTTCAAGGGAATGTTATTAAATATAGTAATGGGCAACCTAAATATTTCTCAAACTTATTATTACCAAGTTATGTTCATGTAGATGCTTTTAAAAAAGATCCTCAATTATTTAGAAATGCAGTAGTTTCTAAATGGTTAGTTGATTTTGAAATTTCAATTGCTGGAATCTATGTAAATGCATGACAATTTGTTAGTGAAGCATTCCCATTAGAATTGATATCTAGAATTAATGCTATTAGCAATAATTTCTTAATCAGTGTATTAGAAGTTCCAGAATTAAAAACTATTAATGATACTCAAAATTACATTACAAGAAACAGTTCTGGTAACTATGTATTAAATCCAGAAAAAGTATTAGATCTAACAAATGTTTCTGATACTAACTCAATTAGATTTAATAATGAGTTTTTAAAATATATTGGAATGATTTATGGAAATACTGAGTTAAGTTCAATAGATGCAAAAATTTCTTTTGGTATTGTTCCATTTAGAAGTATGGAAACTAATTCACTAACTGAAAGTTATACATATTTAGATGCAACATTGAATGATCCAACTGTAAGAATTCCATCTGTTAGAAACAATGGTAAAAACTTATTAATTGATATCAACAAAGAAATCTTTGGTATTAAAAAAGATTCTCAGTTTGTTACTTTAATAGGTGATAAAAAGAATGATTTAAATAGTAAATTGTTTGAACCGGTAGAAACTGAAGACAACTATTTAGTTTATCCTGCTGTTGTAAATAAAGGTGCTGCTTATCAATATGATTTAGAAGTTGGAGATACTTTTAAAATTGATGTTAAAAATTCATACACTAGATATACAGATAGTATGAGTGGAATTAATCCAACCAAATCAGTTAAATTAAAAGTTGTAGGAATATCAAGTGATGCTTTTGCAACTAGTATTTATATTAGTCAAGACAATGCAAATACAATTTTAGGATTAAACTTTAACCAAGGAGCAACAATTATTGGGACTAGTACATATGGTAATGGTACTATGGAAACTACAGTTTTAGGTGATTGAAGTTCAGGGGTATTAAAACCTTCTGGTACTGAAACAAATGCAAATTATAGAATTAAGCAAGTTGAATACCCTAAAAGCTATGTTCCATTTAATGGTGTGTTTTCAAAAGAAGAAAATCCATTATTAGTAAATTCATTAGTATTAGAAAATACTAGTGGATTATGAGGCAACTATTCATCATTTACAGACAGTGGTTTTGCTGGTTTAGTTTCAACAGTTGGTATTAATAATATTATTAATATGGCCATGCCATATAGTGAAGAAGGATTATCTAAACTAGCAACTAATTTAAGTATTAGTTCTAATAGTAGAAATGATATTATTACAAGACTATCTTCTTCTATGAGTATTTCTTCTCTTCAAACATGACTACAAAATAATTTTGGAACACCTTCAATTGTAGCTATTAATTCATTTGAATATTTCACAACAGTATTTGATACTTATGTAACAATCTTTAATACATTAATTTCTATAGAAACACTAATTATCTGCTTATTCATCCCTCTTATTATCATTATTGTTATGATAATAAGTTCAGTAATGATGAATGACTTTAGAAGGTTAGTAGCAATTCTAAAAACATTAGGATATTCAGACAAAGAAAACTTATTATCAATCTTAGTAATATTTGTTCCAGTTGTTTTAATATCTCTAATAGTAGGAATTGCAATAGTAGCAACTCTATCAGTACTCTTTAATTTCATGGTATTTAATGCTGCTTCTATTTACTTGGCTCCAGAAATAGATTGATTGGCATATCTATTTGGATTTATAGCAATTGTAGGAATTGTAACAATTAACTTTATTTTTGTTGCTTTATATTTGAAAAAGCAAAACTTAAGAAATTCAATTTCTTAGTAAATACAATAAAAAAACTTGTTTTTATCATTTGATAAGAAACAAGTTTTTTTGTCTTTGAAACTATATAAATGTATTATTTGTTTTTAGTAAAGAACTTTTCAAGTTTTTGAATAATTACATCTAAATGTACAGTTGGATCTTTGTATTTTTCTTTTTTACCCATGTATAGATGTAGATAGATTGAAGAAGTAATTTCAATTGCAATTGATGAAATTGCAATATTTGTAAATGCAGTAAATAGCATTACTTTGTAATCACTTACTAATATAGCAATGTTTCACATGCTATATAAAATAGGGAAGAAGAAAATTAATCCTTGAGCTAAAGAAGCCACAATATTTAAAAACATTTTTCCTGTTGATTGGAAAAGACTTAATCCAGAAATTGATAAAGATAGAAGTGGGAATTGGAATAACAATGTACAGAATAATAATGTTAGTACATGAATTTCAGATGGTGTATTGGCGTTAAAGAATGAAGTAACTGAAGGTCCTCCAAATAAGAATATTGGTCAGAATACTGCATTTATTAATAAACTAAAAACTACACCTGTTATTATTCCATAGTAGTAAACAACCTTAACTCTTTTATAATTTTGTTTTTGATAGTTATAAGCAAGAATTGGTCTTAATCCATCAACTATTCCATAGATGGCAAAAAAGATTAAATTGTAAATTGGAGTTCCACTTACAGTTTGTATATCATTGAATGCTAAACCTGCTGAAACTCCTGCATCTCCAGGAGCTGTAGAAATTGCATTTAATGTTCCAAAAAATACTATTACATAAACTATGTTAGCAACTGCAATTGAAGCATCTCTTAAAAAAGTACCTAAAGATAAAATTAGAGAAGTAGTAAAAACATTTCAATTAATTTTAAATTCTTTTAATTGTTTGAATGCAAATGAGAATGGATAATCCCCTTTGTTAACAAACTCATAAAACAAGATGAATGAAGCTACTAAAAGAATATTTACAAAATATCCTATTAGGATAGATATTCCACCACCTATAATGTCCATTTTGAAAACCAAAAAGAAGATTAGTTCAAAAATAATATTAAATAAATTTGCTATTAAAGCAGCAAATGTAATAAAGTAACTTCTTCCTTCTGCTCTTAAGAAAAAGATCAGTAAGTTTAAAATCATAATGATAGGAATACTACCAGTAATAAAGTACATATATTTGTTTGCAGCATTTAAGATTAGTTGATGTCTAACTTGGTTGTAGGAATTAACAACTTCTGAAGTTGATACTGTACTTTTTGCTATACAAGCTTCTACTATATAAGTTTGAATACTCATAATTAATACAGTTAGTACAATTGATAAGAATAAACAGCTATAGAATGAAGAAACTCAAATGCTTTTACATTTTTGTTTGTCTTGTTGTGCTAACGCTCTACTGAATAGAACTGAAGCTCCGGAATTTATAAATAAACCAATAGAAATAAATATTAAGTTTACTGTCCCTATGACTGAAGTTTGATAAACAATCATATTTCTATTTGCTTGATAAATTAGATTATCATAATTTGCTTGGGAATCATTTGGAGATAAAACAGACAATATCTGATCTTTAGTTAATCCTGCACTTAATAATGCATTTTCCAAATAATTTATTCCATTAACAGGAATAATGTGTTGCATTAAAATTTGATCTACAAAAATGTAAATTCCAAATAGCAATGAAACAAATAAAGAAGGAACTAAAACTTTTAATGTAAGTTTTGGAATTGACTCTGTCTCATACATGCTTTCATTCAAAAATTTTCGTTTCTTGTTTTTAAAAACTTTCATATTCAAACTTTTCATTTTACTTACCAATTAATTAAAGTGTATAAAGATTGTAAGTTTATTTTTTGAATTATGAAAATTATTTTTGAATAATGTAATAAAAAGTCAAATTATGACAAGAAATAGCTGTCTACTATGTTAGTTTTATATCTCAAAACAAGTAAAACAAAAGATAGTGATAATACTAATCCAAATTTAATGGCATTAAAAGCTGAATATAAAGTAAAAATTCCTGTTCAGTAATCTGGAATAAATAGTAATAATGCATTTGGATTTGCATTATATTCTTTTGCTGTTTCTATAAATCAAGCTGATTCAGTCATATGGTATAGTTGCATATATAATGGAGTAAAAAGAATACCATTAAGAACACAATTTAAAATAATTGAGTAAATAAATGTAACTACACATATTGTTAATATTCTAAGTTCTATTCCATGTATTTTTTTAAATCTTTTCTTTTTGTGGTTTAAAGAATCATTAACAGTATCTGTTGGTTTATTTAATTTATTGCTAGAAAGATATTTTTCTATAAAAATTCATTTCATTAAAAAAGTAAAAGATAAAGTTGTTAAGTTAAGAACAATATTAAAAATTACTCCTACATATCCACCAACTCCAGCTCATAAGAAGTTAGCCAATCCTCCAACTATTGCTGCAAACAATCATCATTGTCATTTGCAAATAAATACCAAGATAATTAAAAAAACTAATGAGAAATCTAAATTTAAAAAATTTGCTAAAAATGTAAGATGAAAAAAAGTATTTCCTACATAACAAAAGACAATGTATAAAGCTAATAAAATTGCTGTTATTACCATTGATCTAATTGAGTAAGAAGTACTTCTACCTTTTTCATCTCTTCATTTATTATGACTATGAAAAGATTTGTGATTTATACCATTTTTAGATTCATCTAAATTATTTATTTGATTTGCTGTTTGAATTTCTTGGTTTTCTAAATTCATATTATTTTTTGTTTAATAGACTGATAAAATCTTCTTTATCTATACTACCATTATTTTTATTTATTTGGTTACTTTGTAATTCCAAGTTTCCATCATCTAATCAAGAACATTCATTATCAACATTTTCTTTACTCTTAATTTCAAAGTTAGTAGAGATTTCTTTACCTTCTTTTTTTAATTTGCTTAAAAAATCTTGAGTCAAAATAAGATCAGATAAACTGTCTTGTGTAGTGCTATCACTTACTTCTTTGTGTGTTAGCTCTTCTAATAATTGTTCTTTTTTACCTTCATCATTACTTATGATTGCATCACAAATTGAGTTAATATCAGATTCATTTAAATCATATTCTTTGTTGCTTAAAACACCTTTAATAGTTTTTATTTTAGAAGCTTGTGTTTCATTGTTGCTTTCTTCAGAAAAAATATAGTCTACAAAATTAATTTGTTTTTTGATATCTTCTATTCTTTCAGTTCTTTTTTGGTTAAATAAATTAATTTTTTCTTCTCTAGTTAAGTTATTGTCATCAAAATCAGAAACCACAGAATTATATCTTCTGTACTTGTTATATCTAAATTTGAAATCATGGATAACGGCATTATCTGATGATAAGTTATTTACTTTGTCTTGAAAACTATCAATTTGATTTTTAATGTTAGAAAGGATTTGTTTAATTTTATTAAAACTTGCAGATGTACTCATATTAATTTCCTTATATTTAGTCAATAAAAAAAGAGATTATCTCTCTTTGTTGTTTAATTCATTAATTCTTTGGTTAATTTCGTCAATGATTTTTGAATTTTTATAAATTTGTTTTTCTCTTTGGTAAATATAAAATTTTTCACCATTGATTTTATCTTCAATATTTTTTATTTTGTTATATTCTTCTAAATTGAAATCATTTTCAGGATTTCATGAATTATTGATATATTCAGTTGCTTCTTCATAAGTAATTCCATTTACTTCTTGAAATAAATTCTTACATACAACTAATTCAGATTTTCAAGCACTTATTTTTGATCAAGAATATTTGTTTCTTTCTTTTGAATTTTCAATAGATTTTTCAAATAATTTTATTGTTGATTTTGAATTATCAAGAGCTCTTTCTAATTCATTTTTATCTCATTTATTAACTCAATTTCTATTTTCTGACATACTAATAATACTTATTTCTAAAAATAATAACTTAAGTTAATTATATCCAATCAACTTATAATATCCAAATGGTAACTTTTTACAGTTGTGGTTTAAATATAAAAAACTAACAAAATATTTATTTTTATATCTGGTAGAAAATATGAAAAATTGTATAAAATATTTAATAGTTTTGTAATTGGAGTTTTATATGGAATTGAGAAAAATAATGACAAGTGAATCTGTTGGTAAAGGTCACCCTGATAAAATTTGTGATCAAATTTCAGACGCTGTTTTAGATGAGTGTTTAAAACAAGACCCAAATTCTAAAGTGGCTTGTGAAGTTTTTGCTGCTAATAGATTAATAGTAATTGGTGGAGAAATCACTACTGCTGGATATGTTGATGTAGTAAAGATGGCTTGAAATGTATTAATTCCTTTAGGGTATGATGAAAGTGATTTTACTATCATTTCTAATGTTAATTCTCAGTCTAATGAAATCTTTAATGCAGTTGAAAAAGATAATCAAATAGGTGCAGGTGATCAAGGGGTGGTATATGGGTATGCAACTGATGAATGTGAAAACTTTATGCCATTACCTATTAATATTGCACATGATTTAGTAAAGTGTGCTGAACAAGTAATTTGAAACACTAAAATAGACTTTATTAAACATGATATGAAATCACAAGTAACAATTGATTATGCTGATTCACAAAATCCTAAAATTGATCAAATTATTATGAGTGTACAACACTCTCAAAATGCCACTAAAGAAAGTATTGAATCTTTTTGTAATGCAATAATAGATTTTGTAGTCAAAAAATACAATCTAAACTCTGACTTCAAAAGAATCATTAATAATAGTGGAAAGTTTACAATTGGTGGACCAATTGGGGATACTGGATTAACTGGTAGAAAATTAATGGTAGACACTTATGGTTCTTTAGCTAAACATGGTGGTGGAGCTTTCAGTGGGAAAGATTGTACAAAAGTAGATAGAAGTGGAGCTTACTTTGCTAGATATATTGCTAAAAACATAGTAGCAGCTAAACTTGCTAAGAAGTGTGAAGTTCAATTAAGTTTTGCAATAGGTGCTTCTAAACCAATTGCTTTTGCAGTAGATACTTTTGGGACATCAAAATACAGTGATGAACAAATATATGAAATCATTGTTAATACTTTTGATTTTTCAATAAAATCATTTATTGAGAAATTTAATATGAGATCTCCAATTTACAGTCCTTTTTCAACTTATGGTCATTTTGGTAGAACTGAATTAAATCCAGGATGAGAACAACTAGATAAAGTAGAAGAAATTTTAGAATTTACTAAAAAATATAATTAATTAAATATTGGATTAAACAAACAAAAAGATTGTCTTACATATCAGTTAATTTAAGACAATCTTTTTTATTGTTGTTGATTGATTTATTGATTTTTATTTTCAATTTCTATTTTATAGTTTTGTAATTTTATTAAATCTTTTTTAATTAACTTTACCAATTTAACAGAACTTGCAATTGAAAATGGTGAAAAGAATATTCCAGTTAAAGCTAATCAAAAACATTTACAGTACAGACGACAATATTTTTTTAATAAACTTACTTTTATTGTTAAAGCTATCATTAAAATTGCATTAATAAGTATATAAAACACTATGATGTCATCAGCAATTAAAAATAATACTGTTATCCCTAAATTTGCTTCATACATTGATAATTCTCAGTTTGGAATTTTTGAAAAAATTTGAATTTTTATTGCTAATGTATAAAAGATAGTTACACAAACAAACATTAAGGCTGTTGCTAAACTGTACAAAATTATATAAGTTCAAGCAAGTCTATTTGTGCTTTTTAATCTTTTATTGAATTTTTTAAAAATTTTAGGGTTTTCTAGTTCTTTACTAAAATAATAGAAAGCATTTCTTTTTTGAGAATGAAGACTTTCATTTTCTAAATATAATTTATTATCTATATTTACAAGTCAGAACATAAAACTATTAAACCAAAAAATTATTTTTTTAATCATGCTTGCCCCAAACTCTTAGGCTTTTAGACAATTTATCTACTGTTATTTGTTCTATAAATCCTAATCTAATTTGATTTTAATTCTTGTCTAATTAATGATGCTAGCCTTGTTGGTATATGTGGTTAAAAATTATCAATTATAAATAAGTAATAAATTGTATTAGAAGAATTCATGTGCAAATAATCTAGAACATTTTCAATTTATATAAAAATATTTAAGAAATAAAAAACCACTCACTAATATTTTTAGATGAGTGGTTTTAAAACTTTTAATATTAAAAGAAAGTTTGAGGATTTTTTCTTTCTTTGTCTAAGTTACCAGTTTCTTTTGTATCTACTGAACCATAAATTACATATTTTTTATAAAGGTCTTCAATTGATAAATAGTATTTTTCAAATTTAACTAATATTTCTTTAGATATTAATTTATCTATTAATTCTGCTAATTCATTTTTATCTTTGAATTCATAAATAATTTCATTATTTGAATTAACTTCATATTTACCAACTTTATCACCCTCAAAGTCTTCAACAAGTTTAATTCTGTAGCACATTTCTCCATTTTCATTTTTATTTCTTTTTTGTGTATAAACAATTTTTCCATTATCTAAAATTGTTACAGCATTTGAATATAAATCAAGTTCAGAAAGAATATGGCTAGAAATAAAAATAGATTTATGAAGTTTTTGTAACTCTCCCAATATATCAAAGAAGTCAATTCTGGCTTTTGGATCTAAGTTTGCAGTTGGTTCATCCATGATTAAAATATCAGGATTATTAGATAAAGCTTGTGCTAATAGTATTTTCTTTTTTTGACCACTTGAGAAGTTATTTGGTGATTGATTTCTTAAATCCCACATTCTAAATTTCTTTAAAATACTTTCAGCAAATAACTTTGCTTCTTTAGATTTAATTTTGTTTAGTTTGGCTGTGTAATATAAATAATCAAAAGATGAAATTCTTGAAGGAAAGAATGTATTTTCTGGAATATACCCCATCTTAGTTCTTGATTCTAGATTTTTGTTATCAATTCCAGAAATATAAATTGAACCATCAAAATTTCTATATGAACCAATGATTGATTTAATAGTGGTAGTTTTTCCTGCTCCATTTGCACCAACAAATGCATGGAATTCGCCTGGATAAACTTTAAAGTTTAAGTTATCAATAGTAGGGTGTTTTTTTCCATAATATTGTTTTCTTAAATTAACAACCTCTAGTAATGGTTTTGTTAAATCAATATCTTCCTGATTTACCCTAATGAATCTTTCAAAATATTCATGTGCAGCATTCATTTCCATTTGGTATTCTTTCTCTTTTTTTTCAAGTTGTTTACTTTTAAGAGATGAAATAAAGTTATTATCTTTTTTTGTGAATGGGAATTTCATATTATTTAAAGTCCTTCTTTCTATATATTACTAGAGAAATTAAAGTTATCACTGCACTAAAACCAATTCATGAAATGAAAAGTCCATAAGGGTTGTATAAACTAACAAGTTTTGCTTCTTGAAAGTTTGCAAATCTTGAAGATGGCGCAATTCTATATGTTGGTCTAAAAGAATAATTAAAATAACTGTTACTTGAGTTGTTTGATGGATCTTTTATTTTAAATGATATGCTTCCACCACTGAATGCTCCTGTAAAGAATGCTTGTATACCTTTATTGTATGTATCAGTATCATTTTCAGTATTTCCTGAATCTGTTCCATTTCCGTTACTATTTCCAGAACCAGATCCACCACCATTATTTTGATTGTTTGATTCTAATGAATTAATATAAGATCTCAAGTTAGAAATACCACTTTGGAAATTAAAATACATTAATCTTAATAAAACAAATTGTTGAATATAATTTCTAGCTAATTCCTCTAATAAAGAAGTATTATTAGGATCTTTTTGAAGTTCTTCAAAAGCAGCCATAAATCTATCAATAATTATTTGAACATTAATAGTGCTATTTGATCCTCTTACAAAATTTCTATAAATACCTGTATAGATAATTTGATTTAATTTATTAATAGCTTTAACTCTTTGTGTGTAGTTTGTTAAGTTATATAAATCAAAATAATTTTGAACTACATCTTCTGCAACTCCATTAGTTAACTTAAAGAAGTCATCTGCATAATTTAGAATGATTTTTGTAGCATCAGTTTCTTGTGTTGAACCATTGCTATTATTTTGTGTTCACTGTACATTATCTCAACGATATTCAAATCTTTGGTTTATTAAATTTTCAAAATCTAAGTATTCTGTATTTCCATCAACTAGTTTTACATTGTTGTAATCATACAATGTGTATTGCACATATGTACCAAATAAATTTGAAGCATTAGTTGAAGATATACCTGTATCATATGTTGGCACAAATAAGAAATTCTCTTCTTGTGTTTGCGAACTTTGACTACTTGGTTCCATTGGATAAACTAGTTTTAAACTAGTACCTGTAAAATTACTGAAATCTTGGATTGGACTAAAGCTCAATTTAAATGGAGACTTCATAGTATCCATAATTTTCATTTTTGCAAATGTATCTTTTGGAGCCATATTCAATGTAAACATAGAAGATAATTGCTGACCAAAATCAAATAATGCAAACTTTGGAAATACTTTAGTATCAAATTCTACTTGGTATGATTCTTCTGCAGTTCTACTAGAATTACTATTTGGTGTATAACCTTGTACTGCACTTGGTTTTCCTTGTTCAGTAACATTTAAATAACCAATTTGATTAGTATTTTCTGAAAAGTTTGTTCCAGTATCAAAGTTAGTTTTGGTATCTATTGTTAGTGATCCTAAAATTGAAGTAACAATAATTACAAATACTAAACCAGTTGTAGATAATAAAGAAATAATTTTATTAGCAAATAAAGAAAAGAAAACTGTGATTGATCCAAATACTGCAAAACAGATAATAGTTGCAATAAAGATTCCACCTATTACTTTTAATTGATCTACTTTATCAATTGATGGAATTGTTAATCCAATTGAAGAAAAGATTGCTCCAGTTAATGCAATTGTTGTACCAATAATTGTTAATACTAAACACTTACAAAAAAAGATTTGACTTCTATGGAGTGGCTTACTAAGTGTCATTAGTTCTGTTCCATCATCTACTGGGGTTCTAAATATCTCTACAGTAATGTAAGAAGAAATAATTGCAATTATTAAAACTAAAATTAAAGATAGTACTGGATAACTTAAAAGTAATATTGGTTGGAAACCAATAATTAATGGTGCAATAATAGCACAAGCTACAATCATTAATATATAAACAAATATATTAATGTATATAGATTTCTTTTTGAAGTTCAAACTAAAGATAAATTGAAAATATTCTTTACTAAACATTTCATATTTAATAAAGTGGTTAAAATTCTCAAAAAATGATTTAGTTTTTACAGCTATATTTTTTGTAAATTCATTCCTCATATATTCGCCTTTTTATTTTTATTAATAGTAAAACTTTAGGTTTTTGATTTCAACAATATATTTTACATATATATGTTTATATTTTCTAATTTTATGAATTGTTGATTGAAAGCATTTATTATATAAAATAAAAATTTTAAAAAAGATAAAAATTAATAAATTAGCAGTTATAATAGTTAAGTGATAATTTTTTAAAATTTATAAGTTTAAGGAAGGAAATATGGAATTTAGACCTTTAGGAAAAAGAGTTCTTTTAAAAAGAAGTGAAGTTGAAACAACTACTAAAACAGGAATTGTTTTACCAAATTCAAATGATGCTCAAAAACCAAGTTATGGAATTATTAAATCAATCAGTTCTGAAATCAATAATTCTAATTTAACTGTTGGAGCAACTGTATATTTTAAAGAATATAAAGCTAACCAAATAAAAGTGGATAACCAAGAGTATCTAGTTGTAGAACTAGATGATATTCTAGGTGTTTTATACAAATAATTTTTTATATTAAGTAATGGAGACTAATTATGGCAAAAGAAATTAAATTTTCAGATTCAGCAAGAAATAAATTATTTAATGGTGTTCAACAATTGTTTGATGCTGTTAAAGTAACGATGGGACCAAGAGGAAGAAATGTATTAATCCAAAAATCTTATGGTGCACCAGTAATTACAAAAGATGGTGTTTCAGTTGCTAAAGAAGTAGATTTAACTAACCCAATTGAAAACATGGGAGCTCAACTTGTAAAAGATGTTGCTTCTAAAACTGCAGATGAAGCAGGGGATGGAACAACAACTGCTACAGTTTTAGCTTATGGAGTTTTTAAAGAAGGTTTAAGAAATGTAATTTCAGGAGCTAACCCAATTGAGATTAAAAGAGGGATGGATAAAACTGTAAATGCAATTGTTAATGAACTAAATAAATCTAGTAAAAAAATTGCAAGAAAAGATGAAATCATCCAAGTTGCTACAATTTCGGCAAACTCTGATAAAAAAATTGGTGAACTAATTGCTAATGCAATGGAAAAAGTAGGAAGTGATGGAGTAATTACTGTTGAAGAAGCAAAAGGTATTAATGATGAATTAACAGTAGTTGAAGGAATGCAATTTGATAGAGGATATATTTCTCCTTATTTTGTAACTGATACTAATAAGATGATTGCAAAATTAGAAAATCCTTACATTTTAATTACTGACAAAAAAGTTTCTTCTATTAAAGATATTCTTCCAATTCTTGAAGAAATTATGAAAACAGGAAGACCTTTATTAATTATTGCTGATGATGTTGATGGAGAAGCATTAACGACATTAGTAGTAAATAAAATGAGAGGTGTATTTAATGTTGTTGCAGTTAAAGCGCCAGAATTTGGTGATAAAAGAAAACAAGTATTAGAAGATATTGCTATTCTTACTGGTGGTTCTTTTGTAACTGATGATTTAGGAATCTCTTTTGATAAAGTAACTTTACAAGACTTAGGACAAGCTGAAAGTGTTGTTATTGATAAAGATAATTCAACTATTGTTAAAGGTAAAGGTTTAGAATCTCAAATTAAAGAAAGAATTTCTAAAATTAAAACTGCTATTGAAATGACTGATAGTGACTATGACAAAGATAGTTTAAGAAATAGACTTGCTAAATTAAATAAAGGTGTTGCAGTTATAAAAGTTGGAGCAGTTAGTGAAGTTGAATTAAAAGAAAAGAAAGATAGAGTAGATGATGCTTTATCTGCAACTAAAGCTGCAATTGAAGAAGGTATTGTAATTGGTGGTGGAGCAGCTCTTGTTCATGTTTCAAAAAGAATCAATGTTAATACTTTAAATTTAATTGGTGATGAAAAAATAGGATATCAAATTGTAATGTCTGCAATTATGTCTCCAATTTCTCAAATTGTTTCAAATGCTGGATTTGATAAAGGTGTTGTAATTAATGAAATTTTAAAAGCAACAAATCCTCACTTAGGATTTAATGCTGCAACTGGTAAATATGTAGATATGTTCCAAACAGGAATTATTGATCCAGTTAAAGTTACAAGAATTGCTTTGCAAAATGCAGTATCAGTTTCTAGTATGTTATTAACTACTGAAGCTGTTATATATGATGTAAAAGATGATAAAGAAGATTCAGTTCCTGCTATGCCTAACATGGGTATGGGTGGAATGATGTAATCATTCTTATCTTATTGATTAAAAAAAGTTAGAAGTCATATTGATTTCTAACTTTTTTCTTATTTTTTATTAGTACTACCAAATCCACCATTTCTAATTTCAGATGCTTGATCATCTTCTGTTATTCCGTAACTTAAAAAAATAGCCTGGGCAAATCCATCACCTTTTTTGATTACTAACTCTTTATTTTCATTAGTATCATTTGTTAGCTTAATAAAGATGTGTCCTTCATTATCTGAATAATAATAATCTGAATCTATTACCCCAACTGTGTTATCTAATTGCAGTCTGTATTTAAAACCTAAACTACTTCTTGGTAGTATTAGTAATACTGAATCTTCATTCATTCTTACCCTTATTCCTGTTGGTATCTTAACTGTTTGTTTTGGTTTGATAACTAAATCATATGGAGCAAAAAAATCATAACCAGCACTATGTTTTGTTGCTCTTTTAGGCAATTGAATTGAGTTGTATAATTCAATGTCTTTGTTTTCAAAAGATTTATTAAATTCATTTAAACTAATTTTTTCAAACTTTCCCATTATTTTCATAATCTATTAATTCCTTAGTTTTATTAATTCTTTTTAATACACTAATAAATTCTATTTTACTTTTTGGTTAAAGCTTTAGTATTTAAAAAATTTTAAGTATGTTAAGTAAAAATACTTAACAAACATATAAAAAATTATGTATAATTGTAAAGTTATATTTTTATAAGGAGACTTGCATGGTAAAAATTAGATTAACAAGACTTGGAAGACATAAATTACCTTTTTTCAGAATTGTTGTAATTGACTCTCGTGCTAGAAGAGATGGTGCATATATTGAAAAAGTTGGAACTTATGAACCTTTTGAAGGAGTGGTAAACATTAATGAAGAAATCGCTCTTTCTTGATTAAAAAAAGGTGCACAACCTTCAGACACTGTTAAAAACTTATTAAGAGAACAAGGTGTTTGAAAGAAATTTATGGATTCAAAAGTTCAAAGTAAAAAAGAACACAATGCAAATAAAGTAAAAAAAGAAGTTAAAAAACCCGAAGCTAAAAAAGCTGCAGCTTCTAAACCTGCATCTAAACCAAGTGCTTCAAAATCAGCTTCTCAAAAGAAAACTGTATCTAAAAAATAGTTTTACATATGAAAATAACTGTTTTATCTCTATTTGAAAACTTTTTTAATGAATTTAAAAATACTTCTATTATTAAAAAAGCAATAGCAAATAATTTAGTAGATATAGAAATTGTTAACTTTAGAAATTTCTCAAAAGATAGTCACAACAAAGTTGATGACACACCATATGGTGGTGGGGCTGGAATGGTATTAACATTGCAACCAATTGTGGATGCAATTAATCATGTTAAAACATCCAACTCAAAAGTGGTTTTATTAACACCATCTGGAAAAACCTACAATCAACAAATTGCAAATCAATTCAAGACATTTGAACACTTAATATTAATATGTGGTCATTATGAAGGGTTTGATGAAAGAATTATTAATTATGTTGATTATGAAATTTCAATTGGAGATTACATATTAACTGGAGGAGAAATTGCTGCAATGGCAATCTTAGATTCAGTAATTAGATTAATCCCAAATGTAATTTCAGTTAACAGTTTAGAATCTGAATCATTTGATAATAATTTATTAGATTATCCAAACTACACAAAACCTTATAATTTTAATGGTTATAAAGTTCCTGAAGTTTTATTAAGTGGTAATCATAAAGAGATAAATAAAGTTAGAAAAGAATGACAAATCAATAAAACAAAAATAAATAGAAAAGATTTATTTATTAAATACCTAAAAGAAAATTAAAGGAGGATCAAGATGAGTGCTCAAAAAATGACTAATGAACAAATTTTAAAATATGTTCAAAGCAAACAAATTAGAAAAGACATCCCTGAATTTAGATCAGGAGATACTATTATTGTTCATAACAAAATTATTGAAAACAATAAAAGTAGAATTCAAAAATTTGAAGGTGTTGTTATTAGAAGAAGAGGTTCAGGATTATCTGAAACTATTATTGTAAGAAAAGAAAGTTCTGGTATTGGTGTTGAAAGAATTTTCCAATTACATTCACCACAAATTGAAAAAATTGAAGTTATCAGACTTGGTAAAGTAAGACGTGCTTACTTAACTTACTTAAGAGAACGTTCTGGTAAATCAGCTAGAATTAAAGAAAGAAGACCAGCTAAGGCTGTTGAAAAAACTTCTAAACCTGCAAGTGCTAAAAAACCAGCTGCAAAAGCTAATAAGAAATAATTATTAATAAAAGTCATTCTGTTTAAATACTTTCTGTTTCAGAAAGTATTTTTTACTCTTATTTATAAGTTAATTAATATCTATAAAGTCATGAATAAAAAAGTAAATTTAAAAAAATAAAAATTTTTTAAACTTTTTGTTTACATAACAACTTTGTATGCTACTATATATATGGGTCTAGTTACTGGAAGAGAGACTATCTCGACACGGTTGATTGGAAAGTGGTGAAGCCCCGTTTGATCAAATGAAGTAGAATATAGCAACAAAGCCATTCAACTATTGTCGAAACAGTTGAATCTTGTGGTTAGCATGCTTCACCTGCCAGTATGTGCATGTACTTGGTAGAGGCTTAAGAATTACAATCAGTTTACTAGTAGATGTGATGCAATCTAAACATAAACAAGTAATCTGATTGTTTTTTATTCCCATAAAACAAATTAAATGTATTAACTTTTTGATTTAATAAGAAAGTTAGTAAATCTAATTTGTTTTTTATTTTTTAAAAAAACTACTTTTTTATTTTTTTATCTTCTTTCAACATTAAAATTCTTATGTATGAATACAATAAGGAGTTTTATATGACACCTCACAATAGAGCAAAAAAAGGTGAAATTGCTAAGGTCGTTTTAATGCCTGGTGATCCATTAAGAGCAAAATGAATTGCTGAAAATTTTTTAGAAAATCCAAAACTTATTAATGATGTTAGAGGGATGCTTGGATATACTGGATATTACAATAACAAAGAAGTTACTGTAATGGGTCATGGTATGGGAATGGCATCAATTGGAATTTACAGTTATGAATTATTTGCATTTTATGATGTTGATGTAATTATCAGAGTTGGAAGTGCTGGTTCTTATACAAAAGATATTAATGTAGGGGACTTAGTATTAACTAAAAAAGCATATAGTGAATCAACATATGCTAAATATATTGGAATTGAAGCCAAAGATTCAACGTTAGAAGGTAGTGATGAACTAAATGATGTGATTAGAAAAACTGCAATTGAAAACAATATTAAATTAACAGATGTTGTAGTTCACAGTTCTGATATCTTCTATGGCGCAAATAGAAGTGTAGAACAAATTGCAAGTGATACTAAATCACAAGTTGTTGAAATGGAATCTTTTTCATTATTTGCAAATGCTATTAAATTAAATAAAAAAGCAGCTACATTATTAACTTGTTCAGATTCATTAGTTACTCATGAATCAATGAGCGCAGAAGATAGACAAACTAAGTTTGTTAATATGATTAATTTAGCATTAAAAGTTGTTGAAAAAATAAACTAGTATGAACATTTTAGATTTAATTGAAAAAAAGAAAAAAAATAAAAAAATAACTGAAGCTGAATTTAATTATTTTATAGATGCACTAATTAATCAAGAAATCAAAGACTATCAAACTACTGCTTTTATGATGGCTATTTATTTTAATAAGTTAGACTTTAATGAAACTTATTATCTTACTAAAGCAATTATCAATAGTGGAAAAACTTTTGAATGACCAAGTAATATTAAAAATTTAATTGATAAACATTCAACTGGTGGAGTGGGGGACAAAGTTAGTTTAATATTGTTGCCACTACTAAGTTCTTTAAATGTAAATATTGCAAAAATCTCAGGAAGAGGTTTAGGTTATACTGGTGGAACAATTGATAAGTTGGATTCAATTAATATGAATACAGATTTAAGTGAACAAGAAGTTTTTCAAATTTTAAAAGAGAATCATTTTTTTGTTTTACAACAAACTAATGAAATTGTTCCAGCTGATAAAATTTTATATGCTTTAAGAGATACTTCAGGAACAGTTGATAACTTGTCTTTAATTGCTTCTTCTATTATGTCTAAAAAATTAGCCTTAAATACTGAAAATATTTATTTGGATGTTAAGGTTGGAGATGGTGCTTTTTTTGCTAATTTAAAAGATGCAAAAGAGTTTGGAGCATTATGTATTAAACTAGGTAAGAAGTTTAAAAAGAATGTTGTTGTTCACTATACAGATATGAATAAACCTCTTGGAAGATGTTTAGGTAATTTGATTGAAGTTAAAGAAGCTGTAAACTTTCTAAATGGAATTTATGAATGTGAATATTTAAAAGAATTAATTTTTGAATTTGCAAAAGATGTTTTAGTAGATTTAAAAATTGCTAAAAATAGTAAAGAAGCTATATCAATGATAGAAGATGCTATTAATAGTAAAAAGGCAATTGACTCTTTCATTAGATGAAACAAGTTTCAAAAAGGTGAATTGGATTCAATTGATAAATTAACAGATTTTTATAACCCTCTACACAAAAAAGAAATATATGCTGAATCTAATGGTTATTTAGAATTTAAATCTAACAAAGAATTAGGATTAATTTTAGTAGATTTAAAAGCCGGAAGAAAAGCAAAAACTGATACATTAGATTTTGAAGCAGGTTTATATTTAAACAAATATACTGGAGAACAAGTTAAAAAAGGTGATGTAATAGTTACAATTTATTCTTCTTCTCCAATTGAAGATAATGTAGTTCAAAAACTTACTAACAACATTAAAATCAATAAAGAAAAGATGAAATTAAATAAAACAATTTTAGGTGTTAGCAGATAGGAGACAAAATGTCAGAAATAAATTTAAATACCATTTTTATCAAATTAAAAGAAGTAATTGAAAATGCTTATGTACCATACTCTAAATTTAGAGTTGCTTCAATTTGTAAAGCAGATGACTCATTTTATTATGGAGTTAATGTTGAAAATTCATCATATCCAGTAACATTATGTGGTGAAAGAAATGCAATCTCAACTGCAGTTAGTAATGGTCATAAAAACATCACAGATATATATTTATTAACAGACTCTAATACATTTGCCACACCATGTGGAATGTGTAGACAATTTATGAGTGAATTTATGGAGTCAGATGATTGCTCTATTTATATATTTAATTGGGAAGGAAAATATATAAAATATACAATAGGTGAAATTTTAA
Source organism: Malacoplasma penetrans HF-2 (assembly GCF_000011225.1). Classification (NCBI taxonomy): domain Bacteria; kingdom Bacillati; phylum Mycoplasmatota; order Mycoplasmoidales; family Mycoplasmoidaceae; genus Malacoplasma; species Malacoplasma penetrans. The sequence goes on from NC_004432.1 coordinate 131,715, forward strand.
AAGGAAGATTCACAAAAAAAGATTTAGATTTAAGTGTAAAGCAAGGATAATTTATGAAAATATTTCAAGAAAAAAACCCTAGTTCAATGCATGCTAATGTAAACCCTCTTTCAAAAGCATGATTAGAATCAAATAGAATTAGTAACAAATATAAAGAATTAATTTTAAAGATGAATGAAGAAGAAATTGATAAATATTTCTCTTATTCAAAATTGAGTTTTGGAACTGCAGGAATTAGAGCAACAATGGGCCCTGGAACCAACCAAATTAATGTCTTTACTTATCAACAAATGAGTGAAGGTGTTGCAAGATGATTATTGAATAAAAAAAGTAATCCAACAGTAATTGTTGCACATGATAACAGAATGAATGCAGATTACTATGCAATGGTAATTGCTAAAACATTAACAAGTTTTGGAATTAAAGTCTTTTTATATAAAGAAAACCAAATTAAAGCTACTCCTATTATCTCTTATAGTGTTAGAGAAACTGGTGTTGATGCTGCAATTATTGCAACAGCAAGTCACAATCCTAAAAACTATTTAGGTTTTAAAGTTTATAACCATACTGGTGGACAAATCTTGGATAGTGAAGCAAATGAAATTGTTTCATCAATGCCAGAATGTCAAACTATTATTGATAATGTATATACACCAAATATGGATCTAATTTCATATTTTGATGACACTATTACAGAATCATATTTTGAAGCAAGTTATAGATGTTTAATTAATACTAATATTTATAGACAAAAAAACTTCCCTGTAATTTTAACTACACACCATGGGACAGCTTCATATGATTTACCTTACTTATTAAAATCAATTGGATATGAAAATATTATCTTAGCTGCTCAACAATGTGTTCCAGATCCTAACTTTACATATTCTGCAAACTTTAACCCAGAAGACAAAGCTTCTTTTGATTTGTCTTTAAAATATGCTGAAAAATACCGTGCAAATATTATGTTAGGTGTAGACCCTGATTCTGATAGATTAGCAGTAGTTGTAAGACATAAAAATAAATGACATTATTTAACTGGTAACCAAATGGGAATTATCTTTACTCATTATGTGTTAACTAATAAAAAATTTGATAAAACTCCTTTTGTAGTTTCTACATTTGTATCAACTAATTATATTGATAGAATTGCTGAAAAATATAATGCAAAAGTATTTAGAACTCCAACTGGATTTAAATGAGTTGGAAATGAAATGAACAAACACATTGATAAAATGGATTTTGTTGTTGGTTTTGAAGAAGCAATTGGATCTTTAAACTCTGATATTGGTAGAGATAAAGATGGATTCCAAGCAGCTGCATTAGCATTAGAAGTTTATACAATGTTATATGATCAAGAAAAAACATTAGTAGACTACTTGGATGAAATCTTTGAAGAATTTGGTGCATGAACTGGAGAAACTGTTTCTTATAAAATTGAATCTCTAAACTGAAAAGAAGAAATGCAAGAAAAAATGGATAAATTTGCAAATGTCAAAAACAAAGATATCCTTGGTCTTGAAATTAAAGGTATTAGATGAAATGAACCTGCACAAGCACTAGAATGATATTTAGAAAATGACATGTGAGTTAAGTTTAGATTATCTGGAACTGAACCAAAGTTTAAAATTTATTATGAAATCTATGGTGAAACTAAAGAAATTTGTGATCAAATTCTAAAAGCATTAAAAGATGAATTTGAATACATGTTAAGATCTTAATCAAATATAAGCTAATAATTAAAAAACACCCAAAATATGCAATTGGGTGTTTTTTGCTATTATTGAAAAATTTTTATCAATTATAGATATCTTTTTTTATATATGTTATTTTATTTATACTAAAGGATAGCATACATTTTATGTATACAAGTCTTTAGCATTAAGACAAAGGAGTAAACAATCTAATTTAATATAATTTGCTTATTTAATTAGATTTTAAGACAATATGGCTTTTTACAAATCAAATTTTAGAAAAAAAGTTATTACTGTTTCTTCTGTTGGGGTGACTGGTATTGGGATTGCAACAACAGCTGGAATTTTAATTTCTTATAAAGATCAAATCTGATCTAATGAGCAATCTGATCAAGTTGATGTACCAAAAGATGAAAATGTTTTACCACCTTCAAGTAATACTGGACCAAGTGTTCCGGGAACAAATGGGGGAAACCTTAATGATGATGTAGTTGAAGAAAAACAGGAAGAAGAAGTTGAAAGAGTTGGTACAATGTCTGCAGCTGTCCTTAGTGAAATTAGAGGAATAGTTTTAGAATTCAAAGATGCAGAAGCTAATAACTTAAAAAATTCTAATAACCAAAAAATGAGACAAAGTTATTCTGAGTTTGAAACAAATGGTGATTTCTCTAATTACCAAGCAAACTGAGATGCTTTACAAAAAGATCTTTACTTATATGTAAATGATATTTGAACTGCAAATGGTAAAAATGTAGATTTTACTAGTGTTAATATTAAAAACAACAATTCATCTTCTAATTTCCAATTAGGTAAATCAACAATCTCTTTTGAAATAGAAATTTCAATTGAAGCATTTAAACTGGCTATTTTTCAAATAGGCAACAATAGCTATAAATTGTCTGAAGGAAAACATACATTAACAATTAAAGCAGAAAACCAAGCTCTTACTCCTGATATTAATTTTTCATCTAACACATATTATTTAGGTTGAAAATTGCCAAATGTTTCTGTGCAAATGAATAATGAAAAAGCATTTGATACAGAATTTAGTCCTTCATCTTCATACTCTTATGCCTTCCAATATGTTTTTACAGATTTAGTAAATAAACAAAACTATGTAGAGTTTTATAAAGCTAATCAGCAAAAAATCTTGGACCTTGATGTTGCTCAAGCAAAAACTAAAATCCAAGATTACTATTTACAACAATACTCAAATGATTTAGATTTCATTGATTATGGAATTAAAATTTTAGATTCAATTAGATCAAATCCAGATGTTAAATCATTGCTTGCTAAAGTTGTGCCATATGTTACTAAAATGGCAGTTCAATTAGATATATTACCTTCATTTTTAGAACCAATCCTTAGTAAAGGTTTTGCAACTGATGAAAGTTTATTAAAAGTGTTTTCAGAAAACAAAGATGATGTTTATATATATTTAGAAGATAATTTATGAGATTTATCAGAAATTCTAATTCCTTTAATTAATGAAATTAAACCAGGAATTTCAACTGATAAATTAAATGATATCAAAGGGTTATTAATGTATTTAAATGTTGATAATTCAATTATTGATATTATTATTAATGACTTCTTAGGTGGAAATGGAACAGAACCAAAAAGTATCTATAACATCGTGGTAGATAATATTGATACCATTTTAAATTTAGCAATGGGTTCAAGTGCTGAAAGTTCAGTTGTTACTGGGCTATCAAATTTAATTAAACAATTTACAACTGTTGGTCCCAACAAACAATTAACAAAAGTGTTTAATGTAATTTTTGAAAACAAAACTACTAAGAAAAACTTTATTGAATCCCTTGGTAAAATGTTTAACCTTTCAGCAGTTACAAATATTTTGGATATTATGTTTACTAACAATGATTTGATTAATGTTACAAACATTCAAAACATCCTTCACAGTATTTATGATTTCACAAATGGTATTTTTGAAAGAAAAGCAAATTATGAAGACTTTAGAACTGGTTATAAGAATTTAACATTCACAACTTGATTTACTAAAGTTCCAAGTGTTGATAAATCAAAACAAACAATTGATTTTGAATATAGAATTTCTTTCAACATTAATAAAAAAGTTACTTTAAATTTAAAACCAATTAAGAATTTATTTGATGGAAATAAAGTTTGAGACTTAATTAATAGTTTCTATGATTTATCAGGAATTGGTTGAGCTGTAAATAAAGATTGATTATATCAAGGTGTTACAGGATTTATTCCTAATAGCATTTCAGTTGGTGGAACTTATGCTAGTATGACTCAAACTACATATACGGCTAATAACTCTAGTGTTTATGTAGATGGAATTCGTTCAGGTACTGATTATAAATTAGGATTTAAATTCAACTATACAACAACAGTTGCATTTAAAGATCAAACACTAGTTTCTTCAATTACTAATGATTACAAAAGAGGAAGTGACTGATATCAAATTGCTCCAATTATTGCATGAGGTGATTATTACTACTCAGACTTCTGAAGAGGTATATTAAAAAATATTATTACAAGAGACTATACTTTTTCATTTAGAGCTAATGTTCAATACTCAGATGACACAGTAGCAACTACAGAAACTTATGATCCAAATTTATATATAACTGGTTTTACAATTGCTTCAAAAAATACAAAATTAACTGATAAACAAGTTTATGACAAAGTTAAAACTTACAAAGAAAGTGAATTGTATAAATCAAGAGATGAAAGATATGACATTAAGTGAAGTAATACTGATAACTACTCAGAAGTTTTAAAGAGTTTAACTCCTACTGTACCAAAAGCATTAACTGATTATATTGCTGCAAGCAATTATTCAACAACTCAAAATGATGAATACATTAAAGGTACTAACTTTGCAATTACAAGTCATTCTGATGTGTTATTCAATTTCTCTCTTCCAATTAACATAGTTGTAAAATATCTTGTTGGTAAAACAAATGTAAATATTAAATTAGATGTGTTTGCAATGAGATTCCAAATGTTTTTACCATTTATGTTCTATGATACTCAAACTAACAAAATGATAGGCAGTGTTTCTGATAGTTACTCATCATTTAATATGGAAGCTGGAACTACAATGTCTTGATTCTGAGAAGCTGCATTCTGACAATAAAATTTATTAATTTATTTCCAATTTTAAATTAATATCATATAATATTTTTAGATTCACAAATTGAGTGAGGTTTAAAAACCTTGCTCAATTTCTTTTTTATATGGAGCAAAAATGAAAATTAAATCTTTTTTAGAAAATCTAGATAAAATAGCTAAAGAAAAAGATACATCAAAAGAAAATATAGTAAATATTTTAAAAACTGCTTTGGAAAAATCTTATTTAAAAGAGAATCCAGATTTGGACATTGAAGTAGTTGTTGATTTAAACAAAGAGTCAATCAAACTTTTTGAAAAAAGAGTTGTTGTTGATAAATCAGAAGATGAAATTGATGATGACAAAGAAATCAATATTAGTGAAGCTCAAGAATTAAAAAAATCATATAAATTGGGTGACACTGTAAGCACTGAAGTTAATATTGATAAATTTGAAAGAAGAATTACATCTCACTTTGCACAAATCTTAACTCATAACTTAAATGATATTTCTAACTCTAAAGTTTATGAAGAATGAAAAGATAAAGTAGGAAATATTATTAGAGCAGAAGTTGAAAAGGTTGATAATAGATTAGTTGAAGTAAACTTAGGTTCTACTAAAGGGGTTGTTTTAAGATCTGAACAAATCCCTGGTGAAGAACTACAACCTGGTCAAAGTTATTTGTTTTTAATTAAAGAAGTTAAATCTCAACAAACTAAAGGTTGACCAATCATCTTATCAAGAGCAGATGAAGGTTTATTAAGATACTTATTGAAAACTGAAATTTCTGAAATTTCAGATGGAATTATTGAAATTAAAAGAATATCTAGAATTGTAGGATATAAAACTAAAGTTGCAATTCTTTCTAGAGTTCCTGGTGTTGATGCTGTTGGAACAGCTGTTGGACCAAAAGGAGAAAGAATTAAAAAGATTTCTAGCACATTAAACAATGAAAGAATTGATGTAATTTTATATGATGAAGATCCTAAGCAATTCTTAGTAAATGCTTGTCATCCTGAAAAAATTGTGGGTGTTGAAATTACAGATGATGAAGATATTCCAGGGTCAAAAATAGTAACTATTGTATGTCCTGAAGAAAGTTTAATTAAGTTAATTGGTAAAAATGGAATTAATGTTAGATTACTTTCTAAATTAACTGGTTGAAGTATTGATATTATTTCTGAAAAATTAGCAATTGAAGACAAAATTGAATTTGAAGATGTTTCACAATTAGTTTCTTCTAAAACTAGACAACCAAGAAGTCAATTTGGTGGTTATAGATTAAACAATGCTAATAATAAAAAATCTACAAGCAACAAACCTGGTAGCAAACCTAATTTCTATAGTGGTTTCTCTTCAGATGATTCAATTGAAACTGACTTTGATATTGATCAATACAAAGCAGAATTGGATAGCATTACAGATGATGATGTAGAACAATTATTAAATACTAATACCAATAGTTCTTCAAGAAAAAATAAAAAGCAAATTGAAGATGATGAAGAAGTAGTATTTTATGAATCATCAAAAGAAAAAAATGATTCACAAGATTCAACTCCAGTAACTGAAGAAGTAGTAAATGACCAAATTACTTTTAAATATAAAGAAGAAAAACCTGCTTCTGAAACTAAATCAAAAAAAGAAAAACCAGCAGTAGTAAGTTCAGATGATGATGACCAAGATTATGAACCTGTATCACTTGTTAGAAAAGATTCTTCTGACATTGATGATATTGGAGGAGATGATCCTTGATTATTAAGAGCTAAAAAAGAAAATAAATCTAGCAAATCTAAAAACTACAACAAAGCGCCTAAACCTAAAAAAGAAAAGGTGAGTGTATTTGATGAGTTAATGGATAATACAGATGACATTTCAGTAGATAGTGAAATAGATACTTCTGAACTTGATAATCTGGAACTAGAAGATGAATAAAAAAACTTTAGAAAAAAAGAAAATATATCGGATCTGTTGTTTATCCAAACAGAAATATGAAATCAACAAACTTGTTAAAATAACAAAAGTTAAAACAAACATATTTATTAATGATTTAAACATCAAAGGTAGATCAGTTTATTTTTTAAAAGATGAAGTTAAAAAAATAAACATTAATAAGTTTTATAATCTTATTAATGCAAGACTAAAACTTAATTTAGAAGAAGTAGATAAACAAAAAATTTCTCAATTTTTAAATGGTTAATTTAGCAAAATAATATTATTCCATGGAGGTTTTTATGGCTAAAAATGTAAAAACTAAAAGTAAAAATAAAAATAAAAAAATAGTAGATAACAGGACTAACATTGATATTAAATCTCAGTTTAAAAAAGTTGAAACTGGAATTAAAAATGGTGTTTTTGTCTTCACAAATAATTTAACCATTGATGAATTTTCAAAAAAGATCAATAAACATAGTGCTGAAATAATTAAGTATCTTTTCTTAAAAGGAATTAATTGCAATCTAAACACTTTATTAGATGAAAGACAAATGGGAGAATTGTGTTTGGAATTTGGATATGACTTTAAAAAAGAAATTCAAATTAATGAAGACAACTTTCTAGATAATATAAAATTTGAAGATCGAGAAGATTTATTAGACAAAAGACCCCCTATTGTTACTATTATGGGCCATGTAGATCATGGTAAAACTACTTTACTAGATACTATTAGAAAATCAAAAGTAGCAGCTACAGAAGCCGGGAATATTACTCAGTCCATTGGTGCTTACCAAGTTGAATGAAAAAAACACTTAATAACATTTTTTGACACCCCTGGTCATGAAGCATTCTCTAAAATGAGAGCAGTTGGAGCAGACCTTACTGATATTGTTGTATTAGTGGTTGCAGCAGATGATGGATTAAAACCTCAAACTGAAGAAGCGATTGACCATGCTTTATTTGCTAAAGCTCCAATTATTGTTTTTATAAACAAGATGGATAAAAAAGATGCAAACATCGAAAAGATTTATTCACAATTAGCTGAAAAAAATGTTCTTTGTGAAGAATGAGGTGGAAAAACCATGGTTATTAAAGGTTCTGCTTTAAATAACCAAGGAATTGATGAATTATTAGAAGCAATTATAGTAACTGCTGAAATTATGGAATTAAAAGCAAACCCTAAAAGACTAGCTAATGGAATTACTATTGAAGCTAGTATGGATAAAGGTGAAGGTGCAGTTGCTGACTTATTAGTTCAAAGTGGAACACTAGCAGTAAATGACTATATATTAGTTGGAGAATACTATGGAAAAGTAAAGAAAATGGTAGACTTCAATAGAAAAGAAATTAAAACTGCATTGCCTTCTACTCCTGTAAGAATTAGTGGTTTAAATGGTATTCCAAAATCTGGTGATAAATGAATTGTTACTAATGATGAAAAATTATTAAAAGAATTAAGTGAAAAAAGACAACTTAATACTAAACAAAGAAAACTTTCTAACTTTGGAACTAATTTAAATGAAAACAGCCAAGGTATTAAAGAATTAAATGTTATTTTAAAAACTGATAATAATGGTTCTTTAGAAGCTATTAAAGGCCTTTTATCTTCAATTGAAGTTACTGGTGCTAAATTAAATTTAGTAAGAGCTGCAATTGGTAGCATTAATGAATCTGATATTGATTTAGCAAGAACTTCAAAATCATTAGTTGTAATCTTTAATACTAAAGTTTCTTCAAAAGTTTCAGATTATGCAATATCAATGGGAATAACTATTAAAAACTACAATATTATTTACCAAATTAAAGATGAGATTGAAAGACTATTAAAAGGAATTTTAGATCCTGTTTTTGTGGAAAAAGAAATTGGTTCAGTTGAAATCAGACAATTATGATCTCACTCTTCAATTGGGGTTATTGCAGGTGGTAGAGTTTTAACTGGTGAAATCAAAAGAAATGCTTTTGCTAGAATCAAAAGAAAAGATAAAGAAATTATTAGTAATGCAAAAATCAATTCTTTAAGACATGGAAAAGATTCAATTGCTAGTGCAGCAGCTGGTAAAGAATGTGGATTTACTTTAGAGAACTTTAATGATTTTGTTGAAGGTGATATAGTAGAGATATATGAAATTGTAGGTGAAACACATGAGTAATGTGAAAATTGAAAGATATGAATCTATTATCAAAGATTTAATATCTCATGCAATTACAACTCTTGTTTATGATGATCTAATTAAACAAGCAACAGTTCATTATGTTACTTTATCAAAAGACAAAAGCATTGCAAAAGTTTATATAAGTTGTTATGATAAAACAATTATTGATAAAATTTTAAAAAAGATTAATGGTGCTTCTGGTTTTTTTAGAACCATTCTTGCTAAAAATCTTAATTTAAGAAAAGCTCCAGCAATTGTTTTTTTAAATGATGAATCTATTGATAAAATAGATGAAATCAATTCATTATTAGAACAGATTAAAGGTAAGTAAATAATATGTTTAAAAGAAATAAGAATAACAAGATTGATAATGAAAAAAAGGAATCCGTTTTTAATTCAAAGGAATTCCAAAGCAATCAACCAAACCAAAGTAGTTCTAGCAATCTTGAAACTAACTCAACAGTAAATAATTTTTCAAATGAACAGACCAGACCAACTTCTCCTGGTAATGACTTATTCTTTGAAAAGTTTGAGAAGTCAAAAAAAGATTTCATTAAAGAAAAGAAAAAAGAAAAGAATGTTGCTAAAAAATCATTATCTAGTAAAAACAAATTATTAGGTTTTGAAAGTAGATTAAGAGATGAACATTACTTTAAAAGATTTTGAATCATCCTACTATCAGTTACATTTTTTGTTCTAGCTTATGCTTGTACTGTAATTGGATTATGTGGACCTCACTTTGCTTCAGTTGAAAGTTCAAGTAAATGAATAGCTGCATACAACTTATATAATGGAGTTTTCAAAACATCAGTTATATTTTCAGGAATTATTATTTGTATTATTCCTTTACCTTATATCTTTTTACTCTCTTCTTGGTTTATAGGAATTAACAATGTTCACAGAAGTAAATCATTTGTTGTTTCAAATATAGCAATTCTAGTAACTTCAATTGTTCTTTTATTCTTTGTAATAATATTATCTTCAATTGTTTTTGCTACAACTGTAAGCTATAGACCAATAGCATAGTAGTTCAAATAGAAGTTTATTCTCAATGGTATAAACTTCTATTTTTTATTCTTTTCAAATAAGTAAATGAATAATCTTTTAATTTTTTAATCAATAAAAAAGCAGTTATAAAAAAAATATAAAAACTGCTTTTTTGTAGATTCTAAATATATAAAAAATAAGTAATTAATTGATATAATAATATTGCATTTTTAAAACTTTTAAAATGCACTCTTTGCCGAGTTTAGGCTATATCCATAAAGAGGAGATATATTAATAATGCCAAAATACGAAATTATGTTAGTAGTTGATGGATCTATTGAAGAATCTAAAGCTACAGCTGTTGCAAATGATTTAAAATCTATTTTAAAGAAATCAACAGACCTTAAATTAGAAAAAATGGGATTAAAAGATTTAGCATACCCAATTAATAAAAAAAGTAGAGGGTATTACTATTTATTTAATTTCTACAATGAAGATCCAGCTTCTATTCAAGAATTTAGACGTGTTACATTACTTAAAAAAGAAGTTTTAAGACACCTTATTATCAATCTTGAAAAAGATTATGGTTACAAAGCAAAAACTAATCCTAAAAAGATTGTTAGATCTCAGTTCAGAGCTGAAAGATACAAAAGAATTAAAGAACAAGTTCTTGCTGAACAAGAAAAAATTAGAAAAGAAAGAGATAATACACCAGTTAAATTGACTGATGTATAGTCCTTTAAAATCAGAAAAGGAATTTAACTAATATGAATAAAGTTTTTATAGTAGGAAGGTTAGCACAAGACCCACAACAATTTGTTACACAAAATGGAATTACACAATCAAGAATTTCTATTGCTTCAAGTGATAATTGAAACAAAAATGAAACTTACTTTTTTCCTTGTGTAGCATGACAATCAACAGCTAATTTTATCAATTCATATTTACATAAAGGTGATTTAGTTGCAATTGATGGAAAGTTAATTAGAAGAAGTTATGTTTCAAAAGAAGGTAAAACAGTTTACGTAATTGAAATTGTTATTGAATCAATCAAACCACTTTCATCAAAAAATAGTAACAATGCTGCATCTTCAATTGATAAAAATTACAACCCAACAAACACAAAAAACAATAATTATAGTCAACAATCTAACATGTCTGTAAGTGAAGCAATGGATGATTTTGAATCTAACTTTGCTCAAAAAACATCAAGTACAAATATTACTTCTAAGAATGAAGAAAAGGAAACATTTAAAGATGATCCTTTTGCTTTAAACGATGATGAAGATCCAGATCAAGTTGTTAGTTTAGATTGATTAGATGAATTTAAAGAATAGTACATTTAAAGGAGAATTGTTAATTAATGGAAAAGAAAACAACTAAAAAAGCAACTGCTAGTAAAACTACAACTACAAAAAAAGCAGCAGCTGAAAAAACTGAAATAAAAGAAACAAAAAAAACAACTACTACAAAAACTTCTACTGCTAAAAAAGCAACAACTGCTAGTGTTGAAAAAACTGAAGTAAAAGAAACAAAAAAATCTTCAGATAATAAAAAAGAATTTAACCCTCAAGATAGACCTTTTGCTAAATACAACAGAGGTTATCCAAACAAACAAGGGAGAAGAAAAAAATTCTGTAAACTTTGTGCTAAAGGTCAAGAACATGTTGACTACAAAGATGTTGAATTACTATACAAGTATTTAACTCCTAACTTAAAAATAGCTTCAAGAAAAATTACTTTTGCTTGTTCTAAGCACCAAACAAGAGTTTCTAATGCTATTAAAAGAGCAAGAATTGTTGCATTAATTCCTTTTGTTAGAGACTAATCAATTTCAATTTGTAAATAAAAAGAAAATTTCATTATTATAATGGGGTTTTCTTTTTTATTATTTAATTATGGTAATAATTTTATTTAAGGAAAAAATATGGAAATTGATATTAAAAAAATAGCTAATATGTTTGATCACACAAGACTGGCTCCTGATGCAACATTAGCAGAAATTGAAAAACTTTGTAATGAAGCAAAACAATATGGATTTTTCTCAGTATGTGTAAATCCTTATTTTATTGAAGCTGCAAAAAAATTTCTAAGTGGAAGTAATGTTTTAGTTTGTACAGTGATTGGATTCCCTTTAGGGCAAAACACTATTGAAACAAAAGTTTTTGAAACTAAAGACTGTGTAGCAAAAGGTGCACATGAAATTGATATGGTAATTAATATCTCTAAACTAAAAGAAGGTGATGTTGATTATTGTGTAAATGAAATTAATGAAATTAAAAAAGCATGTAATGGTGCTTTATTAAAAGTAATTGTTGAAACTTGTTTATTAACTCCAAAAGAAAAAGAATTAGCTGCTCAAATAGTTTTAAAATCAAATGCTGATTATATTAAAACATCTACTGGGTTTTCAACAGCTGGAGCAACTTTTGAGGATATTGAAATTTTTAAAAAAGTTGTTGGAAATAATAAATTAATCAAAGCTGCTGGTGGAATTAAAACTACTGATGATTTATTAAAAATGATATCTTTAGGTGCAAATAGAATTGGAACATCTAGAGGTGTTGAATTAATAGAAGGTTTAAAAAATAAATAGGTAACTTTATGAAATTATTAGCACTAACAATGTCTAAATTTCAAGATTTAGAAATGGTGGCTTTATTATCTATTTTTAAAGCAAGCCAAAAATTTGAAAGAATAGATTTTTATTCACCTGAAAATTTAGAAATGGTAACTGGTCAGTTTGATATTGCCAATATTAAAACAATTAAGAATTTTAATGTAAATGATTATGATGTTTTATATATTCCTGGTGGATATGGAGCAACATTACTAAGACAATCTAAAAAAGGGATTGCTTGTGTTAAAGAATTTATTGATAATGATAAATGAGTAATTGCTATTTGTGATGCACCAAATGCTTTAGCAGACCATAACCTTATTAAAGAAGATCAAAAATATATTTCTTGATCTAGTGGTGATATTACAGATAGTAAAAGAATTAAAGACTTTAATACACATGTATATAGATCTAATAAATTGATTACAGGGAGATGTCCTGTGGTTACTTTGGATTTAGCATTTTACTCATTAGAAGTAATTTTTGGAAAAGACTTTAGTGATGGATTGAAAATTAAATTAATGGGTAAAGAATAACTTGTTAATGCATATCAAATAGAAACTTAATAATAGTTTCTATTTTTTATTTCAACATTAATAATATTGTTTTTAGTGCAATTTATTGTTAGAGAAAATTATGAGATTGTATTATTATAATTAGTAGGCAATATTTATAAAGTTATGAATTTAAAAATCTTTAGTTTTTTACAGGCAACAACATCAGATCCAGGTAACTTTCCATACTATGGAGAGCAAAGCTGAGTTTATTATTTATTAGGTGGTATCTTTACTGCTTTTACTCTTCTTTCACTGTGATACACATGAAGAGTAAGAAATTCAAAAGCAGAATATGAAAGCATATCTGTTTCTTTTAATTGGTTTAAAAGATTTTGATATGTTAATAGATTTTCAATCATGATAATGATAACTATTGTACTAGGTGTTATTGCTGTTTCTTTCTTTCTGGTTAATTCAGTGATTGTTTCTCAAAACTAAGGAGATGTGTATGAGTAAAAATAAATTATTATTAGGTAGCCATGTGGGGTTTAAAGCTAAAAATTACTTGGTTGGTAGTGTTTTAGAAACTTTAGAATATGATGGTAATTGTTTTATGGTTTTTACAGGACCACCTCAAAACTTTATGAGAAAAGAATTAGATCAAAATTTAATTGATGAAGCAGTTAAATTAATGAAAGAAAAAAACCCTTTATTGCTAGAGAATATTGTGGTTCATGCACCTTACTTGATTAACTTAGGTTCTCCTAAAGAATCTACAAGATCTTTGGGGTTAAATCAATTAATTGTTGAGATTAATAGAACCAATCAAATTCATTCTAAACTTATAGTATTGCACCCAGGAAGTGCTTTGGATTCTGATAGAAATGTAGCTATCAACCATATTGCTGATAACTTAAATAAAGCAATAGAAGCAACTGACAATGATGTTATTATTTGTGTAGAAACAATGGCTGGTAAAGGTTCAGAAGTTGGTATTAATTTTGAAGAAGTATCAAAAATTGTTTCAGGTGTAAAAAATAAAAAAAGAATAGGGGTTTGTTTAGATACTTGTCATATGCATGACTCTGGAATTGATATTAGTGATCCAGATCAAACATTAGAAGAGTTTAGTAAGTATTTAGATTTATCTTATATAAAAGTAATCCATTTGAATGATTCAAAAAATGAAATTGGATCTAGAAAAGATAGACATGACAATATTGGTTATGGAAAAGTGGGATTTGACTACCTTGTTAAATGAGCACATAATGAAAAATTAGCTAATGTTCCTAAAATCTTAGAAACTCCTTACCGTGATGATAAACCAATTTACAAACAAGAAATTATTAATTTAAATTCTAAAGAGTGAAAAGAATAATGGCAAATCAAAAATTATTAGAAAAATTAAACAATAATAAGAATGTTCGAATTACTAAAATAAGAATCAATATCTTAGAGTGTTTGAATGATGGTTATCATGGTCACACAATTAAAGACATTATTGACCACTTGAATTCAAAGGGTGAGAAAGTAAATGTTAGTAGTGTTTACAATACAATAAACTTTTTAATAGAAGAAGGAATTATTGAAATTGTAAATACACTAGATAGTAAAGAACAAGCATATGAATTAATCAATAAAGAAGATTTACATATTCATTTGTATGATGTTACTAATAATAAACTTGATAAAGTTGCACTTCCAAAAGAAATAGAAAAAGCAATCACTGATTTTTTAGATTCAAAGAATTTAACTTATGAAAATATTAAATTAGATATTTATGCTAAAAAGAAAAAATAAATTATATTATGAGCCCTAATCGCTTAATGGATAAAGCTTTTGTCTTCGGAACAAAAGATGAGGGTTCAATTCCTTCTTAGGGCGCCATTTGAAATGAAATAAAAAGATTTTCTATAAGTCTTTTTATTTTTTTATTTCCCTTAAATTACTTCTTTTAATATAATAATTGTTGTATTATTTTCACATCTAGAAAAATAAACCTATTATGAATAACATTAATCAAAATACATTGGAAATCATTATTAATTTAATAATTTTTGTAATTGTTTTTTCAATGTCTTTATTTTTTATTTTTAGACTTAAAAATGTAACTAAAGGATATAAGATTTTTTTTGTTAGTTATGTTCTTTTTTGAATTCCACTAAAAATGCTTAGAGAATATACTTCTGTTGTTCAAAATAATATTGACTCAAGCATTGTTTGGTTGCCTTTAATGGTTTATGGTTTAATAGGTGTTTTTATAAGACCTTTTGTAGACTATTTATCTTTATCTTTAAAAAACAGAAAAATTATTTTATATGGTGCAGTAGTTGCTGGAATTATATCTTTTATTCCAATGACTATAACTCAAAATACAGTTACTAATACTATTCAATCTATTGGAGTGGGGGTTGGAGCTTCAATGATTGGAACATATGAATTAATGTTTAAAGAACAATATACTAGAAACAGAAGTTTTTTAACTGTTTCAATAATGGCTTTTCCACCATTGCTAGCTGATTTTATTGGTGCTCCAATTCAATCGATTATTAAAGTATCTGCAATTTCTTCAGCGAATAATAACTCATACCTATTTTATTTATCTATTATGTGAATGTTAGCTATTGTTGTATTCATAGGTGTTTTTGTAATTCTATATACAGTTAAAGAAGATAGAAACTTGGTAGGTTTTTTAGGGAACAATAATAAAATTGAAAAAACTAAAAGTCAGATGACTTTCTTTGTCATTTTATGTTTAGTTGGTTTTTTGATTGCTTTTATTAAATTTTCTAATAGTGGTTCAATTGCTACTTTAACTATTGAACACCTTGCAGCAAATCAAGGTATATCTAATCAAATCTCAAGTATTCAAGGATATATTGCAAGTTTATTTAGTTTATTCCAATTGCTTGGAACTATTTGTTTATCATGATTTTTAATAAAGAAAAATAATAAGATGTTGGCTTTCACTGTGGGAATCATTTTATGAATTGTTTTTGAGTTAGTGATTTCTTTTAATACAAATCCTTATGTTTACTTTGGAGTTTCTGCATTAAATGGTTTTGCATATGGAATTTTATATAACTTAGTTTTAGCTTATGTATTAACTTTATCATTTGATAATAAAAAACTTAAGAATGGTAAATATGAATTAAGAAAAATTTCACCTATGGGAATTTATCAATCAATATTAGCAATTGGAATAGCTTCTTCTTCATTCTTTACTTCTTATTTAAAACAAGCATTAAAAACAGATAACAACTATATGGTTGTGAATTTATCAATTTTAGCATTTATAGTGGCTTTAGAAATAATGTATTTTGTTGTTTATGTATTAGATAAAAAAACAATTTCTAAAAATAAATTTGTTATTAAAGATGCTGTTTCTTCTAAATAATTATTTATAAATTATCAAAATCTAAAATTTTTTAATAATATTTATTAATATAAACTAAATACCAAATTTGTTTTGAGGGGGATATTATGGATAAAATTTTAATTTTAGATTTTGGTGGTCAATACACTCAATTGATTGCTAGAAGAATAAGAGATTTGAATGTATATAGTGAAATAGTAGATTATGATATTTCAATCGAAGAAATAATTAAGAAAAATCCTAAGGGAATTATTTTATCTGGTGGATATGATAGTGTTTATGGAGACAGAAGTATAAAACCAAATAAAGGGATTTGAGATTTAAATATTCCAATATTAGGAATTTGTTATGGTTTTCAAGTAATGATGCAAGAAAATGGTGGACAAGTTGAAAATGATAAAGATTCAGAAGAATATGGTTCTACTGATATTAGACTTACTACAAATGAGTTATTTGAAAATATTGAATTAGACAACAATTGTTGAATGAGTCACTCTGATAGTGTTATCTTTTTACCTAAAGGGTTTAAAGTAATCGCTTCAACTAATAAATGTTTAGTAGCATCTGCATGTAATAGAGAGAAAAAATTTTATGGGGTTCAATTCCATCCAGAAGTTACTCAAACTACATTTGGTAATCAATTGCTTCAAAACTTTGTTTATTCAATTTGTGATGTAGCAGGTGATTGAGAACCTAAAAACATTAAGTTAGAAAAAATAGAAGAAATCAAATCTATTGTTAAAGATGATTATGTTTTATGTGCAATTAGTGGTGGAGTAGATTCATTAGTTGCTGCAGTATTAACAGCTCAAGCTATTGGAGATAAATTATATTGTGTTTTTGTAGACCATGGTTTACTTAGAAAAAATGAATCTCAAGAGGTTTGTGCATTACTAAAAAAACTAATTGGTAAAAATATCTTTTTAGTAGATCAAAAACAATTATTTTTATCTAAGTTAAAAGGAGTTGTAGATCCTGAACAAAAAAGAAAAATTATTGGTAAGACTTTTATAGAAGTATTTGAAAAGGTAGCTAATAAAATTAATGTTCCTTTTAAATATTTATTACAAGGTACAATTTATCCAGATATTGTAGAAAGTGGTAGTAAATTTTCTAAAACCATTAAGTCACACCACAATGTTGGTGGTTTACCTGAAAGATTACAATTTGAATTATTAGAACCTTTAAAATACTTATTTAAAGATGAAGTAAGAAAGTTGGGACTAAGTCTTGATATACCTTATCAAAATGTTTATCGTCAACCATTCCCAGGTCCTGGGCTAGCTGTAAGAGTATTGGGTGAAATTACTGAAGATAAATTAGAAATAGTAAGAGAAGCAGATTTTTTATTTAGATCTTATATAGATCAACTTTATAAAAACTCTGAACACAAACCATGACAATATTTTACAGTTTTAACTAACTCAAAATCTGTTGGTGTAGTTGGTGATAACAGATCTTATGGCTATACATTAGCTTTAAGAGCAGTAGATAGTATGGATGCTATGAGTGCTAAGTGATATAAAATTCCTTTAGAACATTTAGAAAAAATTAGTTCTATTATTTGTAATAAAGTTAAAAATATTAGCAGAGTAGTTTATGACATAACTAATAAACCACCTGGAACAATTGAATGAGAATAAATTAATTTAAAACTAACTAGTTTCTGTAATGAAATTAGTTAGTTTTTTATTTTGTTTTTATTTCATTTACAAATTAAAAATGATTTATTTACAAATTAAAAATAATTTATAAATGAATTAAATAAGGTTTAGTCAAAAACTAATAGATCTTAACACCAACTATTAGATCTTTCGAAACTTCTAGATTTATTTTTTTTAATGATCTTATTTCGGTTTTCTACCGATCTTTTGATATTCTTAGATCCGTAAATATTAAAAGAGGTAGAAAATTTGGAAAATAATAATTTAAAACAAATTAATATAGAACTTAAAAAATTTGAAAATGATAAAGAAAGCATTAACAATTGTAATGGTGTTTTATCTAAATATATATTCGGAACAAGAATATTAAGTTTAAGACAAAAAGTTGAAATAAATAATAATTTGCAAGTTGTTAAACCATTTTTGAAATGGGTTGGTGGTAAAACTCAACTATTAAATGAAATTAAAAAGTATTATCCTTTTCATAACAATCAAATAACTAAATATGCTGAACCATTTGTAGGAGGTGGTGCAGTATTATTTGATGTTTTAAGTAAATATGAAGTGAAAGAAATTTATATAAGTGATATTAATGCTGAACTTATTAATGTATATTCTGTTATTAAATACAAAGTAAAAGAACTTATACCAGTGCTTCAAATCATGGAAAAAGATTTTCTATTAAGAAATACAGATGACAGAAAATGGTATTACTTA
This sequence comes from Malacoplasma penetrans HF-2, assembly GCF_000011225.1. Lineage (NCBI taxonomy): Bacteria > Bacillati > Mycoplasmatota > Mycoplasmoidales > Mycoplasmoidaceae > Malacoplasma > Malacoplasma penetrans. The sequence goes on from NC_004432.1 coordinate 150,455, forward strand.
ATTAAAAAGAATAGATTTAATGAATTAAAAGAAAAAGAAGACAATCAATTTTTAGATGTAGAAAAAGCTGCATTAATGATATTTTTAAATAAGACTTGCTTTAATGGTTTATATCGTGTAAATAAAAAAGGATTATTTAATGTATCAATGGGTCATTATAAAAATCCTAAAATATGTGATACTTTAAATCTTGAAGCTATTTCTAAAAAATTAAAAAATGTAAATATTGTTTATGGGGATTATAAGAAATCTGAAGAATTTATAGATAAAAATACTTTTGTTTATTTTGATCCACCTTATCGCCCAATTACTAGTACTTCAAGTTTTACTGCATATAATAAAGATTTATTTAATGATCAAAATCAAAAAGAGTTAGCTGATTATATAAATAAACTAAATAATAAAGGTACAAAAATATTATTAAGTAATTCAGATCCAAAAAACTCAGATAAAAATGACAGCTTCTTTGATGAAATTTATTCTGCTTACAATATTAAAAGAGTTAAAGCTAAAAGAATGATAAATTCAGATGGTAGTTCAAGAGGTGAAATTAATGAACTCCTTATATCTAATTTTGATATAAATAAGAAATAAATTACATATATAAGTTTGTTTATTAAAAGACCAAAGTTAATTACTTTGGTCTTTCCTTAATTGAAACATGAAGTGCAACATTAATGTTAGCATAAGAAATTCTGTTACCTCAAAAAAGGGAGCAGAATTTTTTTATTTTATCAGTTTAAAGAATTCATACATTTTTTGTAGTACTGATCACTACTCATATAGTTAAACATTTTTCTAGGCATTCTATTAATTTTGTTTTGGAGATTGTTTATTTCTGCATCACTTAACAAAGAAAAATCTGTACCTTTTTTATACACTCTTCTAATCAATCCATTAACATTTTCATTTGAACCCCTTTGATATGAAGCATAAGGTTCACAATAATAAACTTTACATTTTATTCAATAAGCTGCAATTCCTATTTTTGAGAATTCTATTCCATTATCTATTGTTATTGTCTTTACATGTAAGTTGTTTTTATTAACTAAACTTTTTATTGCTGAGTTAATAGTGAAAGGATTTTTGTTCTCAACTTTAGTAATAAATGAATTTCTAGTTTTTCTTTCTACCATTACCAATAAATTACTATAACCAGATTGTCTTTTTCCTATGACTAAGTCTAGTTCCCAATGACCAAACTCTTTTCTATTAAGTATGTGTTTTGGTCTCATTCAGAAGGGATGTACATACTTTTCATCAAATTTTGAGAACATTCCTTTTTTTCTTTTTCTACCTTTTATATAAGCAGTTCTTAGTTTGTCTGATCTTTTTTTAATTCATTTATTTGTTTGTATTCAGTTATAAATTTGTTTAGTGGAAGGAACTAAAACACATGGATAATTTTCTTTTATATAGTGTCTAGTTAATTCCACACCATGTCATTTGCAATTGTATTTTTCTGCAAATAATTCTGAGAAAGTTTTGTATTTTTGTCATAGAAAAAAGTTTTTATGGTTTCTTCTTTCTATATATTTTTTCTGTGCCTTTTCAGCACTATATCCTTCAACATTATTGTTTCTTCTGATCTCTCTTAAAATTGTGGATCTATGTCTTTTTAATTCTGTTGCTATTTGGTTAATATTTTTCTTTTGAACAAAATACATATGTCCTATTATTTCTCTTTCACCATAAGACAAATGTCTGTATTTGTTAGTATCATTTAGAGTAATTGTAGTGTAAAACATAATTGGTGTTCCTTTGTGCGTTTATATGGGGGCACCTTTTTTTATCCCAATAAATAAAAAATTGAAATGTTAGGTGCTATACAAATTATACTTTGCATGTTGCACTTCACATTTCAATCAGGGAAAGACCAAAGTTAATTACTTTGGTCTTTTAATTGCTCTCATGCTTGATCTATAAGATTAAAAATGAATGAAGATCTTTTGCTAAATAATTGCTTTTTATTTAAATGGATTATTTTTAGTTCATCCTTGTGGGTTAATTCTTTTTGTTTTTGGTATAAATTAGCTTTAAATTTCTTAATAGATATTTCCACATTTATAGTAGTTAAAATCAAAGAACCAAAAATAAAGAAGAATATTGGTATTGCACAACAATACCAAACTAAAGGATTGTTTAAATATGTTGCCACAATTAAATAAATAATTATTAGTAAAAATAAAACAATACTAGTAATAAGGATTATCTTTTTGAATTTTGAATAAAACTGAAAAGGAAATAAATTATAAATTTGTTTATACAATTTATCTTTATTTTTTAAATTATTAAAATTTTGATACTCCATAATAAAATATTATAAACTTAAAAGACAAAGCTATGAATGAACAAATAAAAGATAAACTAAAAAAAATTCCACATAAACCTGGGTGTTATCTATGAAAAGATAAAAATGGAATAGTAATCTATGTTGGTAAAGCAGTAGATTTAGCTAACAGAATAAAACAATATTTCTTAAAAGATAGAGATTTAAAAACAAAGAAGTTAGCTAATGAAATTTGTGATGTAGATTATGTTGTGGTAAATAATGAAAATGAATCTTTATTGTTAGAAAACAATTTAATAGCTAAATATAAACCTAAATATAATATGTTACTAAGAGAATCTAATGCATTCCCTTATATCTTAGTAACCAAAGAAGAACACCCAAGAATTTTATATTCTCATGACTCAACTAAAAAAATTAAAGGAACATATTATGGTCCTTTTGCTAATAGCAATATTAAAAAGTATGAATTGTACAACTTTATTAATAGAATATTCCCTTTAAGAAAATGTAATAAGTTACCTAATAAAAAATGTATTTATTATGATATTGGTCAATGTTTAGGACCATGTATTAAAAAAGTTACTAGACAAGACTATGAACCTTATTTAAAAGAGATTAATGATTTCTTTTCAGGTAAATCTAAATCTATTGATGAACAACTAGAAAAAAAAGAGATACAAGCTGCTGAAAAATTAATGTTTGAAGATTCTCAAAAATATTTGGAACTAAGAAAAAATTTAAAAATGTTTTCTGAGAGACAAGATATTATTTTTTCACAAAAAAATGATGAGGACATCATTGGTTTTTATTGTAAAGAAAATGTAATCTCAATAGTTATTTTTAAATATGTTAATGGATCATTATTAAGCAAGTATGATTTAATAACAGTTTTTTATTCTGAATTAGATGAAATATTATTAACTTTAATTTATGAGTATTATTCAAAGATAGCAATTGAATTACCTAAAACAGTTTATCTATCTCTATCTGATGAAAAATTAAAAACACTTAGTGAATCATTAAAAATAAAATTTTTAAATCCTTCTAAAGGAGTTAAAAAAGATGTGATGGATACAGCTTTTAATAATGCTGTTGAAATAATGAAAAACAAATACCTACAACTAATCTCTAACCAAAATAGAGAATTGAATTCATTAGAAGAACTTCAAAAATTATTAGATATTAAAGATTTATACAGAATGGAAATTTTTGATAACTCTAATATTTTCAACACCAATAAAGTAGGGGCCATGGTTGTTTATGAAAATGGTGTAAAAAATAAAAATGAGTATAGAAAATTTAATATCAAAGATGAAGATGCTAACTCAGATTATGATTACATGAAAGAAGTAATCTATAGAAGATATAAAAACAATACAGCTTCATTTGGTGAAATACCCAATTTAATAATTGTTGATGGTGGTAAACCACAAGTAAAAGCTGCATTAGAATCTTTAAAATTTTTAGAACTAGATTCAATTATTCCAGTAATTGGATTAGCAAAAGATGATAAACATAAAACAGATAGAATTGTGAAGTGAGATTTTAGTGAAATTAAATTGGATAAGAAATCTGATTTATATTTCTTTTTACTTAATATCCAAGATGAAGTTCATAGATTTGCTATTTCATTCTATAGAAATAAAAAATCTAAATCATTATTTGAAAACTCATTATATAAAATAAAGAATTTAGGGAAAACTAGAATTGAAAAATTATTAGAAAAATATGAAACTTTAGACAAAATTAAAGAAGCAAGTGTTGAGGAGTTGAGCCAAATAGTCCCAATTGAAGTTGCTAAAGAAATTAAAAAACTGTAAATAAAAAAAGTACCATGAAGCTGGTACTTTCTATTTAAGGATTATAAGCTAGTTTGTTTATTAAGAAATAATGAATGATTTTAATCTAAATCAAATTTTTTCAAGAACCATAGTAGTATAAGGAGAACCTAATAGTCTTTCTTCCTCATATCTAACTCCTAATTTAGTAGCTAGTTCTTCAAGACTTATGTCATCATCAAATCCAATAATTTGTTTTGCAAGTTTTAATGCGTCTATTTCTGAGATTTGAAGATTATATCCACATTCTTTATATATTTTTTCTAGTAAAGGAAAAACAAAATTATCTCCATTATAAGTAAATAAAATTGCATCTTGAAAAATATAAGTCATATTTTCTAATGCAGACATTTTGTCTATTCCTTCACTTTCAATTTTCTTATTAGTAATACGATATTTTCTTATGATGTTTCCTGGAATTTTTTTATCTGTTGCAATAAAAAAGTTGTGCTTAGAAACCATTTCATTGTTAATGTAAGTTCTAGCAGCAAAGTACAAAATTTCAGAATCCAATCCTTCCTCTGTTGTTTTAATATCAAAAATTACTATCTTACGATCCTTGAATAAATCTTTTAACATTTCTGCCTCCAGGCATCTCGATATTATAATAATATATTCTAATTTTACAATATTTAATTTTAAATTACTTAAAAATATTCTATTATAACACTTATTTTATAAAATAATATAATTTAAAAATTTTTGAATATGTTTTTATAACCCTATATCATTTGAATTTTTTAGAAGATATAAAGTAAATGAAGTGGGTGGTTGATATGAAGAAAATTTTGATTATTTCTGATACGCATGGTGATAGATCTTTTTTTAGGAAGATAATTAATGAAGAACAACCTGATATTAAAATTCACTGTGGAGATTTTTGTACAGACATAGATTTAATAAGTGAAAACTTTGATTATTTTGTAGCCGGCAACAATGACTATGAAGGGGAAAGAATTGTTGACTTTAAAATAGAGGACTTAAATTGTAGACTAATGCATGGAGATCAATTTGGATACTCCGTTCCAGGGTATGAAAGAAGGGAATTAAAACTATATGAGTATGCCAAAGAAAACAATATAGACATTTTGTTTAGTGGGCATACTCATATAGAACAAGTTTTTTATAAAGATAACATTTTAATTATTAATCCTGGATCATTAATGTATCCTAGAAATGCTAATCAAATGAAATCATATGCAGTTTTGCATATTGAGGGAAATAAAATAAAATCTGTTGAATTTGAAGATGTGGTTAAATACCCTGCTTAATTCATTTCATTAAAAAAGCATCGCTATTATCTGAATAATAATTATCTCTTTTATGGATAACTTTGAAGTTATTCTTTAAATAAAAATTTATTGTGTTATCTCTATCAGAAACTTCTAAGAAAATTGATTTATAGTTTTCTTTTAAATAGGAAAGTAAATTACTTCCTATTTTTTTATTTCTGTAACTATAAACAACACCAATTTTATAAATCTCAGCTTCTTGTTCATTTTCAAAAAATAAACAATATCCCAATATTTGTTTATTATCTTTGTAAATTAAACAATAAAAGTTTTGGCTTTCTAAAAAACTATTTAAATTTTCTAAAGTGTATCCATTATGTAAAAAAATTTCTTGTTCTAAAGATACAATTTCATTTAATTCAGATTCTGAAATATTATTTTTGTTTTTTAGAGTAATCATAGATTGCTTCTTTAATGTATAAAGGTCTAATAAATGAAGTTTTTAAAAATTTGTTTTTATTGAACTGTCATTTTTCATAAATACTTTTTTTAGTTTCTAAACTATAAAAATATTTTTCATATTTATTTGTTAATTTATTAATTTCATCAGATTGAATAAGAAATGGTTTTTCCATTCCATTAGCACCAATATAAAATAATTTTGTTTTAGCGTCTATTAAAACAATTTCATTTTCCTTAGTGGTGTTTCACTGAGTAGAATTTAAAAAATAAAGATTTACATTCTGAAAAACTTTTTTAAATGTGTTTGCAAATAAAACAACTGATTTAACAGATGTAAAAGAACCTGGACCATTAACAATATAAATAGATTCCAAGTTTTCTTTTTCTAATTTATTTTTTTCAATTATAAAAGCAATTGATGGATTTAATATCTTTGTCAAATTCTTATCTTGTATTTCAAAACTAGAATCAACTATTGTTTTATCTTTGATGATAGCTAATTCTAAATAATCTAAACATCCATCTATCAATAAACTAAATTTATTATTTTCCATATTTTTTAATATATTCTTTAAATTCTTTTGGCATGTCTAAATTTATATTAACTTCCTTTTGAGTAAAAGGGTGAATAAATTTAAGTTTATAGGCTACTAAATACTGTCCATATTTAGTAGTTTTATTAATATGTTTTGGTCCATAAATTGGATCATTAATTACATGATTTTTAATAAATTCTGCATGGACTCTAATTTGGTGTGTTCTACCTGTAAATAATTCAACTTCAGCTAATGTGAAATTTTTATATTTATTAATTTCTTTAAATATAGTTCTAGCTTCTTTGGCATCTATATCTCTACTTACTTCTCTTCTAGTTGAAGTTTCAACTCTTTTAATTGGTGCATCTACTTCTACTGTTCTTGTTTGTAAATGGTTATGTAACAATGCTAGATATTTTTTTTCTATTTTTTGATCTAAAAACAGTTTAGTAAAAGCATTAAAAGAATCTAGAGATTTTGCAACAATAACTAAACCTTCTGTACATTTATCAAGCCTATGCACAATTCCCATTCTTAATGGATCGCCATTGTATTTAATTTTTTTTGAATCAAAAATATATTTAATAATATTAGCCAAAGTATTTGATAAATCATAACTTGTTGGGTGAACAATAATATCGTTTGGTTTATTAACAATTAATATGTATTTGTCTTCATAAACTATTTCAATATCTTTTTTTCAAGGTGTTAAAACTTTAGTTTCTTCAACTATTTTTTCTTCTTTTAAAATTATTTCAGATTCTTCATCAACTTTAGTATTTGGTTTAGAAATTATTTTTCCATTTACTGTAACCAAATTATTTTCAATTTTATGTTTTGCAATTGATCTAGATAAAGAAAATTTACTAGAAACAAGAATATCTAATCTTTGAGTATTTTTCATATTTATATATTAGCTTTTTTGTATAACTATTGGTTTTTTAATAGGTTCTTTTTTTGTTTTATTTCTTTCTTCATCTAATACAACATCTTTAATTGGTTTTTTATTTTCTTCAGAATCTTTTTCTTTCTTGTAATCTTTAACAAATGAAATTATTATTTGGATACCAACAAAAATCATTCCAATAATTACAAAAGTATCTGGGAAATTGAAGATAGCTGAGTTTTTAATAAAAGGAAATTGGAAATAATCCACTACTGCATTGTTTGTACTAATACCACTTAGATATTTATAGTTATCTACAATTGATCTATCAATAATATTTGATAAGCCACCAAAAAAAACTAGTGAGACACCTATATCTAATAAATAGTTAGAAGAAAATAATAAAACAAAAAAACCTAACACTATAGGAATTGATTGAACAAAATAAACTAAAGAAGGATTTGAATCACCTAATGTTCCAAATGAAACCCCAGTGTTACCAGTAATATTTATTACTAGAAAACCTGGAATTAATTCTCAATATGATTGCGTAGCATTTAAGATTGAGTTTCTTGTTAAAAAGCTTGTTAATAAAACAATAAAAGCACAAATAAGAATAATTGATATTTTTCAAATTAAATGTTTTTTGTTAAGATAGATTTTTATTAATTGCTTTTTAGATAATTCTCATAAGTAATTACTATAATGTTTTATGCCTTCATAAACATTGGAAAAAAATTGTTTAATCATTTGCAGTTCCCAGTTTTTTTTCTAGAAAGATTATAACATAATTAGCAAGTCAGGTAGGTGTAGAACACCCTGATGTAATTGCTAAACATTTTTTGTTAATAAATCATTCATCTTTAATATTTTTTGTATTTCAAATTAAGTGTGATTCAATTTGTTTTTTTATTCCTATTTCAACTAATTTTTTAGAATTATTAGATTTAATATCTCCAACTACTAATAATAAATCTACTTCACTTGGCATATTAATTACTGCATCTTGTCTATCTTTTGCAGCATTACAAATATCATTTTTAAATTCAATGTTTTTATATTTTGATTTTAGTGTTTCTGTTATTTCTTCAAATTCATAAATTGAAATAGTAGTTTGATTAGTTACAAATATTGGTTTTTCACTTTCTGTTCTAATATTTTCTATATCATTTACTGTTTCAATTAGTATTATTGATTTATCAATTGAAAGTGTTGAAATTGTTTCTGGGTGGTTATTAACACCAATATAAAATATTTGATATCCCTGTTCAATTTTTTCTTTAATTAGGTCATGGGTTTTAGTTACATAAATACAAGTTGTATCAAAAACAACCAACCCTTTTTCCCTTGCTTTATCTATTGTTTTTTGGTCAGTCCCATGAGCACTAAAAATAACAATAGGAGGATTATTTTTATCCTTAATTTCTATTGAATCTATAATTTCAGATCTACTATGATTTTTATCATCCTTAGTTTGAATTCCTAACTCTTCAAGTTCTTTAATAATTTCTTTATTATGCACCAATCAACCAATTAAATATTTTTCATGATTGGGGTAAAGTTTAGCTATTTTTTTACAAGTAGCATATGCATCAACAACACCTTTACAAAATCCTCTTGGAGTTATTTTTATGATCTTCATATTATGTTTAATATTAAATTAAAAACTTAGATTTTTAATAAGGTTATTGTTTGTTGATAATAGATTAATTTTTTTGTTTGTTTTTACAAAGATTTAGTTAATTGGTTTGATATTTTCAGAAATGATTTACTGATATTTATAAATGGTTATTTTTAAACTTAAAACATTCATTCTATTTATGAATTAATAATTATATTTACAACTTTTATTTTTTTAAAAAATAACAATTAGCAATAGAATTTATATTAGTTGGTCATTTCCACTAAAACTTTAAATAATCAAAGCGAAAAATAAATAGATAAATATGAATTATTCTATGAGTGGTAATTTGCAAACCTCGCTGAAAACTTATTTCTCAAAATTGAAGTTCAATTCTTTGTTCAAAAAACAAGGTGCTGGCAAAGAGAAAAAAGGTAACACCAAAGAGTTTATTGCAAAATTATCAAAAGGTTTAATGCTTCCGATTGCAATGTTACCAATTGCAGGGATCTTTCTGGGTGTAGGATCAGCAATTGTAACAAATGCTGGAGGTAATGAAGGCCTAAGAGTATTTGGAAACTTTTTACAAGTTCCAGGTAATGCTGTATTTGGTGCATTGCCATTACTATTTGCTATTGCAATTGCTATTGCCTTTACAGGTGATGCAGGTCCAGCTGCTTTAGCATGTTTTATTGGTTATCTTATATTTGGGTCATTACAAGATGCCTTGTCTCAATCTGTAACTGATACTACAGGTGCTGTTATCGGATACAACTTATTGTTTTATCAAGGCAACATCTTTGGATTAAGTGCAGGTAATGCAGCACTTCCTTCTTCTTTATATGGTGCTGTTATTGGTATTAACCAATTACAATCATCAGTTTTTGGTGGATTTGTTGTAGGGTTCTTAGTAGCCTTTTTATATAACAAATTTAAAAATATTAAATTACATCCAATCATTGGGTTCTTCAATGGGGTTAGATTTGTTCCAATCGTAACTTTCCTTGCTTTATTCCCAGTAACAATATTATTCTTAATGATTTGACCGCTTGTTGGTATTGCTTTAACATTCTTAGGACAAGCTCTTGGTCAAGCTGTTGGTATTAACTCTTTCATTTTTGGTTTTATTGAAAGAGCATTAGTTCCATTTGGGTTACACCATGCTTTCTACTCACCATTATGATATACACAAGCTGGTGGATCAATTGACTTAACTCAAAATGCAATTATTTATCAAGATGGTAAAGCTTATGCAGTATTAGCTACTTCAACTGCTACTAGTTTAACATCTTGAAGAGAGTTAATTAATTCATTAAACCCTAACAGTCAAATCACTGTTAACTCTGCAGCAGGGGATCAAACTATGTGAGCATTTATAAATGCTAACCTATTAGGTAAGTCTGTTTGATTAAAAGAACTATCAAGTGGTTGAACTTATAGTGCAATTAATGGGACATATGATAATGCATCAATTGCTTCTAGTTCTAATGGTGCAATTCAATCAGTACTTACTTGATCTAACTTAACTTCTGGGCAACAAGCTTTAGGAACAATTGGTGCCAACGGATTTAAAGGTGTTAATGTTGGACAATACCTTCAAGGTAAGTATGTATTCATGATCTTAGGGTTACCTGCAGCTGCAGCTGCAATGGTAATGGCTGCCCCTAAAGAAAACAGAAAATTAGCAATGTCAATCTGTATGTCAGCAGGATTTACTTCATTGCTAACTGGAATTACTGAACCAATTGAATATACATTCTTATTCTTAGCTCCATGATTATTCTGAGGAGTTCATGCTTCATTATGTGCTTTAGCATTTGGATTAATGAACTGAATTGGATTAATTGTATCAGCTACTGGTCATCCAGAATTAGCACCTCATATTGGTATGTCATTTAGTGGTGGAATGATTGACTGAATTATTTATGGTGCAATCCAAATTCAATATGGTTCAAATGCATGATGATCATTCATCTTTGGACTAGCTTATGCTCCAATTTACTTCTTCTTGTTCTACTTCTTAATTAAGAAGTTCAATATCCAAACTCCAGGACGTGGTGAAAATACAAGATTATTCACTAAAGAAGATTACAAAAACAAACAAAATAAAGTTCAAATTAATGGATCATCAGAATCATTGAACAATGATCAAGTATTAGCTTTAAATGTAGTTAGTGCTTATGGTGGATTTGACAACATTAAAAATGTTGATGCATGTATTACAAAATTAAGAATCCAAATTAAAGATCAATCTGTTGTTGATACTGCTAAGTTAATGCAATTAGGAGCAAGAGGAACTATTAAGCCATCTCCTCAATCTGTGTATGCTGTGTTTGGAGCAGAAGCAGATATTATTAAAGGAAATATTAAAACACTAATGGAAAATATTTCTTCATCTCCTAACTTGAAATCAGAATATGAAAAAATAATGAATAATTCTAGTGATACTTCATCTGCTTCTGAAGTAAAACCAGAAAAAGAAGTTGTTAAAACAGATTCTGAATTATCAAAAGAAAAAGTTGTAGTTAACTCTCCATTCACAGGTGAAATAGTAAGTTTAGCTAAAGTTCCAGATGAAACATTTAGTAAAAACATGATGGGTGTTGGTATTGCAGTTAAACCAACAACTGGAAAAATCTATTCTCCAATTGATGGAAAACTTTCATTAGTATTTGATACTGGTCATGCATACAGTTTCGAAACTGAAAAAGGAACTCAAATTTTAATTCACGTTGGAATTGATTCAATCAACTTAAAAGATAAAAGTGGTAAAGAATTAAAACCATTTGCTCCAAATGTTAAAACTGGAGATACTGTTAAAGTTGGTCAAGAAATAGGTACTGTTAAATTAGCTGATTTAAAACATGCTAAATCAACAATCACTCCTATTATTGTTCTAAATGAATCACTTGAAGGAAGAGAAATTAAATTCCTTAAAAAATCTGGTGAAATTAAAAAAGGAATGCCTTTATTTGAAGTTTTACCTAAAAAAAATTAATTACTAAACAACTCAAACTAAACTAATAAAAATGTAGTGGTCATTAAGACTCACTACATTTTTTATTTTTAATTTAAATTTTCTTTTAGTGTAAATAATTTGGTTGTTGGTTCTTTTTTATTGTTAATTAATTTTTGCAATGAAGACATGTATTCATTAAACATATATATATCTTTTGGAACCTCTTTTTCTGTAGAAGGTTTTAGATGTCCAACTTTAGTTACTAATTTATGTTTTATTAAAACCTTTGCAGTTTCAGTTTCTTTGTTTGACTTCTCATATTCTTCAAAGACAATACTTTTTAATATTCTAATAAAGTCTTTTTTTGAAATAACTTTATTATCTATTAAAGTGCTTAATCCATTTTTAATAGATGAGTAGTCTGAGATAAAAGCTCTTGAAACTACTGAGGCTTGTTTTAATAAATCAAAAACAAAGATTGAAAAATTAGATATTTCTTTAGGATTCTCTTTTGTTATTAATAAAAGTTTCTTATATTTTCTTCAATTATTTAAAAGGGGATATGAAAAACAAATTGATGGTGCAAATAGTAATTTATTTTTTATTAAATAGAGATTAGTTAAAGTGCTGATTACTGAATTGTTATATGGAAAGTTTTTTAAATATTCTTCAATTAATAATAAGAATAGAGGGAAGAAATATAATGGATTATTAGAAAACTTACCATTTATTAAAGATAGTAAGAAATCAATATCTTCTCCACTTAAATCATTTTTCTTTATTGAAGCAACTTTATGAGTGTCTTTAAAAATTTCAATAATTTTATCAATATCTTTTAAACCAATACTTTCTTGGTTTCTAATTTTTGTTATCCAGAAAATAGATTTAAAACTACACATTACAGCTCTTTTTGCATTTTGACCATAATGGGCAGTGTTATAACAATAATTAAATATAGTTTCTTCAAGATCTATTTCATTATGATCTAGTTTGTTAGAAGATATAATTTCTAAAACTTGAGATAATTGTCAAGGAACATTATGGGCTTCTAGTGAAGAGAAGTTTATTCTTACTTCTGCCAAATATTTAAAAAGGTCACCACACTCTTTATAAAGTTGTCTATCTTTTAATAAGATATCTGTCATTTCTTTAATTTTGATCATATATACTAAATTATTTTCTAAGTGTTAGATTAATTGATATTATACACTTTATATAGTGTCTCTGTCTTTATGCATGAGTAATATATTATATTTATATATACAAATATATAATGATTAACTATTATCTTTTACAAATATAAAAATAACTAATTAAAGTATTAAAAGCAATTAAATTCCTTATTATTGGTTATTAAAAAATGCTATTTTTTATTAGATTTATAAAAAAATTAACTTAATTTTTATAAATTTAAAAATATGCTATAATATTTAAGTGTTTATAAATGGATACATAGCTCAGCGGTAGAGCAACCGGCTGTTAACCGGTTGGTCGTAGGTTCGATCCCTACTGTATCCGCCATGGCCTGTTGGTGAAGCGACTTAACACACACGCCTTTCACGCGTGCATTCACGGGTTTGAATCCCGTACAGGTCACCAATTGAAATTTGAGAGGACCCAAAATCCTCAAACCGGAGTGTTAGCTCAGCTGGGAGAGCATATGCCTTACAAGCATAGGGTCGGGGGTTCGATCCCCTCACACTCCACCATGCCGACTTAGCTCAATAGGCAGAGCAACTGACTTGTAATCAGTAGGTTGTAGGTTCGATTCCTATAGTCGGCACCATTAAAATATATATTCATATATACCTTTCTTTGCTTTGTTAGCTCAGTCGGTAGAGCAAGTGACTCTTAATCACTGGGTCGGGGGTTCGAACCCCTCACAAAGCACCATGCACTTATGGCGGAATGGCAGACGCGTCAGACTTAGGATCTGATTCTTACGAGTGTGGGTTCAAGTCCCTCTAAGTGCACCATTAAAATTAAATTAATCAAAATCCTATTTATTTTTTAATAAATAGGATTTTTTCTTTTTTAATATATTGATTTGAGATAATAATTAAGATAATATTTTAATTTTGTATTATTTAATATGTTTATAATAATATAGTGTAATTAAATATAAATTTTGAATATGAAAAAAATTTTTAATCAAAAAAATTCTCTAAATGTATTTGATTTATGAAGAAAAACTCAAATAAAAGTAAGTTATATTCATAAACAAATATTATTAGGTAAGAAAAAAGATGCTACTGATCTTCTTGAAAAGCATGAATTAATTTTTTCAAAAATTGGAATAGATACTGAAAGTAACTGAATTTTTGAAAAAACTATTTTTGTTGCTTTAATTAAATATTTAATGGATTCAAATATCTTTTTTGATAAAAGATTAAAAGACAGTGAAATTGATGAATTATTGCTATTAGCATATGTTTATGAATGAATTGTTTTAGATAAACCTAAAGATACAACACTATTAGGTAATAGATCTCAAGTATTAAAAAAGTTCAAAGAAGCTGCTAATGAATCTAATAGTGCTTTTAAAAATATTTTTGAAGGTATTGATATTTACAGCTTAGATGACTGACAAGAAATTGTTAAAAGAATAAATGATACTACAATCATGACTTATTCTGAAATTTTAGAATTCATTAAAAAAGATGGATCAGTTTATAAAAAAATAATTGATGAATCTTTTAATGAAAAAGATTTTAATGATAAACAGCAATGTTTAGAAAACTGAAATAAACTATTTTTAGTCAATTGAAACAATCTTAACTATGTTTATAGTATTGAAGATAGTGACTCAAATATTATTTATGTAAGTGTTGAAACTGATAAAGAAAAAGTTGCTATTGTGAAATACAAAATGTTTTACACATACACAAAAGAAAATAACATTTTAATTGCTAGTGGGATATCTAAAGAATTATTAAGAATAGATTTTATCAAACCAGAATATAAAAATAATTATGGAGATATTATTTCTCAGTCTTTAAAAATAGCAAATAGAGCAATTAAGAATATTTTCCTATTAGATCTACAATTAAAAAATGATGAATACTATAATGCTGATAACACTGTAAAACATAAAAAGATTGTTAACATCATTAAAAGTATTCCTAAAACTGATGATTCAACAATTGTTGGTAATAAAAGAAAATGAATTCTAAAATAGTTAATTACTAACTATTAAACTACATAAAAATAGATTTAACACACCTTGTAGTAAGGTGTGTTATTTTATTTCTATTTTAAATTTATTTACAAATTTTAAATATTCTTTGGGAAGTTTGATTTAACTTTTTAATAACTTATAATAATCTTGAATCTAAAAAGATAAGTTAAATTTGCTTTATTAAAAAAGCTATTTATTTTTTATTATCTTTAAAGATTCTTTTTTATAAATGAGAGGTAAAATTTTATGAAAAAAATGTCAAAATTTAGAAAAGGATTGTTAGCAATCATTGGTGGTTTAACCGTTGCTGGTGCCGGTATTGGTGTAACACTTCCTTTAGTTACTTCGAATAATAATCATGAAAATTCATTAAATAATTCTAGTAGTAACAATGGTAGCAACTTAAAAGTTAATGGTAGTGTAATATCTACAGACAACTTAAACATTGTCGCAACAGGATTAAGTTCAAATGTAAGTTCACAAGTTAGTAGACAATCTTTAAGTTCTTCAAGTAGCAGTGAATCTACAGTAGATTCAAAATATACAGCTAAGAAAAAATTAACTACAGTAAGTGGTCAAGAAAAAGAATATTTAGTTTCTACAGTTTATGAAAACAATAGAAAGTTCATGCCAATATTAGCATATGATGAAGATATTAGTTATAACAACTATCAACAATCTAGAGAATATAAAGATGTTGTATATGGTAACTTCCCTGGATGAGATAAAAAAGTTGCTGTTGTTCATCAAATTGATAATGTTGATTTATCTAAAGCTTATGCAAGTGTTGCTGAATTTACTCCAACTGAAATCTTAAAAAATCCAAGTGCTCCAGAATCAGTTAAACAATTGTATGTTGCATTAGACAGTAAAACAATGACTGCAGATGTTATCACTAAATTAGTTGATCGTTACCAACCAGATTACTTAAGAATTGAAAGTGTTGATGACACATCAATTAAACAACTTCCAGATATGAAATATTTTTCTACAGTTAAAAAAGTAGACTTAGGAGGGGCATTCACAACTATTAAAGGTGTTTCTTTCCCTACAACTACTCAAGAATTAAAAATTTCATCTGATAACATCAAATCAATTGATCCATTACAAATTCCTGAAAGTGCAGCAATTATTACTGAAACTGTTCATGATGCAAGATTTACAGAAATTGATTTAAGTAGTCATACTGACTTAACAACTGATCAACTACAAAAGGCTGTTAACATTGTTTATAAAGATAGAATAAAAGAAAGAGCTTTCCAAGGTAACTTTGCTGGTGGATATATTTATTCTTGAAACCTACAAAATACTGGTATCACTTCATTTAATGATGTTTCAATACCTAAATTAAATGATGGAACAGATAGATTCTACATTGCTTATGTTGCTGTTTCATCAGGAAACTCAAATGGTACTGCTAATGAAACTATTACTGGTGGTAAAGAACCATCTAATGATTCACAAATTGGTGAATGATGAGACTCTAGTTCTGATGGTTGATCAAAGGTTTCTAAAGTTACAGTAACTGCAAAAAATGGAGCTAGTTTAGATTACAACAAAACATTAACTGAAATTATGGGATTCCTTGCTAAATATCCTAATGTTAAAACTATAGATATTTCTTTATTAAAATTTGAAGATGCAAGTAAAACTTTAGATGGATTGAAAACAGAGTTGACTAATCAAATTAAATCTAAATATGGAGAAGATTCTTCATATGCTAAGATTGATTTCATAATTACTTCTCAATCAAATTAATTATTATTTAATAACTTAAAAGTTATAAAAAAATACTAGACTTAAAATCTAGTATTTTTTTTATGTTGTTGATTATCAATCTTTTTTATTTTTAGAAATATGTCATAATGCTCTCACAGCTTCTGCACATGCAGTAATAATTGTATTTGGTTTGCAATAAAAGTGAGTAGCATCTCCAATTGCATAAATATTTTTAATATTTGTTTTTTGATTTAGATCAATTACATACTTGCCTTTTTCTTTGTTAATTTGGTTTAAAAGTTCAATATTAATTGGACTTGATATTTGACCATATTGAACAAGAACATAATCAAAAGGTAATGTTTGTTCTTTTTCAGTTTCTTTATGTTTAATAGTTAAAGTTTTATTGCTTTCATTAAAATCTATAATTTCATAATTCAACTTTTGTAAAATATTATTTTTAGATAAACAATCAATCATAAATGAACTTGAACGGTATTCATTTCTTCTGTGAATAATTGCAACATTATTAGTTATCTTTTCTTCTACAAAATAGTTGGCTCATTCAACTGCTGAATCTCCACCACCTAAAACTAATATTTTTTTGTTCTTATAAATTTCTGTTTCTAAATTTAATGAATAATGAATAAAAGGACTATCAATGGGTTCATTGTTAATTTCTAGTTTTCTTGGATTAAAAGAACCATTTCCTGAAGCTAAAATAATTTTTTTTGCATAAAAACTATTTTTGTTTGTTTCAAATAAAAATAGTTCTTGTTCATTTATTGTTTGTCATGTGATATTTAAGATATCTGTGTCTAATTGGATATTTGAGTTTTTTTGTTCTTTGTTTTGTTGGATTAATTTTTTAATTACATCACTAGATTTAATTTCAAAAAAACATGGAAAGTCATAAATAAATTTATTTGGATACAATTCCATTGGTTGTCCACCCAAATATGATTTTTTTTCAATTAAGATGCTATTTAAATTAAAGTAGTTTGAAATGGTGCTAGCAAAAATACCTCCAGCTCCACCACCTACTATTGCAACATCATATATTCTTAAATCTTCATTCATTGTAATACCTATGGATTATAATTTTACTTAGGTTATTTATTATAAAATAATTTTACATATGAATAAAAAACTTTTTATTGTAGCAACACCTATTGGAAACATAAAAGAAATAAGTGAATTAGCTATTACAACACTAACTAATAATTCTATATTTTTTTGTGAAGATACAAGAAATAGCAAGAAACTTTTAAATTTACTTAATATATCTTTAGAAAATAAAACATTCTATAGTTTGAATGGTAATAATGAAAAACAATTCATAAATTCTTTTGATTTTAAAGACAATGAATATTGTTTGTTAAGTGATGCTGGTTATCCCATTTTAAGTGATCCAGGATTTTTATTAATTAATTTATTTATAAAAAATAATTGAGATGTACAAATTATAAATGGCCCAAGTTCACTAATGCATTCATTAATAGTTTCAGGATTTCCATCTTCTAATGTTTTGTTCTATGGATTTTTAAACCACAATAAAAATTTAAAACAAGATCAATTAAACCAATTAAAAAATGAATCTAAAACAATTATTATTTTTGAATCAGTTCACAGGATTAAAGATACTTTAAAAATGATTAAAGAAATCTTTGATAATAGCAAAAATATATGTATTGCTAGAGAACTAACTAAAATGAATGAAACCATTTATAGATCTTCAATTGCAAATATAAATGAGATTAAAATTACAGAAAAAGGTGAGTTTGTAATTTTAATAGATAACAATGTTAAAGAAACTGAATCTATTAAAAAAGAAGAAACTGATTATTCTGTCTATTTAAATGAGTTAGAAAAATTAATTAGAAAAGGTGAAAAAGAAAAAGTAGCTTGCAAAATGGTATCATATAAATATAGTTTGAAATCAAACTCTTTATACAATTTTTGACAACAGAGAAAAAATTGTTTTTAATTTTAAATAGGTACAGTTTATTATGAAAGTTAAAGTTAATAGAAATAACACTAACTGACTATCTCAATTAGGGATAACTTCTATAGTTGGTGGTTTTATTCTTTTTATGGGTATAGTTATCTTTGCATTAAGCCTAGCTTATACAGCTTCACCTGATAAAGCAGCTTCAGGTATTGGCTTAAACTTGATAGCTTTTTATTACTCTTTAATGGTTGCTATTATTCAAGTTTTTAGTTCTGTTTATTTGTGACTTAATTTTTACTATTGATTTATTGCTTATCAAAAATCTATTAATAATAGAAAAAAATATAATATGTTATTTTTAACAATAATTTTTCCTTTATTAATAATTGTTTCTTTAGATACTGCAATTAGATTGGTATATTCAGTTGCTGGTTTAATGGAAGTTGGGAGATACTATGATGGTACACTATCATTAGCTGCAATTGATTTTTCTAAACCAGGTGCAATTTTTGGAAGCTTCTCTGGCGAATCATCTGCTTTAAGTTTTGGTAATTTTGGATTTAATGTAGTTTTCTTAATCCTTGGATATGCAGGTATTATGGGAGTATCTTTATACTTCTTCTATGATCAAAAGAAAAAATTCATTTCTGAAGAAAAAGAAAATTCTAATAAAGAACTTAGAGCTAACTATAGATCAATTGAAATGTCTAAAATTAAAAAGAAATTAAGTAAGCAAAAAACTAAAGATTTATCTAAAAGGATTAAAGCTTTTTAATTGTGAAAAAATTTGATGAAAAAGTATTAGTTTGTAATTCTTTTGATGAAATGATTTGTAAAGATGTTATCTTTCCAAAAGATTCAATAATAATAAATATGATTGAAAATAATGATTTATTTTCAATCTTATTTTTTGGTAACCCAGGTGTTGGCAAGTCTGCATCAATTCAATTCATACTAAAAAAATTAAATAAGAATTTTTATTACTTTAATTCCACAACAAATAACAAAAATGATTTATTGGAAATATTGGAATTAGCCACTGAAGATAATAAACCAATTATCATCATTGAAGAAATTCATAGACTTAATAAAGATAAACAAGATTTATTATTAATGTATTTAGAAAAGGATATGATTATAGTTTTAGCAACTACTACTGAAAATCCTTTTTTTAAAGTTAATCCAGCTATTAGAAGTAGACTGTTACTTTACAGAATAGAAAATATTAACTCTGCAGTTTTAAAAGAAGAAGTTATTAAATATCTAGAAAATAAAAAAGTTAAACTTTCCAATAAAGTTGTTGAAGCTATTGTAGAAATATCAAAGTCTGACTTTAGACAAATCTTTTTTTATTTAAAAATTGTTTTGAAATATTATCAGAATAAAAGTGATGATATAGTTTTAAAAGAACTTGGAAAAATCACCAATTCTTTAATAGATAGAAGAGCTACTAATCATTATGATTTATTATCAGCATTTCATAAATCTATTAGAGGAAGTGACCCTAATGCTGCTGTATATTATCTTGCACAGCTATTAGAGTCTGGAGATTTAATATCAGTTTATAGAAGATTGTATGCTGTAGTTTATGAAGATATAGGTTTAGCTAATTCTGGCTTGGGTCCAAAAGTTAATGCTGCTGTTAATGCCAGTGAAGCTTTAGGTTTACCAGAAGCAAGAATACCATTATCTCAAATAACTATAGAACTTTGTTTAAGTCCCAAATCTAATTCAGCAATAATGGCAATTGATGAAGCTATTCAATCTGTTAATAAAGAAGCTTTATCACCACCTAATCATTTAAGAGATGCTCATTATGCTTCTGCAGTAAAACTAAATGTAAAAGGATACAAGTATCCACATGATTATAATTTTTCTTATGTTGAACAAGAATATCTTCCTAAAGAATTAAAAAATAAAGAATTCTATAAACCCAATAAATATAGTCAAAATGAAAATAAATTTGTAGACTATTGAAATAAAATTAAGTCAAACAATAAACAGTAAGAAAAAATGTATTTACTCTCTATTTTCAAAAAGGTAAATACATTTTTTTATTCAATATTTTTTATAGTTGTGTCCAATATTGTAATTAATTCTTTTTTAGTAATTGATTTTTTGAAATTAATTAATTCATATTCATCAGTTTGTTGTCCAATTATAGTTTTAATAATTAAATCATCATTAGATTGAGAATAACTGAATATGATTTTTTTGCCATTTACTAGTTTTCCAGCTATTCCTATTTCTTCACCATTATTTTCAATTGTTAAAATGTCTAATTTCTTTTTAATAAATTCACTTATAAAAATATTTCTTCCAATTAAAAAATATTTATTTTTTGCATTAGGGATTTGGTTGAACAACATATGATCTACACAAATAAATTTTGATTGGATTCTAATACTTTTAGAATTTGTAGATATAGTGTTTACAGGGATTAAAATATATAAATCTAATAATAGGTTTATGTACTTTCAAAAAATCTTAGAATTTCTAATTTTTAATTTGGTAGATTTTGAGATATTTTTCTTAATGAAATCAATTGTTAATTTCTTGCCTAAATTTTCTAATAAAAACTTAAAAAATATTTCAATATAAAAATGGTTTCTAACTTTAGTTAAAACAAAGAAAATATTAAACAACCTACATAAGTTTATTTCACTAATCAAAGAAAGTTTTTCAAAAGAGATTTCATCTTTATAAATTAAAGAACCATTCTCTATATAGTTATCATATGAAGAATTTAAGCACTCCTCAAAATATTCAGTCATTGTTGGTGGTTCATATTTTATTTCATTGTATACATATTTGAAACTAGACATTTTTGAAAATGAAATAACACTAGAAAAGTTACAGCTAGTTGAACAAAAAATCTTAGCATTTTTGTAGTTATTAATAATGAAATCTATTAGTTTATTTCAATTCTCACAATTAGTAAATTCCAATATGAAAATTACTGTTTCATTATTTGGTTTAACTTGTTCTTTTAAATATTGAATATTTTCTGAACCTTCATATTTTCTATTTAAGTTCATAATACTAAAATCTAAAACTACTACTTCTTTTTCTTTTTTTACTTCTTCTATTGTTTGTTTAATAATCTCTTGTTTATTAATTGTGTAGATTCCAGTATAAATTGTTAAGGTTCCATCCTCTTTAATTGATTTTTTAAGAAGAGAAATTTGCTTGCTAGTGTGTTTCATATTTTATTAAATATAGCTTTCAAATAAGATTAGGTGTTTGTTTTTTAAATATTATTTATTATATATTAATATTATTTTTAGTTGAATACCTTAAAATGAATATACTATTATATACAAATGAAATATCGCAGGTATTTTTATGAATATGAATAATCTAGCATCTGTTTTTATTGAAAAATCAATTTTAGGAACTTCTGTTCAAATTTTACAAATTGGAGTTGTTTTTATAAAAGACAACAAATTTAAATATTTTTATAAATATATAAAAAATGATATTAAAAATTCAAATAGTGCAATAGACTGACAGGATGCAGTCAAGTTATTAGATAAGATAATATCTGATAAAAAAATCATTTTAAAAAATGATGATAATAATGATTTTAAAATTCTTAACAATTCTTATAAAAAGTTTTTAAATAAAGATTTTAATAACTTTTTTTATGATATTGCTAAAAACTCTGAGTATTTGGGATACAAAAAATTTAATATAGATTATTTATCTTCAGTTTATGATGTGAAATTTAAAAATACAAAAGGTTTACCAACTAGTGTTTTTAAAGCTCAGAAAATTTTTGCAATTGGTTCTAAAATGTTTAAATTAGGATTAAAAAATGTCTAAATATTTAGTAGTTGGATTGGGTAATCCAGGGCTTGAATATGAAAAAACAAAACATAATGTTGGGTTTATGTGTATTGATGAACTATTAAAAGAACATACATTGTTTTTAAACAACAGTAAATTTAATGGTCAGTTTGTAAAAGTAGATCAACCAGAAGATCAAATTTTTATTGCTAAACCAATGACTTATATGAATAACTCTGGAGAATTTGTTTATGAGATTTGTAAATTTTATAAAATCCATGAGCAAAATATTTTAGTAATCTATGATGACATAGATACTGATGTTGGTAAGATTAGGGTTAAAGCAAAAGGAAGTTCTGGTGGTCAGAATGGAATTAAAAGTATCATTAGTAAAATGAATACTGAAAAAATTAAAAGAATTAGAATTGGAATAGGTAAACCTGTTCATAATTTAACTCACCATGTATTAACTAAATTCAGCGCTGAAGATAGTATTAAAGTTCAACAAGCAATTATTAAAGCAAAGGATGCTTGTAATGAATTTTTAAATCATGTTGATTTTGATAAAATAATGAATAAGTTTAATGTTTAATTATGAAACATAAGTATTTAATTGCTGTTTCTGGTGGTCCAGATTCTATGGCCTTATTAAATAAAAAAAGACATTTGGTTGAAGCTGTTTGTCATGTAAATTACCATGATAGAGAAGATTCAGATAATGATGAAAAGATAGTAAGAGATTACTGCAAAAAATACAACCTAAAATTATTTGTATTTGATACCCATAAAGATGATGTATCTAAATACAAAGATATTAATAATTTACAAACTTGATATAGAGAAATAAGATATGATTTTTTTGAGAAAATATCTCAAGAATTAGGAATTAAAAAAATTTTAATAGCTCATCAAAAAAATGATTTTTTAGAATCTGCTTACATGAGCCTTAATAAGAATAAAAAAAATTTATTTTTAGGGATAAGAAGAAAAAGTAAATTTAGATCTCTTATTTTAATCAGACCATTACTAAATAAAACTAAAAAAAGTTTAGAACAATATTGCAGAAGTAAAAATATAGAATTTGTAATAGACTATACAAATTTTTGAGATAGATATAGTAGAAATGTTGTTAGAAAAATGATGGCAGAATGAGATAAAAAAACTTTTCAAAAATTTTATCTTAAGGTCAAATGATTCAATCTGAAAAATATGTTTTTCATAAAACTATTGGATTCTAAATTTAATAATTGAATCAAACAGGATTTTGATATTAATTATTTTTTAAAAATAAAAAATAATTACAAAGAAAGTCTTATTTATCTGTTTTTAAATCATATTGGTATAAAACCTAATGAAAATAAAATAGAGCAAATTATTGAATTCATTAATAAAAACAAAAATGGATCTGTAAAAAAATACCGTCTTAAAGAAAATCAATTTATTGAAATCAAAAATAAAAAAATACTATATTCTATTTGTTAGAGGGTGAAAAAATGGAAAACAAAAAGAAAAAAGTTTTAGTATTTGGAGCAACTGGAAATATTGGATTTTCATCATTAGAAATTATTGAAAAGGAAAATTATGAATTAGTAGGTTTTTCATTTAACAATAATTATGAAAAAGCATTAGAAATTATAAACAGATTTCCAAATGCTTTAGTCTTTTCTCCTTCTGTAAAAACTAAAAACACTGTAAATAGTTTTGAAGAATTATTGGAAAAAACCAATCCAGATATTATTTTAAATGCACTGGTTGGTTTTTCTGGTCTACACATTACTTTACTAGCTTTAAAAAATAATGTTGATTTAGCTTTAGCTAATAAAGAATCACTAGTGGTTGCAGGATGGTTAATAGAAGATTTAAAAAGATCTAGTAGTTCTAGAATCTATCCAGTAGATTCTGAACATTCATCTTTATATGATTCTTTGAAAAACAATAATAAAGAAATAAAAGAATTAATTATTACTTGTAGTGGTGGTCCTTTTTATAAAAAAGAGTTTAATGAGTTATTAAATATTAATTTTGCTGATGCTGTTAAACATCCAAATTGAAATATGGGTAAAAAAATTTCAATTGATTCAGCAACTATGATGAATAAATGCTTTGAAATAATTGAAGCTTATTATTTGTTTAACACTAAAAAGATTAAAGTTTATCAACATGGTCAATCAATCATTCACTCTATGATTAAATTTACTGATAATTCATATATTGCAAATATGTCGGTTCCTGATATGAAGTTATCAATACAACAAGGTTTAAGTGGGTATGAATCAAAAACCAATTTAATTAATGATTTGAGTTTTAATAATTTAAATTTAACTTTTTCTGAAATTGATTTAGATAAATGAAAACCAATTCATTGAGCTTATGATTTTTTAGAAAATCAAAATAGAGCTATTCCTATCATTATGAATGCAGCGAATGAAGAGGCTATTGTATTATTTGAAGAAAATAAAATTAAGTTTTTAGATATTTTTGAAATCATTGAAAAAGCTATTATAGCTTTAGAAAATACAGAAGTTAATGATTTAAAAGACATCTTAAATTTAAATAAAAACACTAGAAAATATGTTTATGATTTTTCAAAAAATAAATTTAGATATTAATAAATAAATTTAGATAATCTGTTAGTTGTATATATTTAATCAATTAATTGTTTTTTAATAGTGGTGTGAATATATAATAGTATGTATAAATTGAGATAGAGGTAATGAAAAAATGTATAACTTATCTATTTTAGAAACACAAAAAGCAATCAAATTTATTAAGGATTTGTTCCAAGTTAATTTGGCTCACGCTTTAAAACTACATAGAGTTACAGCACCTTTAGTTTTAGAAAGAAATAAAGGTATAAATGATGATTTAAATGGATCAGAAAACCCAGTAACCTTTACAAGTGATGGTAATGGAATTTCAGGAGAAATCCCACAATCATTAGCTAAATGAAAAAGAATGATGTTGGGTAAATATGAAATTCCTTTACATGAAGGAATTTATGCAGATATGAATGCAATTAGAAAAGATGAATCTTTATCTAGTATCCATTCAATTTATGTTGATCAATGAGACTGAGAACTACATATTAAAAAAACTGAAAGAAATTTAGAAACCTTAAAAGTA
Organism: Malacoplasma penetrans HF-2; assembly: GCF_000011225.1. Classification (NCBI taxonomy): domain Bacteria; kingdom Bacillati; phylum Mycoplasmatota; order Mycoplasmoidales; family Mycoplasmoidaceae; genus Malacoplasma; species Malacoplasma penetrans. The sequence continues at coordinate 176,042 of NC_004432.1, forward strand.
GTGGTTAAAAAAATCTATGAAATTATTAGATTATGTCAAAAAGAAGTAAATAAAAAATATGAATGATTTGCAGAAAATTTACTTCCTGAAGAAATCACTTTTATATCATCAGAAGATTTATTACAAAGATACCCAAATAAAACCCCTAAAGAAAGAGAAAGATTAATTGCATCAAAATATAAGGCTGTATTTATTATTGGAATTGGGGACAATTTATCAGATGGTAAACCACATGATTTAAGAGCACCAGATTATGATGATTGAAAATTAAATGGAGATATTATAGTTTGAAATGAAACTACTAAATCAGCTTTAGAATTAAGTTCAATGGGAATTAGAGTTGATGAAGTTAGTCTTGTAGAACAACTTGATAAATCTAATAACAATTCTAGAAAAGAATTAGACTTTCATAAAAAATTAATTAATAAAGAATTCCCTTATTCAATTGGTGGAGGAATTGGACAAAGCAGACTTTGTTATTTCCTTCTTCACAAACAACATATTGGTGAAGTTCAATCTTCTTTATGGCCTAAAGACATTTTAGAAGAAGCAGAAAAAAATAACATTAAACTTTTATAATAATAATTGAAATAAAAAATTATCTATTAGACCTACTTGAGGGATAATGGATAATTTTTTTATTCAATGTTTTATTAACTTGTTTTCTTATTTTTTCTAATTTACTTTCAGTAGATATTTTTTGTGTTGGAGAATCAAATATTGTTAATTGTTCATTATTGTCATTTTCCATTATATTGTTTGCTGTGATACTCAAATTGATAACTTGATCATATTTTGAAAAATCACTGATTTGTTCAAATAAATCTACAACCACATGAAGTGGAATTTGATTTTGAAAATTAACAAAGTTAAAAGATTTTGTAGCAGAATCTCCATCGCTATATCTAATTTTTATGTTTACAGATTTGAACATAAAATCTTGGTACTTTAAGCCTGAATTTATATCATCAGTTAATTCTTTAATTAGTTTTAGAAATTCTTGATACTCACTATAGTTTCTTATGCTTTGACTTCTTCCTAAATTTTTTCTTTTATAATCTGGATTAATTGGATCACATATAATCCCTAAAACATTCATTCTTAATTTGGATCAATGCAAACCTATCTTTTTTCTAATTAAGTAATCATTTTTAACATTAGCAATATCTTTAATATAATGAAGATTCAATTCAATTAATTGTCTAGTTAATGATGGACCTATACCTATAATTTTTGAAATGTGTAAATCATAAATGTAACTTTTAAAATTATCTTTTGTTAAAGTTAAAAAACCATCTGGTTTTGCTAAGTTAGTAGCCATCTTTGCTAAAAAAGGTGTGAAAGAATTTCCTACTGTACAGTTAAGATTAAATTTTTGTTTGATACTATTTTTTACTAGTGAAGCAAATTCAATTTCCTTTCAATTTTCATATTGTGTATTTGACACATCTAAATACCATTCATCAATAGACCCTGTTTCTATATTTTTTGATAAAGAAGATAGAAAAGAATATATCTTGTCAGACATAGAAGTATACTTATTTTTATTTGGATAAATAATGGTTAGTTGAGGACATATTTTTTTAGCATCTACAATGTTCATTGCAGATTTTACTCCTAACCCTCTTGCCACATAATTTGCAGATGCTATTACTAAATGTCCTACAGCTAGTGGTAATTTTTCATATTCAGGTCTTTCTGCTAATTCAACAGAAGCAAAAAAAGAATCCATATCAATGTGGAATATTTTATTTTTCATTTTTATACTCCAAATAAAATAAGTATTCTGTATTTTCTTTTTTTGCGCCTTTAATTGGAGAAACTATATAACCTAGATTTTTAATATTTAAAATTGATAAAAACTCTATAAAATTATTTATTATTTTTTTGTGATCTTCAGTTTTAGCAAAACCTTTAGTTGTACCAATTTTTTTACCTAGTTCAAATTGAGGTTTTAATAAAGCAATTGATTTTCAGTTATTTCATTTTAATTCTTTAATTTTATTGAATATCAAATTGATGCTGATAAAAGAAACATCAATAGTAATAAAATCAATTTTATCTTTAATTAAACTTGATTCTATTTCTCTAAAATTTGTTTGCTCTAAACTTATTACTTTATTGTTCTTTTTTAGTTGTTCATTTAATTGGTTTGTACCAACATCTATAGAATATACTTTTTTAACATTGTTTTCTAATAACACTTGCGTAAAGCCACCAGTAGAAGAACCAATATCAATTGCAATTTTATTATTAAGATCAATATTGAAATGTTCTATAGCAGCCTTTAACTTATATGCAGCTCGAGATACATATTTTTCTTCTTCTAAAATTTCAACCTTATCTAATTCATTTACTAGTGTATTAGATTTAGAAATAATTTGTCCATTAATAACAACTTTTGAATTTGTTATTAAATCTTGAGCAACACCCCTAGATCTTGCATAGTTTTCGTTTACTAAATAAATATCTAATCTGATTTTTTGCATAAGTAAATAAATTATAAGTTTTTAAAAAAGTGTTGATAAAAAAATAGATTGAATTTAATTATTCAATCTATTAAATTTATTTGATTTTTTAATTACTAGAATAGAATTACATATTCTTTTAACATTGCTTGGATTTGATTAAAAGTAGGAGTAGCAATTGACAATACTCTGTATCTATTTAATTCAATTAAGTATTCTTTAATACCAACACATTCATTAGGTAGTATTATAGTTTCATTAACTCATAAAGCCCCAATAGCAGATGATTCTTCTACTGGAACTACTACCTTATTAAATACATCAAATTCTTGTGGGATTTCATAACCATCTTTAACAAGTAAGTTATTTCCTGAAACATAGTTTAAATAGTTTTGTAATGAATCTTGAGAATTTGTAATAGTTATAACTTCATATCCTAATGGTCTTACAAATTCAATAAATTGATTAACACCTTCTTGATTTGTTCAGTTTGATAAAGAAACAAAGAATGTTTTATCTACTTCTAAAATATCTCTAGATGAAAGGATACCTGGATAATCAATAAAGAAAATTTTATCTAATGGGTAAAATCTACTTAAATGAGCAGTAAGTGCTAGCTTTTGATTATTAACAATATTTTCATCAAAATTTCCTAAGATTACACATCTTTCTGTAGCAATACATAAAGGGTTAATTTTTGAACCAATTATGTCATCTTTTAGAGATGGAAGATTGTGAACTCTGATAGGGATATTTTTAAGAAAGTGAGTTAAAGTTTCATGTTCTTTTACAAATTCTTTAAAATCAAATTCTGTATCTACAATATATTTTTGTGCTGACTGAGAAGGTGTTCTCAAAATAGCATAGTTAAATTTTTTCATTTTGACTCCAAATTTGAATACATATATAATTATAAGATTTCTATTAAAACATTGCTATAAACGTATCATAAAAAGTAAATTTAATCTAAATTGTTATGTTTTATAAGTTAATATATATAATATTGAAAATAACAAATAGGAGAATTAAGAAGATTTTTATCTTCTTAAAATTTGGATTATGAATAACACAGAGAAAAATTTTTCTGTTTTCTCAAGAAATGAGTCTAAAAAGTTTTCAAATGAGTATTTTTTAAAAAAAATAAAAAATAACTATGAACTAGTTCCAGATTTTGATTTAACACCTGTTCAAATTCCTAAGACAATCATTAATAATAATGAAAATTTTCCTATTCAATCAGTTAATAAATTTGAAAAAGTTAATTTAGTTAATCAAGATATAAATTTAGCTGATTCAAGTTTAAGTAATCCAAATTTAAATAATGATTATTTAAATAACTTGGGTTCTTTAAATAATGACGATAAACCTTCTATTCAAAATGTTGTTAAAAATAATAGCTTACTTAACAAGCATTTGAATAGTAATTTAGATTCTTCTTACTCATTTTATGATGGGGATGATAGTTATTTAGATGATGACATTTTTTCATCAATTGATTTTTTGTCAGATGATAACAATCTTTTAATGGATAGTATTCCAGAAGAAGTTATTGAGCCAAACCAACCTCAGAATTTTTATAATCAAAATTTAAATACTGATTTATTAAATAATAATTTAGATGATACTAATGATTATTTAGATAATGATTTAATGGAAAATGATGAACTAAGTAATGATTTAAATTCTATGTATTCATTAGAAACATTTGAATCAAACAATTTATCAAACCTATTAGACATCTATAACATTAAAAGTAACCTTAATTCAAATAATTTACCAGATGATTTCTTCAACTACATTTCAAGAAACAGAATTAAAGAAATAGTTATTGAAAAATTAGGATATTGTGATGAAGAAATGTTAGATGAACTACATTCACTTTCAATTATTGAAAATTGAAAAGATCTTGATGTTCAAAAATGATTATTAAATCCAGAAAATGTTAATAAGTTTAAAAATGTAGCAGTTCAACATCCATCTATCCAAGAAGAAGCTCCAGTTTATGAACCTATAGTTCAAGAAGAAAGACAAGTTATTAATCCAATTTTCAAAACAACAGAATTGGACAATAATTTTTTTGATTTTAGAGTATCAAAAGTTAATGATAGTAAAGAGTTAGCTAGACCAGTAGAAATTGAACAATTACCAACTCCTGTAAATACAACAGCACCAATTATTGATGAAGTTAAAAATCTATCTTCTAAAATTGAAGCACTAGAAAATTCTGTTAATCAAAATGTTGTTAGCAAAGAAAAAAATCAACCTGTTTCAGTTAATGAAGTTCAAGAATCTAGAAATAATAATAGATACCAAAAAGAAGATACTTTTGAAACTAATAATAGAAATAGAAGAAGTTACTTCCCTGTTCATAAAGAAATTAATTATTATGGGAATAAATATAGTCAGTTAAGAGATAATAGCAACACAGCTAAAAGTAATGATAGTTTCAAAGATGATTTAAGATATGAATTTAAAGAAAACCTAAATCTATATAATAAGTTGAATTTCCAATACAAGAACTTGGAAAAAGAAATGTCTTATAAATTTGATTCTATTGCAAATCAAATTAATAAAATTAATGGTGAATTCAAATCAACAATGATTGAAGAACTATATAGAAATTTATTGATTAATAATCAAACTGAAACTTTAAAAAACTATATTAATGAAAAAGTAATTAATGTTTCTTCATTATTTGGCTCAAACAATAAATCAAATAAATATAGCAATTTCATTAATTCAAATAGTGATTCTCACAAAAAGAATATCAATCCTAAAAAATTTGGAAAACATCAAAACGAAAAATTAAACAAATTAAATCAATCAATTGATGAAAAAATATCTAACATTGATTCACAATTTAAAAACTTACAAGAAACAAATCAAAATAAGTTCAATGAAATAAATGAAAGTTTAAAAAAGATAATTGATCAAATCAATGTTACTAAAGAACCAAATGATACTAAAGAAATAAAATCCATTAAACAAGAAATTGAATCTAATGAAAATGTTGCTGATTTTAAAAATCCAAAAATAACTTTTGAGTTAAATCAAGAAGTAAAAGAAAATAACTTTATTAGTAAAGTACAACCATTAAAAGACTTATCAATAATTGATATTCCTGGTTGAAGTAATAATGCTAATTTAGAGTTAGAACAAAACTTTGATTTAAATAAAGATTTAAGCAATAATATTGAATGACAAAATACTGATTTATCAAGTTCAAATTATGAATACAAACCTAATGTAAATGTTGAATTCGAATCTAACAAAGATTTTGAAAAAGATTTAATTATTGAAAGTATTAGTAAAGAGTCATTTATTGAAAACATCAATAATGAAAAAGACTATAAAAATTTTGATAGTGAACATGATTTGGATACTGAAAACAATTATTGAATTCATGAAGAATTAATTGATGAAATATTCAATGAATTTGATAACAACCAAGAAGATGCTAATTTAGTTGATGAAGAAATTGATAACAATAACTGATTAGATGATTTAAAAAATGATGAAAGTCTTAGCTTATCTGAATCTGAAGTTAATGATTTTGATAAAAAAAAAGAAGTAAGTGAAGTTAATCTATTTAATGAATTAGATTTATTTAAAGAATTAGAGTCTTTAGAAGAATACAAAGAAAAAGAAGAAACTAATAATGAAGTTTTAGAATTAAAGAATGACAACTTTGTTAATTATGACAACAAATACAAATCATTAATAAATGTTTCTCCAGTAGAATTCCCAGAAACTGTAGAAATAAATGATGAAGTATTACAACTTCAAGACACAAAGTTTATAAACTATGAAAATAAATACAAATCATTTATAAGTATTAGTCCACTTGAATTTCCTGAAGTTAAAGAAGAAGAAGAAGTTTTAAGTCCACAAAATGTTAAAGCATCTTTAGAAGATGATTACTTTCAAAAATTTTTAAAGGATACTCCAGAAAATAATGGAACTGAAAAAGAAATAATTCAAACTAGTAAATTAATTCAAAAAAAAGAAAAACCTAATGATGGTTATCAATCAAATGATATTTTTAATTTCTTCTCTGAAAATAAAAATGATGAAATTGAATCAGAGCATGAAAATTTAACAAATGAAAAAGACTCATTAAAAACAGCAAATAGCAATTATAATCAATTATTAGATAGCAAAGAAAATCAACTTTCTAATAATGAAACTGATTTATTAAGTATTCAAGAGAAAAAAAATAAGGAAAAAGAAGCTGTCACAGAAGAATTATTAAGTAAGAAAGAGGAAACAATTTCTCATTTAAAAGAGAACCTAGTTAATGAACTAGATGATGTGATATATGACCTAAAAGATTTAAATATTAAAGATAACTCAATATATGACATCGAAAATTTAAAAATTAAATTTAAAAATATTTAAGAAGTAAAAGACAATGAGATACATAAATATAGAAAGAATTAAACAAGTTTTAGCAAGAATCAATGAAAAGAAATCAATTATTGAAAAAAACTATTTTCAATCATTGAGAATTTTTAATGACATGTTAAAAGTTGATCCAGATAATTCTGAATTAGTATCTGATATAAGTCTTAGAAAAGAAAGATTAGATGAATCTGTAAATTCTACAATTTCATATTTAGATAACTTAACACAAACACTATCTTTAGTAATGTTAAAAGTTATTAAGAATAAAGATTTATTAAGTCGACATGAAGATGAGTTTTTACTAACTCCTCCTATCACTGATAAAGATTTATCTGTTGAAAATGAATATGAAAAAGAACTAAGAGGTTCTGCTGACAATCAACCTTTAACCTTAACTGGTTTACCTAATGAAGATCTGTCATTCAACTTCAATGAATTCAATGATTTTGTAGATAAGATTAATGAAGAATTTGAATATGCAAGCCCTGCTGTTGTTAAGCAAGGTTTATTAAATGATCAAGAATATTCATTTGAAGATAAAATAAGTAGACTTGAAAGATCATTAAAAGAAGAAATTGAAGCAATAACTATTCATAATGAAATGTTAGAGCGTCAAAATATCAATCTACAAGAAATGTTAATTAAGTTAGAAGAAAAAGACTTAAGTCCAAGCACACTATATGCTAATAGAACATGAGATAATAGTGAGCTATATTTTTCTGCTTTAGATAAATCTGTTAATAGTGCTGTTCAAAAATTTGATGAAGTATCAGAAAAGATGACAAATGCTATTAACTTTTTGTCAATTAATCAAATAGAAAACTTAGAAAAAATTTCTCTTCCATTAATTAAAAGTTTGGAAACAAGTTTAAAAACAGTAACTGACGATTTCCAATACATTAAGAGAGAAAATGAAAACTATAAAAAAGAAGTAGATAATTACAAAGAAGCAATTTCAGCTTTAAAAAATGATTGTCAATCTAAAGAATATGAATTAAAAAATTCATATGATTCATGACTTTCTAATGTTAGAAAAATTAGTGAGTTAGAAGATATTATTAATGAACAATCAGATGATATTAAAAAAATCTATGAAGAAAAAAATGATTTAATTTCAAAACTAGAATCAAAAATTGCTGAGACTGGAAGTTTTGTAAATCAAATAGTTTATGAAAAAGAACTATTGTTACAACAAAATAGTGATTTAGCTTATGAAATTGACAAGTTAAAAAGAGAACTTGCTGGTGAAAATGATTTAGATGATTATATTAACTCAGTTTCTATTCAAGATCTTGTTCAAAAAGAAGCTGAAAAAATAGTAGAAGATAAAATTAATACTCTTTTAAGAAAATATAGGGATGAAGTTGAAAAAATTAAAACTGAATCAATTAGTTATTTCTTAAATGCAAGAGATAATGATGAAAGAGTTCTTGATAAGATGATTCAAGAAAATGATAGTGGAATTTCTAATGAGATAGCAAAAACAGTTGAAAAATTAGAAAGAAAACTAGCATCAATTGAAAATAACTTAAAACATGAATCTGAAGTTAAGGAAAGAACTCAAGATGCAATTAATGATATTAATCTTCTATTGGGAGAAGGCCCATATCCAATTGCAGCTGGTGAAAAAAAATTAACTAACAAATTTGATCAATTAGAACAAAGAATTGAAGAATCATTAGAAAGAGTTAAAACTCTAGAAGAAAAGAAAAATGAACCATCTAAGATTGTTTTAGAAAATGAAAAACTTGATGACTTGTTTTCAAAATCTCCATTATATGAAGACTTCAACCAAAGATTACTTGGTAAAGAATTAGAAATAGAATCATTAAAAGCTGAAAACTCTAGAATTTATGAAGAGAATCAAGTTATTAATGATGTTCTAAATGAAACAATTCAAAGAATTACAATCAATAGTGGAAAAATGAGAGAAATCGAAGAATTGTTAACTAAGCAAGATTATGAATTCATGATTTTAAATGATGAAAAAAACAGTGTTATTGATGCTTTATATAAATCAATTAAAAATAGAGATTTAGATTCTATTGATGATATCCATGGTCTAACTAAATTAAATAAATATGACTTTGCTAAATTTGCTAAAAAATCTTTAAATAACAAAGAGTACAACAATGGTGATTTACTAGAGTATGTTAAAGATGAAATTGAAAAAATCATTTCTCAAGAAATTGAAGCATTAAAAGTTAAGTATGATGAAGATCTTAAATTAATTAATGAAAAATATGAGTGAAAAGCTTATCCTGATGTTTTAAACAGCGATGGACAATTTGGTCCAGTTACTTCATCTCATGTATATCAAGGTCCTGTTCCAGTTTATCAAGCAATACCTAGTATTAATTTTGATGGGATTGACCAAAGTTATTTTGATATTGAAAAGAATGATTCATTGAAAAAAATCATTAATGAATATGTTAATGGTGATTTAGAAGATGATATATTAGAAGAAACTTATGAAGAAGAAATTATAAACAATTCTAAATCTGATGAAAAAGAATTCTTAGGTGATGGAAACAATTTATTAGATGTCTCAGTTGAAAATGGCTATAGTCCTTGAAATCCTAGTCCTAGTAATTCTGAAAAAATAATTCATAAAAAATCAGTTGTTAAATCTAAAAAAGAAGATGAATTGATTAAAAAACTATTAGATAGAAATGATGATTTAGAAGCTAAGATTACTAAATTGAAAAATCTAATGAGTGATAGATTTAATAGTGAAATTGAAAAAAGTAAAAATCTTATTTTCAATAAATACACACCTCAATTTGTTCCAGCTCCTGCATATGACTACTCAATTAGTCCAGACATCATTAATGAAATTAAACAAGATATTCTTCAACAACAAATTATTCAATCAAATGAAATTGAAAGAAAGATTAATGATTCAATTAATGAATTTAGATCAGACAATGATAAACGTTTAGATATTCTAAACAGAAAAATAGAAAATATTAATCAACCAAATACTCTAATAGATAATAGCAGCCTTGTTTTTGAAAATAGTATTTTAGAAGACAGAAGTGCTTTATTCTTAGAAAGAGAAATTATTAGCAGCACAGATAAATTGTTGCAACTACAAAAAGAACTTTTAACTTTAGAATCAGAATTAACACATGAAGAAAAGAAATTAATAGTGGAATTGTAAAATGAATAGTAGAAATGTAAATAACCTTACTTTAAATGAAAAAATTAATAGATTTAAAAATAAATACACTGAATTATTAATGCAACTTGATAATTCAAATTTTTTGAATCTAACTAAGTTTGAAGATCTTGAACAATTTCAGGGAACTGACAATATTTATTCTTTATTAAAAGAAAATGAAAAAGTAAGTCACAATTTACAAATCATTAAAGAAAGTATTAAGAAAAAAATTATTAATCTTCAATTACTTTCTTCTAAAACTCATGATGAAGATACTATTGATGCATATGGAAATCTATATGATTTTGATGCATTAAATGGAGGTAGTTTAAATAACTATCTGGACACTCCAAGTTTTTCTAGAAAAGAAATTCTAAAAATTTCAGCTGATATTGATTCTGCTATGCAAAAAATTGATGAAATATCAAATTTTATTGAAAACAAAGTAATTCCTAAATTAAATAAAGATGAACAAGAAAAAAAGGAATTAACTGCTTTACTAAATGATTCTCAAAAGAAAATAAGTGAATTGTTGGTTGAAAAAGATATTGATCAACAATCAATTAAAAAACTTCATCAAAGTAACAAAGATTGAGAAAATGAATGCAATGAATTAGTTAACTTTTCAGTACAGATTAATCAGAAATTAATCTCATTAGAAGCCTTAATTGATGAAAATGAAAAGTACACTAAAGAAATATCTGAAGAAAAAGATAATATTATTGCTCATCTAGAAAAAAAGATTAATGATTTATTGGCTGATATTGACTCTGATAATTTCTTTTCATTTAAAGATTTTGATAATAGATATAACATCTCAGATTCTTTTGTTAGTTTAATCTCAAAAATAATTAATAATGTGTTTAAAAGTGTTTATGATATTGAAAAATCATTTAATGCAAAAATTAAAGAATTTAATAAATGCAAATCTTCACTTATTAATAAATTGACTTCATCAATTACTAGAAGAGAACATGAATCATCACTAATTTCTAATATCACACCACAAGATGCAGTTTATGATGTTAGAGAAGAATCTGTGGAATTTGCAAATAAATTATTAAGTACACAAAACACAAAAGATTTTACTGATTATTTAGCTAATAACTTTTTAGCAGTGTTTAAAAAAATTGATACTAGTTTATTTGGTTTATACAATGAATTAAATAGTACTAGTTTAAATGATGGTGAATACTTCTCTAAAAAATCAATTAGAAAAATTAATAATCTATGTATTCAAATTTCTGAATATACTGAAAAAAATAATCTTTTATTTGAACAAGTTGATAACTTCATCAAACTCCTTACAAGTGATTTTAGTGCAGCTACATTTGCTTTAATTAATTTTGATAGTTTCTGATGAGATGCAGCATGTGGTTACAAACAAATTTTAGAAAAATTCTTTAATGATTTTAGTTCATTAAACAAAATGATAAAAGCATTCTTTGAATACATTGGAATGTTAAGTACTAATCCAAATCAATTTGTAAATTTTGAACAAGAGTTTTCTGATATTGTTTATGAAACACAAAACCCTAATAACGGCAATGAAGAAATATTAAGTTTCAGTGACAATGCATTTGATCCAAATGAATTTATTTATACTCCTGTTGAAAATGAAGAAGTATTTGTACCATTTGATTCAAGTGAAACAGTACAAGAAATTGAAGAAGTTAAAGAACCTCATCCAGTGGTTGAAGAAGTAAATAAATTAATTGAAGAAACTGATGATGGTTTTAACAAATATGATTATGATCATGATGCAGAAATTTCAAACATTGTAAATCAAGTAGATTTTGATTCAAATGAACAACATGGAAACATTGATGACTTAAAACCAGAATTAGATTACAGTTTCTTAAATAATTCTAAAGAAGAACCAAGTCAAGAAAATTATGAAGATAAATATTTAAATACAAATATTTATTCAAAAGACTTTGATGCTTATGTAAATGAAATTGAAAAGCAAGAAGAAATGTTTGACTTTGATAACTTGGATGACATTAATTCAATTAATGAATTTAACCAAAGTATTAAGGATTTAGATTCATTAGATAAAAGAATTTCTGATTTATTAGATGAACAAGATCCATCATTAGAAAATCAATCAGACGACTATAATAATCAAATTCAAGACTTCAATAGTTTTGTTAAAAAAATAGTTAAAGATTTAGAATATAAAACTAACTTAACAAGTTCACAAAAAATATTATTAAAAAATGAACTATATAAAATCTTCTCTGATGAAGAAACAACAGTTAAAGAAAAGCTTATTCAATTGGAAGAGTTCTTAATAAAAGTGTTTGAAAAAGAATATTACACTAAATTGTTCCAATATTGAATAATCGCATTTAAAAAATATTTGTTGGAAAAAAAATACAATATAAATTTAAAATTAAGAATAGTAAAGTCAAAATTCAACAAATTAAAAATGTTAATTGAATTAGAAAGGGACAAAAATTATTTATCTTTATTTAATGATGAATAGATGAGAATATTATGAAAACGAACAAGAAAATAACAAATAAAATAAATGATTTAAAAAATCAAGTTGATCAAATTATTAATGATATTAATAATGTAAAACATCAAAATAATGAAGAAATTTTTGACATCTATATTCCAAATAGGAAAAAACTAGAAAAAGAAAATTCAGAAATTTCTAAGAGTTTAAATATTCTAGAAAATGATAATGAGAAATTGTTTTCAAAGGTGTCTGTTCTTAAAAATGAAGTTGAAAAGGCCATTGAGAACTTTGATAAAGAATCTCATCTATTAAGTATGTTTAAAGATTTTATCAACTCACAAGGAAGAGAAGATTTAAAATCTTATAATTTTGAACCTAGTTATGATTCAGAAAACAATGATTTTGATTTAAATACTAAAATTTCATCTCGTAATAAAGATGAAATTTTGACTTTTTTAAAAAATGATAATTTTCCAGTTGATGAAATAGAAGATGAATATTTTGAAGACAAATTTGAAGAAAAAAATGAATCTAAGAATGACAAAAAGTTCTTAGACTTCTTTACTAATGTCCACAATATATTTGAATCTGAAATTAAAAAAATTAATGAAATCAGTTCTAACAAAGAGTCATTCTTAAAAACCTTTGTTGTTATTGGAAATATTGTAGATCCAGAAAACATCAAAAGAGTTAGTAACAAACTAATTGCATATAAAAATGAATTTAACCAAAAGATAAATTCATTATTTGAAATTAATTTCACTGGTTCTTCTAAGAAAGAAAATAAAATTGTTAAAAACAGTTATAAAAATTCAATCAATGATTTATATGACCAATTAGAAAGTGAATTAGTAAACACTTTAAATGAACTAGCAGCTCCTAAAACAAATTTAAATAATTCTATTTTAGAAAATGGAATTAATTATATAGATGTTGATAATCTTGAAGAATTAAAAACATCAATTAATAAAGTTGAAGTTGAAATCCATTCAGAAAAAATTAAATATAATTCTGAACCTGCTAATTTAGAGTCATTAAATGATTTCTTATTTTTAAATAAAATTGATAGTTCATTCATTGAAAGAAATATTTCTGAACAATACTTTAATATTTCTGAAAATTTTATTCAAAATACAGAACTTAAAAAAGAAGTTTTAGAAAAGCTAATTAGTAATCTAAAACTGTTTTGTAGTGATACTTGTAACAAATTAATCCTTGGAATTAATGAGAATTTAGAAAAAGTAAGATTTAATAACAACTCATTAACAAATGAAGTTATTTCTAGCAATAATTTCTTTGCTCAAAAAGCCATTGAATTGGTTGAATCAATTAAAGAAAAATGTGAAGAAGTTAATGAAGAATTGTGAAACAAAGTTTCTAACATTTTATCTGCAAGTAGTTTTGAATCTTTAAAGAGAAATAAAATTGATTTTGAATTCTTAGCTATTTCTATTAAAGAAATGCTTAAAGAAGTTAAATCTAATGTTAATTTAGCAATTAATAATTTCTCAGATGATTTATATAAATTAATGAATTTAAATACATTAGAATTTGATCAATTAAAATCTGATCTTTCTAATCAAGTTAATGAAATTTTTAACTATATTTCAAAATCTCCAATTGAAATAGAAGAAATTTTAAAAGATGCATATAGTGCTCAAAAAGAATTTTTACAATTTAAATTATTAAAATTAGAACAAGTTTTAAGTGTTATTAAAAACTTTAATGCTGATGTTGCTAAAAACAAAGACTTTTCTTTTGCTGGTGCAGGGAATGAATACATCAATGTTCGTTTAGATAAATTAGAAAGACAATTTTCTAAAATAGCTAATATGCTAGAACCAATTGCTAACAAATTAAGTGATGGTAGTGTTAATGAAGAAAACTTTGGACAATTTGAAGGAAGAATCAACAAGAAAATTGATGATTTAATTTCTAAAATTGCTTCTGAAAGAGAAAACTATGAAAACACTTATAGTTCAGTTATCTTAGAAGTTTTAAATGCAAATGAAGCTCACAAAGAAAATGTTTTAAATCTAATTAAAACTATTGAAGAAGAAAAGATGAATTTGATTTCAGAAGAATCAAAGAGATCTGCTGCTCAAAACAGTTTGAAACTTGGTGAATTAGAAGAATTAATTGGTCTTCAAAATGAAGAAATTGAAAGCCTATTGGATGAAAAGAATCAATTCATTAGTGATGTTGAACAATTATTAATTGAAAAAAGAGAAAAACTGAATGATGAAAAGATATTAGACATCAAGAATTCAATTAATGATGTAATGCTTAATTTCAATGAAAAAATTAATGATTTGGAATATAGTTTTGATAGAAAATTAAACACAATTAATTTAGATTCATTAGATTTAGCAACTAATGAAAATCAAAAAGAATTATTTAACAAGATAGAAGAAACTCTAGTTAATAATTATCAAATTGTTAAAGAAGAAGTTAAACAAGATTTAACTCAAATTTTAAACAATGTAAATGAATTGAATGAAGCATATGGATCATTAAATCAACAAGGTTGAACATATGATAAGAGATTCAATGACATTGATAGTCAATTTGAACAATTTAGATACTTATTAAAAGATGTTACTGAAAATTTAATTAATAAAAATACTGAACAATATGATGAAATGAATTCTATTGTTAACAACATCAGTGACAACTTTAAAGATTTAATTAGTGGAATCAAAGAAGAGAATGTTAAATATAGTGAAGACATTGCAAAAAATGTTGCTGAAACTAACTTAAATCTTAGAAATAAAATTGGTGAAGAATTTGGAGAAATCTCAGAAAAGATTTCTAATTTAGTTGCTGATATTGAAAACAAGAATAAAGTCGCTGAAAGCAATCAAGCAAACACAATTAATTACATTTTAGAAACTAATTTAGCTAACCAAAAAGAATTAGTTGGATTAATTAAAAACATCGAATCAAGCAATGATAAATTCTTAGAAGAAGTTGATAAGAGAAATCATAGATTAGATAACTTAAAACTAAATGAATTAGATGAATTAATTTCATTACAAAATAGTGAAATTCAAGCTCTTATTGAAGAAAAGAATGATTTTATCCATGACTTAGAAGTTTTCTTATTAGAAAAGAAAAACAATTTCAATGATGAAAACATTAATGAATTAAAACAATCTGCTCAAGAAATTATTGAATTACTAAACAATAAAATTGAAAACTTAGAAATTAATTTTGAAAATAGATTAAGAGAAATTGACATTCACTCATTTAAATCTGAATTATCTGGAAATCAAAATGATTTCTTTAGAAACCTAGAACAACAATTAACAAGCAACTATGAAATCATTAAGAATGAACTAAATAATGATATTGTTCAAGTTATCAACAATGTTAATGAATTATCTTCAAGCGTTTCTGACAGAATTGAAAATTTATCATTTGATAAATTTGACTCTAAATTTGATTCAATCGATATTCAATTTGACAGTTTTAGACACTTATTAAAAGATGTTACAGAAAACTTAATTGATAAGAATTCTAGCAACTATGAAAACATTAATAATGTAATGAATGATTTAAATACTAAGTTTGAATCATTAATTACTAAGCTTAGAAGTGAAAACAATAGAACAGTTAGAAAACTTAATAAAGAAATTAAGAAAACTAACTGAAGAACAAACAAAAAGATTGACAATAGCATCATTGAAATTGGGGATAGATTTGCCAATTTAATTGATGAAATCAAAGATCAAAATAAAAACTTTGAAAATAGTCAGTTAGATGTAGTTTATTCAATTATTGAAGAAAACAAATCTCATCAAAGAGAAATTCTTAATTACATTAAGAATCTAGAAGAAAATAACAATGAGTTTATTAGTCAAATTGAAGCTCAAAAATTTGATAATGAAAATCTTAAGTTAAAAGAATTAGAAGAATTAATTTCTTTACAAAATGAAGAGATTGAAAGTCTATTATATGAAAAGAATGACTTCATTAATGATATTCAAGCATTGTTATTAAACAAGAAAAATAAATTAGATAATGAAAACATTATTAGGTTAGAAGACTCTATTAATAATGCAATTGGAAACTTTAATGACAAAATTTCAGAATTAGAACAAAACTTTAATAACAAACTTGCAAATATTGATTTAAGTTCACTATCTGAAGAAATTGATGGAAAACAAGTTGAATTCTTTGACTCTGTCCAAAACTCTCTTTCTCACAATTATGAATTAGTTAAAAATGAATTTAAAGATAGCTTAAGTAGTATCTTAAGTAATTTAAATGATGTTAATTACACAGTTGAAAATACTAACAGCAAAATTGGTGATATTAGTTCTGAAATTAGAGATATTAGTTTAAACAACCAAGCAAAGTTTGATTCAATTGATACTCAATTTGATAGTTTTAGACATTTATTAAAAGAAGTTACAGAAAACTTAATTGATAAGAATTCAAGCAACTATGAAAACATTAACAATATAATGGATGACATCAACACTAGATTTGAATCATTAATTACTAAGTTAAGAAATGAAAACAATAGAACTGTTAGAAAATTAAATAATGAGATCAAGAAAACAAATCTTAGAACAAATAAAAAACTTGATAACACTATTAGTGAAATTGGTGATAAATTCTCAGATTTAATCCAAGAAATTAAAAACCAAAATAAGAATTTTGAAAGTAGTCAATTGGATGTAATTTATTCAATTATTGAAGAAAACAAATCTCATCAAAGAGAAATTCTTAATTACATTAAGAATTTAGAAGATAACAATAATGAGTTTATTAATCAAATTGAAGCTCAAAAATACAATAATGAAAATCTTAAGTTAAAAGAATTAGAAGAATTAATTTCTTTACAAAATGAAGAAATTGAAAGTCTTTTATATGAAAAGAATGATTTCATTAATGAAGTGGAAACTTTCTTACTAAACAAGAAAAACAAATTAGACAATGAAAACATTAACAGACTAGAAGATTCAGTTAATAATGCAATTGTTAACTTTAATAACAAAATTTCTGCTTTAGAAGAAAACTTTAATAGTAGACTTGCAAACATTGATTTAAGCTCATTATCAGAAGAAATTGATGGTAAACAAGTAGAGTTTTTTGATTCAGTTCAAAGTTCATTATCTTACAACTATGAATTAGTTAAAAATGAATTTAAAGATAGTTTAAGTAATATCTTAAATAACTTAAATGAAGTTAATACTAATGTTGAAAATGTAACTAATAAAATTGCTGACATCAGTACAGAAATTAAAGATATTAACTTAAATAATCAATCTAGATTTGATTCATTAGATTCACAATTCAATAATTTCACATTGTTATTAAAAGAAGTTACTGAAGGATTTATTAACAAAGAAAACTCTCATTATGATGAATTAAACAACATTATTTCAAATATTGATGAAAGCTTTAAAGGGTTAATTTCTTCATTCAAAGATTCTACAAATCAAATTGGAGAAAATTTAGTTAAAGACATTAAGCATTCAAACAAACACTTAGCAATCAAAATGGATTCATCAATCATGGAAATGAATTCTAAGTTTGATAGACTAATTGAAGAAATGAAAGTTCAAACTAAAGATATTGAAAACAGCAATGTTGATACTTTAAACATGCTAATTGAATCAAACAAGAACAATCAAGAAGAAATCTTCAATTATGTTAGCTTACTAGAAAAATCTACAAGTAGTTTAGTTAATGAAATGCAACAAGCTCAACTTGATAAAGAAAAAATCAAATTAAAAGAATTAGAAACTTTAATTGATTTACAAAATAGTGAAATTGAATCATTAATTGATGATAAGAATGATTTCATTGAAGAAATTGAAAACTTCTTGAATCAGAAAAAAGAATTATTTAACAAAGAAAACTTTGTTAAATTAGAAAATTCAATTGGAAATATTATTTCAGCTTTTGATAAAAAAATTACAGATTTAGAATTTAACTTTGATAGAAAACTTTCTAATTTAGATCTATCTAGTTTAAAGAATTTATTTGATGATAAAGATTCTACTTTAGCAAGTGTTATAAACTCTGTTGAAGATAATTTAAATTCAAATTATGAAATTCTAAGAAATGAATTAAAACTAGAATTGAACAAAATTCTAGAAGACATATCTGAAGCTAATTCTATTAATGAAATAAATAGAAATGAACAGTTCCATAAACTTGAAGAAGTTAATAGTCAATTTGATCAATTTAGAGATGTTTTAAAAACTGTAACTGAAGACATTATTCATAAGAGTGAAAACAATCAAATTGTAATTGATGATTTATTAGAAAAAATTAATGATGAGTTTAGAAGTCTAATTCAAAATTTAAGATCTGAAAATGAATTAAATTCAAATGAATTAATGGACAAATTTGAAAACTTAAATAGTGGATTAGTTGAAAGATTTAACTCTAACTTTGATAATATCAACAACAAATTTGAAGACTTCATTGCAAAATTAGATGAAAAAACTAAATCATTTGAAGAAAACAGAATGGATTTAATTAACTTTGTTTATGAATTAAACAAAGAATACCAAAAAAACATTTCTTCTTATATTCAAAAAATTGAATCTTCAAACAATGAATTTATTAGTGATTTAGATGCAAGAACTCTAACTAAAGAAAATGATAAGTTAAAAGAATTAGAGTATTTAATTGATATTCAAAATGAAGAAATTGTTAGATTAATTGATGAAAACAACAAATACATTGATGAAGTTGAGTACTTCTTAACTAATAAAAAAGAAGCACTAGATAACAAAAAATTAAATGATATTGAATCATCTATTAATAACATTTCTAATAACTTTGAAGAAAAAATTAAAAAACTTGGTGAAAACTTTAATGAAAAAGTAGATTCAATAGAATTACAAAATCTTGGAAATAATTTAGAAGAAAGTGACAAGAAAACTTTAGATGTAATTCGTTCTCAATTATCAAAAAACTATGAACTACTAAGTGAAGAATTCAAAAACAACTTTGCATCATTAATTAAATCAATTGAAAACTTATACTCTTCATATGGTAAAGATTCACTAGAACAGATTGCTTCAGAACTTAAGAAATTCTGTTATGAAATTAATGAAGGAATTAGTTTAGGAATTGGAAGCATCAATAAGAATTTTGATTTCTTAATTAAAGAATTAGAAACAAAAAATAAAATCTTAGAAGCTTCACAAGTTGATGCAATGAATTTAATCTTGCAATCAAACAAAATTAACTCTAAAGAAATTGTTTCATACATTGAAAACTTAAAAGGTAACTATGCTAATTTATCTCAAAAAGAAAAAGAGAAACAAGCATTAATATTTAAAATTTTTGATGAACTAAATGAAATTATTAATATTCAAAATCAAGATATTGGATCTCTATTAGAAGAAAGAGATTACATAATTGATGAAGTTCAAAAATTTACAAACAAGATTGAAGAAGAAAACAGTAAAAACCTAATTCAATCAGCAGACTTCAAAAATCTAAAAGATTATTTAAAAACTTCTGTTGATAACTTAGGAAACAAAATTGAAGGTCTAAAATCTGATCTATCAAATAAATTTACTGAAATTAGTAGCCAACATTTAATTGATGACAATTCAGCAGGCTATGAAAATATTTTAAAAGTTGAACAAAATTTAACAGAAAATTATTCATTCTTGAAAAAGGACCTATATTCAATTTTTGAAAATATC
The DNA here is from genome assembly GCF_000011225.1 of Malacoplasma penetrans HF-2. NCBI lineage: Bacteria > Bacillati > Mycoplasmatota > Mycoplasmoidales > Mycoplasmoidaceae > Malacoplasma > Malacoplasma penetrans. Next base: position 196,226 of record NC_004432.1, read on the forward strand.
TTTAATATTATTGATGAGTTAATTAAACCAAGTGATGTAGCTTCATTCAAACAAAAAATTGATGATTTAAAAGAAGAGATTGATAATGTAAATCCAATCTTAGCTTCTGTTGATAAGCTAAACAAAAAGAATCAAATCTTAGATGAAATCCAAGCTTATATTTCAGGTAAATGTGAAGCAAATTCAAATGATCAAAATTATTTAAAAGTTGAAGAATCTGTTAAAAACATAGATAACCTTGAATTAAAAAATAAAATTTCAAAACTAGATAATTGATATAAAGATTTAGTTGCTTCTGTTGAAAACAAAAATGGTGTAATTTCATCATTTGTAGATAATAAATTAGAAGAAATTAGCAAATTAAATGAAGTTACTTTTGCCCCATCATTTGATATAAATGCATACAACTTGATAATTTCTAAAATTTCTGAAATATCTAATTTATTGAATTTATCTAAAAAGAATTTAACTGGTATTTTAAATACAGTTAATGCAAGATTGTCTGAAAGCAATTCTGATAAAGTTCTACAAGCATTAAAATGATTTAATAAAACAATATTGTTTCATAACAAAACAATTGAAGAATTAAATTATGAAAATAATAAATATCTTGAATTGATTAATGCAAACAAGAAAAACGAAGTTGCTTTAAAGGAAGCAAGTGAAGTTAATAAATCATTAGACAAAATTCTTGCTTTATTAAAAAATGAATTTAGTATTTTTGAATTAGAACAAAAAGCTTTAATTTCAATCTTTAAAAAATCATTATCAGAAGATGCAGTTATTATTAACTACTTGTGTCAAGTTGCAGATCTTTCAAGAAACAATGTTGATTTATCTACAAGAATCTTTATAAACTTTGAAAACAAAAACAACATTGACTTAATTAGATTGCATTCTATCCAAGATGCTTTAAAAGAAGTTTCTGAAAGTGTAAACAACTTAGATACTTTAGAAGTTAGTAAAGAAAACTATATAGAATTTAATAAAGAATTAGACAAGGTTAAAAACTTGTTACTAAGATCTCACCTAGATTTAATTGCATTAAAAGAAAGTCAAATTGAAAATAGTATATTAAATACTAATGGTGATATTTATTCTATTGAATATCAAAAAATCACACTATTAGAAGATTTAGTTAAATATACTAAAGACTACTTAAAAAACATCTATTCACAAAAAGTAAAACTAGTTAACTTTTTAGCTGATAGCAGTAATGAAGATGTTAATTGTTTAGTTGAATATAAAGCAAGTTTATTATGTGATGACTTAAGCTCACAATTAGTAAATGAACAATTAAAAGACTTAGAAAATGTTATTAAAAAAATTGATGAATCTTATCTTAAAGAACTAGGTGAAGATAAAACTGATCTATTAAGTGCAAAAAACTTTAAAAACAAATCTGTAATCTATTCAAAAATTTCTCTACTTGAATTAGAAATTGGAAAATTATTTGAAATAATTGATGAAAAGAAAAAAGTAATAATTAAATTATTATTTAATGATTCATCAGAAAACCAAGATCCAGAAATCAAAAAGATTTTATCTAAGTTTGAAGATTCTAAAGAAATTATTCAAAATGAATTCAATCAAGAATTACAAGCATTCAAAGAATCAATTTTTAAAGTTAGAGAAAAAGAAATTAATGACTATAGACAACAAGTTAGTGATATTGAAAAAGAAGTTTTAAAAATAAGAAACTCTAATTCAATCAATGATGAAAACAAGAATAAAGAACTTGAAGCAATCGATAATTTAATTGAAGTCTTAAATATGGAAATTAGTTCTTTTGAAGAAGAAAAAGAAGAACAATACAAAGATGTTAAAGAAAAATTAGCTTACTTAAATTCTTTATCAAACCCAAGCGATTCTGAAGACATCTCAAATGTTGTTAATACTGATAAGTTTAAAGTTAATTTAAACAATGAAGTAAGACAATATTTAGAAGAAACTTTTAACTCATTCACTCAAACATTTAATAAAAATTTAGACCAACTTAAGGTTGCTTTAGAACTAATAAAATCCGCTTATTCTATAAGTGAAGATGAAAATGATGAGATTGATAACCCTAGTTGATTTAAAACATTTGATGAAAAATTAAAGGATATTGAATCAGATCTTTTAAACAGTAATTCAGATGTTTCAAAAAAATATGTCAATAAAAATGATGATTCTATTATAGAATTAAAAATAAATAGTGAAAATATTAAAAGTTTTATAATAGAATCTGAAAGCAAAAAGAAAGAAATAGAAGCTTTCTATGCAAAAGTCGAAGACTTATTAAAACTAAAAGAAACAAAATAAAACTGTTAGTTTAAGGAAAAAAAGATGAAAAACTATAGTAACAAAAAACTAGAGTACTTGGAAAGTATAGAACCAAGACAAGACGATGTTGAAACTAATATTCTTATAAGGGAAGAAGCAGAATTTCTTGCTAGAAATCTAGTGTCATCAAAAAATGACTCTAGTTTTTCTGTCAACCAAAATACAGATTTAATTGATAACCAAATAGTTTCACATCTACACAAACTAGATAAACAAAGTTTTGATAATTCTCAAAGAATTGAAATGTTACAAAGAGATAGCAAAGAATCTAAAGAACTTATTAAAAGAATTGAAAATTTATTAGTTTCTAATAATTCAAATTTTTCTTTTGAACAAGAAAGTATTAAAGAAAATAGTTTATTTGATTCATTCAGTAATGATACTTCTTACTATAATAATCAAAAGTCTAATGAATCTGATTCTACAAATAATCAATTTTCATCTTTTAAAAATGAATTACAAAGTGTGTTTAATAATTTTGAAGATCACATGGGATCAATGATTAATAACCTAAGTGAAGTTATTTCAAAAATTAATGACAAAACCAATGAAGTAATTACTGAAAATGAAAGCTCTAACTTTTCTAGCAATTACATAGACCAAAATGAACAACCACTAATTTTTGTTGATGATGAAAGCAGTGTTTCATCTCAACAAAAAGAATTAATGGAAAGTTTTGAAAAGCTTTTAAATCTTAAATTAGAAGATGCAAATTCTAAAATTGAAAGTTTAACTAGTGAATTAGCATATACAAAAGAAAGTTTTAATAGTTTCATTAATGACTATCAAGTTAACCTTGATACTATTGGATCTCAACAAAAAGATTTAACTAATATTCTTAGTAACAACAATACATCATTTATACAAGAGATAACTAGCAGTAGAGAAAACTTTGCTAAGATTGAGCAAGAAATTGAAAAGATTTGTTCTGCTTGAGTTGAAAGCAATAAACTTTTAACTAAGTTAGAAGGTTTAGTTTATGAAATCAGCAATGCTAGATTTGGATATGATGAAGATTTAAATGAATTAATAAATGAAATTAAAAAACAAACTTCAGAAAATAAAAATTCATTACTTAAACTAAACATTGAAATTGAAAATGTTAAGGACAAAGTAGAAAACTTATCTAACAAACAAGATGATTTAGTTATTGAAACTAATAGCAATAAAAATGAAATTGAAGATGTTAGAAAAGAAGTTAAAGCTTTAGATGCATCTAATACTGAAAAGTTTGCAGTTATTGATACAAAGATTGCTTCTAATTCATCAAAAATTAATGAATTAGAAATCAAAGTTAGTGATTTAACTAACATCGACAATTTCTTAGACAATGTTTTATCTTCTAAGATTTTCCAAAAATCTTTAGAATCTAAGATTACTAACATGATTTGTGAAAACAACAATTATTTAGGTGATGAATTCAAATTTAGACTTGATCATATTTCTAATAAAGTTGATTTAGAATTATCTGAGTTCAAACAAGAACATAGAAACATTAATAATTCAATTGCATCAATTGAAAACAAAGTTTATGATATAGCTTCTCAAATGGATTTAATGGATAAAAAATATGACATTAGAGATCAATTAGAAATTATCGAACATAAATACAATGATTTATATGGAAGTGAAATCAAAAACATTAAATCAAGTATTAATGAATTAGGGAATCACATTGATAACTTTAAGTTAAGTGAGTCTGAAATTGCTAACTTGATTCAAGAGTCATCTCAGTTATCTATGATTATTAGAGATAAAATCTATTATGTTGTTGATGAAAAACTAAGTCAAATTGCAAGAGATATTGATTCTATTACTAAGAACATTGAAGAAAAAGTAATTGATGCAAGTTCAAGAATCATTTTAGATTCAACAAAGAGTGAAGTTGAAAACAATATTTCTAAAATTAAAAATGAAGCATTGAGCAGTGTTTATGCTGAATTAACTAAGAGAGATAAAACTATTGATTTACATGGTCAAGAAATTATCAGAAACTATGAATCAATGATGAAGTGCAATAGTTTACTTGAAGAATTAGAATTCTTAGTTGTTAAACAAACCGAAGATTTAGAAGGTTTAAAAGTTGATAAAGATAATTCATATGAGTTATTAGCTGAAAAAATTAATGACCAAAAAGAATTATTGAATAAATTCAGTAACTTGATGGAAGAAAAATTCTCAGGATATGACTTCTACAATAACAATTCAAATTTGAAGAAGTTACTTGGTGTTTGAAGAGATGATTTAACTTCAAGTGTTATTGAGTTAGTTAAAACATTAGTTGAAGATGAAATTAAAAGAAAAGCAACAATCTCATATGTAAAAAATAATGATGCTCCTAGTAGTGAGTTGCAAAATGACTTTTTTACAAATAGAGTAAAAGATATACTAAGCAGATTAGATAGTGAAAGTTTAAAAAATACTTTCAAAGAAAAATTAAATAATTTAAATTTTAATATCAAAGATTTGAAGGAAGAAAATCCAGAAGTTAAAGATGATGATTTAAACTGATTCTATGAAAAAGAATACAATGAATTTGTTTCATCAAAGAGAAAGGATAATAATTAGTAATTGAAATAATTAGAAAGGATTTTACTATGATTAATGAGCAAAAATTTATGACAAGATTAGAAGAGTTAGAACTTAATGAAGAATTTCAAAAACTTCCTAGCGATAAGAAAATTATTTTAATAGCTGGTGAAAAAATTCTTGAGATGAATGAATATTTAAAGAATTTTTTCTTAAATTTAGAAAATATTGCTTTTGAAAAATTCAATGCTCAGTCTTTCAAACAAGAATTGATGGACGATATCCTTTCTAATATTCAAGAAAAATTAAACCAATCTGGATCTATCTCTAAACAAGAGGCTTTAGATTTAATTAATAACAGATATGAAGAAGAAATAGCTTTACTTGAAGATAAATTTCACTACACTACTGAAGAAGTTGTTAATTCTGCTAATGAAACTTTTAATGAAGCACTAGAAAGAGTTGAGTCTTTAAGTTTATTCCAAGTTCAAGCTAGAGAAGAAATTAGAAAAAATCAAGACAAAATTTATATCTTAGAAGAAGAATTAACTAGACAAAAAGAACAAAATGAAATTCTTAGGAATCAAGTTGATGAAAGAATAAGAGATCTTGAAGATCTAATGAGATTCAAAGAAAGTGAACTATTAACAGGTAACTTTAACTTTGACGGTAAGTTTGAAAGTTTTGAAGATTTAGAAAGACATATCTCTGACAAAGCTAGAGAAATAGCTGAAGAAAAAATTGAAGAGTATTTATTAAATCAAAATAACAGTGGATTAGGTTTTGATGATAGTGTAACACCTGATATGATTAATAACTTCATATACAATTCTGAAAGTGCTCATAAAGAATTTTTAAAAGTGTATGAAGCTCAAATTCAAAGTGGTAATAAATTAACTGAATTAGAAAAATTAATTGATAAACAAACAGACCAAATCAATCAGTTATCTAATGATAGAAAAGAATTAATTTATTTAATTGCTGACATGATTAAAGAAAAGAAATTCAACTCAGCTGAATTTATAAAATATGTTGAGTCTCAAAACATAGATGATTTAACAAAAGGTGAAAAAGAAATTCTTAAAAGTTTAAATGAAGATGATGTTGATTTCTTAATTAATAATCAAGCAAGAGAATTAGTTAAAGAACATATTGAAAACAATAATACAAAATCTATTAGTGAATTTGAAAAAGAATTATTAGAAAATGGTTTTGGCAATGTTGAGTTTATTGTAGATAATGATTTTGAAAGTTTACAAGAAAGCTTAGATGAACTAAAAAGAATTTCAGAAACTAATAATAAAACTTCTGATGAATTAACTGAACTTGATAAAAAAGTAATTGAATTACAAAACCAATTACAAAAGCAACTAGATGAGAATCAAATTTTAAGAAATGAATTATTTGACGAAATAACAAAAAACGCGTTATATAACTCAAATAATGATAATATTAATAAAGATAACCAACTGTTAATAAATGAATATCTATATGACGGAGATGATATGAAACATAATTATTACAATGGTAAAACACCAATTCCAGGAACTAAGATTACTAGGATTAATAATTACCGTATAAATAATGACCTTGATAATATTTCTTATGAAGAATCACAAGAAATTATTAAATCAAACTTTGCACCTCAAAACAATTTTATTGAAGAACAAAAAGTTGAACCAACTAATTGAGAATTAGAAAATCAAAAAATTATTGATTTAGAAAATACAGTTCAAAGACAAGAAGAAGAAATTAACAGATTAAGAAATCAAGATAAAACTTTATCTAAAGAAGAAATTGAATTCTTAGTTAAAAAAGAAGCAACAGATGTTGTTGGATCAAACTACAAACAAAAAGAATTTATGAATTCTTTAGAACAAACTTTAAGTCAGTTAAAAGAACTTTCAAAAATTCAAGCTCAAACAGTTGCAGATTTGGAAAAACAATCTAAAAAATTAGAAGAAGTTGAACAAAAAGTAAAAAATGCAAACTTACAAAACCAACAAATTAGTCCTGATGTTTTAGATGAAATTATTGAACAAAAATATAAATCTAAAAAAGATGAATATGATTATGTTGATGGTTTAAAAAAGATTGAAGAAGAACGTAGAAAAATTGATGAAACTCTAGAATTAGAAAGACTAAGACTATTGGCTGAAATTAATTTAGGTACTAAGAAATTAACAGATCTTCAAGAAAAATCTCAAATGAATGCAGCACCAGTTGCTCCAACACCTATAATCATTCAACAACCAGTTGTTCAACAACCTGCAGCACCAGCTGAAACTCCAGCAGAACAACCTGCTAAAAAAGGTTTCTTTGGAAGACCAGCAGGAAGTAGTGCTTCATCAACTCCAAGTGATGGACCAGTAACTGTAAATGGAGCTCCTAAGAAAAAAAGAAAACAACAAATTTTCTATGAAGTTAAAGTTCATACAACTCCAAAGCTTACAAAAGCTGATTTAGAAAAATAATTAATATAGATTTATCAAATGATAATAAGCAAATGCTTGTTATCATTTTTTATTTTCTTTTTCATAAACATTGCTTAAGTGATTAGCATTTTTTTCTTAATAGATTTGTTTATTTTTTTATAATTTGATAAAATTTTAAATATATCTGCATTTTTTACTTTTTAGATAGGTTTATATAAGTATGTCACAAATTATCCATGCCAAAGATCTTAGACCTGGCAACACATTTATTTACAAGAATAATTTATATCTTGTTATTGAAAACTCATTTAACAAAACTGCTATGAGAGAAGGAATTGTTAAGTGTAAAGTTAAAAACTTAAGAACAAGTTCAATTACAGTTGAAGTTTTAACTGGTGAAAAACTTGAAAGAGCAATCATTGATAAAGTGAAAGCAATGTATTCTTATGCTGATAAAAATACATTAGTTTTTATGGATGGTGAATCTTTTGAACAAATTGAAATTGATGCTAACAAATTAAAGTGAGAAAAAAACTTTATTGTAGATGGTTCTGAGGTTAGTATTTTAAAATATGGTGAAGAAGTACTAAATGTTTCTTTACCTGATCAAGTTTCTTTATTAGTAGACTTTGCTGAAGAAGCAGTTCAAGGTAACACTGTTCAAACGGCTATGAAAAAAGCAAGATTAGAAACTGGATTAGAAATTGAAGTTCCTCAATTTATCAAAACTGGTGAAAAAATTATAGTAAACACAGTAGATGGCAAATATGTTGGGAGGGACAAATAATGATTAAACTATCATCAAATAAATATGGTTGTGTAAATCTAGATTCTAAATATCTTCATTCTATTATTGAAAGATTAGCTTTAGATGTAGTAGAAAAGAAAGATTTAGTAAAAATAGATTTTGATACTAAAAAAAATAGTCTTAAAAAAGTAGAATTATTTTTCAATAAAAATACTAATATTTCATTAGTGGAACAAAAAAATTTATATGACCAAATTTTATTTACTCTTTCTATGCAATTTGGAATTAGTAATAGTTTAGTTATTTTCAGCTATGAGTCTTAATAACAAAAAAACAAATATCGCCAATAATAAAATTGAAAATAAGCAAACCATAACACAATGAAAAAAACGGGTTGCTTGTTTTCGTTTTATTTATTCTACATTAATTATGAATTTAGGTGATAAGGATTGCATTTTAAAATTCAATGAAGAACTAGCAGAGTTAAAAGACAAAGACATTGCTAAAGTAATTGCCTTTTATATTAAAAATAAACAAAATATTAAATCTAGAATCAAACCATTACTTAAAGAAGAGTGGGAAATAGATAGATTAAATAAAGTTGATTTATCAATTATTATGGAAGCTTTTTGTGAGTTCCATACATTAGACATTGATAGAAAAATTATTATTGATCAAGCTATTGTTACATCTAAAAGATATAGTGAAAATAATTCTTACAAATTTATTAATTTTATATTAGATAAATTATTAGTTAAATAGAATAATATGCGTAAATTTTTTATAAGAATAAAAAATAATAAAGTTTGGTTTGATGATAATGATTTAAAGCACTTCAAATCATTAAGAATTAATAATGAAGATATTATTGATTGTATTGATCAAAATAACAGTTTAGTTAAAGTGAAAATTAAATCCTTAGATCCAATAAAATCTGAAATTATTGAAATTAAAGAAAATAAATTATCTAACAAACCTTATGATATTACATGCTTTTTAGGTGTAATTAAAAAACAAAATTTTGAATTAGCAGTTGTTAAACTAAGTGAATTAAATATTAAAAAAATAATTCCTGTTTATTTTGATTACTCTCAAAGAAACATTAATTTAAATTATCAAAGACTTGATATTTTAATTAAAGAATCTCAAAAGCAATGTAATAGAATAGCGAAGTTAGAGATAGATGAACCAATTACATTTAATGATATGGTTAACAAGTTAAATGACTTCAATTGTAATTTCATAGCTTATGAACACCAAGATTTAAGTGAGTGAAACAAAATTAAAAATAATTCTAATTTAAATAATATTTCTTATATTGTTGGTCCTGAAGGTGGGTTTAGTGGTAAAGAAATAAATGAATTAAAAAATAAATGTATTTTTTTAAAATTAACTAATACAATTTTAAAGACTGAAACAGCTTCAATATATTTGGCATCAATTTTAATAGAAAGGTTTTTTAATGAGAAATAAAATACTTGATCACTTATTACAATTCTCAAATGTTTCTTTTATATTTGGAATTGTTTTAACTATTATATTGATTCATTTAAAATCACCTAATAATGACACAACTTATCTTATGCAAAATTGAGCATTATTATATTTACCATATACTATATTTTTAATTATTAGTTTAATATTAGCCACTTGCTTTGCTCTTTATAGGAAAAACTATTTTATTTTAATAGGCCAACATATTACTAAAAAATGTATCAAAATATATAAATGAAGTGTTTATATTTTATTCATTAACATTTTTATATCAATATTAATGTTATATATAGGTGCAGTTACTTTATTAAATAGCAATCCAATCTTTTTTATGAATGGATATTTATATATAGTATTAGCTTTAGAAATGGCATTAACTCTATTGGGTGTAGCTTTAGATGCTATTAGCAAATTGAAAGTTAAAGTTGATTTATCTTTAAGACGTGGTGGAAGCCAAGAAATGTTGTCAAAGGATTATGTAAATGAAAAACTTGAATCAAACTCAACAACAAAAAATTAATACATTTGCAATTCATACTTTAGGCTGTAAAGTAAATCTTTTTGAATCAAATGTAATTAGGAATGATTTACTTTTAAATGGACTTGTAGAAGTCCCTTTTGATGCACAAGCTGATGTTTATATAATTAATACTTGTTCAGTTACTAATAAGGCAGATTCAAAATCTAAGTTATATATTAGAAAAGCTAGTAGAACAAACAAAAAAGGAATAGTTGTAGTTGCTGGTTGTATGTCTCAAATCAATAAAGATTTGATGAAGGAACTAAAAATTGATATTCAAATAGGTAATAAATATAAATATAGTATTTATGATTTATTAACAAACTATTCTAAAAATAAAGAAAAGATTTTGAAAATTGAAAACTTACTTAAAGAAAAAGTTTTTGAAAAAAATGAAAGTATTAGTTTTAAAGAAAATACTAGAGCATTTATCAAAATTCAAGATGGATGTAATTTCATGTGTTCTTATTGTATTATTCCTTTTACTAGAGGGAAACAAAGATCAAATGATTTAAATACAATAGTAAATGAAGTTCATTCACTAGTTGATCAAGGATATAAAGAAATTGTTTTAACTGGAGTAAATACTGCTGGTTTTTTTGATCAAGATAAAAACAATTTCTATGATTTATTAGTTGCTATTAATGAAATTAAAAAAGATTTTAGAGTCAGAATTTCTTCTGTTGAACCTTTTCAAATAACTGATGAAATAGTTAATTTAATTGCATCTAATCCTAAAAGATTTTGTCAGCACTGACATATTTGTTTACAATCAGGTTCTGATAATGTCTTAAACAAAATGAATAGAAGATATTTAACTAGTCAGTATGAAGAACTAATAAAGAAAATTAGAAGTATTAATCCTAATACTTTATTTACCACAGATTATATAGTTGGATTTCCTTCAGAGTCACACCAAGACCATTTGGATTCAATGGAATTTTTAAAGAAAATTAAATTCTTTGATATGCATATCTTTCCTTACTCTAAACGTGAAGGAACAAAATCTTCAACTATTAAAGATGTTCATGATGCTACTAAAAAGGAAAGATTTAAAAATGTTGCAGCTTTTAATTTTGCTACTAAATTTAGCATTTTAAAATCTATGTTAAATAAAGAGTTAGAAGTAATCTTTGAACATAAAAATGAAAATGAGCAATATTATAGTGGATATAGTTCTGAATATTGTAGAGTTTATGTTGAATCAAATACTCCATTAGAAAATAAGATTTACAAAGTAAAAATTGAAAAAGTATTGTCTGATGGGTTATTAGGAACAATTGTTGAATAATACAAAATAGTTAATTAAGTTAACTATTTTTTTATTATTTAATTAACTTTCAAAAAAATAATGTAATTTTTATTATTTTTAAATTATTCAGATTAATAAAAATAAATTTTATAAAGGTCATATTTAAGTTATATTTTTAAGTGTAAAAAAAGGAGTTACTAATATATGGATATATTCATGTCAATAATTGGTTATATGGGTGCAGTTGGAATTGCAATCTTTAGTTTACCAGAATTAATTAGATCACTTAGAAGTAGAAGAACATCTGGAATTAATGTTTGACTGTTCTTATTATTAATGGTTAGTAGTGCATGTTTCTTTATTTCAGGATTTTATAACTTTGCACAAAACTTAGCTAGAGATGGATGAACTTCAGCTAACCAATTTGCATTAGCAGTTGCAGTTGCTAACATCTTCAGTTTCCTAGTTCCATCAACTTTATTAAGCTATAAACTTTTCCATATTCTTATGGCTAAAAAACAAGGAATAACTGAAAAAGAATATGAAGATAAAATAAACAGCAATAGAAAATAATCTAAATTAACTGATATGGATAAAAACTTGTTTATGTAGGTGAACAAGTTTTTATTTTTTAATTAGTTTTTAAAAATATAACTATTGTTTAAATAGATTAAATAATTTGTGCATTCAATAAAAAAGATAGAGATATAACTCTATCTTTTTTTGCTTTATAAGATCCATTAGTTATTTTCTTTTTTATTTGCTATTAATTGTTCATATTCAAAAACTAATTGTTCTCACATAGATTTATCTATTTCTAATTCTAATACACGAGAAATAACTACATCTTCACTACTTAAATAATTAATAGCTTCATTTAAATTAGAGACTTTTTTATCCCCTCTTGCTTCACAAGTATCTGCTACATAATTTAATAAATCATCATCATTTTTAAAATATAAAAAGATATTTACAAATGAAGAGTAATCTAGAAAATATCCTGAAGTTTGTTTTGTATTAAATCCTGTGGTTTCTATTACTGAATAAAACCCTTTAATATTTTTTAGGATTCTTTTGTTAATAAAATTTGGATTAACTTTGTTATTACTATTTGGTTTATTTTTTCTTTCTTTATTTTGAGAAAAGAAATCTATTCAGTCATTTTTTTCTAAAATATTAATTTCATTTGTTTCTTTATTAAATTGTTTTAATGAATTATAAATTTGATTGTTTTTAAAAGTTTTTGCCTTAAAATTCATAATGTTTATTTTGATAATATAATTTATATTATTAATGATAATTAAATAATGAAATTAAGTTTAAAGAAAATCAAAAAAATCCTTTTATCATCTGCTTTTGGATTAGCTACTTTAACTTTAGCTAGTTGTGCTCCCTCTATTTCAAGTGTTGGAATTGGTGTATATCAGTTATGAGCAAAATATAATAGTTTAGATAGTTATATTACAAACAACTCATCTAATGCTTTGAAATGAATTTCTCAAAGAACAATATCTTTAGCATTTGAGTTAAAAAATAAATCAACTAATAAAGCTGTTTATGAATTTGGGACAGCTTGAATTTATGCAAAAGAAGCAAATCAAGGTTCAAATGACTTTAGTTATTATTTGGCTACAAATATGCATGTACTTTCAAATCTAAATAGTTTGAATAATACAACAACAAGATATGAAGTTTCTAAAAATGGTATTAAAACAGAGTTACCACAATATGAATTACAAAGTATTTATTTTAATTTTATAAGTGATGATAATGTTTCAAGTTTGAATAGAAATAATGATGGTTCTTTAGACTATTTATGATCTGATGGAACTTTAATAGATACAACATATATTAAATTGGAAACTAAAGATGTTTCAATTGCATACACAGCAATTGGAAATAATTTAGTAGCAAACTCAAGTTCTTTGTATGTGAATCCTTATACAAATAGTCAAATAACTAATCCATCAATTGATTTTGGATTAATTAAGATAGATTTCTCAAATGTTAAAGATCAAAAAAATAAAGACTCAGCAAATAATAATGATGATTATATTACTGTTGAAAATTTCTTAAAAACTTATGACAGTAATCCAACTAAATTTAAATCTTCTAATCAAATTGATTATAGTGAAACATTTTATATGGGTGGTTTTCCAGAAGCATCTCTTAGTTGAAAACCAAATAGAAATTCAGCATGAATAGGATTAACAAATATTAAATTATCTGAAGAAAATGAATTTGTTGCATTAGCATATGATAACACTATTGACTATATAGATTTATCTTCTCCCATGGGGCCAATGCCTGAAGTTGGTAGTATAGATTATGTCACTAGACAAAGTAATGGGAATAATAATATAGATGCAAACTGATATAGAAATGTAGCAAAAGAATTAATAATAGGAGCAGGTAACTTAGGTGGTGGAGCTTCTGGAAGCATGTTTATTTCACAAGATTCAAATGGTCAATTTGCAGTTCTAGGGATTTACTGAGGAATTTATGGATATTCTATGACTTCAGGAATTAGTTATAGCTATGGTGTAGTAGATTTATTAAAAGCAGATTCTTATAGTTACACTATAGAAGAAAGAGGGATTAAATATAACTATACATTTCCTTCATACAATGTTTTAGATTCTATTAAAACTCAATTAAACATAACTCCAACTTACATTTAGTTAATGGAGTTTTTATTTTGATTATTTAAGAAATTAAATAATATATTTAAAATCATTTAACATAACTTAAAATTAATTATTAAATTGTTTATTATATAGATTATGAAAAAATATGATTGTTTAGTAATTGGTGCAGGTCATGCAGGTTTAGAAGCTGCTTTTATATTGGCTAAAAAAAAATATAAAGTAGCTTTATTTGTACTAGATAAAAAATTAGTAGGAAATATGCCTTGCAACCCATCTATTGGTGGTCCTGCTAAAGGTATAGTAACTAGAGAAATTGATGCATTAGGTGGAATGCAGGCAATAGCTGCTGATAATACTCAATTGCAAATGAAATTATTAAATTCATCTAAGGGTGCTGGAACTTGGGCTTTAAGAGCACAAATTGATAAACTTGAATACTCAAAATGATTTTTAAATAGAATTGAAGAAAATGAATACATTGATTTAATTGATAAAGAAGTAAACTCAATTAAATTTGTTAACCAAAAAGTGTGTGGCGTATATACTGTAGATAATCAATTTTTTGAATCTAATTATTTAATTGTTACTACTGGTACTTTTTTAGATTCATCAATTCATATCGGGCATAAAGTTATTAAAAAAGGACCAGATGATTTTAATGGATCATATCTATTAGCTAAACAAATTAAAGAATTAGATTTTCAAACTATAAGATTAAAAACTGGAACTCCTCCAAGAATATTAAAAAATAGTATTGATTATTCAAAACTTCAAATAGAACCAGGAACTAATAAAAAATATAGTTTCTCTCACTTTGATAGAAAGTTTTTAGATTTTAATAAACAAGAAGTTTGTTACTTAGCTTTTACAAATAATAAAATCCATGAAATCATTAACAATAATTTAGATAAATCTGCAATGTATAGTGGTTTTATTACAGGAACTGGACCAAGATATTGTCCTTCTATTGAAGATAAAGTTGTAAGATTCAATGATAAAGAAAGACATCAACTATTTGTAGAACCTGAATCTAAACATTTAGACACAATTTATTTAGGTGGATTATCTTCTTCATTGCCAGAAGATGTCCAAGAACAAATTGTTAAAAACATAGTTGGGTTTGAAAATGCAGTTATTAAAAAATATGCATATGCTATAGAATATGATGCAATCAATCCTATTCAACTTTATCCAACACTAGAAACTAAAAAAATTAAGGGTTTATTTTTTGCTGGACAAATTAATGGGACAAGTGGATATGAAGAAGCTGCATGCCAAGGTTTAATGGCTGGAATAAATGTTTTATGTCAACTTGAGAATAGAGAACCATTAGTATTAAAAAGAAATGAAGCATATATTGGTGTATTGATCGAAGATTTGATTAATAAAGAAATTACAGATCCATATCGTTTACTTACTTCACGTGCTGAATATAGATTAGAACTAAGAAATGATAATGCAGATCAAAGGTTATTAAAATATGGATATGAATTAGGGCTAATATCTCAATCTCATTGAGATGAATACAATAAAAATTTAGAAAACTTTAATAACACTTTAAAAGAACTAGAAACTAGTACTTTAAAGAATGTAAAAGAATTTAAATACAATTCTAGAAAAACAAATACTACATTATATGAGATTTTAAAAAGACCTGATTATTCATTTATTGATATGGAACCATTTTTAAAAAATAAAAATACACTTGATGAATATTGAAAAGATAAAGTAGATATCTATATTAAATATGGTGGTTACATTAAATCTCAACAAAAAATTATTAATGATACTAAAAATATAGATAATATCAAATTATCTTCAATTTCAGATTATAAAGATGTTCCAAATATTTCTTTAGAAGCAAGAGATAAATTAAATAAAGTTAAACCACTTACTTTGGGGCAAGCATCTAGAGTTAGTGGAATTAACTTAGTGGATTTGATTAATATCAAATTGTATTTAGAAAATAAAAAGAAACAAACTTAATGTATTATTTATAAATTATTTTAACTTTCATAAATTTAGATTTATGAAAGTTTTTTATTTTAGCTATTTAACAAATTTAGAATTGACTTAAAGTGAAGTTTAAGGTTTAAAATTGGGACATAAAAAGCTTTTACTGAAGTTATTTTTTAAACAACAGAAAGAAGAAAAATTATGAATAAATATTTATCTTTAATACCAACTCTTGGGTTAGGCTTATTAGCATTTGGATGTTCTAGTAATTCAAATTCTAATAATGACAATAGCAACTCCATTGATAGTAATAATTCAGATAGTAACAATAATTGAAATAATAATGTTAAATCACTTGTTATTAATATTAATGGGCAGCCTTTCAACACAATATTAGAATCTAATTCAACAGTTAATTCTTTTCTGAATTTGTTACCTTTATCAAATCTAAATATGAATGATTTAAACTCAAATGAAAAATACATTTATTTATCAGAAACATTAAACACAAATACTTACAAACCTGGAATAATAAATGCTGGAGATGTAATGTTATATGGCAATAATTGCCTAGTGATTTTTTATAAAACTTTTACTTCAAATTATTCTTATTCTAAAATTGGCACAATTGAAAATGTGGATGAATTAGTAGATTTATTAGACACTAGAAATAGTGTAAATGTATCAATTGATTTTAATTAATTTAGTTTGTAATTTTTTATAAAAACAGTGATTGAAAACTACTAAAAACCTCTTTCAATATTTTTATTTTTAGCACAAGTTAAATTAATACTGAAATAGTGTTTTATTATCTCTAAAAAATAGATAAAAATTACCAAATTTATTTTCTATAAAATTATTAATTTTCTTAGTTTAAATAAATAAACTAGTCTTAAAATAAATATGTTGAGATTTAAAAGATATATATAAATTTCAATATATTTTTTTTATGTATTAAAGGAGAAAATATGAAAGTAGTAGTAGTAGGTATTAACCATGCTGGTACATCAGCAATTAGAACATTGCTATCTATTAATCCAAATGCAGAAGTTGTTGCATTTGATCGTAATAACAATATCTCATTCTTAGGATGTGGTATTGCTCTTACAGTTGGTGGGGTTGTTAAAAATACAGATGATTTATTTTATTCAAACCCTGAAGAATTAAAATCTATGGGTGCTAAAGTATTCATGAATACTGATGTAGTAGAAGTTAATCATGAACAAAAATATGTAAAAGTTGTAGATTTAGAAACTAATGAAGAAAGAACTGAATCTTACGACAAACTAATTTATGCTGCAGGAAGTTGACCAGTAGATTTACATTTTAAAAACCAAGATTTAAAAAATGTTGAAATTTGTAAATTATATCAACACGCTTTAAAGCTAATTGAAAAAGCAAACGATGATGATATCAAAAAAGTAGCAGTAGTTGGTGCTGGATACATCGGTGTTGAATTAGCAGAAGCTTATGCTGAAAAAGGTAAAGAAGTTGCTTTAATTGACTTCTTACCAAGAGTATTAGGAAATTACTATGATGAATCATTCACAAACAAATTAGAAGAATCTATGGTTCAAAACGGTGTTTCATTACATTTAGGACAAAAAGTTAGTGAATTTGTTTCAAACTCAGAAGGTGCTGTTAAACAAGTAATTACTGATAAAGAAACAATTGATGCAGATCTAGTAATTCTATGTACAGGATTTAAACCTAACACTGAATTATTACCAGGTCTTAAAAAGATCCAAAATGGTGCTTTAGTAGTTAATAGAAAAGCACAAACAAGTGATCCTAACATTTATGCAATTGGTGACTGTGCTGCTATTTTTGATGCAGCTACTAAACAATACAGACATGTTGCTTTAGCTACAAATGCTGTTAAATTAGGAATTGTTGCAGCTAGCCAAATTTCTGGATTAGAAAATGTAATTATTCCAAACATTGTAGGTACAAATGCTATTTGTGTATTTGGATTAAAATATGCAAGTACTGGTGTTACTGAAGAAGTTGGAGCAAGATTTGGTTTAAAGAATCTTAAAACTTGTGAATACTTTGATAATGACAGACCAGAATGAATGAACACTGTTGAAAAAGTAAAAGTTAAATTAGTATATGAAGAAGATACATTAAGATTAGTTGGTGCACAAATTCTTTCATTTGGAGAATCTAACCATACTGAATGAATCTTTGCATTAGCATTAGCAATTCAATTAGGATTAAACTTATTCCAAATTGCATTTACAGATGTTTACTTCTTACCACACTTAAACAAACCATTTAACTTTGTTCTTTCTGCAATTCTTAAATCATTAGGAATGAAATATATTAAATAATTAAACTTATTTAAATTAATACTCAAAACACACTTGATAAAAGTGTGTTTTTTTGTTTTTTATAATTAATAATTACTAAATTTTTATTTTTTTCATAAACCTTAAAGTTCACTTTAAGGTTTATAACTTAAATAGTGTTATTAAATTTATGGAGTTTAATTTATGGCAATTAAAACTAAAGAAGAATATATAAAAAAATACTCAGATACTGGAGAATGAATTAAATGAGGGGATGAAGATTATAATTTCTTATTTGAAGCAAATATAGAAGCTTATAAGATTACTTCAATCATTAATAGTGGATACCATTCTCAAAAGCACTTAAATAGTTTATTTTCAAAGTTATTTGGTTTTAAAGTTGATGAATCTGTTTTTATTCACCCTCCTTTTATGACAGACTTTGGGAAAAATATTAAGTTGGGGAAAAGATTAGCAATTAATGCTAATTGTTGCTTCCAAGATTGAGGAGGAATAGAAATTGGTGATGATTGTCAAATAGGTCATAATGTAGTTTTAGCAACTACAAATCACCATTTAGATCCTAATAAGAGACATGATTTAATAAATAAAAAAATAGTATTAGGAAAATCTGTTTGAGTAGGATCAAATTCAGTAATTGTTGGAGGAGTTACAGTTGGAGATGGTGCAGTAATTGCAGCAGGTGCTGTTGTTACTAAAGATGTTCCAGCAAATACTGTAGTTGGTGGAGTTCCTGCAAGAATTATTAAAAAGATTGAAGTTGAAGATTAATGAATACAAAATATTAATCTTGAATTAATATAACCTTACTTTTAAATTTATAAAAAAATTATAAATTATCATAGTATATGTTAAAGTGCTAATATATAATATAAATCTAAGTGTGTTATACTACATATCTTTAGTATTTATAAAAAGGAGAATATATGAGTAGTATTAAAATTGGAAAAGATAGCAATATCGAAACTTTAATTAATCAAACAAACATCACTGTTGTTAAATATGGAGCAACTTGATGTGGTCCTTGTAAAATGCTTGCACTAGTTTTAGAAAAACTAGCAGATGAAATGGGAGATGTTACATTTGTTGATGTAGATGTTGATGATGATGATGCAGAAATGACTGTAAAATCTAGTGAAGTATCTTCAGTTCCTTTAATGGTGTTTTACAAAAATGGTCAACCTGTAAACAGAGTTTTAGGTTTTAGACCTGAAGAAGAAATCGTAAGAATTATTGAAAGCTTATAATTTTAAAAATTTCTTCTTAATAAAATTAATTCTTATCAATTTTTAAGTTGATAAGAATTTTTTATTTTTACTAAATGTTTTTACTTTAACTTAATAAATATTTAAATTTGCAATCTAATATTTATTTTTTCATTCAAAAGCCATTATATTATTAAGTTAAATAGTATTTTTTATTTTACTTAACAAAGACAAATGGAGATTTAAATGACATCTAAACTAACCATATTCAATATTGAAAAATATCAAAATTTAAATGAGATTGAAAAAGATTTATTGAAAAAAATAAATGAGAATCCAATTCAATTTTTAGACAACAATATAATTGATATTTCTAAAAGTTTTTATTCTAGCAAATCTAGTATTTCAAGACTTTCTCAAAAGATTGGTTTTAAACATTTGTCAGATATGAAATTGTATATTAGTGGAAAACTTGCAATGCAAGATTTGTACAATTTAGATAAAGAAGAATCAAATACAGAAAGTAGAATAAGAAATTTAAGAACTTATAATATTTTTGCTATTAATGAAACTCTATCAAACATTAATATTAGTGACATAAAAAATATTTGTGCCAATATTATTAAATCAAGAAAAGTTATTTGTTATGGTTTGGGGAGTTCTTTTTTGGCAGCACAAGAACTTTCACAAAATATGTTGAAGCTAGGTATAAATTCTATTTCTATTAATGACATCCATAATTTATTATTAGCTTTATCAAGTGCTGACAAAAGTGATTTATTAGTTTTATTTTCTAAATCTGGAACAAATAAAGAAATTTCATATTCTATAAAAGTTTGTAATGAGTTAAATATTGATGTACTTTTAATTACTTGTAATAAAGAAGTTGCAAATAGAGTTAAATACAAAATTATTATGGAAGATATCTGAAAAGATAAAAGGTTGATAGCAACATCTTCTAAAACTTGTATGTTAGCAATTTCAGATTTACTTTATTATGAACTTTACTATATGACTGAGACTGCAGATCGAAACTTAGAAAAAGCTAATAATTTATTAAATGGGTGAAAAGAATTCTCAAAAATTAAATAAACATTTAATTACAAAAATATTTTTTATACTTTTATTAAAATTGGGAATAATTCCCAATTTAACCATTTTTACATCTGTTTTCAAATAATCATTAATTTAAATCATAAAATGAAATTAATAAGGAGGTATTTTAATTTATCTCTAAATATTAATTTTAGATGGATTTGATTTAATTAAATTGAAATTAAAAATAATATTTGTGATTTATTGAAAATTTTAAAAAATGAATATTAAGACATGACTTCAAAAAAGTAATTCAACTTTCTTTAATATGTTTCACTTCAAAAAAGGTGAAACAAAAAATAAAGGAAAAGTAAAAGATTTCTTTTCTCAACTTTCAAGAGGGTTAATGTTGCCAATAGCAATATTGCCAATTGCTGGATTACTTTTGGGAATAGGAGGGGCAATAGGTGCAAATATTCCTCAAACCTCTGATCTTCAAATTCTTGCTAATATATTTAAAGCAATGAGTCAGGTAGTGTTTGATAGTTTGCCAATCTTATTCTGTGTTGCAATAACAATAACCTTTTCCAAGGACAGGGGAACAGCTGCATTTTCTTCATTACTAGCATATTTAGTTTTCTGTAGCATTCAGGTTCCTTTTATTCAAAAAGAAAATGGTCAAATTGTTTCTATTATGTGGTTTCACACAAATTTAAATGTAGTAAGAAGTATTACTACTACATTGTTTGGATTCACTAATTTACAAACTTCTATATTTGGAGGTATACTTGTAGGCTTTTTGACTTCTTTTATTTATAACAAAGTTTCAAAAATAAAATTACCAACAGCATTAGATTTTTTTAGTGGGATTAGATTAGTGCCAATTGTACTAATACCAGTAATTTCTTTATTAGCTGTTCTATTCTTAATATTTTGACCATGAGTGGGATATGTGATTAGTATTATTGGTCAAAATATTCAATTAGCACCATATGGAACTGGTGGATTATTATATGGAATATTAGGGCGTTCATTAATGCCTTTTGGTTTGCATCATATTCCAATTATTTTAGCTTATCAAACAGACTTTGGAGGTGTGTTATATAAACAAGATTTATTAAATGCATTGGTAAATAATGGTGTGTCAACAGACTCAACAATTTATCAAGCTATTAACAATGCTTTTCCAGGAACTAGCATAGTTGGTGATCAAAACATATGAAATTTTATAAATTCATTAAGTTTTAATTCTTTACCAAATGCTGATGGAACTCAAACTCCTATATTCCAATGATTTGTTAAAAATCTTAATGTATATGCAGGTAAATATACTCAGGATTACCCAACTTATATGGGTGCTTGTATGGGGATTGGTGTTGCCTTAATTCTTGTTTCAAAAAAAGAAAATAGAAAAAGAGTGGCATCTGTGGTGGGTTCAGCAATGGCAGTAGCTTTCTTAACAGGAATTACTGAACCACTAGAATATACTTTCTTATTCTGTGCTGCACCACTTTACTATTTAATTTATGTACCATTATCTGGAATTTCTTACATGCTTATGGAGTTATCACAAGCACATGTGGGAGTTGGATTTGCAAGAGGATTTATAGATTTAATTATCTATGGAGCAATTCCTGTTGTTAAAGGTAGTAATTTCTATTGAGCATTCCCAATTGCAATAGGAGAAGGTTTAATTACAGGTTTCTCATTCTATTTCTTAATTAAAAAATTTAATTTTAGTACACCAGGAAGAAATGAAAATAATTTTGAATTAATTACTAAAAGTAAATATAAAGAAATGAAAAATATGGCTTCTTCATCTAAAAACAAGAATGAAGCACCTGAAAGAATAGCAAAACTAATATATGCACTAGGAGGTTTAGATAACATTGAAAATGTTACTGCTTGTGCAACTAGATTAAGAGTTAGTTTAAATTCTTCTGAATTAGTAAAAGTTAATGATTTCAAATCAATGGGATCTAAAGGAGAGTTTTTAAAAGATAAAGCAATACAAGTTATTTTTGGTGGTGAGGCTTCAATTTTATCTGATCAAATTAATGATGTAATAGAAGGTAATTTATCTCTTCCAAAAGATTTAAAAACAGAAAATACTGATTTAAATAAACAAGAAAATAAAGTAGAAAATAAAAAGATTATTCCTTTTAAAGTTTTTGCCCCAGTTAATGGAAAAATCCAATATTTAGAAAATGTAGATGATGATGTATTTAAAAATAAATTAATGGGTAATGGAGTAGCAATTTTACCAACTAGCAATAAAGTGTACTCAATATTAAGTAAAGGAAAGTTAGTTGATATATTTGATACTAAACATTGCTACACATTTGAATCAGAAGATAAAACAAAAATATTATTCCACATAGGAATAGATTCAGTATCTTTATCTTCAAACCCATTTAAACCTGTTTGTAAAAAAGATTCTGATGTTTCTAAAAAATCTTTAATATCTGAAATAGATTTAAATTTATTAAAAAAAGCTAAAAGTATTGCTTCACCTATTGTTCTTCCAGAATTGTTAGAAAATCAAGAAGTAAAAATCCTAGTTAAGAATAATCAAGTAATAAAACAAGGAGATCCAATTTTAGAAATTATTGAAAAAACTAAATAGGATATTAATATAAACTGGGAATTGTTCCCGGTTTTTTATTATTAGTTTATTTAAAAAGAATATCAATTTTAAAGTTATAAAATGAGGATAGTATGAAAGATGTTATATTAAGAAAAATTAAAAATAATTTAGTTGTTTCTTGCCAAGCAGTAGGAGAAGAAACTTTAAATAATGATATTGCTATAACTTTAATGGCAAAAGCTTGTTTAGAAGGTGGAGCTAAAGTTTTGAGATTAAGTCAATATAGTCATATTAAATCAATTAAATCAATAAGTGGAAAAACACCAATTATTGGATTAATAAAAAGTAACTATGAAAATAGTGAAGTTATTATTACTCCTAGCATTAAAGAAGTTGATTTATTATTGAGTTTAAATGTTGACTGTATAGCAATAGATGCAACTAATAGAAAAAGACCTAGTGAAACTTTAGAAGTTATTTTTAAATATTGTAGAGAGAAATCACCAAACACTTTATTGATGGCTGATTGTGCAACAATTGATGATGTTAAAAATGCAGATAAGTTAGGCTTCGATTTAATTGGCACAACTTTAAGAGGTTATACAAAAGAAACTTTTGGAAAATCTAATATGGATAATGATTATTCTTTTATTAAAGAATGTTTATCATCTATTAAAACCCCATTAATTGCAGAAGGGGGAATTTGAGAACCTTATCAAGTAAAAGATTTATTGGATTTAGGATGTTTTGCAGTAGTTGTGGGTAGTGCAATTACAAGACCAAAGGAAATAACAAAGTATTTTTTAAAAGCTTTAGATAATTAAAAAACTAAAAATATTAAATTATGAAACTAGTTTTATTTTATACAACTAATAACAATTAAATAATCTAGTAGTAGTACTATAAAAATAGGAGTTAAAGTTATTAACTTTTAATTGCAATAATAAAATAAACAGAAGTTAAAAATAAAACCACTACTGTTTATTTTATTTATTTAAATAAAGGAGATGAACTTAATAGTTTATGAAATTATTATTTAAAAATGCTGAAATTGTTTTATTTGATAAAAACATCTCTGGTTCTTTATTGACAGAAGATAAAATTATTAAAACAATTGGTGATACTGATTCTACTTATAATTATGAAATAGATTGTAAAGATTTAAAAATATTTCCAGGATTTATAGATAGTCATGTTCATGGAGGATATGGTTTTGATTTTGAGCAAAACTCAATAGAATCATATAAAGACTTTGCTAGTAATATTGTTAAAGAAGGTGTGACTAAATTTGTTTTAGCTTCAGTTACTTCTACTCCAGATAAAATATCTTCATGTTTAAAAACTTTTTCTCAGTTTTATAACCAACAAGAATTAACAAGCTCTAAATGTTTAGGTGTTCATCTAGAGGGGCCATTTATTTCAAAAGAAAAAAAAGGAGCACATAAAGAAAGTTTAATCATAAAGCCAAATATAGATTTGGTAAAACAATGAATTCAAGATTCTAATAACTTAATTAAAATAATTACTTTTGATATTGAACATGATGAAGATAGTCAATTTTTAAAATTTCTAAATGATAATAACATTATTGGTTCAATTGGTCATTCAAATATATCTAATAAAACTTTTAAATCTAAAACTAAAGATGTTCCTTTTTATAGAGTAACTCACTTATTTAATGGGATGAGTGGATTATTACACAACAACCCTGGAGTAGCTGCAGCTGCATTAAATGATGATAGAGTTTTATGTGAATTAATATGTGATGGATTCCATGTTGATAAAGATTTAATTAGAATTACATATTTATGTAAAGGTAGTAAAAAAATTACTTTAATTACAGATGCAATGAGTGCTAAAGGGATGGATAATGGCAATTACATGTTAGGTGAATTAGAAGTAGAAAAAAAGGATGAAATATGTGTTTTAAAAAACACTTCTACATTAGCTGGAAGTGTTTGCACATATAGCAAGTGTTTTAAAAACTTTCATGATTGAATAAATCCTACAGATCAAGAATTGGCACACGTAAGTTCATATAATAGTGCTATTCAATTAGGTTTAAAAAATACTGGATTAATAAAAGAAGACTATTTAGCAGATTTAGTATTAGTTAATAATGACTATGAAGTAGTAATGACTGTATGTGAAGGAATAATTACATACATAGACAATAAATATAAAAATAGATTAATTAAAAAAGGATAACAAAAATATGAATAATAATATTAATTTTATAAAATGCTCTTCATATGAAGAACTATCTAAAAAAACAGCAAATGATTTTATAACAGTAATTAAAAATAAACCTAATTCAGTTTTAGGTTTAGCAACAGGATCTTCGCCTATGGGGGTATATAAAGAGTTAATTAAAGCTTATGAAAACAAAGAAATATCTTTTAGAGATTGTGTCAGTTTTAACTTGGATGAATATATTGGTCTTAAAAAAGAATATGAAGATCAAACATATAAATATTTTATGAATGACAACTTATTTTCAAAAATAGATATTAATAAAGATAATACTTTTTTTCCTATTGATGCTTTTTCAACAAATATGAATCAAGACTTTGAATCATATGATTCAAAGATAGATTCTTATAATGGATTGGATATTCTAATTTTAGGGATTGGTAATAATGGCCATATAGGATTTAATGAACCTGGTTCTTTAATTGATTCAAAAACTAGAATGATAGATTTAACTGAATCTACTATTAAAGCTAACTCTAGATTTTTTAAGAGTGAAAATGATGTTCCAAGAAAGTCAGTTACTATGGGACTTTCTACAATCTTAAAAGCTAAAAAAATTGTATTAGTAGTAGTTGGTGATTCTAAAAAAGAAGCTTTAAATGCTTTGATGAATTCTAAATCATTTGATTCTAATTGACCTTGTACAGCTTTAGTTAATCATGATAATGTGGTGGTTTATTATATTGGATAATTATTTATGACATTAAAAAAACTTGTTGGGTTTCAACAAGTTTTTTTAATTAATAATTATTAATTATTCACCAAGTCTTTGAACTGGATCATTAGATTGGGCACCAATTCAACTAGTGTCACTATAACTAATGAATTTAATTCCATCAACTGATGGGATGAATTTTCATTTAACTGCTCCACCTAGAACAATGCTACCCTTAACATCAACTTTAGCTAAAGTGTTTTCTGGAACAACAATTTCACCATAACCATTGTTTGCATCTTTGCTATCAGTTTTGTTGTTGTAAATATGGATTGATCATCCACTTTGGATACCTAAATCAATCAACTCTTTATCTAGAGTTAAGTTGTGTCCATGTAAATAAATATAAACATCAATTGGATTTGTAATTTCTTTATTTTCAAATGTTTTATATAATAAATCACTCTTTAAAGAACTTCATGTTAAATCACTGCTCATGTCATATACATAACCATTTAAACTGTCTGCAAATGCACCATGTACTCAGTCAACTTTATTATTATCAACACCTATAGATTCTTGAATAAATGTTGGTGTAATTGTGAATGGAGTTCCAACTTCATAAATACTACTTTTACCTTCAAGATCTAGAGTGTTTTCATACTTAGGCATTTCAATTAAAAATTGATTTTTATTATTTGGATCATTTTTTGAAGGGATTCAAACATTTTGACTTGATCCTCTAACATTTAAATCTCTAACAGTGTATTTTTCATAACCTGCATTTAGTGTCATCACAACTTTTAGTGTGTCACCTGGTTTAAAAGTTAGTTCATCTACTTTTGTACCATCATCTTTTACAAACTCAACCTTACCTTCTGTTGTGCTTGCGTTATTAATTTTAATTTTGTATTCTGCTGTTGCAGCGTCTTTATTATCTTCAGTTGAATCTACTTTTTC
Source organism: Malacoplasma penetrans HF-2 (assembly GCF_000011225.1). Taxonomy (NCBI): domain Bacteria; kingdom Bacillati; phylum Mycoplasmatota; order Mycoplasmoidales; family Mycoplasmoidaceae; genus Malacoplasma; species Malacoplasma penetrans. Next base: position 223,140 of record NC_004432.1, read on the forward strand.
TACAGATAAGCTATATGACTCTGATGAAGTTTTAATTGAAGTAACTTTACTTGCACTATTTGAATTATTTTGGCTTCCAACCGATTGTGATGATTGAAGTGCATTATTAATTAATACTGGAGCAACACCAGCTGCTGTAGCAACACTGGTCATTGCAAATAATCCACCAATTATGACTTTTTTAAATCTTCTAATTTTCATAATTTTATTTTCTCTTTCATTTTGTAACTATATGTTAATGTTAAAAGAGGTGAAAGTCAATAAAAAAGCTTATACCATTAAAATACAAAATTTATTAAACAAATTTAAAAAATTTTATTTAATAAATGTTCATTAAAGCTATTTTTCTATATTTTCTATTTTCTGTGTACTATAAATTATTAAAAAGCTATTTTTATAGAAAATAAAAATAATAAATGAAAATACTATTTAGTATATATTTTGTAATTAAATGTTACCCTTTTAAGTTGAGGCTATGAGTTTATATAATAAAAAGATTATTAAAAATTACTAAGTATATGTGTTGTTATAATAATCTCAGTAATGCAAATAAAGCATAGAATTTACATAATAAATTTATAAAATATTTAGTTTTCTCATTTTTTAATAATTTTAGATTTATATATTTTTATTGATTGCCAATTATTATAATAGACTTAATTAATATAAATCTTAAGACTTCTTGTATACTATCTAGTGAGGCGTTTTATGAGTTTTAATATTAATAACCGTAGATACACAGGAAGCAAAACTAAAATTATTAATTGAATAAATAAAATAATTGATGAAAACTGTAAAAATTGCAATAGTTTTTTTGATGTGTTTGCAGGAACAGGTGTTGTAACAAATTCATTACTCTCTAAATTTGAAAATTTTTACTTGAATGATTTTTTATACTCTAATGAAATAATCTATAATGCTTTTTTTGGGATGCAAAAATTTTCATGGGAGAAAATTTTGAAATTTTATGAAACATATAAAAATTTAGATATTAAAAATATAAAAGAAAACTATGTATCTCAAAATTATGGGGGTAAGTTTTTTGAATATAAAGATGCTTTACAAATTGGATATATAAGAGAAGACTTAGAAATTAATAAGGATAGTTTAAACAAGAGAGAGTTTGATATTCTGTTAGCTTCATTAATTTATTCATTTGATAGATCTGCTAATACAGTTGGTCATTATGAATCTTATTTTAAAAATAATAAAAACTTAAGAAGTACTTTTAAGTTTGATTTGATAAATCCAATAATAAACAATACAATTTTTAAAAAAAAAATAAAAATCTTTAGAGAAGATTCAAATATTTTAGCACCTAAAATAAGTGCAGACATAGCCTATATAGACCCTCCTTATTCATCTAGGCAATATAGTAGGTTTTATCATGTTATAGAAAATATTGTTAAATGAAGGAAACCAGAACTTTTTGGGAAGGCTTTAAAACCCAAACCTGAAAATATGAGTTTATATTGTAGTTCTAAAGCATTAGAAACTTTTAGATCATTAATAGATAATCTAAAATGCAAATATATTCTAGTTTCATATAACAATACATATAACTCAAAAAGTAAATCTTCTGAAAATAAAATGAAGTTAGAAGATATTAAATCTATTTTATTGTCAAAAGGGGAAACAAAAGAATATTCAATTAAACACCAAGCATTTAATGCTGGAAAAACAAACTTAAAAAATCACCTTGAAATTTTATTTTTTACTGAGGTTAAAAATGACTAAGAGATCCCCATTTTTTTATGTTGGTGACAAATATAAAATAATTAAACAAATAAATAAATTTTTCCCTAAGAATATAAAAAGACTTATTGAGCCATTTTGTGGAGGTGGAAGTGTTTTTTTAAATACTGAAGCAAAATATTATATTGAGAATGATAATAATTATTGAATGATTGAGTTACACAAATTTTTGTGTTCTTTTAAAAATAATCCAGTCTTGTTTTTTCAAAAATTAGAAGATGAAATTACTAAATATAATCTAAGTGCTTCTAAAATGGGAATAACTGTTCCATTGGAATATAAGAAGCTTTATATTAAAACATACTTTGCAATTTTTAATAAAAAAGCCTATGCCAATGTCAGAAATGATTTTAACAAAGATAAAAGCAACTATACACTACTATACATTCTTCTTATATATGGATTTAACCATATGTTAAGGTTTAATTCAAAGGGAGATTTTAATTTACCTGTTGGTAATGTTGATTACAATAAAAATGTTTATAATGCATTAGAAAATTATTTTAATTTTTTAACCAAGGGTAATATTGATTTCAAATGTTTAGACTTTAGAACTTTTTTAAAATCTTTAGAATTTGATAAAGATGATTTCATATATTTAGATCCACCATATTTAATCACTAAAAGTGAATATAACAAAAATTGAACTGAAAAAGATGAAAGAGATTTATTAGTGATTTTAGATGAAATAAATGATTTGGGAATAAAATTTGCATTGTCTAATGTCTTAAGATATAAAGATAAAAAAAATAATATGTTAATTTCATGGTCAAAAAAATACAATGTTTTAAAAATTAAGTCCAATTATATTAGTTATCATGATAATTCAACAAATAAGATCATTGATGAAGTACTTATTATAAATTATTAGAGGTTAATATTATGGGAATCAAAAGAAATCCAGAGTTTAAACAAATGTCATTTGAAACAGCTATAAGGAATCCTGAAAGATATAAAGAAATTTTAAAATCAGTAAAAATTTTTGAAGGTGTTGTTTTAAATCAGGAAAATTTATTAATTATTGTTACACACTTATATAAATGTGGAATTGTTAAAGCAAAAAACCATGATTTTAATTCTCTATCTGATAAAGAGGCAAAAAATATTGTAATAGAAGTTAATAAAACAAGAAATTCTGATGGAGGATTCCCAAAAGGGTATCCATCAAGGTTTTGAACATATATGAGAACACTAAGTGAATTAGGATTTGTTTATGCTGTTTTCAATGAAAAATTTGAACTTTCACCCATTGCTAATGCATTAATAAATAATGAAATAGATGAACAAACAGCATTTGCTAATCAAGCAACTATATATAATAGAAGATCACCTTATAGAAATGTTTCAAATGACTACAATTATTTTAAATTTATCACAAAAATTTTAATTGAAAGATGAGCTGAAGGGAAAGGAATTACTTATGAACAATTTATACTCTCATTATTCAATAAAGATGGGAGTTCTGAAAATTATTTAAATGAATTAAATTCATTTAAAGCTAAAGATTTAGAATCTACTTATAAATATCTTAAAGAAAATTATCAAATTACAACTAAGTATGGAACAGTTTGTACAGATTATCCTGATGTGGTTTTAAGAATATTAAGAATAACTGGTTTTATTACAATTAAATTTGTTGGAAAAGTAATAATACAAATAAATGAAGAAAATATTGAAAAAATTAAGAAACTTTTTGAATATGATCATAAGTTTAATGAAGAAGAGAAAAGCAATAAAAGACTTTATTATGAAAAATATAAAATTTATGCAAGCTCCCAATTGCTAAGAACCAGACAAATTGAAATTGGAGTATCTAATAGAGATTATTCTATAAAGTTAAAAAAACTTATATCAACCTATTCACTAACAAAAGAAATTGTTACAGATTTATTGGATGATATTGGAAATGACAAAAAAATACCTATATTTAAATACATTCCAGAACCTATAAAACTTGAATTTTATATTTCTTTAATTCTACAAATTAGTTTTGGAGATAAATTTAATATTATTCCAAATTATAAAGCAGATTCTTTTGGGTTGCCAATATCTCAGGCACCAGGAAACAAAGCAGATATAGAAGTTGTTAATGATGATATCTATTGGAATATAGAAGTGACTTTAATAAAAAATAAATTCCAACAATTAAATAATGAAACTTCCAATATTATTCGTCATTTAGAAGAAAAAAATCAAGAAACTTATTTAACATTTGTAGCACCTATTATACATCAAGACACTCAGACTTTTTTTGAAAACCAATTAATTAATTTTTTGATAAAAAAAAGAAAAGTGTATATTGCGCCTTATACCATTAAAGAATTTGTTTATTTAGTTTCTTGCAAAAATATTTTAGAGAACACAAAAGAATACACTAATGATTATTTAAATAGAGCAAGAGATGCTTTGTTAAAGCAGTAATAAATTTTACTTAACTAAAACAATCAAATAAAATTGTTTATCTATAAAAGATAGTAATGTACTAGGTAAATATTTTAGCCAAATCATAAATTTGTATATTTGATATATTAATAAAAAGTTTTTTATATTAAGAAAGAATAATAATTTATTTAAATAATTTTACATTCAATTAAAAAAGATAGACTTTAATAAGCTCTATTCTTTTTTTACTTTCTCAACCTCTCTTACTCAGATAATCTTTTTATCTTTCTAATAATATGGTTAATTCCACCCCTAGTAATTTCAATATTATATTTTTCTTTATACAAATCTACTAAATCATGAAGAGAAGAATCAGGGAAACTTTCTCTTAGCTCACAATATATTTTTTCTTTATCAGTCAATTGATTAAATAAATTATTATTTTTTACATATTCAATATTTTGTAATTGAATGTGACTAGCTTCAATTGTCTTTTTTAAATTAGACATATCAAGATTATTTAATCTACTCATTTGGTTAGTATAATCTCTTGATATTCTTTTCTCTTCATATTCAAACATACTTTCAGTTGCACCAAGCAGTTTTAAAATATCAGAGATTGATTCTGATTTTTTAATATAAACAATATAAGTATTATTTCTATTTAATACTAATAATGGAATATTGATACTACTAAATATCTTTTCAACAATCTTTAGTATTTCAGTATTATGAATTTTAATTTCAAAATGATAGTTACTACTATTTGGACTATTAATGCTTCCGCCATATAAAAATAAACCAATTAAAAAACAACTTCTTGTTTTTGTTTCTACTAATCATTTATATGGATCTTTATTTAAGTGTAAATCCTCTAATAAAATATCTAAACCTTTAGAGAAAGAAAAATGAAAGAATTTTAAATCATTCTTACTTCTTTCTCTTTTATATTCAATAAGGTCATTATCCTTATATAAAAAATCTAAAAGATTTAGGATAAATCTTATAGTTAGTGAACTTTTACTTTTGATATCAATTTCTAAAGAAGAATCTGATATCTTTAAATTTGGATTATTTTTAAAGAAGGCACATAGGATAGATTTTTTTTGAACATCATCATATTCATTTCTACATAGCTCTTCTTTTACATTTTGAGAGAATGTCATATTTTTCCTAGAAATTGATTTATTTAATTCTTAATTTAAATTTGGTTAATGTAAATTAGTTTTTACACCCTAATAAATAGTAATATTAATATTATTTAAATATTTATTTTTTTACTAAATTAGATTTATTTATCCATTTGTGGTTAGAAAATAAATTATATTTAATGTTTAAATTTAAGCCTTTTTGCTTTAAAATATTTTCTACACTTTCAACTCAAACAAATTAGAGCTAATTTGTTTTAAATTATGAAAGTTATATAATTATATTGTTAATCAATAAAACAAAATGGGGAAATGAAATGAATAAACACTTAAATAATTATTATTTAGAATCCGAAAATTATAATTTTTACCGAGATTCTAAATATTATGACGAAGATAGACCAATGCCTCCTCGTGATAGAAGAGGTGGTCATCCTTCAAGAAGATCTCCAAATGACTGAGAACCAAGTTATGGGAATGGTGGATCATCATATAGAAAAAAATATAGAAAAGACCCAAAAGGAAGTTCAAGATTTATTTTCCAACTTTTTAAAAGACTATCTCAACTTTTTTTAATCATTAGTTGTTTAGGGTTACTAGTTGCAGGATTAGGTTACACTTTAATTGCTGCACTACCTAATAGTCAAATTACTACAATGAATAACTACTACTTTGCTGATATTGTTGGTGTTTCATTTGTATTTGGTTCAATTGCTGGTATTGTAGCTGGAGCACTTTACTTAATATTATATTTATTAATGATTTTTAATAGACACGGATGATTAAGAAGAAATAGTGTTAAAACTTACTTCTTCTGATTAATCACATTTGTATTAGTTTCAGCACTTTCAGTTTACTTATTATTTGTAGCAGTTAATGGCTCTTGAATGGTAGTTGGTGGAAAAGCAGCAACTCCTAAAAGTCCAGAAGTAGCTAAAATTCTTGATGCAGTTGCAAATAATGTAAATGTAAATTCAGCATTTATTTCTAAATTAGTTCATGTATATTACAACAATAGTCTTGGTGGAATTGCAACTGGACTAATTACTGTAGCTGCTTACATTGTTATTGCAATTACAGGATTTTTATATTACAAAAATGTTAATGAAGTATTAGAAAACTCATATGAATACTTTGATAACAGAAAAAGAAGATGATAATTTAGAATTACACAATCTAAATTTATAAATCTAATTAAACTTGTTTTACTAATAGTGAAACAAGTTTTTTTATTTTATTAAGAGAATAAACATTATAAAATTTAACTATGTTAACTTATGCTTCTATTTTTGTAACATTTTTAATTTTCTTTAATTCTTTTGCAATTGGGAAAATGATTCAAAGAAACTATTTTTCTTTGTCTCCTAATTTATCTTTTTTTGCTGGGTTAATAATCTACTATATTATTTATGCTTTAGCATATGTTCCTTTTATCTTGATAGATGATCTTAAACAATATTATGTTTATACAGTTTTATCTATTCAGATTTTATTGGTAATAACATATCTTTTTTCTTATAAGAGTTTTTTTATTTCTTTTTCATTTAACTATAAAGTATTTAGTTCATTTTTAATATCTCTGATTACTATTTGTTTTTGTTACTATTTATTTTTTCATAGAGTTGAATTTGGTTTATTAAATAGTCCTACAGTTAATGATGTTTGATCAATTCCTACAGTTAATTCTTTTTCAATCACATATGGACAGTTGCTACAGTTTTTTGAAAAATCAAAAATAACTACAACTGACTTTAATCTTTTCCAAAGATATATGTTTCCAATGATTGTATCTATTTTTGGAAGTGTTTTAGTTACTGAGTTTTATTCAATCAAAAGTTTTAAAAACATTAAAGATATTATCAGCTTATTGTTTGTTTCCTTTTTATTAGGATTTTTTATTTTTAATGTTGATAAAACAAATTTAGCAAGCAATAGTTTTTATGAAAAATTATTAACAGATAGTTTTGCCTTTTTAATATTCTTTTATGGGATTAATGTTTTTTTAAAAAAAGATATCAATCTAGAAAGAGAACCATATTTTTTTATTCTTTCTATGGCTTCTCTATTATTAGTTTTTATTAATGCTAACTATATAATTATTTCTATCTTTATTTATGCATTAACTATTATTTTTATATGTTTGAAAAAAATTAATTTTGGAGCAGATGCTTTAATTGAATCCTCTATTTTTATGATTGGCTGTGTTTGTATTTTTACACTCTCTCAATACTCGTTAGCAAATACTGGTTCTATTATTATTTTCTCTTTAGTATTAGCAGCTACTATTATTTTGTTTTCAATCTTTTATATATTAAAAAAGAATAATGCCAAAACTACTTATTGACCATTTATTCAAAAAACATCTATAAGAACAAATAGATATTTTAAGTTTATTTATTTTACTGTTTTTCTAGCTTTGTTAATAGCTGCATTTGTGAATATTTTTTCTAAACTATTTAGACCAGAAGAAGTTAACTTGTTTTTTGATGAAATTAACTTATTCAAATTTTTAACAAATGTAATTAACTATAATGCTTCAGTACTAACAAAAGATTTTACTAATTATGGGTTTGCATCATTTTATGTAATAGTGTTTTTAATTTCTTTTACACAAATTTGAAAAATGTCTAAAAAAACAAATACTAATAAAATGAACTTAAACCATTTCTCATTTTCTTATTTTTTTATTTTTAGTCCATTCTTTTTATATGAAATAAAAACTTTTTCTTACTTGCTATCTCCAAATGGCACATATAGTTTTGATTTAGTATTTAAACTACTTTTACTATTTGTATTTGGATATGTGAGTGGTTTGTTTAAAAAGGTAGAATTCATTAAACTAGACTTTAAATTTATTAATAAAATCAATTTAGAAACTTTATCTATTAATTATAAAAACAATAGATTAAAAAAAGTTTTTTGAACTATTAAAAAACCAATTTATATAGTTAGTAACATTATTGGTCAATTAGTAGAAAATGATTATTTTAAATTTGCTTTATATAGTACATTAATTAGTTTTTTTACTATCTCAGTTTTTGTTTGTAATTTTACACAATAAGTTGATAATATATTATCTTGATATGAGTAATAATAAAGAGATATTAAATAGAATTCAAAACTTAAGAAAAAACTTAAACCAATACAATTATGAATATTATGGTTTAGAAAATCCATCTGTAAGTGATTATGAATACGATATGTGTTTAAAGGAGTTAATTCAGTTAGAAACACAATATCCAGAATTTGATTCACCAAATTCACCTTCTAAAAAAGTTGGTGGATATATTTCTGAAAAATTTAATAAAGTAAAACATGAGATTCCAATGATGTCATTATCTAATGCCTTTGATGAAGAAGATTTGCTTAAATTTGATAATGATATTAAAAAAGCTATTGGATCATCAGATTTTAGTTATGTTGTAGAACCTAAAATTGATGGATTAAGTATTTCGGTTAAATATAAAGATGGTAATTTAATTCAAGCAGTTACTAGAGGTGATGGCGAAATTGGAGAAGATGTTACTCAAAACATTAAAACAATAAAATCACTTCCTTTGAATATTGAGTATGATAAAGATTTAGAAATTAGAGGAGAAGTTTTTTTAACTAAAAAAGATTTTGAAAAAATAAATAGTGATCCAAATCTAACTAAAAAATTTGCTAATGCTAGAAATGCAGCATCTGGATCTTTAAGAAACCTAGATTCAAATATTACTGCTAAAAGAAATTTAAGTGCACTTTTTTATTATGTTCCAAAAGCAACTGAATTAAAAATTGCTAAGCAATATGATGTATTAAGTTGATTGGATAAACAACTAATTCCAATCTCTAGAGAGATAAGACACTGTAATAATATTCAAGGAGTAATTGAAAGAATTTCAGAACTTACAGATACTAGAGATCAATTTAAATATGATATTGATGGAATTGTTATTAAAGTAAATGACTTTAATCACTATGAAGAAATAGGTTATACTTCTAAATTCCCCAAATGAGCAATTGCTTATAAATTTCCTGCAGTTGTTAAACAAACTAAACTTAATTCTATTGATGTAACAGTCGGTAGAACTGGAAGAATTAACTATATTGCAAATTTAGATGAAATTTTATTAGAAGGATCTCAAGTTAAAAAAGCCACTCTTCATAACTATGACTATATTAAAGATCATGAAATTATGCTTAATGATATTGTAGAGATCTATAAAGCTGGTGAAATTATTCCTAAGATTATTAGATCAATTAAAGAAAAAAGAGATGGTTCACAAGTGGTTTTTCCTGAACCTACAAATTGTCCAAGTTGTGATTCAAAACTAGTTAAAAAAGAACAAGAAGTTGATTTATATTGTTTGAATGAAAATTGTGTTGAAAAACAAATTCAACAAATTGAATACTTCTCATCAAGAGATGCTATGAATATTGAAGGATTATCTATCTCTATCATTAGTCAACTATTTAGAAACAAAATTATTAATGATGCAATTGATTTATATGAGCTTGCACATAAAAAAGAAATTTTAATTGCCACTAAACAAAAGTTTTATAGAAAAAATGATGATGGTACAAAAACAGAATTTGAAAGATCTTTATTTAAAGATAAATCATTTACTAACATCATTGAAGCTATTGAAAAATCTAAAAGTAATTCTATGGAAAAATTCTTAACTGGATTAGGAATTAAGTATGTTGGTTTAAGAGCAGCTAAAGCTTTATCTAAAAGATTTAAATCTATTGAAGAATTAGCAATGGCTACAAGAGAAGAAATTGAACAAGTTCCAGATACTGGTGAAAAAATGAGTGAATCATTGGTTAACTGATTTTCTGATCCTAAGAATCAAGATTTATTATGAAGAGCTAAAAAAGTAGGAATTAACTTTAACTATATAAATGAGTTTAATGATGTTGTTGTAAAAAATGAACATCAAAAATATATGAATAAAACATTTGTAATTACAGGTTCATTTAATAAATCTAGAAATGAAATTAAAAACTATATTGAAAGTGTTTTTAATGCAAAAGTTTCAGATAGTGTTTCTAAAAAAACAGACTATTTAGTAGTTGGTGAAAATGCAGGTGATTCAAAACTAAAAAAAGCAAATGATTTAAAAATTGAAATCATTACTGAACCATTTTGAGACAATTAATAATTTATAATAATCTCAATAAGGAGAATACAAATGATTTATACATCAATTTACAAGTCTCCATTAGGTGAAATTTCTATAGCTTGTAGTGACAACAAATTAATAGGTTTATGAATTGAAGGACAAAAGCATTTCTTTTCTAAATATAAAAATGATATTGTTGTAAACAATGATATAGAAATTTTAATAAAAACAAAAAAGTGATTAGACAAATATTTTAAAGGTTTAAATCCAAATCCAAAAGATTTAGAAATCAATCCCCAAGGTTCTGCTTTTCAAATTGAAGTTTGAAACATATTATCTAAGATTCCTTATGGTAAAACCATTACTTATAATGACATAGCTAAAGAAATTGCTAATTCGAAAGGAATTAAAAAAATGTCTGCCCAAGCTGTTGGTGGAGCAGTTGGACACAATCCGCTTACTATAATTATCCCTTGTCATAGGGTTGTAGGTTGTAAAGGAAACTTAACTGGATATGCAGGTGGATTAGATAAAAAAATATATTTATTGGAATTAGAAAAATGTAATATGGATGATTTCTTTTTACCAAAGATTAAATAGATATTTAGTTTGAGCTAAATATCTATTTTATTTTTATAAATGTTTATTTTATAAAGATAGTTTTGTTTTAAAATAATTTTTAGTTAAGGAGAATGATTATGAAAAAACAAACAGCAGGAAGAGATCTTTTAGGTGAATTAGCACCTGAATTTGCAGCATTAAATGATGATGTATTATTTGGACAAGTATGATCTAGGGAAAGCCAATTATCATTAAAAAATAGGAGCATGATTACAATTGCTTCTTTAATGAGTCAAGGTTTATTTCCACAACTAAAATCTCATTTTATTATTGGTAAAGAAAACGGAATTACTAAACAAGAGGCAATTGAGATTGTTACTCAATTAGCATTTTATAGTGGATGACCAAAAGCTTGAAGTGCTTTTAGTTTAATTAAAGAAGTTTATGCAGATGATAAAGAAGATTTAAATTCACATGGAGGTGGGTTTGGATTAGGTGTTCCAAATAACAGATATCCTCAATATTTTTCTGGTAGATCATTTTTAAACCCATTAACTAAACCAGAAAGTGTTTTCTTAGTAAATGTAACTTTTGAACCAGGTTGTAGAAATAACTGACACATGCATAAAGCTAAAACTGGTGGTGGTCAAATATTGGTTTGTGTAGATGGTGAAGGATGATTCCAAGAGTGAAATAAACCAGCAGTTAGTTTAAAGGTTGGAGATGTAATTACTGTTCCAGCTAATGTGAAGCACTGACATGGAGCAAAAAAAGATTCTTGATTCTCTCATATAGTTGTAGAAGTACCAGGTACTGAAACTTCAAATGAATGATTTGAAAAAGTAACTGATGAAGAATACAGTAAATTAGGTTAATAAATATTATTAATGTAAAAATGTCTTAAGTTAATTAAGACATTTTTTTATTCTTTATTTGAAAATTAAATAAATAACTTGATGTAAATAAATTAAAGTAACATTTCAAATTCTTTGAAACTATTGCAATTTTATTAATAGGCTTGCCTTTATAAAAAAACATATTATTTCATAATTCTGATTCATTAATTTAAATGTTATTGGGGTTTATTAAATTAAAATAATGCAATTTTTTTCAAATTATTAAATGCTGAAAATATGATGAATTTGTTTATTTAGCATGATTAGAAATAAAGAGATAACTTAACATAAAATTAGTATTAATTATTTTTTTGATATGAAATATCTATTTATTATTATTTTAAACCCCAACACTATTAATAGTTTTTTGAATATTAGGCACTTTACCTATTTTTAGTTAAGTAAATATAAATTTTAAAAGAATGTAACTTTGTTTAATTTATATAAATTAAATCTTAATAACATTAGTGAACCAACTAAAATACTATTGTTTTTTAATGTGTTTCAATAGATGCTATTTTATTTGTGAAATTAAAGAAGTGACATTAATAAATCTTGTAATTTATTTTGAGTTAGATATTAGAAAACTAAACTAATCAATATTTTTGAATCTCTTAAAGGCTAATTATGGACAACCTTAAAAACAGAACTGTAAATTTAAAAAATAATTTTTGTAAATATGTAAGAGAATATAAAATTCTTTATAAATTTTTAAATATCTATTTTTTAAAAATTTGAATTGCTCTTATTATTTGTTTTTTAGCTACACCTATTTATTCAATTGGAATATTATACATAAATCATGATTATGCAAATATTGTTTTGCCAAGTGTAACTACATCTTCACTCCTTTTTCTCCCCTTTTGACTTTTACCAACTATTGTTATAGATTTGAAGAAAAATTCTATAATAGAAAAGTTTTTTGTTTTTTCTAAAAAACCACTCTATGCAAATAGCGTTCCTTTTATCTATTTTTATCCCATAGTTTTTTTAAGCAATTTTTGAAACTTACTACTTTTATATTTTGTTTCTTTTGATAAAAAAACTTTTCCAATTAATTTTTTCGAATACACAGATTGGGGATCAATGATTTTTAGTACAATATTAGCTATTTTTATTTCTTTGTCTATTGTTTCATTATTTTACACTTTTTTTAGTAACCCTATTTATAGTCAAATTATTTGCTATCTTCTTTCAATGTTCTGTATGTTTTTCTCGGGATATATTATTCCCCTTAGTGTAATTATTAATAATCATGCTTTAAATGTAATTTCTTATTTTTCTCCATTTAGATATATTAATAGCTTATTTACTATTTCTATGAATATGGGTGTAGGAACAAATATTATTAATAACATTCACAATATAAATATTTTTAGTTTTGGAAAGCAATTTGAAGTAATCAAATATGGTTTTGATCAAAACAGTAATATTATTGAGCAAGGGACATTAGTGTTATTTAAAAACTATGATCTTTATTTAAATATTTTTGTACCTATATTTGTTTCTGCTACTTGTTTATCAATTTCATTAAATACAAGAATGTGTAAAGTTAAATAAGGACTGCATATGGAAAAACTTATATCAATTAAAGATTTAAATAAAACATACAAAACTAAAAAGGTTAAAAAAGTTATTTTTGATAATTTATCTTTTGATATTTATAAGGGTGATAGGGTTGGAATATTGGGTAAAAATGGTGTTGGTAAGACAACACTATTAAACACAATAATTGGTAAAACTAAACAAGATTCTGGGTTTATTGAGTTTTCAGAATCAATCAATAATAGACTTAGAGATTTAGGGTATCTAGCTCAGGAGTTTAAATTTCCCTTTGTTTTTAAAGTAAAAGATATCTATAAAACTATTAAAAAAGATTTAATTGACAACAATTTATATGATGAGCAATATGATATCAAAATTAGAGAGATATTAGATATAGATGAATTATTCGAAAAGTATTATAAAAAATTATCTGGCGGTGAAAAACAAAAATTAAATCTTTTATCTGTTCTTTTATATAGGCCAAAAATTTTAATATTGGATGAGTTTTCTTCAAATATTGACTTAGAAACAAGTATTAAAATAAGAAATTTTTTTCAAACTACTGAATCAACACTAATTTTAGTTTCACATAATGTTAAAGAAATATCTGAAATATGTAATAAATTAATTTTTCTAAAAGAAGGAAAAATTTATAAAAAATTAGAATCTAAAAATATTAATGAAGCTAACATTGTTAAAATCTTTGAGAAAATGGAAATTAAAGAATAGTGATTAGATTTTCTAATTAAATACTTAATTATTTTCATGTTTAAACCAAACTGTAAAAGCATTATTAATAAGATATTTACAATTTTTTAAATTGATTTACCAATATTGTTAAATAAGTAATATCATTTAAATTAAATCTATTATTTTAAATAGATTTATATAACTGTTAAAAAAATAGGGGGAATTAAAATGGCAAAATTACTAGTTATAAAAGCATCAATGGTTGATAAATCAATTTCTTTTTCTGAAGAGTTAACAAATAGATTTGTTAAATACTACTTAGAATCTAATCCAAATGATGAAGTTATTACATTGGATTTAAATGAAGTTCCAATGGCTCAAAAAACATTAAATGGGAGTAACTTAAAAAACTTCTTCAATCAAGAAGATTCAGATTTCTATATCGATCAATTAAAATCAGTTCACAAAGTGATTTTTTCTTGTCCAATGACCAATTTTAATATTTCAGCAACTGCTAAAAATTATTTAGATCATGTATTAGTTGCTAACAAAACCTTTTCTTATAAATATAGTAAAAAAGGTGATGCAATTGGATTATTAAATCACTTGAGTGTTCAATTACTAACTACACAAGGTGCTCCACTTGGATGATATCCTTGAGGTAACCATACAGAAAATTTAAAAGGTACTTTTGAATTTATGGGAACTAAAGTTGTTACACCAATTTTAGTTGATGGAACTAAAATCCCAGAAAATGCTAATAAAACACCAGTTGAAAGAATTAATGAATTTGATTCTGTTATTAGATTAAAAGCTAAAGAATTTGCTGCATTACCTGCAGTTGATTGAAAACCATTAGAACAATAGTTTTAAATTAAAGATATTGATTGAATCAATATCTTTTTTGTTCCAATAAGTAACTTAAAACAAATTAATAAAAAATGGAGGTAATAATTTATGAATCAAGATTGAGAAAATAGAGATAAACCTAAGAATGGTTCAAACATATTAGAACCTTTATATGTTTTTTTCACTAAGGCCTTTAAGTATTTCAATACACATGTATTTGATAATATATTACCTAATATGGTTTTGTTAATTCAATTACAAAAACCTATAGCTAGATTCCGTGGATATTTTTCAGCTCATAGATTTAAAGTCAATAATAATTCAGAACCCTTAATTACTCTTGTTGTAGATTGAATTAATGATTCAAATGTAATTGATCAGCTAGAAGTTTTAATACATGAAATGATTCATTTTGAAGCAAAAGTAAAAATGATTGATGATACATCAAGAACTCAATTCCATAGAGAAGCATTTAGAAAAATAGGTGAAAGCAGAGGATATATTATTCAATATAAGGATAAAAAATTAGGCTGATCTTTTGGTAAAGCAAATGAACAGCTACTTAAAGTTTTTAATGATTTTTTAAAAAATAATCCATATCCCTTTCAACAATTTGAAACAATTAAATATGAAACACCTAAAAAAGAAAGAACAATTTTCAACTTTGTTTGTAATGAATGTGGTGTAGTTATTAAAGGAAAAAGAGACACAGATGCAATATGTGGAACTTGCAATGTTCCCTTTGAATTTGTTGAACCTAAACCTCCAAATCCTACAATTGAATTAAGCGAGAAAGCCAAGAAAATTCTTGATGAATGAGAGGAAGAGAAGAGAGCTAAAGAAATCCTTGATGAATCAGAAGATGATGAAAATATCTAAGTCAGTTTACTAACTTAGATATTTTTTATATTTATAATTTGATTTACTTAGATTTTTTATTTTTGGGTTTATTGTCTTTTTCAGTTTTACTCTTAATTAGTTCACTAGCAACTTCTTCATGCTGAATCTTTTTAGAATTGTTTATTTCTTTCTTTTCACTCTCTTGTGAATTACCTTTAGAAGATTTAGCTTTTTCTTGATTTTTAATAAATTCAGTTCAATTGCTATAAGAAGTTAAGTTTTTAATAACTTCAATTGAAGGCATAATGAACTCAGATTTATAAATTAAATCTTCTACTAAATAATCTATTTTTTTTGCTGCAATACTTGCTCTTCTGTAAGCGAATATTTTGTAAACACAAGCAATAATGGCAACAGCTACTAAAATACAAATTAAAACTATTAAGTAAGTTGGTAAAGAAACTGTAGTTGTAGAACCAGTATCAGTTGCAGCTGGTGTGACTTCAGTTACTGCTTCACTTGCTAATTGGGTAATTAAATTAAATGACATATGATTAGATTCCATTAATTCTTATATATAAAAATAATATATCATTTTAAAATTAATATATTTAATATTAAATGTAAAAAGTTGGTTAAAATGGAATTCTCTAAATTTAAATCAAGTATAAAAGAAAGAAAAACATCTAGTTGAATTAAAACTTTTAGTTTTATTGGTTTTATATTATTATTTTTAATTTATTGAATTTTATTTTGTGATCCAAATGTTTTGGGTTTAAATTGATTTTCTGAACCAAAATCTGATGCTGATACAACTGAATTGATTAATGGGTGATGTGATTTAAATGTTGTTTGAATATTGTTTGGATTATTAGGTTTTGTAGTAATCTTTTTTGTGGTTCTAAAATATCTTTTTAAAGTAATTAATTATGACATAATTCCATTTTTAACCTTTCCCTCAGTCTTTGGAATTATGTTAGTTGTTTCAGGATTCATTCCATATACTTCAGCTAATAAAAACTGAATTGTACTAGCAAGATTAGTTGTAGTTATGGTTTCTTCAATAATCTTTTTTGTAATTGCTATTAAATTGTCTAACTTCATTTTATTAAACTCTAATGATGCAAGTTATATCTATGAGGATATAAAAAAAGATTATGAAGAAGTTGAAAAAATTAAAGAAGAAAATGAATTATTTACAGAATCAAAAAAAAGAAAATCTAAAGAAAAAACATACATAGAAATATAAAATATAATAGTTAATTTTGGGTGTAAAAAATGTTAATAGATAAATGTACTCTTTTTTTAAGGGCTGGTAATGGTGGGAATGGTGTAATTTCTTGAAGAAAAGAAGCTCATTATCCTGAAGGTGGTCCTTGAGGTGGAGATGGTGGAAAAGGCGGAGATGTTTACATCATTGGAGACCATAATTTAAATTCATTAATTGATTTAAGATATAAGAAAAAAATTGAAGCAGAAGATGGTGAAAATGGAAAAACAAAATTAGCCACTGGTAAAAATGGTAATGATATCTATATTAAAGTTCCTGTTGGTACAACCATCACTAATTCAATTACAAATGAAGTAATAGTAGATATTTTAGTAACTGGTCAAAAATATTTAATTTGTAAAGGCGGAATGGGAGGTAAAGGAAATGCTTACTTCAAATCTAGTAAAAATAGAATTCCTAACCTTTGTGAAAATGGTGAATTAGGTGAAACTATAGAAGCTCAGTTTGAATTAAAGTATATTGCAGATGTTGGTTTACTTGGACTACCAAATGCTGGTAAAAGTACATTGGTAAATTCATTATCAAATACAAATTTAAAAACTGCTAATTATATGTTTACTACATTATCACCATCTTTAGGTGTTGTTAATTTTGAAGATGAGCATTTAGTGTTTGCAGATATTCCAGGGATTATAGAAGATGCAAGTAATGGAAGTGGTTTAGGATTAGATTTTTTAAAACATATTGAAAGATGTCATTTCTTAATTCATTTAATTTCAGTAGCTAATATTGATACTGAAAATCCTTTTAAAGATTATTTAACAATAGTTGAAGAATTAAAAAAATATAATAAAGAAATTTTAAAGAGAAAAATCTTTATTGTTTTAAATAAAATTGATGAAAATGATTCTAAGGATAACATTAATCTTTTCTTAAAAGAGTTTAAGAAAATTAGTAATAAAAAAGTTTATCAAATTAGTGGATTCTTTAAAGAAAATACAAATGAATTGTTAAAAGATATATTTAAAGATTATAAAAAACACAAAGAGCAGTGAGAAAGAGAATTAGAAGAAAAAATTAATTCTTATTCTTTGGTGAAAGTTGAGAAAGAACAAGAAGATATAGTTACATATGAAAAAGATGAAAATAGAATCTGAGTTGTATCTTCTAAAAGAATTGCATATTGATTTAATAGAATCCCTTTTAACACAGATGAAAATGTAACAAGGTTTATGCAGAAAATTAAAATGGATGAAATTGAACAAACATTAAAAGATAAGGGTGCTAAAATTGGTGATAGTTTTAGAATTCAAGATGTTATGTTTGAAATAAATTAGGAAAGCTAAATTATGAAAAAAGATTATATAAAGATTATTGATAAGATTGCTAATTGAATGAATCAAACTCTAACTGAAGCTAAATCAAATGGTTTTGTATATGGAGTTTCTGGTGGAATTGATTCTGCTTTAATTTGTGCAATTGCTAGTAAATTTTTTAAAGACAGAAGTTTAGCTGTAAGACTTGATATTTTTAATTCTGTTAATGATACAAAAGATGCTAATTTAGTTATTTCTCATTTTAAAGTAAACTCTGTTGATAAAAATCTTGAACAAGTGTTTAATACTTTTATTAAAGATTTACCCGATAATAAACTAGCTTTAATGAATCTTAAATCTAGACTTAGAATGGTATGTTTATATTATTATGCTCAAACTTATAACTACTTAGTTTGTGGAACAAGTAATGCTGATGAATTATATACTGGATACTTTACTAAATTTGGAGACTCAGGATCTGATTTTATTCCCTTAGCCAATTTGACTAAAACAGATGTTAGAGAGTGTTCTAAAATTTTGGGAGTCCCATCTCAAATTATTAATAAAGATCCAAGTGCAGGACTATTTGAAAATCAAAAAGATGAAGATGATTTAAAAGTATCATATTTAGAAATTGATAACTTTTTAGAAAACAATCCTATTAGTGAGAGTAGTAAAAATAGAATTTTAGATCTTCACAAAATTTCAGAACATAAAAGAAATATGCCAAAGACAATTTTAAAACTTGGTGAAATAATTAAGTAAAATAAAAGTGCAATAAAACTCACTTCTTAAAAGGGTGGGTTTTTGTTTTGTAATTTTAGTTAAGTATAATTAAGTTAATAACTAGAAACATGTTTTTACATGTATGTTTGATAGCAGTGGTTTATTAAATGAAAACTAAATTTAAAAATTTATTATTGAATAAAAAATTTTTATCTCTTATTACAACTTCTTTAGTATATGCAAGTTTTGCTACAATATTTTCTTCAAATATTAGTAGCCAAGATAGAAATGAAATTGAGAAAACTAATTCTAATTTAAATGCTTCTACAACAGCTGCAGTTACAGAAAATATAACTGGGTTTAGTGAATATGATTTGTTAGCTTCTACAAATTTGGTTGCACCGGTTATTACCACTTATGGTGTAGTAGGTTGAACAAATTCTCATAAAACTTTAACATTAACAACATTTGATGGTGTCTTAGTTTGAAAGTTAACTTTTGCTAATAATTCTGAAATTACTACTTTTTATAAAACTGCATATCCAACTCAATCTATGTCAGATATTAAAGTGAACAATTATGTTTATCTGTCTAGTGAAAATATTTTGGTAATGTTATTAGGAGCTGATCAATATAAAAATCAAGTTGCTGTTGGTGTTAATATGTCTACAGGAACATTGTTTAATCCCATTGCATCTAAAGACGGATCTATTAATTACATTGTTAAGGTTAAAGATGGAATAAATAGATTATTTGTTAATTCATCTAACAACATTATTGGTATTAAAGATGGTAAGTACAATGATTATGTTAGTGCTGAATATTTAACTTTTAGTAAAGCAAAGGGAGTTTCTCAACTACCTATTTCAATTCCCAGAAATTTAGCAAAAAATCAAAATGACAGTTTATATTCTTATGCAACTGGTGTAAATGGAATTAATTTTGTTACTTTTATTAGCAATACTTCTAGTGCTACACCTCCTGTTACTAGAGCTGCAGCTGCTGGATCTGTTTATAGAACTTTTTATACTGTAGCTGTTAATGACTTTATGAATCCTATTGAAAAAACAGCAGGAACATCAGTAACATTGGATGTGGGGAATGCAACTAATATATCGAACCCATCAGCTGATATTAATAATAATGATTTTTGGAAATACCCTACACAGTATTTATCTAATACTGCTCAAGAGATTAAATTTTTTCTTGTTTTAGGTGGCGGTAAAAGTTCTGTTGTTACTTTAAACTACAACATTAATAACAAAACAATTACAAAAGAAAAAAATTTAGATGTAGTTGAAGGTGAGCAAGCCTTTGGAATGTACTTATATAACTCATCGACAAAAAGATTGTTTATTTCTAATAAAAAATCAAAAACTCACTTAGCCACAGGATATGTAAATTTAAATGTAAATGCAAGTGCATCTTTACAATTTGTTAATTTGGAATTTTCTACTTCTAATTGAGATACAAATACATTTGTTTATTCTGATTTAATTCGTGAATTTCCTATTATGAGTACCTCACAATTATCTTATCCAGACCCTTATATTGTTTTGGAAAAGAGTAAAACTCCATCAGCAAAATATTTTATTAATCAAAGTGATATCCAAACTCATAACTTAACTTTTAAATCATATAATGATCCTGTAGAAAGATTTAAATCACAATTTAAAAATGATTTACAAAAATTACCTTCACAAGTTACTGATGCAAACTTGAAATCTTCTTTACAATTCACAGGTGCTTCTTTTTCAGCTGAAATTGGAATTATTGAGAAAAGTGCAGATGATCAGAATGGTGTTTTAACTTTTAAATATTCTGTAAGTTACAGAAACTGATATGCCTCAAGTTCTGCATATACTTTTCATATTGCTGCAACTATTACAGGGTTCTATGCAAAATCAAACTTTCAATTTAGTTTTATTACTGGGTTTACTGGTACAACTTCTGAAAATGAAAAGTGAAATAAGATAGGTGAATTAAAAACAAATAAATATGCATATGATGTAACACAGGATGAAATAATAAATCATTTTATAACTTATAACATTAAAGATTCATCTGGTTCTCAAGTTACTATAGACAAAAATATGATTAGATTGAGTTCAAGTACTAGTGGTTATTCACTTACTGTTACAGTTAGTGTTTCAGGTAATTTTCCAAATGGAGTTACTAGAACTTTTACTCACACTTATGATGGTTTTAAGACAATATCAGGATATGATAATCGTTTTGTAGAAAATCCATCAACTTTTGATAGAAGTTTAATTTATCCAAGTGAATTAACCAAAACTATATTCTTAGAAAATTTTGTGAGTCTTGGTGATAAATGAAGTGTTAATCCAAATGATTGAGATTTTGAAATATCATCTAATAATTTAGAAGGAACTGCAACAGTTACTTTAACATATACATCAACTACTGACACTTCTTTTCCTAATGGAACAAACAAAAAAATTATTGATAATAAGACAATAGACTTATTCAAAAACATCCCATCTCAATTTAAAGATAATGTTTCTATGATTGAATATAGTGGATCATTAACTCCAACTCAGTTATGAACTGAATACCAAAATAACCCAAGTGATTCTAAGTTATTAAGTTACTTAAATTTCCCTAATATCAATAATAAAACTAATTTAGAAATAACTTGTTCTAATACTTCTTCAGCAGATAATGATGGATATTTAGATTTAAATATCAAAATTAAAGAAGGAACTCAAACTACATTATTTATTTCTGGTGACGGTTACTTTACATATGATGCTAAAGCAACTGAGGCTTTTAAAAAGATATTAGAATCAGACACTTTTAAAGTTAAGTGAACAATTAATAAAGTTAACAATAACTTTCATTGAATTGGAACTAATGGTCAAGTTATTACAAGTCAATCTTCAACATATGTTGTTAATTTAGAAAACCAAAGCTACACAGGCATTAATAAAGAAATGTATGCAGACCAAGTTAATGAACAAGATATAGATAAGTTGTTCACATTTGATGGTTATACAATCATTAATAAATCTGTTAACCCGAATGTTTCTCAAGGAACTCTTACTGTAATCATTAACCTAAAAGAATCTAATAGTGTTGATTCATCTATTGGTGTTACTCAAACTAAAACAATTATTATTAATGGTTTTAAAGTTGACACAATGGATTCTACAAAATATATCTTGTATGCTTTTGCTGGTGTTATTTCTATTACTACAATTTGTTTAATGACATTCTTAATTTTATTTTTAATTAAGAGAAACAAATATAAAACTATTTCGAAGGTTAGACAAATTAGAAGATAATTTTTAAAATTATTAGTCTTTTATTTTAAATAAAAAGTCCATCTTTAATAAGGTGGGCTTTTGCTTTAAGCTTGTTAGTTAAGTATAATTATATAGTTATATACACTTATCTTTATTTAAAGAACTAAATCATATATCTTGTAATAGTTATAGGTTAATTGTATGAAGACAAAATTTAGAAATATCACTTTATTAAATAAGAAAAAATTATTATTAGCTACAACTTCACTATTTTCTATTGGTTTAATAGGTTTTTTTGCTGCAAACATAAATAACAATAGTAATAGTTTAGTTGAACAAACTTCTTCAAGTTTAAATGCTACTTCAAATACATCAACTAGAAATACTGTTACTGAAGATATAAATAATTTTACAAGTTATGATTTGTTAGCTTCTTCAAATATTGTAGCTCCTGTTACTTCTTCATATGGTGTAGTTGGTTGAACAACTTCACAAAAAACTTTAACTTTAACAACTTTTGATGGTGTATTAGTTTGAAAATTAACTTTTGCAAACAATAGTGAAATAATTAACTTTTATTCTCAAAATTATTCAAATCAAGACACAAGTGATATTAGAGTAAATAATTATGTTTATTTAACTAGTGAAAATATTTTAGTAGTTTTATTAGGTACAAGTAGTTATACAAACCAAGTTGCAGTTGGTGTAAATATGGCTACTGGAACTTTGTTTAATCCTATTGCTTCTACTAATAATACAATTAACCATATTGTTAAAGTAAAAGATGGAATTAATAGATTATTTGTAAATTCTTCTAATAATGTAATTGGTATTAAAGATGGTAAATATACTGATTATGTGAATGGTGAATATTTAACATTTAGCACTTCTAAAGGAGTATCTGAATTATCTTTAACTATTCCTAAAAGCTTATCAAAAAACACAGAAGATACTTTATATTCTTATACTACTGGAAGTGGTGGAATAAACTTTGTTACTTTTATTAGTAATGATACTGTAACACCAGCTCCCACACCTAGTGTAACTGGCTCTGTATACCACACTTTTTATACAGTTGCAGTTGATGATTATATGAATCCAATTTTGAATTCTAATAATTTAACTTCAATTGATTCAGGTTATGCAACTAATATAAGTAATTCATCTAGTTCAACAATTCAAAATGACGATTTCTGAAAATATCCAACTCAAGCTTTAAATTCAAGTTCTACAAGTATTAATTTCTTTTTAGTGCTTGGTGGTGGTAAAAGTTCAGTTGTAACTTTTACATACAATATATCTTCTAAAACTTTCACTAAAAATAAGACTTTAGATGTTACTGAAGGTGAACAAGCATATGCAATGTATATGTATAATTCAGCCACAAAAAGATTATTTATTTCTAATAAGAAATCTAAAAATCATGTTGCAACTGGATATGTTGATTTAAATGCAAGTAGTTTAGCTTTCACTAATCTTGAATTCATTCAAGATTCTAACTGAAACAGTAGTACTTACATATACACAAATATAGTTCGTGAATTTCCTATTATTAGTAGTTCAGCATTATCTGTTCCAGATCCTTATATAGTGTTAGAAAATGGAAAAACTCCAATAGCAAAGTATTTTATTTCATCTACTGAAATTCAAACATATACATTAGCTTTTAAATCTTATAGTGATCCAGTAACAAGATTTAAAAATACATATGCTTCAGAGTTGCAAAAATTACCTTCTCAAATCAGTACAAGTAATCTTACTTCTTCTCTTGTTTTTACAGGAGGTGATTTTTCTCCGACAGTAGGAATTGTTAGTAGAACTGATGATAACCAAAATGGAGTTTTAACTTTCCAATATGCAGTAAGTTATAGAAACTGATATGCAACTGGATCTGCTTATACTTTCCATATTGCAGTAACTATAGATGGTTTTTATGCACAATCAAATTTTAAATTTAATTTCATCACGGGTTTAACTGGTGATACTACAGAAAATAATAAATGAAATCAAATTGTTTCTTTAAAAACTAACAAGTATGCATATGAAATAACAACAACAGATATTATTAACAATTTCATTTCTTATGATATTAAAGATGCAACTGGTAAAACAGTTTCAATAACAAGCAACATGGTTACTTTATCAGCTTCAGCAAGTGGTTATTCATTAACGGTAAGAATTAATGTTACTGGAACTTTTCCAAGTGGTGTAACTAGAAGTTTTAGTCAAACTTATGATGGATTTAAAACAGTATCAGGATATGATTCAAACTTTACAAGTGATCCTACTACTTTTGATAAATCTTTAATTTATCCAAGTGAGTTAACAAAAGCTAATTTTTTAGATTATTTTGTAACACTAGGAGATAAATGAAGTCTTAATCCAAATGACTGACAATTTGATATCACTCCAGATAATTTAAATGGAACAGCAGTTGTTTCTTTAACTTATACAGGAACAGATTCTACTTTCCCAAGCACAACTTCTAAAAAAGTAGTTGATAGTAAAACTATTTCATCATTTAAAAATATTCCTTCTCAGTTTAAAGACAACATATCAATGACAACATACAGTGGTTCTTTAAACCCATCTCAATTGTGAAATGAATATGTTAATAATCCAGCAGATTCAAAACTATTAAGTTATTTAAATTTTCCAAACATTAATAATAAAACTAGTTTAGAAATTACTTGTAGTAATCAAGCAACTGCAGATAATGATGGATATTTAGATTTAAGTATTTCAATTAAAGAAGGTACTCAAACTACATTATTTATTTCTGGTGATGGATACTTTACATATGATTCAACTGCTGTAACAGCATTTGAATCAATCCTTGGAAGTAGTAGTTTTAGTGTTAGATGAACTATCAATAAAGCAAATACTAATTTCCAATGAATTGGAACTAATGGACAAGTTATTACAACTCAATCTTCAACTTATGTTGTTAATTTAGAAAACCAAAGTTATACAGGTATTAATAAAGAAATGTATGCAGACCAAGTAAGCGAAGAAGATATAGATAAATTATTTTCTTTTGATGGTTATACAATTGTTAATAAATCTATAAGTCCAAATGTATCTCAAGGTACATTAACAGTAATTATTAGTTTAAAACAATCTAATAGTGTTGACTCATCAATTGGTGCTACTGAAACTAAAACTATTATCATTAATGGTTTTAAAGTAGATACAATGGATTCTACTAAATATATCTTCTATGCATTCATGGGAGTAATTGGAATTACAATAGTAACACTTGGAATCTTTTTAACAATGTTCATTATTAAAAAACATAAATATAAAAAAATTCCTAGAATTAATCAAATTAAAAAAATCAAAAGATAAGAATAAAATTTTTAATTTAATGACATCATTTTTTTAATGGTGTCATTTTTTATTCATCTACTGAAAATACAATTGTGAAACCCATAAATTTATGTTATTTTTGTATCAATAATTTACTTAAAAAAACTTTTTATTGTAACTTATAATTTATTTAAAGTATTTGGTTAAGGTATATATATGTTTTGAAATAAATCAAAAAATAAAGATAAAGAAAATAAAAAATTACAAGAAGAAATAAATAGAAAGATGAAGGATAGTCATCTTACTAATGAAACAACATTAATAAATATTGATGATTTAAAAAGAGAGAATGAAGATACTTTAATTTACAATAAATATTCAAAACTTACTTATAATGAATTGTTATACAAAATGGAATATGAAGGACTAGAACAAAGAGAAAAAGAAATTATTTTAGCTATTATTAATGAAAGAAAAAAACAAAAATAATTTAACTCCATTAGTTCTAAATCTTAACACTTATTCACATTACAGTTTACTAAGTTCATCTTTATCATTAGATCAAATCATAGAGTTTGCTATTAATGAAGAAAAAAAATATGTTTGTTTAACTGACACAAACCTTTATGGTGTAATTGAGTTTTATCTAAAATGTAAAGATAAAAACTTAATGCCTGTAATTGGTTTATCTATTAATTCACAATTAATAGAAAATACTAAATATGATTTTGTTTTGTTTGCCAAAAATAAAAAGGGATATTTAAATTTAGTTAAAATATCTTCTTTTTTAATGACTAATAATGATTTTAATTATGAAAATTATTTATCAGATTTATTCATTGTAGATAAAAATGGAACATTTGATTTCAAAAC
This sequence comes from Malacoplasma penetrans HF-2, assembly GCF_000011225.1. NCBI lineage: Bacteria > Bacillati > Mycoplasmatota > Mycoplasmoidales > Mycoplasmoidaceae > Malacoplasma > Malacoplasma penetrans. Next base: position 249,635 of record NC_004432.1, read on the forward strand.
AGATTCTAAAGTTTATTCTATTAATCCAAAAGATAAAAATGCTATTGCATTTAATGAAGCAAGATACTTTAATAAAAATGATAAGAGAGTTTTTAATGCTTTACAAGCTATTAAAAACAATAGAACAGTATCAATTGATGAATTAGAAGAAGGGCAAGATTTATCTTTATTAACTGAATCTGAATCTGTTTCATTGTTTAATGATGTTCAAATTGAAAACTTAAATAATGAAATTAAAGAAGTTAATTTAGAAATTGAATTTGAAAAAAACAACATTATTAAATACCCAAATGAATCAAATTTAAGTGATAAAGCTTTATTACACAAATTCTGTATGGATGGATTGAATGAAAAGATTTTTAACAAGGAAATTGATTCAAATTCAAAAGATACATACATTGAAAGAATGGAATATGAATTACAAATCATTGATGATATGGGATTTAATGATTATTTTTTAGTAGTTCAAGATTTTATTAATGATGCTAAAAATAAAGGAATTCTAATAGGACCTGGAAGAGGATCTGCAGCTGGAAGTTTAATTGCTTACTTATTAGGAATTACAGAAATTGATTCAATTAAATATAACTTACTTTTTGAAAGATTTTTAAATCCTGGAAGAATTACTATGCCTGATATTGATATAGATATCATGGATATTAGACGTGATGAAGTTGTAGAATATTTATTTGAAAAATATGGATATGACCATGTTGCTCATATTATTACTTTCCAAAAAATTAAAGCTAAAATGGCTTTAAGAGATATTGGAAGAATTTTAAATATTGATTTAAAAATTATTAACTCAATTTGTAAGTCAATCACAAAAGATTTAGAAGAAGATTTAGCAAATGCTATTAATACTAAAAAATTACAAGATGCATATAAATCATATAAAGATTTATTTGATTTAGCAATTGGAATTATGGGCTGTCCTAGACAGGTTGGGATCCATGCAGCAGGGGTAGTTTTATCTCAAAAAGTATTAACAGATATTGTTCCAATTCAAACTAGTGTTAATGGTGAAATTACTACTCAATATTCAATGGATTATCTAGAAGATTTAGGATTAATCAAAATGGATTTATTAGGTTTAACTAATTTATCTACTATTAACCATGTTTGTAAATTAATCAAAATGAATCATGGTATTGAAATTAATTTAGCTAAATTAAATTTAGAAGATCAAAATGTATTTTTAGATCTACAACAAGGACACACATTAGGAATTTTCCAATTAGAATCTGAAGGAATGACTTCTGTAGTAAAACAAGTAAAACCAGTTTGTATAGAAGATATCTCAATTTGTTCTGCTCTATTTAGACCTGGTCCAATGCAAAACATTAAACCATTTGTAAGAAGAAGAGAAGGGTTTGAAAAAGTAGAATATATTGACGTTAAAAATAAAGACATCTTAGAACCAACTCATGGGATTATTGTTTATCAAGAACAAGTGATTAATTTAGTAAGAAGAATTGCTAATTTCTCATTATCAGAAGCTGATATGTTTAGAAGAATTATTTCTAAGAAAAAGGGTCATGAGTTAGACAATTTCAAAAAAATGTTTTTTGAAAATGCTTTAAAAAATGACTATACACAAGACCGATTAGAACAAATCTATAACTATATATATACATTTGCAGATTATGGGTTTAACCATTCTCACTCAGTTGCATATTCATTAATTGGATACTGAATGGCATATTTAAAACACTACTATCCAATTGAATTTATGATCATTCTAATGACATTCTCAGAAAATGATAAAAACAAAATTGATTTATATGTAAATGAATGTAAAAGACTTAATATTAATATTAGAAAACCAGACATTAATATTTCTAACAAGAGTTTTGGTTTATATAAGAAGAACACAATTCTATTTGGTCTAAACTCTATTAAAGGAATAGGGGTAGAAACTTCTAAAAAAATTATTGAGATTAGAACTAATAATAAAGATAAAAAATTTAGTGATTTCTGTGAAGCCATTAAAAAACTTTCATCAAATAAAGTTGGGATATCAACTTTAGAAACATTAATTAATGCAGGTACATTTGATGGTTTTAAACTTTCTAAAAAATACATGTTAGAAAATTTACCTATTATTGTTGATGCAGCTAGTAATTTAAAAGATGATGGTTCATTTCTTTTTGAACCAAGATTAATAGATGTTGAAGGGGAAACAAATGCTGAAAAAGAAGCATTTAATAAAAAGGAAATTGAACTATTAGGATTAGATTTAAATGAGGATAATAATAATTTCTCAGATAAAAATGAACTTCTATATAAATACCCTGATATTAAACCAATTACTGAACCAATTACTAATGGAACTTTTAAAAGTATAGTTTTTATAAAATCTTATGAAATTAAAAAAACTAAAAAAAATACTGACATGTTAAGTCTTATGTTAGTTGATATTTTTAATAATAAAAAGAAAGTAATTAGTTTTAGTTCACACTTAATTTCCAATATTGATTCTTTAGATTTTTCTAAAAAATATTTAGGAACTTTTAGAGGAACTACATTTGGACCAAACTTAACATTTTTAGATGAAGTGGAGTAATTAATTTATGAAAAAGAAAGCTATCTTAATTGATGGAAACTCTTTAATGTTTAGAGCATATTATGGAACAATCAATCAAGTTGATTATTATATTAAAAATAATTTAGAACCTACTAACGCTATTAAAACTATGATGCTAATCATTTTTAAATTATTAACAACTAATAATTATGATTATGCTGTGATTGCATTTGACCATAAGGATAAGAATTTTAGAAAAGAAGAGTTAGAAGACTATAAGGGAACTAGAAAAAAAACTCCAGATCATTTAATTTCTCAAATTGAACCAATTAAAGAAATCATGTCATATTTTGGTTTAAATGTTTATTGTGTTTCTGGTATTGAAGCAGATGATGTTGTAGGAAGTGCTTCAAAATTACTAACTGATAATGATGTGTATTGCGAAATCTATTCTTCAGATAATGACTTATTACAATTGGTTAATGAAAAAGCTAATGTAATTCAACTTAAAAAAGGAATTGATGAAACAATAACTTATACTCAAGAAAACTTCTCTAATTTATTTTATGGATTACAACCTGCACAAATTCCAGATTATAAGGGAATTAGTGGAGACAGTTCTGATAACCTTCCAGGAATTAAAGGTCTTGGTAATAAAACTGCAATTGATTTATTACAAAAATATAAATCATTGGAATCAATTTATGAAAATTTAGATTTTATTACATCTAATAGTGTAAAAACTAAATTATTAGCTGGGAAAGAAATTGGTTTAAAATGTAAGAAACTTGCAACAATATTAGTGAATTATTTTGATGATAAAAAAATTGATGAATTTGCTTTTAAAGGAATGGACCAAGAAAAAATAAAAGATATAATAAATAAATATCATTTTAGTGGTTTTAAAAAATACATAGGAGAATAAGGTGCCAGAATTACCAGAAGTACAAAGTGTTATAGATTCATTAAAAGAACAAGGTTGTTTGAATAGAACAATTACTAATATTGAATCTATAATGCCTAAAATTTTTAAAAATTGTAGTTATGAAGATTTTACTCATTACATAATTAATGAACAAATTAAAGATATTACTAGAAAAGGTAAATATCTAATTTTTCATTTAACTAATGATAAAGTTTTTGTTGTCCATTTAAGAATGGAAGGAAAGCTATTTTTTGAAAAGACAGATTCTTCATATGACAAAAAACATGTACTGGTAAAAATTGAGATGGATGATTATGAAATCAGATACCATGACACTAGAAGATTTGGAACCTTTACTATCTATAATGAAAATAACTATTTAGACTCTAAAGAAATAAAAAAACTAGGTTTAGATCCATTAGAAGAAGAGTTTGACTGAAAATACTTAAAAAACAATATTAAAAAATCTAATAGAGCAATTAAAACTACATTATTAGACCAAGAAAATGTTTCAGGTATTGGTAATATTTATGCTGATGAAATATTGTTTGCTTCAAGTATCCATCCTGAAACTATAGCAAATAAATTAACAGATAATGATTTTAAAAAAATAGCTGAAAATTCAAGAATTATATTAGCTAAAGCTGTAGAAAATAAAGGAACAACTATTGCTACATATTTTTTTAAAAAAGAACAAAAAGGTGAATTTCAGAAATTTTTAAAAGTTCACACTAAAAAAGATTTTGATTGTGTTAACTGTAAAAATAAAATCGTAAAAATAAAGGTAAATGGTAGAGGAACATATTTATGTTTAAAATGCCAAAAGAAGAAATAAATCAGTCTAAATTAATTTGTGTTACAGGTTTTATGGGGAGTGGTAAAAGTACTTTTGTTAACTTTTTGAAACAAATGGGTTGTGAAACCTTTGTTGCAGATGAGTTTGTTCATAATTCTTATTTAAAGGGTAATATTGGTTATAAAATTATTAAAGATAATTTTGGTACTGATTATGTAAATGATGAGTGTGTTGATAGACCAAAATTAAGAGAATTAATCTTAAATAACCAAGAAAAAAAGTTTTTATTAGAAAAACTAATGAATAAAGTTATTTATGACAAAATATTTGAATTAAAAAAAGAAAATAGACAAATTATTGTTGAATTAGGAACTTACTTATTTTTTGAAGAATATTTTAAAGATTTATTCTATAAAGTAGTAGTTGTAGATAGTTCAGACAAAAATTATAAAAAAAATAATTTTAAAAAATTTTCAAACATAGAAAAGTTTTCAACAAAACCTGTTGGAAACTTAGAAAACCCCCAAAAAGAAGGGGTTTTTTATACAGATTTTTTGGTTGGAAACTGTGGAAACCTGTTCGATTTAGAGTCAAAGGCAAAAGATTTTTTGAAGGTTTTAACTCATATTTAGTAAACTTCTTTATGTGTAATCTTGTATTTAATTTCTTTTAGGAATTTATATGAGATGTACTTAAATTTGTTTTATATTTATGTTTTAAGACATAGATAGACATATTTAGTAGATTTTTGAAAATTATATAAATAATTGAGGGGGTCTAATTATGTCTTTTCCTATGTCTTTTTATATTGATTCTGAATATAAATACATTTATAAATCAGATTTCAATCCCAATGTTTTTTTAATGTCTAAATTGTATGCACCTTTCTTAAATAAAGAAGCTTTTCAGTTATACATTTTTATGTGTGAAGAATTGAGAAATTTTAGTAATACTAAATTTTATATCAATAGAGTAAGAGATATTTTAAGTATCTTAAATATCAAAGAATCAGACTTCAATGATTTAAGAAATAATTTAGAATCACTTCAATTATTAAAAACTTATACAAGTGATAACAAGGTTTATTTTGAATTATTTGAACCTCTAAAATTTGATAAGTTTATAGAAAACAAACATTACAAAACTAATTTAGAAGAAAAAATTGGTAAAAATATGTTTGATAAATTAGTAGCTCAATATGGAGCAATTGAATTTACTGAAAGTCTTTCAGATATTTCAATTGATCCCAAAAAATATTTTGAAAGTAAAAATTTTAAAAAAGAAAATACTTTTAATTTTGAAATGCTATATCAAAAGCTATCAACTACTAGTAAATTCCACATCATTATTAGTGATGATGTTAAAAAAGAAATTGAATATTACTATACTGAACAAAATTTATCTTTTTTAGAAATTGAGAAATGTGTTTACAATTCTTTAATTAAAAATAAAAATGATTTTGAAATTAATTTAAATTTAATTCAAGTGGAATTAGAAAAATTAGCAGATAAATCAGTCCTTGATTTACAAGCAATTACTAAAATTAACCATTCTAATAAATTATTTATTGAAAAATTTTCAATTAGTGATTTAAACATTGTTTTTAAAAATTATAGAAATTTAAAACCAGAACAATTTTTAACATCTTTAACATTAGAAGATTTAACTGAAACAGATTTTAAAATTATTAACACTTTAAGAAATAAGTATTTAATCTCTGAATCTTTAATTAATATTATGATTGATTTTTCAATTAGAAAAACTCACAATGAACTAAATGAAAAATATTTATATAAAATGGCTAAATCTTTTAACTTAGAAAATATTAGTTCTTTAAATGAAGCTTATGATTTCTTGTTTAATTGAGATAAAAAAGAAGTTAAAGAACCAAAAAAAGAAAGAAAATATAATAAGAGAACTTACTCATCTAAAAAGAAAAAAGATGAAGATATATCTTTAGATAACGAATCATTTAATGAATTTAATAATAATATAGATGATGGTGAAGAAAGAGTTCTTATGATTGATTTGGAACTGTAATATTATGAGAGAAGTCAAAAAGTCTAAAATAGAAAAAATAACAGATACTGATTTAAAAAATTTACATCAAGAGTTAGGAATTAATTCAGATGTAAATTCTTTAAAAAATGTATCTTTTCCTAAAAGTTTTTTGAATGGAATTAAAAATAATGAATTATTTAAAAACTGTGGAAAATTATCCGATACTGATGTTAGTTTAAATGCAGTTCAACTTCAAAGAATAGTTAATGAAGAAGAAGAGTGTAAATTATCTTCAAGTGATGTTTGTCCATTTAATGGATATCATTTTGCAGTTGATAGAGATAAAGAAACTAACTTTTTAGTCTTTTATTATAGGATTTGTAAAAAACTAGAGACACAAGTTTTATATAGAGAAAACCAAAAGAATTTTTTATACAACTCATATGCATTACTAAAACAATTTCCATCTTTAAAAAATGAGAACATTCAAACCTCAATTTCTAAAAATAATTTCTTAAAAGAATTTATGGATATATATAGAAATGATTTAAATTATGGGATTTACACCTATGGAGTTCAAGGTGTTGGTAAAACTCATTTTTTTAAATTGGTTTGCAACAAAATTATTACTGAAAAAAAGAAACAAAGAACAGCAGCTTTAATTAGTATGGTTGATTTAGTTGAAACATTAAAAAATTCTTTTTCAGATAAGAATAATCCTAAATATGAAAAAATCATTCAAGCTATTAATCGTGCAGACTTTTTGTTCTTTGATGATTTAGGAGCAGAATTTGCAACTGATTGATTCTATTCAAATATTTTTTTAAACATTTTAGATAATAGACTTTCAACTAATAAAGCAACATTTTTTAATTCAAATTTAAATTTCAAAGAATATGAAGAGAAAATATTAAAAAGTTGTAAAAATAAAGATCCCCATATAGCAAAAAGAATTATTGTTAGAATTAAAAGATTAGTAAATAATAAAGTTATAGAGATGAAAGATAAAAAGTTTTCTAGTTTATAAAGTAATGACAGAATTCTAAATTTATGGTTAACTTAATAATGGTTATTACAAAAAATAATTATGTTTTTAACTCAAATTTCAGTATAAGAAATAAATGATTGACTAAGGGATTTATTTAGAATTTTTTACTCTTTAGTTATATACTATTAAACATATACAATAAATTATTAATAAGGTATTAATTATGATTACTTTTAAATCAACTGCTAAACAAAAATTTCGTATCGATTACAATAAACAATTTGTTATTGAACAACTTTTTGCAGATCCTAAAATGTTAGATGTACATGTTGAAAAAATTAGATCAGTATACAAAGATGCATCTGACAATTTCATTAGAAACCAAATTGACCACATCATCATTAAAGAAAATGCTTTTAATGAAGTAATGAAATATTTAGTTGAATTATTTGAATTTACATATGATGAAACAGAAGTTGGTTCATTTAGAGATAAATTAAAAACAACTATGACAAACTTAAATGATTCTCAATGTGAAGATCTAGCAAGAAAGTTAATTCAAAAAGGTTTAATTTTTAAAGTTTTAGCAAGAGATAATAAATTAGAAGTTAGCGATGATGATGCTAAAAAATATTTAGAACAATATTACAAAACTACAAACAATTCTATTAATGAATTTTTAAACAATAATGAAAAGTTTGATGAAATTAAAGATATTATTTTAGAAGAAAAAATTACTCAATGAGTAATTAGCAAATTCAAAATATCTTTAACAATTCAAAACATTTTAAATAGACAAGTTCCAGTAAATGAAAATGCTGCACCTCAAGGACCAGCATTCCAAGGACCTAAGGCATAATTTAAATTGCTATTAATTTGTTATTTTTTAAAAAAAGTGAAAAACAACTGTGTAAGTTGTTTTTTTAATTGGATAAAATAAAAAGGAGGTTCAAACATGAATAAGATTGATCAATTACTTTATAATGACGTAGATCAAAGTTATATTATTGAAATTGAAGATATTATAATTTCTTGTGTTTTAAACAATGATGCAGATATTGATGAAATATTTTTACATCTTTCTCCTAAAGATTTTATTAAGCCAGAAAATAGAATTATTTTTAAAATTGCTATAGATTTTAGAGAAAACAATGAACCAATAGACTTCATTGCAATTGCAGACTACATTTCTAATGACAGTGACTTAAGCATTCACTTCAAAGATCATAAAAGATACCTATTAGATTTATCTTCTTCTCACACTTACTCTAAAAACCTTGAACAATATATTGAGATTATAAAAAATTCTTCTATTAAAAGAAGTATTAACTCTTTTGCTGAAGAATTAAAAAATACTGATTTAGATTTAATTAATGCAAATGAAAAATTATGAGAGTTAGAAAAAGAATTCTCTAATATTGCGGGTTCAAAAAAAGGAAAGCAAATTTCTAGTATTCAAGAAATAATAGAAGAGTTCCATAAAAAACTTGAACTTATAAAAGAACAAAGTGATGATATTCAAGGCGTAAGAACTGGATATTCAAATATTGATAACTTAACTAATGGATTCCATAATGGTGATTTAGTAATTTTAGCTGCCAGACCTGGTATTGGTAAAACAACTTTAGCAATAAACTTTTTACTTAATATTGCAAAAAACCTTAAATTCAAAAATGAAGAGAACTCAAAAAATGAGAAGAAACAAAAACCACAATGTGTTTTAATGTTTTCTATTGAAATGGGTAAAGACCAAATTTGTCAAAGGCTTTTAACGAATTTAAGTCATATAAATCCTATGAGAAAAGATTTGAATCAAACTGAAGAATTATCTATAATGGTAAGTTCAACTGAACTTAAAAAACTTCCAATCTATGTAGATGATTCAAGTGATTTAACGTTATTAGATATGCAATCAAAAATTAAACAATTATCTAATACTATGGAAATAAAACTTATTGTTTTAGACTACCTTCAATTATTAAAATTATCTGATAGCAATAGAAGAGGTTTTAATAGACAACAAGAAGTTTCTGAAATTTCTAGAACATTAAAAAAATTAGCCAGACAATTCAATGTTCCTATAATTTCAATTGCTCAATTATCAAGAAGAATTGAGGAAAGAAAAGGTGGTCCAAATGCAAGACCAATGTTATCAGACTTAAGAGAATCTGGATCAATTGAACAAGATGCTGATATGGTTTGTTTTTTAAGTTATATTGATGACAATCCAGAAGAAGCAGAAGATGACAAAAATCTTGAGTCACAATTAAAGAGTAAAGTTCATGTTGAGTTTATATTAGCCAAAAACAGAAATGGACAAACGGGAATTTGTGAATTAATTTTTGATAAAACTATTAATACTTATTTTGAAAAAAATAATAAACATTAAAATTTATCAATATTGTAATTAATATTTAGATTTTATATTTAAAATTATCTTAGTTGTTTTCAAATTCAAATATATGAGGAAGAGAATGAAACCAAAGTTTATTAAATTATTTTTAGCAAGTTCTACTGTTGCATTAACAACAGTTACTTTATCTTCTTGTGCCGCACAACAAGTTGTTCAATATGGAGTATATTCTCCAGTGTTGTCAAATGCACCAACTGATGGTGATACTGAAGTAACTGACAGACAAAAGACATTTAAAAATTTCTATTTCAACAATTTTGGATATAGTTCAACATCTACTTTGTATGCAAAAGCTACTGATACAAATAATTACTCTTCTTTTTCTAACACATATTCTGCAGCTTCATGATTAGGTGTTATGTTTCCTTTGGTTAATTACATTAACTACTTATCTAATTTATATTATTTAGGTTTTAATAGCAATAACAATAATTGAAAGAAAGAAATCATAAATGTTAGTTCAGCTTCAGATATAGAGAATCAATTTATTTATAGTTTAGCTAACACAACTTCAAAGGGAAAAAGTTCTTTAAAATTTGGTGTAGTTGGAGTTGCTTTGAATTTCACAACTAGTACAACATCACAAAATGGTGGAAGCAGTGGAACAACATCAAACAATTCTATTTATCCTGCAAAAGATTCAAAATTAAAATTTAAAAAAAGTGATTCTACACTTACATTTGAATCTACTTCAACATTCCAATTAGCTGTTAAATTAGGTTATTGAAATTCTTCTTCAAACAATCCTACTCAAAATTTAGCTACAGTAGACCAAATAAAAAGTGAAGTAAGTAGAGTTGGTTCTTGAGATTCAAGTTATGTAATGACAGATTCAATGTATCTAGTTTTAAATTATAGTAATGTAAAACTTAATTTAACTTATCAGACTTCGAAAGTAAAAGAAGCAGATTCATCTCAATCAACAACTATTGATGGTTTATCAGAAGATGGGAAAGAATTTACATGAACAGAAAATTTAGCTAAGGCATCTCTGACTCCTACTTTCTCTTTTTCTGGAAGTTCATCAAGTTCAAGTAATGGTGGTTCTAGTGGTACTAGTAATACACCAGCACTAACAACTTTAGATAATTCTTCTGTAAATACTGCAGTGGTTTCAATTGCTAGTTTATTAAGTTCTTCTTCTTTTAACTTAGAAAATATAAACAAAGAAAAAGAAAAATATTTACATTCTTTAACATTAAGCAAAGAAGTTCCTTCTTCTTTCGCTTCTATTTTTAATGGCAGTACAACAACTAACTAAATAATTTTAAATCACATCTAAGTAAAATTTATTAGGTGTGATTTTTGTTTTATTACTAATAAGAAAATACACATTCTTTTTATATGTTCTATTAAGATATAATGAACTTATGTATTTGAACAAATTTATTTCTGAAGTTAAAGACAGTTGAAAAGAATTTTTTGAACAAGAATTTGAAAAAGAGTATTTTCACTCTTTGGATTCTTTTATAGAACAAGAATATAAAAACAAAACAATCTATCCTTTAACTTCAAATATTTTTAGAGCTTTTACATTTTTTGCAGTTAGTGAAACTAATTTAGTAATAATTGGGCAAGACCCATATCAAACTGAAGATATGGCAGATGGATTAGCTTTTTCAACCCAACTAAAAGTTAAACCAAGATCTTTATCTAATATCTTTAAAGAATTAAAGAATGATTTTAATATAGATAGAACTAATTATGATTTATCTGATATTGCAAAACAAAATGTTTTATTGTTAAACACAATTTTAACTGTTGAAAAAAATAAAAGTTTCTCTCATTCAAACAAAGGCTGAGAAATCTTTACAAACAATGCAATTAAATATTTAAGTGAAACTAATCCTAATGTAATTTATTTATTAATGGGTAACAATGCAATTTCATTAAAACCATTAATATCTAAGAGTTTGGCAATATTTGAAACTTCACATCCATCTCCTTTTAGTTATAGAAAGAGTTTAATGAACTCAAAAGTATTTAAAGAAATTAATAAAGCTTTAATAACTAACAATAAAAAGGCAATAATTTGATAATATTAATATATATGTTTTCTAATTAGTAAGAGGTTTAAATATTAGAGTTATTTATAACTTTAAGAAAATCTAAAATGGATATAAATACTTTAGCTAGTAGTGCAGAATTTCTAAGTCCAAAATCTAGCCCTATTTCCTCTGTTGTTATTTTTTTCTCTTTCTTCTTTGCTACTTTATTAGTAGAAATAGTAAAGAAAATATTTTATTATTTTAAAGCTAAAAAAAGATACTATGTAATTCCTAGACCATCAATTCAAGGGATTGCTAATATTGCAATGACAATTGCTTTATCAGTTGCAGTTTTATTATTGTTAACCTTTGTAACTTCAAATGCTTTTTCAGTTTTATTTAGAGCATTCCCAGGAAGTAGAATTACCATTGAAGGTATTCTAATTAAAATTGGTGGATTATTATATGGACCTTTTATTGGAATGTTAATAGGTGGTCTAACAGATATATTTTCTATTTTAATGACAGCTGGGGTATTTCACTATGGATACTTCATAGCTGGTATGGCATATGGTTTATTAGCAGGATTAGTAAGATCAGTGCTTTCTTTTGCTAAAGAGAGTAGAACTTGGTATGCAATTATATCTTCTATTATTGCAACAATTTGTTCATTAGCAGCAATTGTATTTATTTATTCAATTAGCACTTCAGGATTTGAACAAAGCATTATAACTTTTATTCCTTTCATTCCTTCAAGTCCCGATAAAATTTCTAGAGAATTTTTATCTTATATCTTTATAGGTTTCTGTGTTTTTGTAGTTCTATTAATTTGGTTATTTTTCTTCTTTTCAAATAGATATCAAAAATGAAAAATGCTTTATGGAAATAAAAAGCACTTTAAAATCACTAGACCTAAAAAAATTGATAAACATTACTTTAATAATTTCTGTTTAATTCTAATTTGTTGTATTATTACTGAGGTTTGAATTAATGTTTTATTAATGCCCTCAATTGATGCAGATGTAAGTACACTAGGATATGATGATTGATTTATTATCAGAGTTGCTATGTTTATTCCAATGATCATATTCAACTTTGTAATCATTTTCCCAGTATATGTTATTATTGCCCCAATTGTGCAATGAGATTATAAAAAAGAATTAGTAGAAGATTTAAAAGTACCATTTTTTGTTAAGTAATAAATAAGGAGCAATTTTTATATGGCTAAATTATCAAATAAGATTACTAAAGAAATTTCTAAAAATCTAATGATAGAAATTCCTGAAGATGAAGCAACAAAAATTTCTGAATTGATTCAAAATTCAGTAGACAAAATTGAAAAGATTAAAGGAATCGATTTATCAAAAGTAGAACCAATGGACTATCCAAATATTGTAATTAAAAACTCTTTTAGAGAAGATGAGATTGATGCTTTTGATAATACTGAAGAATTATTAGAACAAGCCCCTGAAAAGAAAGATGGATATGTAAAGGTATAATAATGAAAAACAATAGTGAAATTTTGAATACCCAAAATAAGATTAAAAATAATTCAAAAGAATTTGAAAATTATTATCAGAACACAATTAAAGATTTAAAGAAAAATAAAAAATTAAATGCTTATTTAAATCTTGTTGAAAATTATCAGTACGCTACTGATAACCCTAAGTCTCAATTAAATAAAATTTTATATGCTGTTAAAGACAACATAAATGTAAGAGACACAATCACCACTGGTGGTTCTTTATTTTTTGAAAACTATAAAAGTACATATACTGCAACTGTAGTTAAGTTATTAGATAAAGCTGGTGCCATTCCCATTTGTAAATCTAATTTAGATGAATTTGGATTAGGTGGTACTGGTTTATTTAGTGCTTATGGGGATGTTTTAAATCCTTTTGATGAAACTAGAATTGCTGGTGGTTCTTCTAGTGGTAGTGCAGTTCTAGTAGCTAAAAAGTTAGTTACTTTTGCACTTGGTACTGATACTGGTGATTCAATTAGAATGCCTGCTAGTTTTTTAGGAGTATATGGATATAAACCAACTTATGGATTAGTTTCAAGATTTGGTGTGTTTCCATACTCTCCTTCAATTGACCATGTTGGTGTTTTTGCTAATTCTGTTGATGATGTAGCAATTGTAATGGACACTATTAATCAACATGATAGCAATGACTTCACTAGTCAGGATATCAAATTAGATTTCTTAATTGAATTAGATAAAATAGATAAAAAAGCAAAATTAGTAACTTTAACAAATGTTGTTGATTTATTAGGTAAAGAAGAAAAAGAATTATTTACTAATACTTTAAATAAGATTAGTAAAGAATTCAAAATTAATGAAGGATCATTATCAACTGATTTAATTCATTTAGTTCCTGTAGTTTATGAAATCTTAAGTTATTCTGAGGCTGTAAGCTGTTATCAAAACATTACTGGAATTCCATTTGGAAAAAAAGGTAAAGGGAAAACTTTTGAAGAAAAGATTATAGATGCTAGAACTAAGAACTTTGGAAAAGAATTAAAGAGAAGATTTGTTTTAGGTTCTTTTGTTACTTTAAAAGAAAATGAAGAACTTTTATTGAAGTGTAAAAAAATTAGAAGATTGATTGTTGATAAAGTTGAAGAGCTTTTCAAAAAGTATGACTATATCATCATGCCTGGAGCAAGTTCTATAGCACCAAAAGTTTCTGATGTTAAAAATAACAAAACTAAACCAAGTGATGTAGATAATTATTTACAAATTGCTAACTTTGGAGGTTTCCCATCTCTTACTATTCCAATGGGTAAAATTAAAAACATGCCAATTGGTATTAATATCATGGGAAAAATTAATAGTGATAACAAATTATTAGCACTTGCAAAAAGAATAGATAGTTTAATTGGAGATAAAAATGAAAAATAATTTTGAAACAGTTATTGGAATTGAAGTCCATGTAGTTTTATCTTCAAAAACTAAGATGTTTTCATCTTCTAAGAGTTCTCATACAGATCCTAAAAATACTAACATTTCACCAATTGATTTAGGACACCCTGGGACAATGCCATTACCTAATAAAAGATGTATTGAAAAAGCAATAGTATTGGCAAAAGCTTTAGATATGGAAATTGAAAAAAATATATCTTTTGATAGAAAGAATTATTTTTACCAAGATTTACCAAAAGGTTTTCAAATTACTCAGCAATTTCATCCAATTGGAAAAAATGGAAAAATCTATTTAGATGAAAATAACTTTGTAGATATTGAAAGAATTCATTTAGAAGAAGATACAGCAAAGCAAACTAAAGAAGATGATGGAACAATTCTTTTAGATTACAACAGATCAGGAATTCCTTTAATTGAAATAGTTACTAAGCCTTGTATTAAAAGTTCTACTGAAGCTGGATTATTTTTAAAAAAACTTAGAAGAATCTTAACCTTCAATGATATCTCAGATGCAAAAATGGAAGAGGGTTCACTAAGAGTAGATGTAAACATTTCTGTTAAACCAATTGGTTCTAAAGAGTTTGGAACAAGAGTTGAAATTAAAAACATCAATTCTATTAATAATGTAGAAAAAGCAATAGAATATGAATCAAACTTACAAGCAGAACAAATATTAAAACAAGAAGAAGTGTTAATGGCTACTAAGAGGTTTAATGATAAAACATTAACAACAGAATTCATGCGTTTAAAAACAACTAATGTAGATTATCACTACATGGTAGAACCAAACATTTTTGTAAGAAAAATTTCAGATGATTTTATTACTGATGTAATAAAAAATAATTACACTGATATTAAATCAATTGAAGCAGATTTATTAAAAAACAATGTCTCACAAGAATTTATTAATTTATTAATGGATGATTATGAACTATTCCAAAAATTCAAATTTATTAATGATGAAATAAAAGATTGTAATGAAGTTATTAAATGATTGTGTGTTGAGTTTGTAGGTTCTTTAAACAAAGTAAATCTTAAATTGAAAGATGCAACAGATTTTCAATTGAACCAACTTTTAAAAATGATGAAGTATTTATTAAAAGATGCTTCAATTAATGCAAAGCAAGGTAAAGAGATTGTTAAGTTATTAATTGAAACTAATAAAGATATAGATACTTTAATTGAAGAAAATAACTTTAAACAAATTACAGATAAAAATGTTTTAAGACCTATTCTTGAAAAATATGTAGAAGCTAATAAACCAATGTTAGATCAATATGATAGTAGACCTGAGCGTGTTGAAAAATTCTTTATTGGTATGGTTATGAAAGATACAAATGGACAAGCCAATCCTAATGTAGTAACTGAAATTTTTAATGAAATCTTAAAATTAAACAAATAAAAAAAGATGAATAAGTAATTTATTCATCTTTTTTGTTTATTTATAAATGGCGGAGACGATGAGATTCGAACTCATGCACCGGAAACCGATCTAACACCTTAGCAGGGTGCCCTCTTAACCACTTGAGTACGTCTCCACAATAATCTATTTACACATTTATAGATTATAACATTTTTTTAGATTAATCTTTTTAAATTTTCTTCAAGTTCTTCTTGAGATTTACCAAGGATATCTAATTCTCCTCTTTTAGCAAAAGAAATCTTTCCATTAGTTTCAGAAACTACAAATGCAATTGAATCTGTAATTTCTGAAATTCCTAAAGCTGCTCTATGTCTAGCACCATGCTTAGAATAAACTGCTTCTTTAGTAATTGGTACATAACAAGAGATTGCCTTAATTTCATAATTTGAAACTATTAAAGCACCATCATGGAAAGATGCATTCTTGTTTGAAAATACTGAATAAACAAATTCAATATCAAAACGAGAATCCATTTTAAAACCTGAATCTTGGTAAATGTTTAATGAGTTTCTTTGTTCAAAAATAATTAAGGCACCAATTTTTTTAGAACTTAATCTCATTAAAACATCTGCCAAATTTAGAATGAAGTTTTCTCTTTCTTGTTCAATTACTTTTCTTTGAGAAAATTTTCTTTTAATAATTTCTCAAACTCTTCCAGCATTTGTATTTGAAATGCTAAAAAAAATAACCGAGAAAATTATTGATCAAAGAAGTAAGAAGGAAAGAATTACTAAAATTGCTATCATCATATAAAAAACTTAAGATTAATATAAATTTATTTGTTATTAATTTTACATTAAATTTTTAATAATATTTTTACAAAAACGATAAAATAAGTTAATATTTAAATTAATTTACAAGAAACAAACTTTTAGAACATTAAAAATGAACAAAAATCTTAATGAATCGTTATCAAACCTCTCCACAAATATTGAAGAAGGTTTAAGTACTCAAGAAGTTGAATTTAGGTTAAAGAAATATGGACCTAATAAAATTGCTGAGTCTAAGAAAGTTAAATTTATTACTAGAGTCTTGGAACAATTTAAAAATCCAATGATTCTACTATTGCTAATTGCTGCAATCATATCTTTATTAATTGCTTATGTACCATCATTTAAAACTGATACTGGTGCTACTCAAATTGAAAGACTAGTAGAAAAAGTAGAACCTTTCATCATTTTTCTAATTGTTTTTATTAACTGTATTTTTGGAGCAGTCCAAGAAGCTAAATCCGAAAAAGCAGTAGACTCTTTAAACAAAATGATTATTTCAAAAGCCAAAGTATACCGGAATGATGATTTTGATGTAATTAATTCTGATCAATTAGTTCCAGGAGATATTATTGTCTTAGAAGCAGGAGATTCTGTTCCAGCTGATGGAATTATTATTGAATCAACACTATTTAAAACTCAAGAATCTGTTCTAACAGGTGAATCATTACCAATTGATAAAGATCCTACTTTTGTATTTGATATTAATACTCCAATTGCAGATAGAAAAAACTGTGTTTATTCTGGAACTAATGTAATTAATGGTAAAGCTAAAGTATTAGTTACTAGCACTGGAATGAATACTGAAATTGGTAAAATTGCTAGTTTAATTAAAAATGCTGAAAATGATGTTTCTAAGATTGAAAAGAAAATTAAAAAATTAAGTAACATTTTAGGAATTGCTGCTTTTGTAGTAATGGTGTTAGCTTTCTTACTATCAATCTTTTATTTAAATGGAATTGATACTATTAAATACACTTGAGCAAATGGATTTAAATTAGGAATATCAATTGCAATAGCTGCAATCCCTGAAGGTTTATTTGCAATTATGACAGTAGTATTCTCTTTAGGTATTAAGAGAATGATTAAGCAAAATGCTTTAATTAAAAAAATTCAAACTGTAGAAACTTTAGGAAATGTTTCAATTATTTGTAGTGATAAGACTGGTACACTTACTCAAAATAAAATGAAAGTTATTAAAGTTTTTGATGGTAAAAAATCTTATTCAGATGTTTTAGAAATCAAAGATAAAAAAGTACTAGAATATGCAATGTTGTGTAATGACAGTAATGATGATGATGGAATTATAGTTGGAGATCCAACAGAAACTTCATTAGTAAATGCTGGAATTGCAACTGGTTTAAATTTTGAAGAAATTCAAGATAAATACCCAAGAGCACAATATATCCCATTTGATTCAGATAGAAAGATGATGACAACAGTTCATAAAATTGGATCTGAATATGTAGTTATTACTAAGGGTGCATTTGATGAAATTACTAAAGTTGCTAAAAATGTAGATAAGAGCTTCTTTGAAGAAAATGAAAAAATGAGTAATAATGCTTTAAGAGTATTAGCTATTGCTTATAAGAAAATTAAAACTCTTCCTAAAAAGAACAGTTTATTAGAAACTGAATTGAATGTATTAGCATTATTTGGAATTCAAGATCCTCCAAGACCAAAAGTTAAACATTCAATTGAATTAGTTAAAAAAGCTGGAATTATTCCAATTATGATTACTGGAGATCATGCAAACACTGCAAGTGCAATTGCAACTGAACTTGGAATTTTAGTTGATAATAAAAAAGTAATTACTGGTGCTGAGTTAGCAAAATTATCTGATGAAGAATTTGCTAACAATATTGGTGATTATGCTGTTTATGCTAGAGTTTCACCAGAAGATAAAATTAGAATTGTAAATGCTTGAAAAAAACATAACAAAATTGTTGCAATGACTGGTGATGGTGTAAATGATGCGCCTGCTTTAAAAGCTGCTGATGTTGGATGTGCTATGGGAATTAATGGTACAGAAGTTAGTAAGCAAGCTGCTGACATGATATTAACAGATGATAACTTTAGTACAATTGTGGAAGCAGTTAGAGAAGGTAGAGGGGTAATTGATAACTTAAAAAGAGTTATGTTATTAATGTTTACTACAAACATTGTTTCATTCTTAGTAACTTTTTTAGGAATCTTTATCTTCCATTATTCACCTTTTTCTGCAATTCAAATCCTTTGAATTAATTTAGTAACTGAAAGTTTACCTTCAATTGCATTGGGTGCTCAAAAACCAAAACCATATATAATGGATTTCTCTCCTAAAAATAAAAACAATTTAGTAGATATTAAGATGCTTACTAAAATTGTGGTTCAAGGATTAATGTTTTCAGCAATTGCTTTAATAATGTACTTTGTAACTGCTGGTATCTTTGTTGGTCATGATTACAATTTATTTGTTAATGCTTTAAAAGCAATTGAATCATCTACAGATTTAACTGCTGACCAAAGAGCAGCATTATTCAATATGCAAATGAGTGGTAGTTTATCTGCTTTCATAGTAGTAACTTTCTCACAATCATTTAATGGATTTAATTTAATGTCTAAACAATCTATTATTAAATCTAAGTGAGAAGATGCAAGATACATGGTTTTAGCTTTCTTAGTTTCTGCAGTTCTATTAATTTTTGTGATCCTAATTCCTAGATTAAATGATATCTTTAACTCTAACTCTTACTTGTTTAGTGAATCAGTTTCTAGATATATAAATTCAGATTTAACTTTAGGTGGTCAAATAAGTTCTTCTTATAATTACTTATTCTTTATTGCTTTTGTAATGGCTTTTGTTCCAACAGTGATTTTTGAGTTAGCCAAATTATTCTATAACTCAAAAGGTTATAAGCAAATTGAAAAGAAATTTGTTTGATTACAAAAATGAAATGCTATTTAATTTAAAATATGAAACTTCTATTTTTAAAAATAGAAGTTTTTTATTTATATCTTGTTTATATATATAATTAAAATATTTATATTAATTAATTATTAAGTATGGATAATTTAAACAATAATTTAGATTTAACTGATAATTTATTTCCAAACAATGATAATGAGGTGTCAAATCTAAAAAATGACAATAGATACTTTTTTATTGAGCAAGGTTATAAAACTTATGGAAGTTGATATTTTAATCAATCACTAAAGAAAATTCAAAAGTTGTCATTAGTTAAAGCTCTGTTAGTTTCAGGACTTTCTTTTATATTTGTAAGTTGCTTAAGTTACTTTTTTCAATATTTACTAATAACATCAAAATATAATAATTCAATTGTGTCTGTGGTTATTGTAATTTTATCTGTATTGGTAAGTTTTATTCTATGAATCTTGTTAATTGCAAATGTATTTGAAAAAAAGTATTTATGGAGTTTTATAGTTGGAATATTATATTGTTTATCATCTGGTTCAGCATTTTCTTTTTTATTCTATGAATTAAATTTCATAGAAGGATCAATAGTTTTTTCTATTATAGGGTTTATATATTCTTTAACTTCACTTCTAATATTGGCTATTAATAGAAATGCAATTAAATTAAAATTTGTAGTTTTGTATGCATTTATTGGTTTAATTTTTATTAATTTATTTTTTTTAATTTTAGGTTTCACATCTGATGTTGCATTTAATTATTTTGGTATTGAAACCAAATTATTAAATTATTGTCTTTTAATCTTTTTTGGTAGTTTATTTGCTTTAGTTTATTTAATATACCAATTGTGATTAATTAATAGAATGAAAGAATTTAAAAATGAAGAATTAAATAATCAATATTCTATCTTTTTAGGAATTAAAATACTTTTAAGTATTTACTTTATAGTGTTTGAATTACTTATATATATGCATGTTGCTAATTATAGTAATGTTTAGTTTTATTTAACTTATTGAAGTGTGGGTTATGGTTTTAGTTATTGATAAAGTTACATAAGTATTTGTAATTGTAATCCTAAAATTAAATGATACCCTTCTCAAGTTGCTATTTGTTTTGTTAATTATTTCTTGAGATGTTACTCAATAATCTAAATTTCTGAAGTTAAATTAGTTCATCTTATAATCACTTATTCTTTATTACTTTCAGAATATCTTTTTTAATAGTGGTTTTTTAGTTAATTTAATTATTTGATAGCTCTAATGGCATAATTAATTTGAAATTCAAAATGAATTTGTTTAAAAAATGTATTTGATTACAAATGTGAAATTTCTATTTTTAAAAATAGAAGTTTTTTTATTTGCATCTTAGTTTATAGTTTAATTAAAGTATTTTTATTGAAACAATATATTGAATCATTCAACTATTATGTTTTATAGTTGGAGTTATAGGAAACTTATCAATGAAAGAAAATAAAGCAGATAACAATAAAACTCCCGAAAGCAACAATGATAATTTAGATATCCTTAAAACAATAAATGATATGGAATGTGATTCACTAGATTCATATAGAAAAATTGATCTAGACTATATTAGAAAAAATGGGAATAAAACTTATTCGAGTTGATTTAATAAGTTTTTTGAAAAAAGACAAAAATTAACATTTGCAAAAATACTATTAATTTCTGGAATATGTTTTGTATTGACAAGTTTTATTGGACATTTATTACAATACTTATTAATTACAACTAAATTTTCAAATTCTGTAATTCTAATACCAGTTATAATATTGGGTTTCATTATTTCTTTTGTTCTGTGACTTTTATGACATTTTTTGATTAAATCCAAACATATTTATTTATGAGGTGTATTGATAGCAATTTCTTTTTGTCTATCTATTGGGTCATGCTTTTCTTTTATTTTTTATTTAACTGATAAGATTGAAGCAACAATTATTTTTTCAATAATTGGGCTTTCTTATATTATTGCTTCGTTTTTGATATTATTACTTCATAAAAATGACATAAAATTGAATTTCATAATTTTATATGTTTTTATTGGTGTTTTAATAATTGTCACCATACTATTAATCATTGGCTTCACAACTAATATTTCTTTGAGTTTCTTTGGAGTAAAAACCAAAAACAGCAACTATGGATGAACCATGTTTTCTGGAGTGTTGATATCCCTTATATATCTAATTATTCAAATTACTTTTGTTAATAGTTGTGAAGAATTTGAAAAAAATAAGTTAACTAATAAATTTGATTTTTTTCTAGGGATTAAATCTTTAGGAGATTTATTTTTCATTATATTAGGACTTTCATTTCTTTCTCTTAACCTGTATGCACGATAATTTTTAAAAAAAAAGAAATAAGCAAAACTAAAAATAAGTAACATATATTTAAACTATGAAAAATTTTGAATTAGAAGAAAATGTAAAAACACTAAATAAAACTGTTACTAACGATAGCAATGATATGTCTGATTTTGTAAATAATAGGTATGATTTCTTAAACACTTGAATGTCTAAAAAACACCCACTACCTATTAAAAATCATTTGTTGTCAAGAAGTTTATTTGTTTGTGGAATTGGTTTTATATTGATAAGTGTTGTTGCATATTTATTTGAGTATTTATTAGTTTCAATTAAATACACAAATAACATTATTTTAATAACATCAATAGTAGTTGGCTTTCTATTAATTATTGGTTTATGACTTTTATGAAATTCCAAATTTATGAAAAAAACCTATAGTTTGTGTTTTGTAGTGAACATTATTTATATTTTATTAGTAGCTATATCATTTTCTTTTTTATTCTACTTAATAAGAAGGGTAGAAATTACCATGTTTTTTGGGGCTATGGGATTTTCTTTTTTAATATCTGCATTTATTATGTCTTTATTTAGAAAAAAGAATATTAAATTAAATTGAATTTTTATATATAGCTTAATTGGGTTTTTCTTACTTATATCAGTTTTTCTAATTGTTGCTTATACAACCAACATTACATCAAGTTATTTTGGTATACCAACAGAACTGTCAAATTATGCAGTGATTATTTTTATAGGTTGTTTTTTTGCATTAATTCATTTGTTTTGTGAAATATATCTTATTTTGTATTTAGATGAATTAAAAAATAATAAAAGAGACAATCAATATTGAATTTCTTTAGGTATTAAATTTTTATTAGACATCTTTTTTATTTCCTTTTTAATGGTTCAAAGCAATTTTAAGAAAATAAAAAGTATTAATAAGTATTAAATAATTATTTCAAATAAGAATACCTTCTTACCTTATTAATAATTTCATAAATTAAATAAATAAGTTATTAAGTTAATTTAATATTTAAAAAGAATAGTTGTTAAATGTTTTTGGTAAAGTTAATTCCCCACCCTTTCGGTAAAGTTAATTCCCCACCCCTTAGTATAAATGTGGGACTTAACTTTTTTTATTTAAAAGGGTTTTATTTAACATTATCCTTTCATTCAATTTCTTCTTTTAATTTTAAAGACTCATAGTTTCTATAAGATTTTCCAGCAATGCTAACAACATGGGATTTATGTAATAATCTATCCAATATTGCACTTGCTATAACTTCATCTTGGAATAGTTTTCCCCATTCTGAAAATAGTTTATTTGTTGTAATAATTGTTGAGCTTTTTAAATATCTACTATTAACCAATTGAAAAAATATATTTGCTTTTTCTTGATCCATGGGAAGAAATCCCAATTCATCAATTATCAGTAACTTGTACTTAGAATAGTGTTTAATTCTTTGAGCAAGTTGGTTTTTAAATTTTGCTTCTTGTAAATTATTTAACAACCTATTGCAGTCAATAAAATAAACACTATATTTTGACTCTGCAGCAGCAATCCCAATAGCTGTGGCAAGATGAGTTTTTCCAACCCCTGAAGTACCTTGAAAAATTATATTTTGTTTATTTTTTATAAAATCAAAATTTAAAAAATAATTAATTTGATTTTGATTTATTTGTGGTTGAAAAGTGAAATCAAATTCTTCTATAGTTTTTATTATTCCAAATCCTCCTGTTTTAACTTTTAAATATTTTCTTCTTTTAGTTTTGAAGTTTACCTCCTCTCTTAAAATTGATTTTAAAAATTCAACAATTAAAGGACTAGAATATCTTTGATCCATTAAAAGATTAAATACCTTTTCATTTGTTGTTCATTTAACTTCATTTAACAAATTTTCAATTTCTTTCATTTTAGGTCTCCTGATTTTTCTGATTAAAAACTTTTAGTTTATACTGCAAGTCTAATGACTCAACAGTTTCTTTTGCCATTTTCCTAATGACTTCTTCTGAAATATTGTCACCTCTTTTTAAAAATTCATACTTTAAAATTTCTGAATGAATTTCTGTTGTAGTAAAAGAATGCTTAGCTACTTTTAAACTGTTTTCATATGTTGCAATTATTGTTCCATTATGTTCTATGTAGACATTAGAATCATCTTGATATATTTGCACATATTCATTTAGATATAAAGGTGGTAAGTAGTAAAAATTGCTTAAAAATGCTATTTTATAGTCATTTTTTACCATTCTTGTTTCTTTTGAATTTAAATAACCTTCAATAATTTTTTTGTTAGGTAAAGGTTGAAGTGTATGCAATTCTTGTTTTAAAAAAGATTGAATTGGTTTAAACCCCACACCATTCTCACTGTTGTTGTATTTAGATTCTATGTTTTTAACAATTTCTATTAAGTGATTTTTGTTTTCAATTACTCCAGTTCAAGCTTTTATTTTTTTTGCAATTCTTACAGCACTTTCAACCTTAGCTTTTTGTTCTGGTGAAGCTGGATCACATGGAATAATCTCTATACCAAAATCTCTTTCAAAATCATTTCAATGTTTTTCTAAAATTGGCTTTTTGTTTAAATAGTTTTGGTTTTTAGAAATAATAGATTTCATGTTGTCGCAAACTAAATAAAGAGGGCTGCCTTGGAATTCTGCCAATGCAGAGACTAAAAACTTCAATACAGTTTGAGAACTCTTTTCATAAGAAACAAATAACTTCATATATCTAGAATACGAGAACTTTGTAACCAAAATATTAATTTTTAACTTTCCATCTTCCTTTGTATGAATGACAATATTTTCAGCCCAGTCTATTTCCAAAATTTTTCCAGGATAGGTTTCCTTTATTATTTTTTTTGGAGGAGTAATAGCTCTTGAAGAATAATCATAATTTTCTTTTAAAAATGATTTAAAAGTAGAATAGGAAATTTTATTTTTAAATTCAGTTTTAGATATTTCAAGCTTTGAAGGTAAGTAATCCAAGAGATGTTCATAAATTGAAAATATTGATGGTTTAGTTCCATTGGTTTTTTCTTTATAAGATTCAATTCTCTCTTCTATAATATGTTCAATTTGTGATAAAAAATTCTTAGATGGTTTTTTATATTTTCTTTTGAAGTCACAAGATTTTAATTCTGGGTTATTACTTAAAATTCTTAAATACTTCCTAACAGTTTTTCTGTCTATTTGTAAATCTCTAGATAAAGCCTTAATGTTTACTACTTGTTGATTTTTTAACAATTCTTTAATTTTATCTATCATTCTTATTTTGTTAATTTTTTTCATAATTCCCCCTATTAGAGAAATTATAAAAATCCCCATTTCTTTAGTTAAGTCCTCACGGGGGGTGGGGAATTAACTTTGCCGAAAGGTGGGGATTTAACTTTACCGATAACATAAACAAATTTTCTATTGTTTTTTTCAATTGAGAATTGTTTAATTACTATCTTTTTTTAATAATTTAAAATATTAATATCTATAAATTAAAGGACAAATAATAGATTCAAAATTTTATATAAAATTTTTATAGTATAAATTTCTATATAAGATTTGTTCAGATATTTTTGTGTAATTTAGTTTAAACTACAATATGGAATATAGTATGAAGATAAATACAAATAAATTTTTAAAAAGGACATCCCATTTGCCAATTGCATATACTGGTCTTTCATTAGGGTTTGGTGGTATAGGCAATTGTTTATCATTGTTATTTAATAATTTTAATAATAGTAATTTTAATGCTAGTTGAATTTCATATATCACTATTTTTTTAGTAATTTTTATTTTGTTAGTTATTACTATAAGAAATTGCTGTCATCCAAAATTATTAAAATGAGAATTGAAAGAGCAAATGATGGTTTCACTATTACCAACATATTGTATGTCTTTCATGTTGGTTGCTGGTTTTATTGCAAGTTTTGATTCTTATATGTATTCATCCAGTCAAATAATTGGATCCATTTTATTGATTATTGCAGTAGGATTTCATTTTGTGATTTTAGGTTACTTTATTTTTAGTGTCTATAAACATAATTTTAAAATTAAAAATGATTTAGTATATGGATCATATTATGTTCCACCAATTGGTTTAATTGTTGCTTGTACAGTTGCTAATAACTTTTCTTTAATACCAAATGAATTCTTTCAATTTATTTGGTACTTTGGTTTTATAAGTTATGTACTAATGTTTTTGTTTGTTACATATTTTATGTTATTTAAAAATAAACCAGAAGAATCTAGATATGCAAGCATTGCAGTTTGATTTGCTCCAATTAATTTAGTACCTAGTGGATTCATTAAAGTTTTTATGTGAATAACAGAATCTAATTATTCTCAAACTTATATATTTACTTTGTTTATCCTAACTACTATTTGAGGATTTGTTTTTTCAAGTCTTTTATATATTTATATTTTTAGAACATTCAAAAATTATAAATTTAATCCTGTTTTTTGTTCAATGACATTCCCTTCAGCTATTGGTGCAACTTCAATGGTATTAACAGCTGGTCAATATAGAAAGTTAGCTACAAATATTTTAGATACTAATTCTATTAGTTATCAATTCTTTAATAGTGGTCAATGAATTTTTGGTATTGCAGGTTTTATTTTTTCTATAGTTTCATTTTTAATTATTAGTTATATTTTGGTAAGAATGTTTATTTTAGGATACAAAATCTTATTTACTAATTTAAAAGATAATGAAACTCATCCTTGTTATCTATCTAAATAATTAATAATATTTGAGATTGAATTTGAATTGTTATAAATGAAAATATCTTTTATTAAAGTTGATTTAATAAAAGATATTTTTGTTTCTTATTGATTCAAATCTATGATTTGATCATATTTTTTATATGATTCTTTATTTAAGTGGTGAGTAATATTAATTAAAGTAATCTCTTTGTTATTTAACAAATAAGATTCTATTAAACTTGCAGTTTTATTATCAACATTTGAAGTTGCCTCATCTAAGATAAATAGTTTGCAGTCTTTATATAAATATCTTGCAAAATTAATTCTTTGTTTTTGACCTACTGATAAATCATTTTCAACTTCATCAATAACTAAATTGTTATCAATTGATTTAAGATCTAGTAACTCCAAGATATTGTTATATTTAGTTTCATCAAAATTGTTATCATACAAAGTTATATTGTTTTTTACTGTGTCATTTAATATAAAAGGAATGGGTTCAATATATCCTACTTTATTTAATATACTATTAGTTTGATATGTATTTATTTCATTATCATTTAAATATATTTCACCATTGCTTATTGGTAACAATCCACATATTAATCTAGCTAAAGTTGATTTACCACATCCACTGTTACCAACAAAAGCATAGTTATTATTAGTTTGTAAAGTTAAATTGAAATCTTTAAATATTTGTTTATTTTCAATTTTGTAATCTATATTTTTTATTTTGAAATTGAATTCATTGAAATCAAATATATTTCTATTATCTTCACTTACTTTTAATTCATTTAGTTTTTTATAGATTGGTTTAGCAAGATTATAAGAGTTGTATAGTTTAATAAAATTTGAAGAACTATTAAATAAGTTGTTTCCTAAACTTGCTATGGCTAATAACACTCCAATAGAAGTAATGTTGTTATATCCTATAAAGTTGTAATTACTGTTAATCAACACATTTTTATTTATTAATATAATTGCACAAATAAATAAAACTAATAGTTGAAAAACCTGACTTACTATTCTAATACTTAAATGTGTTGCTTCTGATTTTTTAGAAAAATCAATATTGGTTTTTTTGATAACTCTATTTGGATTTTTTAAAAATAAAGAAGACAACAGTTGGATCTTATTCACAAAAAATAAAGTATTAATTCCTTCTAAAATATTTTTTGTCACATCTGAATATTCTTCTGTTTTTTGATTGAATTTTTTGCTTATTTTTTCAGAGTAATTTTGACTTAACTTTACTACTAATAAATTTATTGAAATTAAAATCAATATTGTTAAAGCTAATATTCAATTTAGAACAAAAAATATAACAATTATTAATGAAGAAAGAAATCCAAGATTAAAAAAGTTAGTAAAGTTAGAATAATATAATTTTGCCAATTGATTAATATCATTTGATAACATAGAGTTTATGTTTTCTTGTTGGTTATTAATCAATTGATAATTCAGTAAATTAATTCTGTTTATTATTTTAAATCTCAAGTTACAACAAACATATTCTTCTAGTTTTTGAGATTGATATTCACTAATTGCTGAAGTGATGGCCAACACAATTACTGTAACTAAAGTTAAAGCAACTCAAATAATAACTTCAATAATTGTGCTGTTAGTTTTAAAATAAAATATTCCTTCCATTGAGTTATAAATAAACATTAAAGATAACATTGTAAAAGCAAATAAAATTGCATTAACAAAAGCATAAGCTATGTTTATTAAAGCTAGTTTTTTATATTTTCAAATTTCTTTATACATTGCTTATACCTCCATCTTTAACTAGTAAAACTTTGTCATATAGTTTTTTATTTTTATCATTGATATGGTGTGTTATATGGATAAAAGTTAAGTCTTTTTGCTCTAACAATATTTTTTCTATATTGAAAGCATTTTGTTCATCAAGATTACTTAAAGCTTCATCAAATATTACAATTTTTTTATTTTGATAAAAACTCCTCGCTATATTAATTCTTTGGATTTGACCGGTAGATAATTTAGATTTATTAATCTTTTTATTAACATCATCAATAAAATTTAAATTACTATTTTTTATAGATAAATCCAATTGTTTTTGATCTATTGAATCATCAAACAAACAGATATTATTTAAAACATTATCTTCAAAAATGTATCCATCATTTGTGACATAACTTACATTTTGATTAATCAGTTTATGATTAATCTTTTTTATTTCTTTTTTATTTCATAATGATTTACCTGTGTGGTCATAATTGATTCCTAACAAAATTTGAACCATTGTTGATTTGCCACAACCACTTGCACCAGTTATTAAGTATTTTTTATTAGCTTCAAATTTGTAGTTTATATTATTTAATATTTTTTTGTCTTTATATTCCAAACTAACATTTTTAAGTTCTAAATAGTTTAATGGTTCTAAATTTTCATTAATACTATATTCATTCTTTTGACTTGGAAAGATATTCTTTTTAATTAATGCTTTTCCAACTGATAAATTCATTATCCCTTGAAATAATCCTTGGAATGTTCCGAAAACTGATCCGGTTAAAAAAGCAATTGAGAATAAAGAAGAAGCAGACATAAAACCTAAAGCACTAAAAACTGCCCCCATTGTAATTGCTAGTAGTTGTCCCAAAATTGCGAGCATGATTAAGGCTCATAAAATCTTATATTGTTTATAAATAAATTCAATTTTATTTTTCTTATACTCAAGAGTATCTTGTTTGATATTGTTTGCTACTATATCTAATCTTCCTAATAAAAATAAGTTTCTAATTCCTTTTAAATTTTTATAAGTATTAACAAAATACCTTTCATTATCTTCACCAAATTTATTTCCTATACTTTCAAGTTTTTGGTTGAAGAAGATTGGAACAAAAACTGAAATTAAAGCAATTACTAAAACTAGCAATCCAATTCCTCAAAATAATAAAAATAATGAAATTAAAGAGAATATAAAAGTGAAAGATAAGGAAATTAAATTAAGTACTACACTACTGCCTTTTGAATAAATATTTAATATGTCATTATTAATTCAATTATGAGCAACAGCAGAATTATTTACTTTAATAAAATCAAAGTTTTTATCATTTAAGTTTTTAATAAATATATCTCTTAAATTGTTATTAACATTTTGTAAATATATTTCTTGTAACACACTAGTTAGATATGAACAACTATACATTAAAACTCATAGTGCAATACTTGAAGATAGGATAATGTAGAAGTAATCAAATCCTATTTGTTGGATTACTGTAAATACTTGTATACCAAAAAAATAAATTGGGTAAGCTACATCAAAATTGTTATAAGCTGCAGTAAAAAAATCAATAGATAAACTTGTTAATAAACTTGCAGCACTTGAAAATATTGCTGTCATAATCATAAGCAATATAACAATGGATAATAGTCATCAATATTTTTTTATAAATAAATATTTCATAACTTATTTTTTAACTCCTGATTACTAAAATTATATTTACTAAAAATTTCAATTTACTTGGTAACAAAGTTTTTTAAAAACTTAAAACAAATTATTTAGTTTTTTAAAAACTCTTTTAAATCTTAATAAGATTAGTGAATGAACTAATATAAAGTTAGTAAGGACAAGGTGAAAATATGAATATTGAAATATTGCAAAGAATTTTATTGGATGAAAAATTATTTAATATCTATGTAGAAAGTGTAGTTGATAACAGTAAAGAATTAGAGCAAAAATTTGGTTGAACACTTATATGTCATACAAGAATTTGTATGTAATTATTAATGCTTTTAAAATAAATTTTTAAATCTGTTAATAGGTGAATAAAAAAATAAAAGTATGGATAAGATTCAAATAATTTTTAATAAATACAAATTGATATATAAAGATTTAAGTTTTTATACAAAAAATAAATTTACATATGTTAATTACAAGTTGATTGATAGTTTACCAAATCAAGGATGAAAAATTCATGTTTCATCAACACTTGATAACTATCAACAAATTTTAGATATCTGTATAAATTATTGTTTAAATAAAAATATTTTATTTAAATTTATTTGTAATGATGCTAACTTTATTCAAACTTTACAAAAACATCACAATAGAAAATCAACTGGTAAATTTATTACTATTTATTGCAAAGATGAAATAGAACTTATAGACAATACAAAAGCTTTATATGATAAATTAAAAGATTTTAAAGGACCTTCAGTTTTAACAGACAAAAGTTTTAAAAACTCATGCATTCACTATAGATATGGAGGTTTTAAATCTGATTATATCTATAATGAAAGAAATGAAAAGATTTTAGACAAAAGAGAAATAGGTAAACATTGTCCTAATTTTATAAAAGATCCCTTAACAGAAAAACAAAACAACAATGATGATTCATTTTCATCTCATTTTTTATTACACAATAAATATGATATTTTTAAAGCTATTTATTTTTCTAATCATGGAGGTATTTATTTAGCTTATGATTTGTACAATAACAATAGAGTTGTTTTAATTAAAGAATTTAGACCATATTTAGGAATTAACTCTTTTTGAAATTCTACAAAACTTGGATTAAATGAAATAGAACAATTAAAGTATTTTACTGAAAGTAATACAACCCCAAAAATAATAGAAAGTTTTACTGAGGAAAACCATTTATTTGTAGTTAGAGAACACATAGATGGCTTAACACTCAAAGATTTTTTCTATGAAAATTCTCTTTTGTACTTTGAGCCAACTGATAAAAATGTTTTAAAAGTAATTAAAAACCTTGTTTTAATAATTATAGATATTTTAAAATTTTATGATTTTTGCATAAGTTCAAACAAGTTGGTTTTAGATATTAAACTAAGTAACTTCTTATTTGATTGCAAAAATAAAAAAACTTATTTTATAGATTTAGAATCAATTCATGATAATAATGAAACTTTTAATAAAAACATTTACTTTATAAATAACAGATGATTGTCTTTGAATAATAAATTGAGAAGTAAAAATGTTCTCCAAAAGAAACTATCAATATTAATGATTGAGTTGATTTGTAAATCAAATAATTTTTTATATCTAGCTAAATCAATTAATAAAACTTTTGAAAGATTTTATATTTTTGCAAACAACTATAAATTGCCTTTAATTTTAGTTGAGTTGATTAATAAAATGTACTACTCTAAAAAAACAATTGATCCTTTAGAATTTATAAGTAATTTGAAAAATATCGATTGAGATAATTATGAAGTTTTTGTAAATAAAAACAATGATATAAAACTATATTTACAATTTAATAAAGAAACTTTAGAAGAAATCAAAAACAATATTTTGATAAAATCTAATACTTTAAATAGTCTGTTATTAAATTTAAAAGAATTAGATATTAAATATTTAGAAAAGAATTGAGATAACCTTTCTTGATATGAAAAGTACTTTCTATCAACTTCTTATCATGAAGTATTTAAAGTTTTTGTTTATGATAACTACAATAAAAAAAGATTTTTTAATTTAAGAAATAAAAATGAGGTTGAACAAATTTTTAATAAAATTTTTTTAAATTTGTATTTAAGTAAAAATGTTAATAAAAATATTCAATTTTTAAAAAAAGCAAAGCAAGATATTAAATATATAATTGAAAATAAATTAGTAAAAAACAAATCTTATTTTTACATTAAAAATGAAATGTATTCATCCCCCAATGTATTAAATGGAACATGTGGCTTAATATTCTTAATGAATTTGTACTATCAACAATCTCAAGATGATTACATGAAAAATAAAATTATTTTGTTGTTACCAACCATTAAATCTTCTAACCTTTTAAAAGTTTCTTTTGAAGAAGGTCTAGCTGGTTTTGTTTATACATTAATACATCTTACAAAAACTTTTAAATCTTGAGATTTAAAAAACGATATTAAAGAAATGACAAATATAATTTTATTTTCCAAAGTTAGTATTAATAGAAAAATAAAATTTATTGATATGTATAAAAGTTTGAAAAATGATTTATGTGGGACTCTTGGGATATATTTATATTTAAAAGAGTTCATAGAATACAACAAAAATAATTAATAAACTTTTAATTAAAATATTTTAAAATTTAAATTACTATAAAGGCTATTGCTATGAAAAACAAAAACAACATTAATGATCTTCAGAGATTCAAAGTTGAAGCTAAAAAAAGAGATAAAAACTTTGATAAAGATTTAATAACTATAATCTGTGTTAAAGAAACAAAAGATGGTGATTTTCATGAAGCAATTGATGAGTTTACAATTTCAAAAATAAAAGATTATTTAAAAGAATACCTATTAAATTTAGGTGTTGAAGAAGAAGTTTTTGAACAAAAATTTAAAGAATTTTCTAAAAAACCTACAAGCAACATAGAAGACCTACAAAACTCTTTAAGTGAATTTGTTACAAATCTATTAGAACATGCAACTGGAGTGGAATTAGTTGATGAAATAAAAAGGGAAGATGGAGAAATAGATTATACTCACATCTGCCCTATCAAAAAATAAATCTTATTATTTTTGTTTATTTAGTTCTTTAATTAAACTCATTGTTATTATATTCACCATTTGGTCATATAAAATTTTGAAATAGAAATTTTTATTAAATAAATCATCATTTTTATTTAAGTTATTTTCTATATCTAAAATTAGTAAATTAATATCTGTTATTTTTTTGAAAGTTGAAGTTATATAGTAAATTTCTTTATTTTTTAATTTAAAAAAATCTATTAAAGTGTTTTCAAATTCATTAATTTCACCAAATGGGTTTGTAATGATTAAAAAGACATTTTCATTGATTCCACTTTTGATTAAATCAAAGTGGTTTTTGTTTTCTATTCTTATTATGTTTTTATGTAAAGCTTCACATATTTTTTCAAAAAAGTAATATGAAAACAATGAATCATTTTGATAAATATAAATAGTTTTATTTTCTAAAAAACTATTTTTCATTTTATCAATTGTGTTTCAGTCCATTATGGTTGCCTTTCTTTCTATAAAGTTAAAGTATCTTAAAATTTCATAGTTAACTTTTTTATCAAGCATGTTAATGATGTTTTCTTTTTCTTTATAAATAAAATTATTTAACTTAATAGTTAATTTATTTTTCATTTCTAAAGATGAGCTATAGTCTAGTTTTTTTGCAATTCTTTGAATAGTAGTTTCAACAATTCCATTGTCTAAACAGAATGTTTTGATGTTTTTTGAAAATAAGAAATCTCTTGGGTTGTTATTAATATTATTAATGACCTCTTTTTCCAATTGAGTAAGACTTTCATCATTTTCAAAATTCTCAATCAATTTAACAATGGGTTTATTTTGTTTTTGCATATGTGAACTCAAGAATTAACTTTATATAATAAATATTAACTTTTAATCTTTATTAATAATAAAATTATGTCTTTTATTGGAAATGTATGTAATAAAAAACCTTACTTTTTAAGTAAGGAGTTTTTAGAATAAATATCTAATAAATTAAAACATTATATAGCTGTTACAGGTAAGACTAACACCTCTCCATTAAGACGGTAGATTTCATCAGTAAAACAAATAATTAGTTTACCTGTAATTGGGTGGTCTTCATTTTTTATTAACTTAAATGATTTAACATCAGATAAAGAATAATTTTTATTAGATTTACATTCTATTAAATTGATAAAGCCTTTAGAAATATTATGTACAATTAAATCTATTTCATTTTTATTTCCATCTCGATAATAATAAAAATCTACACGCTCATCACTATTTAAATAAGATTTTTTAATTTCATTAAAAATATATGTCTCAATAATTTTTCCTTTATGCTTATTTGTTTGTAAAGATTTGGGGTTAGTTATTTTTAGTAGATGACATAACAATCCAACATCATTAAAATAAATTCTTTTTCTTCTTTTTACTATATTAACTAAAGAATTATTGTAAGGGTTTAATAATGTTACTAAATCCCCTGCAACTAAAATAGAAACCCAAGATTCCACTGTTTTTCTATCTATTTGCAGATGCTTAGATAAGTTTTCTGGTATAAAATCATTTGCAGTTTGATTTGAAAGTAAAACTAAAAAATCTAAAAATTTTCTTTTATCCTTCACATTGATAAATTCACTTACATCTCTTTCTAAGTAAGACTTTATATATTGGCTATAAAAACGATTTGGAGTGATGTTATTTTCATTTCAAAGTTCAGGATAAAAACCTTTAAATATACTTTCATAAATTTTTTCTTCATCCAAATTGTAATTATTAACTCTATCAACAAAATTTTCTAATTTGCTAGAATCATAAATAAAAGGATTTTCAATTTGATTATTTATTTCACTTTGACTTAATGGTGGTACCTCTAATATTGCGACACGGCCCGCCATTGACTCAGTTACATTTTTTATTAAATGGTATTTTTGAGAACCTGTTAATATGAACATGCCTCTAGCTGACTTACTACCTTTTGTTCTTCTAATTTCATTTACTATATGTGTAATTTCCATAAATAGATTTGGAGCTCTTTGTACTTCATCTATTATCAAAGGGTATGGATAATCTTTTAATAATTGTTGAGGATTTGTTTTTGCTTTTTCTAATATTTCTTCATTATCTAATGAAATAAAATTGTAATTATGTTGATCACGATAATACTCAGCAATTGTTGTTTTTCCAACTTGTCTTGCCCCTGTAATTAATAAAATAGGGAATTGAGTTAATATCTCATCCATAACTTTTATGATATTTCTTTTTATTTCCACAATAACTCCCCCAACTCCCATTTTCTATTTTTTAAGAGAAAACGGGAGTTAACTTAATATTTAAATTATAATCCCCCCAACTCCCATTTTCTATTTTTTAAGAGAAAACGGGAGTTGTAATTTTTTATTCAATTTAAGTTTGGTTTTTAAGGTTTGTTAAATTTAACCAGCATAATCTTCTTATATTTTTGTTCTACAACAACTAATAAGCTTTAGTTACATAAATATTTGATATTTTTATAAACCTCACTAAACTTTTAAAAACACTTCTTTACAAACAAATTATTTTAATAACCTATTTTTTAAAACTGAGTTTTTATTTATATAATTAAAAAATGAGTCTATGTTATAGCTCATATATTTACTATATGAATTTAGGAGTAAACTATGGATATTAAAGAAAAAGTATCTGAATATATTAGTAAAGCATCAGAAATTTTTAGTAACTGTTACACGTCTTTTGATGCAAAAATTGAATTCTTAAGAAATGTTGATAAAGATAATTCTTATGCATTTACTTGTGAACACAAAGAAGACATTACTGAAGCTGTTAGATTATTAGGTGAAAATGCTAAGGAACAACCTTCAAGAAAAGAACAACAAGCTTATTTAGCACAGTTAGTTAAAATGTTTATGAGCAACCCTGATAAACCAACAATCATTGCATTTTTTAATGAAAACCCAATTTTATTTAATGTATTCTGTTTAATGTTTGTTCACTTTGGACAAGAAACAGTATCTGAAAAAGAAAAAGAAGCACATGCATTTATGTCTGGACCTTTATTTGCTTGTGTTAAAAAGCTAATTGCTTAATTATTAATAATAAGATTTAAAAGATTTTATGTAATGTAAAATCTTTTTTATTTGTACTAAATAAAGGATTAAAATAAATTACTATGATATTAGTAGAAAACCTTATTGATAAAAAGAAGTTATCAATTAAATTGTTAAGAAAAATTAGATCATTGATAACTTTATATATTTTTGTTTTTTTAATAATAGTTTTATTATGAGCTGCTGCAATTGCAGTTTATGGATATTTTTCAGTTATTAATAATTGATATAATTACAGCATTTTCTTTTACTTTATTTATCCTATTTACACTTTTATTTGAGTTTTGGTTTCTCTTTTAGTTCTTTCTTTAACTTATATGTTTGTGTCAGAAAAAGTTAAAAGTGAAGAAATAAGCACAGTAGTTTTCACAAGAAAAAAGACAAATAAAATTAAAAATATATTTACAGATATCTATTTTATTTGACGAATTAATAAAATTATTAGATTGCTTAAAAAGGATAAAACCAATACTAAACTTTTAGATAAATTGATCATTAAATATGAAAACTAATTTTATGGTTTAATTTTTAAAATACTTATATACTTAATATAGTTATGAATTACAAAATAGCAATTGATGGAACAGCCGGTAGTGGTAAGTCAACTATTTGCAAGTTAATAGCAAAAGATTTTGACTTTATTTTTGTGTCTACTGGTGGATTTTATAGAGCATTTGCATATATTTTAAATAAAGCTAAAAAGATAGATGTAAGTGAAGAAGAAATTATTAATGAATTAGATAAATACAATGTAGAAGTTAAAGGAGATATTTTCTATATAGATAATAATGATGTTACATCTTTATTAAAAACTGAAGATATATCTTTAATTGCATCAACTATTGCTTCTAGGGCATACATTAGAAATTATGTTAATAAAAGATTAGTTGAATTAATTAAAACATATCCTAAAGTTTTAATGGATGGTAGAGGAATAGTTGAAGAAATTATGCCTGATGCTGATCTTAAATTATTTTTTTATTCATCATTATTTATAAGAACTAAAAGAAGAGTAAAAGAACTTAAGCAATTAAACAAAAAAGGTAATTTTATTTCAGTTTATTTTGATCTTATGAAAAGAGACTGAAAAGATAAACATAGAGAATTGGCACCATCAAAATTAAGTTCAGGTACTATCAAAATTAACACTTCTAAAAAAAGTATAGATGAAGTTTATTTAGAAGTTAAAAAATATATAAAGGTATAGTTATGTTAAAAGTTGCAATTGTTGGTAAACCTAATGTTGGTAAATCTACTTTATTTAATAGAATTATCAAAGTTAATAAATCTATAGTTGATGATAAGCCCGGAATT
Source organism: Malacoplasma penetrans HF-2 (assembly GCF_000011225.1). NCBI lineage: Bacteria > Bacillati > Mycoplasmatota > Mycoplasmoidales > Mycoplasmoidaceae > Malacoplasma > Malacoplasma penetrans. Next base: position 287,171 of record NC_004432.1, read on the forward strand.
ACAAGAGATCGGATTTATGCAAATGCAGAGTGATTAACTCAACATTTTAAATTAATTGATACTGGTGGGTTAATGCTTGATGAATTTGATTTTAAAAAGCAAATTGAATTACAAGTTAACTATGCTATTACTGAAGCTGATGTGATTGTGTTTTTAGTTTCTTATAAAGAAGGAATTAATAATGATGATCACTATGTGGCTAAAATTTTAAAAAAACATAAAAATAAAAAAATTTTATTAGCTGTTAATAAATCAGAAACTAGAAACAAAGATTCTTATGATGATCATGAATATTTAAGATTTGGATTTCAAAAACCTTATTTTATTTCAGCAAACCACGGGATTGGAATTGGTGATTTATTGGATGCAATAGTTGATACAAAATTAAAAGAAATCAAAGAAGAAGATACTTTTAAATTTTGTATCATTGGAAGACCAAATGTTGGAAAATCTAGTCTTGTTAACTGTATTTTAAATGAAGATAGAATGATAACTTCTAATATTGCAAACACTACAAGAGATGCAATAGACAGCAATTTTAAAAAAGATAACTTATTGTATACAATTATTGATACAGCTGGAATCAGAAGAAAAGGAAAGATTCAAGAGAATGTTGATAAATATGCATATTTAAGAGTTGAACAATCCATCTCTAGAAGTAATTTAATAGTTATTGTTTTAGATGGTAGTGAAGAATTTAATGAACAAGATGAAGTGATTGCTGGATTAGCTCATAAAGCAAATATTCCTTCAATCATTGTTGTTAATAAATGAGACATTGTTAAAGAAAAAGATGAAAAGACAATGAACAAGTTTATTAAAACAATTAGAATTAAATTTAAATTTTTAAGTTGAACACCAATTGTTTTTTTAAGTGCAATTGAAAATAAAAGAATTAATACTTTATTTAATGAAATAAAAAGCATTAGAGAAAATTTAAATTTAAAGTTCAATTCAAAGATATTAACTGATCTTGTTTTCAAACTTCAAATGCTAAATAGTCCTCCATTATTTAATAGGGGAAGAATTAAAATAAACCATGTTACTCAAGTTGATGGTCAAATCCCAACATTTGTACTTTTCTGTAACAATCCAGAATATCTACACTTCAGTTATGCAAGATACCTAGAAAATGAAATTAGAAAAAGTTTGGGATTAAACAATGTACCAATCACACTTTATTTCAAAAATAAAACAGACAAAATAAGAGGAAAGAAAAATGATAAATAATAGAATTTGTATATTAGGGACCGGAGCTTGAGCAACTGCACTTGGTTCTAGATTATCTTTAAATGGTAATACTGTTTTTCTTTGAGGAATTGATAACAATGAAGTAAATGATATTAATAGTGGATACAATAAAAAATATTTTGGAAACACTAAATTTAGTTCATCATTATCAGCTACTACAGATTTAAAAACAGCAATTGGGGATTCTAAATATATTATTTTTGCAATTCCTTCAACTGCACTAGATTCAGTATTAGATAAAGTAAAAGAATTTTTGTCTGATAAAAAATCTCAAGTTATTTTAATTAATGTTGTTAAAGGAATAGATGCAGAAACTAGTCAAATCCTAAGTAACAAAATTAAATCTAAATTAGGAAGTCATTATTATTCTAGACTTGTAACTTTATGTGGTCCATCATTTGCTACTGAAGTTTTTGAAGAGAAACCTACTGTTATCAATGGAACTGGAAAAAACCTTAAAATTGTAAAACAAGTATGTGAGTTATTTAACAGTGATGTTTTCAAAGTTATTCCAATTAATGATATTGTTGGTTTACAAGTATTTTCTAGTTTAAAAAATTTATTAGCAATTGCAGTTGGATTATCACAAGCAGAATATACTTCTGTAAATACAATGTCAGCAATCTTAACAATGGGGATAGAAGAGATTCAAAAAATAGCTTGTAAAATGAAAGCAAAAAAATGAACAATTATGTCATTTTGCGGGATTGGTGATATCTTCTTAACATGTAGTTCTACTCAATCTAGAAATTATAGTTTTGGACAAGACTTATTAAAAAAAGGTGTTGAAAAAACTATTAAGGAAAATAAAAAGACAGTTGAAGGATTTGAAGTTTATAAAACTGCTAAAAATATTATTACTAAATATAATATCAATGCACCAATCTTTAGTTCTATTATAGAAGTATTAGAAGGAAAACTAGACCCTAAAGAATTTTCTAAAAAGTGTTTAGAATTATTCTGAAACCAAAAAATTAATAAATAATTTAGGTTCATTAGTCATTGTTTCTTTTAAACAATAAATAATTATTTTTAAAAAGTTACTAATAAAATAATTTACTTTTATGGTGAATATTTGTTAATTTTATGTGACTTTGTCCCTATTAAATAGAACTTGGAGCAACTAAATTATATCAATGAGAAAAATATAATTTAGTTGCTTTTTGATATTTTTGGTTTTTGCTTTTTATTGCTCAATTAAATATTTAAAGAAAGTTCAATTTCTCTAATTTTAATTTTTTCCTCCCTTTCTTTTAAACTGTCGCTTCATCTTTCTAAAGCTATTCTTGTGTTTTCATTTTTTTGATAAATAGCTTTAGAAGCAGCTATACTTTTTCTTTTAATTTTTTCTAATTTTAAAAACTCATTATCCTGAATCTCATTTATATATTCGTTTAATAAATCATCATTTATTTCTCTGGCAAAATATTTTGAATTTTTATCAAGTACAAATTTTTCACCTGTTAACATGTTAGTTCTTAATAAGATTTGATTTTTCATATTAACTCTTTTATCTTCTTTGGTGAACAAACCCATAGCCTTACCATTATGGAAAAAATAAAAACCTTTTAGAACTTTACAAATCTTAGTTGTATAGAACAAGTCTTTTAAATCATCTTTACTTAATTTTATGAATTGGTTTCTTTTTCCTTTTTCAGACTTTTTATATCTTTGATTGTAAGCATCAACAATTAACTGATAGTTCTTTTGTATTTTTTCTTTAGTATTCAAACCATGTTTTAAAAATAGTTTGTAATAAATTTGTTGTGCATTTTTAAATGATCTTTCAACATTAGCTTTAAAAGTTGGTTGGCTTTCTGACTTAACTTGTATTTCTAGTTTATTTAAACAATAAGTTAAATTGGTAACTGAATTCTCAGATCAAAATGTTTTTCTTCTATCTGTTTTTATAATATTTGAAGCCCCATACTTTTCTAGGACCTGTTTAAGCAGTTTACAATACCCAAAATTTGTTTCCTCATCATCAATTCAAAAACCTAGTAACTTACCAGTCCCAGCATCAATGGCATGGTATATGTAATATTTTTTAATTCCTATTCAAACACTAACGCAAGCATCTACTTCAACTATGTGACCAAAATCATAGTTGTGTTTTACATAAGGGGGATTTTTAGTTTTTAAATATTCTGTGTACGTTGGTTTATATTTTCTTAGAAATTCGAAAATTTTTTCCTGGATTTTTAACTCTGCTAAATTGTCTTCTTTAAGTTTTTTCTTCATAGTTTTTCTTGTGATCCTTTTTGAATATGAAGTGAGTAAAAAATTTTCATTTAGAAGTTTATTTACAAATCCGTATTTAACATTAAACTTGTCTTTTGTTTCATCTAAATAAAAATCTAAATGAGTCATTTCATAATGACCATCACTCATTTCTTTGCATGGAGTAGTTACTTCAATATATTTCTCTATAATTGCTCTTTTTACTTCATCTTTTATTTTGTTAACATTTTCCTTATTTTTGTTTTTATGGCTAATCAAAAAAGTATTATCTTTAAAACTTTTTATAAACCTTCTAGACTGTTTGATTGAATATCCTGTTTTATTACTTAAAGTTTTTGGATTTAACTTTCCTTTTTTATTCAAAGAACCCATTTCTTCTAAAATTCAGAACCTACTATTTTCAAATTTTGTTAAATTGTTTTTTATTATTTCTTTCATAAAAAAACACCTCACTAGATTAAACTCCAAGAGGGACAAAATCACAAATAATTGATTAGTCTTTTTTAGGGACAAAGTCTTGTAAAATCCACAGTTACTAATAAAATAATTTACTTTTATGGTGAATATTTCAAAAATATATTATAATATTTAAGTTGTAACTTTTAAGGAAGTATAGCTCAGTTGGTTAGAGCACACCCCTGATAAGGGTGAGGTCGATGGTTCGAGCCCATTTACTTCCACCATTGGGGGCATAGCTCAGTTGATAGAGCACTTGACTTGCAATCAAGAGGTCGTGGGTTTGAATCCCATTGCCTCCACCATTAGAAATTATGAGTTTGGCAATAGCCAAACTTTTTTATTACCATAACTAAAAATATGTATCTATTAATTTATAGTAGATACATATTTTTAGTTATATTGATAAACAATATTATTTAGATTCAATATAAATTGCAAATGCATTAACACCAGTATGAACAGATATTACTGATGGAATTAAATATTCTTCTGTATTTGTATTTAACTTTTGATCAATGATTTTTTTAATTTCCTTATTTTTATTTTCATCTAAGAAAGTTGTATAGAAATAAGCATGTTTAATTCCTTTAGTTAGATAACTTGTTTCTTGATCAATTTTCTTTAAACATTTATCTATTGCTTTTTCTAATGATCTATCTTTATCATAGAATTCTAAAGAACCATCAAAAGTGATAATAATATTAAGTTTTAATGCTTTAGCAATTGCTGCTTTAATAACATTAATTCTTCCACCTTTTTTAAGTTGCTCTAAATCTGTTACTACTAAAGTTCCTAAAGTATTTTGTTTTTTAACATTAATAGCATTAATAATTTCATCAGAAGATTTGTTTTTTGAAGCCATTTCTAAAATCATATCAACTATGATTTTATTTCCTGGACCCATATCTTTACCATCAATAATAATGATGTCTTTTTTATCAAATTCTTCTTTAGCCATATTTCAAGTTGAATAAGAACCTGATAATCCACTACTAATTGGAAGAATAAAAATTCTGTCATATTTTGGTGTTAACTCTTCTAATATTTCAATCATTTGCCCAATTGAAGTTTGAGAAGTTTTTAAATCTTTTTTATCATTAATTTTTTTAATTACATCTAATGTGTTTAATTCTTCTAAATCTTTGTATATTATTTCGTTCCCATCATTATTTTCAATAATTGATAATGGGATTGAATAGACATCTTTAATCTCATTGTTTTTAATTCCTGAACAAGAATCTACAATTATACATGTTTTCATATAGTGATATATCCTTCTAATAAATTATTATTTTAGACTTATAGACAATTATATATTTTAATTTTATTTTATATTATGTTAGTTAAGTTATTTCACTTAATAGTAATTAAGCAACTATACTTGTGGATTTTACAAGACTTTGTCCCTAAAAAAGACTAATCAATTATTTGTGATTTTGTCCCTCTTGGAGTTTAATCTACTGAGGTGTTTTTTTATGAAAGAAATAATAAAAAACAATTTAACAAAATTGGAAAATAGTAGGTTCTGAATTTTAGAAGAAATGGGTTCTTTGAATAAAAAAGGAAAGTTAAATCCAAAAACTTTAAGTAATAAAACAGGATATTCAATCAAACAATCTAGAAGGTTTATAAAAAGTTTTAAAGATAATACTTTTTTGATTAGCCATAAAAACAAAAACAAAGAAAATGCTAACAAAGTAAAAGATGAAGTAAAAAGAGCAATTATAGAGAAATATATTGAAGTAACTACCCCATACAAAGAAATGAGTGATGGTCATTATGAAATGACTCATTTGGATTTTTATTTAGACGAAATAAAAGACAAGTTTAATGTTAAATATGGATTTGTAAATAAACTTCTAAATGAAAATTTTTTACTCACTTCATATTCAAAAAAGAGCACAAGAAAAACTATGAAGAAAAAACTTAAAGAAGGTAATTTAGCAGAGTTAAAAATCCAGGAAAAAATTTTGGAATTTCTAAGAAAATATAAACCAACCTATACAGAATATTTAAAAACCAAAAATCCCCCTTATGTAAAACACAACTATGATTTCGGTCACATAGTTGAAGTAGATGCTTGTGTTAGTGTTTGAATAGGAATTAAAAAATACTACATATACCATGCTATTGATGCTGGGACTGGTAAGTTACTAGGTTTTTGAATGGACGATGAGGAAACAAATTTTGGGTATTGTAAACTGCTTAAACAGGTCCTAGAAAAGTATGGGGCTCCAAATATTATAAAAACAGATAGAAGAAAAACATTTTGATCTGAGAATTCAGTTACCAATTTAACTTATTGTTTAAATAAACTAGAAATACAAGTTAAGTCAGAAAGCCAACCAACTTTTAAAGCTAATGTTGAAAGATCATTTAAAAATGCACAACAAATTTATTACAAATTATTTTTAAAACATGGTTTGAATACTAAAGAAAAAATACAAAAGAACTATCAGTTAATTGTTGATGCTTACAATCAAAGATATAAAAAGTCTGAAAAAGGAAAAAGAAACCAATTCATAAAATTAAGTAAAGATGATTTAAAAGACTTGTTCTATACAACTAAGATTTGTAAAGTTCTAAAAGGTTTTTATTTTTTCCATAATGGGAAGGCTATAGGTTTGTTCACCAAAGAAGATAAAAGAGTTAATATGAAAAATCAAATCTTATTAAGAACCAACATGTTAACGGGTGAAAAATTTGTACTTGATAAAAATACTAAATATTTTGCCAGAGAAATAAATGATGATTTATTAAACGAATATATAAATGAGATTCATGATAATGAGTTTTTAAAATTAGAAAAAATTAAAAGAAAAAGTATAGCTACTTCGAAAGCTATTTATCAAAAAAATGAAAACACAAGAATAGCTTTAGAAAGATGAAGCAACAGTTTAAAAGAAAGGGAGGAAAAAATTAAAATTAGAGAAATTGAACTTTCTTTAAATATTTAATTGAGCAATAAAAAGCAAAAACTAAAAATATCAAAAAGCAACTAAATTATATTTTTCTCATTGATATAATTTAGTTGCTCCAAGTTCTATTTAATAGGGACAAAGTCACATAAAATTAACATAAGTTATTTCACTTAATAGTAATTAAGCAACTATACTAAATAATTTATTTATAGGCATTTAAGCAGTACTATACCAAAAGTATATTGTTAGCTTAATTGCAATAAATACAGATGTTATTATTTTTGCAAAATAAATTTATTAAGGAATTTTCACAACCATCTTAAAGAATAAAAACATTTATTTATATTACTTAACCAACCCCAAAAATCTAGTTGAATAATTATACAAATGAAGTTTTATGTAATTGAGTTAGATATTGTTTCATATTGCTATGGCAAATATAATAGCATCAATTTGTTTTGTGGTGAACAAAGTATAAATGTAGGGATAACATTTATTTTTATGTTTTAAATTATTTTATTTTGATTTTTACTTACAATATTTTTAAATTCAGGTGTGGTGTTTGTTAAAATCATATTTGATGTCTATTAAATGAACCATTTCTTTAGATGTTAAATATTAAAATGAAAGGATTAATTAAATCGTGAGCAATAATTTGAAAAAAGATGATTTTGCTCCTGAATTAGCATCAGGTGAAAATCAAAATGCTTCTAACAATAATAATGGACCATCTCCAATGTTAGAACCAATGCCAAATAATGTTAATTATAATAACAACAATAATGGGAATAACCCATACATGCAAAATAACCCAAACTACAATAATTCAGGGAACAATCTTGGGTTATTCCAAAAGATTCAAAAACTTTCTTTTATTATAATAATTTTGATGTTAGTTGATGTACTGGCAATAATTCTTGTTGCAGTTTTAGCATTTGTACCATTTTTAGGAATATTTTTAATCATTGCATTAGTAGGTGTAGCAATTGCTACATTAGTATTAGAGATTATGTTAACAATTAAAGTCAGTGAAGCCAAAGGAAAACATCCAGAGTTCCAAGATGTTACAGTTCACTTGGTATTAATGATTTTAGGAATTGTATTACTTCCATTACTTTCATTCATTGACTGTTTCATCTTAAACTCTAAAGCTAAAACAGTACTTGCAAATGCAAGATAATAATTCAATTAACAAAAATTAAATTTAAAAAAGATTCAAAGGGATTTGAATCTTTTTTATTTATTAAAAAAATTTATGTACAAACAATTTTTTTAATAAAAATGAATTGTGTCATTTGATAAAATTTTAAATAAGATATTAAATTTCACTAATTTGATTTTGATATCTATTTATGAAATAAGGAAAAATTTATAATGAATGATAATTTCAATAATAATGGGAATGGTCCAGCATTAGATCCAACACAAGGACCAAACCCTTACAACAACAATGGTGGTTATAACAACAATAATAACCCATACAATAATAATGGTTATAACAATAATGGATATAATCCTTACATGAATAACCAAGCATACAACCCACAAGAAAATGTTAATTTATTTACTAAAATAAAAAAACATTCTAAGAATATGTTGATTTTCTATTTTACAGCAATTGTTTTAGCTATCATTGGTGCAATTCTTATATCAGTTGGTGCTGCAAAAATTGCTTTATCTCTTTCTAATAATTATTCAGGTGAATATTATGATCTATCAAGCTTTATTAATGGAGAATGAATTGTAGGTGTACTATTTATTGTTTTAACTGGTATATTCTATTTAGTTTGCTTTGTTATAGGAATAATTCTTGTTATAAAGGTAAATGATGCACAAGGAAAACATCCAGAATTCCAAGATATAACTATGCATACTGTTCTATTAATTATAGGGATTGTAATTTTACCTATCTGTGCAATTATAGATTGTTTCATATTATATTCTAAGAGTAAAAAAGCATTAGCTAGTTTAAATGCAAGATAATCAATAGATAAGATTCTTTAAATGATCCAAAGTTAATTTGGATCTTTTTTATTTTATTAATTAGATTAACTAATTGTTTTATTTATATATTTTTTACAACTATGAATTTGATAGAATTTCTAAGTGATATTGAAGGGGTGGATTTCTATGGATAATGAATTAAATAAATCAAAGAAAAATGAACCGATATTAGAACCAATTAAAAATCATGTGGAATATGATAATAGAAATGGATATTACAATGGTAATAATTTTAATAATCCATATATGATGAGTAATCAAAATTCTGGTGCATCTGCAGATGTTTTGAATTTAGTAAAATTTATTAGGAAAATATGTCCTCTAATAGTTTTGTTTTTTATAATGGGGACTATTATATTAATAGTTGGTCTTGCTACATATACAGCAATAATAGAAGATAGAAAATATTTAGAAAATAATTTTTATGAATTCTCACAAGGTCCAAACCCTGGTGTAATTTGAATAGCTTTTTCTTCCATCTTTTTTATTGCTATGTTTTTCTCAGAAATTTTTCTAATTATTAAAATAAGTAGTTTCAAAAATGAAAACAATCAAATAGGAAACCTTAAACTTGGTAAAATACTATTAATTATAGGACTTATAATTCCAATATTTTCTGTCATAGAGTGTTTTATCCTTTATTATAAATCATCAAAGATATTAGGTTATTCAGGTTTAAAAACCCTTGCTTAATTTTTTAAAATGTTTTTATTTAGTATAAAGACCCAAAGAGAATTTGGGTCTTTGCTTTTTTATAAAATGGATAAATAATTTTTTGGTTATATAAATTTTTTACTTAGTACAAGTTTTTTATTTTGGTAAAATTGTTGTGTATCAAATCAAATTAAGGCAAATTATCACTATGGATACAGATTTTAAAAAAACCAATAGTAAAGAACCAGTATTAGAACCAATTCAAAACCAAGCAGTATATGATAATAGAAATGGATATTATAACAATCATTTTAATAATCCATATATGATGAACAATCAAAATTCTAGCGCTTCAGTAGATGTTTTAAATACTATAAAATGAATTAGAAAAACATCAGCTAAAATTGTATTTTTTTACATAATTACTGTTGCTTTATTAATAGTTGGTCTTGTTACTTATTTATCTATGTCAGCTACATCAAAAAATTTTGACAATGATTTTATAGATTTCAATCCTATATCAAATATTGGATTGGGAATTGGAATATTTCTAATAGGATTATCTTGTGTCTTTTACATTACTATATTTATTTTAGAAATTCTTTTAATTCTTAAACTGAATAATATCAATGGTAAGCATAATGAATTTAAAGATGTTAAATTGTATAAAATCTTATTAATAATTGGGCTTGTAATTCCAGTTTTTTCAATTATTGATTGTTTCTTGATTTCTTCTAAATGTGCAAAAATATTGGGATATTCAAGTTCAAGAAGATTGATGTAATTTTTTATGTTAAAGATCCAAATTAATATTTGGATCTTTTTTATTTATTGGAGAGTTTATGATATTTTTAAGAACTAAACTAAATCAAAAATTAATTAAATACATGTAGTCTACAAAAAAATATTTCAAGTTTTATTTTTTTATACTAAGTTTAGTTTTGTTAAAATTTAAGTATTAAGTATATTAAGTTTAAAACCTTTTTATTTAATCAAATTTAGTTATAAGGAGTTAGAAACAATTCAATATGAGAAATAAATACAGAAACAAAAGAGATGATTATGAATATGATTTTGAAGATCATGAAGAAGATAATCTAAGTAATCATAATAATGACTATAATAGAGAAAACAGAAACAATGATTACAGCAATAATCAAGGAAGTTACAATAACCAAAATAATAATGGAAATGGCTACAATAACAATGGTTATAATAACAATTTAGGTGGTTATAATAATCAAAATAATAATTATGGAAATAATGGCTACAACAACCCCAACAATAATTATTATGGCAACAATGGTTATAATAATCCAAATAATAATTACTATGGAAATAATGGTTATAACAATGGCCCATACATGATGAACAACCATTATAACCAATCAAGAAGAATATTATAATATTTTCTGAAAAATAAAGAAAACTGCAAAATCAATCTTATGACTATATTTGGTATTCTTCATTGCATTTTTTATAATGTTACTATCTTATGTTTTTATCATGGTACCTATTATTTCTAATCCAGAAGAAGCTAGTTTAAAAAGTTCGGTTCTTATTGGTATTGCTTTAATAGCCATATCATCTCTCTTATTAATGGGAATAGGGATAGCAATATTTGTCCTTGAAATAATGTTGACTGTTAGAGTTTCAGGAGCTGAGGGCAAGCACCCAGAGTTTAGAAACACATCAACTCATACAGTGTTATTAATTATAGGAATTATACTATTCTGACCATGTGTAGTTATAGATTGTTTTATCTTAAATTCTAAATGTAATAGAGTATTAGAAAATTCAACTTATTTAGCTTAAGAAATATTCCAAATTAAACTAAAGATTCAAATATTAATTTGAATCTTTTTTATTTAATAAATAACTTTAATTACTTCCATCAAATTTTTGAAAAATTTAATTCATATATAATAAAGGTAAATAATAGTCTATAAGGTTTGAACTATGGATAACTACAGCAAATTAAATAATCCCATGCTTGATTTAAACAATCATGAAAATGGTTACAATAACAATAATTTTAGAAATCCTAATTGAACTCAAAATGAGAATGAAAAAAATATTGAACCTGTTATTAAAAAAATTAAAAGTGTTAAAAGAATATCAATCACTGTTTTAGTGTTGTATTTATTATTTGCAATGACATTAACTGCTTCTTTAATTATTTATATTCCTGCAATGCTTGCTTTAACATTAGCAAGTTCACTAAGTGAAGAAGCTTCTCCACAAGTAATTACTTTATGAGTAGTTGGGATAATACTTTTAACAGTAGCTGTAATTTCTTGATTTATTAAATTTATTTTAGAAATAGTTCTAACTGTTAAAGTTAGTAAGTTAAAAAATAAACAACCACAATTTGAAGATATCCAAGTACATATAATCTTATTAATTTTAGGAATTATAATTTGTCCAATTTGTTCAATAGTAGATTGTTTCATCTTAGTATCTAAGTGTAGTAAAGCATTAAAAGACTTAAAATAAGTAAAAAATTAGAGGATCTAAAGAATAACTTTAGATTCTTTTAATCTCTATTTTTGATACTTAATTATTTAATTTATTTCTTATTTTTAATTCATTTTATTGTTCATAAATAAAAAATACTGCTAGTCTCTCATCTTGTTTAATAATTTTTAAAATAATATAATCTAAATATCATGTGCTTTTATTAGTAGTTCTTAATTGCATATTTGATTACATTAGTCATTTGTAAAGGAGATTTTATGGAAGGAGTTTCTTCTATGGATAAGCCAAGTCTGCATTGATCAAATAAATATTATTCTAAAGTTAATAAAATAATTAGTAAGAATGATGAATTTAATTTTTCAGGAAAGACTATAATTTTTAAAAAGGTTCCAACATATTACAAAATTAGTATTTTGGATTTCTTACCAGTCTTTATTGGATGATTTCACTCATTGTTCACTACTTGTAGAGCTTATGGAATGATTAGATCATCTTCAGTTTTTCATACCCCATTATATAAATATTTCAAAAGAAGATTTTTAACTTCAATGTTTGTTCATTTTATAACTGGACCACTTCTTTTCTTTATTATTTTATTTTTTGCTCCAGTTATTTCTATTCCTTGATCTGAATATATTTCTTCATGATCAAGAGCTGCAGGATCTTTCTTTTCAGCTGGTGGGCAAGAAGCTGGGATGACTATATTTGCGCAAGAGATTGTTGTTAAATTCTTTAGTACAAGTGCTTGATGAGTAACTTTAGTAATAGCTTTATGTTTCAATTCATTAAATGTTTCTACATTTGTTTCATCTTGATGTATGAATATTCATAATAACAAGTGAATGAAATTAATCATTTTAGAAAATGAATTAAAAATGAAATTAAGTAACTTTGAAAAACAGAGAAAGGGGAAGTAATTATTTATGAATAAAACAGATAACAAAAACATAAATTTAACTACAACTCCAGATAATATAATTGTTGAAACTTCTAATGTAGTTATTAATGTTCCTACAAAAGATGTGAGTTCTAATGAAGCACAAAATATAGTAATAAACAGCAATAATACTGATCCCAGTGCTAACCAAGTACAAACTCCAGTTCAAACACCCGTTCAACAAGAAGCACAAGTTGTTCAACCAGAACAACCAGTTGCAGATAAAATTGAAAATCATGATGATACTAGTTTAAGTTGAGTTGTGCCTAAAAATATTCCTAAATATACAGTGGATGAAATTAAGCAATTGTCAGAAAAAGAAAAAGATGAATATAGACAAAAAGCAAAAACTCCAGCTAAGTTTGGAAGACATATAGAAGTTAGAAATTGTCACAACTTCTACAAAATTTCTTTTTGAGATTTTCTACCTTTATTCTTAGGTCAACTTTATTCAATTGTAAGATTGTTTATTGCTTATGGTGATGCTAAAAAAACTATTAACTTCAATAAAAAGTTAATGACTGACATTAAAGCTAATTTTATTGTTGGATTAGTTTATGGATTCTTCTTGTGACCAATTGTTTTAATTTGTTTATTTGTTTTCTTCCCTTTCATGGTTTTAAACAATTCAGATGTTACATATGGTTGAATTGCATTACAACAAAATGGTTTAGGTGGAATGGGAGAATATTTTAATAGAGCAGTTATTCCTTTGTTTAATTCAACAAACCTTGCTTATACTATTATCTTCTTAGTTCTTATTGGAATGTTTAACACTGAAACATTTGTATACTTCTTATTATTAAAATTTAATAAGAAACTATTATTTGAAATGCAAAAAAATAATGTTAGAACTGAAGCTAAAAGAATTAAAGAGCAATCTATTGTTTTAAAAAGTTTGGCAAACCCTACAACTAATCAACAAGTGCAAACTCAATAATTCAATATATTAAATTTAATAAAAATGAAAAGATGAATATTAATTCATCTTTTTTTATTCAATATCTAAAAACTAGGATAATAATTTTTTAGTCAGAAGATATGTTTAAAAAATATATTTTTGTTATTTAATGAATTCTAAAATCCTTAATAAAAATTAAATCGTTTATTTATAATATTAAGTGGTTTTTAGATTTATCTTTTTATATATATTAATTATCTAAATAAAGGATAAGTGGATTCTTCTAAAAAACTAGAATGAATATTAGTTTAGTAGTAAAGAGTTATGAATATAACTTTTTAATGATAAATATTTGTAATATCTAGAAGAACTAATAAATATCTGCTTACAATTAGATTCATTTATATATAAAAAAGTATGAATTAAAGATATTGTACTTTAAATAGAAATATCTTTAAAACAAAATCTCATTATATGAGATGTGAGTTAAATGCTAATGATTATATTTGTGTTTTTCCATTTTAATTTATCTAAAAATTGATAATTATATTTACACAAGCAATCATATTTATAAATTTATAAGAGAGGGTGAAAATGAAAAAGATTTCTAAATTTAAATTTTTAAGTTTATTAACTGTTTTGCCAATTTCAGGATTAACACTAGGCTTAGCTTCTTGTTCTACAGGTAATTCTTCTTCAAGGGAAACTCCTGAACATTTAAAGTCTTTTACTTATGTTGGTCAAAAATATACTTTAGAAATTCAACCTGTTAATACAGGTGATGTTAACAATTTGTGAGCTAATGTTTCTATTTACTTTGGTGGTAGTCAAAATGTACAAGAAGCAATTTCTAATAGCACTTATAATGTTGGTGATATCAAAATTGAAGATTATTATACTAATGAAAATAATGGATATAAATACCAAACAAGAAATATTAGATTTAAATGAGACAATATTTTAGATTTTAAAAATAACAATAGTTTGACATCTATAAGTTTAGACAATTTCACAGCCAATGGTTATAGATTTTATGATAGTTATAAACACCCTGATGCATATAATGTGCAGGCTAATTCAGACATTTTCACTATTAATAAAAGTTTTAATCTAAATGTTGAATCTATATATTGAGGAACAACAACAAAAATTTTTTCTGAAAGTTCAGAAAATGTTTCTTACAACATCTCTAAATTAACAAATTTAGAAGCTAGTTCTCACTCTATGTTTTTAGATAAAGATAAAGAAAGTCAAAATCAAACTCAAAATATTAAAGGTGTTACATTTCCTAGTACTTTAAAAACAATAGGAATTTTAAATTTTGATAAAAATTTAGATGGTGATATTGCTGACTATATAGATCATTCTGTATTTGGTTTTTATAAAAAAATGTTTCAAAGAGATTTAACGATTCCAGAATCTGTAGAAACAATTGCAGATCAATCTCTTTCAGACATGTTTGTAACTTCTAAAAATTCCAATAAAAATAAGATTAGTATTCCAAAAAAATTTGAATCAGAAAAAAACAGAATTTTAGGAGATGATCAAAATTCAACTTCTAAGTTATTTGATATTTCATGATATGATTCAACTCCCAATAATTCTTCAAAATTTTAATTAAAATAATTAGATAAAACTAGGAATGCTCCTAGTTTTTTATTTACTTTTTAACATCTACCAATTTCTGAATGCATTTTAAATTCATAAAAATATAAACTGATTGTTTGGTTTCTATAAAAATGCAAAATATTATATTTAGCAAAAGTGTCCACTAATTCTAAAATATCTTTATACACACTATCCCTCAACTTGAAACACCTTCTACAATTAAGGTAAAATTATCTTATTAGAAGACTTAATTAATATGAGTCTTAGAATGAGGAAAAAATGGGAAGAAGAGAAAGAGAAAGAGGTGAAAAAAAAGGTGGTTTTCTATCTTTTATTTTCAAATTAGTATTTTGTTTACTATTTATAGCTCTTGGATTATTAACTACATTATTCACAGTAACTTACATTGGATATAACAACCATATTGTTGAAGGTGGATGAGAATGAGCTGCTAAAATTCCTTTTGTAACAGATATCTATACTTGAATAGCTGCACAAGGAAATACAACAATAGCTTCAACAGGTGTAACTTTAATTCTTGTGGGATTAGATGTTTCATTACTATACTTTGGAATAATGTTTATTATTAAAAAAATTCCATTAATTGGAAGAATCATTAGATGATTAACTGGAATTATTCCAACTCTTGGAATTATAGCAATAGTTATAGGTGTAGTCCTAGTTATATTTGTTTAATAAAATAAATTATTAAATGTAAAAAACTCTATCAAAATTACTGATAGAGTTTTTTATTTGTTTCTTACTTAAGATTCAATCTTTTTTATACCATCTCTGTTTTATAATATTTAGTTGTTAATATATTGATGGGATTTACTAATATGAACTATTTTGCAAATAAAGGAATGTACATTGAAGAATTAATTGAGAAATCTATTAATTATTATTTATTTAATAATATTTGTTTTATAGAAAAAAGATATTTGCCAATAAAAATAATTAAGAGATCTGGGAATGTTATTGAAGGCAAATTACTAAATAAATCATATGTTGATTATGCTGGATTAATTAATGGGAGATACATTTCTTTTGAAGCCAAACAAACAGAAAATGACAAGTTCATGTTAAGTCAAATAAAAGAGCATCAATTAAATCATTTGAACTTGATAAGCAGACTAAATGGTATCAGTTTTTTAATACTTCATTTTTATTGTGAGGACAAAACTTTTTTAATTCCTTATTCTCAAATTGAAAATTGAATAACTAAACAAAAAATAAAAAGTGTTGATCTTAATTTTTTAATGAAAGAAAAGGAAAGTAAAAATGTATTTATTTTAGAAGTTTGCTTTCCGGGAATTTTAAATATTTATGAAACTGTAAAGCAAATTATTAATTAGTAAGAATATAGTTAGAACACTCTCTATAAATTTTATATACTTGTGAAAAAGAAAAATGTTTAACATAAAAAAAGCAATTTTTTACATTTTTCTTAATAAGTTTTTTAATTTTTTAATTTACAAATTTATATAATAAATATTGTATATAAAACTGCATTTTTTATTTTTTAAAAATTTTGCAGTGAAGGGGCTATATGAAAACAGCCAAAATATTATTTAAATCTATTAGAGAAAACAAATTGTACTCTTGATTGAGTATTATTTTTGTTGCTTTAGAATCGGTTTGTGAAGCTATTATCCCTTTTATAATTTCTTTATTAATTAATGAAATTGAAGCAATTCTAAATACAGGTTCAGTTAGCTGAAACAATTTTGCTTTGTATGCATCACTATTAGTTATCCTTACTACAATTTCATTAGTTTTTGGAGTGTTATCAGGAATTTATTGTGCAAGAGCAGGAGCTGGATTCTCATACAACTTAAGATTGGATATGTTTAAAAAGATTCAAGGTTTTTCTTTTGAAAATATAGATAAATTTCAATCATCTAGTTTAATAACAAGAATGACAACTGATGTGGTCAATGTTCAAAATGCATTTACTACCATTATTAGAATTGTAATTAGGGTTCCTTTAATGATTGTTTTTTCAGTTGTTATGGCTTTTGTTGTTAATGCATCATTAGCTTGAATATTCTTACTATGTATTCCAACTCTTGGTGGGGTAATTATTTTTATTTTCTATAAAGTATATCCATTATTTAAAAAGATTTTTAATCGTTATGATAGTTTAAACAATTCAATCCATGAAAATATTAAAGGGATTAGAGTTGTAAAAACATATGTAAGAGAAGAATATGAAAAGCAAAAGTTTGCAAAAGAATCTGATAATATTGCAAAAAACTTTATTAAAGCAGAAAAGATAATTGCTTTAATGAATCCAATTAATAGTTTCTTTTTCTGATTCTGTTATTCTTTAATGGCAATTTTAGGTGCTTATTTATCAATTGGTTTATTACAATTAGGTGGAGTTCCTGTTACTTATGGTGAACTATCATCATTAATTATTTATGGTGTAAATGTTTTAGGTAACTTAACCACTCTATTTATGATTATTGTAATTGTAGGGATTTCTATTACTTCATCAAAAAGAATTGTTGAAGTTTTACAAGAAGAAAGTACATTACATAATCCTGAAAATCCAGTTTATGAAGTTAAAGATGGGTCAATTGAATTCAATAATGTTAATTTTTCTTATGTAAAAGATTCAGAAAAATTTGCATTAAGTAACATTAATTTAAAAATTAACTCAGGTGAAACTATTGGAATTATAGGAGATACTGGATCTTCTAAAACATCTTTCATTAATTTAATTTCACGTTTGTATGATGTTACAAATGGAAATGTTAAAGTAGGTGGAATAGATGTTAAAGAATATGATCTAGATACTTTAAGAAAAAATGTTGCTGTTGTTTTACAAAAGAATGTTTTATTCTCAGGGACAATTGAAGAAAACATGAGATGGGGAGATGAAAAAGCAACACTAGAAGAAATTATAGAAGCTTGTAAAATTTCACAAGCTGATGAATTTGTTTCTAGATTTCCAGATCAATACAATACATACTTAGAAGAAGGTGGAACAAATTTAAGTGGTGGTCAAAAACAAAGATTGTGTATTGCAAGAGCTTTATTAAGAAGACCAAAAATTTTAATTTTAGATGACTCAACAAGTGCTGTTGATACAAAGACAGATTCATTGATAAGAACTAAATTAAAAGAATATATTCCTTCAACTACTAAGATTATTATTTCTCAAAGAATTTCATCTATCGAAGATGCTGACAAAATCATAGTAATAAATAAAGGTGAAATAGATGCTTTTGGAAATCATAAAGAGTTATTAAAAACTAATAGCATTTATAAAGAGATTTATGCTATTCAAAATCGTATAGGAGGTAAGAAAAATGAAACAGCAAGCAAATAAAAGAAAATCTACTGTTTCTAAAAATGCTTGAAGACTAGTCAAGTATGTTTTTAAAAGTAATAAACTTCTTATGCCTCTTATTATCTTTTTTACTTTTCTTAATGCAGCAGCAACCGCATCAACTGGGATATTTGTTTATGTAGTAACAAATCATGTAATTATTCCAGTAATTGATAATGGAGTTCCAACAGATAATGTTCTATATACTTTAATAGCAACAGCCATTTCTTGTGCAGTAGTTTATGGTTTGGGATTGATTGGTTCTTTTGGTTATTCATGGCTTACAGCTATTATGGGTCAAAGAACTTTAAACATGTTAAGAAAAGATATGTTTTTAAAAATGGAATCTTTACCTGTTAAGTATTTTGACCAAAACAAGCATGGGGATATCATGAGTCACTATACAAATGATATTGATGCTATTAGACAATTCATCTCTCAAAGCTTAGTTCAATTCTTTAATATTGGGTTTACTTTAATTATTGTTACTTTAGCAATGCTATATTTCTCTTTATGATTAACATTATTATTATTTGTTTGTGCAATAGCAATGGTAATAGTTACTCAAAAATTAGGGGGTAGATCTTCTAAAAACTTTGTTAAGCAACAAAAGGTAACTGCTGAACTTGAAGGTTTTGTAGAAGAAACTATGAATGGTGCTAAAGTTATTAAAGTGTTTTCACATGAACAACAAATTATTGATGACTTTAAAAAGGTAAATAAAAAAGTAAAACAATTTTCTTCAAAAGCCAATGAAGATGGGAATATGGTTGGGCCAATTCTAAATGGTATTGGAAACTATATGTATGTTGTTATTTCAATTGTTGGTGCAGCATTATGTTTGGTTCCAAATAATAATGGTCTAGGAGCTATGAATGTTTCAATTTCAGAAGGTACTAGTGGAATAATTACTCCAGCAATTGTAGTTTCATTCTTATCTTTCGGTAGAACTTTTGGTGGATATGTTTCTTCAATCTCACAACAAACTCCTTTATGTGCTTTAGCTTTTGCTGGTTCTGATCGTGTATTCAAATTATTAGATCAAAAACCTGAAATTGATAAAGGTAAAATAGTTTTAGTAAATGCTAAATATGATGAAAATAAAACATTAGTTGAAGCTAATGAAGTTACTGGAATATTGGCTTGAAAAGATTCTATGGATCCAAATAAACCATTAATAGAGTTAAAAGGTGATATTGAATTAAAAGATGTTAAGTTTGGTTATGATAAAGATAACTTAGCATTAAAGGGAATAAGCTTAAAAGCCCATCGTGGTGAAAAGATTGCCTTTGTTGGACACACAGGTGCTGGAAAAACTACAATTACTAATTTAATTAATAACTTCTATGATATTAATGAGGGTGAAATCTTATATGATGGAATTAATATTAAAAACATTTCTAAAAAAGATTTAAGATTATCTATTTCTGTAGTTTTACAAGATACTAATTTATTTACAGGAACAATTAAAGAAAATATTAGATATGGTAAATTAGATGCAACAGATGATGAAGTTTATGAAGCTGCTAAAGTTGCAAATGCTTATGACTTTATAAGTCGTTTACCAAATGGCTTTGATACAGAATTAGTAACTGATGGAACTAATTTATCTCAAGGGCAAAGACAATTGATATCAATTGCTAGAGCTGCAATTGCAAACACTCCTTTATTAATTTTAGATGAAGCAACTTCATCAATTGATACAAGAACTGAAGTTGAAGTTCAAAAAGGAACAGATCAATTAATGAGTGATAAGACAGTATTTGTAATAGCTCACCGTTTATCTACAGTTCAAAATAGTGATAGAATTGTTGTTCTAGAAAAAGGTCAAATCATTGAGCAAGGTTCTCATAATGAATTAATCAAATTAAAAGGAACTTATTACCAACTTTATACTGGTGCTTTTGAATTAGATTAATTACCTTATATATTTAAAATATCTTTTAGTAAATTACTAAAAGATATTTTTTATTACTTATTTTTAAACTAGGTTAAATTATGGGATTAAAAAAACTCCTTAATAAAAGGAGTTTTTTAATATATATGAATAAATTATTCTCTTGATTTAAGATCTTCTGATTCTGTATAAAAAGTTTCAACTAATTCTTTATATTGTTTTGAGAAAACAAATTTAATTTTACTTTTAGTTCATTCAGTAGAAGTTTCACCAGTTAATGGGTTAGTTGTTAATTTTTTGTGTCCTGGTTTAACTTTAATCTTTCCTAAATCAAACAATCTGAACTGTTCACATCTATCAAGCTCTGCTTTAATTAAAGATAATAAGTCTTCAATTAATTCTTTAATAATAGGTTCACTAATGTTTGAGTTATTACTGATAAGCTTAATGATTTCTTTTTTAGTAAGAGGTTTTTTGTTATCATCAATTAACTTGTGTGTTGATTTAATTGCCATGTTCACTCCATTCTATTCTTGTAATAAGTTATACTAGCATTAATAATTATAAATATTATAAGTAATTTTATATTAATTATATTAATTAGATTTAATAATATTAATTTCTATAACACTTATTTAAATCATACTTGTAAATTTTATTATAATTTATTAACATTTTAACTTTAATTTAATAAAAAAGAGATAACAAAATTTGTGTATAAATTAAGATTATCCTTTATTATAAATTCTATTGTGTTTGTTTTAAATAATATTATCTTTTATTATTTATATAAGAACCATATTGTTTGAATTTCAAGGAATGGTTATGGCAAAAAAGAATAAAAAAACTAATAAAAAAGATAAATCTAAAAAAATAGATGACCAATTAAGAGATGAATTGGATGAACTCTATGATGATGAATCTGAATTTGATACCGATTATGAAGATATAGATGAATTTGATTCTTTTAAAGATGATGAAGATAAAAATTATGATGATCAGCATGAATTAAATCAAGATGATCAATTTTTTAACTCTAATGACAACAATGAAGATTCTTTTGAAAAACCAAGTAAGAAAAAAAGTAAAAAATCAGGTTTAGATAAAAAAGCTAAAAAAGATAAATATCATGATGATTATGAAGATAAACATTATGATGATTTTGGAATGGATTTTGATAACCAAGAAGATTTAGAATTTGAACCTGTGAAAAAAACAGATAACAAAAAGAATAAAACTGATAAACCTAAAAAATCTAAGAAAAATAAAAATATTGAAACCTTTGATAAAGATTTTGACAAACGATATGATCATGAAGATGATTTTTATCCACCAGAAGATGGATATTATAATGAGGATTTAGACTTTGATCAAAATCCAAAATCTGATAAACCTAAAAAATCTAAGAAGAATAAAAATGTTGAAACCTTTGATAAAGATTTTGACAAACGATATGATCATGAAGATGATTTTTATCCACCAGAAGATGGATATTATAATGAGGATTTAGACTTTGATCAAAATCCAAAATCTGATAAACCTAAAAAATCTAAGAAGAATAAAAATGTTGAAACCTTTGATAAAGATTTTGATGAACCATATGATCATGAAGATGATTTTTATCCACCAGAAGATGAATACTATAATAGGGATTTAGACTTTGATCAAAACCCAGAATTTGAGCAACCTAAAAAAACTAAAACTGAAAAGAATAAAAAAGAAGAAACTAAGAAATCAAAAAAACAAAACAAAAATGATGATCACCAAGATTATTATGGTGATGAATTTTTTCATGATGAAAATCCTGAATACATTGATGACTACTTTACTGAACCTGAACAAGATTTTGATCAAATTGAAAAACAAAAAAGTAATAAAAAGAAAACAGACAAACCTAAAAAATCTAAGAAAAATAAAGATGTTCAAGAAACTTATGATGATTATCCACCATATGATGATGAATCAGTATATGGATATGACCAAGATTATCATTCATTAGAAGGTGAAAGATATGAAGATGATTTTGATTATCATGAAGAACCAGAATTTGAAGAAACTAAAAAACCTAAGGGCAAAGGTGGTTTTTTAGGATTTGGTAAAAGAAGAAAAAATGACTATGAAGATGATTATTATGATGATCGAGATTATGGTCATGAAGATGCAAAATATCGTGATGATTACTATGATGACGATGATGATGACTGAGAAGAACGTGATTATCCGGATGAATATGATGAAGACTATCCAGATAGAAGAAAATCTAGTAGAGAAGATGATTTATATGATCAATATACAATAGGTGGAGAAAACCCTTATTTATATCAACAACCTCAAAAGAAAAAGAAATCTTTATTTTGATCACTTATAAGTTTTTTAATTTTATCAATTGTTCTTATTGCAAGTGGTTTAACAGCATATCTTATTATTAGAAATAGAGTTTCATTTAATTCTAATCCTAATATTACTACTCAATATATGGTTGATACTAGCTCAACATCAAATCAGGCTATGAAGTATGTAGCTGAAAGAAGTTTATCTTTATCTTTTTATTTATCAAATGGTTCTAGTACTAGAGCAGTTTTTGGAACTGGTTGAATCTTTAATAAAGAAAAAGATTCAGATACATATTATATTGCTACAAATATCCATGTTGCAGCTGCATTAACATATGGAAATAAGAAGGTTTCAGATAATGAAGATTTTACAGGTTATTCATTATCTTCTGCTGCAGTTTCTTACATTAACTATTCTAGTAACACTACTCCAATCTATAGTTCAGGAAATCTAAATGATGTTAAAACATCAATACCTGAAGTTGTTTATTTAGCAGACTCAAGTAATACAAGTTCTAGTTTTGGAAAAGCTTATCCAAATGACACTTCTTCTAATTATAAAAATTCACTTGATTTTGCAATTCTAAAATATGGCTTTAGTACTACAAATTTAACTAGTCATGTTTCATCAAGTAACTCAGCTGTTCAAACTTCTATCCAAAATTTTAGCAATTGATTAAAAAATGGATATGGTGCAAATCCAACACAATTTTACAGTACCCCAGTTTCAGGTTTAAATAATAGTAATCCTATTCAAAATACAACTTCAACAAATGAATTTTATACAAGAAAATACTATATGGGGGGATACCCAAATTTAAGTACAGGTGGTGGAGCTAAAATTGAATGAGTTGGTCTTTCAAATTTTCCAATTGCTACACCAGCAGGCGGAATAGCTGATTCTAATATAACAACAGCAAATTATTTAGCTCATGCTTCAGGAAAGAGTCATGTAGATCAATCAGATGAAAAATGAAAAGAAGAAAATAAAATAGTTTATTACAATTCAACTTCAAGTGTTGCCACTAATTATGTAAATGTGGGATTAAACGGTTTATTTGATGCAACTTCAGTAGCTGGTGCTTCTGGAAGTATGGTTGTTGCTAATTTAAGTGATGATGCTAACTCAACAAATTCTAGTTTTAAAGTTGTAGGAATTTATTGAGGTACTGAGGTTTTCAATTTCACTACAACATATCAAACTGTTGGTGTTGGGAGCTTATTAAATATTTCTGATTATCAAATTAATGGAACTACTTATAAAGGTTATGATGTTTTTGATGATGCAACAAAAGCTATTACTAGTAAATTGGCTTCAGGTAAATCATTAGAATATTCTTATACTTCTAAAAACTCTCTTGTTACTAGTAATAGCACTGTAACAAATCCAACAACATCAAATAATATCTACTCTTATTTCTCTACATCATGAAACTCAATTGATAACAATTATTCTCAATGTTTATATTCAATTGTTAAAAATGATTAGTCATTATTAATTAAAAAATAATAGCAAATTAACAAACATATTAATTTATATGGCTGTTAATGCTATTATTTTTTAATTACTTGCTCTTTTTGGTTTTAGTTAAATTAGAATAATATATGCAAAAAGTTTATTTTTGGATTGAAACTAACTTATTAAATATGAAAAAATAAAATAATGAACATTAGGGGTAAGAAAATGCAAAAAGATAATTCATATATCAAAAAATTTAAAATCAGAAATTTCTTACCATTCTATATAGAAAAAGTAGATAATAAGTTCTTTAGTGGTACAAGCACTAACATTAATAAACACAATTCAGTAAAATCAAAAAATAAAAAAATGATAGCAAAACTAGATCCTGAAGAATCAGTTAAATTTTTTGATTCTCAAGGAATTGTTGATCACAATAATATTAAATATTTATTGAACCAAATTATTTGAAAATTAGTAGCAAAAACAGGGAATAAAATTTATGACTTATTTTCAACTGTTGAAACTACAAGTTGAGGACAACCTTTATTTTTATTTGAAAAATTTGAATTTGAAGATTTAAAAATTATTGGTAATACTTTAGCTGAAAAAAGATATATTTATTGTTTAAATATTGATCCTCAAAGTTATCTATATAACTTTATTGAACAAATAGAAATTGCTTTTGTAATTGATGAAAAAAAGAAAAATATTTCAGGTGGTTTTTTCTTAAATAGTGGGCAATTTTTACAATTAGATTCATTTGATGAAATTATTGAAAAATTCTATTACAACTCAATGATAAAAAGTTTTATTCATAAAGAATTATCTCCAATTTCAGTAAGTAATATTTTGAGTTTAATGGATCTTTATACTGAAGATGATTTTTTAAAACTAAAAAATAAAAAAAATAAGAATATTAATAAATCAAAATCAGTAAATAAAAAATCTTTAGATGAACTAAAAAAATCATGAAATGAATATTTAAAAGAAAAAGTTTTTAATAGTCAAAATCCTAACTTATTAAAAAAGAAAAAATATTTAGAAAATGATTTATTTTATGGTTTTTTAAATGTCATGTTATGTTGCTTAGCAATTTATGAAGAATTAAAAACCTATTTTTCAAACAGTGAGCCAGAACTTTACTTACCTTTACTTAAAAAAATTGAATTTGTAAAAATTAATGATGACCAAAATAGTGAACAAGATTTCTATGAATTAATCTATTTAATTAAAAATAGATTTTTCCATTTTGGTAAAGAAAAAATGAAAAATATAAAAAATCCAGAAGATGCATTAGAAGCTCTAATTAAGTTTGATAAATTTGAGAATGAATCATTTGGTTCTATATCCACAATTTTTGAACTTAATAGAAATATTAATGCTCCTTTCTTAAATGATTATGAAGATATCTTTGTAAACTCTAAAGATTTAAAAATATTATTTCTTCTAGCTTTTGATTCAGATATATTGGGAATTAACTTATTGTCTGCAGATTTTTTAAACTATGATGCTTTTAATAAAAATATTAAAAGTATCAATTTTGATTCTTCTTGAAACAATTTAATAAAAGAACTAGTTTATAAAAACATATGTGAATGAAACTATAATTATGTAACTTTTGTAGATGCTTCATTCTCTGGGTTAATAATCAAAAATAGTAATAGTGACATAAAAGACAAAGATCTAATGAATTTGCAGATGGAAGAAGATGGAATTTTTAACAATTACCTTTGATCTTTCATTTATGGTAAGACTTTGATTTGAAGATTACAAAACATTGAAGAAGATGTTCAGATTGCAAAAATAGAAAAGCCTTGAGAATTAAGAAATTATTTACAAGAACTTGAGATATTAAGACTTTCTAATATGGATGAATATTATGGAATTCAACAAGTTAAAAATATTGTTAACAAAATAGACTCATTCTATGAATTTAATAAGTTAAATGATTTCTTAAAAGAAAAAATAACAAAAGATGATAAGTTGTTTGGTAAAGGTAAAGAAAGAAGAAACCTAGCTGCAACTTTTGTCTCGGCCACTATTTTTGGTATTTTAGATTTCTTTACTTGTGTCTTTTCTATATTAACTGTTACACAAGCAGAATTACAAGAAGTAAACTCCACAAACTTAATAGTAATTTTAGTTGGAAGTGTGTTTGCTATAATATTGTTTTTAATTCTTTCCTACATTATCTTTATTCCTTTTATTTTTAGAAAGAAAAAGAAAAATCAATTTTACTAAGGAGGTTGTATATGTCAAAAATTAAAAATAAATATAATGGTATAAAAGTCAAAAATATATGACCTTTTTATATCGAAAATATTAACGAGAAATTTTTTGAAAGTTTATCTAATCATTCAAATAAAGTTTTAGTTAATAAAATTCTTCCAAAAATCCAAAAGGGTTTTGATGAAGATGAAATGGAAAAATTTAATGAAATAGATAGTTTAACTAAAAGCTCTAAAATCCTTTTAATGTTAAATTTAATCTTACAAAAAATAGTTTCAAAAACAGGTTCATCAACAAGTGACTTATTATATTGTTTTGAAAAAAATAGATTTAATGAGCCAGTTTATATTAAACCATTAACATTTGAAAACAACTTTTATGCACATGCTAATAAGTCTAAATTTGATAACGAAAGAAAGTATGATTTCTTAATTGAAATTGATAGAAATTCATATTTAAAAAAATATATATCAAATATTCAACTTTCTTTCTTTTTAGAAGATGAAGCTAAGATGTTATCTGGTGGTTTTTCAATTAACTTAGAACAAATATCTGATTCTAAAAATGAATTCCAAGAAATGGTAAATTCAATATATTTACATTCTTTGATTAAACACTTTATATCTAAGCAACTTTATCCATTATCTTTAGATAATTTATTAACAATTATAAGTAATGGAAATAAAGACTTTGAAATCTTATCTAAAAAAGTAAATAAGAATAGTAAGCATAATGTTAAACAACATAAGCCAAATAAGAAAATTAATTATGAAGAAATAACTATTCAAGATATTAAAGACAACTGAGATTATTTTATTAATAGAAAATATTTACAGTTTAAAAAACTTACTCCTAAAGAAAAGGAATATTTTGAAACTGATTTATTCTTCTCTATTTTAATTATTAATCTAATAATGTTAGCTTTATATGAAGAATTGAAGATTTACTTTACAAACGAGAATCCTGAAATCATTTTAAAGTTATTAGATAAACCATCAACAATTAAAGAAGACCCAAACCAAAATGTGGAAACAGATTTCTATGAGTTAGCAAAATTCTTAAATCATAATTTTTTAGATAATACAAAATCTAAAAAGGTTAAAGAAATTAAAACTGCTGAAGAACTAATTGAAACCCTTAACTTACAAAAAAATATTTATGAGTTTTCATTTGGGATGCCAATCTTCTCAGTAGAAATTTATGCTTTAGAAGCTGGAATAAAGTCTGCAACTGCAGAAGATACATTTAATGAAAACTTTGATTTAAAAATTTTCTTCTTAATGGTTATTTTCCCAGAATTATTTGGAATGGATTTAGCTACTGGTAATTTTATTGAATATGATCAATTACTAGATACTATTAAAGCAACTAATATTAACAATAGAAAAGTTACATTATCTTTTATGGACATGATTAATAAAACTAAATGTGAATTTAATTATGATTACATGTCTTTTGTTGGTGATGAGCCATCAATGTTTATAGTAAAAAATGATACTAAAATTAGTAAGAGCAAATTATTTACAAATGATGATTATGTACCAACTGGTTTATATGAAAACTATTTATGAGCACAAATCTTTATTCAATCTAGACTTTGAAAAAGTGTAAGTGTTGAAAAAGACTTTGCATATGATTGTGCTAATAATCATGCAACTTATCACAAAAACAAAATTAAAAAATTAGAAGACCTATCTTTCAGTTGATATGATGACTATTATGGGATGAGTCAAATTAAACCAATTGTAACTAAAATAGATGAACAAATTAATTTAAGAAAATCAATTGAATCTTTAAGAATGAAAATAATTCAAAGAGATGAATTATCTAAAAAAGACAAAGAAAGAGGAACAGTATTATTTGCATATATTGTTGCAACACTAATTGGGTTTATCAATTTCTTTGGGATGATCTTTACAATTCTAACTGTTAAAAATCCTGCTGATGGATTAACACCCTTAAATATTGTTTTTATATGTATTGGTTCAGTTTTTGCTTCATTCTTGTTTTTCATCTTAGTATTTTTTGGAATTAAAGTTATTAAACCATTTAGAAAGAAAAGATAAATTTCATTTATTAAAAGTTTTATATAAAATTATTAGAGTGTAAATAAGGAGAGTTTTAATATGTTTAAATCAATGATTGCATCTATTGTTTCTAAAAACATGAAGAAGAAACTTGAGAATTCAACAATTAAAGAAGAGGATTTGGTTGAGGTTTTAAAACAAATTAGAATTTCATTATTGGATGCTGACGTTAATTTATCAGTTACTAAAAATCTAATTAAAAATATTAGAGAAGCAGCAGTTGGAACAATGGTAGACCCTGGACAAAAACCAGAAGATGCGTTGTTATTAATTATTAAAGAAGAATTAATTAAAGTTTTAGGATCTGAAACTAAGACAATTGATTTTGAAAAAAAGAAATTAAAAATAATGATGGTAGGTTTACAAGGTTCTGGTAAGACTACTACAGCTGCAAAAATTGCAAGTTTTGCAAAAGGTAAATTTGATAAGAAACCATTGTTAGTAGCTTGTGATATTTATAGACCTGCAGCTATTGATCAATTGAGAACACTATCTGAAGAAATCAAAGTTGATTTCTATGATAAAAAACAACAAGATCCAGTAAAAACTTCTAAAGAAGCTTTAGATATTGCTGATAAAAATAAAAATGATTTAGTAGTTATTGATACTGCTGGTAGATTGCATACAAATAAAGAATTAATGGAAGAGTTGCAAAAAATTAAAAAAGCAACAAACCCAGATGAAATCTTATTAGTGGTGGATGCAATGGCTGGTCAAGATATTACTAATGTTGCTCAAGAATTCCATAATAATTTAAACCTTACAGGGATTGTAATTACTAAATTGGATTCTGATGCTAGAGCAGGTGCTGCTTTATCTCTTAGATCAATTTTAGATGTTCCAATTAAATTAACAGGGGTTGGGGAAAAAGTAGGATCGCTAGATGTTTTCCACCCTGAAAGAATTGTTGATAAAATCCTAGGTTTTGGTGACATGATTACATTAGCTGAACAAGCTGCTGAAAACTTGGATGAAAAAGTTGTTAAAAGATCTTTCCAAAAAATGTTATCTGGAAAAATGGATCTAGAAGATTTAATGAATCAAATGGAACAACTTTCAAAAATGGGATCAATTGGTTCAATTATGAACATGCTTCCAAATTCTCCTAAAATTACTGAAGATAAAATTAATGATATTGAACAAAAGATGAAAGTATGAAAAGTGCTTTTATCTTCTATGACTCTAAAAGAAAGAAGAAATCCATCTCTTTTAAAGAAGAACCCTAATAGAAGAATCAGAATCATTAAGGGTTCAGGTAGAAAAGCTGATGAACTAAACAAAATGTTAAGTGAATGAGAAAAAGCAAAAGAAAGAATGGAAACAATTGGTAAACAAATTAAAAAGGGACAAAACCCTTTTTCAAGTTGAATGAAATAAGCAATTTTAATATTGCTTTTTTTATTTATATAAAGTATGTATAATTATTTATAAAATCAATATTAAATGAGATATCTGTGGGTTTATTTTTATTAGTTATTTTTATTTTGTTAGCTATAATGGTTGGTCTAACAATTCATGAGATTGGTCACTTTGTATTTGCTAAACTTTTTAAAGTAAATGTTAAAGAGTTTGCAATAGGAATAGGGCCTAAAATTTATAGTAAGCAATTTACTAACATTAAATTTTCCATCAACTTATTACCTATCATGGCATTTGTAAGAATTGATAGTAAAAAATCTTTACAGGTTTTTGGTGAACTTAGAGATGAGTACCAAAAAGAGGCTGATGAATATTATTTACAACATAAAGAAATTTTAGATGGATGTGAAAAATATATAACCATTGAAAAAAATGGACAACTTAGAAAACAATCAACATGACATGTTAGAGCAAAGTATAATAGCTATTTAAAAAAGATTGATAAGTATGCTAATTTTTCAAGAAAAATTGATGGGACTTTGATAATTGATGAAGTTCCAAAATGACAACAATTAATAATCTATTTTGGTGGAATCTTTTTTAACTTAATTTTGTTTGGACTTTTTTATTTAATCCAAGTAACAGCATTAAATAATAACTCAAATCCTTTTATTCAAATTGGGGATTCATTCTTAACAATTTTAAAAAACATGGTTTTCTATAATGCTTGAACAACAGGACCAAAAGCACCAGGAACTTCATTTGGTAGTGTTGCTGAAGTAGGGGGGGCAAGGTGGAATAAGTTCCAACCAATTACCACTAGTAATAGTTAACTACTTTGCATTATTTAACTTAATGCTATTCCTATTTAACTTCATTCCTATTCCACCATTAGATGGATATAAAATTGTTTGTACAATATTCTCAGGTGCTAAGAAAATGAAAATTCCAGATAAAGTAAAAACTTATTTTGAAATATTTGGAATGCTATTAATGATTTACATTTTTATAACTGCAATAGTTGCAGACTTCTTATTATAGAAATTGAAATATTAAGTGATAAGTCACTTAATATTTTTTTTATTCATTTTTTATATCTTATTAGTTTTTGAAATTATAAATAAGTCTTGATGACGATTAATAATATTTATAACAGTTACTAGTTACAAGACATTAACAATAATCTAATGTCCTTAAAGATTAATGGAGTAAATATAGAAATAGAATAAATTTAGGATATAGATGGTATTTAACATGAATAAAAAATCAAAAAAAATAATTTTGTCCACTACAAGTTCAGTTTTAAGTATTGCAACTGCTTTATCAATTGCATTACCAATAACTAACAATGCAATAAAAAATTATTCTATTACCAATGTTTCTTCAACCAATCAAGTAACAACAGAAAGTAAAATTATTCCATCTGAAGTTAATGATCAGAATGCCAATATTTCTACCAATAATGGGCCAGTAACATTTTTAGGAAATAAAATTACTGCTCTTGATTGATTTGGTAATGAATTATGATCAATAGATTTTTCTCAAAAAGTTCCAGATAAAGATGGTGCAACTCCTGGGAACAATTATGATGGAGCCTGAAAACGTGCGTGATTTAATTGAGACTACAATAGAAGCACTGACACTATATGGGTTTTAGGTTCTTGATCAGTTAAAAATAATAAGCAACCCTTATTTGAAATAAAAGCTGCAGATGGAACCATTACTAAGACTCATGAAATAAATTATGCAGAATTTACAAGTTCTTTGGGCCAAGCAAATAATTCTAATGTTTATCGTTTTGTCTCTGCACTTTCTTCTGGAAAAGTAATGGTATATGGAGGGGCTGGAACTACATATAATGGTAAAGCAATTTTATATGATCCTAAAACTTTGAAAGGTACAGTGCTTAATGGTAATTCATCAGATGATAAAATTTTACCTCTAAAGAATACTAGTTATGGTTCTGACTACAAATGGTATTTTTTCAATTTAATTCCTGTTGCAACAAATAGAAACATTGTTGAAGTAGTTACTTTTGCAAATAAGGAAACTTCAGGAGATGCAGGTAATGGATTAGCCAACTACAATGTTTATTTTTTACTTGTGGATGATGAACTTAATATGGTTTACAACCAAAATACAAATAATCCATGATCTAAACATGTTTTAGTGGCAAATGGTATTTCTGGGTATAGAAACTCTAAAGTTACACCACAACGTGATTACTACTCACTATTAGATGGAAGAGTTGTAACAGTAGTTTATAATACTGCTATTATTATTGATGCAAAAAATTCTAATGATATTAAGTATGGGACTTATCCCGTGTCTGAAAGTAAGTGGATTAAATCATGAGCATTCGATTCAAATCAAAACTTATACTTTAAATTTAAAGATGAATCAAATATTTATAAGGTGTCAGGTTCTGTGTGACAAACTATAAATAATAACACTACATCAATTCCTCTTTATGTATATTTAGATCTTAAAGGTATAGGAAGTACAAGTGCATATGCAAATGATTTAATTATGTACAATGTTTATGGCTATACTGGCCAGTTAATGATGATTAATTCTAAATATAATAGTTTAGTTAATACAAGTAATTCAAATATAACAACTGACAATAACCCACAGAATTATGGTTTAGCATTAGCTGTTACGCAAAATGCTAATCTACAAGATAAAGGTGACTACAAAGGGATATTAAATGGGCCTGACACTTTTCAAAAGGCTTCAGACTTTGAACTTAGTAGTTCAGCTTTATCATCTAAAATTCCAAGTGAAATTACTAAAGATGATATAGAAACTTCAAATGGTGGTTTCATGAAAGATTCTACAGATTTCACTATAAAATCTATGGATGATAAAACTGGAAGTATTCAAATAGAATGTAAGTTATATCAAATTCCTTGATTTACTACTTCTTTACCCGAAGGTATTACACCTAAGATTATTACTAAACAATATACTACAACTAAAAAGATAGCTGATAAAACATCATGAAAAACTTTGACTACTTCTACAGATTATGATTTCTTAAATATGAAACCATCTAAAATCACTGAAGAAGATGTAACTAATTTAGATCCCTTCCAAGTTTCTTTCCAATCACAAACAATTGTTGATAGCACAGGCAAAATCTTATATCCTAAAAAAACATATTCTGTAGGAACTAAAAATGATTCTAATGGACAAGTAGAAGTAAAAATTAAATATGAATATATCCCAATGGGAATAACATATTCAAATGATACTAAAGCAACAACTTATGATGCTAGTCATACATATACAGTATTTAATAGTTCAACTACTCCTGCATTTAAATTCATGGGTCAAAACGGAAGCAGCAGTTCAATTGATATAAGCAAAGTTTCAGAACTAAAAAATTTACTAAGTGCAGACACACTACCTTCTTCATTTTTGAGTTTAAACTCTTCATCAGATAAAACAAATTCAGCATTCCTTCAATTCATTAACACTAATGAAAGTAAAGGTTACCCAATTTCTAAAATGAAGTTTACTGTAACTGCAAATGATAACTCTGGTTCATTAACAATAAAAGCCGATATGCCAGCATCTTATTCACCTGAAAATACAGCAAAGAGTTTTAGTGTTACTTATACAGGATTAAATAGAGCTTCAAACTATAGTTTTAGTTTTAAAGATGTAACTAAAATTGGAACTCAAAATATAAATGCTATTCTTCCATCAGCAGTAACTGATGGAGACATCATTAATAACTTCCTACAATACAATGGTTTTAATTCAAATGACTTTTCGATTGTTAAAACTGTAAATGATGAAACTGGAGAATTGACAGTAGCAATAAACTTAGATAAAACATATGCTACTGCAATTGGAAACAGTGGACATGGATTTAATAACTATACTGCAACAAAAGTATTTACTGGTTTCATGACTAAAGATGAATACAATAAAAGATTTGATGTTCAATTTTTAAGCGATACTGATAATAAGTTAATTCAATTAAAACAAATGCAAGCAGCAAAAATTTATGAAAGTTTTAAAGGTACTTCTCCAACAAGTTTGCAAGTGGGTAATCAAACTTATAGTGACTTAAAAGATTTAATTAAAAAACTATTAGTACAAAGTTCAGGAACTTCAATTCCAGCAGATTGAAGTGATAGTTCAATAACTGCTGATATGTATATAGATAATGCACAAGGAACAATTAGCTTCTATGTAAAAATACCACAAGATAAAATAACTGGTAGTAATAGTGATATTAACTTAGTTGTAAACTATACTGGTTTTGTTAAAGGTAATATAGACAACACTAGTGATAATTTATCTTTCATTGCTGATAACATGTTAAAAAGTTATTTGATAAGTAATGGTGATACTACAGAAGAAGATTTTAATAAATTTACTCCTGATACTTTTGCTAAATGATTAGAAGATTCAAATTACCAAAAAGCTTTAAAACTTATTTCATATAAGAGTGGTCAATATGAAGATTTATTAAATACTAGTAAATATAAAATATCTGTAATTGCTAATGAAACTCAAAGAACAGTTTCAGTATTCATTCTTTTTAGTGATGTAACAGATCCAAAATCATTAAAAGAATATTCAGTAACTTATACTATTTAAATTAAACAAATGAAATATTGAGTTAAAAAAATAACTCGATATTTTTTTATTTATTAAATATGTGTAAGGAGATTTAAAAAATATTTTTATTAGTTAATAGTTGCAGTACTTTGTAAGTTTTTAAAAGCCAGGTGATTTTAATCACTAAGTTAACAAAATAAAATTAATTTGGTTTTAAAGGATGGTATTTATAATGAATAAGCTATCTAAAAAAATATCTTTAATGATAACAAGTTCAATACTAAGTATTGCAACAGGGATTTCTATTGCATTACCAATATCTAATCAAGCATTAACAAATTCTAGTATTACTAATATTTATAGTAAAAATCAGGCTACTCAAACCAGTCCTGTGATTCCATCAGAAGTTAATGACCAAAATGCTAATATATCTACTAAAAATGGTCCTGTAACTTTTTTAGGAAATAAAATTACAGCTCTTGATTGATTTGGTAATAAATTATGAGAAAAAGATTTTTCTACATTGGTTCCTGGAAGTCAAGGAGTGAATGGTCAAAGTTATAATGGAGCATGACCTCGTGCTTGATTTAATTGAGACTACAACAGAAATACAGATACAATTTGAGTTTTAGGATTTTGATCAGATAGCACTAAAACACAACCTCTTTTTGAAATAAAAGCTGCTGATGGATCAATTACTAACACACATACAGTTAATTATAAAAATATCAGTGGATTAGAATCTGTAAATATTTCAAGTGCTTACCGTTTTGTTTCAGCTTTATCTTCTGGGAAGGTTATGATTTATGGTGGTGCAGGTAGCTCATATAATGGGAAAGCAATATTATATGATCCAAAAACTAAAACAGCTAGTCTCCTTAATGGTAATTCATCCAGTACAGAGATCCTTCCTATGGGTGATGCAAGTCATGGAAGTAATTACAAATGATATTTTTTTAATTTAATTCCAGTTGCAGCAAATAGAAACATAGTTGAAGTAGTCACTTTTGCAAATAAAGAAACTTCAAACGATGAAGGTTCAGCATATGCAAACTATCATGTATATTTTTTACTTGTTGATGACCAATTAAATATGGTTTTTAATAGTAGTTCAAGTTCAGGAAGTCAATGAGCAAAACCAGTAAAAGTAGCTGATGGACTACAAGGATATAGAAATTCAAAAATTACTCCACAACGTGATTATTATTCATTATTAGATGGAAGAGTTGTAACAGTGGTTTACAATACTGCAATTATTATTGATGGTAAAAGTGATAATGTCCAAGTTGGTGTGTACCCTACATCTCAAAGTAAATGAATAAAGTCATGAGCTTTTGATTCAAATCAAAACCTATATTTTAAATTCAAAAATGAAGATGTTATTTATAAAGTTTCAGGATCATCATGACAAACTATAAACAATACAAATACAAATGTTTCACCATATGTTTATTTAGATTTAAAAGGTATTAGTGCAGCAAGTGCATATGCCCAAGATTTAATTATTTATAATGTGTATGGTTATACAGGTCAATTGATGATGATTAATTCAGTTTACAATGAAAGAGTTGATACTAAAAACTCTGGAATAACAACTGAAAATAATGATAAAAATTATGGGTTAGCTTTAGCTGTTACACAAAATGACAAGTTACAAGATAAAGGTGACTATAAAGGTTTTTTAAATGGACCTAACACTTTCCAACAAGCATCTGATTTTGAGTTAAGTAATTCAGCAAAAACATCTAAAATTCCAAGTGAAATTACTAAAGATGACATAGAAGCATCTAATGGTTTTTTAAGAAATTCAAGTGACTTCACTATTAAAGAAATGGATGATTCAACTGGGAATATAAAGATTGAATGCAAGCTATATCAAATACCATGATTTACAGACAAATTACCAGATGGAATTTCTCCTAAAGTTATTAGTAAAACATATACTACAGATAAAAAGATTATTGATAAAACATCTTGAAAAACTCTTACTACTTCAACTGATTATGATTTCTTAAATATGAAGCCCTCTACTATTAAAAAAGAAGATGTTGAAAATTTAGATCCTTTCCAAGTTTCATTTCAATCTCAAACAATAGTAGATAAAGATGGAAAACAACTATTCCCTAAAAAGATATATGATGTTAAATCTCATGATGACAACCAAGGTAAAGTTACTGTATCAATTAATTATCAATATATCCCAATGAGTGAAACTTATACTAGCTCAACAACTCCTAAAACATATTCTGCAGAAAAAGAATATACAGTATTTAAGAGTTCAGACCCTTCATCATTTAAATTTATGGGACAAACAGGAACTGAAGCAACAATAGATATTCAAAAAGTTTCAGAACTTAAAAACTTATTAAGTGCAAATACATTACCATCTTCATTTAATTCATTAAATAGTTCTACAGATAAAACTAATTCTGCATTCTTACAATTTATAAATACTAATACTAGTAAAGGTTATCCAATTTCTAAAATGAAGTTTACTGTAACTGCAAATGATACAGAGGGTTCATTATCTATTAAAGCTGAAATGCCTAGTACTTATTCACCAATAGGCCAAACTCAAACTTTTAATATTAAATATACAAACTTAAATAAGATTACAAGTTATAAATTTGGTTTCAAAGATGTTACTACAATTGGAACTCAAAATATTAATACTATCCTTCCTTCTGCTGTAACAGATGGTGATATTATAAATAACTTCATTTCTTATACTGGTTTTAGTTCAAATGACTTTTCAATTACAAAAACTGTAGATGATGAAAAAGGAACATTAACAGTAGCTGTTAACCTTGATAAAAAATATGCTCAAGCAATTGGAACTGGTAACTACGGATTTACAAATTATAGTGCTACTAAAACATTTAGTGGATTTATGACAAAAGACCAATACAACCAAAGATTTAATGTTGATTTTGTAAGTGATTCAGATAATTCATTACTACAACTAAAACAAATGCAAGTTTCAAAAATTTATGAAAGCTTTTTTGGAAGTAAGCCAACTGATTTAACTGTTGATGGTCAAAAATATACTAACTTAAAAGATCTGATTGAAAAACTACTAATAAAAAACAAAGGTACTTCAATTCCTGATAGTTGAGCATCTAATAGTTCTATAACAGCATCAATGCATTATGATAATGCACAAGGTACAATTAGTTTCTATGTAAAAATAGATAAGTTATTAGTGGATGGTTCTAACAGTGATTTAAACTTAGTTGTAAACTATACTGGATTTGTAAAAGGTAATGTAGACAGTACTGATGATAACTTATCATTTGTAGCAGACAATATGTTAGAAAGTTATCTAGTAAGTAATGGTGATACAACTGCAGATAATTTTAAAAACTTCACACCTGATTCTTTTGCTAAATGATTACAAGAAAATGATAATCAAAAAGCATTAAAACTTATCTCATATAAGAGTGGTGAATATGTAACATTACTGCAAGATAAGACTAAATATAATTTATCTGTTATTCCAAATGAAACTCAAAGAACAGTTTCAATATACATTTACTTTAAAGATGTTACTAATCCTAAATCACTGAAAGAATATTCAGTAACTTATACTATTTAACACTTAAAGTTTTAATTTAAAAAAATAACAAAATAATCTCTCCATTAGTAAATATAGTGTAGAGATTATTTTTATTACATTTATAAGGAATTAAAGAATTTTTCAATAACCTGTATTTTTATTTCTAACTCATTTTATTTTTCCATTTGAACTTAAAGAAGATGTTACTCTTTGAATTGTTCTTGGAGATTTATTTAATATTTTAGACATTTCTTCTTTTGTAATCATGTCATAGTTCATTATTAGTTTTAAGACTTCTTTTTCTAAACTATTTGAATTGTCTTTTTGAATTTTTTCAACTTCTTCATTTTTTAGTTTGTTTCTAAAAAAAGTAAAATAAAATCCATATGCTGTTTTTTCACTTTTTCATGATACATTAGCCTCTTTACAAAGTTGATCCATTCTTCTAAAACCTGTTCCAGATTTTTCTACATCTTTACAATGGTACAATATATCTAAAATTAATGGGTTCCTTTTTATGGAAGAGATATTTCTTTCAACAAAATCACTAGGGTTTAAATCTTCAGGGAATGTACCTGGATTAAAAATAGTAACCATGTTTGGGTGAATGTTTATTTCTATTTCTGGTGTTGGGTTATATAAAGCATGAGCAAATGCATTAACAACAATTTCTCTAATTGCTTTCTGAGGTATTTCAGGAGTTTCAATTCTTTTTCTCTCAATCTTTATGTCTCAATTAATGTGTTGCAATATAAAAGAAACAGCAGTGTTAATTAGGTTGTAGATATTATCTTTAATTGAGTCCAAATATGTAAATGTTAATTTAACATCTGTAGCAAATGCAGCCATTTTTAAACCAATATTTGCATTTTTACCAAATATAGCAAAAGCAGCATTATTAAGTTTATTATTTTTATAAATTTCTAAAACTGATAATAATTCTTCTTTGTTGTAGTTTGGCATTTCAAGTCTTCCACATGATATTGCCTCACTATAATATTTTTTTAAGGTTTTATCATCAATTTCATCCAAAGTTTTGTTGTTAATCTCTTTTTCTCAAGGGTAAGAATAATCAGAATCTAAAAATAACTTTTTTAGTTCCTCTCTTGTCATGTGTCTATTTTGTGTACCTACTCTAACTAAGAATTTACCAAATGCAGAATATGGTTTGTTTTTTCCAGAAAAACTTACTTTTATTATTGATTTTCCTTCTATGCTTATTTCAGTAATTGTAGGAATAATACGAGGTTCTATGTCTCTTAAAATAGAATCTGAGATTTTTTTAATAGTTGAATCTGTAACTATTTGACCCTTAGGTTCCCCATTATCATAAACACCAAAATAAATTTCTCCATAATCATGTTTATTTAAAATTGAAGCAATAGATTCAATTGCACTATGTAATTCACTAGTTGATTCTTTAAATTCTAAAACTTCACTTTCTTTTCCTAAATTCATGCTTTTACCTCAAACTTATTATAACTCTTTGTCTCCCCACTTGTCTCCCCACTTGTCTCCCCACTTTCTAAATTGGTGTGATGAGAACAATGAGAAACTAATGACTAAGATTTTTAATATTTTTATTAAATATTAATAGCTTTGTTATTTTTGTTTTTCTTAGTGATTTAGTTTTTATTTATTTTCTTGATTTAACCTATTTATAAAAAATATTTTTATTAGTTAGTAGTTGCATTACTTTTTTAGTTTTTATGGACCAGATGATTTTAATTACTAATTCAACCCAATAAAATTAACTTGGTTTATAAGGATGGTATTTATATGA
The DNA here is from genome assembly GCF_000011225.1 of Malacoplasma penetrans HF-2. Lineage (NCBI taxonomy): Bacteria > Bacillati > Mycoplasmatota > Mycoplasmoidales > Mycoplasmoidaceae > Malacoplasma > Malacoplasma penetrans. Next base: position 327,246 of record NC_004432.1, read on the forward strand.
AAAAACTGTCTAAAAAAATATCTTTAGTAATTACCAGTTCAATTTTAAGTATTGCAACTGGAATATCCATTGCTTTACCTATATCCAATTCAGCATTATTAAATTCTAGTATTACAAATATTACTAGTAAGAATCAAGCTACAGAAAGTAGTCCTGTAATCCCTTCTGAAGTTAATGATCAAAATGCTAATATTTCAACAAAGAATGGACCTGTAACTTTTTTAGGAAATAAAATCACTGCTCTTGATTGGTTTGGTAATAAATTGTGAGATATTGATTTTACTACATTAATACCTGATCAAAATGGCAACAAAAATGAAGGACAACAAAGTCAATCTTTAACTTATAGTGGGCCTTGATCTAGGGCTTGATTTAACTGAGACTATAATAGAAATACAGATTTAATATGGATTTTGGGTTATTGATCTAATAATAAAAAAACTCAACCACTGTTGGGTATTCAAGCTTCTAATGGTCAAGTAAAACATACTTATAATTTAAGTTATGATGGTGTTTTAAATAATGTTGGAACAGGTACAGCTTATCGTTTTGTTTCTGCTTTAAGTTCGGGAAAAGTTATGGTTTATGGTGGTGCAGGAAGCCCTTATGATGCAAAAGGAATTTTATATGATCCAGATAGTAATAGCACTTCTGTAATTTCAGGAGATTCTGCAAAAAATGAAATTCTACCAACTAATGATGAAACATATGGTAAAAAATATAGATGATATTTCTTTAATTTAATACCTATTGGAAACAACAAGAACTTAGTAGAGGTTTTACCATTTTCAAGAGATGAATCAGTAGATGATGGTGGTTTTCCAAATGCTAATTACAATGTTTATTTCTTACTTGTAGATGACAAGTTAAATATGATTCATAAAGAAGGCACATGATCAAAATTAGTTAAAGTTGCAGATGGTATGCAAAACTATAGAAATACTAAAATTACTCCTCAACGTGATTATTACACTATGTTAGATGGTAAAGTAGTAACTGTTGTTTACAATACTGCAATTGTTATTGATGGAAAGAATGATAACATTCAGTTTGGTGTTTATCCAATGTCTGAAAAGAAATGAATAAAATCATGAGCATTTGATTCAAACCAAAATTTATACTTTAAATTTAAGGATGAATCAAAAGTCTATAAAGTTTCAGGTTCTGTTTGACAAACACTAAACAATAGTACAACTAATAGCAATGTTCCTTTAGATTTATATTTAGATTTAGCTGGAATTCAAGATATTAAGAGTTATGCTAATGACCTAATTATGTATAACGTTTATGGTTATACTGGACAATTAATGATGATCAATTCTAAATATAATGCAAAGGTTGATACTACTAACTCAACTATAACAGTTGATACCAATGATCAGAAATATGGTTTAGCTATAGCTGTAAATCAAAACTCTTCTAATCAAACAAAAGGTGATTATAAGGGTATGCTTAATGGGGATAACAGTTTTCAAAAAACTTCAAATTTTGAATTAAGTGCATCAGCTAAAAGTTCAAAAATCCCTAGTGAAATCACAAAAGAAGATATTGTTGCATCTAATGGATTTTTAAAAAATCCAAGTGACTTCACAATAAAAGAAATGGATGACAAAACTGGTACTATAAAAATTGAATGTAAATTATATCAGGTTCCATGATTTACAGATAAACTCCCAGATGATATATCTCCTAAAATAATTGAACATGAATATAAAACAGATAAAACCATCAGTGACAAAACATCTTGAAAGAATCTTACAACATCAACTGATTATGACTTCTTAAATATGAAACCAACCACTATTCAAAAAGGGGATGTTGAAAATTTAGATCCTTTCCAAGTTTCATTTCAATCTCAAACAATTGTTGATAAAAACGGGAATACTTTATACCCTAAAAAAACATATGATGTAAAAGATAAAGATGATGCTAAAGGTACAGTTAAAGTAACTGTAAAATATGAATATATTCCAATGGGGATAACTTATAAAGATAGCACTTCTGTTAGAAGTTATGATGCAGAAACTACTTATAATGTATTTAAAAGTTCTACTACTCCTGCATTTAAATTCATGGGTCAAACTAATTCTGAACCATCAATAAATATTCAAAATGTTTCAGAACTTAAAAATCTGCTAAGTGCAAATACTTTACCATCTTCATTTTTAAGTTTAAATTCATCATCTGATAAAACAAATTCAGGATTCTTACAATTTGTTAATACAAACACTAGTAAAGGTTATCCAATCTCTAAAATGAACTTTACAGTAACTGCAGATGATAGACAAGGATCATTATCTATAAAAGGTGTTATGCCAAACACTTATTCTCCAACAGGAAATCAAGAAACATTTAGTATTACTTATACTAATTTAAACAAAGCATCAAATTATAAATTTGATTTTAAAACTGTTTCATCTATTGGTAATCAAAGTATCAAATCTATTCTTCCTTCAGCAATTACAGATGGAGATATTATTAATAACTTTATAAGTTATACAGGATTTAATTCAAATGATTTTTCAATTACTAAAACAGTAAATGATGAAACTGGTGAATTAACAGTAGCAATTAATTTAGATAAAAAATATGCTAGTGAAATTGGTGATGGTAGCTATGGTTTTAAAAATTATAGTGCTACAAAAACATTTACTGGATTTATGACTAAAGATGAATATAATAAGAGATTTGATGTTCAATTTGTAAAAGATGATGATAGTAAATTAATACAATTAAAACAAATGCAAGTTTCAAAGATATATGATAGTTTTAGTGGTACTAATACAACTCCATTAACAGTGGGTAATAAAACTTATAATACATTAAAAGATTTAATTAAAGAGCTATTAGTAGAAAGTATTGGAACAGCAATCCCAACTTCTTGAAATGATGCTACAATCACTGCAGAAATGCATGCTGATAATTCCCAAGGTACAATAAGCTTTTATGTAAAAATACCAAAAGAAAAAATTACTGGTGCTAATAGTGATATCAACTTAGTTGCCAACTATACAGGATTTGTTAAAGGTAATGCCGTACAAACTGGAGATAACTTATCATTTGTAGCAGACAATATGTTAAAAAGTTATTTATTAAGTAATGGAGATATAAGTTCTGAAGAAGAGTTTAATAAATTTACTCCTGATACTTTTGCTAAATGATTAACTGATAACAATAATGAAAAGGCATTAAAACTTATTTCTTATAAAAGTGGTCAGTATGAAGATTTATTAAAAGATTCTACTAAATACAGCTTAACAGTTCTATCAAACCCTACACAAAGAAAAGTAGATATATTTGTTCGTTTCAATGGTGTTACAAACAATCAATCATTAACTGAATACTCAGTAACTTATACTATTTAATAAATTAATAAAAATATTGGATTAATTTTAAAACTAATCCAATATTTTTTAACTTTACTTTAATCAAACAAAGTTGTTTTTAATTAATTTCTTTTTTATTTTATAAAATATAGGTTTTTTCAGAATGTATTCATTAGTGAATTTTTCACCAATTGGAAAATTACATTTATCTCTATTAAAGTATTTAAATCCAGATTTTTCAATAACTTTTTTACTTGCTGTATTTTCATCAAAGTGGCTTACTAATATTTTATTAAAACCAGAATTGGTAAAAATAAAATCAATTATGTGTTTAGTAACTTCAGTCATTATTCCAAGATTTCAATAATCTTTTGATAGTGCATATCCGATCTTAACTGTTTTATATGAAGGTGTTTCAATACCAAAACTACCAATTACTTTGTTGTTTTCTTTTCACACTAGTGCATAAAAATTTCCACCACTAATTAAGATCTTTAATATTGTTTCAGTTTCTTCAATGTTTTTATGGTGCTTTCATCCTGCACGTTCACCTACTCCTTCAACTTTTGCATATTCATAAAAATCATTTTTATCTTCTAAAGTAAAAGATCTTATGATTATCCTATTTGTTTCTAATTGGGTTTTGATAATATTTTTGTTTTTCATATTAATTTACTTTAATCACTCAAACTGAGATGGATTTTCCTTCTTTTTATTTTCATAGTCATTTGGTTTTTCTAATATGTAATCTATTAATACCACATTACCAATTTCAAATGCATTAGGTGGACTATTATATTTTTTATAAAATTTGAAACCACATTTTTCAACAACTCTTTTACTTGCCAAATTTGATTCAAAATGCCCCATATAAATTTGTTGATGATCTGTGTTTGTAAAAATATAATCAATTAGCTCTTTTACTATTTCGGTAGCTAAACCTTTATTTCAATAATCTTTGTTAAGTACAAAACCAATCATTAATTTATCATTTTCATATTTATTAAAGATGCCAAGTTCACCAATAACTTTATTATTTTCTTTATATACAATTGCATAGTCTTGTTTGCTATTAATCATCTTTATTAATATCTTTTTAGAATATTCAATATCTTTGTGGTGAAATCAGCCAGCACTTTCACCAACTCCTTCAACTTTGGCAAATTCATAAAAATCATTTAAGTCCTCTATTTTTAAAGGTCTTAAATATAGTCTTTTGGTTTCAATAATATTTTTAATTAAATGATTGTTCATGCTATCAATTTTTATAAGTTGCTAATTTGCTTTTATTAAATTTTATTTAAATCTTTTTTGATTTATCTTTTTCAATAATTTTTAATCATAATTTATTTATTTGTATTTATCTTGATACTAGAATAATTAACCAAAATATTTTTATTGGTTAATAGTTGCAGTACTTTATGTTTGTTTAAAGGTGTGGTTATTTTAATTTATTATTGCTCCCCATACAATAAGTTAAAGTTTAAGGGCGGAATTTATAAATGAATAACACATCTAAAAAAATATCTTTGGCAATAACTAGTTCTATTTTAAGTGTAGCAACAGGTTTATCTATTGCTATACCAATTGCAGGTAATACAGCGAAAGATACATCTATTGCTAATGTTTCTTCTGTTAATCAAGCTACTGAAAGTAGCCCAATAATTGCATCAGAAGTTAATGACCAAAATGCTAATTTATCTACATCTAATGGACCTATTACATTTTTAGGTGACAAAATTACTGCTCTTGATTGATTTGGTAATAAATTATGAGAAATTGATTTTTCAAAATTAGTTGAAGGGTCCAATGGACAAATAGGAGGGGGTAGCAGCAATTTCACTGGAGCATGAAAACGTACATGATGAAATTGAGATTATAATAGAGCAACAGATACAATATGAGTTATTGGGTATTGATCTAACACCACAAAAAAACAGCCATTATTTGAAATAAAAGCTTCTAATGGAGAAATACTTAATAAGCATGAAATTGATTATAGTAAGTTTGGATCAGATTTCCCTAATCCTAATATTGGTACAGTTTATCGTTTCATTACATCATTATCTTCTGGCAAGGTGATGATTTATGGTGGTGCAGGTAACTCATATGATGCAAAAGGTGTTTTATATGATCCAAAAAATAAAACTGCAACATTAATAAAGGGTGATTCAGCTAGCACTGAGATTTTACCTATGAATAATACTTCATATGGGACTAAATATAAATGATATTTCTTTAATTTAATTCCAATTGCAACAAATAGAAATATTGTAGAAGTTGTTAATTTTGTGGATGAAGGTTCAATAACAGGGGACAATGGTGCAGGTAAAGCTAACTATAATATTTACTTTTTATTGGTTGATGACAACTTGAATATGATTCATAAAAAAGATTCTAGTAGCCCTTGAGCTAAGCATGTTCAAGTAGCTAGTGGAATGCAAGGTTTTAGAAATTCTAAAATTACACCCCAACGTGATTACTATTCTTTATTAGATGGGAAAGTGGTTACCGTGGTTTACAATACTGCAATTATTATTGATGGTAAGAGTAATGATACTAAAATTGGTACTTTCCCAATGACTGATTCAAAATGAATCAAATCATGGGCTTTTGACTCTAATCAAAACTTATACTTTAAATTTAAAGGTGAAAAGATTGTTTATAAAGTTTCAGGGTCTGCTTGGGATAATTTGGGAAGTAATTTAGGTAATAAAACTATTTCACCAGATAGATATTTAGATTTAGGTGGTGTAACTGCTATTAAAGATTATGCAGATAATATGACCATTTATAATGTGTATGGTTTTACTGGTCAGTTAATGATGATTAACTCTAAGTATAATGAAAATGTTGATACTAATAATTCATCATTAAGTGAAACAAATACAGGCAATTATGGTTTGGCAATTGCTGTTAACCAAAATAGCACTAATCAAAATGTTGGTGACTATAAAGGGATATTAAATGGACCAGATAGTATACAAAAAGCTTCAGATTTTAATCTAAGTGATTCAGCAAGAACATCAAAAATTCCAAGTGAAATTACAAAAGATGACATTGTAACAACAAATGGATTTTTAAAAAATTCTACTGACTTTAAAATAGTTTCTATGGATGACACAAAAGGAAGTATAGAAATAGAAACTAATTTATATCAAATCCCTTGATTTGCTACTAGATTACCAGATAACATTTCTCCTAAAACAGTTAGAAAAACTTATACAACTGATAATAAAATACAAAATAAAACTTCATGAAAAACACTATCAAACACTACTGATTATGATTTTGTAAATATGAAACCAACTACTATTCAAAGAGAAGATGTTGAAAACTTAGATCCTTTTCAAGTTTCATTCCAATCTCAAATTATTACAAATGCAAATGGCGCCCAACTTTATCCTAAAAAAACTTATAGTGTTTCAGAACAAAATGATTCTGCAGGAACAGTAAAAGTAACAGTTAAGTATGAATATATTCCTATGGGAATAACTTATACTGGCAACAATAGTTCTCAAATAAAATCTTATGAAACTAATACAACTTACAATGTGTTTAACAGTACTACAACTACTCCTGCATTCCACTTTGCTGGACAAAGAACTAGTGAAGCATCAGTTGATATAAGACAAGTATCAGAACTTAAAAATTTATTAAGTGCTAATACTTTACCATCTTCATTTAGCAATCTAAATACTTCAACAGATAAAACAAATTCAGGATTCTTACAATTTATAAATACAAACACTAGTAAAGGTTATCCAATTTCTAAGATGACATTTAAAGTTACAGCAAATGATTCTGCTGGTACTTTAAAAATAGAAGCAACAATGCCAAGTTCTAATTCACCAACTGGAAATCAACAATCATTCAATGTAACTTATACTAATTTAAATAAATCAACAAATTATAAATTTGGATTTAAAACGGTAAATACAATTGGTGGACAAAACATTAAATCCATTCTTCCATCTGCTGTAACTGATGGAGATATTATCAATAACTTTATAGAATATACTGGATTTAGTTCAAATGATTTTTCAATTGCTAAAACTATAGATGATGAAAAGGGAACATTAACAGTAGCAATAAACTTAGATAAAGACTATGCACAAGCTATTGGGAATGGTTCATTAGGATTTAAAAATTATAGTGCAACTAGAGTGTTTAGTGGTTTTATGACAAGAGATGAATATAACCAAAGATTTGATGTTCAATTTGTAAAAGATAGTAGTTCACAATTACTTCAATTAAAACAACTTCAAGTTTCTGAAATATTCTCTAGTTTAACTGGAACTAGTCCTAAAGGACTAACTGTAGAAAATACAAATTATAAAAATCTAAATGATTTAATTGATAAACTATTGATTGAAAGTAGAGGAAGTTCAATTCCTACTGCTAATTCATGATCTAATAATACAAAAATTAGTTCATCAATGAATTATGATAATGCACAAGGAACAATTAGTTTTTATATAAAAATAGATAAGTCATTAGTAGATGGGTCTAATAGTGATTTAAACTTAGTAGTTAATTACACTGGATTTGTTAAAGGTAATGTAGATACTACAAATGATAACTTATCATTTGTAGCTGATAATATGTTAGAAAGTTATTTGATAAGTAGTAAAGATACTACTGAAGAACAATTTAAAACATTTAATCCTACAACTTTTGCAGAATGATTAAAAGCAAATGATAATGAAAAAGCTTTAAAACTTATTTCTTATAAGAGTGGAGAATATATAACTCACTTAACAAGTAAAAAATATAAACTGTCTGTAATTGCAAATGAAACACAAAGAACTGTTGATATTTTTATTAACTTTGATGAGTTAAAAGATAATAAGTCATTAAGAGAATATTCTGTGACTTATACAATTTAGTTAAATGGAAATTAGATATTCATTAAGATATATAAAATGAAGTGTAAAACACAAAACATATTTTGTGTAACACTTCATTTTTTTAATTGATGATTCAAAAAAACTATTCTTTTTAGTTGGTGATTTAACTTTTATTAAAACTTTTGAAATCTGTTTGTATGGCGGTGAAGAAGAAAGCCATAAATAAAAAGTGGAGTTAACATACATTAATTCTACTTTTTCACATATTTTTATTTAACTACCTTATTAATAATCTCTAATTTTTTCAAAGTCAGTTACTAATGACTATTAATAACTAATACAATGCATGCATTTTATGTATATAAAATAAACCAACTCATATTTTTAGTTAAGTTAATGTATGTTAACTCTACTTTGTCTATTCTTATTTAACTAAAATTTGTCTTTTTTATATTTCAAATTTTTGAAAGGTAATAATTATTAACTTAAAATATGAAAACTAAAAAAATTAAACTTTTGAAAACCCTAGCTTTAACCGGGGCTTTCGGAATTATTGCAACAGTTCCAGTAATTGTGTCTTCTTGTTCAACAACAAGTGATAACAATGGAGGAAACAATAATACAGGAGGAGGTTCCGGGGGTGGAACAACACAGACTGAGAAAGTAACTCCTAAATTCAAATCTTCAATAAATTTAATTGGTGCATTAACTGATATTTATAATCCTAGTGAAGGGAAAAATACTAATACTTTACTTGGGGAAGAAATAAAAAATAATTTAGATTCAGCTTTTGAAAACTCTAATGAATTAGAAAATAAAAATTTTGCTGTAACAGTGAAAGGTAATTTTTCAAATTCAAGTTGAGGTGGCGAACAATATACAAATGGGAATTGAAATGGTGTAACAATAACAGATGATAATAAGTTATATTATGACTCAGAATCTCCACAAATAGACATTTCTTCATTAAATGATTTAAAAAATAAATTAAGTGATGAAACAACATTAAAAGAAGCTTTATCAAAAGCTGGTGTTGCTGATACTGAAGGTTCAACATATACTATTAAAAATAGATTAGGTTTAACTGATAACAATTTAATCCATGTTAATGTTGAAGGAAAGAGTTCAACTGCAACAACACAATATGATCTGCAAATACCTGTTTCAGATATTAATTTAGATCTTTCTAATGTTGATATTTCTATTTCAGGTGATGATGTTAATCCTGTAGAAGAATCAGTTAATTTAAACTTCAATATAGGTATAAATAGTAAAACAACTTATACTGCTCCAACAGAAACTCAAAAACTTACAAAAAAAGCAACAGTGGATTCAGTAATGGAACAACTTGGATTTAAAGCAACATCAACAACTAAAAATGTTGTAAGAACAAGCATTACTTTAACCCAAGATAATGGTGCATCTACAACATCTTTAGTTGGATTAGATACAGATAAGATTGCTGAATCACTTGGAATTTTTAATACAGAATTCAAAAACATTACTTTAACTAGAGTTAGTGAATGAAATCCTTATGATGAAGTTCAAGAAAATCAAAATTACTTAACTTATAGGATTGATATAACAGGAAGTCCAAAACAAGGATATTATTTTGATGATGGAAAAACAGAAGATAAAACTTTTAGTTTTAATGTAAACATCAATCAGCAAACTGCTACTTTTAATAATGGCAATGCTGGTAGTATTTCTCAACAGGATATCAAATGATTAAATTCAAATGTTGAAAACCCAACTCAACAATCTAGCCTAAATGCTTTAAAAGATAAACTTACTAAGCATGCTGATGGTTCTCAAAAAGATGAAAACATACAAAAGATGTTAAACACCATCTCGGGATCATTAACAGTATTAGGTGGTTTAACTGATGCACATGTAAAATTATTAAAAGATGGCAGTAATGATTATATAAAAGCTTCTTCTGGGGGTAAGTGACAAGTAAGGATTACAGCATCTCCAAACAAAGGGTTTTCAGCTGTATCAAATAGTGATTTTAGTACATTTAAAATGTGGGTTACTGTAACAGTTTCTTAGTTTAATATTCTAAATATAACCCATTTGAAGATCTAAAAGATAGACTAAATTTTAAAGTCTATCTTTTTTATTTTTTGTGAATGATTCTTTTATTTTTTAAATTCATGAAATTAATACAATGCATTTATTTCATGTATTCAAAATAAAGTAACTCAGATTTTAATAAAACTAATTTTTGTTATTTCAACTTTAATAATATTCATTAGTTTAACTAATGAATTTGTCTTCTTTATAATTTCACAATTTTTGAAAGGTAAAAAATTATTAATTTTAAATATGAAAACTGCAAAAAAGAAAGTATTAAAAACATTAGCTATTACTGGTGCTTTTGGAATTATTGCAACAGTTCCTGTGATTATTTCTGCATGTTCTTCTGCAAGCAATAACAGTAATACAAATGGAGGAAATAATACAGGAGACAATTCTGGTAATGGAACTAGAGATCCTCAAAAAGTTACACCAAAATTAAAATCATCAATTAATTTAGTTGGATCAATTACTGATATTTATAATCATGAAGTCAATAACACTTCACATGATTTATTAATTAAAAAAATCAAAAGTAATTTAGGATTAGTTTTTGAAAATGAATCTGAACTAGTAAACAAAGATATAAATATAAAATTAGAAAGTGATTTTTCTAATTCTGAATGAATTGGAGAAACTTATAATGTCACTAATAAAAATTGAGGGTCTGATACAACAACTAAGTTAACTTATGCTCATTCATTAGCTCAAATTAATTTTTCATCATTAAATGATTTAAAAATGCAATTAAGTGATCAAATCAAGATAAAAGAAATTTTAAAAGAGTCTGGGGTTCCTGACACTTATTTAAATACTTATAAAATTGAAAATAAAACAGGCTTAACAGAAAACAATATACTTCATATTAATGTTATAGAAGTTGGGAAGTCTTCACCAAAAAACTATGATTTACAAATTCCAGTATCTGATCTTAAACTAGTTCTTCCTCAGGTGAATGTTTTAGTGTCTGAAAATGATATTAATTCTATTAACCAACCTATAGACATAAACTTTAACATTGGTATTGAAAGTCATTCAAATTATGTTGGTCCAGTGGAAACACAAATAATAGATGAAAGAGCAAGTGCTAATTCTATATTAGAAAAACTTGGTTTTATAAAAATGACTAATACTAAAAACTCTAATAAAACTAATATGACTTTTACTGAAATAAATGGTGCAAGTGTTACAACAAACATAGATTTAGATAGTGACAAAGTTGGAGAAACTTTAGGAGTATTCAACACAACTTTTAGTGATGTTAAATTAACTAGAATAAGTGAGTGAAATCCTTATGATGTAGTAAGCACAGAAGATAATTACTTAACATACAAAATTGATTTGAATGGAAGACCTAACAAAGGTTACTATTTTGAAGATGGTACAACTGAATCTAAAGAATTTTCTTTTAATGTAAAAACAACAGAAAGAACTGCATTTTTAACAGCTTTTGTTTCTACTAATTTAGCCAACAAAACATTTAAATGAAAAAATGCAGGTTTAACTAATCCAATAAATAATCATGATGAATTGGAAAAGAAATTAGAGGCCCATGCAAACGGGAATACAGATTCTAATATTCATGATTTACTAAATAGTGTAGCTTTCTATTTAATATTAAGAACAGATTTATATAATTCTCACATCAAGTTACTTAAAGATGAAACTGATGGATATATAAAAGTAACTAACAATAAATTAGAAATCAGAATAACTGCAATTCCAAATAAAGGATATTTAGCTAGGACAACTATGACTAGTGACTTTAATAGATTTAAAACTTGGGTAACTGTGGATCTTTCTTAGTTCAAATATAGCAATTCATATTGGTAAACACCAATATTTTTTTTATTTCCTGGTTATTAATTTAATAAAACAAAAATGACATTATTTTAATTTAATAAAAAATAAATTCAAAAGAATGCAAATTATTTATATTTGTTATCAAAACTAAAGGGGTAGAATAAAAATTGTGAGGGTATTTCCCCCACAAAATAAATTTTTTCAAGGTTACTTTAATATGAATAATAATATTACTTCTGTTTTGACAACCACATTGTCAAGTACAGGGTTGTGAAGTGCCATTTTAAGTACAATTGGAATTATAACTTTAGGATACCTTTTAGTAAAAATAAAAGTATTCAAAGCAGAATGATCCAAAGTTCTAAATTCTATTGTGCTAAAAGTAGCACTACCCGCTCTTGCTTTTAGTGGTTTTATGAATAATGCAACAATTCAACAACTTACTGAACAAGGAATTGTTTTAGGTGTAAGTTTTGGTTTTTATATTTTATTGTCTTGCATTTCAATTTTATGGGTTAATTTTTTTCCTAAATTGTTACCTAACAAAATAAAAAAATTAAATGCTAACACATTTGAGGGTCAAGTTAATGTAGTTAGTAATGAACAAAATTTAGAAGCAAATAATGCAATTGCTGAAGACAACCAAAAAAGAGCTTTAACAATGTGAATGATGCTTATTTTTGGTTCAACAACTTTTTTTGGATTACCTATTATTAGAATTCTATATGGAACAACTTCTGATGCTGTAGTAGCAGCAAACATTTGAAACATTCCATATAGAATCTTTTTATACTCTTTTGCTTTTTTAGTAATGTCAGGTTTAAAATTTGACAAACAAAACATAAAAAGCTCAGCTAAAACCGCTTTACTAAACCCAATTGTAATTGCTACATTTTTAGGGTTAGTATTTTGATTAACTCAATTAATTCCAGGCGCTAGTAGATTTGGAGCAAACTTTACTGAAGGTACAAATGGTTGATTTAACTGAAATGTTACAATGCCATACTTCTATACACCAATAAATACTGTTGGTTCTTTAAGTTCACCTTTAGTTTGATTATCTATTGGTATTACTTTAGCTACTACTAAATTGATTGATGCAGTTAAAGATAAATGAGTGTGAATTTTCTCTGTTCAAAAATTAGTGATTATTCCATTTATTGTATTTATTGTATTTTTAGGATTAGTAGCAGCAGGAGTAGTTACTAGAAATGTTTCTACTGCAATGGTTATTTTTGCAGCAACACCACCAGCAACTGTTGTAATTGCTTATGCTATGCAATACAAAGTTTGTGATAAATTAGCAACTCAATGTTCTGCATTAACTACATTACTTGCTATTATTGCTATTCCTATTTGAATAATTATCTGTACTGTAGTTTACCAATTAGTTTAATAAATAGAAAGGATTAAAAAATATGAAAGTAATTTGTTTTGGAGTAAGAGAAGTTGAAAAACCAATCTTTGAAAAATATAACAAATATAATTATCAATTAACTTTAACAAGTTCTAGCTTATCATCAAGTAATTTAAATTTAGTTGATGGTCATGATGCAATTATTGTTAGAGCAAGTGATAAAGTTGATAAAGCAGTACTAGATTATGTAAAACAAAAAAATATTAAATATGTTTTAACTAGAACTGTTGGGTTTGATCACATGGACATAGCTTATGGTAATAGCATTGGAATTAAAATGGCAAGAGTTCCAAGTTATTCACCAACTGCAATTGCAGAAGTTGCTGTTACAATGGCTGTTATGTTATCAAGAAAAATAGCTCACTTTAGCTTTAATGCTTATAACAAGAATTTTGTAATAGATTCTTTTGGGTTTGCTAAAGAATTAAAAAATTCAACTGTTGGAATTATAGGGACAGGGAAAATTGGATTAGCAACAGCTAGAATGTTTAAAGGTTTAGGTTCTAAAGTAATTGGATATGATGTTTACCAAAGTGAAGAAGCTAAACAAGTGTTAAATTATGAAAGCTTAGATAACTTATTAAAAGAAAGTGACATAATTTCATTTCACATCCCTTACATAAAAGGTGAAAATGATAATTTTATTAATAAAGACTTTATTAATAAAATGAAAGACAATTCAATTCTTATTAACTGTGCAAGAGGGCAAATCCAAGATGAAAAAGCAATCTTAGATGCAATCTTATCTAATAAGTTATTAGGTGCTGGATTAGATGTTTTAAATAATGAAAAAAATTACTTTAATAAAAAGTTAGATAAATTTGAAGATGAAACTATTAACAAATTAATTAGTTTATATCCAAGAGTATTAATTGCTCCTCATATTGGTTCTTATACTGATGAAGCTGTAGCTAATATGGTTGAGTTTTCTTTTGATAACTTAAATGAATATGTAACAACTAATAGTTGTAAAAATAAAATTTAAAAGTTATTTTAGTAATTTATAGATTAATCACCTTAAATTTTTTAAGGTGATTTTTTTATTTGCTGCTATGTTTTTTAATTAAAAATGTTTTCTAAATGTAACTTGTAAATGCTTATTGAATGCCTAGGGTATTTTAATTTTTGTTTAAAACTAATAAAATTAATTTGTGTTTATAGGATGGTATTAATAATGAAAAAACTGTCTAAAAAAATATCTTTAGCAATAACTAGTTCAATTCTAAGTATTGCAGCTGGAATTTCAATTGCATTACCAATTTCACAAGATGCAATAAGAAATTCATCAATTAGTAGTATTAGTTCAAGCAATCAAGCAACTACAACAAGTAAGGTTATACCTTCTGAAGTTAATGACCAAAATGCAAATATATCAACTAAAAATGGTCCTGTAACTTTTATGGGGAATACAATTACAGCACTTGATTGATTTGGTAATGAATTATGATCAATTGATTTTGCAAAGTATGTTCCTGATAAAAATGGCACTATAGATGGCGTAACATATGATGGTTCATGAGGTAGGGCTTGATACAATTGAGACTATGATAGAAACAATGATACAATTTGAGTCTTAGGTTTTTGATCAAGTTCCAATAAAAAACAACCTCTTTTTCAGATCAAAGCATCTGATGGGTCTTTTACTAAACATGAAATAGATTATTCAAAAATTACAGGATTAGGTTCTGTAGCAGTAAATACTGCCTATCGTTTTGTTTCAGCTTTAGGTTCAGGAAAAATCATGATTTATGGTGGTGCCGGTAGTACATATAATGCTAAAGGTATATTGTATGATCCAACTAGTAAAATCTCATCTTTAATAGAAGGGAATTCTTCTAATAATACTATACTACCATTGGGAAATAGTTCTTATGGTTCTTCTTATAAATGATATTTCTTTAACTTAATACCTATTGCATCGAATAGAAATATTGTTGAAGTTGTAAACTTTACAACTCAAGCCGGAATAACTGGTGATGGTGCAGCAAACCATGCAAATTACAATGTTTACTTTTTATTAGTTGATGATAATTTAAACATGGTTTATGATTCTAGTTCTAGTAGTCAATGGGCAAAACCTGTTGAAGTAGCTCAAGGTATGAGTGGTTATAGAAACTCTAAAATTACTCCTCAACGTGATTACTATTCATTGTTAGATGGAAAAGTAGTTACAGTTGTTTATAACACTGCAATTATTATTGATGGTAAAAGTAGTGATACTAAAATTGGTACTTTCCCAATGACAGATTCTAAATGAATTAAATCGTGAGCATTTGATTCAAACCAAAACTTGTATTTTAAATTTAAAGATGAAAAGATTATTTATAAAGTATCTGGATCTGCTTGAGATACTCTTGGTAGCAATTTAAAAAATGAAGCTATATCTCCAAATAGATATCTTGATTTAGCTGGGGTTGGTGAAGTTAATAAATATGCAGATGATTTAATTATTTACAATGTGTATGGTTATACAGGTCAGTTAATGATGATAAATTCTATATACAATGCAAATGTTAATACAAGCAATTCAACAACAATAACACCTGATAGTAATGATTCTAATTATGGATTAGCTTTTGGAGTAACTCAAAATAAAACCAATCAAAATGAAGGTGACTATGTTGGTATCTTAAATGGTCCAAGTAGTATTTTGAAAGCATCAGATTTTGAACTTAGTGATTCAGCTAAAAGTTCTAAGATTCCTAGTGAAATTACAAAAGAAGATATTGTTGAATCTAATGGTTTCATGAAGACATCAAGTGATTTCAAAATAACAAGTATGAATGATACAACAGGAGATATTACAATTGAATGTCAGTTGTATCAAATCCCTTGATTTACAACAACTCTTCCAGATGATATCTCTCCAAAAACAGTTACCAAAACTTATAAAACAGATAAAAAGATTGCTGATAAAACATCTTGAAAAACATTATCAGTTTCTACTGATTATGATTTCTTAAATATGAAACCATCAACTATTAAAAAAGAAGATATTGATAACTTAGATCCATTCCAAGTTTCATTCCAATCTCAAATTATTACAGATAGAAATGGCCAACAACTTTATCCTAAAAAGACTTATGGATTTTCAGATGCTAAAGATAGTGATGGAACAATTAAGGTAACTGTAAAATATGAATACATTCCAATGGGTATAACTTATACTGGTAATGCTTCAGAAGTTAAATCATATACTACAAATACAACATATAAAGTATTTGATAGTTCTATGACTGCTGCTTTTAATTTCTTAGGTCAAAATAATAACAGTCAAACAACTGTAGATATTAGACAAGTATCAGAACTTAAAAATTTATTAAGTGCAAATACATTACCATCTTCATTTAGTAGTTTAAATACTTCAACAGATTCTACAAATTCTGGGTTTTTACAATTTGTTAACACAAACACTAGTAAAGGTTATCCAATTTCTAAAATGAACTTCACAGTAACTGCAGATGATAATGCTGGGACATTAAAAATTAGTGGAACAATGCCTGCTCAAAATTCTCCTAATAGTAGACAAGAAACTTTTACTGTTACATATACTAATTTAAATAAATCTTCTAATTACAACTTTAGTTTTAAAAATGTAACTCAAATTGGAACTCAAAACATTAATTCAATTCTTCCATCTGCTGTAACTGATGGAGACATTATTAATAACTTCATAAGCTATACAGGTTTTAGTTCAAATGATTTTTCAATTACTAAAACAGTAGATGATGAAAATGGAACTTTAACAGTTGCAATTAATTTGGATAAAAATTATGCTCAAGCAATTGGAAATGGAACTGTAGGATTTAGCAATTATAGTGCAACTAGAACATTTAGTGGTTTTATGACAAAAGACCAATATAACCAAAGATTTGATGTTCAGTTTGTAAGCGATAGTGATACTAAATTACTTCAGTTAAAACAAATGCAAGTTACAGAAATTTATCAAACATTTAATAGTAATCCTTCATCTAGTTTAACTGTTGGTAGCCAAACTTATACAAACTTAAAAGATTTAATAGAGAAATTACTAATTCAAAGTAAAGGTACTTCTATTCCATCAGATTGAGCAACAAATGACAAAATAACTGCAACAATGCATTATGATAATGCACAAGGAACAATTAGCTTTTATGTAAAAATAGATAAGTCTTTAGTTGATGGATCTAATAGTGATATTAACTTAGTTGTAAACTACACAGGATTTGTTAAAGGTAATGTTGATTCAACTTCTGATAACTTATCATTTGTAGCAGATAATATGTTGGAAAGTTATTTAATTAGTAATGGTGATACAACTGAAGATGACTTTAAAAACTTTAACCCAACAACATTTGCTGAATGATTAAAAGCAAAAGATAATGAAATGGCATTAAAACTTATTTCTTATAAGAGTGGTGAATATGTAACTTATTTATCAAGCAATAAATATAAGTTATCTGTAATTGCTAATGAAACTCAAAGAACAGTATCTATATTTATTAACTTTGACAAATTAACCAATGATAAGTCATTAACAGAATATTCTGTAACTTATACTATTTAAATTTAAATATTGGATTAATAGAAAAATTGATCCAATATTTTTTATTATGTTTGTGTATTTTGATTTACTAACTCTAATTTATATTTAATAAAAAAATATTTTTATTAGTTAGTAGTTGCATTACTTTTAAGGTAATAAGAATACCTGCTAGAATAATCCTTTTTTCAAAGAAATAAAATTAAAGGCAGATAAGGAAGGTATTTATAATGAATAAATTGTCAAAAAAATTATCTTTAATAATAACAAGTTCAATTTTAAGTATTGCTGCAGGAATCTCTGTAGCATTACCAATTTCACAAAATCTTGTAAAAGATTCATCTATAACCAACATTAATTCTATTAGCCAAGCAACAACAGAAAGTAAAGTAATACCATCGGAAGTTAATGACCAAAATGCTAATATTTCCACTAAAAATGGTCCTGTAACTTTTATGGGTAATACCATTACTGCTCTTGATTGATATGGTAATAAAATGTGGGATATTGATTTTTCAAAGCAAGTTCCTGATAAAAATGGAACTGTCTCTGGAAATAGCTATGATGGTGCATGACCTCGTGCTTGATACAATTGGGACTATAACAGAAGTGATGATACTATTTGAGTTTTAGGTTTTTGATCAAGCAACAATAAAAAGCAACCGTTATTTGAGATAAAGGCATCTGATGGAACTTTTACTAAACACGAAGTTGACTATAACAAATTCTCAACAGATTTACCAAACCCTAATGTAACTTCAGCATATCGTTTTATTTCGGCTTTATCTTCTGGTAAAGTTATGATTTATGGTGGTGCAGGAAGTACATATGATGCAAAAGGTATATTGTATGATCCAAAAACTAAAACTGCAGAACTAATAAAAGGTAATTCTGCTGAAAAATCAATTCTACCAATAGGTGATAATAGTTTTGGTGAAAATTATAGATGATATTTCTTTAATTTAATTCCAATTGCCAACAATAAAAATTTAGTAGAAGTCTTTCCTTTTTCTTCTAAAGCTACAACTGATGATACTGAAGCAGCAAAAAATGCTTCTTATGACATTTATTTTTTGTTGGTTGATGATAATTTGAATATGGCATACACAACAGGTACATGATCTTCTAAAATTAAAGTTGCTGATGCAATGCAAGGTTATAGAAATACTCAAGCTACTCCACAACGCGATTATTATTCATTGCTTGATGGAAGAGTAGTTACAGTTGTATATAATACTGCAATTATTATTGATGCAAAAAATACCAATGACATTAAGTATGGTGTTTTTCCAATGTCAGAAACTAAATGAATAAAATCTTGAGCTTTTGATTCAAACCAAAACCTATATTTCAAGTTTAAAAATGAATCTAAAATTTATAAAGTTTCAGGTACTGCTTGAGAAACACTAGATAACAATTTAAAAAATGAATCTATTTCACCACAAATATATTTAGATTTATCTGGGGTTAGTGATATTACAAAGCATGCAAATAATTTAATTATTTACAATGTGTATGGATACACTGGTCAGTTAATGATGGTTAATTCTATTCACAATGACTATGTGAATACAAAAAATTCTGAATCTATAACTGTAGAAAGTAATCCTGAAGAATATGGATTGGCCTTTGGTGTTACTCAAAATAAAACAAATCAAAATGAAGGTGATAATGTTGGTATCTTGAATGGACCTAATAGTATTTTAAAAGCTTCTGATTTTGAACTAAGTAGTTCTGCAAGAACTTCAAAAATACCAAGTGAAATAACAAAAGATGATATTGAAACATCAAATGGATTTTTAAAAAATTCAACAGATTTTAAAATAACTAAAATGGATGATGAAAAGGGTGAAATTGAAATTGAATGTCAACTTTATCAAATTCCTTGATTTACAACAACATTACCAAATGATATTTCACCAAAAACTGTAACTAAATCATATACAACTTCAAACAAGATAGCAGATAAAACATCTTGAAAAAATTTAACTGCATCTACTGATTATGACTTCTTAAATATGAAACCTTCAAAGATAACTTCTGAAGATCTAACTAATTTAGACCCATTCCAAGTTTCATTTCAATCTCAAGTTGTTGTAAATGCACAAGGGCAACAACTTTATCCTAAAAAAACTTATACTGTTTCATCTCAGGATGATAAAACAGGAAAAGTAGGGGTGAAAATTAAATATGAATATATTCCAATGGGAATAACTTACATAAGTACTACATCACCTAAAATTTATGAAACTACACATACTTATGATGTGTTTAAAAATTCTGATTCTGCATCATTTAAATTTATGGGGCAAACTAGTAATAGTAATAATTCTATAAACATCACTCAAGTTTCAGAATTAAAAAATTTATTAAGTGCAAATACTTTACCATCTTCATTTTTGAGTTTGAATAACTCAGGAGATAAAACAAATTCAGGATTCTTACAATTTATTAATACTAATACTAGTAAGGGTTATCCAATTTCAAAAATGAAGTTTACTGTAACTGCAAATGATACTGCAGGAACACTAACAATAAAAGCTGATATGCCAACAGCATATTCACCTTTAAACAAAGATGAATCATTTACAGCTACTTATACTAATTTAAATAAATCAACAAACTATAAATTCAATTTTAAAAATATATCTCAAATTGGATCACAAAACATTAATTCAATTCTTCCTTCTGCTGTAACTGATGGAGATATTATCAATAACTTTATAGAATATACTGGATTTAGTTCAAATGATTTCTCAATAACTAAAACAGTAGATGATGAAAATGGAACTTTAACAGTTGCAATTAACTTAGATAAAAACTATGCTGAAGCCATAGGAAAAGGCAATGTTGGATTTAGTAACTATAGTGCAACTAGAACATTTAGCGGTTTTATGACTAAAGATCAATATAACCAAAGATTTGATGTTCAGTTTGTGAGTGATTCTGATAATAAACTAATTCAATTAAAACAAATGCAAGTTTCTAAAATTGTTGAAACATTTAATAATACAACTTCAACTAGTTTAACAGTTGATGGAACAACTTATAGTAATTTAAAAGATTTAATTGAAAAATTATTAATTCAAAGTAAAGGTACTTCTATTCCATCAAATTGAGCTAATAATAACTTAATCACTGCAACAATGCATGCTGATAATGCACAAGGTACAATAAGTTTTTATGTGAAGATAGATAAATCAATAGTAACAGGTTCAAACAGTGATATTAACCTAGTTGTTAACTATACAGGATTTGTTAAAGGTAATGTTGTAGATACTGGTGATAACTTATCATTTGTAGCAGACAACATGTTAAAAAGTTATTTATTGAGTAATAAAGATGTTACTGAAGAAGAATTTAATAAATTCAATCCAACTACATTTGCTAATTGATTACAAGAAAAAGATAATGAAAGAGCTTTAAAACTTATTTCATATAAAAGTGGTGAGTATGAACAGTTATTAGCTGATAAAACTAAATATAAATTAGCTGTAATTGCTAATGAAACACAAAGAACAGTTTCTATATTTATAAACTTTAATAGTGTTTCTAATTCTCAATCATTAAAAGAGTATTCTGTAACATATACAATTTAAGCTTTAAAAATATTAATAAAATATTGGGTTAATCAAAAAGATTAATTCAATATTTTTTATTGTTTTAATAGATTAATAATCATGTCTTTGAAGTCTTAGGTGTTTGATTAAGGTCTTAAAAAAATTTAAAATATAAAAGTATGTTAAAAAAGGATAAATTTATCATGAGTAAACTATCTAAAAAATTAACTTTATCAATTTTAAGTTCTGTTTTGAGTATTGCAACAGGGTTATCAATTGCATTACCTATATCTCAACATTTAGAAAATAGTTCATTAATTACTAATATTTCAAGCATTAATCAATCAACTCAAGCTGGTGAAATTGTACCTACTGAAGTAAATGATCAAAATGCCAATCTATCAACAAATAATGGTCCAATAACTTTTATAGGTAATAAGATTACTGCACTTGATTGATATGGGAATGTCTTATGAGAAAAAGACATGGCAGATGAAATCCCAGATAAAACTGGAGCTAAACCAGGAAAGGATTATACAGAAGGTGCATGACCTCGTGCTTGATTCAACTGAGATTATAATAGAAGTAGTAACTTATTATGGGTATTAGGTTTTTGATCAAGCACTACTAGAAAACAACCCCTTTTAGGTATTGATGCATCAACTGGTAACATAAAGTATACATATGATATTGATTACAGTTCTTATTCTAGTTCTATTGGAAATGTAACAGCTTCAACTACTTATCGTTTTATTTCTGCATTATCTTCAGGGAAAGTAATGGTATATGGTGGTGCAGGTAGTTCATATAATGCTAAAGGAATATTGTATGATCCTACAACTTCTTCAGCATCTCTAATTTCAGGAGATTCATCTAATTCTAATATTTTGCCTCTTGGTAATGCCACATATGGTTCTAAGTATAAATGATATTTTTTTAACTTAATTCCAATTGCTAACAATAGAAATTTAGTAGAAGTATTACCTTATTCTAGTGATTATGCATCAGGGGATGCAGGTTCTAATAATGCAAACTATAATGTTTATTTTTTATTAGTAGATGATCAGTTAAATATGGTTACAAAAGATTCATCAAATAGATGATCAAAACTTGTTCAAGTAGCTAGTGGTATGGCAGGTTATAGAAATACACAAATTACCCCACAACGTGATTACTATTCACTATTAGATGGAAGAGTAGTTACAGTTGTATATAATACTGCTGTAATTATTGATGCATCTGCAAGTGATGTAAGATTTGGTTCTTACCCAATGTCTGAAGCCAAGTGAATTAAATCGTGAGCTTTTGACTCTAACCAAAACTTGTATTTTAAATTTAAAGATGAAACAACAATTTATAAAGTATCTGGAACTTATTGAGGGACATTAAATAACAGTTCAAGTAGCAGCACTGTTTCACCTTACACTTACTTAAATTTATCTGGTATTACACAAACAAAAGATTATGCAAGTAATCTGATTATGTATAATGTTCATGAATATACTGGTCAATTAATGTTGATTAATTCTAAATATAATGACAGAGTTAACACTGATAATTCATCTATTACTTCACAAAATAATAATGATAATTATGGTTTAGCAATAGGTATTACTCAAAATGCTAATGACCAAAATCAAGGGGATTTTAAAGGTATATTAAATGGAGCTGATAGCATTCAAAAAGCTTCAGATTTCCAACTTAGTGATTCAGCTATAGCATCAAAAATACCAAGTGAAATCACAAGAAACGATATTGAAACTTTAAATAATTCATTTTTAAGAAATTCATCAGATTTTTCAATAACTAGTATAAATGATGAAACTGGTGAAATTACAATTGAGTGTAAACTTTATCAAATACCTTGATTTGCTTCTGAACTTCCAAGTAATATCACTC
Organism: Malacoplasma penetrans HF-2; assembly: GCF_000011225.1. Taxonomy (NCBI): domain Bacteria; kingdom Bacillati; phylum Mycoplasmatota; order Mycoplasmoidales; family Mycoplasmoidaceae; genus Malacoplasma; species Malacoplasma penetrans. Next base: position 350,702 of record NC_004432.1, read on the forward strand.
CAAGAGTTGTTTCTCACCAATATACTACAAATAATAAAATAACAAATAAAGTTTCATGAAAAACACTATCAACTTCAACAGATTATGACTTCATGAATATGACACCTACTAAAATAAGAGCAGAAGATGTTGAAAATTTAGACCCTTTCCAAGCATCTTTTCAATCCCAAACCATCACTAATGCAAGTGGAGAACAGCTTTATCCTAAAAAGACTTATACAGTGTCAAATGCTAATGATACAAATGGAACTATAAATGTTACTGTTAAATATGATTATGTTCCAATGGGATTAACTTACAATACTAGTAATGTGAAAACTTATACTGCAACTCATAGTTATCAAGTATTTAAATCTACTGACACTGCTGAATTTAAGTTTATGGGGCAAACTGGATCTTCAACAACTTCTTCTATCAATGTAACAAATGTTGCAGAACTTAAAAACTTATTAAATGCAAATACTTTGCCTTCTTCATTTTTATCTTTAAACAATTCAACAGATTCAACAAATTCTGCATTCTTACAATTTGTTAACACTGCAAACAGTAAAGGTTATCCAATTTCTAAAATGAGATTTACTGTAGCTGCAGACGATAATGCAGGAACATTAAGTATTACAGCAAATATGCCAAGTGATTATTCTCCAACTAATACATCACAAACATTTACTGTAACTTATACAAATTTAAATAGAGCTGCAAATTATAGTTTTAGATTTAAAACTAATTACTCTTCAGTTGGGTCTCAAAGCTTTAGTGCTTTATTACCATCTTCAATTACTGATGGAGATATTATTAATAATTTAATTGAATACCAAGGATTCAATTCAAATGACTTTACAATTACTAAAACTGCAAATGATGCAAATGGTACTTTATTAGTACAAATATCATTAAATAGTAATTATGCTTCTGCAGTGGGTAATGGAAATGCTGGATTTACAAATTATTCTGCAAGTCATACATTTACTGGATTTATGACAGAAGACCAATATAATGAAAGATTTAATGTTGAATTTACAGATGATACTGATACTAAATTGCTTGATTTAAAACAAATGCAACCATCACAAATCTATGATAGTTTAGTAACTGCAACTACTAAAGAGTTGACTGTTGGTAACACTAAATATACTGACTTAAAAGAACTGATTGAAAATTTATTAGTATCTGAAAAGGGTTCATTAGTTCCAAGCGGTTGAAAAGATAATTCATCTATAACTGCTGGAATGTATTATGATAACTCACAAGGAACAGCAAGCTTTTATGTAAATATTCCTAAGAGTTTAATGGCTGGGTCTAATAGTGATTTAAACCTTGTAGTAAACTATACAGGATTTGTTAAAGGTAATGTTGTAGCTACACAAGATAATTTATCTTTTGTAGCAGACAATATGCTTAAAAACTATTTAATAAGTAAAGGTTTTGTAACTCAAACAGAATATGATGCATTTACTCCAACTAGTTTCGCAGAGTGATTAAGAAGTGGAACAAATGCACTTAATCTAATTACTTATAAAACCGGTCAATATGAACAATTATTAAATAATCCAAGTGGATATACTTTTAATATAGTTGCTAATACCACTCAAAAAACAGTTTCTGTTTATATTCATTTTAATAATGTAACTGATTCTAATTCTTTATCTGAATATTCAGTGACTTATACAATATAGTTAAAATATTGAAAACTAAAAATTTGGTTTTCAATATTTTTTTATTTTTTTAATAGATATTTCTTATTTCAATAAGTAAAAAAGGTAGAGTTAATGGGAATTAACTCTACCTTTTTCTTTTTATCTATTTAACATATTTCATTTATATACCAAAAATACTTTATATAGTCATTAATTAGTAAGGAAAGTGAAATAAAATTCATATATTTTTTGCATTCAGTTGTTTTTATGGAGAAATAATTCCCATTATTTCTACTAACAAAATTTTCATTTATTTAACTGGTAAATTTGTCTTTTTTATATTTCAAAATTTGAAAGGTAATAATTATTAACTAAATATTATGAAAATTAAAAAAATTAAATTATTGAAAGCTCTTGCATTAACCGGGGCTTTTGGAATTGTTGCAACAGTTCCAGTAATTGTATCTTCTTGTTCTTCTACTGATAACAATGGAGGAACTGGAAACAATAACAATCAAGGTGGAGGAAATGGTGGAAATACTGACACTCAACAACAAACTATTACACCTAAATTAAAAGCTGATGTAACTACACAAGGTGCTTTAAGTAAAATTTATGACACTACTGCAAAAGAAGATACTAACACTTTAATTGCAAAAGATATTAAAGCTAATCCTGAAACTTACTTTGAAAATGGTGCAGATTTAAAATCAATTGAAGGATGAACTGTAACTGTTGATGGTAACTTTGATTCTGCTGCTTCATGAGAAGGTCAAACATATGATGAATGATCTAAAACAGCTAATATCAAAAAAGGTGTCTATGAACAAACTTCTGCTCAATTAAATATTGCTTCTTTAAAGGATCTGAAATCTCAACTTTCAACATCTGAACAAATTAAAAAACTTTGTGAAGATTCAAATTTAACATTTTCTGATGCAACTGAATATAAAGTTCAAAATCAATTAGGATTTACAGATGGAGATTTATTACATGTTAATGTAACTGCAAAGCAAAACACAACAAATCTTGTTATGGATGTTGCAATTCCTGTATCTGATCTTAATTTAAAGATTACAGGTCTTAAAGTTTCTGTTTCTAAAACTGAAAATCAAACTGGTAACAATGTAGCTGAAGTTAAAGATTTAACTACTAATTTCACTTACAACATTGGTATTAATGATACAGTTAAAGAAATTACTCCAACAGCTGTCTTAGCACAAGATAAAACTGATGCTAATAAAGTATTAAAAGCACTAGGATATGCTACAGAAGCTGCAAATGTTTACACATTGGATAATGATAAACTTTCTGATGCTTTAGGGTTATATAACTGTAAATTTGAAGCAGTAAGTAGTAAAGCTACAAATGAAGCAAACAAATATACTGTTACATTAAAAGCAACACCTAATGATGGGTATGTTTGAGAAAATGGAACAAAAGATGCTAAAGAAGTTTCATTTGTTGCCACTTTAAACGATAAATAGTAAATCTAAAAACAAACTATATTAAATTTATTTTTATAAGAAAAAGGTAGAGTTAATGCAAATTAACTCTACCTTTTTTACTTTTGTTTATTTAACATATTTCATTTATATATCAAAAACACTATGGAAGCTTATAAAACTGCACTGAAAATGAAATAAAATACATATATTTTTTGCATTTAGTTTAATTTTTGGAGAAGTAATTTGCATTATTTCTACTTCTTAAATTTTTCTTTATTTAACTGGTAAATTTGTCGTTTTTATAATTTCAAAATTTGAAAGGTAATAATTATTAACTAAATATGAAAATTAAAAAAATTAAATTATTGAAAGCTCTTGCATTAACCGGAGCTTTTGGAATTGTTGCAACAGTTCCAGTAATTGTTTCTTCTTGTTCTTCAACTGATAATGGAAACAATAACCAAGGTGGGACTGGTGGAAATGGTCAAGGTGGAGATACTCAACAACAATCTACAGTAAAACCTGAAATTAAAACTGATGTAAAATTGAGTGGTAAATTATCAGGTATTTATGATGCTTCTGAAACAGATAGAAAAGACACTAATACTTTAATAACTAATGATGTTAAAACAAATCCAGAAAATTATTTTACTAATGGTGATCAAATTAAAGATGCTATTAAAGATGCTACTGTAACTGTTGATGGTGGATTTAAAAAAGAATCATCTTGAAGTGGTAATCCTTACAGTACTTGATCTACAGGAACAACAGCTACTTTATACCCTTCAGCTGCTCCACAAATTAATATTGCTTCATTAAATGATTTAAAAGATACAAAATTAAAAGATTCTACTGCTATTGAAACCTTCTTAAAAGATGCAAATATATCTTTTACAGGTGCTAGTGGATTTAGTGTTCAAAATCAACCTGGATTAACTGATGGTGATTTATTGCATATAAATATTAAAGCAAAACAAAATAGTCAAGATCTTAATTTAGATTTACAAATCCCTGTATCTAACATTAACTTAGAAACAACACTTAAAATCTCAATTGATGCAACAACTAACACTACAGGAAATAAAATTGAAGCTGTAAAAGATTTAGAAACTAAGTTTAGTTACAATATTGGTATTGATGCAACTCTTAAATTTGAACAACAAAAAGGGGAAGCTCCTGCTGCAACTACAAATGAGGTTAGTGATGCAGCTACTGCAGCAAAAAATATTTTGGTAAAATTAGGTTATGTAAGTTCTGGGGATACTTTAAGTGATGACAAAATTTCTGCAGCTTTAGGAATTTATAACTGTAAGTTTACACCTAAAAGTGCAACTGAAAATACAAATGCAAAACCTAATGCAGAAGTTACAAATTCTAATAAGGTATATACAGTTACTGTAACTGCAACACCATATAATGAAACATATGTTTGAGATGATGGGTCAACTGGACCAAAAGATATTTCATTTGATGTAAGTCTTAAAGTTAGCTAATAAAGATTTTAATATTTAAACAAACTATAAAAAAATACAGTTAGCTAAAACTAATAAAAAAGTATTGAATAACTTTAATTGTTATCAATACTTTTTTATTTTTAAACTAAATATAAATGTTCTTATGAGATTAATCACACATTGATAATTCTTGGCATGGCTATTTGATAATGAAATTTAAAAAACTTAAAATATAAAAGTATGTAAAAAGGATAAATTTATCATGAGTAAACTATCTAAAAAAATAACTCTATCTGCAATTACTTCTGTTTTAAGTATTGCAACAGGATTATCTATTGGATTACCAATTTCAAATAATTCATTAAAAAATTCTTCTATTACAAATATTTCAAGTAGCAATCAATCAACTACTGCTAGTAAGTTAGCTCCATCTGAAGCTAATGATCAAAATGCTAATCTTTCAACAAGCAATGGTCCTATTACTTTTTTAGGAAACAAAATTACAGCACTAGATTGATATGGTAATAAATTGTGAGAAAAAGATTTATCAACTTTAATACCAGATTACAATGGTAAAGTTTCTACTGATGGTTCAGCAACAAATTATGATAATGGACCATGAAAACGTGCTTGATTTAACTGAGACTATAATAGAAATACTGATTTATTATGAATAATAGGATACTGATCTCCTGTTACTAAAAAACAACCATTATTAGGAATAAAAGCTTCTAGTGGAGATATTCAACACAACTATGATATTGATTACCAATCTTATACATCAAGTTTGGGAGCAACTACTACAGGAACTGCTTATCGTTTTGTTTCAGCTTTAGCATCAGGAAAAGTAATGATATATGGTGGTGCTGCTACTGCATATAATGGGAAGGGATTGTTATTTAATCCTTCAGATTCTACACTTACTTTACTAAATGGAAATTCTGCAACTGAAAGCATTTTTCCACCTAATGACTCAGAATATGGAACAAAGTATAGATGATATTTTTTCAATTTAATTCCTATTGGAAATAATAAAAATTTTGTTGAAGTTCTACCATTTTCTAGAGATGCAACAACTGGAGATGCTGGTTATCCTAATGCAAATTACAATGTTTACTTTTTACTAGTTGATGATAACTTAAACCTAATTGAAACTACTGGCACTTGATCTAAATTAGTTAAAGTAGCAGATGGTATGCAAAATTATAGAAACACAAAGATAACTCCACAACGTGATTACTATACAATGCTAGATGGTAAAGTAGTAACAGTTGTATATAATACTGCAATTGTTATTAATGCTACTGGAAATAGTATCAACTATGGTACTTATCCAATGTCTGAAGCTAAATGAATTAAATCTTGAGCATTTGATTCAAACCAAAATTTATATTTTAAATTTAAAGATGAATCTACAATTTATAAAGTTTCTGGATCTGCTTGATCTTCATTAAATAACAATACAAGTTCAGCAATTGCTCCTAATACTTATTTAGATTTAGCAGGTATTCCACAAACTAAAGACTATGCTAACAATCTTATTATCTACAATGTTTATGGTTATACTGGTCAATTAATGATGGTTAACTCTAAGTACAATGAAAATGTTGATACTAGTAACTCAGGAATAACTGAAGATGCAAACCCAGATAAATTGGGATTAGCATTAGCAGTAACTCAAAATGCTAATAGTCAAAATCAAGGGGATTACAAAGGTATTTTAAATGGAGATGATAGTATTCAAAAAGCATCAGATTTTGAATTAAGTCAATCTGCAATTGATTCTAAAATTCCAAGTGAAATTACAAGAAGTGATATTAATACTTTAAATAGTTCTTTCTTAAAAAATGCTTCAGATTTTACTATAACTAAAATTGATGATGCAAATGGAACAATTGAAATACAATGTAACCTTTATCAAATTCCGTGATTTGCTTCTGAACTTCCAAGCAATATTACTCCTAGAGTTGTTACTCATCAATATACAACAACTAATAAAATTAACAATAAGATTTCATGAAAAACACTATCTGAAACTACAGATTATGACTTCTTAAATATGAAACCATCTAAAATTGCTGTTGATGATGTTACCAATTTAGATCCATTTCAAGTTTCTTTCCAATCTCAAATTATTACTACTGCTCAAGGACAACAACTTTATCCTAAAAAAACATATAGTGTATCAGATCCAAATGATACTGCTGGAACAATTAAAGTATCAGTTAAATATGAATATGTTCCAATGGGATTAAGTTATTCAACTAATAATGTAAAATCATATGAAACAAATTTTACATATACAGTATTTAAATCTACTGATACTCCTGCATTTAGATTTACAGGACAAACTACATCTGGTAGTAGCGCTTCAATTGATGTTTCAAATGTTGCTGAACTTAAAAACTTATTAAATGCTAGTACTTTACCTTCATCTTTTAATTACTTGAATAGTTCTACAGATTCTACTAATTCAGCATTTTTACAATTTATTAATACTGCAAATAGTAAAGGTTATCCAATTTCAAAAATGAAATTCACTGTAACTGCAGATGATGTTGCTGGAACTCTAAAAATAACTGCTACAATGCCTGCAAGTTATTCTCCAAAAAATTCAGAAGAAACATTCACTGTAACTTATACAAATTTAAATAAAGCTGCAAATTATAAATTTAATTTTAAAACTAGTTCGTCTTCAATTGGGTCTCAAAACTTTAGTACTTTATTGCCATCATCAATTACTGATGGAGATATCATTAATAACTTGATTGAATATCAAGGATTTAATTCTAATGACTTTACAATTACTAAAACTGCAAATGATCAAAATGGAACTTTATTAGTTCAAATATCACTAAATAGTAGTTATGCATCTGCAATTGGTAATGGAAATGCTGGTTTTAAAAATTATAGTGCTACTCATACATTTACAGGGTTTATGAATGAAGATCAATATAATGAAAGATTTAATGTTGAGTTTGTAGATGATAGTAGTGAAGTATTGATTGATTTAAAGCAAATGCAATCTTCTCAAGTGTATGATACTTTAGTTACAAAAAATACTTCTTTAACAGTTGGGAATACTACATATAACAATTTAAAAGAATTGGTAGAAAAACTATTAATTACTAAATTAGGTTCATTAGTTCCAACAGGATGAAAAGATAATGCTTCAATAGATGTTGGAATGTATTATGATAACTCTCAAGGAACAGCTAGTTTTTATGTTAATATTCCAAAAAGCTTAATGGCTGGTGCTAATAGTGATTTAAATTTAGTTGCTAATTATACAGGTTTTCTAAAAGGAAATGCTGTACAAACAAATGATAATTTATCATTTGTTTCAGATAATATGCTTAAAAACTACTTAATTAGTAAAGGGTTTGTTACAAAAGAACAATATGAAGCTTTTACTGCAGCTAGTTTTGCTGAGTGATTAAAAGAAGATAATAATGCTATTAAATTAATTACATATAAAACTGGACAATATGAACAACTATTAAATGATCCTACAAAGTATTCAATTAATATTGTTGCTAATACTACTCAAAAAACAGTATCTGTTTATATTCATTTCAATGGAATTACAGATTCTAATTCACTATCTGAATATTCTGTAGTTTATGCTATTTAAAATTTCTTATTTGTAAATAATCAAAAGACCTTTGTGTAAAAGGTCTTTTTTTATTTAATTAATGTTTTTATAAATTATTGTTTGAATGAAAAATTAAATATTTTCAATTTGTATTATTAAAAATTTAAAATGTTTATCATAAAGTAAAAAGTGCTTAAGTAAATAATAATAATATAGAGTTGTAAGGATATTTAAATAAATGGTTTTACAAATTATTGAGTAAACTTTAGGGTTCTAAAAATGAGTAAAATAAGAAAAATTAGAAAATGGTATTTCTTTGTTCCTTTAATTTATGTTGCTCTATCAAATGTTTCATTAATACTAGCTATATTTTCACTAGCATCAATATTTATCACATCAACTTATAATTTTACATTAGTCTTTTTATTTGCTGGTTTATCTGTAATTTGATTGTATTAATTTTATCTTTCTAATAAACATTACAAACTTGTAGCTGGTTCATTTAAAGCTACAGTAATGTATGAGTTTTTAAATAAACAAACAAAACTATTTTTATTTTCTTTAATTTATTTTTTTAAAAATAAAAAAGATATTAGAAGTGAATATGAAAATAAATTCACAGAAGAAAGCTTGAATAAATACTATGCAATTGATAATATAAATTATCAAAAAGACATCTTTTTGAAAACTGTCTATCAAAATGCAGCAATTATGGTTTTTGGATTTTCACTAGGTTTTATTTTGCATACTACTGCATTTAACAATGATGTATTAAAGCCTTTAGTTACTGATTTAAATTCAAACTTAGTTTTATTCTTATGCTTATTACTAACATCTGGAATAGCTTTTATTTCTTGTTTAATTAATAGCATTATATTAAGTTACAAGATGTATAAAAAAGGATATTTTAATAAAAAAGAAATGAAATTAAATTGTTTACCTTTTGTTAACTGAATTTCTGTTTTCTTTATTTAATAGTGCATTAAAAAGTAAAAATCCTAATAGTTTATTGCTATTAGGATTTTGTTTTATTTACTAATATTTAATATCTTGGTAAATAGGGAATTTTTTAACTAATAAATCTACTTCATTTCTAATTTTATTAATTGTATTAGGATTACCTTTTGATTCTATAATTTCATGAATTCATAAACCAATTTGTTTAAATTCTTTAGTAGTAAATCCTCTTGTAGTCATAGCAGCAGAGCCAATTCTAATACCAGATGGTGATTTGGCAGAATTAATATCATATGGAATTAGATTTTTATTAACAACAATTTTTGCTTGTTCTAATCATTGTTCTACTAAGTCTCCTGTGATTTGTTTAGATGAATATAAATCAACACTTAATAAATGATTATCACTTCCATCTGCAATAATCTTATACCCTAGTTCTTTTAGTGTTTGAGATAGGATTGCAATGTTATCAATTACATTTTTTATATATGTTTTAAATTCAGGTTTACTAGCTTCATCAAAACATAAATATTTAGCAGCTATTACATGCATTAAAGGTCCACCTTGACTTCCAGGGAATACTGCACTATTAATCTTTTTAATTAACTCTTCATTATTTGTTAGTATTAATCCACTTCTAGGACCTCTTAAAGTCTTGTGAGTGGTTGTTGTTACAATATCTGCATATGGTAATGGATTAGGATGATATCCTGCAACTATTAATCCAGAAATATGAGCAACATCTGCTAATAAATAAGCACCAACTGATTTTGCTATTTCTCCAAATTTTTTAAAATCTACAACTCTTGAATAGTTTGATGCTCCACAAACTATTAATTTAGGTTTAACTTCTTGTGCTTGTTTTAAAATTGCATCATAGTCTAAACATTGAGTTTCTTTATCTACACCATAGTGATCTGCTTCATATGTTTTACCTGAAATATTAACTTTAGAACCATGTGATAAATGTCCGCCTTCATTTAAACCCATAGCAAGAATTTTATCATTTGGTTTTAATACAGATAAATAAGCTGCAACATTTGCTTGAGTTCCAGAGTGTGGTTGAACATTTGCAAATTTAGCGTTAAAGATTTCTTTTGCTTTATCAATTGCTAATTGCTCAATTTGGTCTGCATATTCACACCCTCCATAGTATCTTCTGTTTGGATATCCTTCACAATACTTATTTGTAAACACACTTCCTGTAGCTTCTAAAATTTGTTCACTAACATAATTTTCAGAAGCTATTAGTTCAATGTAGCCCTGTTGTCTTTTAAGTTCATTATTCAATATTTCTTTTAGTATTAGATTTTTCATATTTCCCCCATTTGATTGTTTTATTAAAAACACTATATAAATAATATATTTAATATTTAAGTAATAAAAATAAATTAAAAAAACCTTATGCATTTGTTCATAAGGTTTTTAAAAAAGTTTTAATTTTATTCTTTTTTTAACTTTTTAATGAAATCTATAAATTCATTAAACTTTAATGTTGTTGAATTTTCTTCAGAATATTTTCTATATGTGATTTCATTATTTTTAATTTCATTATCACCAATTACTAATTGGAAAGGAATTTTAGAGATTTGAGCTTCTCTAATTTTCTTAGCTAACCTTTCATTTGAATCATCTAGTTTTACTCTAATGTTATTTTCTTCTAATTCAGAAGCAATTTTTTTACAGTAATCTAAATGAATGTTGTTATTAACTGGAATAATAGAGATTTGTACTGGTGCCAGTCAAAAAGGTAATAAACCTTTTGTTTGACTTAATAGTGTTGCAATAAATCTTTCATAAGTTCCAATTACACCAAAGTGAATTAATACTGGTCTTTTCTTAGTGTTATTTTCATCAATATATTCAACATCAAATCTTTCAGGTAATAAGAAATCTAATTGAATTGTAGAGATTGTAATAATCTTTCCTAAATTTGTTTTAACTTGGAAATCTATTTTAGGTCCATAAAACGCTGCTTCCCCTTCAATTTCCATAGCTTTATAGTTAAGTTTTTTAAGGATATCTCTTAATTGCTTTTCAGATGATTTTCACATTTTGTCATCATCATGATACTTAACTTTATCTTTTGGATCTCTTAATGATAAGTCAACTCTATCAATTTTAATATTCATTCTTTTGTGAACAATCTTTAATATATTGTTAAGTTGTCTAATAACATCTTCAATTTGATCTGGTTTAGTAATAATATGGCAATCAAATAATTCCATAGTTCTAACTCTTTCTAAACCAATTAATCCACCAGATGATTCATATCTATGTAATTTTGAATCTTCACAAATTGCATAAGGCAACTCTTTATAAGAATGTGGTTTTAAATTGAAGTAAGTTAAGTGGTGAGGACATGTCATTGGTCTTAACATGAAAGTTTCATTATCAACTTCCATTGGAGGAAAGTTGTTTTCTTTATAATGTTCTCAGTGACCAGACTTAATATATAGTTCTTTACTTCCAAGAATTGGAGTATCAATAAATAAAAATTTTTCTTTACTAAAGATACTTCATAAGAATTTCTTAATTTCTTTTTTAATTATTTCACCATTTGGCAATCAAATTGGTAACCCTTGTCCAATATCATTACTGAAATCAAAAATCTCCATATCTTGACCAATTTTTCTATGGTCTCTAGATTTGATTTCTTCCATGTATTTGTCTCACTCTTCTAATTCTTCTTTAGTAGTGAATGCTACACCTGAGATTCTTGTTAATTGATCTAAAGAAGCATTATTTTGTCAGTAAGATCCACCAATGTTAGTTAATTTAAAAATCTTAACTTTATTAACATTGTCTTCTATTTCAAATGCAGACACATTTTCAAAATCTTTTCCAATTTTAATAAATGTACTTTCTTTGTTTTCTTCTTTGAAAACTTTTTGATATTTGTTAATAGAATTTAATGATTTAATTTCTTCTATTTTTTCTCCTGAAGAAATAACTTTTTTCATTTCTTTTTCTATTTTGCTAAAATCCTTAGATGAAATTGATTGACTAGTTTTGAATTCAATAAAAAAACCATATTCCAACATTCCAGAACTTGCTATTTCAAAATCATCTTTAAGAATTCTTTGAACTGCTTTAAAAGCTATTTGAGCAGCTGTATTATTTAATTTAATATTTTGTTTCATAACTTATTTATTTTATATAATTTTTATAGTCTGATATTTATTATAATTTTTAATGGTTTAAAATAATAATTAAAAATATAATATTATTTACAATAATAGGTAAGGTTGGTTAAACATATGCAAAAAAATAAAATAGGCTTTATTGTTGATTCTGCTATTGGTCTATATGGTAAGGAAATAGAGTCTGACAATGTGAGACAAGTGACCTTCAATATTACAGATAAAAATAACGTTGAATACAATGATGATAATACTGTTCTAAATGCAGAAAGAATTTTAGAAGAATTTGATAAGGGTAACAGTTTTAAAACTAGTGCTGTTTCTCCGGGTAAAGTAATGGTTGCTGTTGAAGAACTATTAGAAAAAAATGATAAAGTAATTATCTTTACAGCATCCTCTGGTTTATCTAGTTTTCATGACAACATTTTATATTTTGAAGAAGAATATAAAGATAAAGTATATGTTGTTGATACTAAAGAAATTGGATATGCTATTGAAGTATTATTCAAATCAGTTAAAGAAAAATTAGAAAATGGTGAAGATTTTTTTGAAGTATTAGATTATTGTAAAGAATTTTATAAGTACAATTACACATCTTTTACTTGTGAAAATTGATCTTCATTAGTAAATAGTGGTAGAGTTCCTAAAAGCTTATCTAAATTTTTAAATGCTTTAAAAACTAGACCAGTAATTAATTTTGATGTGAAAAACAAATTGGGTGGAATTGTAAAATCATTTGAAAGCTCAGTTGAAAAAATATTAAATCAATTTAAAAAAGTATTTGGTAATGACGTTTTTTCAAATGTTGAGTATGTTGTTTTCTACAATAATAAAATTGATGAATCTAGAGCTTCTTATATTAGAAATAAAATTAATTCTGTTTTTTCTATTCCTAAAGAAAAAATTATTGAAAAATTTGTTCCTAATCTTGTTTTAGTTTACACAGCAAATGGTTCATTTGGATTACACATAAGATGTAAAAATAAATCAAAAAATAGAGATGAATAATAATTAGAGAAGAATAATTATGGATAAAGAAATAGAAATCAACATTGCTGAAACTAGGGTAAAAAGGTATAAGCAATATCGTAGAAAAATTAAAAGTGATTACTATAATTTTGTTAAAAAGAATTCCAAAAATGATGAAATAAAAAAGATTGAAAAATCTATTGGAAAAATTAATAAAGATTTAATCATTAATGATTTTAGTTCTAGGTTGTTTTTAGATTTCTCAAGTAATTGAACAAATGATGACGGTTATGTTGTTCAAATTAAAAACTACTTAGATATTGTTAAAGTTAATAAATTTAATGAATTACTAAGTAAAGTTGATTCTATAAAAAATGATATTGATATGGAACCATCATTTGATATGAAGGGTAATCTTTCATTGGTCTGATATAAGCAAGATCCTAAGTATTTTGAATTAGAAAGAATTAGAGAATGATTGCAATTCATGATCAAAGAAAAAGAACAAATTATTAGTAATGTAAAAGAAAAAATCTTTTCTTTTAAAGATGCTTTTTATAGAACTAGTGATCCTGAAACAATTGCATCTATTATGCCTTCAAATATTAAGTTCACAAAGATTGCAGGATCTGATAAAAACAAAAAAATGTTCACAATATTTTTATGGTCTTTTTTTGGTTTTGCATTTTTATCTATTTTCTTTTTAGTTTTATTTTTGGTAATTAAATAATTAAAGTTAAAAGTTATGAAAAATAATCAAGTTTATGCAATTTTATTAGCTGCAGGTAGTGGTAGTAGAGTTAACTCAAATATTCCTAAACAATATATTGATTTAAATGGTTTACCATTATTTTTTTATTCTTTAAAAACGTTTGCTAATTTTGATTTAATTGATAAAGTTGTTTTAGTGGTTAATCATAGCTATAAATATGATGTTGAATCACTTATAAAAAAATATGAGTGAAAAAATAAAGTATTTATAGTAAATGGTGGAGATACAAGACATTTATCTATCATTAATGCTGTTAAGTTTTTAAAGAGCATAAAAATAAATAGTGATGACATTGTATTAACACATGATTGTGCTAGACCATTTGTTTCAACTGACATCATTAAAAATAATATAGATTATATTAATTCAAGTAGATGTGATGTAGTAAGCACTGGAATAGTTCCAGAAGATACTATTGGAATAACAGATAATTCTAATTTAGAAAAAATATTAAATAGACAAAAACTATTTATAGAACAAACTCCTCAATCTGCAAAATATAAGATTTTTGAAGAAGTGTATTTTGGTAGTAATTTAAGTGATAAAACTTTAGAAACATCGACAGATTTTTGTAGCCTTGCATTACTGTGCAATAAAGATGTCAAATGTGTAATAGGAAATAAATTCAATTTTAAAGTTACAACTGACTTTGATTTAGTTGTGGCAAAAGAAATAATAAAAAATAAACAATTATAGTTTTTGCAAAACTATTAAATTGTTTATTTTTTTATTTATTTAATTATTTGTTTTATCTTCAACTGAAGATTTTTTATTGTTCTTTATAAGGTTATTTGTTGTCAGAAAATTTAATCCATTATCAGTAAGAATTCTTCCATTAATTGTCTTTGAAATGAAATTATTTTTAATTAGAAAAGGTTCAATTTTTTCTATTATTGTTTTTTCATCAACATTAAGAATTTGAGATAAAGTTTTTAAACCTAACTTTGTATTTTCATATATACACAATAAATAAGATAAATCTATTTCATTTAATCCCTTTTCATAAACACCTATATTTTTTAAAATTGTTTCTGCAGTATTATTAGATGTCAATGAATGGTCTAAATATCTAGCTAAAATCCTTTTAGCAATTCTAGGAATTCCCTTAGAACGGTGTGAAATAATTTCTAAGACTTTTTTATCCACTTTAATATCACACTGTTTTAATGAGAAATCTAGAATTTTATATATCTCTTTTTCTGTGTATTCTGAAATGTTTATAACTATTCCAAATCTTTCTTCAAAAGGTGCAGGTAAATTTCCTAGTTTTGTAGTTGCTCCTATTAAAGTAAATTTTGGGATAGAAACAGTTGTTAGTTTTTTATTGAAATCTTTTCCTATCTCAATATTAATTTCGAAGTCCTCCATAGCTGAATAAAGTAATTCAAAACATTTTGGATTAATGGAGTGAACTTCATCTATAAAAATAATGCTATTTTCATTAAGTGAATATATTAAATTTAGAATATCTGTTTTCTCTTGAATTTCCGGACCTTGAACTATCTTAATGTTTTGAGATAATTCATTTGAAATTATTTTAGCTAATGTTGTTTTTCCAACACCTGCAGGCCCATAAAATAAACAATGATCTAAACACTCATTTCTATTTTTTGAACTATCTATATAAGCTAATAAATTATTTTTAATATTGTTTTTTCCACAAAAATCTTTAAGATACTGTGGTCTTATTTGTAACAGCTTCATCAGAAATTATTTTAATTGCTTGTGATATTAAATCACTAATCTGATCTTCACTAACATTTGATAATTGTGGAATTAATAAATTAATAGCTTTTTCTATCATATTCTTCTTATAACCAAGTGCTTTTAAAGCAGATACTAAATCTGGAACAGGGTTGTATGAATTACTTTGCTGATTTATACTACTATGATTTACATCATTGTTATACTCACTTATTCTTTCATTTTTTAATTTATAAGATAAAGCACTGACAATTGATAATGCTGTTTTATTTGTAAATCCTTCCAGTACTGATAAAGATTCAATGTCTTCATTTCTGATTAATTCTTTTAACAAGTTTAAATCATTCCTTAAAATGGTTAAACTAGTTTTTGGTCCAATTCCATTTACAGTTAATAAATTTTCAAAGAAAATTTTTTCCCTTAAGGTTTTGAACCCATAGTATTCAAATAAAAAATTATTTTTATTGTTTTGAAATATTTTTGTATAAACAAAGATTTTAGCTGAAGAATTCTCTTCAAATATGTTTGGATCACTCATAAACAATTTATAACCTTTAAAGTTATTTTCTAAAATTAAATAATTATTGTTTTTGTATGAGATTTTACCAATTATGTATTCAATCATTTTTTGATCTCCTTTTTTATGTCTCTATTATATGTATGTAAATTTTTGGGGTGAATGTCATAAAAAAAAGAGAAAAAATTTTAAAAAAGTTATTAAAAATAAAAAAAATAACCAATCATTTGATTGGTTATTTATCCTTTTAAAAAACTAATTAAATTAATTTTTCTTCTTCCATTACTTTTTTAATAGCTTCAATAGCTGCATCTTCATCTGCACCATCAACGGCAATTTCAATACTGTTTCCCTGTTTAGCTGAAAGAGCCATTAAGTTAATTACAGATTTAGCATTTGCTGATTTTTCTCCATTTTTAAAAGTTACAGAAGATTGGAATTTAGCAGCAGTACTTGAAATCATTGAAGCTGGTCTTGCATGAATTCCAATTGGATCAATAATAGTTACATTAATTGATTTCATATTTATCGTATACCTTTCTTTATTTACAATTTATAAAAGTTATCTACTTATAAATAATATTATACTCTATATTAATTTAGCATATTTTGATATAAAAGTATTTAATTTTAAATTCATTAAAGTAAAGGTTTAATGATATTGATTATGCTATTATACATTTTTTGTCTTAAATTAAACTTACTATGTAAGTAGTGTAATGATATTAATCTAGAGTTTTTTTGGTCTTTTAAAAAGATTTCTTTCATTTGATGATTAAAGTCTTTTGAAATAATAGAAATAGCAGTTTCAAAGTTAATCACTAAACTTCTATAGTCTAGATTATTACTTCCTATCAGACATTGGTCATCATCTATTATTACTGCTTTTGAATGCATAAACCCATAGTATTCAAAAATTTGTATACCTGCTTTCATAAATCTTTCATATGATGATCTATTGCTTGTAAGAATAAACTTTTTATCATCTGGAAAATGAGGAACCATAATTCTTACATCAACACCTTTATGGCTAGCAAAAATTAGATTATTTATAATTTCATTAGGAATTAATAAATAGGGAGTATAGATTCAAATAGTTTTTTGGGCTGATGAAATTTTTGACATTAGTATTTGTTGATAAACATACAAATCAAATTCTGGAGATGAGCTTATAGCTTGGCAAATATCTTTATTTTCTGCTTTGTGGATTTTATAGTTTTGATAAAACTTTGAATCAAAATTCTTTTTCTTTTTATAGTTAGTGTAGTTAATTCAGTCATTACAGAATCTTAAGTTTAATGTATTAACAACTTCACCTTCAATTAAGAAATTTAAATCTTTTCAGTTATCATATGATTTTTTTAAGTTTAAATATTCATCACCAATATTTGAACCACCTGTAATACAAAATTTGTTATCTACAACCACTAATTTTCTATGACTTCTAAAATTTGTGATTGAAGTATATTTGTTAAAAGTTTGAGGGTTAAATTGTTCAACTTCAATTCCATGTCTTTCTAAGAAGTTTAAATTTGATTTATTAAATCTTTTATGGCTTCCAGCTCAATCATACATGAATTTGATTTTTACACCCTGACTTGCTTTTCTTACTAGTTCATTCATTAATAGATAGAACCATAAACAATCAGAAATGATATAAAACTGAATGTGAATAAATTCTTTTGCTTCTCTGATGATATCAATTGTTTCTTTGAATAAATCAGATTGGTCAAGAATTGTGATTTTATTATTTTCATAGATTGGTGAATTCATGTAATTAAAAATGAATTTAAAATCTGAATGTTTATCACTTTCCTGTTTTGCCAAAAAAGAATGTGTGAATGAGTAATTTTCATTTTCATTAAAGTGATGTGATGATATTTTAATTTCATTTGAATTTTCTATTTTAAAAGGAATAATCCCAAATATATAAAAAGCAAATATTCCAATTACAGGGAGTAAATTAATTACAAACATTCAACAAACTTTCACATTTTCAATCCTTCTTTTGTTATTAAGAAGATAAAAAGAAGTTAAATTGTTAACAAAGTAAACTGCAAATAGTAAGATAAACCAATAGTTTGGGTTTGTATTATTGTTTAATGTATCTAATATAAAAAATATAAGTAAACCAAAAAATACAAACATTAAAACAGTTGATGTTAAGGTAATAAAAAAAATCTTTTTTCTATCCATATAAATTTATTGTTTTTCCACTAGTATTTATTTTAATTAATTATTTTAAATGTAAAAATTTTTTATTCTCATTGATAATTAATATATTAAATTTTTCTTTTTTATAGGTTTTAAGATGAATTATAAATATGACTGAGATTTATCAAGTTTGTTAGAAAATAAAAATTTAGATGAAGTATTTAATAACTGAGTTAATTTAAATAATGAACTTATAAAAATGTATGACAATGGGACATGTTATTCAAATTTAAATAAATTAAAAAAATATTTATTTTTTAAACTTGATATGGTTCCTATTGAAAATAAATTATATAACTATGTGTCTAATAAACTTAATGAAGACTTAGCAAATAAAGAAATGATAAATTGAAACCAAAAACTTTCTAGTAAAATATCTGAATTTCAGTTAAGTTTTGCTAATGAAATAAATATCATTTTAGATAATAAAGAATTAATAAAATCTTTTATTGAAAATGATTCTGAAATAAAAAAATTTGAAAGATTTTTTGATTTAATTTTTAAGGAAGAAAATCATAAATTATCAAATGAAGAAGAAAAGTTACTAGTTAAACTTTCATCTTGTTTTTCTCATGATTCAATGTTTTCAACACTTGTAGATTCTGAAATTAAACTAATTCCTGCACTTAACTCAAAAGGTAAAAATATTCAGTTTAAATCAATTAGTGAAATTGATTTTATTTTAGAAACTAGTAAAGATAGAGTTTTAAGAAAAAATGCATACAACTCTATTAATAAAAGTTTTATTAATTTTGAAAATACTTTAGCTACAGCCTTATATCAAAATTTTTTAACATTAAATCAAATAGCTAAAATTTATAATCATAAAGATTATTTAGCACAAGTTTGTTTTGAAGATGAAGTAGAAGTTGATTTTATTGATCATGTATATAATGAAGTTTCTAAATACCAAAAGAATTATCAAGACTTTTCTAAAATAGAAAATAAATATAGAAAACAAAAAATGAATTTAAGTAAGCTTGAACCATGAGACAAAGCTTTTGATATTTATAAAACTAATAAAAATAATTTAACAATTGAAGAAGCAAAAGAAATTGTTAGTGAATCTTTTAAAGTTTTCTCTGATGAATATCAATCAGTTGCCAAAAAATCATTTAATGAGAATTGAATATCATGATTACCAAAAGAAAACAAAACTAGTGGTGCTTACTCAGTTAGTAATACAAAAGGTTTAAACAAATATTATGTCTTATTGAATTTTGATAAAACTTTTTCAAGTGTTTATACAGTTGCTCATGAATTAGGACATGCAATTTGTTCATATTACACAAACAAAAATCAAGACATTTATTTTGAAAGTGAAATTTTTGATGCTGAAATACCCTCTGTTACAAATGAAGTTATTTTATCTTTGTTTTTGTTAAATAAGTATTCAAACAATAAAGAATTTAAACTTAAAATTTACAATGATTTGATTACTAATTTTTTTAGTACAACTATCAGACAAATAATGTTTAGTTATACTGAAAGAGAGATAATAAATTTCATAAATGAAAACAAACCTGTTGGAGCAAATGAGATTAAAGAAATTTATGCACACACTCATAAAAAATTCCTAGGGTATTCAGATAAAGATGTTAAAAGGTTATTATCTAAAAATGGTGAAAGTCTATCTATCATTTTTAGAATTGAACATTTTTATGATGGAATTTTTTATGTATATAAATACTCAATTGGAATGGTAGTTGGTATTTTAAGTGCTATAAAAATTATCAATAATGATAAAGACTTTTTATCTAAATACTATTCTTTTTTATCAGCAGGTACTTCACTAAGTCCATTAGATAAAATTAAATTATTAGACATTGATCTAACAACGTCTAAACCATGAGAAGATGTAAATAAAATTGTGGAAAAATGAATAAAAGAATATAAAGAATTAATAAAATAATATGCATTACAAATATCAAGACAGAATTTTTACAAGAAAACTTGAAGATAAAGAACTTGAAAAATATTTAGAATACAAAAATAAATTATTGACTAATGATTTTAATATTGATGTTTTTTACATTACTCAAAATAAATTAATTGAATATTTTGAGTTGAAAGAACATAAGTTTTTTATGATTTATTGTCTTGAAAAAATAAAAAAATGAATTTATTTTAATGAAGCATATACAGAAGAATATATTAATAAATTACAAAAAATTCTTCATAACTTCAGATTAACTAATAAATTAAATTCATATGAAACTGAATACATTAATCATGTTAAAGCTGTAGTTTTTAATAAAAAAAGAAATCTGAAACAATTAGTTACAGATTTCCAATTAATTAATAAAAAAGAAATAGTTTGTTTTAATTTCAGTGATTCATCAATTTTAAAAAAAGATGAGAATAATAACTATTATAAAAAGATAAATAAATGTGAAATTTATATTTCAAATTCAAGAATTATTATTAATCATCCTTCTTATATTTATTCAATTCATTTTAAATACATTTTTAACTACAGATTAGAAGATGATTTATTTAGATTAGATATTTATAATGAACATGAAAATGATTCTATGACTCATTTGTATTTTGATAGCAATGACAATTATGTTTTATATGTTAGTTTTGAAAGAATATTTAATCAATATACAAAAAACTTAGAACCTTATGTTTTTGAAAAGGGCGTTAATCCAGAAAGTTATAATAAATCAAAAGTTGATTATGAGCATGATTAATTAATTAAATAAACTGGTGATTTTTTAAACTTTTTCTGAATTAATTTATTCTCTTCATTTTCTTCATTGATAAAAATAAAATTAGGGCTGAACTTAATTTTTGAAGGGGATAGAATATCATAAATTTTTTTGTTCTCTCCAAATGATTTGTTGATATTAAAGTAAGAAACATTTAGCTCATTATTTAAATCTCTTAAATTTTTGATAAACAATTCTAGGTCATCAATACTTTCAAGATTACTGAAATCCAAATTAAAAATAAATTTGGATTTGTTAATACTGAAACTATTGATTTTTTTAACTAAATTTTTTACTGAAAAACTTCTTTTAGCTAATTCTAAAATTGGATAATTAATGACAATATTGTGGTGATTATATTTTTTCTTATTTTCACTAACTAATCTTTCAGAAAGTTTTAATGTTCTTAAAGCAAAGTTTCTTAATATTAATGTTTGATCTTCTTCTGAAGATATCTTGTTATAGATATCTTTAAAATCATATATTTGTTCATCTATTCAAATCACGCCAGGTATTAAAAAATATTGAGAGATATTTGAATTAATCTTTTTAGCCTTAACTGAATTTATGTTTATATAGCTTTTATCTAAAGTATAGTTTTCTTTTACTTTTTTAAAATCAGTCTTATTACTGTTATCATCTATATCTTTGAAGTTAAAAACTTTAACACTATTTTTATATTTTTTGCTAACTCAGTGACTTTTTAATTTTTGGTTATATTCAACAAGTTTTTCAAAATCGTTTGAATGCATCCCATAAATTGAAACAAAACAAGATGTTTCAAAGTAATATTCTTTATCTTTAAAGATAACAGGTTTACTAGAAAACTCTTTGAACTTTTCTTCTAATAAATTAAAGAAATCATTTCTATCTCTATCTGCTAAAAAATTATTTTCATATGACTTTACTAAATTCAATTCATTGGCATTTATTTCATAAAAAAAACCATATTCATTTCACTTGGTTTTGAAAAAGAACATGTGTTGTATTTTTTTTAAATTCTTTTTAACTTTTTTATTAGTCTTTTCTACTGGTGTATTAAAATCTTTTTTTAAAAAATTTTTCAAATTATCAATTAATAGTTTTAATACATCTCTGTTTTCTGTATATACATCATTTGTAAGTTTAAATTCAAAAGTAATAAATAAACCTGTTCTAATTTTGTTATTTCTTACATGGTTATTAAAAGCATTTTTAGAATATCCACTATTTACAAAAATTTCATTGTCATACATGATTGATTCTTTAAGAGTAAATGTGTTGTCTAAAATTCTTTTTATTAAACTAGATACTGCAACAGAAGCTAAAAAAAGTAATCAATTAACTAATATATTTACAAAGATCACACTTCATTGTGTCATTGATGCACTGATAATAAAAAAAGCTGTAAATCTTACAATTGAGAAAAGAATTAAACTTACAATTGGTCAAATTATAAATAATCAATAAATTTTATTTGATTTACTTTTTTTTAATTCACTTCTTTTTAAAAAAACATTGCTAATTAAA
The DNA here is from genome assembly GCF_000011225.1 of Malacoplasma penetrans HF-2. NCBI lineage: Bacteria > Bacillati > Mycoplasmatota > Mycoplasmoidales > Mycoplasmoidaceae > Malacoplasma > Malacoplasma penetrans. The sequence continues at coordinate 373,335 of NC_004432.1, forward strand.
GCAAAAATATAAGATAAAAAATAAAAAATAATTAGATATATCAGTGATAAAAAAGGAGTTTCATTTCCTCCGTAAATTAAATATAAAATGTTAGAAATGATAAATGCAGGAATAGTACCTATCATTATTCAGTGGCTTACAAATATACCAACTACTAAAAAAACTATTACTTGCATTGAAATCAAATAAAAGTTGGAATTAATAATATTGTTTACATAATAAAACAATGGGATAACAGCAGCTGATAAAGTCATTCCAATTGCTTGATAAATAAATATTTGTTTTATATATCCAATGTTTTTAAATGAAAATATTTTTTTAGATATAGTAGTTGATAAAAAGTGTATCAACACTGACATTGCTATAGAAAAAAGAACTGATAATAAAACAACTAGAAAAAAATCAGATAAATTAGTGAAATCTAAAAAAGGGGTAATAAGGCTTTGTAAATTTATCATATTTGATTTAGGTTTAATTAATGATATTCATTTTTATTATTATAAGTATATAGAATAAATTGACAATGATTTAATGATTATCCTTATTTATAAATAAATTATTTAGTTTGTGGTTTTATTTTGACTTAGCAAAACCGTTTAATAACACATTAAGTAATTACTTTATAACAAACTAATTCATTTATTGCTTTTTATAAGAAAATGAATAAAAATATTTACTCTGATTTAAACTTAATATGATTATTTAATGGAGATTAGTAATGGTAATCAAAAAACCAAGAGGAACATATGATTTATTTGGTGAAGAAATTGAGGTTTTTAACAAAATAAATGATGTTCTAAAAACAATAAGTAATACATATAATTGTCATGAAATTAAAACGCCTATTTTTGAACACAAAGAACTATATATTAGAAACATTGGTGAAAGTAGCGATATTGTTACTAAAGAGTTTTATGATTTCAAAGATAAGTCAGATAGAGAATTAGCTTTAAGACCAGAAAACACTGTTGGTGTTATTAGAAGTGTTGTTGAAAATAAACTTTTATATACAAATCCTTTTCCTTTGAAGTTTTATTATTTAGGTCCAATGTTTAGGTATGAAAGACCTCAAAGTGGAAGAAACAGACAATTTTATCAATTTGGAATTGAGTTTATAGGTGTTAAAAATATCCTTAATGAAATTGAAGGTATTTTATTTGCATTAGACATTTTAAAAAAACTAAACATTACTAATTGAAAATTAAAAGTGAATTATATTGGAAGTATTGAAACAAGAGAAAAATGAATTAACTCTTTAAAAAAATACTTTAACAAATATAAAGATGAGTTATCAGAAGACTCAAAAAATAGAATTGAAAAAAACCCATTAAGAATTTTGGATGATAAAGTGGATGGATCAAAATCTTTTGTTAAGAGTTGTCCAAAAATAGAAGAATTTTTAACAAAAGAAGAAAAAGAAGAATCAGATAATTTTATTAAATGTTTAAAAACTATAGTTAATGAATTTGAATTTGATAGCACTCTTGTAAGAGGTTTAGATTATTACTCAGGACCTGTATTTGAAATAGTAAGCCAATCAAATAAATTAACAGGACAATCAACAATTATAGGTGGTGGAAGATACACTAAACTTACTAAAGAACTAGGGGATAATGATTATATTTGTTTTGGGTTTGCATTAGGGATGGAAAGATTAATGCTAGCTTATAGAGATGAAAATCAATTTCTGTCTAATAATTCAGTAGATGTATATATTGCTTCAATTGGATCAGTTGAATCTGAATTAGTTGCTATGAACTTTGCAAATCAATTAAGAAATTTAAACTATAGAGTTGAAGTAAATTTTGATTTAAAAAAAATAGATAAACAATTTAAAAATAGTAATAAATATAACCCAAAAATTATTTTAATTTATGGTGATGAAGATCATAAAAATAAACAAGTAACTTTAAAAAACCAAAAGACCCTTGAAAACAAAGTTATAAAACTTAATGAATTAAATAATAAAATTAAAGAATTTTTTGAAAGTGATAAATAAAAAAGGTATTAATAATGAAAACTAATAATGTTGTATATTGTGGGAATGTTGATAATAAACTTGTAGGAAAAGAGGTTGTAATTAAAGGATGAATTAAAAAGAACAGAAAATTGGGTTCTTTAATTTTTATTGATATCTATGACATTACAGGGATTGTACAAGTTGTAGTTGAAGAGGAAAATAAATTTTTTAACAACTGTTTACAAACACCTAAAGAATCAGTAGTTGAAGTAATTGGAATAGTTAGAAAAAGAAGTAATGTAAACAAAGAGTTAAAGACTGGTGAATTTGAAATTGATTTAAAAGAATTCAAATTATATTCAAAAGCTGAAACTCCTCCTTTTTTAATTCAAGATGATACAGATGGTTTAGAAGATTTGAGATTGAAATATAGATACTTGGATTTAAGAAGACCAGTAATGCAAAACAATATTATTAATAGAGGGAAAATAATTAATTTATTTAGAAGCTTTTTAGTTAAAAATAATTTTAATGAAATAGAAACACCTTACTTATCTAAACAAACTCCAGAAGGTGCAAGAGATTATTTAGTTCCAACTCGTAGTAAAAAATTCTTTGCCCTTCCTCAATCTCCTCAAATCTATAAACAACTATTAATGGTTTCAGGAATGGATCGTTATTTCCAAATTGCTAGATGTTTTAGAGATGAAGACTTAAGAGCAGATAGACAACCTGAATTCACACAAATTGATATTGAAACTTCATTTTTATCAGATCTTGAAATTCAATCTATTGTTCAAGAAATGTTTATTTATGTTTTCAAAGAATTCTTTAATATTAAATTAAAAACTCCTTTTACTAGAATGTCTTATAGTGATGCAATTGAATATTATGGTTCAGATAAACCAGATATTAGATTTGAAAATAAAATCATGAATTTAACAAATTATTTTAAAGATACAAACTTTAAAATATTTAAATCTATTTACGAATCTAAAAATAGAATTTCAGCAGTATTTGTTGAAGATAACATTGTAAAACAAGATATTAAAAAATTAGAGAAATTAGCTCAAGATAATAAAGCCAAAGGTTTAGCTTATTTATATATTGAAAATGGAAAAATGAGTTCTGGTTCAATTGCAAATGTAATTGAAAGTGAAATCATTGAAAAAATATGTAAAGATAACAAATTATCAAATGGTACATTATTCTTTGTTGCTGACAAATATGAAATAACTCAACAAGCATTAGGAGCTATTAGAAAAGAGTTTGTTAACATTTCAAAGAAAATCAAAATGAATGAAGAGTTTGCTTTCTTATGAGTTGTTGATTGACCATTATTTGAATACAGTGAAGAAGAAAAAAGATATGTTTCAGCTCATCACCCATTTACAATGCCAACAGCTGAAACACTAGATACTTTTGATAAGGACCCTGCAAATGCAAAAGCAATAGCATATGACTTAGTTTTAAATGGGTTTGAAATTGGTGGTGGATCTTTAAGAATTTATAACAGTGAATTACAAACAAGAATGTTTAAATTTTTAGGTCTTAATGATAGCCAAGTAAAAGAAAAATTTGGATTCATTATAAATGCATTCAAATATGGGGTTCCTCCTCATGGTGGAATAGCTTTTGGGATTGAAAGAATTTTAATGATTATGTTGAATACTAACAGTATTAGGGATGTAATTGCTTTTCCTAAAAATTCAAGTGGTGTAGATTTATTATTTGAAACTCCATCTGATGTTTCAAATGAAAGTTTGAAAGAATTAGGTATTAAATTAGAAAAATAAAAATTATGGGTAGATTAAGAAAAGATTATCAAGATGAATTAAGATTGTTTAACAGTCAAGAGTTTTATGTTTTAAACCCTAATCAATACAAAGGATTATGGAATCAACAAATATTTAAAAATAACAACAATATTGAAATTGAAGTTGGGACTGGTAAAGGTACTTTTATTTTTAATAAAGCATTAAAAAATAAAAATATAAATTTTATTGCTATTGATAAATATCCAACTATACTAGCTAAATTATTAAATAAATTAGAGTCTTGTAGTGAAACTTTAACTAATATAAAAATCATTAGTATAGATGCTAAAAACATTAATGATATTTTTGATAAGAGTGAAATTAGTAAAATTTATTTAAATTTTGTTGACCCATGACCTAAAACTCATCATGAAAAATTTAGACTAACAAATTCTTTTTATTTAAATTTATTTTTGCCTTTATTAAAACAAGATGGATTAATTGAATTCAAAACAGATAATTTAAACTTCTTTAATTATTCACTTTCTGTTGCTAGAGAAAATTCTTTTTGTTTAACTTTTGCCACAAAGAATTTATATAGCTCAGCTCATGCTAAAGATAATATCCAAACTGAGTATGAAAGAAAATGATCAAATAGAGGATACAAAATTAATAAACTGGTAATTAAAAATAACATTTCACAATAATACTTATATTTAATATTGTTAATAAAATAATTAATAAAAAATTATTTTGTTGATTATTTAATTTTTTAAACTTATAAATTAAGTGAGGTCTAGGTATTATGAAAAGAAAAGTTATTACTATTTTAGCTTCAGTATCTGTTGGCTTAATAGCAATTGTGACTGCTGTTCCAATTTCTTATTCTGTAAATAACCACACTAATAGTAATAGTGGTTATGATAGTGATAATGATTCTAATAATTTTCCCAATCAAAATAATTCCAATAATGGATCAAATCAAAACAATATAGATCCAAACTGAAATAGTAATTGAACTCCCATAACTTATGCTAACAAAGCTAACCCTATTAATGATGGTGGTGGAGCTCATATGTTTGCTAAATATGATTCAAGATCAAATTCACTTATACCATCTGTTGGTCCAAAAGGTGTAACACCATCTCCTGGTGTTCCTAAAAACTCAGGGTTTTCAAGAAATTATTTATATAACGAAACACAAGTCAAACAAGCTAAAAGAACTGTAGGGATTGGATTCATTAGAGGAAAGGGAATGGGAATAAACTCTGGCACTGGATGAATTCTAGATTATAAATTAACTCAAGATTCTAGTTCATACCCATTAACTTGATACTTTGCAACAAATGCTCATGTGATTCAAAACTTAAGAGTTAAAAATGACATTATAACTCCAGAACGTTATGAGAATATAGAAAATAGTACTTATAATACTGAACAAATTAAGTTCACATCATTAAAAGATTATTCAATGAATACTAATTTAGACTTTTCTCATGAATATACTTATTTAACTCCAAAATTGGACAGCAATGGTGTATCCAACATTAGAACAGTAATGATTGGAAATGATTTTTTAAAAACTTCACCATCTTACTTTTCAAAATATGAAAAATATCAAAAGTTTGAAGAGTATGCAGATTTTGCTGTAATGGAAGTTACATTTGATGATGAACAACAAGCAAGAAAAGTTACTAATAATTATGCAGATGATAAAACTAATCAGTTTAAATATAAGAAACAAAGTTTGTTAGCTCATCCAGAAGATATTAAACCAAACAATTATTCAATAGTTGGTTTTCCTGCAATTGATCCTATAAAAAATTATGCTTGATCTAATATTGCAGTTAATAGACCTGAAAATCCAACAGAAGAACAGAAGAAAGAATTATCAAGTTTGGCATCTACAGGATTTTATAATACCTATAAAGATAAAGTTGGTGTATTTGATGCTACAATTGGATTATCATTTTTCACAACTACTTATTCTGTACAACCTACAACTTTTAAAGAAGAAAATTTCTTACCTTGAGGATTATTATATCCAACAGATTATTCAGCATTAACTCAAGGTTCATCTGGTAGTATGATGATGGATAAAGATGGTTATACATGAGGAATTCATTTCTTAATTGATCCAGATGCTTCAGTGAGTTTTTCTCAAGCTTTATATAGTGAAGGTTTTGATTATGGTGGTGCTTTTGGTAAATACAATCTTGAAGGCTATGACCTAATAGATGGTGGATTTATAAACCAAAAGAAATCTTATCGTGATGGTTTGATTCAACTTTATGGTAAAGATAATAGTTTTAAAACTAATTTATATCCTAATGGAGTTAACAGAAATTAAATAGTTAATTGCATTAATTTAAAAACTAGAACTTATTTAAATAATGTTCTAGTTTTTTGTTTATTTACTTTTTAAAAGCTTTAGTTTTGATAATGATTCCATTTAAGTTTGCTGCTTTTGCTGTCCATATAAATATACCTATTATTTACAAAATAAAGGAAAATACTATGGAAAAATTAAAAAAATTTAAAGAATGACTGATCAACATTAAAGGATACAGCCCAAAAACTATTGAAGTATATTGTAAATATGCTCATTTTTTAATAGAGAATGATGAAAACTATTTTATCACTATGGAAAAATATAAACATACTACCAACAATTCCAAAAGAATAATCTTAAGTTCTTTCAAAAAATACTATGAATTCACAGATGATAAAAGAAGAGAAGAAATTGAGTTGCCTAAAAAAGAAAAAAGAGTTCAAGATTATGTAACTTATGATGAGTACATTAAAATTATAGATTTTATAAAAAATCACAAAAGTAGCAACATGAGTTTAGCAATTATAAGACTGTTGTTTGAAACAGGGATTAGATCAGCTGAACTATTGAATATTAAAACCAGTGATATTTATAAAAATAGAATAAGAATCTATGGAAAAAACAGATTAGAAAGATTTATTTATGTATGTGATTCTTTAGAAAAAATATTGAATCAGTTAGTTAAGAAAAGAAATAAAGAAAATGTAGACAAAGTCTTTCCTATTACTTACAAAGCTTTATATAAAAGAGTTAGAAACTTGAGCAAGAAAGTTAATAAAAAGTTATCTCCCCATATGTTTAGAAGAGGATTTGCAACACATTGCATTGGTAAGAACATTGGTATTTACCAAATTTCTTTAATGATGGGCCATGAAAACATAAATACCACAAAGAACTATATTAAGTGTTCTTACTCAGAAGAAATGATGTCTTCAATTTTCAAGTAATTTGTATATAAAAAGAACTAATTCTATTTATAATAAAATTCATTTGATTTCTAAGGTTTAAATTATGAATAAAGTATACACAATTTTAAATAATGTTCTTATAGCGGGGATTGGTATATTTGGTATTGCCACAGTTGCTACAACTTTTGAGTTATTTACTAACTATAATTTAGCATCAAGAGAATATAGTTTCTATTATGCTTATTCTTCTGCTGACAAATCTGTAAAAGATACTATTAGTAATGAATTAAAAGAAGTTATTAAAACTAAATATAGTGGAAGCAATAATACTGAATATTTATCATTAGATACAATAGAAAGTTTAACTAGTAAGGGTTCAAAAAGTTTTTTTGATTTCTTAAAAAATAAGAACAATGAGAATTCTATTATTTACAATTATGAAGTTAATAACACTATATCAAATAATATTAATAGTGCTACTTTTTCAACAAACTTATCAAGTCTTAAATCAAAAATTCAATCCTTACAAAATACAGATGAAACTCTTTATAGAAAAGCTGTTAAATATGCAAATGAATTGGTGGTAAAAAATTATAAATATAAAAAGACCCCAGAAAATATAAGTTTTATTTCTGGAATGATATTTGTTTTCATTGCTATTATATGAGCTATAGTTTTCTGGACTATTTTTTTATATAAAAGAAAGCATAGTAAAGCAAAAACTACTAAGTAATATTTTTTTTAGTCTGTAATAAAAAAAAATATAATGTCTAAATTTAATAGACATTATATTTTTTAATTTAAAGTATTATTACTCATTAATTACATCTTCATATTTGTTTAATAAATCTTTAATAAATAGTTCAATTGCAATCATTGATCTTACATCATTTTCACAATAAGTTTTCATTTCATTTTCTAATTTTTTTCACTCTGAATCACTTACTAAATCAAAAAACCTTTTAGTTGTTTCTTCTTGGCAGACTTGACCATTGCCTATTTTTAAAGTGTTGTAATCTAAACATTTAGCTTGTTCATATATTTTTTGATTATATTTACCAACTAAGGGTAACACTTTTTTGATTGAGTAAAATCCATATAATTCTTTGAAAAAGATGTAATAACCAACTTTATCAGTGCCTGAGGATAAAATAAAAAAATCTGCTAAATCATAAATATTTTTGTTAATTTGTTCTACTTTAAATGTATATTCTTTTTCATTAATAAATTTAGCCATTTCTTTTAATCTAGAACACTCAAATGATTTATTGTAAACAATGTATGAAGTGCTGTGAGGAGAGCTAATTCTAACTGATAAACCATCTTTAATAGGCTCTGGTCCAAAGTATATTGAATCTATAATTTGTTTAAACCAATCAATGTTAATATTTTTGGGGTCAATGATAAGGTTATCACAAGTTAGATTTTCTATTTTACTGTTAGTAGTAGATTTTATTATTGAACATTGAGTAACAATTTGCATAAAAGGTAAAGAGTTATCAATCACTCTAATAGGTGAGCTTATAGTTTCAAAGTCAAAGTAAACTTTATTTTCTTTTAATTCATTTATTTTGATATTACAAAATTCATTGTTAATAAGTCCTGCTTTTTTTGTGTTAAATAAGTTTAGGTAAAATTCAGGATTTTTTGATGGTTGCTTTAAAAAGTTTTTTATGTCATCTTTCTTTTTTATTTTCTCTATTGCTTCTATTGTTTGATCTGCAACTTTTCCTGAATAGTTATAAAGGTTATATCCCATCAGTGAATATAATTTTTTTTCTGTTGGGAAATAATCACAATTTTTTATTGGGCTTTTATCATTTACTGAAGGTGCAAAAGTAGGAAAACTCTCTTCATTTAAAGAATCTTTATGAGATTGAAGTTTAGATATTGCTTCAACAAACTCACTGTTTATTTTTTTTATTAATTCATATGATTTTGCATATTTTTTTCTTGTTGCAGGATATTTTGGACACTCTGTATTTGACTCAATATCATTGTAATTTTCATACATTAAATCTTTTATTTTTAAAGGTTCTATATCTTCATCATATGGAATACCTTTCTTAATTTGGTTTGAAATAAGAACAATCTCTTCTTTTCTTCTATTTTCTTTTATCCTTGGTGAGACTGTTACTGTTTTAGATAAATTTATATATGGAGTAGTTTCTAAACTTACTTCATTCTTATTTAAAAACTTATACTCTATTAAACATAATTCATAATCAAATAATAAATTTTGCTTTAACAAATAATCTTGGTTTTCTATTACATGCATCTGAAAATATAAATCTAAGTAGTGAACAAATTTTGCAGATGTTGTTCCTTTTGTTTCTATAACTGTTAATTTATTATTTTCTTTTACAACAGCATCTGATTTTGTAATCATATTTTTATAAATAAATACTGGCTGAAAAATAATAATAGATTCATGCTGTTCTAATAATTCTTGAGTCTTATCAGCTTGTTCTTTATTCTTTTTAAATTTCAATTCTTGCTCTATATCTACAACTGTTTGAATGTGTTTATATTTTTCACATAAATAGTTTCTAGAAGCTTTATCAATGATGTTTCCTTGAACCATGTAGATGTTTTTGTTTTGTTCAGCAGATGTTGGATTGTTTTCCTTAAATTGTTTGTATAGTTCATAACTATCAATTTCTAACTCATCACTATCTTCTAATTCATCATAACTATTTTCATCATTAATATTAAAATTCTTATTCTTTTTCTTTGATAAATATAAATTTATTTCTCATTCTAGTTTTTCTTCAATTTCATTTATACTAAAAAACCACAAACCTTTTGGTTTTGTGTAATAGTCAATATAGTTATATTTGCTTAAATATTCAGATTTTTTCATAATTATATTTTTTAAACCAATACTTTAAAGTATATAAAAGTATCTTCAAAATATTGAGTAAAAATAAATTTAACATAAAGTTGTAGGTAAGATTCACTTGCTAATATAAACTATATTAAAGTTTTATAAATAACATATTTGTTTTATTGTTTTGTGCTACACAAATAGAGTAAAAGCACTATATTAGGTAAATAATTATTACTAATTACCTTTTTAATTTGTCTTGTTCAATAAATTAAACATTAATTTGTAAGATTGATTATTTTTTGAGTATAAAAGGAGTAAACTTTTTATAATAATTAAAACCAAGGAGAAAACTATGAGTGATAGTGTATTTAATAAAGATGAAAGAATAATGGACTTAGTGTCTAAACATTATAATGTTGAGTTATGTGCAGCAAATTTATATTTCCATTTAGCAACTGTTTCTAAAGCATTAGGATATGATAATGTTGCGGCTTTTTTTGTAAAAATGGGATCTGATAAACAATCAGCTCACATGTCAAGATTAGTAAAATATATGATGAAAGTTGATAGCATTTTAAAAATTAATCAAATTTCAGTTCCAGAATTAGTAAGTTTTGAAACAATTCAAGAAGTTTTAGATGCAGCATTAAAAATGGAATCAAAAGTTAGAGAAAGTGTTAAGAATGTAACTGAAATTTCTTTACTTGCAAAAGATTTTGAAACTTTTGAAAGAATGCAATGATTTGTTAAAGACTCAATTGAAGATTTAGAAGAAATTAGTGATGTTTGAACATATGTTCATTCACCTAATGTTAATTTAATTAACATAGAAAATATTGTTGGTAAAAAACTTAAAAAATCTGAATATGATGATGACCATGATGAAGATTAATTTCAAATTAATCTAATCATATTTGAATTTTTTATAAAACTATTAAACTCCCTTTTAGTGAAATACTCTAAAGAGGGGTTTTTTATATATAATTAAATAAGCACATTTTATTAAAATGTGCTGGAAATTATTTGGGGATGTCACGGTTTCGACATGAATGGTTGATCTTCAAATGCAGCAGGGTAAGCCCTTTACAGCTGTCGAGGCTAATAAATGCTAAGAACAATAAAAACGAAGCTGTTGAAGTAGAATTAAACGACTTTGAAATCAACGCTTTAAGCCAAAACGCTAATTTAGCTTTATACGCTTAATTACATTTGGTAATAAGTTCATATCTTTTTCTAGGTAGGTATGAATGTTTAATAACTAGATAGCTAATTTAATTCCTATAACAATTAGTGAAGTTCGTTAGGATTACTTTTATTTATGGGTTGTTCTTTGCCTCTATTTAAAAGGACATATTAAAGTTAGAACTAAGCTGTAGATTTTGTCGCATTGCTATTTGTGGAAACGGGTTCGACTCCCGTCATCTCCACCATATATTACAAAGAAGGTAAAGCTTTAATGTAATGCCAACAAACAATATGTAATTACTAAAATAAATTACATATTGTTTTTTATTTTTAAATTCAATACATTTTTATTTATTTATGGATGAAATAATTTTAAGCAGCATTTCATTTATAAGTATTCAATCAATATCTTTTTTAACCCTAACAAATAACTATTTATTAAATAAAAATAAAATAATATATAAATTATCACTAATTAGTGATAATATTATTTCATTCTGTTTATAGAGGTATATAAAATGAAAATATTATTTGTGATTGGAAGTTTAAGAAAAGAATCTTTCAACAAACAATTAGCAGCTAGTGCTGAAAAACTTTTAGTGTCAAAAGGTGTGGAAGTTGAATACTTACAATATGGTGACTTACCTTTCGTTAACCAAGATATAGAATTCCCTGCACCTAATTCTGTGGTTGATGTTAGAAATAAAATTAAATCTGCTGATGGTGTGTGATTATTTACACCTGAATACAATTTTTCAATTCCTCCTGTTGTGAAAAATTTATTTGATTGAATATCTAGACCATTAACACCAATGCAAAGAGAAACAGCTATAAGTAATGGTGTAAAAATTACTTTAAGTGGAGCTGGTGGACAACCTGCAACTATCAATGCTAGAAATGCATTAGTTAATTTATTTGAATTCATTGGTATGAAAGTTTATAAAGATAATCAAACTGGAGTTGGTGTTCCTAACAACTCTTGAATGACTAATGTATTAGAATTAAGCGCAAATGATTTGAAATCTTTAGAAGTTCAAGCAAATGGATTTGTAGATTTTTTAAAAAATAACTAATATAGATTAATATCCTTCATTGGTTTGAAGGGTATTTTTTCTTATAAAAACAATTTATTAATATCTGAAATAACCTATAATTTTTGTATGAAAAATATTGAAGAACTTTTAAAAAAATATAGTCTTGAATTAAAAACTATGATTGTTTTTAGAAAAGCTGGTAAAGTGATTTCTAATAAGGAAGAAGAAGTTTTTAATAAATACAATGTTACTATAACTCAATTTGGGGTATTGGATTTATTAAGAGCTAAAGGAAAATTGATGGTTCAAGATTTAATTGAAAAACTATTTACAACTTCTGGAAACATTACTTGTGTTTTAGCTAATATGGAAAAAAATGATTTAATCAAAAAAGAAGTAAACCCTGATGACAAAAGATCATTTTTAATTTCATTAACATCAAAAGGTAGAAAACTTATTGATGAATTATTAGTTGAGCATGTTGAAAATGTTAATGATATTTTTTCTGTTTTAACAACAGAAGATAAAGAGAATTTAATCCAAATTTTTAAAAAATTCAAAAATTTAAAATAATAAATCTTTTTAAATAAATGACTTTACACTTTACAAGTAAATTAACTTCAAAATTTATTATTCTTAATTTTTTATTTAGTCTTTTTTCACTGAAGAAAAAACTAATTTATTTTTGATTTTTAAAAAATGAAAGTAACAAATTGATAGTCCTTGCATACAAATTTGATTGTCAATTAGATTTAAAAGTTCTTTTTCTGTTACTCATAAATTTTTACTAACCGATTCAAATATACTTCCATCATTTTCTGGTATAGATTCTTTTAAACCTGTTACATCACATAAATAGAAAAATATTTTTTCATTCATTTGAGTAGTGGCAATAGATGGATTAATTTCATAAACTAGATCTTTATTAATTTTGATCCCTGCTTCTTCTCAACATTCCCTAATTACAGTTTCAATAGGTATTTCATTTTCATCAATTGAACCAGTTATTGGGCATGGATATAATTGATCTCATCTTTCTTTTTCTTCAATTTCAGGAAGTGGTTGATATCTTATCAAAAACAAATATTCATTATTTTCTTTTTTATAACATAATAAAGCAACACTATTTATTGAAGCCCTTTGGCAATAATAAAAACCTTTTTCAGTTTTATACATTGATAAATATTTAGTTTTGATTATTAATTTATTATTTTTTGTCATTTGAATTCTTATTAATAATTTTCTTTTATAGTTTCATAATATTATTAATTTTTAAGTTTAAAAATAAAAAAGATAATAAATTGTTTTTTTGTAATAGTGTTTGAATTTCACCAAATGTGTTAAGCATTGCAATATTTAATATCACTTAATTTAAAATGGTTTTACTAATTAGGTTAAAATTATTAAAGATTTATTAAACCTAAAATTGGAAATTTTATTAATATGGCAAAAAATAATAGTAAAAAAAGTAGAAGTCAAAGAAAAAATGATTCTAACAAAAATGTTCAAGCTAAAGTTGAAAAAAAGAACCAATTTGTTTTAACTGAAGAAGATATTGAAGTGGTTAAAACAAAAACACAAAATTTAATTTCTCAGTTAGAAAAAAGATCAAAAAATATCTTTTTATTTAAAAAGAAAAAACTAATTCAATCTCAAATAAAAGACTTACAAATGCTTTTAGAACAAGAACAATTTTATTTATTAGATTCTAAATTAAAAGCTATTGAAGAAATTGAACAAAAAGAAAAAGAAGAAATTGAAAAAACAAAAGCAAATGCAAAGGTTAAAGAACCTAAAAAAAGAAAAAGTTTTTCTGAAATTATAAATGCTATTAAAACATTTGATTCTTGACCGCTATATTCTAGAACTAAAAAAATAATTGCAAATTATTCTGATTCTGAAAGAAATAAAAGATTAATTTTAATGTACTCATTAGTTTTTATTTTATTTGCAGTTGCTATTATTGGTTTACTACTGTGTTTAAATGTAATTCCTTATGCAATTGGTGGAGACACAAATGGTATTGGTAAAGTTGTTTGTTTAGTTTTTCCAATTGTCTGCTTGTTTTTTGTTTAAGATTGGAAAGTTGGTAAAAAATGAATTGAAAAGATGTACACAAAAATTTTAGTAATTACAAATTAGAAAGTGTTGGAAGAGAAAAAGAAATCATAAGTAATAGAGTTACAAGAACTGGATTAGAGTTTGCAGATTTCTTTGTACATAAAGATTTAAAAGCTGTTGTTCTTTGAGGTAATGATGAATACCTTTATTTAAAACAATTTGATGAAAAGTTAGTTAAAGAAAAAATTGAAAAAATTTTTCAGTTAACCCCTCCTCTTGTAGTTTTATCTAGATCTTTTCCTGCAAAAGGAATCATTTTAGAACTTGCTAAAAAATATGATATTAGTATTTTATCTACTAAAGAATCTTCTGCTGATTTAACAAATTATATTAATACTTTTTTAACTGAAAAACTTTCTAAAAAAGAATACCTACATGGAAACTTAATTGAGTTATTTGGATTAGGTGTATTGTTAATGGGCAAATCAGGATTGGGAAAATCTGAGACATCAATTGAATTAATTAAGCATGGACATATGTTTATAGCAGATGATGCAATTGTGTGTAGTAATGTTTTCAATAAAATAATTGGACGTGCTCCAAAAAGATTCTTTGGTTTTTTAGAAGTTAGGGGATTAGGGATAATTAATGCTTCTAGAGTTTTTGGGATTGAAAAAGTTAAAGAATCTACTCAAATTAATGTGATTATTGAACTTGTAGAATTCGATCCAAAAGTTCACACTTTTGAAAGATTAGGAAAAGATTTACAGTATAAAGAGATTTTAGGTGTTAAAATACCTTATTATCTAATTCCTATCACACCTGGTAAAAAAACAAGTGACATGATTGAAGTTATAGTGGCACAACTAAAACTAATGTTGTCTGGATATAACTCATTTAAGGAAATGGAAGAAAAATCAATGGAAGATGACGATGAATAACTTTACTACAACTATGCAAGATATTAGTACAGCTTTTACAATAGGCTCTTTAGAAATAAAATGATATGGGATTTTTATCACTGTTGGTTTTGTTTTAGCTATTATATTAGCTTGTGTTAAATTAGAAAAATGATACAAAATTTCATGTAACCCTTTTTATTGATTTGTGTTTATTGGAATTCCTGTTTCTCTATTGGGTGCTAGAATTTGAAGTTTCATTATTGGGGATGCATCTAAATCATTAGCCACTCAAAACTTCTTTGCAGCTTTTTTTAATTTTAGAGAAGGTGGGCTTGCAATTGAAGGTGGAGTATTATTAACAGTGATTGCAGCTTTAATTTATTTCCCATTAGTATTAAAAAAACCTCAATATAATGTCAAAACTAAAATTGGTAATGAGTATTATGTAAAACAAGTTTCAATGTGAGTTTATGCAGATGCTATTGTTCCTTGTATTTTAGTGGGACAAATAATTGGAAGATGAGGAAATTTCTTTAATCAAGAAGTTTATGGACCAATTGCAACAGAAGCAGAATTAGCATGATTGAAAACATTGATGCCTGGTGTTTATAACAATATGTTTATAACTACAACTGGAAACCTTCACCACCCATTCTTCTTATATGAATCATTTATCAATTTCTGATTCTTCTTAGCAATTTACATTGGTGGAGAATTCATTAAAAAAAGAAAAGCTGGTGATTTAGCAATAGCATACTTTATTTGTTATGGGTTATTACGTTCTTGTATGGAACCATTTAGATATTCAGATTATCAATTTGCAACTTCTATTGTTATGTCTGTATTATTTGCTTTATTTGGGATTATATTACTTGTATGTAATCACTTAGTATTTTCAAAACATAGAGATTTTAAATTTTGAGAATTTATAATTTATAAAACTAAAAAATTCTTCAAACAAGATATTAAAGAATTTTTAGATTCAAAAAGAAATGCAGATAATTTAAAGGTTCAAAAACAAATTAATAAAAACATAACTAAGGAACCAAACTTTTATAGAAAACCATCTGAAATTTTTTATTACAATGGTTACTAAAAATTAGAATTAAAAATTCCATTATAGTATTTACTACAATGGAATTTTTTTTCATTTTATAAACCACCAAAGAAATCAATGATTTGTTTAGACAGATCTTTTTTATAAACAATACTTAAGATATCATTTACTTTTATTACATCATTTCCAGATGGTACAAAAAATACACCATCTCTTTTGATACCAAAGATATTACATTCAATTTTTGATCTTATGTTTAAATCAGCTAATGTTTTATTTTCAAAATTAAAATTAGGTTTAATTTTTACATGGATAATATTGTAATCATCATCTACATTTTTAATTTCAATATTACTTGTAAATAAAGATTTATAAGCTAGTTTTGACCCTATTTCTTCTTCAGGAATTACCACATCATCTACTCCTAAAGTTTTAAGTAGTTTAGAGTGGATTTCATTTTTTGCTTTTGCAAAATATTTTTTATCAGGATATTTAACACAATTTGCGGCAATCATTAATGATTCTTCAAGGTCAGACATTGCTATAACTACAATTTTTATTTCATTAACATCAAATGCATTTAATGAGTCAAAATCACTGATGGTTAAAGACATTACATTAGTGAATTGATTTTGAGTTTCTGTTAGCATTTCTTGATTTTTATCAACTATATAAATTTTTGACTCTTTAACACCCTCTTTTAATAGTCTTTGGGCAAAGCCTTTTCCAAATTTACCATAACCTATAATTAAGTATTTATTTGAGCTACTTGGTTTTCAATTTTTCTTGTTTAGTTTCATAAGTTTTCAAATTATTTAATTTATATAAATCTTAAATATTGAAATATTTTACTACTTTATTTAAAGTATTTTTTCTATTTCTTTTATTTAATTACTATTTGTTAGTTTCCCTTATTGGTTATAGGTTGAATAAAAAAATGGTTTATAAAATAAAAAACTTGTTAATATTTATTAGTTAGAAACAATAATAAAGGAGAAAAAATAATGGATGGAAGAAATCAAGAACTTAACATCAATTCTAAAAATGATGTTAAAGTTAAAAAAGATTTTTCAATATTCAATAAGAAATTTTTTTGTTTCTCATTCAAGTTAATGGCTTCAAAAATTTCTGTTTATATTGGCATATTTGTTTACTTGTTTATAATTGCATGTTATTCAATTATTGTTCCTAGAGTTGCTGATAAAGCACCTATTAGTTTATATAACTTATCAACATCTACTATGTTTCTAATGTTCTCAGTAGCAGTTGTAACTTGTTATATAGCAATAGAAATATTTAGGACCGGAATTGATGATGGTACAGAATTATTAACTGTAAGTAAACCAATTTCAAGAAAAGAAATTGTATTTGTTAAATTAACTATATTTTTAATTTATGTTTTAATCATTTCTGTTTTAGGAATGGGAATTTCAGCTTTTACATATTTAGATGATTTATCTACTAATAGTGATAGCACTACTATAATGTTAGGAACATTTACAGGAACTGTTGTTAATGGAATTATCTTTGGTTCAATTGTTACTATTATTTCAATTTATTTAAAGAAGATAACTTCAATGTTAATCTCAGTTGGATTAGCTTTTATTTTAATGATGGCTACAATGCTTACTGCTTTTGTAATGCCTACACCTGTTAACAATTTATCTGACAATAGTAAAGCACTTCAGACTGTTAATGCAGTTAGTGTTTCATCTGATGGAAGCACTGTTTCAATTCAGCAAGGGTTAGTAGGAATAGATAATAGTTCTTCAACTAATTCTAGTACTACTTCAACTAACCCTTTTGTTGAACCTTCAAGTCTATGAAGACAAGCAGTAAGAAACTCTGGATATAACAACAGTATTAAATTTGATTTTGGTTATCAATTATCAAATTTATTTATCTTAAACAAAATTCCAGCAGATACTGCTACATTACTTTCAACAATGTCATTTTTAAATCAAGGAGCAGATTTAAACTTTTCATCATTTAACACTAGTGTTAGTTCAAGTAACCCTGGGATGTCACATATTACTGTGAGACCAACTGTTAGTTGACCTAATGCTGGTACAGCTTACCCCTACCAATACTTGTATTTAAATACAACAACAGCTTCTTCAATTACAAGTAATACTATGCTTCACAAATATAGAATTAAAAAAAGTTATTCATACAATGAGTTTGCTCAAATGAATAAAACTATTTATGACTATAATGCTGCAAACAGTTCTACTAATGAAACAACTGATAGCACTACTAGTGTTAAGTATTGAGAAGATGCTTGAAACAAATATAAAGAAACTAATGGTACTTCTGGAAATAGCAACACAACTTTAGAAAGTTTTGTAACTAAGTTCTTTAAAGAAAGAACTTCTTCTACAACTACTTCAACAAATGGTCAAACTGCTCTAAGTTTATTTAATAGAACTGAAGCTCAAGAGTTATTAAAAGAATTTAATACTATTCAATATTCAGCTTATTTAAACTTACTTAGAAAAGGTGTATCTGTTAGTGTTAATGCAGCTACTACAACACCTTCTACACTAACTGAGTGATTTACAGCAATTGCTAAAGGTGTTAGTGAAGAAGAAAAAGTTGAATTAGGATTATTAGGAATTAATCTATTTGATCAAGATGATGTTTTATCAAACACAATTGATTTTAAATATCAAATTTCAAACGGAACAACTAGTCCTACAAACACTATGTCTTTAAGTATTGCTAATCCATTTAACTTAATGCTTAGAGATTGAATGAATACAGCAAGAGTTACTACAGTAGTTTCTGTAATGAAAAATGAAATAGTTATTCCTGTTTGAGTTTCAATTGCAGTTATCTTATTTATTGTTTCTATGGTTCTATATTACAAAAGGGATTTTGCATAATTATGAGTAAAAAAGTAAATAAAGATAAAGTAAATGATCTTGTTGTAAAAAATGAAAGTAATTATCAAATTCCAAAAAGAATTTTATTACAACAAGAAAAGCAAAGAAAAGCATATGAAGAATGATTAAATTCATTTGATAAAAAACCAATTGAAGCGATCCCAGAAGAAAAAGAAAAAAAGAATAAAAAGAAAAATAAAAAGGTAAAAAAAGAGAAAAAACCTTCTCCAGTTTTAAAACCTAAAAAAACTAAAGAAGATAAAAAACCTTTACCTATCTTTAAACCTAAAAAAACTAAGGAAGATAAGTTAAAAGATAACTTTATGTACATTCCTTATGACAAGGTATTAAAAGGTGAAACAAAATGTGATTCTGAGGATAATGAAAAATATTTGTTTGAACCATTTAAAGGTCCTTCATTATTTAAAGAAGAAGTAAAGAAACCTGAAAAACCAACTAAACCTGCCAAAGTTTCTAAACCTGTTGAACCAGTTAAAGAAAAACCAGTAAAAGCTAAGGCTGCTGATAAAAAACCAGAAGTTAAAGAAGTTAAACCAGCTAAACCTAAGAAACTAAAAGAAACTAAAGAAAAGAAATTAAAAAGTAAATTCCTATACATTCCTTATATTAAGTTGGTTAAAGGTGAAGAAGTTAAGCAATTTAGTGATGATAACAAATTCTTATATGAACCATTTAAGGGTCCTTCTTTATATGATGAGTCAGCTAATAAAGTTGAACCATTACCAAAAGAAATATTCTTAGATGATTCATTCAAAGATGATGAAGTTCCATTATCAGAAGAAAAACCTACAAAGGATAAAAAATATAAATTAGAAGAAACTAAAGAAGACTATCCTAAAAGCAAATATCTTTATATTCCTTATGACAGATTATTAAAAGGTAAAAAGATTAGAGAGATCAAAGGAATTAAAAAATTCCTATATGACCCTTTTGATGATAGTTATGATGATTTATATTGAGAAAACGATAAGGATGATTTCTTTGAGGATGATGATACAGATATTTTTGAAGACAAAAAATCTGACAAACCCGTTTCTGATTATAGACCAACACCAAATGTAATTAATTCTTACGATCCTGCAGATATTGATGTTTTATTAGATGTATGTAATTTAACAAAACAATACAATAGAAAAGCAAAACCTGCAATTGACCAAATTTCATTCCAAGTAAGAAGAGGTGAATTCCATGCATTTGTTGGTGCAAATGGGGCTGGTAAAACAACAACTATTAAATCAATTGTTGGAGCTTATGCATCATTTGATGGAAAAATAAAAATTGGTGGTGTTAACAACAAAAGTAAATATTCAAAAATTAAATTAGGTTATATTCCAGAGCTTGCTAGATTCCCATCAAGAATTAGTGCTTACAACTATTTAGTAGATATGGCTATGTTAAATAGGTTAACAAAAGAAGAAGCTGTTAAATTTGTAGATGATATATTAAAAACTTTTAATATGGAAAATTTAAAGAAGGTTTCTCCAAATAAATTCTCAAGTGGGCAAAAGAAAAAAATTCTTTTAGCACAAGCTTTGTCTAACAATCCTGACTTGTTAATTATGGATGAACCAACTGCTAACCTAGATCCAAAATCTAGAATTGAATTTTTTGATATATTAAAAAAACTTCAACTACAAGGTAAATCAATTTTTATCTCTTCTCATATTCTTTCAGAACTTGATATCTATGCAGATGCAATAACTATTTTAGATGGTGGAAAAATTGCTTTTAGTGGGAAAAGAGAATTAGCACTAGAAGACAAAAAAGATACTTACAGAATTGTCTTAAAAGAAGAAGGTGATTTTGGGAAAGCAAATCTGTCTAATTTAAATATTGTTCAAGATTTAGAAAACAAGAAAGAATACTTAGTTTCTAGTTCTAATCAAGAATTGTTAAATAATTTTATTTTTAACTTATTTAAAGAAAAGAAATTAGTAAAAAGTGAAGAATATAAATTAAGCATTGAAGAAATGTATAAAAAGTATGTAATTAAAGGTTCAGTTCATACTTCAAATTAATAAGCATGCAAATGCTTATTTTTTTATTCTTCTGATAATAAAAAAATTAAAAATTATAGTTCTATGTTTAAATTAATTTAAGTGAATTAGGAATAAAATAAAATGCCATTAAAAACTGTTTATAACAAAGATTTTTTTATAAAAGATAATTGTATTCATTTATCAACAGATTACTTTACAAAGAATTTAACTAAATTTAAAAAAATTACTGGAAGTAGATTAGCTTCAATACTAAATAAAAACAAATATAATAGTCCTTTAAAAACTTGAATGATTATGACAAATCTTTACCAAGATGTAATGGATGATACTTTGTCATATGTTGGTAACACTATTGAACCAATGTTAAGAAATTATGTGGAAAAAAAGTTTGATATTACATACAAACAATATAATCCTTTCCAAGTTAAATGAGATGTTTTTGCAGATAATGAAATATTTGGAGGAATTCCAGATGGAGAACCTGTTAATAAATCTGGTGAGTTTTTATATAACAAAAATTATCCAATGCTAGAAATTAAGACTACTTCAATTGATTCATTTGTATATAAAAATGTAAATGGTGTTTTAACAATGCAAAAGGATGCTAATAATGTTCCTCTTGTTAAAACCCCTAATGGAAAATTAGAGTCATGATTTAATGAAAAAAAACAATTGGTAATTCCAATAGAATACCAATTGCAACTTTGTTTATACATGTATTTAAGACAAGTTAATTTAGGTTTATTTGTAATTGGTTTTTTAGAAAAAGAAGACTATGCTAAACCAATTGATTTTGATATTAATAATAGAAAAATAGAAACTGCTAAGATTAATTTAGATATTAATAATTTTCAACCAATTATAGATACAGCTACTAATTGATACAACAAACATATAGCAACTGGTATTAGTCCTGAAATGACACCAGAAGACTTAAAATGATTTAATGAATTAATCCAAATGAATTAATCCAATAGTTTTTTTAATTCTTCAAATTTTTCTAAATTGTTAAATAAAAATGATCCTGTAACAAAGTGTGTTGCATCATCTTTACAAAGTAAAATTGTTTGGTCATTTATACCACCATCAATTTCTACTATTAAATTTTTATGAGATAGTTTTTTTATTTCTCTAATTCTTATCTCACTATTTTCTATGTATTTTTGACCACCAAATCCAGGCTCAACACTCATAACTGTTATTTTGTCTGATATTTTTATTAGTGATTCATATTCTTTAAGTGAAGAATTTGGTTTAATTGCAATCCCTGCTTTTATGTTGTGTTTTTTTATTGTATTAATAATTGAAATAGATTCTTCAATTGTTTGAGCCTCACAGTGAAATGTAATATATTTCACTTTTTTTGTTATTAGTTTGTCTACATAATGTGCTACATTTTCTACCATTAAGTGAGCACTAACATTACAACCTTTTTCTATTAAGTAATCTAAGAACTCTAAATTGTTAAAAGAAGTGTTTGGAACAAATTTATTATCCATTATGTCATAATGGATATCTTTAATATTATTTTTTAAACAAGATTCTAATTGTTCTTTAAATTTATTCTCATCTTTTTGATCAAGAGCTAGTACTGATAATTCAATAATTTTTTCCATAATTTTTTCTTTCTTTATAATTAACTTTATTTTATAAATAAACTTATTTAATTAATTAAATTCTTTTCAAAAAATTTAATTATGATAATTCTATTAACTAACTTTTATTAACATGGAAAATATCACACTTTTTTATAATGGAAAAATCTATCTAGGTTCTAAAAAATTTGGATATGGGTTTGAAATCAAAAACAATTGCTTTAATAAAATTTTTATTTCTGAACAACAGATAGATTTTAATAAGTATAAAAATAAAATAGATTTAAATAATCAGTTGGTGATTCCAGGATTAATTGATACACATATTCATATGCTATTAGCAGCAAAAAATAAAAATAATATAGATTTAAGCAAATCTAAGAATATTGATGAAATTAAAGAAGTTATTAATAAAAAAATATTTTCAGAAAATCCAAAATTTATTTTTTGTGAAAATTTAAAATATGGTCTTTTATTAAACAAATTTGAATTAGACAAAATTAATGACAATATTCCAATTTTTATCTTTAAAAGTGATTTACACACTGCTTTTGTAAATACATGTGGTTTGAAGTTTTTAAACATATATGAAAAAAATATTGAGAGCAAAGTGGGTGGATTAATAGAATTGGGATTAGATTTATTGCCTAATGGAATTCTTAGAGAATCTGCTTGTCAAATTATCAGAAATAAATTATCTGCATTTAATGACTTTGATTTAGATTTAAAAAATTTAAAAGAAATAAGTGATGAATTGATTAAGTATGGAATAACTAATGTTTTAATTTGTGATATTTTTGAAGGTAGTGATGATTACATTTATAAGCTATATGACAACTTAACAAATCAAGAAAAAACATTAAGAATAAATCATCAGATAGTTTTTTATGATTTAGAAAAATTGAAAGTATTTCTTGAAAACCATAAAAATGATGAACCCAATGAATTTAATAAAATTAGTGATATAAAGATTTTTAATGATGGATCAATTGGTTCAAAAACAGCTCATATTTCTTCTTGCTATTTAAATGACACAAATAATTGTGGAATTCAAAATTATAGTAAGAATGATTTAATGAATGTTTTTGAAATTGCTGATGCTTATAAAAAGCAAGTAGCAATTCATTCAATTGGTGATCAATCAAGTAAAACATGTATTGAAGCATTAAAAGATAAAAGCAATAAGAATGCTAATAGACATAAAATTGTTCATTTCCAATTGTTTGATAAGTGCTTAATGAAAGAAGTAATCAATCATAAAATATTGTTATCTGTTCAACCATGTTTTTTAGAAAGTGATTTAAATATTTTAAGTGATTACCTTGATAGTAGTTTTTCATTAGACTCATATAAATTTAATGAGATCAATAAATTAAATGATAATTTAGTTTCTTTTTCTACTGATGCTCCAGTTTGTAGTTTTAATCCTTGATTAAATATTTATTATGCAATAACAGGAAATCAAATAAATAAATCAAAAAGAGAAGAATGATCATTTGATATTTATGAAGCTATTAAATGTTATACAGAAAATGGTGCTTATTCTATGTTTGAAGAAAACACTAGAGGGAAAATAAAAAAAGATTATTTAGCTGATTTCATAATTTTAAATCAAGATATTTTTGGATTAAAAAATGAGAAAGAAATATTAAATACAAAAGTTTTACATAGTTATATAAATGGTAAAAAAATATTTTAATTTACACTGAATTCATTTATAAATATATTGTTAATTTAAAAATATATTTATTATGAATAATTTTTTATTGAACTCATTAAATTGTTTAAAAGCAAATTACAAAAAAAGTATTAATTTCTTTAATGGAAGTTTACCTTTAATAAAACTTATTAACCAATCTTTTTGAAAAAATTTCTTTGGTCCATTTTTTGCTTTTATTTTTCCATTAATCTTTATAGTGATTCTTGGATTGATATTAGGTTATACATCTATTCTTGCGGGCTCATTAGCAATTTCTCCAGTTTCAATTACTTTATCATCAATGCCTCAATTATTTTTTGAATTTAAAAATTCATCATTATTAAAAAGAATTGGAGCAACACCTATTAAACCATCTCTATTTATTTTTATTGGTATTGCATATTATTTTGTTGTGGTGTTTATTTCAATTATTTGATGTATTCTTTTTGCTTTATTAATTTTTGGTATTAAAAATTGAGATGTTGGTTCTCAAGCTTTTGGTACAACAGTTTTAAATCCAAGTTTTAAAACAGTTTTAGAGACTGTAAATTGACCAGGATTTATTTTTGGTGAAATCACACTATTAATAATTGGGTTATTGTTTGGAATGTTTATGGTTTCAACTTGTAAATCAATTATATCTATTCAAGCAATTGGTATTTCTTTTATAATTCTTTCTGAATTTTTATGTGCTATGGTTTTACCATTGGCTTCAGTGAAAAATATTAGTGGTCTTTGATATGTAGGTTATGTTTTAACTCCATTCAAATTTAGTACTAATTTAATTTTAGAATCATGAAATGGTAACTTTATGGGTTATGGAATGAATGGAAATAACTTATCTTTACTATTTGAAAAATCTAACATATTTGATATTAATTCTTCTTTTTTCACAACTCCTTTTGCAACATCATCTGCTGATGTTAATAGTAGAGTTTTAGTTTTAGATAAAACTGAAAAAGTTTTATCTTTAACATTACCTTTTGTATGAATGATTGGATTCTTTGTTTTATCTATTAAGAATTTCAAATGAAGTACAAGATAAATGGAGTTGTATAAGTATGATTAATTTTAGAAAAAATAAAAATAAATCATTATCAGTGGACTTAAACCAAATTAATGACAAAGTTCTTCTTGAAAAGATGTCTCACACTAAGAGCAATGATAATGCTAAAAAGTTTATTACTTATAAACCTAATCCAAATGGTAAAAAGATTATAGAAATAAAAAATTTAAACAAGTCTTTTAACAGAAACAAAAATCATGTTTTAAAAAATATCTCAATAGATCTTTATGAAAATGAACATACTGCAATCTTAGGTGGTAATGGAGCTGGTAAAACAACATTGGTTGAAATTCTTGCTGGGATTACAAAAGCTGATGAAGGTGAAATTAATTACTTATATGAATATAAAAATAGTTTTCAAGAAAAAATAGGAATCCAATTTCAAGATTCAAGTTATCCTAAAGGACTATCAGTTAAAGACATTATTAGTTTTATTCTTGATATTTTTAAAAGTGATTTAAACAAAGATGAATTAAATGCACTAATAAAAATATTTGGTATTGATGAATTCTATAATAAAAAAGCTAATTCATTATCTGGTGGCCAGTCCCAAAGATTAAATTGCTTACTATCAATTTTACATAAACCAAGTTTTCTGATTTTAGATGAATTATCCACTGGACTTGATGTCACTATAAAAAGTAATATTAAATCTTTTATTAAAGAATTTGCTAAAGAAAATAAAATAACACTATTACTTGTAAGTCACGATATGGATGAAATCCAATACTTATCTCAAAGAATTATTATTTTAAAAAATGGTGAGATTTTTGTTGATGCAAAACTTGAAGATATCATTAAAGAATTTGGTAGTTTAACTGAATGCATGGACATGTATATTTAGTTTTGTTTTTAAACATTTTTAAAAACTATCTTTAAAGTTTTGGCATAAGTTTTTTGGTTTATTTATTAGACTATTTAATAAAAAATAAATAGATTTAAAATAAAGGTATGAAGACAGATTTATTAGAAAAGTTTAAAAAGAAAAATAAAAGGTTAACTAGAAATCTTTTGTGATTTTCTGTTGCTTCTTTATCTGCTGTTACTGTTTCTTGTGCAACAGTGGGTGTTATTTTTTCTTTAGAACAAAAAAATGGTAATAGCTCTAATATTCCTAATGATAATTCTAACAATCAAGGAACTAATAGACCAGATTCTTCACTTTTACCAAAAGGGTATGCTTATGCTACAAACACAACAAGCGAAGAAGTAAACCAATATAGTATTGATCACAATAAAAAGAACTTTTTCAACTATCCAGTTTATAGTGATTTCAAAGGAAATAGAACTGTTAGTTTAAAAGCAGATGGGTCACCATCTAGAAACTATACTGAAAGCCCTGAAATAACAGGTGGGAATTTTAGTTTAAAAAATGTTTTAAAAACAGATAAACATGCACAACTTGCTAAACAAGTTTATAGTGTAGGTTTTCATAATGGAACTGAAACAATTGGAACAGCATGGATATTAGACTATAAATTAACTAGTGACAATTCTTATCCATTGACTTGATACTTTGGTACAAATGCCCATGTAATAGATGATTTAAAAGTAAAGGATGATAAACTATATCCTGAAAAATTTGGAACATGAGATCCAAGTGCAACTGGGGACAATAAATTTAGAACAACAAATACAGCAGCTATTTCATTATGACAACTTGCTAACCCAGAAAAAGACAAAACATACAAAAATAACTCATCAAACCCAGATTGAAAAGAAACAAGAATAAATTTATCTAATCCTAAACCAGATTCTAATTACCCAAGCACTTATCCTACATATGAAGGTTTTTATAATGATAATCCTCCAGTTAAAACTGTTTTTCAAGGATATGATTTTTTATCTGTATCGCCAAGTGACTCTTCTATTAACTCTTATTCAAACAAAGAAGAATATGCAGATTTTGCTGTATTTGAATTGACATTTCCAGATGTAGA
This sequence comes from Malacoplasma penetrans HF-2, assembly GCF_000011225.1. Taxonomy (NCBI): domain Bacteria; kingdom Bacillati; phylum Mycoplasmatota; order Mycoplasmoidales; family Mycoplasmoidaceae; genus Malacoplasma; species Malacoplasma penetrans. The sequence continues at coordinate 400,567 of NC_004432.1, forward strand.
AACAGCTAAAACTACAACAAATAGCTATGCTGATTGAGATGAGTCATTAAAGTTTAAATACCATAAAGAAGATCTTGTTAAAAATCCTAGTTTAAAAACTGAACACGTATATGAAATTGGATATCCTCTAGCCCGTTCTACAGAAACAAATGCTTATAGAGATATTTCTTCCAATGTTAATTCAGTAGATGCTTTTGCAGGTGGTTATGGTTTATCTAAAAGTGTTCACTACAATACTTTCAGTAATTTTTCAGGTGCCTTTGATGGTTTAATTGCAATGCCTTGATTTGGATATAGCTATGAATATGTTGATAATACACAACCTTTAATTAGTGCCAAGAAATCAACTGCTTATAGTACTTATGGATTAATATATGCTGTAACTAATGGACAGATGGAAGGTGGGTCTAGTGGTGGCTTATTAGTAGATGACAATGGATATGCTTTAGGTATTCATTTTGGTTCTGACAAAAATGCTGCTGTTGGAAGTTCTCAAGCCTTTTATAGTAGTGGATATGATTATAAAGGATATTATGGCAACCATAACTTACCTCAATATGATTTAATAAGAGGAGGTTATCCTCTTCAAAAAAATTCTTATTTTGATGGGTTGGTTAAACTATATGGTAAGGATAGTAACTTCAAAACTAGATTATTTCCAAATGGATTAACAAGTAGAAATTAAGTGATAAACTAAATTTTTGGTTAGAAAATAACAATAAATTTTTGTTAATTTCATATAACTTAGTGATAAAATTTTAAGTTTATCACTTTTTTACTGTTTTTAAAAATGGTAGAATTAAAATAGTGTTTTCATATTTATATATAAGAAGGCTTTATTATGTTTAAAAAATGATTTGGTAAAAAGAAGAATGATGATCAATTTATTGAAAGAGATGAATGATTACAACGTGATTATATTTTAGTTCCTAATGAAACTACACCAGATGATTTAACTGAGTATCAAAAACTGATAGTTTTAAGAAAACCAGAAGGTGAAAAAAGATGTGTTGTTGATTATTCGTTATCTTTTAATGATGTAGATAGATTACAACAAGATTCAATTATTGGTGAAGCTGATTTATTTGATGAAAATTTAAAAAGAGTTATTCCAACATATTTGAACACTAAGAAAAATGATTTTGATCTAGACAATCTTGATGAAAATGAATTAAGTGAAATGTCTTTAACTCTAAGAGATACTTTTAATGAATTAAAACTTACGGAAGCAGATTTCAAAGAAGTATCAATTAAAGAATACAAACAAGATATTCCAATTTTAAAAACTGATAACTTAATTGGAAAAGTGTTGAAAGATAAAATGACTATTTTTCAATATGAACAAGAAAAAAGAAAACAAGCTATTCAAAGAGATCAAAATAAAGCTCCAGATGTTGATGATATTGATGGTGTAGATATCTTAACTGATTTTGACTTAGAAATAAGAGATACTTGAAAAGATGTTGTAGCTTACTTTGAAAGAGAAGAATCAATTGAAAAGAGATTAAGAATAAGTGATGAAGATGCAACACTTTCACCATTCTATGTATCAAAGATTCAACCTTTATTCAGAAACTTTATTGATGTAAACTTCTCAGAAATGAAGCAAGCATCTAGTTTAACTTCAATCTATGAAACTGCACAAGAATGATATGAAGATAAAGCTGGAATGTATACAGATGAAATAACAAGTGATGGCGAAGAACAATTCATAGACTTAAATAAAAGAATTTCTGAAGATCCTGAAATTGTTATGAATGATATTTTTGGCGAACAAGAATCTGAAGTTATTGAACAACCTAAAACTCTTTCATTCTTCAAAAATGAAGTTACTGCAAATCGTGGTTATCATAGTCCTACTGAACATGATCCTAAATATGTTCAGTTCTACAAATCAAATAGAAACTTTGTATATGAAAAAGTTATTCTTGATAAAAAAAGAGGAATTTTCAATATAAGAAAGAAAACTCCTGCTTAGAATTATTAAATTAAAAAAACATCAGATGGATGATATTAAGTCACCTGATGTTTTTATATTTAAGTATTATATAACAATTAATTTTTAAATTATTTTTAGGAATTAAAACTATAAAATTTATTTAGCAATTTTCTATGCACTCTGTTGTTATAGTAAAATTTGCTTATATTGTTTTTGGGTTTTTATTCTAATAAAATCATATTGTATATGACTTTTATTATTTAAACATAAAGAGATTGATTTAACAACATTTCATAGTTGAAGCATTTTTCCTTTCAAATTTATTTGATTATCTTAATACATGCAAATTGACTCTTTACCGTTTGATGCTTCAAATTTTGGGGCATTGACTGCTGTTTAAAATGGTATGTTTACTAGTAACTATTATTTTAAATTAATTATTTTATTTAGTCGGAGTCGTATACAAAGTATAGCTGTGTGCATAGCGGGGTCTGTAGAAATACAGACTTTTTTTATTTTGTAAAAAGAAAAAAGATATCTTATTAAAGATATCTTTTAATGTTTTGTTCAAATTTTATTTACCAAGAACACTAATTCTTTTTTGTATGTTATTTCCTTTAACTGCTTCATCAATTGTAGCAATTGCAAAATCAGCATAACTCATAGCACTTACACCTTTACTGTTTAAAGTAAATTCTTCTCCAGCTAAAATATATTCTCCAGTTCTAGCACCTTCTGCTTGAAAATCAGCTGGTGGACTTATATAAGTTCATCTTACATCATTTCTTTTTCTTAAAGCTTCCAATGAGTTTCCTGTTGCAATAGCAACTGGTTTAAAAATATCTGGGAAATCTGGTGTTTCTAATAAAGTAAGAGTATGTTCTGGATTTACATATAAGCTACCAGCACCACCTACTACTATAAGACGTGTTTTAGTGTTGCTTAATAAATCTGCTAATTTCATTAAAGATTTAGTGTGAAGTTCTAATGTATCTTCTGTTCATGCAGCAAAAGCATCAATCACTACATCAAAACCTTTAAAATCTTCTTTTGTTAAATCAAATAAATCTTTTTGAATAAATTTAGGGGCAATACTTTTGTTTTCTTTTCTTGCAACACCTGTAACATCAAGTCCTCTTTGTACTGCTTCTTTAACAATAAGTTGACCTGATCTACCATTTGAACCAATTCCAGCAATTTTCATTTTTTTAAAATCTCCTTATTTTTAGATGTAATAATGATTATTACAATACAAGATTAACACTCATTGGATGTAATGTCAACAGTTACAACAAAAAAATATTAAAAAAAAGCATGTTAGATATTTAATTCATCACATGCTTTTATTTATCTTTACTTTATAAACTTTTTTAAATCATTAATAACTTGATCTAAAGTTATTTTTTTTAATTCATCTTCTAAGGCTTTTTGCACTTGTTCTAATTTATCATCTAGTATGTTATGAATATTTTTCCCTACTGGGCACTCTTGATTAGGATTTTCATGAAAGTGGAATAGTTTACCCTTTTCAATACATTCAACAGCTTTATAAATATCTAAAAAAGATATTTGATCAAGTGGTTTAGCAATAGAAGAACCCCCTGATCCTCTTTGGACCTCTATAAGTCCTGATGATTTTAGTTGTAATAATATTTTTCTTATAATAACAGGGTTTACATTTGTGCTAGAAGCTAAAAACTCACTTGTTATCTTATGATCCTCTTCAAATGTTTTGATACAAACAAAGATATGAATAGCAATTGTAAAACGACTAGATATTTGCATATAATAAATCCCTATGAATTATTAATTACATTATAATGCTTAGATGTTGTATTAATAAAGATTACAACTAAATATATTCTTTATTCAATTTTATAACCATGAAATTGAGTGGATATTGTAAACTACAAATTAACATTTTTTTAATTTCTAATATTTAAATATAAAAATGCAAAAAATATTTTAAATTTAGATGAGTTCTATATTAATATATAAATGTATGTTTGGTTTTTTCAATTCAGAAAAAATAAAAATAACATATTTTGATTAAAAAGTTAAATTTTTTATAAAGATATAAAAAATTAATAATATAATAATATAGTTACTTGTAATGCGCCTGTAGCTCAGTGGATAGAGCATGCGCCTTCTAAGCGCAGGGTCAGGAGTTCGAATCTCTTCAGGCGCGCCATTTATAACTAAATCTCTTATTTTGGTAAAAAATAAGAGATTTTTTTATTTTTGTGGATTACTAATATATTATTTTATTAATGCTAGAATCTACTTATATGAAAACAGAATTTGAACAAAAAGCAATTGATTTATTTTCATCTAAAATATCTAAGTACTCAATTAATGACATTAAAAACATTGAAACACTAAGTGGTGGTTTTACTAATCATTGCTATTGTTTTACTCTTGCAGATAATAAAAAGTATTTTGTGAGAATTGGTAGTTTAAAAATAAATAGAACTAATGAATATAGTTTTTTAAAAGCTTCAAAATTAATTAAAAAATATAAATACTATGATTTTGATACTGGTAATGCTATCAAGATTTGAATTGATGGTAGTACATCTACTTTTGATGATTGTTCAAATTTTGAAGTGTTTTCTAGAATTGTTAAACAGATTAAAAAAATTCAGTCTATTAAATTAGATAAAATTCAAGAGATTAAAGTTAGGGATTTTTACCAATTTATTAACATTGCTAAAATTGAAAATATTTATGTTAATAAATATAAAGAGATAATAGAAAAATATAAAAATTTAGATTTAGTGCTAAGTCATAATGATATTAGACCTTCAAATATTTTGATTAATAAAAATAAAGTATATTTGATAGATTTTGAATGATGCACTTTAAATAATCAATATTGAGATTTAGCAAATATAGTAAGAGAATTAGAATTTCCCCTAGATCAATTAGAAAAAGTATTTAAAAAATATTTTAAGAAATTGGATTTCAGTGTTCTTAAAGATATGATTTTTGCTGCAACTTGTTTTGCTTGTCAATGAACTTTTTTTGAAAAAGAAAGTGAAGAATTACTTAAGTATAGAAAAAATGTAATTAGAATAATGAATAATTATTATAGCTCTTTCTATGGTGATTCTAAATAATAGACTATTTAAAAATGTTAACAACTAAGTTAACATTTTTTATTTCTTTTTAAATCGGGAAAAACTATATTAAATGTAGCAGGTTCCTTATTAAAATATTACAATATTTTTCCAACTAACAAGAAATGAAAAACCCCTATCCTGAGAAAGGGATAGAGGTGTTTTTATAAATTTAGAAATAATGTTATTATTATATAACTAGTTTTCTTTTAAATATAAACTAACAAATTTAATGTTAGGTAAAAAGGAGGTTTATATGAAAAATTTAATAAATTACTTATATAAATTTTTAATTTTTAAGGAAACACAATTTTCCTGAGAGAAATTTTTACTTTTGATATAAGAATTAAACCAAAAAATAAAATGATTAAATATTATTATGATTTTTTAATCTCCTTAATAATTGTGCAATTTACAAATTGCATTATGTTACAAAGTTAAGGAGAATAACCTTTGTAACTATAACTATTATATACAAATTCTAAGGTTTTAGATTAAATACTTTTTTATTTTCTAATTTTAAATTTATTTAAAAAATCATGCATAAAATAATAACTTTTTAATGGAATACATTAAATAAATATTTCTTGTTAGAGGCACAATAATAAAAGAAGTTTATTTTAAAATAATAGATTTAATAAAAGATTATTTTAAAAATAAAACAATGATTTATAAACAGTAGAAAACCCTCAATTGCTAAAGCAAAAGAGGGTTTTTATATTTATATAAAAGATATAGAAAAAAAGGTTTAATTATCTATAATATTGAAATTATGAATAGAAAACTTTTTATTAACACTATTTTTTAAATAGGAGATAGGGTACAAAGTTAAGAATAATTAAAGGATAATTTTAAATTTAAACAATATTATTAGGAGTACAAGAAAGAGAAATAAAATTAATATTAAATCTAAAATGTATTTTTTATGTATAGATAATTAAATGAATAAAATAATATGAACAAGCATATTCCTTAAATAATGATATTGCTGTAAAGTTAAGGATACCTTTACAGCAATATTATTTTATATGCTATCTGGACTTTCTTTTAACTTTTTGTTAAAAAAACATAAAAATATAGTTTTTAAATTTAATAAAAGGTATATTTTTATTTCTTTTTATTTTTGTTTTCATATAAATAAAACATTACAAACCTGGTATTTTACATTGGCATCAAAAAAATTTAAAATTATAAATGGTGTTAAAAAGGAAAAATTTATAATGCGTAAATTATCTAAAAAAATAACTTTATCAATATTAGGCTCTGTTTTAGGTGTTGCAACTGGACTATCTGTTGCATTACCAATGTCAGAAAGTGCTTTAAGCAATTCTTCAATAACTAGCTTATCTCAAAACAATCATGCCTCAACTTCTGATTTAGTAATTTCAGAAAATAATGATCAAAATGCAAATATATCTACTAACAATGGTCCAATTACTTTTCATGGTAATAAAATTACAGCTTTAGATTGATTTGGAAACAAGAAGTGAGAAATTGATTTTGCAACTCATGTTCCTGATAAAACCAGTACTAAACCTGGAGTTGATTATACTGATTCTGCATGACAACGTTCATGATTTAATTGAGATTACAACAGATCAAAAGATAAATTATGGGTACTAGGATATTATTCTACTAATACTAAAAAACAACCTCTATTTCAGATTAATGGTTCAACTGGTGCAATTGAAAAAACATTTGATTTAACTTATACAAATTTATCAAGTGTTAATAATGCTTATCGTTTTGTTTCAGCTTTAAGTTCAGGAAAGGTTATGGTTTATGGTGGTGCAGGAAGCACATATGATGCTAAAGCATTGCTATATGATCCAGATACTGATACTTTAACTCAAATAAGTGGTAATTCTAATAACACAACAATTTTGCCAATAGGAGATTCAACTTATGGGCAAAAATATAGATGATATTTTTTCAATCTGATCCCTATTGCTAATAATAAAAATTTAGTAGAAGTCTTTCCATTCTCAACTGATCCAACATCAGATGACACTACTGCTGCAAGAAATGCATCTTATGACATTTACTTTTTATTAGTTGATGACAATCTTAATATGATTGAAACAACTGGAGAATGAGCTACAAAAGTTAAAGCAGCAAATGCAATGGTAGGATATAGAAATACACAAGTTACACCACAACGTGATTACTACACAATGCTTGATGGTAAAGTAGTTACAGTTGTTTATAACACTGCAATTATTATTGATGCAACTGGAAATTCTGTTAATTATGGGACTTTCCCAATGACAGATAATAAATGAATTAAATCATGAGCTTTTGATTCAAATCAAAACCTATATTTTAAATTTAAAGATGATACAAAAATTTATAAAGTATCTGGTGACTTTTGAAAGACTTTAACTTCATCAAATAACCATACTGCTTCAGTTTCTCCTACAATTTATTTAGACCTATCTGGAATTAGTAAAGATAATGTAAACACATATGCAAGTAATTTTGTTATCTACAATGTATATGGATATACTGGGCAATTGATGATAATTAATTCATATTACAATAAATTTATTAGATTGAGTGAATCTGAAAAAATACCAAGTGATGCAAATTATGGTCTTGCAATTGCTGTTACACAAAATGAAAATCAACAAAATCAAGGTGATTTTAAAGGAACATTGAATGGTCCAGATAGTTTTCAAAAAGCATCTGATTTCACAATTGAAAATTCAATTTTACAATCAAAAATTCCTAGTGAAATTACTAAGAATGACATTACAACACTAAATAATTCATTTATAAAAGATGGTGATAGCAGTGGTTTTGTAATTTCAGATATTGATGATAGTAAAGGAACATTTAAAGTAACTGTTAACTTATATCAAATTCCATGATTTACTAATGAATTACCAAGTGATTCTTCACCTAGAACAGTTTCATACGATTTTACAACTACCAATAAAATTGGAAATAAAACATCTTGAAAAACATTATCAACTTCAACTGATTATGATTTCTTAAATATGTTACCTTCAAAGGTTCAAGTTTCAGATGTATCATCATTAAATCCTTTTCAAGCATCTTTCCAATCTCAAACAATTACAAATGCAAATGGAGAACAGCTTTATCCTAAAACTACTTACTCTATTCAATCTCGTGATGATACAAAAGGTGAAATTACAGTTAAAGCAGATTATCAATATGTGCCAATGTCAGCAAATTTATCAAACTATGTTTCTAATGTAAAAAGCTATTCTTCAACTAATACTTATAAAATTTTCAGCAATTCTTCAGCTGCTAACTTTAAATTTGCAGGACAAACAAACAATGAAACAAGTATTGATGTTAGCCAAGTTCCGCAACTTAAAAACCTATTAAGTGCAAACACATTACCTTCTTCATTTACTAGTTTAAATAATTCATCTGATTCTACAAATTCAGGTTTCTTACAATTTGTGAACACAAATACTAGTAAGGGTTACCCAATTTCTAAAATGAAGTTTACAGTAGCTGCAAATGATACAGCAGGTACTTTAAAAATAGATGCTGTTATGCCTTCTAATTACTCTCCAAAAAATCAACAAGAATCATTTAGTGTTACTTATACTAACTTAAATAAAGTTACAAGCTATAAATTTAGTTTTAATAATGTTAATAGTATTGGTGGAACTAACAAAAACTTAATTCTTCCCTCAGCAATTACAGATGGTGATATTATCAACTCATTTATAAGCTATACTGGTTTTAGCTCAAATGATTTCACAATTACAAAAACTGCAAATGATGAAACTGGAAGTTTAACAGTTGCAATTTCATTAAACAGCAACTATGCTTCAGAAATTGGTAATGGTAATGTTGGTTTTACAAACTACAATGCAACTCAAACATTTACTGGTTTTATGACAACTGATGAATATAACCAAAGATTTAATGTTGAATTTGAAGATGATAGTGATAATAAATTATTAGCTTTAAAACAAGTTCAAGTAAGTGAAATTTATGATGCTTTCTATGGAACAAATAAAAATGGACTTACAATTGGGTCTACTAAATATGATGATCTAAAATCATTAATTAAAGGATTGTTAGTTAAAAGTCAGGGTTCATTAATTCCTACAAGTTGAACTGATACTAGAATCACAGCTGATATGTATTATGATAATTCTCAAGGAACTATTAGTTTTTATGTAAAGATTCCAAAAGAATTAATTAGTGGTGCAAATAGTGATTTAAACTTAGTTGCAAACTATACTGGTTTTGTTAAAGGGAATGTTGATTCAACTTCTGATAACTTATCATTTGTTGCAAACAACATGCTAAAAAGTTATCTAGTAAATAACAGTGGTATAACTGAAGAGCAATTTGATCAATTTACTCCAGATACTTTTGCTAAGTGATTACAAGATAACAATAATCAAGAAGCATTAAAACTAATATCTTATAAAAGTGGTGAATATGTAAGTTTATTAGCAGATTCTAGTAAACACAAAATTACAGTTATTTCAAATCCTGTTCAAAGAACAGTTTCAGTTTATGTTTACTTTGAAAATGTTACAGATCCAAAATCACTAAAAGAATATTCAGTAACTTATAATATTTAAAACTTGATTATTAAAAAAACAAATTCAAAATCATGATAGACCTTTTGTATAAAAGGTCTATTTTCTTTTTCTATTTGTAAAAAATAATATCTAAAAACAACTCTGTTTTATTTTTAAACAAAACAGATAATATGATTAATTTTTAAATAAAAAATAAATTGATAATTTAAAATTAATTAACTAATATATGGGATGTTATTTATGAAAGAGATAAAAAGAACTTTAACTTTTGATGATGTTTTATTAAGACCACAATATTCTGAAGTTTTACCAAAAGAAACTGATGTTAGAACAACTTTAAGTAGTAGATTTCAAATGAAAATTCCTATTATGAGTGCAAGTATGGATACTGTTACTGAAATTGAGATGGCATATAATATGTCATTAAATGGTGGAATAGGAGTAATTCATAAGAATCTATCACATTCACAACAATCTAATATGATTAAGCAAATCAAACATATTAAAAATGGTTTGTATTACAATATTATGGCTTTTGAATCTAGTAATAAGATTTCAATGATTAAAGAAAAGGTTTTTGATGAATACTTAGATGATTGTATTTTTGTGACTGTTAATGGATCTATTGTTAACATAGTTTCAAAAGAAGATTTAGAAAATAAAAAAATTGACTCTAACTCAACACTAGAATCAATTGGTAGAAAGAAAATTATTTTTGCAAAAGATAGTTCAAGTTTAGAAGAAATTTTAAAAATCATGGATGAAAATAAACTTGATTTTATGCCAATAGTTTCAGAAACTACAAATGGTATTATTGCAGTTGCTAAAAGAAAATGATTAGTACCTTATTTAAATTCTGATGATCCATTAATTGATTCAAAAGAAAGACCAAAAGTATGTGGTGCAATTGGTGTTACAGAAGATAGTATTGAAAGAGCAAAATTACTAATAGCAGCGGGTGTGGATGCTATTATTATTGATTGTGCTCATGGTCACTCTAAAAAAGTAATTGAACTAACTAGAGAAATTAAAAAACTATTCCCTAAGTTATTTTTAATAGTTGGTAATGTTGTTACTGCAAATGGAGTAAACGACTTATATAAAGCAGGTGCAGATGCAGTAAAAATTGGTGTTGGACCAGGTGCAATTTGTACAACTAGAACTGTATCTGGAGTTGGTATTCCTCAGTTTAGTGCGATTTTAGAATGTTATGAAGAAGCAAAGAAATTAAATATACCTATTATTGCAGATGGAGGAATAAAAAATTCTGGTGATATGGTGAAAGCATTAGCAGCAGGAGCAGATGCTGTAATGTTAGGTAGTTTATTAGCAGGTTGTGATGAATCTCCTTCAGTTAAAGTTATGCATAATAACAAAATGTATAAGCAATATCGTGGAATGGGAAGTATTGCTGCAATGAAAGCAGGAAGTTCTGATAGATATGGTCAAGATGGAATTAAAAAATTAGTAGCAGAAGGTGTAGAAGGTTTAATGCCTTATATTGGTCCAGTTAAAGAATCACTATATCAATTAGTAGGTGGTTTAAAAAGTGGTATGGGATATGTTGGTGCTAAAACATTAACAGATCTTAAAAATAAAGCAGAGTTTGTTGAGCAAACTGGAATTGGCTTAAAAGAAAGTTCTACTCATAGTATTGTTCTATTATCTGAACAAAGTAAATAGTAAAAACTTTTATTATAATACAAAAAAATAAATTTATTTGATTTTTTTCCTTAAATGTAGTTTAATTTTAATGTGGTGTTAAAAACTGAAAAGAGTGAAAGTAATCATTCTGATCTATAAAAAATGTTATACTCCGGACTTTAAATAAAGTATGTTTTAAAAATAGGCAAAAAGTAGTCGAGTGTCGAATCCTATTTAGATATTCAACAAGTTCTTTGGTCAGGAACTTGTGCATTCGCGCAGTGCAATATCAAATTCTTGATGAAAAAAACAGAAATAATATTTAGAATTAGCTGAATAACTAAAGTTATGGTGACAATTGGTTTAATAGCTTATAAGGTTTTGAGAGCCATAGTTATTTTGGGTTAACTTTAAGGTTAACCCCTTTTTATTTCAGGAAAATTTTGACTATATGGATGCCATATAGTCTTTTTATTTGTCATTCTTGGATATAGATAAATTCAAAACCTTTAAAAGAATAATAAAAGCCTCCTAACTTAATAAGTTAAGAGGCTTTTATTTAGATTATATAAAATAGATTATTGAGTTAATTTTCTATTAGTCTTTTTAATTTTAATATACAATCATACACCTGCTGAAAGAGCTGTAGCTAATACTGCAAGAACAAATATAATAATTATTCCAACTTGAGCCACACCTGCAATTGCACAGATAGAATCAATAACAAATAAAATGATAGCTATAACTAATGATCAGAACATAGTTAATTTTAAAGCTTCATATTTAGTATACTTTGCCATTTAAAATCTCCATATTTTTTTATAATTGATTAATTTTGTCAGACAAAATATTCTTTCATTTTCAAAATAGAACCTAAGTCCAACTTTATAATTATATGATATTTTTTTATTATTACATTTTTAATAAAGAAAACCATTTTTAAACCCAATATTTTAATATATTGATTTTTGTTTAATAAATAATACAAATAGTGAATAAAATAAAAGAGATTAAATTAAAAAATACATATAGGAAAAATATGAAAATCACTTGAATTGGTACAGGGATAATGGGTAAAGCAATGTTAAATAGACTTGCTAGTCATGGTCACATTATTCATGCTTATAATAGAACTTATGAAAAAATGAATGATTTAAATCATCCAAATATTTTGAAATTTAGATCAATTAAAGATGCTGTAAAAGATACTAATATTATTATGACTATGGTGGGTTATCCATCTGATGTTTTAGACATCTATTTAAATGATGAATATGGTATTTTTAATTATGTTTCAAGTGAACAAATTTGTATAGACTTCACTACATCTTCTCCTAATTTTGCTGTTCAGTTAGCTAACAATTCTAAAGGTATTAAAGTTTTAGATGCTCCTGTAACTGGTGGTGATATAGGTGCACTAAATGGAACACTATCTATAATGGTTGGTGGGGATTTTGAAACTTTTAAAAAAGTTGAAAGTATTCTAAAAATATTAGGGAATAAAATTAATTACTTTGGTAGTGCTGGTAAAGGACAACATGCTAAATTATTTAATCAAATTTTAGTTGCAGTTAATACTTTTGCAACAGCAGAAGTTTTAAACTATTGTAAAAAGAATAATGTTGATATTGAAGCTGCTTACAAAGTTTTTGATAAAACTATTGGTAACAACTGACAACTTAAAAATAATGGAATCAAAATGTTAAGTAGTGATTTGAAACCAGGATTTTATATCAAGCATTTCATTAAAGATTTAAAACTAGTTAAAGAAAATGAAAATGATTATTTATATGGTTTAAATGAAATATTAAAACTATATCAAGATTTTGCTAATCAAAATGAATTGGTAAATGAATTAGGAACTCAATCTATTTATGAATTACTGAAAAATATAGGGGAGAAATAATATGAAAATCGGATGACTTTCACATGACAATAGTTTTAATGAATTAGTTAATAATTTAATTTTTTCTAATCATGAAATTCTTTACTATATTAAAAATAATTCTAGTTTTAAAACAAATAAAAATTTATTAAGAGTTGATTCAGTTGATGAATTATTAAATTCAGATATTGAAGTTATTTTTACTTATTTTAATAATTCAACAGAAGCTTATTCAATTTTTTTTAAAGATATTATTAATAAATGTAAACATTTAAATAAAAAAGTAACATTAATTGATTTATCTTCAATTTCTGTAAACTTAGTAGAAAAGATTTTATTAAAAACAGAATACATTGATTATTTAAGTGCTCCTATTATTAGATACTCTAATAGTTTTAATCAACTATTTTACACTATGCCAATTAGTGGTAAGAAGTTTATTTTTGATAAAGTAAGTAATTTATTAGCAGATCTAGAAATTGATTATTTTTACTGTGGTGGATTAGCTTCAGCACAAGTATTAAACTCAGCTAGTGCAATGCTAAATTCTTTTGTTACCCTTGGTGTTTTTGAAGCAATTAATTATGCTATCTCAAACCAACTTGATTTGAACACTTTATATGAAGCAGTAAGTTCTGGTGCTGGAAGCAGTAATCTTTTATCTCAATTTTTTAAAAAGATTATCAATAAGGACTTTGATGATTTAAATGATAATTTAATTAATGCATCTCATCTTGTTTCTAATGTTTTAGTTGATAACAAAAATAACAATTATGATTTTTTATTATCTAAAGTAATTTATGGGATCTTAAAAAGACAAGGTAATAATACAGTTAACTTGGATGTTAACACTTTAGCAAAATTCTATAATTTGAATTTATTAAATACTAATAATTCTATAGACAACAATTTTACTGATTTTGATAACAGTAATGGTTTTAATTCTAACTATGTGGTTGATAACAACTATAATCTTTTTAATAGTTTTGAAAGTTATGAAAAACCTATTACTACTAGTAATGAAAAACTAGAAATTAGTTCATTAAAAAAAGAAAGTATCAATAATGATAATAATGTTGAGATTGAAAAGAAACCAATAATAGATTTTAATGATGAAGCTTTTTCTCAAACTCAAAATCAATCTATTTTTGATTTCATAGATAATTCAAATGCAAATGATGAACCTAATAATAATGAACCTAGTGAATACAAAACTCCTGAATCTTTGACTGATACAAATTTGAAACCAGAAATTAAAAATTTATTTGAAGATAAAGTAGATGAAGAAAAAGGTTCACTTGGATCAAAAGAAGGTTTTGTTGAATATATTACTCCAAATAAAACTGAAAATTTTGCAGTTAAATCAGATACTGAAAAACACAATACTCTTGTTGAAGATTTAATTGGAAAAGAATTAAAAAAAGAAGCAAACAAAATTAATTTACCAGTTAATGAAGGTTTAGAAGATTTCTTTAATTTTGATTTAAATAACATGGACTTAGATACATTTACTAATAATGGTAAAAAAGTTTTAGTTTTTGATCTTGATGGAACTTTATTAAATGAAAATAAAAGAGTAAATGTTGAAACTATTAGTGCAATGCAAAAAGCATATCAAGAAGGTCATGAATTAGTAATAGCAACTGGAAGATCTTATCAACAAACAATTGATGTAGTTAATCAAGTTGGGGTTGTAAGATATGCAGTTATGAATAATGGTGCATTAATCTATGATAAAGAAAATAATAAAATTTTTAGAAATACAGACCCTCTACCAAAAGACTTAATTAAATACTTTTTTGAAATTGTCTTTTCAAAAAATATTCCTTTCTTGCTATATAGTGATTTAAATGTTTATATGTACAATTTCACTAATGATGATAAAAAAGTTTTCTTGCCTTACATTAATGAAAGAACTATTGATATTTCTGGAATGAGCATTGATGAACTATTTAAATACTTAAATAACAATAATATAGATTTATTTAATTTATGTGCTCACTGTGAAGCATTAACTGAAGAAGATTGAGTACAAATGTTTAAATACTATAAAGAAGATCTTAAATTGTGTAATTTAACTAGTGCATTAAAAGGATCAATTGATATTTATGGTGCTTCAATTTCTAAATATATAGGTTATTTGAAATTGAAAGAAATGATTAATTGTTTTGATGATGATGTTTACTTCTTTGGAGATTCTAATAATGACTATGATTTAATGAGTCATTTAGAAAATGGGGTTGCTATGGGAAATGCTAATCCAAGATTAAAAGCTATTTCTAAATATGTGATTGGTGATAATAATTCAACAGCCATTGCAGACTTTATTGAATCTAGTATTTTAGAAAAAAGATTTTAAGTAAAATAAACAAACACATTTATGAATATAATTTATATTCAAAAATGTGTTTTTTATACCTTTATAGTTAAATAATTTTATTTTATTTATCAATAATTCAAAATCTATGATACAAAGGCAATTAAAAAATAATATAATCTAATCATTGAGTACAAAAATATTTTTGTAACTTCATATAAATATAATAGTTATAAATTGGAGCAACAATGAATTCATTTCCAAAAGATAGAAACATTAACTTTATGGTTTTTGAAAACCAAAATAGTATTGATGATTATTTAAGCTACGAAATCATTAAACACATTAAATCAAAAAGAGATTTAAACCTAGCAATTGAATCAAGAACTAGTTTATTTAGTTTAATGAACAATTTAAGAGATCAATGTTTAAATGGAAAAGTTTCTTTTTCAAACATTAAATTCTTTATGGTTGATGATTTTGTTTTTGAATTAAGTAGCTGAGAAAATTTTTTAGATAACTCTAGTGAAAATGTTATTAAAAATGTTTTATTTAGTGATACAGATTTTGTAGAAAATAATTTCTATAGATTAATTGATTTTAATAGATTTAATAGTTTATTAGATGGACCACTTAATAGTTATGATGCTCAAATTGATGCTCACAATGGATTAGATATTTTAGTATTAAAAATTAATAGTTCAGGTTCTTTAATATTTAATGAATTTGCAGATTCAATAGATTTATCTTCTAAAGCATTTAATTTAACAACTTCACTAAAAAAGCAAATATCAAGTGAATTTAAGAAGACTGATTTTTTACCAGTTGTTGGTGCAACATTAGGAATTGATCAAATCTTAAAAACTAGAAAAATTTATGTAGTGATTAATGATGCAAGTTCTGCAAACATTTTACAAAAAATGTTTTATAGCAAAGACTATGATAAAACACTTCCTGCTTGTTTATTAAAATCTCACCCTAATGTAGTTGTGTTAACTGACAAAGCTGCATCTGCTGGGATCTTTAATCCAATTGAAACTACTTTTAACTCTCACTATCCTACTACTAATCTTCCTGCTAGAACTGAAATTGCAAGAGATTATGCTTATGAAAAAAATTATTATAGAAACCAAGCAAACCTTAATAATGTTGCTGCAGGTTATCCAAACAATAATCAACAAGTTTATGAACAAGTGCCATATGACCAACTTCAATCAGAAGAGTTTAACCAACCAGGATTTGGCAACATGTTTTTAGAACCAACTGATCAATCTCAAATGCAAGAAGTTGTTGAACCAATGCAAACTGAAGAAGTACTTCCAGAATCTCCAATGGTTGAACCAGTTAATCAAAATATAAATATTATTATTGGAAATGAAGGTTACCAATCAAACCCTAATCCTGTAGAAGCTCAGCCAGCAGTTCAACAAACAGAAGTTGTACAACCTCAACAACCTGCTGAAGAATCTGTAAATGAAGATTATTGACTTTGATAGTTTAAATGACTTCCAAGACATTGATTAATTTACAAAAATAACTTATTAAAACTTTAAATAATAACCACATGCATATCATTTATGGTGCAAGTGGTTATTTTATTTTTTATTTTTATGTAATTGCACTACTTATAAAAAGTATGCACAAATAACTTTCATATTATATTTTTTTTGAATATAATTTACACATTGTGAATAAAAGTATTTTTTTTAATTTAATTTTTCTATGAACAAGAACATTAAACTAATTAAACCTAATAATAAAAAACTTAATCCTAAAAAGATTAAAAAAATTAAACCTAAGAATAAAAATCTTAGAGGTGGAAGTTTTAATAAAATTAAAGTTAATAAACATGTTAGACCAAATGTTGGAGTAATTAAAGTAAAGAAATTGTTTGCTTATTTGATTTCTGCAACTTCAATAGGAGCTATTGTTTCTGCTGTTTTAGTTCCACTAACTATAACTAGTTTTAAATCTAGCTTAAATGGACAAACAAGTGATAGTGGTTCAACAAATGGGAATAACAATAGCTCAAATGGTGAAAATGGTTTTGATAACAACCAGGATAATTCAAGTAATGGAAATCAAAATAATGATAGTAATAACAATCAAAATCCGACACCTAGTGAACCAGTAGACCCAACTCCTACACGTGATTATTATGATTCAATGTACTATTATGATGCAAAAATTTTAGATTCATATCAAAGAAATGTTCCAGAGTATTATCCACAATACTTACAAAACAATGGAAGTAATGTTGCACCTACAAAAGAGTATGTGACAAAATATTATCCTAATATTTGGAATAGCATTATTACAAAAGATGAAATTAAAAATGCTATTACTTATTCTGAAAATGATTTAATGAATGCTCAATTAAATTTAGAAAGAACTCAAAACAAAACTTTGAAAAAACATAAGATTAGTGATGTTATTTATGACACTAGAAATTTGTATTGAGGATATTCTAAAATTTCTGATAGCCAACCAGCAGTTAAAAAACAACTTGATTTAGATTTAAGAAAATATGGAGCATATACAACTGGTTTATATTTACCAGCTGGTGAAGTTATTACAATTAATTTCCCAGGATTAACAGATGAACAAGTAGCTGCATTAAATATTAGATTGGTTATTAATGACAATGAAATTCAAGATTTAACTTCTAGCAATGTTGAAAGTCAATGAAGTAAATGTAAAAATAGAATGCCTGTCATGAGACAAGTATTTACTCTTAGAAAAAATAATTTTTCTTTTGGTAATCCATTAGGTGGAATGATAAATTTAGAACATATAAATAACACTAATACAGTTGTTAATGGTTCAAATATTTTTAGAGTTGTAATTGATGGTGCTGTTGAAGCATTACATTATGTTCATGGATATACAACTGAAGATGAGTGACAAAGATTAGTGAAAGAATCTACTGCACCTTTTGTTGAAATTGAAAATGACTATACTAAGTTTTTAGTTCCTAAATCTAATTTAGGTCAGTTTGCTAATAAAGAAAACTATGAATGAGAATTAGATGAAAATAACAATGTAATTTCTTATAGTCATAAAGAAACTTTAATTAACAATACTTATCCATATAAATCACTAGATTTATGAAATAAATTATCATATGAATCAAGATATGTAAGTGGATTAAATGAAACACCTACAGTCAGACCACAAATTAAAAATTATTTTACTGATTATCAATATTATGTAGATGGTGGAGCTGCTTACACTTCAAATGCATATAATGTTATGCCTAGAAGTTGAGGTTCTGCTGTTACTAATTATGATACTAATAACAACTCAGGTAATTGAGGGGTTATTCATGAATACAATCACCACTTCCAAGTTAATCCAAGTAATGTTAGTTGAGGGTTTATAAGAAATGATCAAAATGAAGTTACTAATAATGTATTAAATTTATTAGCATATGCAAAATATGCAAACATTGGACAAGATAGAGCAGGTAAACAAGATATATCAAGTTGACCAAGTGGTCATTTATCAAATATTAATAGCTACAATGCAATTCTTAAAGTGATTAGAAATTCTACAACTTCATCAATCATAACGGCTCAAACTTTTCATTACACTAGTGTGATGGCGAACTTTGGATGAGAAGGTTTAGAAAAAGCAATTCGTTTAGCTAACACAACTTCAGCTCCTAGTAATATAACAGATGCTAATACTAAGTTTGTTTATTTTATTAGCAAAGCAACCAATTACAACTGAGGACAGTTTTATTATCAAGCAGGGTTGATAAGTATACAAAACCTACTTTTAATAAATGAAATATTTAAAGATTTAGAAGAATATGTTCCAATTGCTAGTTGATATGCAAGCCAGTCTAAGTATAGAGATAGTGATACCTGAGTTCATTCAAACTCACCTTTTAAAATAACTAAACAATATTTTGAAACTGGTTATCAGTTTGATTTAAAACTTAACAAAACAGATAAAGGAAGTACTTTAAGTGATCCTATGATTACTGTTAATCCTTTATATGGGACATTAGTTAATAATGGTAATGGTTTATACACTTATAAACCATTATTAACAGGCACCGATACAAATGGTAATCCTATTTATAATTATGGTGAAGTTGATAACTTTGAATATAAAGTTGAATCAATTAATACTGCAACTAAGAAAGCAATTTCATCAACTTTTAAAGTAGAAATATTTTTAGAAGGTGATGGTAATGAAAACTTTATAAGCAAAGAAGAAGGGATGATAGACCATAACCTATATTATCGAGATAATGTAACAAATATTTTATCTATGGCAACTTCTATCAATTCAAATATTGAAGCAGCTGCAGGTGATATTAAAAATATTACAAACACTTTAGAAAATGAAACTGTAACTTTTAGTAATTCTACAAATGTTGTAGAAATCACAATTCAATTACCAAAAGAACAATTAGTAAATAGAATTGTTTATAGAGATAAAACTGCTATGGCAACTCGTGCAGATGGATTAAAAATAATTGATATAGATAATAATCAAACATATGAAGTTAGTGGGTTTAGAAATGACAGTGGATATACAACTACTAATTTTGAAACACCTATAAAGTTAAAAAACTTTAAACTCGTACTAATTAGAAACAGTTCTAAAGAATTACAAAAAATTGCTTATTTTAATTTAATTTATCAAGGTGCTGTTGATTTTTAAAATTAAAAAAACAAATTATTAATTTAAATTAAAAATCCCTTATAAAGGGATTTTTTTATTCTAATAATTTCTTAAAGTTAAGTATTATTAATTACTTAAGAACTTCTTTATACATAAAACATTCTTTTTGATGATCATTATAAATTCCAATTGCTTGTAAATAAGAAAAGATTGTGACTGATCCTAAAAATGAAAAACCAAATTTTTTAAATTCTTTGTATATTTGTTTAGATAAAAAGTTTTCAGTTGTTCCTTCAGGGTTTTTTGTAATTTTATAATTAACTTTAGATCATAAATAATCATTAAGATTCTTATGAACTTCTACTAATTTAAAATAAGCTTTTGCATTGTTTATAATTGCTTGAATTTTCTTTTTATTTTTAATTACATTAAAATTATTAATAATGTTTTCAACATCATCTTCATTTAATTTAGCAATTGAATTAATATCAGAAAAATTGAAAGCTTTTTGATACTCACTTTGTTTACTTAAAATTACACTAAAACCTAATCCTGAACTTTGAGATTCTAAACATAATAATTTAAATAATTCCAACTCATTGTGGTTTTCTTTACCTCAATGCATATCATGGTATTCAGTATATAATTTGGTTTTGCATCAACTGCATCTTTTTTTATTTTCCATATTTATTGATTCTTTAGATTCTTATATTTATATTGTTTTTCACTTATATAAAATAATAACCTATTTAAATGCTGAAATAATGCCTTTGTTAAATAACAAGTTTATGTTGTTTAAATATCTTAAAATAAAGGTAAGGTAGATATATTTTTTCATAAACTGTTTACATATTAATAGCATATTGGTATTTGTAACAATTGATTTTGTATATATTTATATATATGATAAAAGTAATAAAGAGGGTGATGTTATGAAAATAAAAAAATCAAAGATTATTGGTTCATTTTTGGGTTTTGCAACTTTTTCTGCTCTTCCTTTTGTTTACTCTTCAAATATTACCAATAATTTAAACCTTGTTTATAGTTCCTTGGAATCTAATAATGTAAGAAATGCAGCGCTTACATGAGATACTTTGACTAATGAAGACAGAAGAAAACTGATGGCTAACTATATAGAACATTTTTCTGAAAACCAACCACTTAATGTTAATGGTACTTGTTCTTTTATAACGATTATGGGTATGATTGGTTTTTATGATACTTTCTTTAATGATGATTTAGTTACAGAAAACTATGATGTTTCTACAACTTATCCATTTCAATCTGTTACAGAAACTTCACCAGGTTTTTTAGGTGATAGAGAAATTAAATGAACCCAAAGTGGTCAAAGCATCACTGAATATACTGGTTTTGGTGCATATGCTAAAGCTTTGAAACATAAAGAAGACACTTCTTTTAATTCTGTAATTATGCAATCAATGTTAGATGCAGTTCCAGGTTCTCAATATATGCATGGTGCTGGAAGACTAGAATATAGAAAAGCATTTGACAGATATTTTGAAAATTATGTTGGATTACAAGAAGGTGTTGATTATACTTATGAATTTAACAGATTGGATGATTTAGAAAGTCAATCACAAGAAAAGCAGTTTAACTGAGCTAAATCAAAAATAGACCAAGGGATACCAGTTTTTCTTGCAATTTCAGGTTCAACTGGAGGTCATGGAGTTGTAGCATATGATTACAATGAATCTACAAAAGAATTAATTTTTAATGCTGGGTGAAATAAAAATAAAGGTGATACTTTAAATTCTATTGGGTATACAAAATATGGATATGCTTTTGTAATAAACTTCAGTGATAAATTAAAATCCAAATACTCTAATAACTATTTAAAGAAAACTGTTGAAGACTATGAAGTTAAAACTAGTACTTTAACTTATGAAGAATTATTAAATGAAATAGATAACAACAAAGAAAAACCAAAAGTAGAGTTCACTCAACAACCTACTAATTTTCAGGATTTAAAATATAAAGAAGGAATGTTAAACTTGGTTTTTGATTCTAAATATGAATTTGAAGTTACACAAAATAATATTAAACCTGTAAGTTTGCAATCAGGTAGTGTGAATGGTAGCCAAAAATATATATTACTAAATACAGCAAATAAACCAAATGATGGTAACTGAAAAATAAAGGTTTATGATAAAAACAATCCTTCATCAAGCACAGAATATACTTTTGCAGTTGATCATACTGCACCAACTATTTTAATTAATAATACTTCAGTTAATGGTACTGCTGCTAACACACTAACTTATGATAGTGCAACTATTAGTTGAAATGATAAAGATGTAAAAAGAGCAACTTATAGTTTTAATGGTGGTCAAGAAATCTCTTTTAAAAAGGGCACTACTTTTGCAGTTGATGGAACATATAAAATAAAACTAACTGATGATATTGGTAATGTAAGTGAAAAAACTATCAATATTAAAAATGATAAAAAATATGGTGTTGTAACAGAAAGTGGACAGCCATTAAATTTAGATTCTATTACTTCTTCCAATTTTAAAGTTACTAGTGGAAACAGTGGTTATAAGATTGTTGCTAAAAAAGACAATCAATCTTATGAATATAATTTTGATCAATTAATTAGTGAACCTGGTCTTTATAGTTTTGAAATTATTGATGATAAAAATAGTTCTGTTAAAAAATTTGGTATGACTCTACAAAAATCATCTTCATTATTTTCAGTAACTCACAAAGATGGAAAAGCTGTAAAAGATAAAGATGTAATTAATTCAGATCAAGATGTATTAGTGAAAGTTGAAGATAATGTAAATTTAACAATTACTAAAGATGGAAAGTCTTATCCTTATAGACTAGATGAAAATAATAATTTAATTATTAGACCGGATGGTTCATATATATTAACTTTTGAAGACTTGAATAGTGGTCAAAAATATACATTAAGTTTTGTAATTGATAATGTTTTAAAGTATAACCTTGAAAGTAATGCAAATCCTAAACCTACTGTAGAAAGTTTAGAAGAAGATATTAAAAAGAAACAAACTTTAAATAATCATGAAGCTTATATCTATTTTGATAAAAGAAAAGAAAACATGAATATTAAAATTTGGGAAAATAATCATTCTACAAATTTATCATGAGGTGATAAGTTAGGGAACCATGGTTCTTATTATGTTATTAAAATTTATAACTCTTCTAAAGAAGAATGATTTAGATTCTTTGCAAGAGGTGTATTCAATCAAGAAATGGTAGATAATGGTCCTTGAAAAGATAAAACTGACTGGGTTGAACCACCTGTTGATCCAAATAAACCTGTAACTCCCCCAGTTGATCCAGGACCAGATAAACCTGTAATTCCACCTGTTAATCCAGAACCTGACAAACCTGTAACTCCTCCAGTTAATCCTGATCCTGAAAAACCAACTGAACCAAGTAATCCAAATGTTCCAGTAGAACCAAACAAACCAAATGATACAAATAACTTTGCTAAGCACCCTACTCCTGATAAAGATAATTTACCATTTAAGTTTGAAGGACTTGATGAAAACAACAAATCTAAATTTGGTAATAAAGTAGTAATTAGTTCTATGAGTAATGCCAATAATAATTTTTCAGTAAAATTATTTAAAGATGGAAAACAAACAAATTATCAATGTGGTCAAGAAATTAATCAAGCTGGTAAATATGTAGTAACATTCCAAAATGAATCAGGAACACAATATTCTTATTCTTTTGAAGTCACTAACTCTAATGGTGAATTGATAGCTATTATTATTGGTTTATCAGTTGCTTTTGCAGTTGTGGTTACAGCTGCAGCTATAGCTATAGTTTTACAAAGAAAAAAATATAATAAGAGATTTGCTTCTCTAAAAAGATAATTAACTTAAAAATGAAATAAGTCCTATGACTAGGACTTATTTTTTTGTTTATAGTTTTTAAAATTGAATGTCTAATCACTTGAAATTATTTATAAATATTTTTGCTATTAATTAATTTAAAAATTCCAAGAGTTTTATTAGTTATTTATGGTGACTTCATTAAAATTAATATAAATAATTTAGTATTTTATTATTTATAATAAATATGTTTTTTAAAACTAATACATATGAATAACATTAATTCAAATAAACATATTTCTGTAAGACTAGAAGATGCTGTTGATTCTTTAAATATACAGAAAGATAAAATTTATGTAGATTGCACTTTTGGTAGAGGTGGACATAGTTTTGAAATTTTGAAAAGATTAAGTTCAAAAGGTAAACTTTTTGTTTTTGATTTAGATCTAGATGCAAAAAAATATTTTGACAATAATTTTTCAAAATTTAAAAATTGTTTTTTTATTCAAGATAATTTTAAAAACTTAAAAGAAAATTTAGCTAAATTTGATATTTCAAAAGTTGATGGTTTTTTATTTGATTTTGGTGTTTCTAGTCCAATGCTTGATAATGCAAATAGAGGTTTTAGTTTTAAACTTGATGCAAGACTAGATATGAGAATGAATCAAAACCAGGAACTAAGTGCTTATGAAGTTATTAATAATTATTCAAAAGAAAAGTTAATTCAAATATTTTGAAAATATGGGGAGATTAGAAATCCAGTTCCAGTAGTTGATGAAATTATTAAATATAGATCAAATAAACCAATTGAAACAACATTGGAATTAGTAGATATTATTAGAAAAAGAACTCCTATAAAAATCCAAAGAGAAAAGAAACATTTTGCTAGAACTTATTTCCAAGCAATTAGAATAGAAGTAAATGATGAACTAAATAGCATTAGAAAGGCATTATCTGATGCTTTAAATATGCTTTCAAAAAACGGAAGAATAGTTACAATTAGTTTTCACTCACTAGAGGAAAAAGAAATTAAAAATACTTATAAAGATGTTTTAGAAAGTAAGATTCCAAAAGAAGTGCCAATTAATAATAGTTTTGATTTTAAAATAATTAAAATAAAACCTAAGAGAGCATCTAGTTCAGAATTAGAAGAAAATAATAGAACAAGATCTTCATTTTTAAAAGTTATAGAAAGGGTTAATGAATAATGAGAGAAAACTATACAGTTATATCCTTTGGAAATTATGAGACAAAAATTCTAATTGGAACATTTATTGAAAATCAATTGTTTCCTATTTATAAAAAAAGTTTTTTAACTAAAAACTGTTTCCAAGAATCTGAAATAATGGATGAAGAGCTATTAATTGAAACTCTTAAAAAAGAATTTCAATTAATGCCTATTATGCTAAAAAACACAAACTTGATTTTAAATATTCCTTTAAAGTCTTTAGATATTATTAACTCTAGTAAAGATAGTGTTCCGGTTCCAAATAATGCAACAAAGAAAATGTTGATTGAACTAATTGAAAACTTTGGACATCAAAATACCCCATCTGACAAAATTGAATTAGATAAAAAAGTTATCAATTGAAAAATTAATGGAAAGAGTTTTTCTTATTTACCAAATTTACCAGAAAATATTTCTACCTTTGGATGAAACATTAATACCTACTTAACTAAAAAATCAGTAATTGAAAAATACCAATCAATTTTTATTGAATGCTTTGGAGTAACTCCAAAACTAATTACTTGTGATAGTTTAGTAATGAATCAATTATTTATAAACAAAGAAAGAAAATCAAAAGTACTGGTTAATATTGGTCATTTAAAAAGTTCTTTTGAAAGATATGAAAATGAAGTGTTAGTTAATCAAACAAGTTATGATTTTGGAATTAGACACTTAACTGCAGAAATTGGAAGAATGGCTTCAATTGATGAAATTAAATCTATTGAGATTTTAAAGATTTACAAAACTATTTATTCATTTAATAGTAACCTTGCTTTGATTAACCATTTTAAAGAAAAGTATTTAGATTATTCTCAAACTACTATTGAAGACATTAGAAAATTAATTTTTGTTTGAATGAAAAATTTAATATCATTACTAAACTACTATTTGAAAAAAAGTAAATTAGATTTTTTAGGTGTTGATGAAATATATATTTATTCTTCAATGAATATATTAGAATCTTGATTCCCTTTCATTAGAGACAATTTAGAAAAAAGAGCAGATATATTTTCAATTGAACCAAATGTTTTTAGTATTCATGAATCTAAGTTTTGTTCATTAATTGCCAGTATTTTGCATTATGCAAAAAATTGCAATAGTAGTGTTAGTTTATCTAATTGATTAGACCAATTTATTTAAAAATAGACGAAAGTCTGTTTTTTTATTATTAAATTTAAAAATATACATAAAAAATATACATAATTAATAAAATTAGAAATTACAAATTAGAGTCTCTAAGTATATAATTTTAATAACATATAAAATTTATTTTTATATTTAACTTATTAATAGAAAGGAGCAGAAATGGAAAATAGTAAAAAAATAAATATTATTGAAGATGACAAAGATGAAATTAATGTAAATGATATTACAGAATTTAATACTAAAGATTCTCATGTTATTGAAGATGATATTTTAGTAGATGATCTCTCACATAAAAAAATTGATGACTATATTCCAGAAGCTGAAGTATTAGAAATTTCTGATGAAATTACTAAAGACCAAAAGAAAAAGGAAGTTGGTTTAACTTCACAAGAGGCTGAAGCTCTTTTAGCAAAATATGGTCCAAATAAATTAGTTGAAAAAAAGAAACAAAGTAAGTTTTTCATCTTCTTTAAACAACTAAAAGATGTAATGATTCTTTTATTGTTTATTGCTATGACTTGTTCAATTGCAGTTGCTATTGTTAACGGGATCAAAGAATCTTGAAATTTTGCTGGTAGCTCTCATTTAGTAATTTCCCTTGTTGAACCATTAATTATTTTAGTAGTTATAGTGATGTATTGTATTTTGGGTGGTATTCAGGAACTAAAATCCCAGAGGCTGTAAGCTCATTAAAAAAACTAACATTAACTCAAGTTTCTGTTTTAAGAGATGGAGTAGTTAAAAAAATTAATGCCACAGATGTTGTTCCAGGTGATTTGATGTTAATCGAAGCTGGTGACAAGATTTGTGCTGATGCTATTTTATTAAGTGCAAATGGCTTGGAATGTATTGAAGCAGCTTTAACTGGTGAAACTTTACCTATTAAGAAAAATGCTCATGCAAAGGTGTCAGACTCTGCCCCACTTGGTGATCAAATAAACAAGGTATTTTCTGGTTGTATTGTAACCAATGGACAAGGTGTTGCTAAGGTAGTTGGGACAGGTTCTAAAACTCAAGTAGGTCGTATTGCTAATTTAATTGACACTCAAAAAGTGTTCTTAACTCCTCTTCAATTAAAACTTCACAAGCTTGGTAAAATATTTGGTTACTCTGGTGCGGTATTATTTATACTAGTTTTTCTAATTCAAATTTTTATTTTAGGAATAGGTGATATTAGTGAAACTTGAAATATAGCTTTAACTACTTCTATTTCTTTGGCAGTTGCTGCTATCCCTGAAGGATTGGGTGCATTTACTACAATCATCTTATCTTTAGGAATTAAGAAAATGGCAGAAGAACATAATGGATTAATAAAAAGGGTATCTTCTGTTGAAACGCTTGGAAGTACATCTGTTATTTGTAGTGATAAAACCGGAACACTGACATTAAATAAAATGACAGTAACAGATTTATGAATTCCAGATGAAAAGAAACCAGTTTTAGATAAAGATGATAAATTAAATCTTCCTTACAAAAATTTAGTAGAAAACTATTTGTTATGTACTAATAGTTTCTTAGAAAAAAAAGATGATGGAAAAATTGTAGAAATTGGTGATCCTACAGAACTTTCTGTAATCCAATATGGAATTCAGCAGGGGATTGATAAAGATGACTTATTGGTTGAAAGAATGAGATTACATTGTAATCCATTTGATTCAACTAGAAAATTAATGTCTTCAGTTAACATTGTTGAAGGTAAGCCAATTGCTATTATTAAAGGTGCTCCTGATGTATTAGTTTCAAGATGTAAAAATACAACATGAGAAAACATCCAACCTAAAATTTCAGAATGATCTTCAAAAGGTTATAGAGTAATTGCTGTTGCTACAAAAGAATTAGCAAAGAACTCAAAATATAGTGAGGAAATTATTGAATACAATCTTAAGTTTGAAGGATTGATTGCAATGTATGATCCTCCACGTCCTGAAACTAAAGATGCAATTTCTAAATGTATATCTGCTGGAATTAAACCAGTAATGATTACAGGTGATCATGTAGATACTGCAATTGCAATTGCAAAAGAAGTTGGTATCTTTAGGAATGGTGATAAAGCTTTATCTGGATCAGAATTAAGAGAAATGTCAGATGAATATTTGGCTGAACATGTTGCTGAATATAGTGTTTATGCTAGAGTTTCTCCTGAAGATAAATTGAAGATTGTTAAAGCATGACAAGAAAATGATCAAGTAGTTGCAATGACTGGTGATGGTGTAAATGATGCACCTGCTTTAAAAGCAGCTGATATTGGTTGTGCCATGGGGATTACTGGAACTGATGTTTCAAAAGAAGCGGCAGATATGATTTTGATGGATGACAATTTTAAAACAATTGTAGCTTCAGTTGCTAATGGTAGAAAAGTTTACCAAACTATTAAAAGAGTTATTCAAAATGTATTGCTATCTTCACTAGCTGAAATCATCATTATGTTCATTGGGATTATAGTATTTAAATTTGCATACAATAATGTTTTACTTGAAAGTAGTGGAGCAAATTATGATTTACATATCTTTAGTGCTTCTCAACTTTTATTAATTAATTTAGTTACTGATGGGTTCCCAGCCATTGCGTTAGGGATACAAGGGACAACAGATGATTTAATGAACAGACGTCCTTATAGTAAGTATGAAAGTATCTTTGCTAGAAGAATGGGATGAAACCTATTATGACAAGGGGTTTTATTTGGTTTCTTAGGATTAGTAGCATTTACAATTGGTGTAGAATTTTGTGAACGTAATTGGTTTGGTGTAGGACATCAATTAAAACAATCATTAGATGCTTTAAGTTTAAATTCATTATATGCAGGTAGTGCAGCTGCATTTATTACATTGGGTGCTGGTGTTTCAATTCATGCATTGAGTTTAATGTCTAATGAATCTATTTTTAAAACAAGTATTAAAAAATGTTGAATAGTTTATTCTGCTGTAATAGTTAGTATTAGTGTAATTATTTTTGTTAGTTTTGTACCAGATGTTGCATTAGTATTTGGAATGCCAAAAGAATTAGTAAGTAAAGGCTGAATCATTATTTTAATTTCTTTATTTTTGGCAATTGTTCCATTAATTATTATGGAATTATATAAATTAACATATAAGCTAGTAAGTAAAGAAGTTATGAGTGTTGCAACTATTTCTAATTTTGAAATGATTAGACGTCCTCAACGTAAAGTTAAAAGAAACATTTTTGCTAGAAAATAATTTAGTAAGGAATAATTTAAGTAATGATAAAAAATATAAATTTTATAGAACTAGATGAACTTAATTCAAAATTAAGTAACAGTGTTAAAAATCAATTAGTAATTTTTTATGCTGATTGATGTCCATACTGTGTTGATAACATTCCTAAAACCAAAGAAATTTTAGATAAGCAAAAATTTAAGGATGCTATTTTTGTAAATATTAGTGATGAATCTTTAGATGTTTGAGAAGAAGATGGTAATACTGAATGAGCAGTTGAAGTTGTGCCAACTTATAGAGTTTATAAAAATAAAAAACTAGTTTCTGATCATGCTAATGTAATAGATGAAAAAGAATTATCTAAACTAATTAAATCATGCAAATAATTTAATATAAAAACCTAACTAAAAATTAGGTTTTTTTATTTCTATTTGTGTGGATAAAAAAATCCTATTTTTAAAATAGGATTTGGTTATTTTGGATTATCTTAATGTTTTAGTTGTTTTTCTTGATATATCATTATTTTCTTTTAACAATTTAGCATTTTCTTCCATTATAGTTCTAATGTCTTTTAAAATACTTTCAACTGAATTCTTTTCTTTCTCAGCTTTTTCTTTTTCTTCTTTTTCTTTAAGTTTTAGATCTCTTTCAATTGCTAATAATTTAATTTCTTTTCTTTTCTTGCCTTCTTTAATAAAAGCAAAGTATTCTTCATATGTGAAACCATAGAATTTATTTTTATATGATTTTCTAATTGATAAGTATGCTTTTACAACACTAAACATAGTTAAAGCAATAATAAAGAAGTTAATAATTACTTGTAAGAAGTTACCATATTTAATAATTATGGCTTGTGGATTGATATCACCATTCGGTAAAAAATGTGGTTGATTATTAATATCTAAATATCAAACAAGTTCACTTAAACTTTTACCAGCTGCTGCTCCAATTAAGGGCATAATGATGTCATTTACTAAACTTGTAACAATTGCTGTAAAAGCTGTACCTATAATTAATGCAACTGCAAGGTCAATTAAATTACCTCTTGATGAAACTAATTTTTTAAATTCTTTTCAAGATTGACCTTTTAAAGGGTTTTTAATTTTCATTTTCTTTGATTCTTTTTTCATACTTAATTTCCTTAAAATAACATTAAAATATTAAGACCTATTTTTTTATTTTTAAAAAAATTAAATAAAAAGTATGAAAAAGAGAGAAAATAAATACAATCAATTTTAATATTGAATTTGGATGAAACAAAATGACTAAATTATCTTTAAAAACATTTTTTAAGAAAAATAGCAAAATAATTACTATAAGCTCTTTGGCCACACTTGGAGTAACTGGTGTGATTCTTTCTGGGTTTGAAGGTTCTCATTATATGAATTATAGTAAAGTAAATAAAACTGTTGAATATGCTAATAAAGCATATGAAGAGTTAGATTCTTATTGTAATGAGAATGGTTTACAAAATCCAAACTCTAGATTATCTTTATCAAGTTTAATAACTGATTTTAATAATAATGGTCGTGATTCTTATGTTTCTTCTTACAACACTACTTTAACAACATTTAAAACTTCTGGTGATAATTTATTACAAAATAGTCAGGACACTTTAAATACATTTAATACATATATAGATGTATCAATATCAGAATTAAATTCTACTGATAATTTTACTCCTAGAGTTGTAGGGTTTACATTTGGATTAATGTTCTTGATATTGTCTATAGGATCTTTTGGAATTTTACATTTTGCAAGAAGAGCAGAAAGAAAAAGGGAAATTATAAAAAATAGACAAGATAAAGAAAATTGAAAGAAATCTATCAAGTAGATTTATTTATATTAGTAAAGTGCATATAACTTAGGTTGGTATTTATGGATTGAAAAAACAAAAATAATAACAATAGTAATAAAGAAAATAACTTTGAAAAAGAAATAGATGAATTAAAAGAAAAAATAGGGTCTTTAGAACAGCTTGCTGCAAATTTTACAGGAGTCTTTAAAAAAGAAATTAGTAAATTGAAATCAAGTGTAAAAGAGACTTTAGGCTTTCAAGAACTGATTGAATTTAATGCTGATGTTATCTATAAACTTTGTCAGGGTGAATTTGATATAAATGAAAAACTTAATGAATGAATTAAAAAAACAGAAATAGCCTTTAATGCTTTATTTAAAAAGATAGAAGGAATTGAAAAGTTTTTAAGTGAAACAAGAAATTACCAGTCAAAAGAAAATAGAGGAATGCCTTTAGAGAAAAATTCTTTTAATTTAACAAATAGTTCAAATGACAATGAAAAAGAAAATTTAAATAATAAGATTAAAGATTTGATATCTCATGAAAAACAATCTTATAAATCTATTACTGAGATAAATAAAAGAATTTTAAAACTTTCTGAGAATGAAAATAAACTAGCTGAAACATTATTTGTGATGTCTCAAAAATTAAATACAATAACAAAAAAAGTTGATGATATTGAAACAGATATAAATTCACCACCAGAGATGGGATTATCTATAGAACAATTTATGAGGATTAGATCTTTTATAAATGAAAGAAGAAATTACTTAATTGTTGATATTAAAAAATCTTTAAAAAGTGATGATTATGAATTAATTGTTGATTATATAAACTTTTCAGTTGAATCAAAAAATATTTATTTCTATTTCAATTTGTCTGATGAAGCAGAAAGTAAAAAAGAATGTTCTAAATTTTTTGAAACATACTTAAATGAAATAAAAGAAGATAAAAGCATTGAATTAATGTATAAATAGAACAAATTCTATTTATACATTAATTTTTTAAATTTTCTGAATTCTACTATGTAGGTATATTACTTTGGTATTTATTAAAGTTTTAATTTATAATATTTTTATGTTTTTAAAAAGTAAATAGGTTAACATGTCAGCTTTAGAAATAATTTTTTATGTATTAGCAATTGTTTCATTTGTAATTGCTGTGTTATTATCAGGACATGGAAATACTGGTGGTATTACACCAATGTCTGGTAATGATATAGAGTTGTTTAAAAAAACAAAGGATAGAGGTATTGTAAAGATAATGCAGTTTGTTCTATTTGTACTAATATTAGTACTTATAGTAATTGGACTTGTTATTCACTTTACTACTTAATTTTTTATTATGTATAAAAGAGAAATTAATACACTAAGTCCTTTAGAGTCAAAAATTTTAAATATTTTAAAAGATCAAAATGGAAAACCTATTCCTATCAATATATTATTTAAAAAGCTAAACTATGGAAACAGAAGTGCAGTCTATTCTGCAATTGATTATTTAACTGATAATTTTTTCATTGAAAAATTAAATAATGGAAAATTAATTTTAGGTTATACAAATGGGAAGATATTAGATGGTCAAACCTTTGTAGGTACTATAATTATCAATGGTAAAGCTGATGCCTTTTTCAAAATAAAAGATGAAAAAGAATCATTTGCTTATATTAATAAAAAGAATCTGAATTCTGCTTTAAATAATGACACAGTAGAAATTTGTTTAATGGATAAAAATACTTATCCTGATCTTCAAGATGCTGTTGTTACAAAAATAATTGAAAGAGACAGGGATTTTTTTACTGGAACATATTATCTTAAGCCTACTAGAAATAAATTTAAAAAAGGAATTGAACTAATAGTTCCTGATGATAAAAAAATTAATCTAAAAATTGAATTGGATGACTCAAGTGATTTAGTTAATGGAAATAAAGTTTTATTTAAGATTGCAAGAATTAGTGATGGTGTAATCTATTGTTCAGTTTCAAAAATTTTAGGTCATATTGATGATGTTGGTAATGACATTATTTCAATAGTTTATGACAATAACATTGATCCTGAGTTTGATGAAGAAACAAAAGAAGAAACTAGCAAAATTGATTTTGGGTTCTCACAAGAAGAAGATGCAAAAAGAAAAGACTTATCTCATATTAATTTTGTAACTATAGATCCAGCTACTTCTAAAGATATGGATGATGCAGTTTGTGTTGTTAAAAATAAGGATGGAACTTATAAATTATATGTAGCAATTGCTGATGTTAGTTACTATGTAAAACTACATAGTAACTTATGGAGGTCTGCTTTAAAAAGAGGGACATCAATTTATTTGGTTAACCAAGTTATTCCTATGCTTCCTCATAAGCTATCTAACAATATTTGTTCATTGAATCCGTTTGAAAAAAGATATGCACAAGTATGTGAAATGGATATAGATAAAAATGGTGAATTTACAAATATTCAAGTTTATCCAGCTATTATTTTTTCAAAATATAAATTTGCATATGACAATGTAAATGATTACATTAAGTTGAAAAAGAAAATAGAAGAAGTTCCAGATGAAATTTATGAAATGTTAAATACTTCTTTTGAACTAGATGATTACTTAAATAAAAAAAGAGAAAAAGATGGATACATCAACTTTGATATTAAAGAAGCAAAAATCATTTTAGATGAAAATGAAAAAATTAAAGATGTTGTAATAAGAGAAACTGGACCTGCTCAAAAAATGATTGAAAACTTCATGGTTGCTGCAAATGAAGCTGTAACTTTAAAGTTTCACCAATTATGCCCTAACCTTCCTTTTGTTTATAGAGTCCATGCAAAACCAGAAGAAAAAAGAATTAATGATTTCAAAATTGAAGCAGACAAAATTGGTTTTATCTATGATAGAAATTTAACTAGTTGAAAACCAAATACTGTTAGTAAGTGATTAGAAAAAAATAAAAATAATCCTAATAAAGATTTAATTAATATGATCTTATTAAGAACAATGGCTAAAGCTAAATATCAAACAGCAAATTTAGGTCACTTTGGTTTATCAATTAGTAATTACACACACTTTACTTCTCCAATTAGAAGATTAGCTGATGTGATTGTTCATTACTTATTAAGAATGTTTGTTTATGAACCTGAAAATTATTCAGAGCAAGAAAAAGATTATATCTTGTGTAATTTAGATGATTTTTGTTTAAAGGCAAATTCATGTGAAGTATTAGCTGTTGAAACTGAACGTGATGTTAATGCTATGAAGTTTGCAGAATATATGAAAGAAAAAATTGGATGTGAATACAATGGGTTTGTAAGTTATATTACAAACTTCGGTGTATTTGTTCAATTAGAAAACACTATTGAAGGTTTAGTTAAACCTATGTTTATAAAAGATGATTATTATGTGTTTAATCAAAAAGATTTAACATATGTTGGTAGAAATAAAAATAGAGTAATCTCTTTGGGACAAAAGGTAAAAATAAGAGTTGTTGATGCTAATAAAGAAACAAAGAAAATTGATTTTGAAATTATTGGTTATCTAAACTAATTTTAAAAAATATTCTTTATCTAAATTTGATAAAGAATATTTTTTTATTAATTCAGTTAAGCAAAAAACTATTTCATTTGAATTGATTAATTTTTTCATTGATAAATCTGAAAATTTATTTCAAAAATCTTAGGTTAATTATAAAATTTTTTATTTAATTCTAAGGATATGAGCAGCAATATAATTTAAGTAATTAATATAAAAATTAATTTTAAGGAGAAATAATGAAAAAATTAATAAATAATCCAAATGATATAGTTAGTGAAATGGTTGATGGAATTGTATCTTCATATCCTTCATATGTTAAAAAACTAAATGATTTACCTGTAATTGTGAGAGCAAATAAAAAAGTAAATAAAGTTGCTTTGATAAGTGGTGGAGGAAGTGGTCATGAACCTGCTCATGCAGGATATGTAGGTTATGGAATGCTAGATGCAGCAGTTTGTGGAGAAGTATTTACATCACCAAGTGCAGATAAAGTATATGAAGCTATTAAAGCAACTGATGCTAATAAAGGTGTCTTGTTAATTATTAAAAATTATAGTGGTGATGTAATGAATTTTGATATGGCAAGTGAAATGGCATCAAATGAAAATATTGAAGTTAAAAAAGTAGTTGTAGATGATGATATAGCAGTTGAAAATAGTACTTATTCAATTGGAAGAAGAGGGATTGCTGGTACAATTTTTGTTCATAAAATTTTAGGAGCAGCTGCTGAAAAAGGATATTCATTAAATGATTTAGAAACTTTGGGTAATAGACTTGTTAAAAGAATTAAAACTTTAGGAATGTCTTTATATTCTTGTTATGTGCCAACAAGTGGTAAACATAGCTTTCAATTAAAAGAAGATGAAATTGAAATTGGTGTTGGAATTCATGGTGAACCTGGAACTCATAAAGAAAAGATTAAATCAGTTAATGAATATGTTGATTTCATTTTAGATAAATTATTATCAGAGCTTGACAATAAAGAAAAAGAAGATGTTGCTGTTTTAGTAAATGGATTAGGTTCTACAACATTAATGGAATTATTCATTATTGGTAACCGTGTCCAATCTGTTTTAAAAAATAAAAATGTAAAAGTATATGATACAAATGTAGGTAACTATATGACTTCTCTTGATATGGCAGGCTTTTCTATAACTTTAGTAAAATTAGATAAAGAACTTAAAGAATTATTAGATTATAAAGCTGATACAATTGCATTTAAAAAGGGTTAAAAAGAATTATGGATATTATAGGAATTATTAATAATGTTTGTGATGTTATTATTGAAAACAAAGATTATTTAACTGATTTAGATAGAGAAATCGGTGATGGTGACCATGGTATTAATTTAGCTAGAGGTTTTAGCAAAATTAAAGAACAAATAGAAACTTTTAAAAGTTTAAAACCAAATGAGATACTTAATAAAATTGCAATGGTATTAATTTCTAATGTTGGTGGTGCAAGTGGTGCTTTATATGGATCTGCTTTTTTAAAAGCAAGTTCATTTTTAAAACAAATTGATAATATAGTTGATGGCAACCAAATTGCTGAAATTTTTAACCAAATGATAGAAGCAATAAAAACTAGAGGAAATTCTCAAGTTGGTGAAAAAACAATGTTGGATACTTTAGTTCCAGCACAACAAGCATTCAAAAAAGCAGTCGAAGAAAATAAAGATATAGTAGAATGTTTTAAAGAAATGGATGCAAAAGCTTTTGAAGGAAAAGAATCTACTCAAAATATTATTGCAACAAGAGGTAGAGCATCATATTTAAAAGATAGAAGTTTAGGGTCTTTAGATCCAGGTTCAGTTTCAAGTTATTTAATTATTAACACAATTTATAAATCTTTAAGTGGTGAGTAATATATGGTTGGTATTATTGTAGTTTCACATAGTTTTTTATTAGGACAAGAAATTATTAAACTATGTAATGAAATGAAGAAAAATAATTTTGAAATAATTAATTGCAGTGGACTAGATAAAAATACATTTGGTTCTGATCCAATCAAAATAAAAGAAGCTATTGAAAACAACATTAAAGGTAATGAAGGTGTTTTTGTATTTTGTGATTTAGGATCATCCATTTTAAATTCTCAGTTAGCAATTGATTTAATTGAAGATGAATCAATTGATAAAAGTAAAATCATAATTGCAGATGCCCCAATAGTTGAAGGTACTTTAGTTGCAAGTACTTTGAACTTTGATGGTAATTTTAATCAGATAATTGACGAATTAAAACAACTAAAAACATTTGATAAAACTAAATAAAAATTTATTGTTTGTTAACTAATAAGCATAAAGTTTATATAAATAATAATTAATACATTCTTTACTTTAAAAGATAAAGAATGTATTTTTTAATATTAATAATCAAATCAATTTAAAAGAATTTAACTAAAATAATTTATCATTAAATATAGATAGAAAAATTAGTTGGAAAATATGTTTGATGTTCAAATTTTTGATGAGAAAAAATTCTTAAGTAAAAAAGATATTAGTTTAATTAAAAAAGTTTCAAAATTTATTTTTATAGAAGAAAAACTAAAAAATAAAATAATTTTTGAATTACACATAATAGATAATAATGAAAGTCAAAAAATAAACAAACAATATAGAAATAAAGACTACCCAACTGATGTTATATCTTTTTCTTTTTGGGAAGAAGGATTATTAAAAACGGCTTTACTTGGCGAGATCTATTTAAGTTATGAAAAAGTTGTTTCTCAAGCTGAAGAATTCAAACATTCTTTTGAAAGGGAACTAGGCTTTTTAGTTTCTCATGGAATTTATCATTTACTTGGATATGATCACGAAGAAGAAGATGAAGCCAAAATTATGTTTGGAAAGCAATATCAAGTATTAAAATTATGTGGATTAGGTAGCGTTAATGATTAGAACAAATAATAAGTTTATATCTTTTGCAAGGAAATTTAAATATGCCTTTAGAGGTCTATTTGTTGCAGTAAGAGAAGAAAAATCTTTAATGGTAGATTTAATATTTTCTGTAGTTGTTTTAATTATTGCTGCTGTTATTAATGACAGAATGCAAACCATAGATTGGATTATTCTAACTATGGTAATTTCATTAGTTATTGGAATGGAACTAATCAATACTGCTATTGAAAACTTGGTTGACACCATATCTTTTAAATATAATGTTGATGCCAGTAAAATCAAAGATACTGCAGCTGCTACTGCTTTAGTTTTTTCTTTAATGGCAATCATTGTAGGACTATTAATCTTTATTCCAAAATTTATAGACATTTTTAATAATAGGTAAATATATGAAATATGGAATTGTATCAATTGTTGGAAAACCAAATGTAGGCAAATCAACACTATTAAATAATATTTTTGAAAGAGAAGTTGTGATTTCTTCTAATAAACCACAAACTACTAGAAATATGATTGAAATATCATATGACTCAATAGAAGATTGTGTTATTAATTTTATTGACACACCAGGATTACATAATCCTAAAAATAAATTAGATTTATTTTTAAATTCACAAGTTAAAGCGTCTTTAAAGAAGAGCGATTTGGTTTTATTTTTATTTGATTTATCAAGAGACTTTGATTCTGAAGATGAAGAGTGTTTAAAAGTATTAAAAGATTTTAATTGTAACAATGTAGTTTTAGTACTAAATAAAAGAGATTTAAAATCAGAAGAAGAAATTAAAAATGCAAAACAATCTATTTCTAAAATGTTTGATTTTACAAATGTTTTAGAAATAAATTCTAAAAGTAAAGAAGATGTAAGTGTTTTACTAAACACAATAAAAGAACATATTAAAGAATATGAGGGTGAAAAAAAGGATTTGGAATTACTTAAAAAGGAAGTTTCAGATAAGTTTTTTGTTTCTGAATTGATAAGAGAAATTATTATTAATTCTTTTAGACAAGAAATTCCTTATGGTGTAGCTATTTTGATAGATGAAATGAAATATGAACAAGATAAGAATTTATTAACAATAGTTTATTCAATCATTGTTGAAAAAGAATCTCAAAAACCAATTATTATTGGTAAAGGTGGTTCAATGATTAAAAAAATAAATATCTCATTAAGAGAAAGATTATCAGATATTTATGATTGTAAGATCTTTACTAAT
Organism: Malacoplasma penetrans HF-2; assembly: GCF_000011225.1. Lineage (NCBI taxonomy): Bacteria > Bacillati > Mycoplasmatota > Mycoplasmoidales > Mycoplasmoidaceae > Malacoplasma > Malacoplasma penetrans. Next base: position 439,445 of record NC_004432.1, read on the forward strand.
TCATATGTTAAAGTGAAAAAAGATTGAAGAAATAATGAAACTCAAATTAAAGAGTTAGGGTATAAAAAATAATGTCTGAAATAAAAACAAATGGTTTTTTAATTCATAGACAAGATTTTCAATTATTTGATGAAGTATTAGCATTTATTAATGAACATGGTAATATTTTTTCTGTTATTGCTTTGGGTACAAAAAAAATATTATCAAAGAATGCTAGGAACTTATTTTATGGATGCTTATCTGAGTTTATGTTTTTTGCTTCTAGGGACATTGAAAATAAACTTGGTAAACTTAAAAAAGTGGTATTACTGGAAAACAATATTGATATAAGTACTAGGACTCCTTTGTTACTATTAAATGCAATTATCTATAAAAATAAAATCAAAGGAATTTCAGTTTTTGAAGAGGTAAAGAATTTAGGAAGAATTTTGAAAGAATTTGGAAAGGAATTTGACAATATTTTGATTATTAATATATTAATTAAAATGTCAAAATATTTAGGTATTAAATTAAACTTAAATGGATGTAGTCATTGCAATAGTAAAAATATATACTCTTTTTCAAATGATGATTTTGGATTTGTTTGTAAAGATCATTATCAATCAGATTACAAAATTTCTGCATCAGCAATAGAATTGTTATATTTAGTGAATAAAAATAAATTTAATTCTGCTATTAAGTATGAACAAATTTATCAAAAAATTTCACTAAGAATACTAACAGATTATATTAATTATCATTCAGGGTTTAATTTGTACAATTATTTATTTAATTAAATAGTGTATATGATAGGAGACAAATATGAGTAAAAAAATTGATCAAGAAACAATAGTTAATCATTTTAAGAATTATGGATTTGTTTATCAAAATTCTGAGATTTACAATGGTTTAGCAAATGCTTGAGATTTTGGACCTTTAGGTTCTTTAATTAAAAATAATTTAAAAAACTTATGATTAAAACACTTTATTTACTCTAAAAAAGAAATGCATTTAATTGACACTAATATTATTTTGAACCCTTTAGTTTGAAAGGCTTCAGGTCATATTGATAACTTTTCTGATCCTTTAATTGATTGTAAAGAATGTAAGTCACGTTTTAGAGCTGATAAATTGATATTAGAAAATACTAAAGAAGAAATTAATGAACAAACAGATTCTGATACTTTGATAAAAATCATTTCAGACAATAAAATAAAATGTCCTAATTGTAAGAAATCTAATTGAACTGAAATTAGAAAATTTAATTTAATGTTTGACACTTCAATTGGTGTTGTTGATGATAAAAAAGATTTAGTTTATTTAAGACCTGAAACAGCTCAAGGTATTTTTATTAATTTTAAAAACATTCAAAGAACCCAAAGACAAAAATTACCATTTGGTGTTGGCCAAATTGGTAAAGCTTTTAGAAATGAAATTACACCAGGTAATTTTATTTTTAGAACTAGAGAATTTGAACAAATGGAAATTGAATATTTTTGTGATAAAAAAGATAGTCCTAAGGTTTTTGATAACTTCTTAGAAAGTATTAAAACATTCTTATTTAAAACTTTAAAAATTCATGAAAACAATATAAAAATTATTGATTACCCTAAAGAAGAATTAGCTCACTACTCTAGTAGAACTGTAGATTTTTTATATAACTTTCCACATGGTTATAGTGAATTATGAGGGCTAGCAGATCGTGGGGAATTTGATTTAACAGCTCATCAAAATTTATCTAAAAAAAGTCTAGAATATCTAAATGAAGAAACTAAAGAAAAATTTGTTCCTTCAGTTATTGAACCATCTGTTGGTGTAGAAAGACTATTATATGCAATACTAATTGATGCTTATGATGAAGAAAAAATAGATGAAGAAAATAATAGAGTTGTTTTAAAACTTATTCCAGAATTAGCTCCTTATAAATTTGCTGTTCTTCCACTATCTAATAAATTGAATGATAAGGCTGAAGAAATATTTAATAATTTGATTCTTTCAAATATTTGTACATATGATTCTTCTGGTTCAATTGGTAAAAGATATAGAAGACAAGATGCAATTGGTACTCCATATTGTATAACAGTAGATTTCGATACTTTAGAAGATGAGTGTGTAACAATTAGGGATAGAGACAGCATGAAACAAATTAGAATTAAAATTAAAGATATAGATTTATCAAAAGTACAAGAACTATTCAAAAATGCAAAATAATACTACTAATAATAATTGAATATCTGATTTAGTCAAAAGTTATAGTATTGTTGATGTAGTGCAACATTATTTACAACTTTCAAAAAAGGGTAATGACTATAAAGCTATTTGCCCTTTTCATGCTGATAGAAATCCTTCACTTTCAGTATCTCCATCTAAAAATGTTTTCAAATGTTTTACATGTAATACTGGTGGTGATTCTTTAAGATTTATTATGTTGTATAAGAAAATTACTTATACTGAAGCAATTAAAGAATTTAAAACCATATTTAATATTACTGATCCTAATTTAGATAGATATATAAATTCAACTTCTAAAGTTAATGAAGAAGATCAAAAAATTTATAATGCTAACAAAAAAGCAAGTTTTTACTATAACAATACTTTATATGCAAAAGAAAATATTAAGTGTTTGCAATATTTAAAAGACAGACATATTGATGATGAACTAATTAAGTTTTATGAAATTGGTTTTGCTCCAAAACTTCCAAGAGATTATTTGTTGAATTTATTTGAATCAACAAAAAGTAATCATAATATTGATAACTATCAACTTCTAAATGCTGGATTAGTTTCTTTAACAGATAAGAATGAATTCATAGATTTTTTTCATGATAGATTAATAATTCCAATTAAAAATGAATTTGGTAATATTGCAGGTTTTTCAGGGAGAACAATTAGTCCAAATGAAAAAATTAAGTATATAAATACTAAAACTACTACTGTATTCCAAAAAGAAAATATATTATTTAACCTGTTTGCTTTTGATAAAACAAAATATGAAGAAATATTTATAGTTGAAGGTTACATGGATGTTTTTGCTTTTAGAAGATTAGGAATTGAAAATGTAATTGCATCTATGGGGACAGCATTTACAATTAATCAAATTAATATTATTAAGAAATATAAAAACATTAAAAGAATTATTTTATGTTTGGATAATGATAATGCTGGTAATGAAGCAACAATATCACTTTATGAAAAGTTAACTAAAAATAATTTTGATATTTTTTTGGTAAGACCATATAGTAAAAAATTTAAAGATGTTGATGAACTTTCAAGACAATTACCAAAAGAAGAATGTTTGAAAATTATTAATGACCAAATAGGATTTGTTGAATATCAAATTGAAAAACTTAAACAAATGAATTTATCTTATAAAGATAAAAAAATTGAATTATCTTCAATTGTTGATATGATAAGTGACTTTGCTTATAACCAAAAATTCTTTACAGAAGATAAGAAAATGATTTGTGACTTTTTTGAAATTGATGTCCCTGAACTTCAATCACTTCTTGATGAAAAAGCAAAGAAGTCCATCAAAGGTACTGGTAAAAATTTTCAAAATAATAAAAACAAAAACTTCATCCACTTTTCTAATGAATTAAAACAAGCTATAGATAGTGCAATAGATAATGAAGTTGGAAAGGGATCAAATAGAGAAAATAATCTTTTTGTTGAAATTAAAAATCCAATAAAAGAACGAGAAATAACCAAACTAAAAGAACAAGAAAAAACCTTGTTTTTAAATATGTTGTTCTCAAAAGAGTTAGCAGAAATGTATTTCAAATACTTAGGATATTTAGTTTTTATTAATCCAAAAAATGAAGATGCAGTTGTATATAGAGTGCATAGGATAGTTATAGAAATTTTGAGAGAAAATCTTAAAAATAAAACATATGATGTTGAGGATATTTGTAATCAAATTATTAATTCTGATAAATTGAATGGAACTCACAAAGATTTTTTTAATGGTGAATTAAATAGATATTTAAAAATAAATAACTTACCTGATATAAAAAGGGATGCTTCTTCTATTAGGGAGAAAGACCCTTCTTTTGAAGAAAAAATATTATCAGAAGGGATTACTCTTTTAACTGAATTAAGAAACCATCAATTCAAACAAATAATTGAAGATAAAAAAATAGAAGTTCGTGAATTGAAAATGAATGGGAAATTGAAAGAAGCTGAAGAGAAAGAAAAAGAAATTAAGTTAATTGAAAAAGAAAAAAAACTATTTAATGAAGCAATAAATACAGAGAAATCAATGCACTAGTTTTAAAGCTTTGATAATCAGTATTAGGAGATGAACTTATTGGTAATGTACTAATATTGGGTAATGGTCAATTTACGGTTTAAACATTTGTAGTTTTTATAATAAGTTTATTTAATCTAATTACTATTACCTATTGGATTTTGAAATAATTTCATATTTCATTTTCTAATAGGGTTTTTATTTTTTTGTTAAATTAATTTAGATAAATTGTTAACAAATTCAATCTCATCTGTTACCACAAATATTTTTATGATATTTCTATCAATGTTTTAATTGTATTCACAGCACAAATTAACTTTTTGATTTTATCTAGTAACAAAAGTAAGTGAATTGTTTTTAAATACTTTTATTTCAGATTTATTTATAGAATATTTTAAATGTTTTACAGTTTATCAGTATTTTGGTTTTAACTAATTTATTTAGACAAATGTATCTAACAAGTTTAGTGTATTTATTTGGTGAATAATGTCATTTTTATTGAATATGTTAGTATAAAGAACTGATATTTCTAAAATACTATCTATTTATACAAAAACTAGTTAATTATTATTTTTTGTTTTTTAACAGTAATTAAATTAATAGGTTTAATTCCTATTTTTTTATATTGATTAAAATTTGGATTATTTTTTTGGAATATTATTTTCCTATATCATTTTGCAATTTAAGTTAATTTTTCATAAAAATTACTGCATTTTTTATGACATTGGCCCCAAAAATTAACATTAATATAGTGTATTGACATATGATAGAGCAACAAAGAAATTTTTAATGACTACTTGGTCTAGCACCTATCATTATTGATGTTTTTAAATGAAATTGTTCTTTTATACATCATCATTGAGTCTTTGATTTTTCAACTAAAATAAATTTAAAAGATTTGTGTCAATACAACAATACAAATTCTTAAAGTTTAATAACATTTAGGATCTTCATTTGGTGGAAAAACAGAATTTTTTTTCAACAATAAACACATATTATGTAATTTGTAATTTATAATTAGTTTATATATTTACTAATTTTGTTTGCAGACTCAGCTATGTGTTTTAAGAAGTTTTCTTAAACTTAGTTATTAAACAGAAAGGTAAATATATGCAAAATAATTTGAAAAAAAGCATTAAAACTACTAATGCTGAATCAACAAATAAAAATTTATATTATGACTCTTTCAATGGAAATATGAAAACAAGTGTTTTCATTAATAGAATTAGAGATTCTCAAACTGTAAATCTTAAAGATTACAGTGAAAAAGTAATTGATTATTATATTGATCAAGAAACTAATGAAAGAGTTAAGACAGTCAAATTTAAAGCTAAATCAATTGAGGGGAATATCATGATCAGAGAAAATAATCCATCTCCAGATATTTTGGAAGAAATTCTTAAACAACTTAAAACAATAAGTAGCGATGTATCTGAACTGAAAACAGATGTTGCTCAACTAAAAACTGACATGGTAGAAGTTAAAGCAGATATTGTTGAATTAAAAACAGATGTTGCTCAACTGAAAACTGATATGGTTGAAGTTAAAGCAGATATTGTTGAATTAAAAACAGATGTGTCTCAGTTAAAAAAAGATGTTTCTAGAATCATGAAGTGTCCAACAATTGTAAGAGAATTAGCTGAAATAGACTAGTCAATAAGCACCCAATTTATTGGGTGTTTTTTCATTTTTGCCAATTATTTTTTATTTTAATTTTAAAAGCTATATTGATTAATTAATGTGTATTAACATATTATTTAATAGAATATTTATTTTAAAAATATATTATGACTCTTTCAATGGAAATATGAAAACAAGTGTTTTCATTAATAGAATTAGAGATTCTGAAACTGTAAATCTTAAAGATTACAGTGAAAAAGTGATTGATTCTTATATTGATCAAGAAACTAATGAAAGAGTTAAGACAGTCAAATTTAAAGCTAAATCAATTGAGGGGAATATCATGATTAGAGAAAATAACCCATCTCCAGATATCTTGGAAGAAATTCTTAAACAACTTAAAACAATAAGTAGTGATGTATCTGAATTAAAAACAGATGTTGCTCAACTGAAAACTGATATGGTTGAAGTTAAGGCAGATGTTACTCAGTTAAAGAAAGATGTTTCTAGAATCATGAAGTGTCCAACAATTGTAAGTGAATTATCTGAAATAGACTAATTAATAGGCACCCAATTTATTGGGTGTTTTTTATTGCTGGTGATTTGGTTTTATGAAAATTGTTGAAAATAATATTGATTAATTAATGTGTATTAACATATTATTTAATAGAATATCTATTTTTAAAAAACGAATTTATACTATGACTCTTTCAGTGGAAATATGAAAACAAGTGTTTTAATCAGTAGAATTAGAGATTCTGAAACTGTAAATCTTAAAGATTATAGTGAGAAAGTGATTGATTCTTATATTGATAAGAAACCAACGAAAGAGTTAAGACAGTGAAATTTAAAGCAAAATCAATTGAAGGGAATATCATGATTAGAGAAAACAATCCATCTCCAGACATTTTGGAAGAAATTCTTAAACAACTTAAAACAATAAGTGGTGATGTATCTGAATTAAAAACAGATGTTGCTCAACTGAAAACTGATATGGTTGAAGTTAAAGCCGATATTCTTGAATTAAAAACAGATGTGTCTCAGTTAAAAAAAGATGTTTCTAGAATCATGAAGTGTCCAACAGTTGTAAGAGAATTAGCTGAAATAGACTAAATTGGGTTATTGTACTTATTTTTGAATGAAACACAATTTATGGTTTAAGCATTCAAATTTTTTACAACAATTTATTTTTTAATATATCCTATTTGATTTTGAAATAAACTATATTTAATTTTCAATAGGATTTTTAATTGTTGTAAATATTAGTGTTATCCTATTTAAAATTAGGTTGAATTTTAACCTAATTTTTTATAGTCTAATGTTGTGCTTTAAGTTGTTTATAGATTACTAGTTAATTATTTTATTAAAATAAGTTTAAATATCCTTTGTTTTAGAACTTTATTTCAAGTCTTTTTTAATGATTTTTTTATCATAATAAAAACTCCAATTAAAAATAATAAGATATTTCTAATTGGAGTTTTCTGAAATTGTAACTATTTCTATTTTTTCATTTGACTTAACAATAAGTTAGCACTTTCTTTGTATTTACCTTCATTGTACATTTGAATTGGTTTAGCTAATTTGTATTTAATGCTTTCATCTTGAACCATTTGCAAACAAGAGTAATTAATCATTTTTTCTATATATGCTTTCATTAATTCTTGTCTTGATAAGTTCATTTCTAAAGCAGATATTTCACCTTTTGTTTCACTTAGTAAAGCAAAGTTATATTCTAAGTTATTTGATTTTTCATTGAAGAATTTATTTTCAATATTATCTAATTCACGATTTAATTTATCAATTAAGATAATGTGGTTTTCAACATTAATATTATTCTCAATAATAAAAGCCTTCATTTGAGTAAGGATTAATTTATTAGCTGTTATGTCATTTAGTATTTTTTTAGAATAATCATATTTTTTATCAACATCTAAAACTATTTTGTCAGCTAATGATAATGCTTCAATAATCTCTTCAATAATTTGTTTTGCACTTTCCAATAATTCTCCAGGGTTATAGTTGTTTTTATTAGAAGTAGCAAAATAATTATTTAGCTTACTTAATATGTTTGAAAAAGAATAATTAGACTTAATAATTAAATCTTTGATTTCTCTATCTTCAGAAAAGTTAGTAAAAATTTTATCAAATGTTTTTAAGATCAAAGGAACTAGTTTAATCATGTTTTGGAATGCTTTATCAATATCTGATTTATTTTGATTAAAAAATTCATTTGATTTAAATGTAATATTTAAAACTTTTTTAACTTTAGACAATGATTTAATTAATGAAGTTGTTATTTTTTCAATGTCGTTATCACTTAAATTATTTATGTTTGAATTTAAGTAATTCCTATTGTTTTCTACCCTTGTTATTTCTTTTTGGGAATGGTTAACTATAGAGCTTTTAATATTTTGATGGTTTTTATTAATAATGTTTTTAATTTCATTAATTGAATAATTAATGTAATTATTTTGTTTTCTCATTATGTAGTTTTCATTAATTACTTTTACTAGTTTTATTAATGAGTTATTAATATTATCTAATGCTTTTAAAAAGTTATTAATATCATAATTTTCAATACAATCATTTAATTCAACTGTACATTTTTTAAAGTCTTTAATTCTTGTTCTAACTTCTTTAATTTTGTCATTTTTATCAGATAAATTTTTATTAAAGAAATTAATTAGATCTCAACCATTTTCTCTATATGAAACAAGAATATAACTTATGTAGTCTCTATATTTTAGAAGGTTTTGATGAAGTTCAAAAACTGATGCTAATGATTTCTTTTGAATTAATATTTCATAACTAATCTCATCATATAAAATTGAAAAACTTTTTCAATCATAGTTAGTTAGCATTTTAGGAATTAGATATATAGCATTTTTAATATCATTTACTTTTTCATTAAATCTATAAGCAAATTTATTGAAAAATTCTTGTACACTTTCAAATTCAGGTTTTTGACTTGAAAAACTAATGTGATCTATTGGGATATTAATTTTTTCAAAGTTATATTCCAATAACTCATTAACTTCTTTTTTTAATCAGTTTTCTTTTTGTTTACATTTATAGTTTTTTACATAAACAAAAATAATACCACCCAAAAAAACGGAAGAAATAAAAAACAAAACAACAGCAGTTATTAAAATTCAAGAATGCATATAGGTATTTTATCCAATATTACAATTTTATGTATTTGATTATTTATAGAATAATAGGTTTATTTTAAAACATTAAGATTGTTTAAGAACAAAATTTTTTCTAAATAATTTTTTGTTATTTTTTTTCATATTTTTCATTTTCATGCTATATTTATTAGAGTTTGAAAAATGAAAGGTTTTAATTTTATATATGAAAAATAATAAAAACTTTTATTTTTATTTAACTGATTGTTGTTGCTGCTGTTGCTGTAAATAACATTTTTTATTTTGTTTATTTTTAATTTATATCAATTTTTTAAAATGTTTAATTATTAGATTTTTAACTCAAGTTTTAATCTAATTTTTCTTATTACTTTATTTAATAAATTTTTATTTTCAGTTACTAGGGATTTAATATGACAAAAAATTTTAATGAGAAATCATTTACCTTTTTTACTATCAACTATATAGTAGGGTTTGGTTTCATAACAACAATAATCAGTTTAATAAATTTAAATATTTATGGAATTATCACAATGCTGTTAACAGCATTAATTACATTTGGGGTTAGTTTAGTTTTTTCTAGAATGGCTAACAACTATAAAAATGAATATGGTGGAAGTTATGCATATGCAAAGAAACTTAATAACAAACACTTTAGTTTTTTTGTAGGATGAAATCAATATATTCAAGGACCAATATTGGCATCATCTTCTCCATTGTTTTTAGCTTCTGCAGCTTCATACTTAACAAATGATGAAACTATCATTTGAATAATAAGAGCAGTATCAGTTTTAATTTTTATTATTCTTATTCTGATTTCAACTCTTGGACTTAAATTAAATAAGTATGTAATTTTAGGTTCTGGAATTGTTAAATGAGCTATTTTATTAACAGCTTTAATAATCACTGTTTATTTATCAGTACAAAATAAATTTGATATTCAAATTACTCAAAACAATACAAATAGTAAATTGATTGCATATAGTATTTTTGCAAATGTAATTTCATTTATGTATGCATTTGGTGGGATTGAAGATGTATCGGCTTTATCAAAAGATGTAAAATTTAAAAATTTTAGAAAGATCTTAATGATCTCATTTGCATTCATTTTAACCTTCTATTTTGTTTTCTACATTGTAATGCTAGGAACAGGTAGAACAAATTTACGTAACTTTAGTCAAATATTTCAAACAGTATTAGGGGCTACAGGGATTTGATTATTTGTAATTGGATTACTTTTCAATGGTATCTCTTCAAAAATTTCTATTAGTATTTCAACTTCTAGAAAACTTGTTCCATTAGCAGAAGATGGATTTTTATTTAAATGGTTAACTAAAAAGAATAAAAGAGATGAATATCGTAATGCTATTTGATTTAGTGCAATTGTTACTATTGCATCCATGATCATTTTTTGATTAATACCAACTCTTTTATCAATTGAAGATTTCTTTAGTTCTGTAATAGAACTTGGCAGTGTTGCATTTTTATTACAATACTTTTTAACTTTTGTTACTGCACTATTACTTCATAGAAAAAAAGAAGTTAAGATTCCAATTTGAGAACAAATAATTTACTTTGTTGCAATGGCTGCAATTTTATTAGCTCTAATTGTTTTCTTATTCCCATTTGTTATTGCTCACTCTTGAAGTCAAGAAAACACAATTATTTTAATAAGTTATGTTCTATTTATAGCAAGTGGATATGGAATTCAGTTAGTGATGACTTTAATAAGAAATAGAAAAAATAAAAAAGTTGAGATGAAACAAGATGCTTCACAACAAGATACTTCACAAGATGTTCAATCAGCTTAATTTAAATCTTGTAAATAATTAATTAAAAAACTCAAAAATATTAATTGTATTTTTGAGTTTTTATATCTCTTAAACAAGGCTTAATAAATTAGTTTTTTATCTTCTAATGAAAAGTAATTACATTGATTATCTTTTTTAACAAAAAAGTAAGAACCATCTTTTCACAGAACTTTTTCAAATATATTTCCTGTTACTAATTTTCCTCTTTTTGATAATATTCCATACTTATTATCTTTTAAATAAACTGCATAGTTTTCTTCAAAGGGATAAATTTTATCTACTTTTTTATAAAATAAAATTTCAAAAAAATCATTCATTACCCCTCATTTACCTTTATATTCAAAAGTAATTACATCATCACTAAAATAATCTCAAATTTTATATTTCTTAATTAATGTTTCTAAGTACTTATTATCATGTAGGTCTATAAAAAAAGTTTCTTGGTCTTTTTGGACTTTAAATAGATTAGCTCCATTTTGTTTCATATCATCATATTTAAAATCTATGATTTGTTTTCCAAACTTATTTATGATTCCTCACTTTGAATTAATACATACTGGTGCAAAGCCATCAATAAAAGTTAAGGCATTTGAATATTTAGAGTTATTTATTTTATTTAGCTCACAATCTAAATAAAATAAGTTGTTATTCTCTTTTACTAATAAAATGTTTTCATTAAAACCTATTACTTCATAAGGTATTTTTTTAATTGATAGATCTGAATTATTAATTAAATAATTGGTTTTTTCATCTTTTACAACTGAAAAATCTTTTTCAAAATATAAAAGATCACTAAATTGTTTTTTTAGTAATAATTCTTGATTTGTATTAATAAAAGATCAAGTATTATTGTTTTTAACTCAAGTTTGGAAACCAATAAATTCTTTAACTTCATCAAATTTATTTTCAATAACTACATTTTTTGAAGTATTTTTAAATCCTAATTTATTTTTATTTTCATAAATAAAAAAATCTTTGGTCATATCATTTACTCTTTTTAAAAACTAAACAAACAATTAATTTAATTTGTTATTTTATATACTAATATAGGTAAAAATATTATATAATAATATAGTGTTTTTTACTTAACTGGTGCCTTAGCCAAGTGGTAAGGTCAGGAGCTGCAACCTCCTTATTCGTCAGTTCGAATCTGACAGGCACCTCCATGTATGCACCCTTAGCTCAATTGGATAGAGCGTCTGGCTACGGACCAGAAGGTTATGGGTTCAACTCCTATAGGGTGCGCCATTAAAATTAAAAGTAAAATTAATTTTTATTTTCGGGATGTAGCTTAGCTTGGTAGAGCACTTGGTTTGGGACCAAGGGGTCGCAGGTTCAAATCCTGTCATCCCGACCATTTTGGCAGAGTATCTCAGTGGTTAGAGAACTCGGCTCATACCCGAGGTGTCGAGAGTTCGAATCTCTCCTCTGTCACCATTCGGAGCTATAGCTCAACTGGTTAGAGCCCCCGACTCATAATCGGTAGGTTACAGGTTCAAGTCCTGTTAGCTCCACCATTTATTATTAAAATTAACCGTTTTGTGTTAGAATTACAAAGGTATTGTTAACAATACCTATATTATGGATGATTACCCAAGCCTGGTTGAAGGGATCGGTCTTGAAAACCGAAAGGTGCAGAAATGTGCGCGGGGGTTCGAATCCCTCATCATCCGCCATTTAAAATTAAACAAATATACAAGGTTCGCGGGATGGAGCAGTTGGTAGCTCATCAGGCTCATAATCTGAAGGTCGCAGGTTCGAATCCTGCTCCCGCAACCATGGTCCTGTGGTGTAGCGATTAACATGCCTCTCTGTCACAGAGGAGATCGCGGGTTTGATTCCCGTCAGGACCGCCATTATGGTTTCGTAGCTCAGTCGGTAGAGCAACGGACTGAAAATCCGTGTGTCGGCGGTTCGATTCTGCCCGAAACCACCATTTAAATTAAAAATAAGACCAACTCTATTCAGGGTTGGTTTTTTCTTTTTAAAAAATTCATAAAAAGAAAAAAAAGAAGTTTTATTCTATTTTTTCTAACTCAAGTAATAAAATATATAAAAATATGTTTAACATAAATTAAAAAATAACTATGCAAAGCACAAATACTATTAATAACAAAAATAAAAGACTAATCAAACTAAGTAGCAAAACTAGCAAATTAGAAAAGAAGTCTAAAAAAGAAGCTCTTAAGTTGGAAAAGAAAAATAAAAAAGAAGCTATGAAATCTGAAAAGAAAAAGAAGTCATTTTCAGGTCTTTTTGTAAACAATAAAAAAGAAAATAGTTTGTCTGTAAAAAATAATAGTGAAAACCAACCTAAAAGAAATGATCTACCAAACCAAAAAGTTAATATAGATAGTAATGTTGAAATTAAATGTGTAAACATTGAAAAGACTGTAAAAGAATTGGGTTCTGCTAAAACTGTTATTTTAAAAAATATTAATTTAGAAATTAATAAGGGTGAAATAACTGTAATCTTAGGTCCTAGTGGTAGTGGTAAGACAACTTTATTAAATGTAATAGCTGGAATTGATAAAGCTACAAGTGGTCAATGTTATATAAAAAACACTGATATTAATACAATCTCAGATAAAAAATTAGTTTTAATAAGAAGAAAATATATTTCATATATTTATCAAAGATATGGGCTAATTCCTATTCTTAGTTGTTATGACAACATAAGATTAGGTCAACATTTAGTGGAAAAATCAAAAAGAGTTTTAGATATTAATGAAGTTATTAAAATTGTAGGGATAGAACATCTGTTAGAAAAATTCCCTCATGAATTATCAGGTGGCCAACGTCAAAGAGTTGCTATTGCTAGAGCTATAATGAAACAACCTGAAGTTATGCTTTGTGATGAACCTACAGCAGCATTAGATAGTGAAACATCTAAAAAGATAATTGACTTGTTTTTAGAAGTTAATAAGAAATTTAATACAACAATTGTAATGGTTACACATGAACCGAGTTTTGTAAGAATTGCTACTAAAGTAGTTTACATAAAAGATGGTGAAATTGAAAAAATTCAGGTAAATCAAAAAACAAATAATCAAATAAATCCTATTATCACTGTTCAACAACCAGTAGTTGAACAAAAGACACAAGTAGTTAGTGCTGCTAAACCAATTCAACATAGTACACCTACAGTAAATGTTTTACCTAACAAAGCAAATACAACTAATAGTTTCACTAATCCTGCAAATGTAGTAGCAACAGAGAAAACTAATACTTTAAAAACAAACCCTAGTCCAAATAATGCTCAGCCTACTAAGGAAAATGAAAATAAAATTCCTGTATCTTCTGTTCAAGTTAAAGTTTTAGATAGTAAATTAAATAAAGAAGTTTCTTATGTTGATAACTACATCAAAAATAGAAAACTTGATAAATATGTTAAAAAAATGGCAAATAAAAAGAAATAGGAGAATTTAATATGAAAGAAGAAAATAACAAAGATTGTCTTTTTTGCAAAATTGTTAATAAAGAAATCCCAAGCAATATAGTTGATGAAAATGCATATGCTCTTGCTTTTTTAGATATAAGTCCAGCTTCAGATGGACATACCTTAGTTATTCCTAAAAAGCACTGTATAGATTTAGTTCACTGTGATGAATTGTATTTAAAAGAAACTATTTCTCTTGCTAAAAAAGTAGCTGATACTATTGAGAGTTCTTCTTTGAAACCATGAGGTTTTAATTTTTTAAGTAATCAAGGATCAATAGCTGGGCAAGTTATCTTTCATTTCCATCTACATGTTATTCCTAAATATGCTAAAAATGAAGGTTTAACATTTTCTGCTGAAAATAAAAACTTAAAAGAAATAGAAGAAGTTTTTAAAGTGTTAAAAAAGAAAAATAAAAAAAATAGTTAACTTTTATTTAATAAACTTAAAAAATTGTTATAATCTTCTTTGTATACTTAAATTAGTTTATACAAATTAATTTTATGGAGGGCTAATGAAAAAAATACACAAAATTGCCATTTCTACAATATTGGCATTATCAGTAATTTTATTCATTGTTGTAGCTGCATGACAACCATGTGCTTATGCTTTCATTGTACCTGCAATCTTAACAGTTGTTGGGTTATCATACCTTGGAGCTGTTTTCTTTGTTAGTAAAAGTGAAAACAAAAAGAAAAATATGATTGCTGCTGTAAATGCATAGTAATTCATAAGAAATTCACATAAAGTCATTTAATGCTTAAAGTATCAAATTTTAAATTTGATACTTTTTTATTTTTTTATGACATTTACCTCAAATTTTTACATTAATATAATGGAGACATGAAAGAGAGTCTCCAACCTACATCCCTTTTATTTAGAAATATTATTTTAATTAATTTAAAAATTTGATTATTTTTTATGACATTCTCTTCAAATTTTTACATTAATATAATGGAGACATGAAAGAGAGTTTCCAATTAACCTTGTCTATGGTTTGTGATCTTTTTATTATTTTTAAAAGTTGTTATTTTTTTATGACATTAGCTTTGAAAAATAACATTAATATAATGGAGACATGAAAGAGTGTCTCCAACATATATCCTTTTGTTTGAAAAACATTATTTTAATTAATTTAAAAATTTGATGATTTTTTATGACATTTGCTTCAAATTTTTACATTAATATAATGGAGACATAAAAGTGTCTCCAATTGACCTTGTTTATGGTTTGTTATTTTTTTATTATTTTAAAAAATATTGTTATTTTTTTATGACTTCAACCTAAAAAATAACATTAATATAATGGAGGCATCAAAGAGAGTCTCCAATTACTCCTTTAATTTAAATTTTTTTATATATTGATTCCAAATTTTTATATTAAATATAATGGATACATAAAAGTGTTTCCGATTGACCCCATTTAAGATTTACTATCTTTTATTAACTTAAAAAATTTGTTATTTTTTTATGACTTTAACCTAAAAAAAAATAACATTAATATAATGGAGACATATAAAAAGTCTCCAACTACTTATTTGACAAAGGAATTAAAAAAATGATTAATACGAAATTCAAAAATTTAAAATTAATGAATGCTGACACCAAGAAAAAACTAAAAGGTGGAAGTTTATGAACTGGTGCTTTAGCATTTTCAATAATTAGTTCTACTATTATGAGTTTTGTTCAATTGATTTTTAGTATTGTTAACTCTGTTAATGGAAACAATTCTACAAATTCTAGTAGTAACACAAATACATCTTCTTATAATGGAAATTCTACTTACTCAAATTATTCTTCTAATAACATGTTTGTTAGGTTGTCATACACACCACTAAAAACAACTGTTAATTATCCTTTATAAATTTGATTGTGTTTTTTATTATTTTGTATATTTTGTTTAAAAAAAATAAAGCAGGTGATTAAAACTCATAAATTTAATTAAAAAATAATTTATAAATTTGAATGTTTAGAAAACTTAATATAGTTATTAGTATAACTAGGCTTAAAAAATAAAAGTAAACTTTGTTTATCTAGAACTCTCCTTTTTAAAAAAATTTTTGTATAATAACTATAGATCTTTATGAATCTATAAAGATTATAGTTTTAAAAGGTAACCACAAAATTTGGTGGTTACCTTTTTACTTTTTTTGTCAACTTTAAAAGACTAAATATTTTTTTAAACATCAATTAGTAAATTTTCTAAAAAAAATTTTTTTATGTTTATTCTTGATTAAAATTAAAAGTATATAGTTTTACATTGAATAATGAAAATATTAGTTGTTAATAAGAAATTACATTTTAATTATGAAGTTTTAGAAAAAATAGAAGCTGGCATTGAATTAAAAGGAGTTGAGGTTAAATCAATTCATTTAAACAATGCTAATATTTCTGATTCTTATGTAATTTTTAAAAGAAATGAAGCATATATATTAAATATGAATATTGCCCCATATTCACATGGGAATATTTATAATGTTGATCCATTAAGAACAAGAAAATTATTGTTACATAAAAATGAAATAATAAAATATCAAATGAGAATTAAAAAAGAATCTTTAACTATGGTCCCTTCTAAAATTTATTGAAGAAAAAATAAATTAAAGGTAGAAATTGCATTAGCTAAAGGTAAAAAGCAATTTGATAAAAGACAAACAATTAAGGATAGAGATAATTCAAGAGAAGCTAGAAAACATATTAGAGTTTAATTTATTGATTATTTAATATTGGTTTTATAGTTATATTATTGGAGTATAGGAGAAAACAATGATTAAGAGTTCTGTAATAGAATATATTAAAAATCACAAAGAAAGTTGAAATAAGTTAAGAGAAGAATTTCATTCTACTCCAGAACTTCCTTTACGTGAATTTGAAACTACTAAAAAAATTAAAGAACAATTATTAAAGTATGGTTTTGAAATCATTGAGTTTGATGGTGTTGGAATTATTGGTGTTTTAAAACATGGTAACAGTGAAAACAAAATTGCATTAAAAGCTTCAATAGATGGAATACTACAAAAAGAAGAGACTGATTTACCTTATAAATCAGTAAACAATAGCATGCATGCTAATGGTAATGATGGACAAATTATTATGTTATTAGGTGCTTGTCAGTATTTATCTGAGACAAGAGAATTTAATGGAACTTTTTATGCAATTTTTGCACCAGGATCAAATATCCAAAATGGTATTAACAAATTAATTGATAGAGGTCTATTTGATAAAATTGACCCTCAATCAATTTTTAGTTTAAAACCTGCTCCTTTAATTCAGTTAAAAAAGGGAAAAGTTGGTGATTTACATTTTATAAATCCTAAAACATCTTCATCTAATTTTATTGATTTATTTAAATATAAAATTATAGGTCAATCTTCATTTGGTTCTTCTCCAGAAAATGGATATGACCCAATTGTTGCTGCATCTTCAATTATTATGAATTTGCAAACTATAGTTTCTAGAAACATTTCTCCATTTTCAAATGCTGCTATAACAGTTGGTTCTATTAAAGGTGGATATACTGCAAATGCAATTGCAAAGTTAGTGACTATTAAATTAAGTGTGTCTAGTAATGATAAAGAAACTCGTGAATATATTTTAAAAAGAATTGAATCAGTAATTGATTCAACTTGTAAAGCTTATGAGTGTAATTTTGAAAAGGTAAACATTGGTAGTAGTACTTCACTTCAAAATAATGGTGTTGAATATGAATTTGCAAAAGATTTAGCTGTAGATCTTTTTGATGAAGAAAAGGTTCACATCATTGATAACCTGATGATAAATGATGACATTTCTTTTTTGCTTGATAAAAAACCTGGTACTTTAGTTTTTATTAACAATGGTAATTCAGATGATATATATTCATCTAAATTTGATTTTAATAATCAGGCTATTCCTTTTGGAGTTTGTTTCTTCATAGGATTAGTTGAAAAGAAACTTAAATAGTTTTAATTAAAGGAAGTGGGGTTTGAAATGTTTAATAATAATGAATCTAATAATGTTTCTATTAATCAAAATTCTTATAGTAAGGATTTGATTAATTCTAATGATGTAAGTAAATTTGATTCTGATTTAAAAAACAACAAATCTCATAAAAAGAAAGAAAAGTTTTCAACCAAGTGAAAAGAATCACTAGGTTTTAAACCTATTCTTTCTTATTTCTATTTTTTATTTATTTTTTTAATTAATAAAAAAGGAACATGAATAATGCCTATAATCATTTTCTTGCTTCCTTTATTATTTTCTATTATTGCTATTACTTCTTCTGAAGGTTCGACTAATACAATTTATATAACTTCTTTATCCATCATTTGTGTTTTAACAATAAGTTTTATTACAAGTAAAACCATTAACTTATTTAAAGATTCAGAAACTGAGGGAGTTGAAATATTAATAGTTTCAAAACCAATTGAAAGATGACAAATTATATTTGGTAAATTCAGTATTCTAATTTTAGTTTCTCTTTTAATATCAGTTTTAAACTTTATTTCTAACCTTATTGGAGTATCAATTGTTAATGCTTTCAAAAAGCTTGATACTTCTCAGACAGCTATTTTTAACCAAGTTGATTTAAATGTTAATTATGCTTTATTAGTATTTGGAGCAAGTATTGCACTTTGTTTACTATTTGGTTCTATTACTAGTTTGATTACTATTAAGTGTTCAAAAAAACTTTCTTCATCTATTCCTATCATGCTATTTATGTTAATGTATATGGGAACATTTTTTAGTAGCATTATTTCAACTATTGGTGAAAATGGTAGTTCTGCTTACAACTTCTATAATAAATGAAGTCAGACATCTAGTATTCAATATAATCAATCATTTAAATATACACATGTAAATAATTCTGTTTGAATTGGGTTTGAAAAATCTAGCATTGAAAACAGTTCTACTGATAGCAACAAAGTTTCATATCAAACATTATTAGATGAAATTACAGTATTGAAAAATGCTTGAAATGCTACTGTTAATACAGGTAATTGATATACTGCTTTAAAATGAGTAGATCTTGCTATGCCTCTTTTTGAAACAACTCAAATATTGAATAATCTTTCTTTAATTGATTCAAGTAAGGGAGATTTAAGTTTTATTAGAGATCCAAATTATACTTATAGCTCTAAATTTTATTTAGATTCTCAAACTAATTCAAATAATACAAATTTTGAAAATAGTGATGTTGCAAAATCTGATTCAAATTACCAAACATGATTACAGTTAACTAATTCATCACAATTAGCATTAATGAGTATTAGTAAAGAAATTAATAAATCACCTAATTGAGCAGTTGTTTTCTTATGATGTTTAATCTCAGTTTCATTTCTATCTTTTTCAACTTATCTATATATGAGAAGAGATTTTAGATAAAGGATTTTAATATGAATAAAACTACAAAAACAAATAAATTATCTAAGACAAAAGAAACTAGCAGTAATCAAGATTTATTAATTAAAAATCTTAAATCTCTTTTAGATAACAACATTATTGATAACAATGAATATAGTCTTTATGTTGATAGAATTAACAACAAGTTTTTAAGTGTAGATGATAAGAATAAAAAACAAGATAACAAAGATATAGACCATAATGAAAGAGAAGTTGTTTTAGAAGTAATAAATTTAACTAAGCATTATCCTAGAAGAGAAAAGCCTGCAATTAAAGACTTAAACTTTAAATTAAGAAAAAATCAGTTTCATGTTTTTATTGGGGCAAATGGTGCAGGTAAAACAACTACTATTAAAGCTTTAGTTGGGGCTTATGCTAAATGAGAAGGATTGATATTAATCAATGGTAAAGAAAATACTAAAACAGTTTCTAAACTAAATGTTGGTTATATTCCTGAAAAATCTGTTTTTCCTAAAAACATGTCTACTAAACAATATCTAGTGTCAATGGCTATGATGTCGGGAATTAAAAAAGAATTAGCTACTGAATTTGCTAATAAAACTTTATTAGAACTTAATATGCAAAATATGGCTAATAAAAACCCTAATACTTTTTCTAGTGGTCAACAGAAAAAGATTTTACTTTCTCAAGCTTTAGTTCATAATCCTGATATTTTAATAATGGATGAACCAACTGCTAACTTAGATCCAATATCAAGAAATGAGTTTTATACTTTAACTAAAAAGTTACAAGAACAAGGTAAAACAATTTTTGTTTCTTCTCATATTCTTTCTGAGGTTGAAAAGTATGCTGACTATGTAACTATTTTAGATGGTGGAAGAATTGTTTATTCTGGTCCACTAGATCAAAATAAGGATTTAGAAAAATTATATTTCTCATATGTTAAAGAAGGTTCAGTTGATACTGGAATTAAAAAAGATTATTAAATCCTATTTACTTTTGTGTAATTGGTGTATAATATATATGTAAGTTTCTTTTTGAAATATGGTGAAATTCCATTCTAGTATTTCCAAAATAAACAGTCTTTAATTAGACAAAAATATTTTGGTAGCTATCAGTTAAAGTCTATGAATGAAAAGAATTAAAAAGTTACATTAGTTTAATCGCTAGCTTAAACTCTATATATCTTTTTGCTACTCTCTAGATAGATTGCTAGAGATTTTTTTATCCCCCAAATTCATTCATTTTTACTTATTATTAATAAAACAAAATAATAATCATAAAAATTTAATAAATTGTTTAAAATATAAAAAGTCAAATTTATTAAATATTATGAGTTTATTAAAAATATCAAATTTAAATTATTCAATTGGTGAAAAGACTTTATATAATGATTGTTCTTTTGTACTTAACCCTAAAGAACACTTAGGTATTGTTGGGAAAAATGGAGCTGGTAAATCTACTCTTATTAAAATCATTAATAATAAAGTAAGTCCAGATACTATTGAAATGGATTGAATGCAAAATATAAAAATAGGTCACTTAGATCAATATGCAGAAGTTCCAAAAGAAATATCAGTTTTAGATTATCTTAAAACTGCTTTTACATATTTATATGAAATTGAAGCTAAGATGATAGAACTATATGAAAAAAGTGTAGAAGATCCTAATTTATTTGATAAAGCAGTAGAATACCAAAATATCTTAGAACATAAAGATTTTTATAATTTAGATGTTTTAATAGAAAAAGTTTCTAGTGGTTTAGGTGTAATTGCAATTGGATTGGATAAAAAAATTAGTGAACTATCAGGTGGTCAAAGAGCTAAAGTAATTTTAGCTAAATTACTTTTAGAAAAACCAGATGTTTTATTGTTAGATGAACCTACTAACTTTTTAGACAAAGAACATGTTGATTGATTAACTGAGTATTTAGTTAATTTTGATAAAACATTTGTAGTTATTTCTCATAACGAAAATTTCTTATCTAAAATTACAACTCATATTTTAGAAATTAGCAACCATAAGTTTACTAAGTTTACTGGTAATTATGATTCATATTTAAAACAAAAAGAATTAATGGTTGATGATTATGCTAAAAGGTATGAAAAGCAACAAAAACAAATAGAAAAAACTGAAGATTTTATTAGAAGAAATATAGCAGGTTCTAACAGTAAAAATGCTAGAGGTAGAAGAAAACAATTAGAGAGAATGGAAAAAATGCCTCCACCTAGCAAAGAAAGACCAAAACCTGATTTTAGTTTTAAACAACTACATTGTTCAATGCAACAAAAATTAATTATTAAAGATTTATCAATTGGTTATAACAACCAACCTTTAATTAAAAATATCAATTTAACAATTAATGGTGAAGAAAGAGTTATTATTAAAGGTTTTAATGGGATTGGTAAAACAACACTATTAAAAACTTTATTAAATAAAATTAAACCAATTGAAGGTAGCTTTGAATTTAGTGACACTATTAAACCAATTTATTATGAACAAGATTTAAATTGAGAAAATGGATCATTAACTCCAATTGATGTAATTAGACAAACATATCCAAATTTAAATGAAAGAGAAGTAAGAAACTTACTTGCTAAAAATGGTTTGTCTAATAAAGATGTAATGCAACCAATTTCAACATTAAGTGGTGGTGAGCAAGCTAAAGTTAAATTAGCAATATTATCTTTAAAACCTACTAACTTTTTAATTTTAGATGAGCCTACAAACCATTTAGATGTTCAAGCTAAAGAGGTTTTGAAAAATACATTATTAAATTTACAAATAACAATTTTATTAGTTTGTCATGAAGAATCTTTTTATAAAGACATTGCAAACAAAGTTATTGATATTAGTAAATTAGCATAAATATTAATTTAACCATTCCTTTAAATAAGGAATGGTTTTTTGTTAATTGCAATTCAAATTTTAATATTGGATAATATATATAGTTTTTTTGGACTTACAAAAAAAGATTTTCTATATTAAATATTTTATTTATTTTGGGAGATTAGTGTGAAGAAGAAAAATAATAGATTGTTATTAGTTGCCTCAACTCTTTTTTCATTAAGTACAATACCAGTTGCAGCAATCACTACAATTGATAGTATTAATACAACTCAAATTTCTAAAGATAGTTCTGATTTACAAGCAGCTAGAGATATTACTACAAATAATTTGACTATGCAGTTGCACAAAGGGTATGAGCAATTAGATTGATATGGTCAAAACTTTTCTAATGCAGTAACAGAACAACAATTAAAACAATTAATAGTTCCAAATGTTAAATTTGATGTTAATTATGGAATTAATATTTTAACTCCTACTGGAACTGCTTTAACAGAAGGTTATGTTGAATTTACTGTATATCAAATTAAAACTAATATATCAGGTGGTGTAACTGGAAATCCTAATGGTTCAGGGCAATCTGGATCTACAGTTGATGGTCGTGAGGATATAGAGGCTCCTTCAAATATTAATTATAAAGATGGGAATAATACTTCACCATCTGGTATTAGTATGCAAGCTTATACAACTAATACAACTGAAACAGTTGAAATTAATGGGAAGCAAGTTCAAAAGAAATATGTTTGAACTACTAAAAATATAAATGGTTTATTTTTAAAATATAAATTTAGTTTTAGTTGAAATGATAATGAAAAAATAGGTGACTTTTTAAGAAGCACAAACAAATCTGCACTTACTGCTAATGATGTTTATGGTAATATGATTTCAACCTCTAGAAAGATTGATATTTTACCAAGTGATATAGAAACAAATCCAAGTAGTATAATTTCTTTTTCACAAGAAGATTCAGAATTAACAACATATAATATTTCTTCTGCAGATGCAAAACAATATGGAATAGGAGTAGTAACTGTTGATTTTAGTAGTTCAACTGATGGAAAAGTAGATTCAAATTGAGCTGATGGAAAAGTTCCAAATGTTAAATATTTAGTTAGAGGTTTAGTTGGAAATAATGGTTCTGGTTCAAAAGAAGAAATGCATTTAAGTACAGACCAAGGAATTACTTCATTCCTAAATACTACTTTTAGTGTAAGTGCAATAAGAGCTCAAAACACAAATTTCAAATTACCAAAAACTGTTCAAAGTACTGCAACAACAGTTAAAGTGTCAGATTTTACACCAACCGAATTAATCAATGCTTTAACTACAACTAGTAGTGGAAAATCTAATCTTTTAGATTTATTAACAAAAGACACATATTTAGATAAATCATCTAATGCTAATTCTTTACCTGCTTTATATTTAACTTATATGGGAAAAACTAAATTCTCTAAAGATACAACAGGTGGTAAAACTACAGAATGATATGGAACAGGATTATTTGAAATGGGCAATGTTCCAACTGTTAAAAAAGGAGTTGTAGATTATAACACTCTAACTAATCCAGCAAATGGTTCATCAATTACAGCAATTACTGCAAATGCAGATAATGCAAGTGGAACAATATATTTAAATGTTACTTACAATAAATATAATGTTTATCAAAACACATTAGAAATGGGTAATGAAGTTTCAATAATAATTTCAGGTTTACAAGTTGATGAGTCTGCTAACAACGGTAATAAGAATTTATATTTCCAATGAAAGTCAGTTGATCAATTGATATTTACAAATGCTGCTAATGTAATGGATTTATATAACAATAATCAAAGTGATACAGACTTCTTAAAATCATTATCTAATTCATTTTTTGAAGGATCTGAAAATACATATAACTTAGATAGAAATGTAACAATTACAAACTCTAGCAATCAAATTACTATAACTATGGAATTCCCTCAATTTGGAGAAATTAATGGAATAACTTTTACAAATACTTATTCATTAAATTCACCAGATGCAAGTTCTGCAGGAATAACTTTTAGAAGTAAAGATCAAGTTGCTTCTTCAATTAGAAGTGCACTAGGAATATCAAATCTTTCTGAAGCTACTCCTAGTCAAGTAATTGATGCAGTTGCAGATCCAGATAGAAATCTAAGTTTAAGTGATTTTTATTCAACAGGATCTTCATACACTTATTCAGCATTGATACTACAAAGTGATACAAATGATGGAGTGGTTGTTGAAGTGATTGCTGCAAATAACACTAACACTTATAAATATTCATATATTTATAGTGGAATGGCTAAAGGAACATCTACATCTCATATTTATAACTTTGCTTTTGATACAAGTGATACACAACTACAAAGCGGGTTAACTACTTTAAGAAATATTCCAATTGGATTAATTACTAAAGAAGATGTTTATAATTACTATGTTTCTAAACTTCCAATCTATAGTGGAACAAATGGGTTGCCATTAACAATTAATGATTTTGAAATAACAAAAGATACAATTAATAACTCTATTACAATCACAATCAATATACCAATTGTTGCAAATGGTTCAGTGGATGGAACTAAGACTTACTCAAACACTCTTAAAGGGTTTACAAATGCAACTATTATTAATAACAATTCAAATACAGCTATGCAAAACCTAACTGTTCCATTAAGTGTTAGTTTTGCATTAGCAATTGTATTAATAATGTCAGGATTAATTACTCATCAAATTATTAAAAGAAAGAAACTTGCTAAGTCTAAGATTAATCTTAAAGATATTAGAAAGTCAGTTAAAAAGTAGTTATTAAATAATTAAAACTAAATCTTAAAAACTAAGATTTAGTTTTTTAATGTACTTTATAATTATCAAATTAACTGTTTCAAAATTGAAAGTTGCTTTTCAATCATAGATAATTAAAGTAATAGTTTATTTAATTTACTATTATTTTTTTATCTACTAAAGTATTTATTTTTATTTGGAGTTCATTGTGAAAAAAAGAAACAGTAAACTTTTATTAAGTTCATTCACCCTTTTATCTTTAAGTGCTATCCCAGTTGCTGGAATTAGTTCTATTAAAAATATGAATAGTAATCTAACTAAGGTTGATTCAGATTTACAGGCATCTGGTGCAAGAGATATTACTGTAAATAGTTTAACTATGCAGTTGAAAAAAGACTATCAGCAATTAGATTGATATGGTAAAAATTTTGCTGAAACTGTTACTGAAGCCCAATTAAAACAATTAATTGTTCCAAGTGTTAAATATGATGTCAACTATGGGATTAATATTTTGACTCCTGTTGATGAACCTTTAGCAAATGGTTATGTACTGTTTACTGTTTACCAAATCAAAAACAATTTTTCAGGTGGTGTAACAACCCAACCTAATGGAGGATCATCTACTACTCCAGTAGATGGTAGAACAGATATTGCTCCAGAAGATAATATCATGTATGATGATGGGACTACTCAAAGTAGCATTAATATGAAGGCTTACCCTGGAGAAACAGGAAAAGTTACAATAAATGACAAAGAAGTTGAAAAAAACTTAGTTTGAACAACTAAAAATATACAAGGATTATTTTTAGAAAAGAAATTTAGTTTTTCTTGAAATAATAATGAAAAAATAGGTGACTTTTTAAAAAATACAACAAAGAGCACATTAACATCAGAAGATGTTTATACAAACTTAATTTCAAGATCAAAAATAACAGATATTTTACCTGAAGATACAGAGACTAATTCTAATATTATTTCTTTTTCACAAGAAACAGCAGATTTAACTGAATATGGAATTTCAACCAATGATGCTAAAAGATATGGTATAGGAGTTGTTAAAGTTAATTTCTCTTCATCTTCAACTGGTAATGATGCCAATCGTTGAGTTGATAGTAAAATTCCAACAGATGAAAAATATTTGGTTAGAGGTTTAATGCCTAGTGATAATTCTTCATCTTCTAAAGAAGAGATGAAACTAAATGTTAGTGATGGTTCAACTAATTCATTTTTAAGTACACCATTAAATGTGGCTGCTATAAAAGCTGAAAATCCTAATTTTAAATTACCATCAGGTGCAAATAATAATGCAACATCTGTTACAATTTCTCAGTTTACACCAACTGAATTAATTAATGCTTTAACTTCTTCTAGTGGACAATCTTCTATTTATAAATTACTAACCAAAAAAGATTATTGGGATAAAACTAGTAATGCTAATCAGTTACCTGCTCTATATTTAACTTATATGGGTAAAACTATTTATGATGGTCAAAACCCAAATGATGCTACAAATTCAACACAATGAAGTGGAGCTGGGTTGAGTAAAATGGGACAAGTTCCAACTGTTAGAAATGGTGTAGTAGATTATACTAAAACAAGTAATCCAGCAAATGATTCTACAATTTCAAATGTATTAGCAACAGCTGATAATTCTACTGGAACATTATATTTAAACATTACTTATAACAAATACAATGTTTATCAAAATACAATGGAAATAGGTCTTCAGACTTCAATTACAATTTCAGGATTACAAAGTGATGATTCAGAAAGTATAAAAAATGAAAATTTATATTTCCAATGAAAAACTATTGATCAATTAATTTTTAGCAATGCTCAAGATGTTTTAAATTTATATAGTAGCAATTCTGAAAATGCAGATTATTTAAAATCTTTATCTAACTTATTTTTTGAAGGATCTGAAAATACTTATAGTTTAGATAGAACTGTAACTATCACAGTTACTAATAATGTATTATCTATTAATTTGAGTTTTCCAAGATTTGGTGACTTAAAAGAAGGGGCAACTTTTGGTAACACTTATACACTTTCAGGAATGAGTGCAAGCAGTGCTGGAATAACATTTAAATCTCAATCTGAAGTAGCAAATACAATTGCTTCAAATTTAGGAAAAGATTTATCTACAGTTACACCAAGTGAAGTAATTAATGAATTAGCAGTTAACAATACAAGAGGAAGATTAAATCTAACAGATTTTTATACAACAAGTGGTTCTTCAACTTATTCAGCTTTAATTCTTCAAAGTGATACTAATGATGGAATTGTAATCCAATTGTCTGTAACAAATGGTTCTACAACAAGCAAATATTCATATATCTACAATGGGATGGCTAAAGGTACATCTACTTCTTATATATATAATTTTGCTTTTGATACAAATGATCAAGAATTAGAGAATGGTTTAAAAACTTTAAAAAATATTCCAATATCTTTAATTACTAAAGAAGATGTTTACAACTACTATGTATCAAGACTTCCAATTTACAGTGGATCTAATAAATTATCACTAACAATGGATGATTTTGAAATTACAAAAGACACTGAAAAAAACTCAATTACAATATCAATCAATGTTGCAATTGTTGCAAACGGTTCTGAAAATGGAACTAAAACTTACTCAAATACTCTTAAAGGGTTTACAAATGCAACAATTGTAAATAACAACTCAAATTCAACTATGCAAAACTTAACTGTTCCATTAAGTGTTAGTTTTGCATTAGCAATAGCATTAATAATGTCAGGATTAATTGTTCATCAAGTTATTAAAAGAAAAAAACTTGCTAAGTCTAAGATCAATCTTAAAGACATTAGAAAATCAGTAAAAAAGTAGTTATTAAATTATTAAAACTAAATTCCAAAAAAGTGGGATTTAGTTTTTTATTTTACTTAAAACTAAAAATTTTATGCTTTGTAAAATTTGAAAGTTGGTCTGTAATATTAGATAATTAATAGTAGTGTGTTTAATTATTTGATCTAAATAATTTAAATTTAAAACTAACTAATCATTATTTTCATTAATGGGAGAATATTGTGAAAAAAAGAAAAAGTAAATTTTTACTAAGTTCATTAACTCTTTTATCTTTAAGTGCTATTCCAGTTGCGGGGATTAGTTCTATTAAAAACATGAATAGTAATTTAGCTAAAGTTGATTCAGATTTACAGGCATCTTCATCTAGAAACATATCTGTGAATAATTTAACTATGCAGTTAAATAAAGATTACCAAAGCTTAGACTGATATGGTAAAAACTTTGCTAACACTGTTACTGAAGAACAATTAAAGCAATTAATAGTTCCAAACCTTAAGTTTGATGTTAACTATGGATTTAATATTTTAAATCCAACTGGTGATGCATTATCTAATGGATATGTAGAATTTACAGTTTATCAAATTAAAAACAGTTTTTCAGGTGGTGTTACAACAAATCCTAATGGTTCAGGAGCAACAGGACAAACTGCTGATGGAAGAACATTAATTTCACCAGTAGATAATATCACTCAATCTGATGGAACAGCAAGTACTATTGATATGAGGGCATATCCAAATGATAATGGAGACACTGTGATAAATGACACAACTGTTAAAAAAAATATGGTTTGAACTACTAAAAATATAACAGGGTTATTTTTACCATTGAAATATAGTTTTTCTTGAAATGATAATGAAAAAATAGGTGATTTTTTATCTTCTACTAATAAAAGTATTTTAACTGCCCAAGATGTTTTTGATAATATGATTTCAAGATCAAAAATAACAGATAGTTTACCAACTGACACAGTTTCTAATGCTAGCATTATTACTTTTTCCCAAAATGATGCTGACCTTTCTCAATATGGAATATCAGGAACTGATGCTCAAAACTATGGAATAGGTGTTGTTAAGGTTGATTTTTCTACTTCAGCGAATGAAGGTGGTCAAGCAAATAATTGAGTAAATAGCACTGTGCCTAAAGACCAAAAATATTTAGTAAGAGGATTGTTGCCAACAGGTTCAAACTCAACTAAAGAAGAAATGAAATTAAATATTAGTGATGATTCAGCAATATCTTTCCTAAATACTTCTTTAAGTGTTTCTGCAATTCAAGCTGAAAATAAAAATTTCAAATTACCTTCAGGTGCTACAAGTGGTGCAACTTCTGTAACAATTTCTCAATTTACACCTACAGAATTAATAAATGCTTTGCCATCTTCTACAAGTAGTGTATCTTCTTTATATAAATTACTTACTCAAGATACTTACCTAAATAAAACAAATAATGCAAATCAATTACCTGCTTTGCATTTAACATATATGGGTAAAACAAGTACTAGTAGAGCTACAACTGGATCAACTACAGCTGCTTGAGGTGGAACAGGACTATATCAAATGGGTAAAGTTCCAACTGTTAAAAATGGTGTTATTGACTATAATGACACAAGAAACCCAGCTGATAGTTCTGGAGTTACTAATGTATTAGCAACAGCTGATAATGCTTCAGGAACACTATATTTAAATGTTACTTACAATAAATATAATGTTTATCAAAACACAATGGAAATTGGCCTTCAAACTTCAATTACTATTACAGGTTTACAAACTGATGATTCTGCAAGTATTAATAATCAAAATTTATACTTCCAATGAAAATCTATTGACCAACTAATTTTTAGTAGTGCTCAAGATGTATTAAATTTATATAACTCTAACTCTAATGACTCAGCATATTTAAAATCATTATCAAATTTATTTTTTGAAGGTTCTGATAACACTTATCAATTAGATAGAGAAGTAACTATGTCAGTTAATGGCAATGTGTTAACTATTAATTTAAATTTCTCAAGATTTGGAGATTTAAAAGATGGAGCAACATTTGGTAATACATATACTTTAAATGGAACAAGTGCAAGAAGTGCTGGAATAACTTTTAAATCTCAATCTGATGTTGCAAGTAGAATTTCTTCAGTTTTAGGAAAAGATTTATCTACAGTTACACCAAGTGAAGTAATTAATGAATTAGTAACTAATAATAGTAGAGGATTATTAAACTTAACTGATTTCTACTCAACTAGTGGTTCTTCAACTTACTCAGCTTTAATTCTTCAAAATGATACAAATGATGGAATAGTTATTGAAGTGTTAGTAACATCAGGTGATACAATCACTAGCAAACATTCTTATATTTATAATGGAATGGCTAAAGGTACTTCAACATCTCATATTTATAACTTTGCTTTTGGTGCAGATAATTCAGAGTTATCAAGTGGATTAGCAACTTTAAGAAACATCCCAATTAATTTAATTACTAAAGAAGATGTTTATAACTATTATGTTTCAAGACTTCCAATTTATAGTGGTGAAAATAGATTGTCTTTAACAATGGATGATTTTGAAATTACAAAAGACACAGGAAACAATTCAATTACAATTTCAATCAATGTTGCGATTGTTGCAGATGGTTCTGAAAATGGATCTAAAACTTATTCAAATACTCTTAAAGGGTTTACAAATGCAACAATTGTAAATAACAACTCAAATTCAACTATGCAAAACTTAACTGTTCCTTTAAGTATTAGTTTTGCATTAGCAATAGCATTAATAATGTCAGGATTGATTGTTCATCAAGTTATTAAAAGAAAGAAACTTGCTAAGTCTAAGATTAATCTTAAAGACATTAGAAAATCAGTTAAAAAATAATTTTTATTTAAAAACTAAATCTGAAGCCAAAGATTTAGTTTTTTTATTACACACAATTTTGCTATGATTTTCACTGTTTTGAAATTGAAACCAACATTTTAATAAATGATAATTTAATCATTAGTAGATTAGTTTATTACTAGCAATTTTTTTGTTTGTAATAAATCTTAATTAACTTTTGGAGTCATTGTGAAAAAAAGAAATACTAAATTCTTATTAAGTTCATTAACCCTTTTATCTTTAAGTGCAATTCCAGTTGCAGGAATTAGCTCAATTAATAGTATGAATAGTAATCTATCTAAAGTAGATTCAGATTTGCAAGCAACTGCTGCTAGAAATATAACAGTTAATACTTTAGAAATGAGATTAAAAAAAGATTACAACAAGTTATCTTGATATGGAAAGAATTTTGCTAATACTGCTACTGAGGCTCAGTTAAAAGAATTGATTGTTCCAAACAAGAAGTATGATGCAAATTATGGAATTAATATTTTAACTTCTAAAGATCAAGCATTAGCTAATGGTTATGTTGAATTTACTGTTTATCAAATAAAGAATGAATTTAATAATGGGGTAACCACTAAACCTGGTGGTTCTGGAAGTACTTCATCAACAACTCCAGTTGAAGGAAGAACAGATATTGCTCCACCTACAACTAATATTACTTTTGATGATGGTTCATCAAGTAGCATAGATATGAGGGCATATACAACCAATGGTACTGATGATGTAGAAATTAATGGTAAAGTTGTTAAAAAATCTATGGTTTGAACCACTAAAAATATTGGTGGTTTGTTTTTAGAGTATAAGTATAATTTTTCTTGAAATAACAATGAAAAAATTGGAGACTTTTTAAGAGATACAAGTAAAAGCACTTTGAATGCACAAGATGTTTATACTAACTTGATATCAAGATCTAAAATAACAGATATTTTGCCAGCAGATACAGCTACAAAAACAGGTATTATTACTTTTTCACAAGAAGATGCAGAATTAACATCATATGGTATTACAAATGCAGATGCTAAAAGATATGGTATTGGAGTAGTAAAAGTTGATTTTTCAAAATCAGATATAGCTACAAATGCAGATAATTGGGTAAATAAAAAAGTCCCTAATGATGAAAAATACTTAGTAAGAGGTTTGATGCCTAGCAATGGGTCTTCTTCAAAGGAGGAGATGAAATTAAATATTGATGAGGGAACTAACTCATTTTTAAATACTCCTTTAAGTGTTGAGGCGATCAAAAAACAAAATAGAAATTTTAAATTACCAAGTGGTGAAACAAATCAAAATGCTACATCAGTAAAGATCTCTCAATTTACACCGTCAGAACTAATTAATGCACTTACAACATCTAGCAATGGATCTTTAAATCTATTGGATTTACTAACAAAAAAAGATTATTTGGATACTTCAAGTACTAATCAATTACCTGCTTTATATTTAACTTATATGGGGAAAACAACTTTTGGTGGAAGAAATTCTAATAATACTTCTACTCAATGAAATGGAACTGGCTTAAATAAAATGGGGGAAGTACCCACTGTTAAAAATGGTGTTGTAGATTATATAAATAAATCCAATCCTGCTAATACTTCTAACATCACTAATGTATTAGCAACAGCTGATAATGCAAATGGACAATTGTATTTAAATATTACTTATAATAAATTTAATGTTTACCAAAACACTGTAGAAATGGGTGTTCAAACATCAATTGTAATTTCAGGATTACAACCTGATGATTCAGAAAGTTTAAATAATAAAAATTTATTTTTCCAATGAAAATCAATTGACCAATTAGCATTTGGTAGTGTACAAGATGTAATGGATTTATATAACAACAATAAAGACAATGCAGTTTATTTGAAATCATTATCTAATTTATTTTTTGAAGGTTCACAAAATACTTATTCATTAGACAGAACAGTAACAATCCAAAGTAGTGGTAATAATTTAACAGTAACACTTAACTTTCCAAAGTATGGAGATATTAATGGAGGTTGAACTTTTACTAACACTTATACACTTTCAGGACAAACAGCAAGTGCTGCTGGAATAACATTTAAAAGTCAAAGTGAAGTTACTGCAAATATTAGAAGAGCATTTAATGATGCTGAACTTTCTACAATCACACCTAGTCAGGTTATTAACCAATTAAACTCAAATAATACTAGTGGTAGACTTAGTTTAAGTGATTTCTATACAGCTAGTGGATCATCAACTTCTGCTCTAATTCTTCAAAGCGATACAAATGATGGAATTGTAATTCAAGTAATTTCAACTCAGGGTTCTAACACTTATAGATATTCATATATCTATAATGGAATGTCTCAAGGTACTTCAACTTCTCATATTTATAACTTTGCTTTTGGAGCACAAGATTCAGGATTAGAACAAGGATTATTAACTTTAAGAAATATTCCAATTGATTTAATTACCAAAGAAGATGTTTATAACTACTATGTTTCTAAATTACCAATTTATAGTGGTACTGATAAATTGCCATTAACAATTAATGATTTTGAAATAACAAAAGATTTAGATACTAACTCTATTACAATTTCAATTAATGTTGCAATTGTTGCAGATGGTTCTGAAAATGGTACTAAGACTTATTCAAATACTCTTAAAGGATTTACAAAAGCAACAATTGTTAATAGTAACTCAAATACAATTATGCAAAATCTAACTATTCCATTAAGTGTTAGTTTTGCATTAGCAATTGTATTAATCATGTCAGGATTGATTACTCACCAAATTATTAAAAGAAAGAAACTTGCTAAATCTAAGATTAATTTAAAAGATATTAGAAAATCTACTAAAAAGTAATTCCTATATATTAAACCAAACCATCTCTACAAGGTTTGGTTTTTTATTTAAATATTCTATAATTATTAGTACAAAGGAAATATAAAAGATATACATGAGAACCTTAGTAAAAATTCTATATAAATCTAGCAAATTTGTTTTGTTTACCTTTGGAACAGTTCTTGTTTCAGCTTCATTAGGTGCTGGTGTAGTTGGTAAAATGTATGCTACTGAATCTAAAGATATTTTAAACAATGGTGTAAGCAGCATTAGTGGTCTTTTAGAAAATGTAAATTCTGAGTTAAGTAAGATTAATACTGATGATCTTTTTAATTCTGCTGAAGCAGAGATTGCAAAAATAGAACCAATAATAGTAAATGCTAAAGATGATTTAGCTGCTCAAAAAGCTAATTTAAATAAACTAATTCAGGAATTAGAAGGATTAATTGCATCAACAACTGAAGATAGTCAAAAAAAGACTTTAGAAGACATTAAAAACACTTTGGTACAAGTTAATGATTCAGTTATAGGTAATGAAACTGATACTTTTTCAGATAATAAACAAACTTGTTTTGCAATTTTAAATGAACTTGTTGGTATTGTTGATGGATCTGGTGGAATTATTAATCTTGATAGTTTAAAAGGAACACTAAACAATCTTTTATCTACAGTAAATAGTGTTATAAATCCTATTAATGATTTCATTCAACCATATACAAATCAAGAAAAAGTTAATTCTACATATGATGGAGTAACCAATGTTTTGTTAGGAGTTGGTGCAACCATTCTAGGATTAATTATTGTAGGTGGTTTACTATCAGTTATTTGCTATAGAAGAATTGATGGAAAGCTTGTAAATAGATTTAATGCTAAAAAAGAAATTAAAGTCCATGTTTCTAAAATTCTTAAAAAGTATCCAAATATTCACAATGGCTTATCTAACAATGGCTCTACTACACATTTATTTAAATTAAGATTACCTCTTATTCTTAAAAATTTAGGTTTATGACCAGCTTATATTTTTGGTGGTTTATTTTTTGGTGGATTATTAGCAGGTGGTGTTGCTGCAACTACTCAAAAAGATTTTGTTAGTAATACTTTAACTACTGGTTCAAAAATTATTTCTGATATTAATGCAGGTGCAACTAATGTTAATAATGAAGTAAATAATTTGTATACTAATGTTTTTGATACAACAAACAATCCTAATAGTTTAATGTCCCAATTTAATAGTTCTCTTCAAAAATTAAAAGATATGCAAAATAAATTAAATGATTTAAATTCATCTGGTTCATCAAACATTGATAATAACACTTTAGAAAGTATCAAAAACACTTTAAATACTGTTATTGGTGGTGTTGAATCTATAAATAAAAGTGTTAATGACCAAACTGGCACAATTGATTCTATAAAATCACAAGTTAATGATTTAATTGGTCCTGATGGTTCAGTAACTTCAACATTAACTGAAATTGAAAACACTATCAATAGAGTGAACAATCCTGATAGTAAAGAATGAGAATACTATGATTTAGTTTCTCAAATCTTAATAATTGTTGGAGCATCAGTATTAGGTATTATGATTTTAAGTTCAATTCTAATGCTAATCTTCTTCAAAAGAATTGATGGTGTTGCATTACCAAGATCTGCATTTAGAAAGAAACTTGCTGCACACTTAGATAAAATATTTAAAAAATACCCTAAACTTTGAAATCACTTTCAAAGAGGAGATCACTTAAGATAAGTTAAAGACATCTTAAAAGATGTCTTTTTTACTTTATTATATGTATAAAAATTTATATAAATAATTACTATCTATAAAAATTTACTTTTATGTATATTTTTATAGAAGTGAAATCTTTTTTGTTTTTTATTACAATATTATTAATTTAAATTAATATAATATCACTTAGTGAGATTTTAACCTATGGCAAAAAATAATAAGAATAAAGCATTAGTTGTAGAACAAAACACTACTTTAAAAGTAGAAACAGTTGATATTGATAACAAATCTGTTCCTACTGCTTCTAATAATTTTAAAAAGAAAAAGCCTGCTCAAAAAATTAAATTAAAAAAGGTAAAGAGCGAACTGTCTAAGGGCGAAATAAAAGAAATTAAAAAACAAATTAAAAGAATTAAGAAGTGAAATAAACCTCATAGAAGTGAAGCTAAAAATCCTGTAAATCTAGCAGAAAATGAAATGATTAAATTAGTTAATGTCCATAAATATGCTACAAATGGCTATCAATATGAGCATATTTTAAAAGGAATTGATTTAACTATTTATAAAGGTGAATTTATTGTAATTGTTGGTCCTAGTGGTAGTGGTAAAACAACATTACTTACTTTATTATCAGCACTAGATAGACCTTCAAGTGGTGAATGTCTAATGTTTGATAAAAATACAATTACTTTAAACCAATCTCAGTTAACTAAATTAAGAGCTGAACATGTTGGTTATATTTTCCAACAATATGGATTACTACAAGATCTAACTGTTGAAGATAATATTAAAATTGCTACTAATTTAAGTAAAAACTCAGGAAAGAAAAATTTAGATTTAGATAAATTATTAGAATCTGTTGGGATGCTAAAGTATAAAAAACAAAAAGCAATTAATCTTTCAGGTGGTCAATCTCAAAGAGTTGCTATTTGTAGAGCTTTAATTAAAAACCCAGATATTTTATTTGGTGATGAGCCAACTGGTGCAATTCATGTTAATGCTACTAAAGAAATTATGAATATCTTTTTAGACATTAATAAGAAGTTTAATACAACTGTAATTATAGTTACTCACAATAATGCAATTACTGAACTTGCTGAAAGAGTAATTAAAATTGAAAGTGGTAAAATCACACAAAATTATAGAAATGAAAATAGAAAGACTGTTGAAGAAATAAACTGAAGTTTATAGTCTATTTTTTGTTTTCTAATATATCAAATTACTATTTTTTTGAAGTAATTTACAAAAATATAATAATTATCTAATAAACTTAAAGATTGGATGGTTATTATATTTGTTTTCTCAAATTTAGAACTAAATATAAATTAAAAAAAGAGGTTATTATGATTTTTTCAGTAGATGTAATGGGATTTGAAAACGATATTAGAGAAGCAATTAATGCTTGTAGAGATTTTTGTAAAAAAAATAGTGATGTAAAAATAATCTTAGTTGGGGATAAAGAGAGAATCCAAAAAGAGATTAAGTCATCTGATAATTTTGAAATTGTCCATGCATCTGAAGAAATTAAAATGACAGATGATCCAATTTCAATAAGAAAAAAAACAAATAGTTCAATGTATAAGGCAATAGAACTAGTTAAAGAAAACAAAGCTGATGGTGTTTTATCTGCTGGGAATACCTCGTGCTATGTCTTTTTAACTTTTTTAATTCTAGGTAAAATTCCTGGAATTACTAAGTGTGGATTTATGCCATATATGCCTACAATTAATGGTAGAGGTGTTAACTTTTTAGATGTTGGTGCAAATAAAGAGTGTGATGCAACAGATTTAGTTAATTTTGCTAGAATGGGATCAATTTACATTGAAAAGGTAAGAAATGTTAAAAATCCAAAAGTTGGAATTTTAAATATTGGTACTGAAGATAACAAAGGTTTAAGTTATCATATTGAAGCAAATAAAATTTTAAAAGATGTTAAAAACATTAACTATGTTGGATTTGTAGAATCCAGATACTTATTAGAAGAAAAAGTAGATTTAATAGTTTCAGATGGTTTTGTTGGTAACATTGCTTTAAAAGCTTTAGAGGGAACTTTTAAAACAGTTTTAAGATCTTTATTAGGTACTAGAAAAAAACCTTTATTTGGGTGATTGTGATTTTTATTATCAATCCCAAATTTACTTACTATTAAAAACAAATATGACTATAAAAATAATGCAGGAGCAATTGTTTTAGGACTAAACAAGATTGCTATAAAAACTCATGGAAGTGCTGATTATAAACAATTTTATAGTTCATTAAGATTACTAAGAGACACTGTGAAAGCAGATTTAATAAATATATTAAAAAGAGAGTTTGAAAAAGATAATGAAGGACAATAATTACAGACAATTAGATGTGACCAAAATACTTAATAAATTAGGAATAAAAACAAATAAATATTACCTATATGTTGAGGCTTTGACTCACAATTCTTACAACAATGAAAAGAAAGTTGGTTACACATATCAAAGATTAGAATTTTTAGGAGATGCTGTTATATCTAAGTTAATTTCAGAGTTTTTATTTAAAAACAAATCATTAGATGAGCAAAAAATGACAGAAATTAGAAAGAATTTAGTTAACTCTGAAATCTTTAAAAAAGCATCAGAAGAGCTAGGGTTGTTAGACTATGCTTTTATTGGTAAGGGTATAAATTTAGAAAATGATACTAAAAAAATTAAAGCAGACTTATTCGAAGCCTTTGCTGGAGCTATTTTTATTGATAAAGGTGAAGATGAAGTTTGAAAATACTTAGAGAAAACAATTCTAAAATATTATGAAAATAATGAATTAGTTAACCCAATTGACTATAAATCTAGGATTCAAGAGCTATTCCAATACAACATTGCTAAAAAACATAAAAAAGCTCATTTTTACTACCAAACTGTGGAGATTGAAAACAATATGTTTAAATCTTCTCTAATATATGATGAAATCATTTATGGAGTAGGTGTTGGTAAAACTAAAAAAGAAGCTCAAAAATCAGCTGCTAAAATAGCATATGAGAAATATGCCTTTGATAAAAATATGTTAAAAAAATCAAAATAAGATTAAATCTTACTTTGATTTTTTTTATTCTACTAACTATTAATGTAATAACAGATAACTACAATTCAATAAATTGATTATTTGGATTGTTTGGAACAACTTCTACATATTTGAATTGATATAAGTGACAAGTTTTATTATTTGCATAAATTTGAGATACCCTATTTTTTAAATATTCATAGTTATCTAAAATTCAGCTAGTACAATCATTGTCTTCAAAATCTAAGAAAGCATTTAACAATCTTAAGAAATATGTTTCAAATGATGGTTTTTGTTCAACTACATTTTTACTATTCTTTTGAGATTTTTCTAAGTCATATTTCAATTCATAATATTGAGTTACTAAATAGTTTCTATTTTCTACAACAAAGTATAATTCAGCATTATCTTTTTTAGCTTGTTCATATTCATTGAATTTAGCATCAAAAAACTTTAAGTGTTTTTTGTCATTTTTAATTAATACATTTAGTATTTTTTTAGTTTCTTCTACAGTTCTCATATTGATTAATACCTTTAAATAATATTTTGTAAGTACAATTTAATTAAAAAACAGAATTAGAAAATTTTTTAAAAAATAATTAATATTCTTGATAAGATTTAATTTATTGATAAAATTAATTAGTTAATAATAGGAGATTATATGGCAGCAAAGAAAAACTTGATGACAGAATCTGGAAAAAAAGAACTTGAAAAAGAACTTAAATATCTAATTGATGTTAGAAGACCAGAGATTATTAAACAAATTCAAGAAGCAAGAGAACAAGGTGACTTGTCTGAAAATGCTGATTATGATGCAGCAAAGAACTTCCAAGCTCAAATTGAATCAAGAATTAAAGAAATCCAAAATATCTTAAATAATACAAAAATTATTAAAGAAGAAAAAAGTTCTGGTTCAAATGAAAAGAAAGTTCATGTTGGTGCAACTGTAACTATTAAAGATTATAGTGATGGTGAATCTCATACATATAAAATAGTAGGTCCTATTGAATCTGATCCTTCACAAAACAAAATTTCTAATGAATGTCCATTAGCAAAATGTATCATGGGAAAAAAAGTTGGTGAAGAATCTTATGTTAAGGGAATTGATCACCCTTACAAAGTTAAAGTTGTAGATATTACTAATTAGTTGTAAATTCCATATAAAATTTATTTATAAAAAATAGAAAATATAATATAATAATTTATGTTTGTGTGAAAAGCATTTGCGCAAACATAAAAAAATGGGTAGTTAGCGAAGTGGCCAAACGCAGCTGACTGTAAATCAGTTACCTCGTGTTTCGGCGGTTCGAATCCGTCACTGCCCACCATTATTGGGCTGTAGCCAAGCGGAAAGGCAATAGACTTTGACTCTATCATGCGTTGGTTCGATCCCAACCAGCCCAGCCAATTATAATAAAATAATAATAAACATAATGGTCACTGACCATTTATGTCCCATTAGCTCAGCGGTAGAGCATTTCACTTTTAATGAAGGGGTCATAGGTTCGAGTCCTATATGGGACACCATTTAAAAAATTTTTAACTAGGGTAGCTGGAGTGGCGGAATGGTAGACGCACAGGACTTAAAATCCTGTTACAGCAATGTAGTAAGGGTTCAAGTCCCTTCTCCAGCACCAGTTTATGCGGGTGTAGTTCAATGGTAGAACTATAGCCTTCCAAGCTATTAACGTGGGTTCGATTCCCATCACCCGCTCCAAGTAAAATGTCTAACCACCAATTAAGCAATTGGTGGTTTTTTGCTGTACATCAAAGTATATATAATTTATAATTATGTAAATAAAACTCTTATTATGAAAATTAGCTTTAATAAATTTTTAAAAAAGATTTTTCCTTTATTTTCAGTAGTCTTATATACTGGTCCTTTATTTTCTTGTGCAGCTGCAGAAGATTTATATTCAAAACAATATAATACTGAAAACAGTCAATACACACCTCAAATCATGAATAAGACTTTGACTTTAAAGTTTGAATATTCAAGTAGTGAAAATACTAGTGTATATTCAAATGTTGTTTGAGGAACTGGATGAATTTGATCAGTTAAAGGTAATTCATATTATGTGGCTACTAACATGCATGTAGCAGCTTCTGTTAATTTTAAAAATACTAAATTTTATCAATACAGCAATAGTAGTTATCATTTAAGAGATTATAGTAATGTTAGTCAAATAAAAAGTTCAATTGGTTTTTACAATGGACACAATAGTGAAAATAACAGTTATGTAAATGTTTCTACACCAACAGTTGTTTACACTACTATAAATGACACAAAGTATAATGCTGCTTTTAATTCAACGAATACAAAAAGCTATTCTTCAAGTTCTGGGGGGCAATCTTTAAACTATTGAGGTGTTACAGATATTACTATTCTTAAATATGAAATTAATATGGAGAGTTATAGTTCTAGTAACCAAGATTTTTATAATTGATTAAAAGCTTATTCATCTAATCCTACAAGTGTATATGGATCAAGTAATGAAAATGCTAACCCATTAGATTTAACTAGATACACTTACTATTCAGGAGGTTTTCCTAAAGTTAGTGATCCTTCAATAACAAACTCTATAATGTGAGAACCAGTTTCAGATTTTAAATTAAACAATGAGGTTACAAATGCTTTTGGTGAAACTTGAAATAAAGATACATCAAATTCTATTCCTATCACTTTTATAGATGAGACATTTGCAAATAAAAATAATAATAGTTCTAGTACTACTACAACTACAGATAATTCTTTAAATGGAACACTTCCTACTGTAACTAAAGATTATTCAAGTGATAAAACATCAACTAACTTCTTAAATGTTAGCTATACTGGATATTTCTATGGACATTCAGATGAAGGGTCATCTGGTAGTATGTTAGCAACAGTAATAGATGGGAAACTACAAGTAGTTGGAATATATTGAGGTGTTTCTGTTTTTAGGATTGGTAACAATGAAGTAGAACTAGGTTCTTATGATATTTTTGTAACTTCTAAATTTAATATTGCTTACAACATTCAACAAGCAATAAATAATGACACAAATAGTAGTACAATAACTAACATATAGCCTTGTATGTTTTATATTAGGTTTTATTTAAATTAAATAAGAATAATCAAAGGAATAAACATGGTTATAAACATTGCCAGGCTTAGACAATTCTCTGTTGGGTCAATTATCTTTACAGCTTTAATAGTTGCTTTTTTAGTACTAGGAATTTTAGGAAGCTTAAACATGTTTGTTCAACAAATTGGATCAGTTAATGAATATGGGTATTTATTACTAACTTCTAATAAATACTATTTCATAGATAACAATTATATTTACAGTTATG
This sequence comes from Malacoplasma penetrans HF-2, assembly GCF_000011225.1. Taxonomy (NCBI): domain Bacteria; kingdom Bacillati; phylum Mycoplasmatota; order Mycoplasmoidales; family Mycoplasmoidaceae; genus Malacoplasma; species Malacoplasma penetrans. The sequence continues at coordinate 481,253 of NC_004432.1, forward strand.
AAATATCAATTTATGTTTTAGCAACTTCATTTGCAATGATGGTTATAGTATTAGGATTCTTAATATTTTTTAATATCAAGAATTTACTTGTTTCAATTGAAATTGATAAAGAAGTAAAATCCGATTTAAAACAATTAGCTATTATAAATTTCTTTACTTTCTGCATTGGTTCAGTTTTACAATTAGCAACTTGTGATGTGATAATTGAAAAATATCGATTAATGAAAAGTTACCATAAAGAAGCAAAATCTAATAATATAGAATAGTAGTGTAATCTTCAATTAAAGTTAAATAATGATTAGTTATTTATAACAATAATTGATTATTATTTAACTTTAATTATTTATATTTAAAAATAAACTAAGATATTATGAGCTATTATTCAAACCCATTCAAATACAATATTACCCATCATGCTGTTAGAAGAGCTAGAGAAAGACTACATTTAGAAAGTTATTCTTCTGATTATATTCATGGAAAATTAGAAGAGTATTTAGAGTTTTCTATTTTAGTTAGAGAAGATTTTAATGGTAAAGTTTTTAAAAACCCTGAACATAATATCACCATCATTGTTGATGAATATAGAAGAATAATTAAAACAGTTTATTAACTACTATCAAATTAATTGATAGTAGTTTTATTTTTTTATATATTAGTTATTTTTTAATTAATAAAAAATAACCCTAATTATTTAATTTATTTTATTAATAGTTTGATATTAATCTCTATGTATTAAAATATTAATGTTTTTTGATAGAGGTAATTAACAAGTATGAAAAAGCTAATCATAGCAAATTGAAAAATGTTTAAAACATTAAATGATATAAAAACATTCAAAGAAGAATTTGATAAAAATATAAAAAATGTAAAAGTTAATGCTGATTATAGTGTTGGTGTTCCAAGCATTTACTTAAACCAAGCAAAAGAAATTTTAAAAGGAATTAAAGTAATTGCTCAAGATGCACACTTTAAAAATGAAGGAGCATACACTGGAAACATTTCTTGATCTCAATTAAAAGATTGTGGAATTGATGGTTCAATTATTGGACACTCTGAAAGAAGACAAATGTTTAATGAAACTGATGAAACTGTAAATTTAAAAACTATTTCATTAGTAGAAAATAATATGCAAGCTGTAGTTTGTGTTGGTGAAACTTTAGAAGAATATGAAGCTAACAAATCTTTTGATGTTGTATGAAACCAAACTAAAAAAGCTTTAGCAAATGTAAGTGAAGCACAATTAAAAAATGTTGTAATTGCGTATGAACCAGTTTGAGCAATCGGAACTGGAAAAGTACCAACTGGAAAAGAAGTAGATGATTTAATTCAAAAGGTAAGAGATGAATTAAGCAAACTATATAGCAAACAAGCTGTTGAATCATTAGTGGTTCTATATGGTGGTTCAGTAAATGATAAAAATGCAGAAGAGTTTTTTAAACAAAAAAACATTAATGGTGCATTAGTAGGAAGCTTTTGTTTAAAAGCAGAAAACTTTGTTAAATTAATTGAATTAGGTGGAAACTAAAATGAAAAAAGGACCAGTATTATTAGCTGTTTTAGATGGATATGGATTTTCTAAAGACACAAAAGGAAATGCAATCTTAAATGCTAAAACTCCTTTTATGGATAATTTAGTAAAAGAATATGACCACTGTTATATAGAAGCAAGTGGTGAATATGTAGGATTACCTGATGGACAAATTGGAAACTCTGAAGTTGGTCACTTAACTATTGGAGCTGGAAGAATTGTCTATACTGGATTATCTTTAATTAACCAAGATATCAAAACAAAGAAATTTGATTCTAATAAAACTTTATTAGAAGCAATTAATCATGCAAAGAAAAACAATAGTAACATCCACATTATGGGATTATTATCTCCAGGTGGAGTTCACTCAAATGAACAACATATTTTTGAAATGATTAGAATTGTTTCTGAAAATGGATTAAAACCAGTTATCCATGTTTTTGGAGATGGTAGAGATGTTGCACCTCAATCTATTATTAGTTCATTAGAAAGATTAAATGATGTATTAAAAAAATACCCTGGAACAATTGCTACAATTTCAGGAAGATTCTATTCAATGGATAGAGACAAAAGATGAGAAAGAACTAAACAAGCATATGACAACTTATTAGGTATTTCAAATAACTATTTTGATAATCCAATTGATTATGTAAACAAACAATATAGTGAAAACATTTTTGATGAATTCTTAGTACCTGCAAGAATTAATGATAGCAATGTTGTTATTAAAGATAATGATGCAGTTATTCATGCAAACTTTAGACCAGATAGAGCAAGACAAATTTCTCACTTATTTTGTGGGTCTACAGTATATGAAGAAAAAAATGATCATCCATTAAAAAACCTATACTATGCAATTATGATGACATATGAAGGAATAACACCAACTTCAATTTTATTCCCTACAGTTGTTGTTAAAAATACTTTTGGTGAAGTTGTTGCTAATAGTGGATTAACACAGTTAAGAATTGCTGAAACTGAAAAATATGCACATGTTACTTTCTTTTTTGATGGTGGAGTAGAAGTAGATTTAAAGAATGAATCTAAAATTCTAGTAGATTCTAAAAAAGTAAAAACATATGATGAAGTTCCTGCAATGTCTGCTGTTGAAATTACAGACAAGTTAATTGAAAATCTAGATAAGTTTGATGTAATAGTTTTAAACTTTGCAAATGCTGATATGGTTGGACATACTGGTAAATACAATGAAGCAGTATTAGCAATTGAAGCATTAGATTCTCAACTTGCTAGAATTGATCAAAAAATTAAAGAATTAAATGGAACTATGTTTATTACAGCAGATCATGGAAATGCTGAAGTAATGCTAGATGATGATAACAATCCAGTTACTAAACATACTACAAATCCAGTTATTTTTATTTCAAATAACAAAGATGTTAAATTTAACAAACCTGGAAGTTTAGGAAATGTTGCTCCTACAATTCTTGATTTTATGGGATTAGAAATTCCAGCAGATATGGATAAAAAATCTTTATTAAAAAAATAAGAATATAAATTTTAAGATAGCTTTAAACAAACTATCTTAAAATTTTTTTAAATTATCACATTTATTTTTTTAAAAAAGAATATAATTAACAAATGTAGTTTATATTTACATGAGGTTTTTTATATTATGTTCGGTAGTAAATTTAAAATTTGTAAGATTGAAGCTTACGAAGTAATTGATTCAAGAGGGTTCCCTACAGTTGCTGCAAAAGTATATGCTAAGAATGGTGTATTTGCAAAAGCTATGGTTCCATCTGGTGCTTCTACTGGTGAAAGAGAAGCTGTTGAATTAAGAGATGGTGACAAAGAAAGATTTAACGGTAAAGGTGTTTTAAAAGCTGTTAACAATGTTAATACAATCATTGCTCCTAAAGTTGTAGGAATGGATTGTAGACAACAAACTAAGATTGATGAATTAATGATTAGTCTTGATGGAACACCTAACAAAGCTAAACTAGGTGCTAATGCTATTTTGGCTGTTTCTTTAGCAGTTGCAAAATTAGCTGCAATGATAGAAGAAAAACCATTATACAAATACATTAGACAAAACATCATGGGAGATAGCAGTGATTCATGAACAATGCCTGTTCCTATGTTAAACGTTATTAATGGTGGTGCACATGCTGATAACACTATTGATTTCCAAGAATTTATGTTCATGCCAGTTGGAGCTAAATCTTTAAAAGAAGCTGTAAGAATGGCATCTGAATGTTTCCACTCATTACAATCAATTTTAAAATCTAAAAAATTAGATACTAACAAAGGTGATGAAGGTGGATTTGCACCTAACTTAAAAAATGCTGATGAAGCATTAAAGTTAATGGTTGAAGCTGTTGAAAAAGCAGGATACAAACCAGGAGTTGATGCAGATGTTGCTTTTGCATTAGACCCAGCAACTTCAGAATTATTTGATGCTGATAAAAAAACATATACTTTTGAAAAAGCTTTAAAAGCTAAAATCTTAACAGCAAAAGATGCAGTTAAAAAATCAGAAGATATGGTTAAATATTGAGATGGATTATGTAAAAAATATCCAATCATCTCAATTGAAGATGGATTAGCTGAAAATGACTGAGATGGATTCCAATTAATGGTTAAAGACTTAGGAAGCAGAGTTCAAATTGTTGGTGATGACTTATTCTGTACAAATCCTAAAATTGTTAAAGAAGGAATTTCTAAAGGAGTTGCAAACTCTGTATTAATTAAAGTTAACCAAATTGGTACTTTAACTGAAACTATTGAAACTATTAAAGCAGCACATGCAGCTGGTTGAACTTGTGTAGTTTCTCATAGATCTGGTGAAACTGAAGATACTACAATTGCTGATATTGCAGTTGGTTTAAGTACAGGACAAATTAAAACTGGTTCAATGTCTAGATCTGAAAGAATTGCTAAATATAACAGATTAATCGAAATTGAAAATGAATTAGGGTCAAAAGCTCATTACCCTGGTAAAAGTACATTTAAATCAATTAAATAGTATTTAGATTAGAAGTTTAATTTATAAATAAAAAATTAGTAGTGAAATACCTACTAATTTTTTTATGTCTATAAAATCTTAATTTATTAGAAATTTTCTTTAAATGAATTGATGATATCAATTACATCTTGTTTACTATTTATTTCTTTATCAATAATAGCTTTATTGCTTATAAGTCTTTCAAATAGTTTAAAACCTCTTTCTGTAGATTCAAATCCTGAATTTGAATAAGTATATGGTTTTAATAGAATTGGAATAATTCCTATTTCAAAAAAGTCTATTGCTGTTTTTAAAACACAACACTCTGTATCCATCCCTACTAAAAATACACAAGGTGGTAATTTGTTATCATTTGCAATTTTAATTTGAGTTAATAACTCTAAATTAACACAAGTATATGTATGTTTAGTTAAAGAGTAATCATATTTTAAATTATCTACATATTTATATTCTTGTTCTGTTTTTAAAAAATGTCAGTTTTGCAATCTTGTAAATAAATTAGATTTAAGTGAATCATCATTTACATACATAGTAGCAATCTTGTAATCAAAATAATCTTTATTAGATAGATCTACAATTTTGTTACTTACATGTTTAGTTTCTTCAATTGTTGCAAACCCTACTTGGTTATCAATCATTATAAGAATAGATTTAAAGTTAACATTATTCATTTATGTACCTGCTTTTATTTCTTTGTTAAATAATATCAAAAATATATTTAGTAATTATTTAAACAATTTATAAAATTATTCTTTTAGCTTGTAATTTAAAATAATAAATGTTGATTAAAAAGTACATATTAATAAATGATTAAGAAAGGAATAATAATGACTGAAATTCAACAATTATTACAAATGTCTTATAAACAATGCTGTGATTATTTGAAACAAAAATATGGAGTGATTACAAAAAGTTATTTTCATAATGAAACTTGTAGAAGTCCAAGAGAATCTATTAAAAGAACAAATGAAGGTTTAGAGATTCATCATATTGATGAAGATAAATTTGTATTACTTTCTAAAAAAGAAGAAGCTTTGAAATATCCATTTGAATATCAAATGGGAGATAGATTAGTTTATTGTAATGTATTAGAACATTTAGTTCTTCATATTAAAATCTTTGAACACTGAAATAATAATAAACATATATCTAGTGAACCTTTAGGGATTCAAGGAATTGTTTGTTATCAAATCCCTACATTAAATGATGTATTTTCTAAATATCCATTTAAGTTGGATTATAAGAAAGCAATTGCAAATGCTGTCATAACTTTAGAATCTGATTATTTACTTTCTTTAGAGTATTTAATGAAAATAAAAAAATTACCACTAAAAATATATATTACTAATTCTTGAAAAATGGTTAGAGATACTAGTGCAAAACAAGATGATGCAATCTTTAAGAAAATTGAAGATGTATTTAATAAGGTTAATAGCAATATATAAAAATATTGATAATTATTTATTTATTATTAAACATCTATAGATATTAAATTATCTTTTTAACTATTAAAGATTTGTTTTAGACCTAAGATGTTTATCTTATAATATTTTGTAATATGACTGAAACATTACAATTTGATTTTGCTGTTATTCAGAAATTTAAAGAAACTAAAATTCCTTGATGAATTTTATATTCTCCAATTTATGGAAGCATGGTTTTATTTATATACTTCCGTTCATTTTTTAAAATTATGAATGAGCAAAAATTTGTATTTACATTTTATGTTTTATATATAAACTTTTTAAAGATAGCAATTTTATTTATTAACTTTTTATTTTGTGCAATATCAATTGCTTTAATTGTTCCTTCTTCTACACACATTGCATGTATCTATGGGATATCAATTGTTATAGGTTCTATTATTTTTGAATATATTTATCAATCACTTATAACCAAATGAATCTTAAAGAATATTGATAAGAAGTTTAAAAAGTATTGTTTGAAAGAATATAGTGTAAAAATTGATTTTACAATAGATCCTAATTTCAAATTGGATATTAATAAAAATGAGATATTTGAAAATTTTAAATTTAATCTTTTTAAAACATTTAACAAGAATTTCATTTACACAAAAGAAGTAGAAAGAAATTTAAGTGATAAAAATAAGTTATTCTATCAAGCTTATGATTATGGAGAGTTGTCCTATAAAAAACAACCTTTTACTTATTCTTCAAATTTTTGAGTAAGCTTTTCTAACACTTGATATATTGGGATGATTTATTTATTAAATAGCTTGGATAATATATTAGATCCAAATAGCATATTAAAATTGGTTTACAAATGTTTTATTAAAAATATTATTTTTATGATTTTATATTTAATAAATGGTATCCTACTTGCACTATTTTTAACTGGAATATTAAGTGGTTATTTTCCATATAATGTTATTAGTTCAGTTACTATGGGTTTAGGAATTTCACTTCCATGTATAATTTTGATTCATGGAATTAGCTCAAAAATTATTAATGTAAAAATTAAAAACAATTTATTAAAAGATGTTGTTAAATCAAAAGTTAATATAGAAGACTAACAATAAAAAATATCAAATAGAAATTTCTATTTGATATTTTTTATTTAATTTTTATTTATGGTTCTTTAATTACTTTTTAAAATTGCTAATTTATTATTAGCAAAATTAATTATTGTACTTCTATCTTTAATAAGTTCATTTTTTAAGATAGATTCAGTAATGAAATTCTCAATAGTTTTTTGAATAAATCTATTTATTGGTCTTGCACCATATTCTTTGCTATAACCGTTTTTAGCAACATATTCTACAACTGATTTATCAAAAGTGATTTGGTAATTATTGTCTTTCAATCTCTTTTCTAAATCATCCAACATTTTTTGAGCTATCTCTTTTGCAAATTCCATTGTAATAGAATTGAATTTAATAATCTCATCTATTCTATTTAGGAATTCAGGTTTGAAAGAAGTTTTTAATTCTCTTTCAAACATATCTTCTTTATTTTCCATTAGATATAAAGCACCAACATTAGAAGTCATAATAATGATTGTGTTTTTGAAATTGATATTTCTACCTTGATTATCTTTTAAAGTTCCTTCATCTAATACTTGTAGTAATACATTTAGAATATCTGGGTGTGCTTTTTCTATTTCATCTAACAATACTACTGAATATGGTTTTCTTCTAATCTGTTCACTAAGCTCACCAGCTTGCTCATAACCAATATATCCAGGAGGAGCTCCAATTAATCTAGAGATAGAATGTTTTTCCATATACTCACTCATATTTATTCTCACAATTGCTTTTTCAGTGTTGAATAAATTTTCAGCAAGTGATTTAGCAACTTCAGTTTTACCTACCCCTGTAGGACCTACAAATAGAAATGAACCAATTGGTCTATTAGGGTTATTAATACCTACTCTATTTTTTAAAACTGTATCACTTACAAGTTTTAAAGCTTCATCTTGTCCTTTAACCCTTTTCTTTAAGTTGTTAAATAGATTTAGTAATTTATCTTGTTCTTTTTCAAAAATTTTATTTAATGGGATTTTTGTAATTCTTGAAATTATTTCAGCTACATCAATTTCACTTATATAATCTTTGATTAAAACCTTTTTGTTTTCTGAAATACTTTTTTCAATTGCCTCTAGTTTCTTTTTTAATTCTGGTAGTACTGAATATAAGATTTTAGAGGCTTCAGTATATTCACCTTGGTTTTGGTATCTTTCAACATCCCAATTGTTTTTTTCAATTTCTTTTTTAATTTTGTTTAAAGCAACTTGTTGTTCTTTTTGTTCTTTTCATTCTTTTTCAACAAGATCTCTTTCTTGTTTTAATTTTTCTAATTCAATTTCTATTTCATTAATTCTTTCTTTTTGATTAGTTCCTTCTTCTTTAGATAGAGCTATCTTTTCAGTTTCTAAATAGAATATTTTTTTATTGATTGGTTCAGATGGAGAAGTGTGTGCTTCTGTTTTGATCTTTGCTGCAGCTTCATCAATTAAATCAATTGCTTTATCTGGTAAGTATTTATCAGATATATATCTTTCAGAAAGTTTTACTGAAGCTACTAGTGCATTATCTTGAATTCTAACTTTATGATAGATTTCTCATTTTTCTTTTAATCCTCTCATAATAGTTAATGCTTCTTCTGGTGTTGGTTCTTCTACTAATATCTTTTGGAATCTTCTTTCAAGTGCTCCATCTTTTTCAATGTATTGTCTATATTCGTTTGAAGTAGTAGCACCTATTATTTTGATTTCACCTCTAGCCATGATAGGTTTTAAAATATTTGCTGCATCCATTCCAGAATTATTTCCAGCTTTACCCATTCCCATTAGTTGATGAATTTCGTCAATAAATAAAATTACTGCTCCATTGTTTTGTTTTGCTTCTTTGATTAATGCATTTAATCTTTTTTCAAATTCCCCTTGTAAAAAAGTTCCAGCTATTAATGAAGAAAGATTAACTTCATAAACTACACAGTGAACTAAATTTTCAGGAACTTCTTTAGAAATGATTTTTTGTACAAATCCTTCTACAATTGCTGTTTTACCAACTCCGGGTTCACCAATTAAAACAGGATTATTTTTTTCTTTTCTAGATAGGATTTCAATTACCCTTCTAATCTCTTGTTCTCTCCCAATAATCTTGTTTAATTTGTTAGCAGATACTTCTTCATTTAAGTTTCTAGAATATTTTTTAAGGATGTCTTTTTCATTAGATGGTTCAAAATTAAATTCCATATTTACATCTCCTTTTCAGTATAAAAAACATGAATAAATTAATTATACATTATTTTAGCAGATTAAATATAGGAGTGCTAATTTTTTGGGCTTTTTTAAGTTTTGCACACATTTTTGCTAATTTATGTTATTAAATATTAGCTTTTTAGGGGTTTTCACATTGAATTTTAATTTTGGCTAATATAAAATAAAGAAAAAATAGAAAAAATAAAGGAGACTATTTGTTTGTAAAACAAATATTTTTGTGTACAAATGTTAGTGAGAAATAATAAAGAAGGAGTTTACAAGGTAGTATTATTTGTTTTCTCCCAATTATGTGTGGCATTTTTAGGAATCTTTGTAGGTTGCTGAATTATAGTTGCAAATAGAACTGTTGAATTAAATAGTGGTGATCCTCAAACTCTAACCATTAGAAATGTAGCAATTGCTTTTAGTGTCTTGTTTGTGATTTTCACATTAATATCTCTTGGGATATTATGAAGAAATAAAATAGGAGAAGTTTTAGGTTTCAACAAAGGGGCATCAAACATTAAAACAAATAATAATGTTAATACTGTAGTTAGAACTCCTGCGACTCTTAAACAAGTACAACCTGTTACAAGCACTAGTAGTCCTACTAAACCAGTTAGTAATGTTGCTCAACCGAGTGTTGCAGCTAGAAGACCAGCTACAACTATTACTATCAATAGATCTAATGTTGCTAAACAACCAGTTAGACCAACACCTACAAGTACAGTTACTTCATATAGACCAAAACCTATAACAAATAGTGCTGTAAGTAGACCAACAACTTTAACAAGACCAACTGTTGCAAGTAAACCTACAGTTAACAGAACAGTAACTGCAAGTAGACCAACAACAGTAAACAAGGCTGCACCTGTTAGCAGACCTGTAAATAATAATGTTGTAAGAAAACCATTAAGCAACAGTGTTCCTCAAAAAAATATTAGAGTGGTTGCTGCTACTAATAGATAAATTTAATAGCAACAAACCAGTCTAGGGACATTTTAGGAGGGATAAGAAATAAAACAGTATATATGAAAAAGAGGTTACATTTAGTTCGTTTTGAACAAAAAATAACTTCTTAAAGATTTAACAAAAAACTAAAAAATAAAAAATATTTAAAGGTGATTTTAATTAATAAAAGTTTTTTTTAATTTTTATATTTAAAAAAATAGGCAAAAAGTTTGGTAATTATTTCGGGGTTAATAAACTCTGGAACTAGAACTTTTTAAAAATTTATTATATATAAAAGTTAGAAAGGTAGGTAATAAAATGGAAAATTTAAAAAATAAAAAACGGAAAATATTAAAAACAACCCTTACGTCGGGTGTAGTTGCTGCAAGTGTGTCAGCAATAATGGTTTCAGCTGGAATAGGAGGTAACCATCAAGAACAAGGTGCTAACAAACAAAGTTCAAATGTTGTTAGTAATAACAATGCTGTTAATAATGTTGTTAGTAAAAATAACAATAGCATTACTTTTAATGGTAATACATATAATTCTGCAGACGAAGCAGTTCAAGATGTTTTAAAGAATGTACAATCAAAAGAATATTTAGGAGATATTAGTTTCAGCTATTTCAGCTACTAATCATAATGCGATTGATACATCTAAATTGATTGAAAAAAATAGCGAAACAATGAGTAAGATTAACAAAGCATATAAAACTCTTAGTGGAGGTTACACTTCTAGCTATAGAACTGCTCAAGAATCTTATGTTAAAGATAGAACATTTACTTATAGAGACAACCAAGGAAATGAATTTGATTCAGAGTTAGATGCTATTAATTCAATTAAATCTGATTATGATTCTTATTCTAATGATGTTGCCTACTATACTGTTAAAGACTATTCTAAAAAAGATGGTAGTGGTAACCCAACAAATGTTAACATCAACCCATTAAATAAAGAAGATGTGGAAACATTAAAAAGTTTAGCTGTTAGAAATATTGGAACAACAGATTCTGGTTTTACTGTTAATAGATATTTAAATACTAATAAAGCATATGGTGCTAATGATTTTGTTGGTGAAACAAATGCTCAAGTACAATCAAGAATTAACAGCATCTTAACAGATGTTTCAGACATTGTTAAACACAATCTTTGATTAAATACAAGTTTAAGTGTTACTCCTGATAAAAAAACAGCAGGATGATCTGGTGTTAGTCATACAGAACAAATTAATTGAACAGTTAAAGGTAATGACAAATCAGTTGGTCAAACATTTGGAGATATGGTAACTGATGCTAGATATTTAACTAGCAATGACTTATTAACTCAAAAGTTTGATAAAGAATACCCATTAGTAACATGAAGATTAGGTTGACACCCATTTGCTAATTTAAAGAGCAAAGGTAAATCTATGTTTGGTACTAGTTATGATATTACATTAGACAATGGTGTATCAATTTTTACACAAAATGAACACCGTTTCAATAATTTAAGTAACAGTTATAAACAAGCTGATTTCTTAGGAGCAGGTAATTGAGTAAATGGTTACTTCTCTCTTTCTTGAAACCAAGATGAGTTGTTAAACAAAATGCAAAAAGAATCTGGTTTTGCAACTTACATCTATACAATGGCTGAAAAAGTAAGAAAAGAAACAGTTAATTATTTAAAAACAGAATTAAGTAAATTAGGAACTGTTGATAGTACTGTAGAAGCTACAATTAATAGTTTAGCTAATTCATCAAGAGATCTAATAACTAAAAAAATATTTAATTCTACAGATTATAGTGTTACTAGTTTAAAAAATGTAGAACAAATTAGACAAAAATTCCAAGCTTTAAATACTACAATAGTTAATCTATTGGATGGAAATAGTAAAACTTTATCTAATCTTGTAACTAAATTTGTTGAACAAAAATATCAAACTACAGAAACTCAAAACAACAACAATGTAATCTATACAATTGATTACAATAATGTTCCTTTATTCTGAATTCAAAAAGACGCTTTTAAAGACATTGTTAGTACAGAAGACTTTAAAGCTAAACCTTTAAGTGCTGTTAAAACATATTTCAATAATCAACTAAAATCTAATTTCACAGGATTTTCAAATAGTTTAGTTAATAATTTAAAAAATGTTTCTAACTCTTTAAATGTTTCTAGTAGTAAATTTAATGGTTTTAGTGCTGATGCAATTACAAACTATAATGATTCAGCAAAAAAAGTTTCTTCTATTAAATTAGGTAGCTCAAATGTTACTAATTTCTCTGTGAAGAAAGTTGATGATTCTGTTTTATCTTCTAATGGAATTAACACTAGTAGTTTAAACAAAGTTTTAAACCTTAAAGAAGAAGATGCAGCTGGAAACTTAAATAGTAGTTATGGAACTTACCAAGCTATTTATGGTTACAACAAAGATTTAGATAAATACTCTAAATTAACTAATGTTTCAGATGCTATGAAACAAGAAGTTACAAAAAATGCAATTACAGATCCAAATGATATTGTAGTGTTGTATGCAAAAGATAAAACACCTCAAATGATTAGATATGGTAAAGTTTAAACTATGGATATAAATTTAATGTAAGTCTTTCAACTAATGAAAACAAAATTTATAACTCAGTTGAAAAAATTACTTATGATTTTAGTTTAAATAACTTAGGTTCTCCTGTCAGATTAGTTACATTCTCTGACTATGATGGAAATCTTTTAGTTAAAGAAGTAATTGATAAAGTTGGTGGAACTTATGATGCTGCTATTAACCAAGCTTATCAAAATGCAATTAATAAAGTAGAATTACCAGCAACTTCAGATTTTGTATATTATACAAATGACGATGAAACTAAAACATTAGTTAAGAATGAATCTACAAAATTATATGTAGTATCTCTTCCTTCAACATCTACAGTGATGAATTCAGGTGTAGTAAGACAAAATGTAAGAGCTGGAACTACAACATATGGATTTGTTAGTTATTCAGATTTACAAAGTTATGTAAAAGATGAAGTTTATGTTGCTAATGGATTGGCTCCTGATTCAGGAACTGGTGATTCAGCAGGTGGATCAGGTGGTGGGGGTACAGTTACTCCTCCAACTCAAAACAGACAAAGTTCTACAGATGTTACTCAAAGTGTAATAATTACAGTCACTCTTATGTTAATAGTAGAGGGTGCATTACTATTTATTTATGTTTATTCAAAATTCAAATCAAAAGATGCTCATATAAAAAAATTAGATAGTACAAGTAATCTTATATACAAACTAAACGTAAAAAAATAAGTAATTAAAAGGATAGAAAATGAAACCAAAAAATAAAATAAAGAAAGTTACTAAATTTTTATCCCTTAAAAAAGCTGTGCTTTTTAGTGGAGTTACATCTTTAGTAGTTGTTCCATCATCTATCACTTTTACACTTGTAGAACTTTCAAGAAAAACTTATTCTTTTCAAAATAAATCTTTTACTTCACAAAATTCACTTTTGAATTATGTGAAAAATAATTCAACTAAAATTGCTAACAAAACTGAAGGAAACAATTCTAGTTGACAAGTAACTTATAATGGACAAACTAAGAAGTTTTCAAGTCCTGAAAGCTTACGCTCATATGTAGATACTTTAATTTCAAACAAAGGAGCTTATGTAACTAATAGTGCTTCTTATGTTAAAAATCAAAATGTTAAATCATTAGATAATATTGATTGAAAGCAAACATATGCTTTAAACAGTAGTGAAGAAGCTAGAACATTAACTCAAACTATTTATCAAGGTTTAAATGATAAATCTTTTGATAACATTGATGATGCTATTAATTCATTTTTCAATAATGACTTAATTAAGAGAGGTTACTACTTTAATGGAACATATTTCCAAAATAAGTCAGATTTAAAAGATTATTTAACATCAAACTATCTTCCAACTAATGGTTCTAACTCTTATAAAACAATAGTGCTAAAAGGGCCAAATGGTTCTAATTCGACAGCAATTAGTTTAAATGATCCAGCTAGTGCTACTGCATCTATTAGACAATTCATTGAAAATAACTCAACAGCTACTATTAAATATACAAATAGTAGAACTGGTCAAACTGTTAAGATTGATGAAAACAATATTAATCAAGCAATGAATAGTGTAGATAATGGTGATTTATCTTATGTTTCAATGAAATCTAATGAAGGTGAAAGTAGATATATACTAGATAATAGTGATTCTAGTAATCTTATTGGACCATATTTATATAATGGTGTATTAGATATTGGTTCTTTCACAAATAAATCAATGTGAAAGAAAGTTAATGGAATTAGCAAAAGTGTTTATGCTGAATCTAAAATTAACACAATGATTGGTTCTTTCTTTTCTACAGTTATTGTTGATGATAGAGCCTTATCATTATCTGAATATGAACAAGATCCAACTAAAGATATTCCAATTTTTAGAACTTCATTATTAGTAGCAGATGGAAAAAATTCTTTCTGGTATGATGAAAATGGAAATAAGATGGAAGGTGAATTATCTTTAGATGATTGATTCTTGAAACAACTTGGAATACTTTCTCCAGCATTAAAACAAGAAGCAATGAATGTTAACCTTCAATTATTGAGTGGTAACAAATACAATACTTTCTATAAAATTCCTGTAATGTATTCTTTCTTAATGCAAAGAGTAGTTCAATATGGATTAAGTCAAGAAGCAATTGATTTAATAGTTTATTACTTCACTGAAGTATGTAATTATATTCAAGATGCAATTGAGTTAATGATACTTAATAGTTCATTGCTTGTGAATGGGGATGGAGTTAAATTTAATTTAGCATCATTCTTCAATATTGGTAACATGGACTATGATCTAAATACTAATGTTGAATACTTTTTAGAAAAAATTAAAGAATGACCAAAAATGATTGCTGCAATGGATGCTTATATGGGTGCATATAACAACTTGCTAACAACATCAGGGTTAATTCCTTTCACAAGCTATGATCAATCATACTTAGTTGAAAATGGAATCATTACTAATGCTGAATTAGATTCAATTAGCAATTCTCTATTAAATATTTACTTAGCTTTTTCACAAACTAATTATGTAGATTTCTTAGGAGCTTTTGTTCCTGTTTCAGACAATAAAGATATCCAGGAAATATACAAAAACAGTGAACCAAAAGATTGAGAAAAAAAGATAGATGAAACTGCTGCAAACAATTCTAATTCTTCTATAGGTGTAATTCTAAAAAGTGCTGTTCAACAAAACAATCAACATCAAATACTAGCAAGAACAGTATTGTTGAATGAAATTAGAATTTACAAAGCTTCAGGATATATTCTTCCTTCTGGGTATTTAAGTTTACTTTGAAGTAAGAGAGCATCTGCTAATAAAATTGATCAATATGTTGATTTCGTTTCAGCAAATGAAACTCTAGATGCTTACAAAGTTTATTTAGCGTTTATAGTAGATATGAGAATGAAAACTGATTTAATAAATGATAGTTCTCTATCAAGTGCTGATAATTTTGCAAAAACACTAACAAGAGTTATATGATTAACATTAAGTACATCAGTAATGGTAACTAGTACTTTAAAAAATTTATATAACACAGGTTCAAAATTCTTTTCTTCATCATCAGGATCATCTTCTGCAGGATCTTTTTCAGATAGTAGTAGTACAGGAACTATTACACAATCTTTAGTAGATAGATTAGAAGAACTTAGAGATATTCCTCAACCTCAAACTTCACAATTATGAGATGCAATTGGTAGTGGTACTGTTAGATCTACTGGTTCTAGTGATAGTTGAGAAACAATTTCAGAAAGATTTTCTTTAGGCACATCTAAAACTGCAGGCTCAGGAACTAGAACAACAGGATCTAGTCAAGGTGAAGTTATATATATAAAACCAGAAGACTTGTTTGTTAAAGTTGCACATTCAGGAACTTTAACAAGTGAAGGTAAAATTGAATATTCATTTTCAAATAAATATGAACAATTAACTAAAGTATCTAGTATTATTCCAAATCCTAAAGATTTCCAAAGACAGAATACAATTTATGCTCAATTAGCTAATACAACTAAATCAGCTACTTCAAGTAACACTATAGTTACTGCAAAAGGTCAAAATGGTAGTATATTCCATGCATCTAATTTAAATAAAGGGTTATCAATATCAGAAGGTAATTTATCATTAATCCTTCCTCTTGATGAAGTTAAAATTCAAAATACTTCTACTAGCATAGCAAATGAAGTAACTATTAGAAATAAAAAAGGTAATAGAAATGCTAATAGATTTTCAGGACTTAGAATTTCTTACATAAATACAAATTCAGGTTTTTTGGAAATTAATGCATCAACTACATTTACTTCTAAGTTTAAAAACAAATTATCTTTAACTAAGCTTTATAACTTTGGAAATAAAGCATTAGAATCTGCTAAGAAATTTGCTCAAACTGTTAAAAAGTTAATATTGCCTATTATTTCAGTAGCATTTTCAGCTTTGGAAACTTACTTCTTTATTTTGGATTTAATTAATGTTGATTACAAACAAGACTTCTATGTTTATACAGCAAGTGATGGAACTGAATTTATATGAGATGGTGGGCTAACTGTTAGTAAATTCTTAGGTTTTGTAACTTATGAAGAAACAAACATTGATTCAATGAAGTTAGTTAATCCAATTCAAATTAGTCTTCCACAAGTTGAAGAATACTACTACTATAATGGTAGAAAATACTATGACATTAATGACTTAAAGAGAACTCAACTTCTTTATATTATTAGAAATAAATATAATGGCGCTTACGATAAATTTACTTTAAATTATTCATTAAACAACAATGAAGGTGAATACAGTAACTTAACTACAGTAGATCAATTATTTGAACATGTAATGACAAGTATTGGGGCTACTAAAAAAGATGATGGTTCTTATGATTTCAGTGGTTTAAAAAATGATACTTCTTATGTTGCTTCAATATCATCAGGATTCAAAGGAACTGAAAATATGACTGCAACAGACTATGGAAATATAGCTCAAGTAATTGTTGATTCAATTAGACCAACTAATATAGTTCAATTACCAGAAGTTGGTGAAAATGGTAAAACAACAGGGAAAATAAGTACTTTTGTTTATCCAGGAAAATATTATGATTCAACAACTAAAAAAATTGTTGAAGGTCCATCGAATTCATCAAACTATATAATTGATGACACTGCAAATGCTAAAGATTCAAGCAGTGGAGCATACACTATTACTGATGAATCAAAAGCTGTGAAAGAATCTAAAGATAAATTAGAAAAATCTTTCAAAGATAAATTAAAAGACATAATCAACTCAAAAGAAGTGTTAAAAAATGACTACTTATTTAGTGATGCTAAATTCTCTAGTTTAAGTAGCAATATAAATGTTGTGAATTTATATCAAGTTAATTTAAACAACCAAACTAATTACTTTAATTCAATTAATGAAGCAAGATCTTTCTTGTTAGAAAAATTAAATTTTGCAAAAAATGAAGATGTGAAAATCTCTTATTCTTACATCTACAATAATAAATATTTTGCAAATGAAGATGAATTAAGTAAATGGGTGTTGGCAAATACAATAACTAAATAGAAAGGAGTAGAAAATGAAAAATAAAATTAAAATAAAAAGTAAAAGCACCTTTTTTAGAAAAAGAAATATATTTATAACTTCTTTTTTAACAGCAAGTGTTTCTATTACTCCAACTATTGTTCTTTCCACTCAACTTTCTAGAGAAGTTTCATATAATGGAATGACATTTAAAAACAGTGAAAAATTAATTGATTATGTTAAAAATAATTCAACTAAGAAAACTTATACTGAAGATGATAATGCTCAATGAGAATTTAAATTAAATGGACAAAGTTTCAGATTTAATTCTCCAAGAGAAATGCAAGAAAAACTATCTTCATATATAAATGTTGAAGAAAGAATTACATCTTTATCTGAAGAACAATTAACTTCTTATGTAAGTTCTTCTGCAACTGGAAATATTTTCAGTGATGACTTCTGAAATGTTACTCAAATTGGAAGTGATCTTGCAAAAGCTTCTAGTACTAAAGTTTATCAAGCAGCTAATGACAAAATTGTTCAATCAGAAGATGATGCTTACAAAAGTCATTACTATGAATCAAGTGCATATTCTTTCAATGGAATGTATTTCCAATCAAAGGAAGATTTAGCTAAATATTTGAAAAATGATTATTTATTATCTAATAACAAAATAACTGATCAAAAAATAATTATTAAAGCTCCTAATGGAAGCACTTCTGCACCAATCAATTTAAGTGATGCTAAAGCATTAGAATTTATAAAATCATTTATTTCTAACAACTATAGTGATGTTATTAATTATGTTGGTTCAAATGGTGAAGATTTAACTTTGACTAAAGAAAATTTGAACTCTAATCTTAATGCAATTACTTTAGAAGATTTAGATTATATTCACATTAATTCTAATGAAGGTAAAAGTAGATACATTATTGATAACAGTGTAGAAGATGCAAATGATTTAATTGGTCCATACTTTTACAATGGTAATTTGGATGTTGGTTCATTTATGAATAAATCAATGTGACAAAAAACTACAGATGTAAAAAATAAGGTATGACAAGAAGGTAAAGTTAATTCATTTATTGGTGCTTTCTTCACTTCAATTATTAATGATGATAATATGTTGAATTTAGAAGAAGCAAAAGATAACAGTAAATCAATTCCTACAATTTTTAGAACTTTATTAGCTAGTGATACATCAAGTGAAATTAGTTATGATGAACAATATTTATCAAATTTAAAAGCAGCTTCTGAATCTGTTTATAATGATGTAATGACTTCCCTTAATAGTTTATTAAAAGGTAAAAAAGCTAATACATTCTATAAGATCCCTGTAATGTATTCATTGATTATCCAAAAACTAATAAGTGTCAATGCTGGGAAAGAAATTATAAATGAAACTATAAATTACTTTTCTAAGATTTGTGACTATCTTCAAAATTCATTAGAAACAATAATTCTTGATCAAAGTTTATTGGTTAACTCAAAAGGTGAAAAATTCAACTTAAAAGAATTATTTAACATTGGAAATAAAGAGTTTAATGTTAACACTAATGTTGAATACTTTATGAACAAACTTAAAGAGTGACCTAAATTAGTTACAGCTATGATTGTTTATATTGAAGCTTTAAATAATTTAAGTTCATTGGGAGGTTTAATTCCTTTCAGTGGAAATGACAATAAATTCTTGTTTGAATTTTCAGTTATTTCTCAAGATGAATATTATTTAAATGAAGATAAGTTTGAAAAAATTTACAATACTTACTCAAAGAATAATTATTCAGATTTTGTTAAAGAATTTGTAAATAATTCTCAATTAAGTTCAGTTTCTTCAATTAAAAATGAAGATGAATCAGAATGAGAAAATAAATTAAATAATGTTTTAACTTATGGAAACATCCCATTAGGAACATTATTAAAAACAGTTATTGTAAAAAACACAATTCAATATAACATTTCTAAAAATGCTTTAATTTCTGAAATTGAAGAATTGAAGAAAACAGGAATGGTTGTAGAAGATGGAATGCTATATCAATTAGGTAAAGCTTTAGGTCCTTTTATTAAAGGGACTAATAGTGATGAAGTTGATGTATATCAAGCATATCTTGCAGTTTTAGCTGATATGAGAAGAGGTGGAGACACTTTAACTTCAGATTCTAAAGTTTCAAATGTTACTACTTTATTAAAAAATATAAATTATTTTGCATCTACAGTTCTTTCTAGTGCAATAATGGTTAAAGATGTTGTTAGTACATTATTTGATAAAGCTTACAGAATTTTCTGAAATGGAAGTTCAATTGTAAATAGTCAAGGGCTAGCTTCTAAAGTATTTACTCCTATAAGAAGTAGTTTAAGAAAGTCTTATAACAAGATTAAAGATTCTCTTGGAAGATTAAACAGTGTTTCATCAAAGAATAGTTATACAGTTAATGCAAGTACTTTCAAACCATCTCTAGTAGCAGGAGATAAATATTTCTGAAAAAATGAAATGAGTTTATTTGATAAAGCTGCTCCATTTATAAATTCAGCATTCTTGTTAATGCAAGCAGGTTTATTTGCATATGACTTGTTTAGTCAATCTAGCTCAACTGTTTATTACACTTATACAACAGCGGATGGAACTCAATTCATTTGAGACGGTGGTGAGTTAGTAAGTAAATATCTAGGATTTGTTACTGAAGAAACTGCAACAATTGATGATATGAAACTTATTCAACCAATTCAATTTACTTTAGGCCAAATTGAAGAATATTACTACTATGATGGTGTTAAATATTTTGATAAAAATGATTTAAAGAATGTTCAATTGAATTACATCTTTAGTAAAGATTATAAAAATGAAAACAAACACTTTACTAAAAAATATTCATTTGATACATATGCAGCTAATTCAGTGAAGAACTTATACAACTCATTGGATGAATTGATTTCAGGTGTTTTATCAAGTTTAGGTATTAAGTTATCTAGTGATAAGAGTAAAATAGATTCATATACTTTAAATAATTCTTCACCATATTTAGTGGCTTCTCAATATTCATTTAGTACTGGTTTATTAACTAACCATTCAGGTACAGTAGAAGTTATAGCTAAAAATATTGTTGATAATATTAGAGCTACAAAAATAGTTAAATTACCAACTATTAACAATGGTGTGGTTGAAACTAATCAAACTAATTCTGAAATTGTTATTCCTGGAAAAGTGTGAACTTCAAATGGGGTTGTTGATAACAGTTCTAAAGCAAGTGAATACTTAGTAGATAATTCAGCAAATGATGTTAATGCACAAATAACTGATTGATCTAAAGTAAGTGGTAGTAATTTTAAAGTTGCTGATCAAAAAGTTGCTGAATCAACAGCATCAAAAAACATATATGAGTTATTTAAATCTAAATTTAAATTGAATTCTAAAGAAGTTTCAAATTTAGACTTAACAAACAATTTAATTAACAAGAATAATAAATATTCTGAGGTTAATTCAAACCCAAGAAAGATTAATGTGTATAGCGTTAATATTCCTGGTCAAAAAGTGTTGTATTTCTTGGATCAAGGAAAAGCAGAATACTATGCTTCTTTATTCACAAATGCAACTAAAACAAACACAAACACTTATACATCATATAGTTTTGATGGAATGTATTTCAAAACAGAAAAAGATTTAAGAAACTGAGCATATAGCTTAAGAGGTTAGAGGAGAAATTATTATGAAAAAACTAGTTATTAAAAGTGGGAAGAATAAAAGCTTTTTCTCGAAAAAGATGATTTCTATCTCTACATTGTCAACTATTGTTGCTACAGTTCCTTTAAGTGCTGGTGTTTGTCAAATTGTTTTAAACAACTCTAAATATGTTTATAAAAACCAAAGTTTCAATTCTTATAATGAATTACAAGAATATGTAAAAAGTAATGCTAAACTTCAAAAAGCTCAAGAAGATAATAATTGATCAATTACTTTAAATGGAAATACTAAAACATATAGTACTCCAGAAGAATTGAGAAATGATGTTCTTAACAACTACATAAATTCTAATTTAAGTTTATCTTCTAATAATTCAAGTTATATTACTAGAAATGCAGCTTCTTTTAGTTCAATTAATGATTCAAATATTACAAGTATTTACCAAGGAAATCATGATGTAGCATATCAAAATTCTGATGATGCTTACAAAACTTATTTCAATGTTAAAAATGGGTATTTCTTCAATAATATTTATTTCTCAACAAAAACAGAATTAAATAATTATTTAGTAAGTAACTATTTACCAACTGCAAATAATAAAACTAATTCAATTGTTTTAAAGAGTCCAAGTGGTGTTGAATCTCCATCAATTGATCTATCATCAAAAGATGCTTATCAACAAATTGAAAAATTTATTAGTAATTATTCAGATACTACTTTGTCTTATAAAAATTCAGCAACTGGTAAAAACTCATTAATTAATAAAACAAATGTTAATAGTGTATTGAGTGATGTTAGTTTAAGTGATCTTGATTACTTACACGTTCAATCTAGTCAAGGTGAATCAAGATATATTGTTGATAACCAAAGTACAGATGAAGCTAACTTAATTGGTCCATACTTCTATAATGGTGTATTAGATACTGGTTCATTCATGAATAAGAAAATGTGAAAGAAAACTAATGGAGTTAAATCTCAAGTTTATGCACAATCTAAAATTGATATTTCAATTGGTTCATTCTTCACTTCAATATTCAATGATGATAATGCTTTAAATTTAGCTCAAGCTGAAAGTAATAAAACAGATGCTGTATTATTTAGAACTTTACTTGAAGATAAAAATGGTGAGTCTTTTGATCAATCATTCTTAACTGAATTAGGAAAATTAAGTCCTAAGTTAAAAGCAGCAGTTGTAGAAGCTAACACTACAATGATGTCAGGTAAGAAATACAACTCATTCTACAAATTATCAATTCTATATAACTTCTTATTAAGTAGAATTGTATCTTGAGGATTAGGTCAAGATGTAATGAATTTAGTTGTAAACTACTTTACAAGTGTAGCTAACTTCATTCAAGATTCTTTAGAATTTGTTGCTCTTTACAATAAAGACTTATTAAAAAGTAAAGATGGAAAATCATTATTCAATGTGAAAGATTTCTTTGAGATTGGAAACCCTGAATATAACATTAATTCATCAACTGAATACTTTTTAAATAAATTAAAGACAAACTATCCTAACTTAGTTGCATTATCTCTAGTATATGTTGGTGCTCAAAACAATATTACAATGGCTGGTGGATTAATTCCTTTCTCTTCGTTTGATAGTAGTCTACTATTTGATTATGGAATTTTTGATAACAAAGATGATTACTACAAAATGGAACATTACTTAGAACCAGTATATAATGTGTTCTCTTCTTTAAACACTTCAGATATGGTAAAAATATATGTGGGTTCTTCAGGAAGAACTGATGTAAAAGCATTAGCTAGTTTATCTGGTGATGAATTGGTTAAGAAATTTGCAGAATTAAAAACTGGAGCAAATTCTAATATTTCATTAGAACTTATGTTGAGTTCTATTGGTGCTAAAAACTCTAAATATTATGAAATGTCTAATTCATTAATTAAATTAGAAATTAATACTTATTTAGAAACTGGAACTATTGTAAAAGGTGGTTACTTAGCTCAACTATATAGTACAAACCCAAATAGAGATAAACTTGGATTATTTATCAACTTTGTAAATGAAAACTCTGAAAATGTAAGCTTATACAGAGCATATTTAGCTTTCATGATGGACAAAAGAGTTGCTAATAATCAATTTATTGATAGCAATAGCACTTCTAATTGAACAAATTTTGGATCTGCTATTTCAAAAATAGGATTGTATTTATTAGGATCAGCAGTTCAAGTTTCTACAACAATTTCAAAAATCTATAATCATCAATCAGATTTATCAATTGGTTGAGATGATGAAATTGATGGATTAATTCCACAGGCAAGCAGTAACCCTATAATGGATATGTTTGTTAAAGACTTAGTGAGTATTCCAACAGCTGTTCCAGATTCTAGTGGAAACACTGGTCAAGGTGGAAACAGCAGTGGGCAAACTGGTGGTGGTAGCCAAGGCGGAACTTCAAGCCCTGGTGCTGGTGAAGGTCCAAGCACAGGTGGTAGTGGTAATAGTGGTGGATCATCTTCAAATACTACAACTACTGTAGTTCAAAAAGAAGCATATTCTTTATCTACAAAAGATGCTGCAAAAAAAGGGAAAATTTTAAAAACTCCTTCAACTACAAAAACTAGTTTATTTGATAGTAGTGTTAACCCTAGTACTTCAGCTATCCCTGAAAAGAAAGTTTGATATATAACTTTTGAAGATTTCTTAAACAATAGATTAACAGATGCTTCAGGGGCTCAAGATTTCTATTCAGATATTAAAGATGCTCATAGATTAAAATCAATTGCTAGAAATGCTAATGGTGAATTAATGTTATTAAATCCATTAGATGATGCAATGGTTGCTACTTCAAGTAACTTTAATCAATTAGATGATTTGCAAAACCAATGAACTACTAGTAACAATAATGATTCTGGAAGTACAACTTCTAAACCAAGTTCTTCAAAATATAGTAGACCTGAAGTTGAAAGTTTCAAAAAACAAAAGAAATCATGATGATCAGGAACATTTAAATCTTTTGATAAAATTAAAAATCTTATTTCAATTATTGGTAGTGCTACTTTAGGAACATTCACAGTTGTATTTGTGGCTATGGAAGTATTCTTCTTTATCTACAATTTATTAAGTGAAACAACTACACAAGATTTCTATACTTATACTACTGTTGATGGTACTGAATTTATTTGAGATGGTGGTAGAACTGTAACTAAATATCTTGGTTTACAAATAACTCAAACTAATGGAATTGAGTCAATGCAATTATTAAAACCAGTTCAAATTACTCTTCCTCAAGTTGAAGAATACTATTTCTTTAATGGAATTAAGTATTATGACAATACTGAAGAATTGAAGAGAAACCAATTAATTTACTTATTGAATGGTGGAGAAGTTGTTAACAAGAACTTTGAAAAATCATTAATGTTTAGTTCGAGTAATTTTGATAGATCATCAACTTTAAGTGAATTAGTAAGTAAAGTTGTGGGTTCACTTGGAATAACTAAAAATTCTGATGGATCATTTACTTCTGATAAATTAAATAAAAACTCTATTTATTTATCTTCAATTAATTTAAGTAGTTATGGTGTAACTTCTTCTTCATCACAAAATAATTATGCTTATTTAGCACAATCTATTTCTGAAAACATTAGACCAACTCTAATAGTTAAATTACCAACATTAGTAAATGGGTATGCAAGTGATTCAGTTTCAGACTTTGTGTTCCCAGGAAACTATTGAGAAAATGGTAAGGTTGTTGCTCAATCAGGAGAGTTCAAAAACTATTTAGTTGATAATAGTGCAAATGAAATTGTAGATTCAAGCAAGTCTTATGTTGATAAATCTAATTTCAAAGTATTAGATGCTAACAAAGCTGTAAGCAATGCAAAAGAATCACTATTCAATACTTTTAAAAATAGTTTCAACTTAAATACAAAACAAATTCTTACAAATGATTTAACAAGAAGTAATAAATACTCAAATATTAATGCTGTAGCAATTAATAAAGTATATACTGCTAACATAAATGGTGCATCTGCAACTTTTGATAGTTTAGAAAATGCAACAAACTATGTGTTAAACAAATTGAATTTTAGTAAGAACTTAAGCTATGAAGATGTTTATGTATTTGAAAATCAAACATTCAAAAGCATTAATGACATCATGAAATATGTATTAAAAAATAGTAAAGTTGTAAACTAATATTTAAAAATTTATAAATAAAAAACCAGTTTGAGAAATTCAAATTGGTTTTTTATTTTGTTATTTTACTAACAACAATATAGAATATTAATACTAAATAAAATTAGATGCTTACTCTTATTGTGAAGACTAAATAAAACTTTTATTATATCTCATATTGATAAAAATAATTTAAAAATGTTATAATTTTAAAGTCATGGTATTTAATATTAATTAAATACTTAGCTATGCTTTACAAAAGTTTTAAACCTAGTAATTGAACATAAAAAATTCAGGAGTTTTATTTTTATATGCTTACATTATTAAAGAATTGTCTATTATCAAACAGTAGAAAAGTTGATATTTTAATAAAGGATTCAATAATTGAAAAAATTAGTGATACTTCTTTAGATTCTAAAACTTATAACAATAAAAAAATAGATGCTGTTTTTGATATGAAATGTAATTTGGTAATGCCAGGTTTCATTGATGCTTTTTCAAGAATCAAAAAACAAACATCATATACTACAAGTGATTATGAAACAGAATCTCGTGCTTGTGCATATGGAGGTATAACTACTTTTGTTGATATCCCTTCTGCTCCAATTAGTGAAAAATATTATGATGCTATTATTGATAAAGTAAATGAAGCAAAAGAAAACTCACATGTTAATTTTGGATTTGTAGTTTCAGTTTCTAATTTATCTAACATTGTAGAACTTGAAAAGATCCAAGACTATAGTGTTGGTACTATTATAAATATTAATGCTAGAACAGTAAGTGATAGAATCATTGATTCTGAAAAATTATCTGAAGCATTAAAAGCTTCTAAATTGGTTTTATTACATTTATCAGGATTTGATATTGATTTATTCTTTAGTGTTTGTGATGATAAATTTACTAAGTTAGTTTTCTATGACATTACAAATGAAAATGATTTAGAAAAAATCTTATCTTATAAAAAAGAAGGTTACAACATTAGAACTGCAACTAGTGTTAATTACTTATTATTCAATAGAGATATGATTGCTAATGAATATAAAAGAAAAACAATTACTACTGAATATAAATTAGGAACTATGCTTAATAACTTAGGTTTATGAAATGCAGTTAAAGATAGAAAGATTGATATCATAACTTCAGATCACACTCCTGTGTCATTGATTGAAAAATTTGAAACAGAACAAAAAGGTTTACCTAACTTTGAAACAATGTTCTCAATCTTATTTGATAGTTGTTATTACAAAAGAATTCCAATTACAATCTTAGAAGATCTATTATGTAAGAACCCTGCTAAAGTTTGTGGTTTCAAAAACAAAGGTGAAATTAAAGAAGGATATGATGCAGACTTAGTTGTAGTTAACACTACTAAGAGATGATGAATCAAAAATGAAGACATTGTTTCTTCTGCTAGATGAACACCTTTTAATGATTACAGAATTAGTGGTAGAGTGATGATGACTTTTGTAAATGGTCAATTAGTTTACAACTTCATTAATCAAATGTCACCTATTAGAAATGTTAAAGCTGGTAAGTTTGCTGAGTTTGATAAAAACCTAGCTTCAAGATCTGCTTCTTAATT
Source organism: Malacoplasma penetrans HF-2 (assembly GCF_000011225.1). Classification (NCBI taxonomy): domain Bacteria; kingdom Bacillati; phylum Mycoplasmatota; order Mycoplasmoidales; family Mycoplasmoidaceae; genus Malacoplasma; species Malacoplasma penetrans. The sequence continues at coordinate 508,388 of NC_004432.1, forward strand.
AACTAAATTAATAATTTAAAACCATTGAATGCTTGAATGCTATTCAATGGTTTTTTTATTGTTTTAAATTTAAACTATTTAAGTTAAAAGATTTATTTGTTTCTTGTTAATAAGTGATTAATTAAATTGATAAATATGGTATAAATATTAATGTTATTTAAATATGAAAATGTTTTATATTAAGTTTTCCAATATAAAGTAGCATTTTCAATATTGTTTTATGAAAGGAAAATATATTATGGCTATTAGTCAAGAATTAAAAGCTAGCTTAGTAAAAAAATATGGAGGGAATTCAAATAACACTGGTAAAGTAGAAGTTCAAATTGCTATTTTATCTGCTGAAATTGAATCTCTAACTAAACATATAGTTGCAAACAAAAAAGACCAAATATCTAAAAGAGGTTTATTCCAAAAAGTTTCTAAAAGAAGAAGTTTATTAAGTTACCTTAAAAATACTGATATTGTTAGATACCGTCAAATTTTAAAAGACTTAGACATTAGAGGAAACTAATAATTTTTTTATTATTAGACTGAAGGTAAGGTTATGTATAACCACAACTTAGTTGAAAAGAAATGAAGAAAAATTTGAAAAGATTCTAATTTACATACTTTTAAAGATAATTTAAAAAAACCAAAGTTCTATGCTTTAGATATGTTCCCATATCCTAGTGGTGCAGGATTGCACATGGGACATGTGAAAAGTTACACACCAACTGATGTGTATGCTAGATTTAAAAGATATCAAGGTTATAGTGTTTTACATCCAATGGGTTGAGATGCTTTTGGATTACCTGCTGAACAATTTGCTTTAGCTACTAAAAATCATCCAGCAACTTTTACTGATCAAAATATTAATAATTTCAAATTACAAATAGATCAATTAGGTTTTTGATTTGATTGAAATAAAGAAGTTAATACTACTGATCCAAATTTTTATAAATGAACTCAATGAATCTTTATTAAGCTATTTGAAAATGGATTAGCTGAAATCAAAGATATTGATGTTAATTGATGTCAAGAATTAGGAACAGTATTAGCTAATGAAGAAGTATTAACAGATGAAAAAGGTAATAAAGTTTCTGAACGTGGTAAATACCCTGTAATTAAAAAACCTATGAAACAATGGGTTTTAAAAATTACTAAGTTTGCAGATCAGTTAATTGATGATTTAGAACTTACTGATTGAACAGTAGGTTTAAAAAATATTCAGAAAAAATGAATAGGAAAATCAATTGGTGCAACTGTTAAATTTAAAATCCAAAATTCAGATAGTGAAATAGAAGTATTTACTTCTAGACCTGACACAATTTTTGGAGTATCTTTTATTGGTTTGAGTTCTGACCATGAATTGGTTTTAAAAGAAAAAACTAAAAATAAAAAAATTGAAGCTTTTTTAAATGAACTAAGTTCATTAAAAGAATATGAAAGAACTGCTATTAATGTTGAAAAAAAAGGTGTTCTTTTAGACATTAAAGCAATTCATCCTATTACTAAACAATTAGTACCTGTATATGTTTGTAACTATGTGTTATCAAACTATGGGAATGGTGCAATAATGGGAGTACCAGCAGGTGATAAAAGAGATTATGATTTTGCTAAATTATTTAATTTAGAAATCAAAGAAATAATCAAAGATCATCCAGCTCCTTATGAAGAAGATGGGATTCATATTAATTCAGATTTTTTAAATGGTTTAAACAATGAAGATGCAATTGCTAAGATTGTAGAATATTTGGAAAAAAATAAAATTGGTAAAAAACAAGTTAACTATAAATTAAAAGACTGATTATTTAGTAGACAAAGATATTGAGGAGAACCATTCCCAGTTTTATTTGATGAAAAAGGTAATATTATAGTGGAAAAAAATCTTCCATTATTATTGCCTGAAACTAATGATATAAAACCAAGTGGAACTGGCGAATCACCATTAGCTAATTTAACAGAATGAGTTAATGTAAAGATTGATAGCAAACTATATCGTAGAGAAACAAACACAATGCCACAATGAGCAGGTTCTTGTTGATACTACCTTGCTTATTTATTAAAAGATGGGGATTCTTATTTACCGTTGGATTCAAAACAAGCATATGAAATCTTTAAAAGATGATTACCAGTAGATATTTATATTGGTGGTCAAGAACATGCAGTGCTTCATTTATTGTATGCAAGATTCTGACATAAATTTTTACACCAGATTAATGTTGTTCCAAACAAGGAACCATTTTACAAAATTATTAATCAAGGAATGATTTTAGTAAATGGTGAAAAGATGTCTAAATCAAAAGGTAATGTAGTTAATCCAAGTGATTTTGTAGTATCACATGGTGCTGATGCATTACGTCTTTATATGATGTTTATGGGACCAATTACTGCATCTCTTCCTTGAGAAGAATCTGGAATTGATGGAATGTATAAATGAGTTCAAAGAGTTTATAGATTGTTTGAAACAAAACAGATTGATAAAAACTTTAATGATGAAAATCTAGAAAAGAAATATCATCAGTTTGTTAAAAAAGCATCTGAATTCATGGAAAACTTTGACTTTAATTTAGTAATTTCTGAAATGATGATTTTCATTAATGAATGTTATAAATATGAAAAAATCAACTATGACTACATGTTAAACTTCTGTGTTATCTTAAGTTGTTTTGCTCCTTTTATTACTGAAGAGATTAATGAAGTCTTTCTTAAAAACAAAAAATTCATCTCTGATAATCTTTGACCAAAATATGATGAGAAAAAGATTGTAGAAACAACAATTAAAATTCCTGTTCAAATCAATGGGAAGATTAGAGAAGTACTTGAAATTAATTTAGGTGCAACTCAAAAAGATGTTGTTGATCTTGCTATCAAAAACGAAAAGATTATAAAGTGAATTGAAAACAAAAAAATTGTTAAAGAAATATATATAGAAAATAAAATCTTAAATTTAATTATTAAATAATAATATAATATTTAATAGTGTCTGACCAAGAAGTGGAGTTAATTATGGCAATTAAAAAAAGTATTAGACTTGAGTGTGGTGAATGTAAAGAAATTAACTACTTAACATTCAAAAATGCAAAGAAACATCCTGAAAAATTAGAACTTAACAAATATTGTAAAAGATGTAGAAGTGCAAAACCTCATAAAGAAACTAAAAAGAAATAGTTTATAAAAATAGAAGACAATTTAAATTGTCTTAAGGAGAAAATTATGTCATTCAAAACAGAATTGATGAAATACACATTAGAAGTAAATAAAGCAGATGCATTCTTTATAGTTTCAGATACAAATAGATTTTGATTATCTGAATTTATGTCATCAGCTGGTTATGTAGTAGCTACTAAGAAATTAGTTTATTTATTTTTAGATAAAAGATACTACCAAAAAGCAATGGATACAATTACTGATCCTGATATCAAAATTGTTTGTTTCACTGCTAAATCTCAAATCTTAGATTGTTTAAAAGAAAACAATGTAGAAACATTAATGGTGGAAAAAGAATACTTTTCATTTAATGATTATTTATTTGTTAAGAATAGTATTAAAAATATTATTAACTTTACAAGTGATGTACTAAGAATTCAAAAAACTGAATTTGAAGTATACAACACTCAAAAAGCAGTTGATATTACTTGTGAAACTTTAAACTGAATTCAAGAACAAACATTAGTTGGTTTAACTGAAATTGAAGTTGCAAATATGGTTACATGTCATATGTTGGAATTAGGTGCAAGCAAAAACTCATTTGATCCAATTGTAGCAAGTGGTAAAAATGGAGCTTACCCTCACCACCAACCAACTAATAAAATAATTGAAAATGATGAATTTGTAACAATTGATACTGGTTGTATTTACAAAGGCTATTGTTCTGATGTTACTAGAACTTTCCCAATTGGTTTCCCACCAGAATTATTAATTAATGCATATAAAGCAGTTTATCACTCTAATAGTTTAGGTATCCAAAAAGCTGCATATAAAATGATTGGTCAAGATGTTGATAAATTATGTAGAGATACAGTTACTTCTTATGGATTTGGAGAATACTTTGTTCATGGAACTGGGCATGGTGTAGGAATTAACATTCATGAATTACCAAATGTTAATTCAGCTTATACTGGTAAATTAGAAAATAATTCAATAGTAACAATTGAACCTGGTATTTATATTCCAGACCTTGGTGGTATTAGAATTGAAGATATGGTTTTAATTAAAACTGATTCTACAGTTTGAATGACTGAAAAAGGTAAGAGATGAGTTTTTTAATTTAAAACTCAAATTGCATATTTAATCCTTATTAGAAAATCTAATAAGGATTTTTTATTTATATTAGTTTAAATAATCTTATTTAATAATAAAATATAAATTAATATTGAGCTTAATGCTCTTATTGATTTATATAAGGAATAAATTATGAGTAATTCATTAGTAAAAACAATTGATGTAGTAACTAAATTTTTAAAAGACAAAAAAACTGATATTAGTTTAATTGATATTGAAAATAGAGTTTTAATTCTTAAAAAAATTAAAGAGTGAGTTATTAAGAATACAAATGATATAGTTTCAGCTTTAAAAAGTGATTTAAACAAAAGTGAAATTGAATCTTTAATTAGTGAAGTAAGTGTAGTTTTAAAACAAACAAATTATTATATTAAAAACCTACACAAATTTTATAAAAACAAAAAAGCAAAGAACATTCCTTTCTTAGGTTTGAAATCTAAAGGTTTTTATACATACAAACCAATGGGAACTGTTTTTATGATTAACCCATTTAACTATCCTTTCCAATTGGCTTTGATTCCATTAGTAACTGCAATTGCATCTGGTAATTTTGTCATTATGAAAAATTCTGAAAAAGCTAATAATACCAGTAGATTAATTTTAAAAATGATCCAAGAAATTAACATTAACAATTTAGTATGTTTTTTAGATGAAAAAGTTTCTAAAGATTTTATTTTTGATGTTATTGATAGTAAACCAGATTTAATCTTTTTCACAGGTTCTAAAAGTTTTGGATATGAACTTAAAAAACAAGCAATTGCTAATGAGATAAAAATTATTCTAGAACTAGGTTCAGCAAATCCAGTAATAGTAGATGAAACTGCAGATATTGAACTTGCAGCTAGAAGAATTGTTTGAGCAAAGTTAATGAATATGGGTCAAACTTGTGTTGCTCCAAACTCAATCTTTTGTGATGAAAAGATTCATGACAAATTAGTTGAAGCTATAAATGCTGAACTTACAACTCAATACAATACTAATAAATTTGATTTTGTAAAAATTGTAGATGTTCAACATTTGGTTAATGTTGCTAACATGGTTAAAAGCTTTACTGATATTGATCTAGAAAAAGATGAAGAGAACTTAAGAATTAAACCAACATTGATTCAAGTAGAAAATAATAATCAAATTTTATTTCAAGAGATTTTTGCTCCAGTTCTATTCATTACAAGTTTTAAAAATCTAACTGATTTTTGTGCGGACTATAAAGACAAGATTACAGATTGCTTAGCTTTATACTTGTTTTCAAACAATGAATACAATATCAAAAATGTATCTAACTCTTTCTCATATGGTGGAATGGGTGTAAATGAATTATTATTACAAGTTTCAAATATCTATTTACCATTTGGAGGAATTAAAACTAGTGGGATTGGTAAATACCATGGTAACTTTGGTTTAATGGAATTTAGTAATCTTGTATCTGTTTTAAGAGGTTCAAAAAAAGAAGTTAATTATAGATATTTTCACAAGATTTCAAAATATAAGAGTTTAATTAAGTTTTTAGTTAAAAGATAAACCAAAATATGAATAATAAAATTAACTGAGAAAAATTCTCTAAATGCATAATTACATATCCTTTTAAAAAATACAATATAGTTTACTTCCATGCATTTACTGGAAGTTATAAAAACAAAAGTATAATTGCTAATCAATTTGAAGATTGTAACTTTTATGCTTTTGATATGCCAGGACATGGTGATACTAAATTTGATAGTAATGAACAAATTTCAATTAACTACTTTTGTGAATTAGGAATTCAGTTCATATTAGATAATGACATTAACAACGTTATTTTATTTGGTCACTCAATGGGTGGGGGAATAGTTACAATGATAGCTAATCACCCTTTAATCAAAGATAGAGTTAAAAAAATAATTCTAGAATGTCCTGCAAGCTTAGCAAGTCTAGTAAATTATGAAACTGTGATTAAAAAACTAATTCCTGATTCATTAGAAGAAATGGAATTAATAGCAAATGAATTATTTTATGATCCCTTAAAATTTTTTGGGAATGATAAGAACTATCAAAAGTTTTTAAATCTTGAATTTGAAAGACTTAAAAACAAACAATATCTAAAAGTTATTTTAGATAAAGATAACCAAAAAGAAATGGGAAATAAAATCAACCAAGGAATAATAGCAAATGATAAAAAGGCATTATTAATCTTGGGTGAAGAAGATAAGATTATCCCAGCAAAAGAAAGTACTGAAATTTTTAAAGTTAATAGTAATTATCAAATTTCTATTATTAAAAATACTAAGCATGTTCCAATTGCTGAAAAAACAAATGAGCTATTAAAAACAATTAATTATTTTATTCAAGACTAAAATTCTATAAAATTAATCATGTAGATTATTTTATGGATTTTTTTATTTTATGAATAAAGACAATGTTGTATTAATTAATTTTAGAATAAGAGAAAAAACTAGGGAATCACTTATTCAATCACCAATTCATAAATCTCCACTATATCTAGATGAGTACCAACAATATTTAAAAAAGAAAGAAGAAGAAAAGATTAAATATGAGATGCTTAAAATAGGTGCTGAAAAGATTAACCCTAATAAATTCCAACCAAAATCTAGAAATTTAATTAGTAATTTCAAAAACAATGAAAATATTTAATTATAATTCTATTTTTTGTTATTTATTCAATAAATTTGTTTTTTTATTTTTTACATAATATAATATAGAAGTATCATGTAATTTATACATTTATCACTTTAAGTAGTATTGAGGATTATAGTTATGGCTAAAGAAATGGATTCAAATGTTCAAAATGAAACTGCTAGCAATGCTGAAGAACAAAGCAAAGTAGCAGCAGCAAACCAAGATGATAGTTTAAACTTTGAGTATGATAGTGAAGAGTTTAAGAAAAATCTAGAGTTATATTCAAAAATTATTGATAGAAGTGATGATATAGTTGCAACTATTTATAAATTCATGTATAAATTCATGAATAAAACATTAGACCCACCTACAAAGGCTGAAATTGATCTTTACCGTAAATCAATTATTATGGCTTTGAAAAAAGGGAACCATAAAAAATATGGATACCTATACAAAATCATTGCTAAAAATATTTATGATTACAAAGAACATGTAAGAGATCAAAGTCATAAAGCAAACAATCAAGTAATTATTAACCCAAACATCTTTGCGATTTCATGAGATGACTTACAAGCAAATATTAGAGACCGTTTAAGAAACACTGACTCTGATATGCTAACACCTGAAAACTTGGAAAAAGCTTATAAGGCAGAATTAGATAAAGTTAAAAAACTTTACAACAAATTAAAAGATATGGCAGACAACGGTGTTGAAGTTCCAAGTGATACATTGAATATGACTAGAAGTACAATGTTAAAATTAACAGACCTTGTAAATATATTCATGCTAGAAAACTTTGATGAATTACAACCAATGATGCAAGAAATTCAACTGTTTGAAAAACACCATACTTTTACAGACAGTGCAAACAATTCTATTTTTATAGATGCTAATTTTAAAAATATTACAAACTTATCAGCCCCAATTAAAGATGCTGATGCTGCAACAAAAAAATATGTTGATGAACAAATAGAAAAAGTTTTAATTCAACTTAATGCTAAATAATTAGATAACTTATAGTTAGGAGAATGTTAATGAATAACGATAAATTAAAAAATTTAAGTAATCAAGAAATTGAAAGAATTAAATTAGAAGCAGAAAAAACAAGACAACAAGTTGTTAATGTTATTACTAAGGTTTCAAGAGATTTAGCTGAGAGAGAAGATGTTCTAAAATTAGCTTTCCTTTGTGCAATGGCTGGAGAATCTATTTTCATGTTAGGACCACCTGGTATTGCAAAGTCATTAGTTTCAAGAAAAATTGCTGATATATTTAGAGAATCAAACACTTTTGAAGTTCTTATGAACCGTTATAGTACACCAGATGAAATTTTTGGACCTATTGATATCATTAGTTTAAAAGAAGGTAAATATGTAAGAAAAACTGAAGGTTATTTACCATCTGCTGAAATTGGTTTCCTTGATGAAATTTGAAAGGCATCTTCATCTATTCAAAATGCCTTACTGATGATTATTAATGAAAAAATCTTTATTAATGATGGTAAACCAGTTAGAGTTCCACTAGCTTTATTAATTGCAGCATCTAATGAGTTGCCTGAAAGAAATAAAGGGTTGGAAGCTCTTTGAGACCGTTTCATTATTAGAGTTGATATGAAACCAATTCAAGCTGAAGACAAACTTTTAAAATTAATTGATAACCCTGTTAACATCTTAGATCAACAAGAATTAACAGAAGATGAAAAGTTTGATTTATCTTACTTACAAAAAGTTGCTAAAAACACTTACCATGTAGAAATTCCTAAGAATGTTAAGAAATTCATTTCTTTATTAAGAAAGAAAATTAATGAATTCAATAACAAAGTTAGAGAAACTAACCAAAATCCAAATGACTTTGACTTAATCTATGTTTCTGACCGTAAATGAAAAAAGATTGGATCATTACTTAGAACTTCAGCTTACTTAAACGGTAGAATGTATGTTGATGTAACTGACTGTTTCATTTTAGAAAATGTTATTTGAAACAATACTACTCAAATTCCTGGAATTCAAAAAATGATTAATGATACAGCAGCTTCTATTGAATATGGTATTGATGGAAGATATTCATATGCTACTGAATCATTCAATAAAATAAGAGAAACAATTATTGATAACATTGCAATTCATGAAAAGAAAGCAAATGTAATTATCAAATCTTATCGTAACAAACAAAGTGTTTTCTATTACTTCATGGATGGAGAAAAGAACAAATACTTCTTCAAAAAAGAAGATATTGATAATATTCCTAAAAATGATAACTTTGAAATCATGGACTGAATGGTTAACTACTGTACTGCTGAAGAATTCAAAACAAGTACTCCACCTTCAAGACGTGCATTAATTAAATATGATGGAACAAACTTCTATGTTTATAAAGATGCAAATGAAAATGCTGAAAAGATCAAAATTTATACTAATTTTGAAGAAAAAGAAGTTGACCACTATAGATTAGTTAGACCAACAGTTGATTTCATTAAAGATATCAAAAATACAGCTACAACTCTAATTAATAGAATTAACTTAGATATTGATGGATTAAAAATATTAAGAGAAAAGAGATTTGATGGAGTAACAGCAAATAATATATTTGTTGAAAACAAAGATTTAGGTTTCTTAAAACATACAATTGAAGACTCTATCGAAAAACTTGAAGACATTGTTGATAAAACAAAAGACATGTTTGTTTACATCAAGTTAATCAACTATGGATTCACTACTAAAGATAAAGATAAAATTCTACCAACATTAAATAGTTAATTTATATTAACTATTTATTTTATTAATATAACAATTACCAAAATTGAGATTACTTAGGATGTGACTATGTTAAAACAAGCAAATATAATAACTGAATTAGTTAATCTTTTAGAAAACAGTCAAACAACTGCTTTAAAACTTTATAAATTTGTAAATGGTGAAGGAACTAATCCTACTAAACAAGAATTTGAGAAGTTTAGAAAAGAATTAATTAATTCAATTAAAAGAAAAAAAGAGAATGCATTACAATTATTTCCAATTATTAAATACTTTGAATCTAACAGATTGTCAGAAGAAGATTTACAAAATGATGGAACATTATTTACAGTGCCATCAGATGAAAAAATTGCAATTGCTTCTCCAATTGAAGTTTTAGAAGAATTTCCTCAACCAGAAGACTATGATTTAAGTATTCTATGAGATTTATCTTCAATTGAAGAAAGAGAAACTCAATTATTTAAAGCTGTTGAAAACTATTTTAATCTTGTAAAGGATGATGAAAACCTAAAGAAATTCATTAGAATGATTGGGACATTCATGCAAGAGAATTTAGAAATTGAAAAAAATGAAAAAGAATTGTTCTTAGAAAACATCCCTCAAGAAACTTTTGCTTTATATCAAAGTAGTGACTTAAATAACTTAATTCCTAATGAAATTGCACAATTAGATGATCCTGAATTAGAAATTATCTTTTTAAAAAATTTCATTGAACAAAAATTATTAACTTACCAATTGTGAGGAATTGAAAGAGAAATCCAAGAAGAATGAGTAATTAAACAAAGAGATATTGGTGAAAGAGGTCCTTTATTTATTTGTTTAGATACTTCAGGTTCAATGAGAAACATGAAAGAAGTACTTTCAAAAGCATTAACTTTAGTGTTTGTTAGAGAACTTGAAAAAATGGATATTAATGTTGTATTTATACCATTCTCTATGGAAGCTAAGTTCTATGATTTATATGACAGTAAGTTCAAATTAAAATCTGTAAAAATGAATTTAAGAAAATCATTCTATGGTGGATCAGATATTGAAAAGCTAGTTGATTTAATAGATTCAGTAATTTACAAGAAAAAATATGAAAGAGCAAACATTTTAATAATGTCTGACTTCATCTTTAAAAAACTTCCAAAAAAAGCTGTTAATAAACTTAAGAAGTTAAAACACAATGGTCACAAACTACACTCACTAACAATTAGTGATCAAATTTATAAAAACAATCTATTTGATATTTTTAATACTAACTGAAGATATACATTTAATTGAAAAACTGATGATGGTTCAATTGAAGAAGAATTTATTAATGAACTTTCAGAAGCTTCAACAATGAGTGCTGAAGTTATGAATACAATCCAGTCATTTGGTATTATTAACTTAATTAAGAGTCATGATAAAGCTGAAGAAAATGCTCAGAATTTAGCTGAAGCATTAAACAGAAAATTAAGAGGAGAAGATGTTGCAACTAGTCCTATTGTAAATAGTTCTACAACTGCTCCTGATGAAGATGATTTTGAATCAGCAGATAACTAAGTAATTTTATATTGTTAAAATCACAAGAATAATTTTATATATTCTTGTGATTTTTTACTCTATTTTTATTATCATTATATTACCTATTTTTTATCGGAGGAAAATATGAAAGTAGACTTAAGACAGCCACTTGTTTTAGAAAACAAACCATTAACAGTAGGACAAAAAGCACCAGACTTTTGTCTTGCTAAATTAGATAACTTTGCAATTTGCGATGTATCATTAGAAGATTTTGGAAAGAAGATTAAAATTATTTCTTGCTTCCCATCAATTGATACTGGGGTTTGTGATATGCAAACAAAAAAACTATTTAGTGAATATGGAAACAATGAAAAAATTGTTTTATTAAATGTAAGTTCAGATTCACTTTTTGCATTTAACAAATGATGTTTAGCAAATGAAGCACAAAATACAGTAATGCTTTCAGATTACAGAGATCACACATTTGCAAAAGCATATGGTGTAAATATTAAAGATGCTAATTTAATTTATCGTTCAATCTTCATTATTGATGAATTTAACTTTGTTAAATACATTCAACTATCTAAAGGTTTAACAGACGAATTAGATTTTGTTCAAATTAAACAAGCAGTAGAAAAAGTATTAGGAAACTAAATATAATATTTATGGTTAATGATAGTTGGTTGCTATAAGTTTCTTATAGAGGAAAGTCCATGCTAGCACTATCTGAGATGATAGTAGTGTTTGTTGCAGGTATATAAAAAATAAAACCTGGAAGATTTACTCTTACGACACAACAAAACCTAAAATGGTTGCATTATGGTTGAGTTGTATAAAGTGCCACAGAGACGAGCAAAGAAGAAATTCTTGATATGAAACGCGGTAAACTCCACAAGCTAGAAACCTAAATTTGGTAAGGGAACTGGTTATAAAAGAATTCAATTTTATAAACGGAAGAATGTATGTTCTTAGATAAATAACCAACGTCTAGATAATAGATACAGAACATGGCTTATTTCATTGACTTAGTATAGGGATTATCTCCCTATACTTTTTTTATTTCTTCTTTAGAAAAAAATTAGGTAAAATATACTTATAAACTATAATTTTTTATATATTTAATATATTCAAATTTTCAAGATTTTATATAATTGTTAATTATTTTAAACAGTTGTTTATTAGGTTAAAAGTTATTAGATTATGTTAGTAAAAAGTAAATTAAGAAAAATTATCTCATTAAGTGTTGTATCTTCTACTACTCTAATTTCAGGGTCTGCTATTTTAGGTGTTTATTCTTCGAGTTTAAATACTAATTATAATGGTGGTAACAATGTTTCAAAAGATACAAGTGATACAAGTACAGAAACATTTTTAGACCAACAGTTATCTTCATTAGAAATTCCTTCAAGCTATTATTCTATTGATGCAAATCAATATTATAACAGTTTGAATTTATCTACTTTAATTTCTGATTATAGTAATAGTTTAAGAAAAGAAACTGTAGCTAACCTTATTAATAAGATTAAAGAAAAAAATACAACTTTTTCAACTTCAGATTTAAATAAGGATATTTTATATTTTTTAAAAAACATTTATAACAAACTAAATGGTAAAGTTTCTCTTGTAATTGAAAAGAGTGATTTTAGTGCAACAGATTCTACAGTTTCATTTGAATACTTAGTTAAGCTAACAAACAATAGTAGCACTACTACTTCATTTAATATTAATAATCAAAGTTTTTATATTCCAGCTGGTAAATCTAAAACTTTAGAAATTAAAGCAGATAATCAAAACTTCTATTTTGGAATTACTAAAAACTATAATAATTATTATTTAAATTGAAACACTAATGTAACTTTTAAATTTGATGACCAAGAATATTTATTTGAAAGTTTTTCATTTACAAACAATGATTATTCAATTGCTATTCAAACTTCAGTTAATGGAATAACTTCTTCTAATAGCTACAAAGAAATTTCTACACAAGAAGCATATTTTAATAATCTATCTGAAGATAGTTTAAAAACAAATATAGATTCTTATTTATCTAGTAACTTAGAGTTATCTTTAAGCATGTTAGGTTATTTAACACCTATTGTTGCTGATTTAAACACAAATACAAACCTAAATGCATTATTAACTAAACAAAGTGAAAATATAGCTAAGTTAGTTCTTAAATTACTTGCAATCGAAGAAACTAATGCAAATTACAATTCATATGTAAAATTATTTTCTGATTTATTAGGAAGCACAGATTCATTATTAACTGTAATTGGAAATAACAATATTGCTATTTCTAATTTAATAGCACTATTAATTGATGACCCTACAATTTCAAGTGATGTAATTTATACATATATTAAAAATATTAATGGTAATTTAAGTGATGAACAATTAGTAGAACAAAAAGAATCTATTAAAGGTTTAATTTCATTCTTTGTAACTTCAATGGGTTCTTCTAGTACTATTGATTTAAACTTTGTTAATAAATTAATTGAAACAGTATTTAATAAATCTACAACTACACTTTCTTTAGTTTCTTATTTATTTACTAATAGTGCAGATGATTTAATCAATATGCTTACAACTAATGAAAGCACAAAGCAAACTTATCAAATGTATTTTAAATTTGTTGGTTTATTAGTTAATGATCCTACTAAATTAATATTTGATCAATTATTGTCATCTGAAGGTAAACAATTATTATCAGATATTTTAAACTCAATGATGGGGATGAATGCTGTTCAAGGGGATAATAGTAATTCTTTAATATTATCTTTAGTACAACAAATTGTAAGTCCTTCTAATAGCAATTTAAACCCTAGTAATTTACAAACTTTATTAACTGATTTAGTTGTTCCATTATTAAAATTTTTAAGTGATAGTAATAACTACACATTAAATAAAACATTTAATAGTATTTCATACAATCAAGAAGCTAAAAAGGTTTCATATAATTATGAAATTAAATTTGAGTTTAAAAATAATTTCTCATTTAATATCAATTCAGTTTTAAACATTTTGCCAGATAGTTTAAAAATGGGTTCAACATCAGTTCCTAAATCAATTTTAGAATACATGTTGAAACAAGATAATAAAGCAATGCAAATGACTATTACAAGTGGTGATAAGATTGTATTTACTTTCACTGGTAATAATGAACAAATTAATTTAAGTCCTGTTTCAAGCAATGGTAGCTATATTGCTAACTTTAATATCATGTATAAATTAGTAATGAGATTTGATATGCCAGGGTTATTTAACTCTATTACATCATTCTATAAAACTGGTACATGACATAGCATTGGTAATTCTATTGTTAATGTATTAAAAGACTTTTTAAAATATTTTTTAATTAGAGATTATGAATTCTATGGAATGATATCTATTAAAGATTCTTCTACTATAATTTCTGATTATGATCCAAATGTTTATTTTGAAAATAATTACTTCAGTTGAAAACAACCTGAAAGTTCTTTCTTCACAGAATTAAAAAATAATATTACTTCAGTTGATAGTAATTCATATTCATTAAAATTAAATAACTATAATACATGGGGACAATCATCACCTAAATATGAAACTGTAACTGGAAGTAAACCAGTAATCTCTGATGAATACCAAAAAACAATTCAAGAAAAAGTAATGGAATATTATTCAGATATAACACCTATTATTAAAATAACTCCAGAAGTTAATTCAAATATGCCAATAAAATTTATAGGTATTAATTTAAGTAGTATTCAAATTACTTTAGTTAAAATTCAAGTATGATTCCCATACAGTGTAATAGATAAATCAGATCCAAGTAATTTATCATTCTCAAATTACTTTAGTGTTGAAATTAACTTAAGCTAATATATGAAACAAAAGAGAATAATTGTTAGATTATTCTCTTTTGTTATTTTCTAAATATATTAAATAAATTATGTATTATATCGAATTTTTTTCTTGAGTCAATAGAGAGTAATATTTAAATACAAACTTTTATTATACATTAATATTTTATATTTGATTTAATTTTTTTATAAATTATAATTAAATGTATATTGGTTAAAAAGGTAATTTACATGAAATTTAAAAATTTATTAGTATCAGAAGATAACCAACTAGTTTTAAGTGATTATGGTTTAACTGAAGATGAAGTTGAGGTTCTAGACCTTAACAAATCTTTAGCAGATGTTGTGGAAGATCAAGAACTTCAACAATTTATTGTTGAAAGTTCTATTGATCCACAAAAAATTTACATTTATTGTGTAAAAGAAGATTTTGGGAATAATGATCAATTATTAGAAGATATTCCTAACATTAAAGTACTTGGGAAGGCACTTAAAAAATTATTTAAGAAATTACCTAATATTTACTTCTTTGTATATAATGTTTATTTAAAAAATGAAGATGTTATCAACCCTGAATTAGCTCCATTAGAAGCATCAGAAGTTGAAGCTAATGAAGTTAGTTATGAACCAGTTACTGAAGAAGAAATGGTTTATGAAGAACAACCTGTAGCAGAAGAAGAATATGAAGTAGTAAATGAAGATTTACCACAATATGAAGAAGTAGCTGCTTCTAATGAAGAATTCTTACCTCAAGAAGAAGCTATTGTTTCTAATGAAAACTTACCATCACAAGAAGAAGTACTAGTTTTTAATGATGATCTACCACCATATGAAGAAGCAGTTGTTTCTAATGAAGACTTGCCAATGCAAGAAGAAGTAGTTAATGAACTACCTGAAAATGACCAACTACCAGATTATCCTCAACAAGACAATGTTGAAGTTGTAGGTCCAGAATCATTTGATGATTCAGTAACAAATTTTGTTTCTGAAGATGGAATGAATCAACCTGAATATGTTCAAGATGAAGATAAACTAGCAGTTGAAACTGTAGGTGAAGCAATTGAAGCTTATGAAGAAGTTCAACCAGAAGAAGTTGTTGAATCTAATGAACTTCCAGTTGAAGAAAAAGATTTCAACCTAGAACAACAAGAAGCTTATGCACAATCTTTTGATGCAGAAGAACTTGAAAGCATTGTTGATGATGGTATGGATGACTGAGCTAACAGTGATGATGAACAAGTAAAACAATACATTTTAGAAAACAATGATATTCAAGCAGAATCAACTGAACCTGCTGAATTATTTAATGAACCTGAAATGTTATTAGATCAAAGTCTTCCAACAAATGAAGTTGCAATTTCAGATTCAATTGAAGAAGTAGCTGCTGAAAATAACTTAGCTCAAGAAACTGGTGAATCAACAGTTGTATATGATGATGGTGAATCAAGTCTTGAAATGCCAGCAACTTTCTTTGACACTGAAAATGAAGAAGAAATCACATATGAAGATTACAATGAATTTGTAAATGACTATGAATTAAATATTCATGCTTTAAAATCTATTTATGATTTCATTTGAAGAATTCTTGTACTAAACAACTACAACCTAAAATTAAATGACTTATTATACATTGCAGTTAATAACTTAGATGCATTCTCAATTGGACAAAGTGATTTTGTTAGACAAACTGCAAACAAAGCTGAATCATTATTTGATTTAATCTTACAATTGGATATTAAATTAGAATTTAATAACTCATTATTCTACATTTATTTAGCTGAATTCTTTAAAATTAATGGAAACAAGATTGTTGTTAATGAAAAATTCTTGGATACAATTTCTATTTGAGTAAACAAAAATTCAAAAGAAAAATTCATTGCTCAAATTGAACAATTCATGAACTACAGTACAATTTACAATAAAAAAATTGTATTCTCATACTTTATTGAATTAGCAAACTATGTAAAAGGTCGTTTACCTTCAATCAACTCAAACATTACTTTAATTGATGTTCACAGATTGTTAAACAACCCATACAACAAAGTAAGAAAAGAAAACATCTTTGGTTTCATGGTTCAAAAAATTAACCAAATTCTTGAAGCTAATGGTGTAGTTATTGAAATGTACTTAGTTAAAACTCCTGATAGTATGTTTGGAGTTGAAATTAACCAACCTTCAGAATTAGCAAGTGAAAGTTGAAAAACTCAATTAGCACTTCTATACAAAAAATTAATTCAAAATATTCATGATTACATCTTATTAAAAGGTAATAGAGAAGTTGAAATCTTCAATATCTTCTTAGATATTAGAGACTTAAGAATGTACCAAGATGTAGCAGAAAATAGAAATGTATTATCACCTGAAACTATTAGTGTTGCACCTAATAACAATGATGTAAACTTCTTAACAATTGGTGATGAATTAAGTAGAAATGATTCTATTGTTCCATCTCAAAATAACAATGGAAATCAATACAGTTATATCAACCCAACAAACTATGTTCAAAATTTAGAAAGAGGAATTCCAATGGAAAGAAAATTTGGTAATTTAAATAATAATGTTGTAAACAACACATCTGACAACTTAATGTTCCCTAATGAAACTACAGTAAACACAAGTAGTGAAGATGCTTTAAGAGAAAAATATGCATCAAAATTCAATGTAGCTGAATTTGAAAGCTCAATGTCTAGACGTATTGAAGAATACGAAAGAAAAATTAAAAACAATATTTCCAGAATTGAAGCTGAAAGAAAACAGCTAAGGGAAAAAATGGAAGAATTAAAGAACATTTAATTTAAGTTAAATTTTCTTATGGTTAATACTCGAAAACAAGAACTGCTAGATAAAAAACAAGCTAGTAGAAGACGCAGAATCAAAAAAGAGTTAAGAGAATTAAATCCCTATGTAACTAGAAAAGTGATCTTTTAAAATCACTTTTTTTATTGGAAGTATTTAATAAAAACTAAAATGAAAAGATTGAATTTTAAATAATTCAATCTTTTTTATTTCTTCTTTTTAATAAGTGGTAGTTGTTATAAAAGTTATTTCAAAATAGATTGTGAGCTTTAGATTTGTATTATTGAATAGATAATGAAGTTACTAAACTAATTTATCTATTTGATTTAATAAGCATATTAATATCACTAACTTAGTTACAAAAAATGAAAATGAGATGAATATGTATAAATATTTATTACTAATTAAAAGTATGTTATTTACACGGTTAATATAGAAGCAAAAAACCTAGTCTCATAAAGGACTAGGTTTTTATACTTTTAATATTTCTTTATAGTAGTTTAAGAAGATCAACTTAATGATTCTTTGATATTCTTGCTTGTTGTTTAAAGTCTTTTTAAACACTGCTAAGTTTTTATTAACATCTTTAATAAGATATTTAACTTTTTCATTATCCATTTTCTCTAGAAATTTTTTTAAAGAAAAAATTGAACCTGAAACATTTGTAGAGATAATATCTATTTCTTTCTTTTCAATAGGGAAATCAAATAAATCTTTTTTAAGTGAGAATCTTTTATTGTTTTTATCATCCCTAATTTTAATTATTGTTTTATTATGAGCAACTGCATTTCTTAATATTATTAAAAACTTTATTAAGTTAGAAAAGATTCCAATTGGGAAACCTAAGTGGTAAGCAATTTTGTTTCTTATGCTTGAATTAAAAGCTAGCATTAGATTTACAAATTCTCCAAAGGTTAAAGAAAAGATTAATTCATCAATAGAAACATTTGTTAAGTTTTTTCTAACTAATATATCATATGGGTTTTTACCTTGGATGTTTTTATCATAGTGGTCTAAATCAATTAAATAAGAAGCAGAATCAGTTAAATATTTTTCTTTATAAATAAAAATGAAATTAGATTTTAATTCTCTTTCTATTTTTAAGATTCATGGGAATATAGTGTTTTTTAAATTGATATCTAATCAGTATAAACAAATCTTAGTATTGAAACTATTGTGGTTATCTTTAAAGATTCAATTTAAATCATTTTCTATTTTCCAAATATTATGCTTTGTATCAATTTTATTTGGGTTATATTTTTTCTTTTTAAATTTCAATATTTTTATATTCATATTAAATAAAGTACCACTTAATAAAAAACCCCTGAGATTATTTTTCAATAATTACTCAGGAACTACTCTTTAATAATAAGTTATTTTTTAAAAAATTCCACTATTTTCAACTTATTGAAAAAAATTAGTGAGTATTAGTTTTTTTAGCGAAAGCTTTTCTTTCTTCTCCTTTTATTAATCTAACAATGTTTTCTTTGTGACGATAAATTACTAAAACTGCAGTTAATAGTTCTAATAAAAAAGTTACTAATATATATCATCAATTAAGTGAATAATTAAAAATAGCAGCGATTTCAAAAGGTCTATTAAATGGAGGGATTGGATTAATATTTGCTTGTGCAACATCTAACATATAAAAATAATTTAAATGAGGAATTAGTGATCAAATTGGTAAAAGGAAAACAGTTACAATTGATGCTAATGAAACATATTTAGAAATTAAACAAATTGATCAGAAAAGAACAAAACAAATAAAGAACATTCAAGGACTAATACTTGCAGCAAATCCAGCTGCACTTGAAACTCCTTTACCACCTGAATATTTTTTTGCTTCTTCAAAATTAAACTTAGTTTTAAATAAAGTATAAAAATAAAAACAAGGGAAACAATGTCCAATAATTGCAGCAAATCCACCAAGATAAATAATTACACCTGCATTTGCATAAGCTGATTCATCACCAATTGAATATCTTAAAGCTTTATATATTAATAGACAAACAAATGTAGAAAATCAAGATTTGAAAAAATCTAAGACCATTACAATTGCCCCACTTATTCTTCCTAAATTTCTTGTGACATTAGTAGCTCCTACATTTCCAGAACCTAAAGTTCTAATGTCTACACCTTGAGATTTAGAAATCAAAATTCCAAATAATATATTCCCAATAAAATATCCTATAAATAAAAACAAGATAATAATTCCAATTAAATTTCCTATATTCATAGAGATCCTATTAATTTTTTGATTTATGAATTATATTTTATTTTATATTTTGAAATCCAAGCAAAAATAATAAAATAAAAAACCAAACTCATAATCAAGTTTGGTTTTGTTATAAACTAAAAATAACTTAGATAATTATTTAGGGCTGTTTTGACCATAAACTTTAGCAGGTTTTGAGTAGTCAACTTTAACCACTTTATTATTTTTCTTTAGACCCTTTAAAGTTCTTGCAGTAACTTTCACTTCCACTATATTATTATTTTCATCATAGATTTTAACTTTTTGTAAGTTTAAATCTCATCTTCTTCTACTGTGGTTTAATGCGTGTGAACGAGTATTACCAGTCATTGCCCTTTTTTTAGTTATTTGATCTACTTTTGCCATAATTTATTCCTAATATAATAATCTTTAAAGTTTTCATTTAAGTAATAAAAAACTACAAATAACATTATATAATAAATAATGATTTTTTAAATATTTTATTAGATAAAAATTTTGATGTTTGAAAACTTCATTATTAATTTATTATATAAAATGTTAAATTTATATTTTTTAAAAATAAAAAACAAATAAAACAAGGACAAATAAATATTATGGAAACAGTAGCAGTTAGAGATATATTTAAAAACTATAAAGAGTTTTCTAATGTTAAGTTAGTTGGTTGAGTTAGATCTAATCGTGACAATGGATCAATTGGGTTTATTTCATTTACAGATGGTAGTTGTATCCATTCAATCCAATTAGTTTATAAAAATGGTGAAACAAATAATTTTGAAGAAGCTAAATCTACAAGAACTGGAAGTGCTATTTTAGTTGAAGGTGTTGTAGTTGAATCTAAACAACCAAACCAAAGTTTTGAAATTAAAGTAACTAATTTTATTTTATTAAAACAAGCAGATGAAGATTACCCTCTTCAAAAGAAAGAACATGGTGCTGAATTTTTAAGAACAATTGCACACTTAAGACAAAGAACTAATAAATATGGAACAATCATGAGATTGAGAAGTGAATTAGCTTTTGCTATTCATAATTTCTTCCATCAAAATAATTTTGTTTGAGTAAGTTCTCCAATCATCACTTCAAATGATGCAGAAGGTGCTGGAGAAAACTTTTATGTAGATTCAAAAACTGTTAAAAACTTTTTTGGTAAAAATGCAAGTCTTACAGTTTCTGGTCAAATGCATGCTGAAGCTTATGCTCAATCATACAAAAGAGTTTATACTTTTGGTCCAACATTTAGAGCTGAAAAATCTAATACTAATAGACATGTTTCAGAATTCTGAATGGTAGAACCAGAAATTGCTTTTTGTAACCTTGAACAATTAATGTATTTAATTGAAGAATTTGTTAAGTATTTAATTAGATTTATTTTGAAGAACTGTAAAGATGAAATGACTTTCTTAAACAAGTTATCTAACAACACATTATCTGAAAAACTTTTAAATGCTATTAGTCATCCATTTGAAAAAATTACTTATAAAAAAGCAATTGCTATTTTAAAAAGTGATGTTGCAAATAAAAAAGTTAAATTTGAAAATGAAAGCATCTATTTTGGAATGGATCTTAATAGTGAACATGAAAAATACTTATGTGAAAAAGTATTTAACAAACCATTATTTATCTATGACTATCCAGCTGAAATTAAAGCATTCTATATGAAAATGAATGCTGATGGAACAACAGTTGGGGCATGTGATTTATTAATGCCAGGAATTGGTGAAATAGTTGGTGGTAGTGAAAGAGAAAGTGACTACACTAAACTAGTTAAGAAATGTACTAAAGCAAATATGAAAGTAGAAGATATTGAATGATACTTAGCATTAAGAAAATATGGGTATCATAAATCTGCTGGATTTGGTTTAGGGTTTGAAAGATTTTTAATGTATGTTACAGAATGTGAAAATGTTAAAGACACTATCCCATTCCCAAGATCTTATGGATCATTAGATTTCTAGTTTTATCAATTTAAGGATTTTTTAATAATGAACTTTTTAAAGAATAAATTACATTTATTACCAAACATCTTATCTATATTAAGAATTATTTTAACTATTGTAGTTTTAGTTTTACTTTTTATAGATTCTAATAATGTAATTTATTCTTTTTCTATTAACGACATTAAAACTGAAGTAAGCTCTACATTTTTAGCAAGTGGAATCATTTTTGTTGTTGCTTGTATTACTGATTTTCTAGATGGGTTTTTAGCAAGGAAATATAATTGGATATCAGATTTTGGAAAAATTTGAGATGCAATTAGTGACAAAATTTTAACAACAAGTGTCTATATTTCTTTTGCAGTATTAAACTTAATTCCAATCTATTTTGTTTTAATAATGGTTTTTAGAGATTTTATTATAGATGGATATAGAATGTTTTCTAGTAAGCATGGAATTATTGTTCCTGCAAACTTCTTTGGAAAATCAAAAGCAGTATTACAAATGATTTCACTTATTTTAATTTTCTTTGTTTTCAATGAAAGTATAAATACTCATAATGTTTATTATTATTTAGTACAAAATTTATTTGTTATCTTAGCAACAATATCTTCAGTAATTTCTGGAGTTATTTATGTTGTAAGTATTGAAAAGAAAATTAAAGAAATTAAAAAACAAAATAGTTCAGTTCAAGAAAGATAAGGTATTTTTATGATTAACAAAAGTATTATAAGAAATGATTTTAAAACTTTAGAAACATCTCTAAAAAATAGAAATAGTAAATTAGATATTTCTTCTTTAAAAGATTTAGATAAAAAACAAAGTGAATTACTTTTAATTATTGAATCATGCAATAAAAAAAGAAATGAAATTTCTAAATCTATTGGTATCTATATTGGAAAAAAAGATAATAAAAAAGTAGATGAATTAAAAAAAGAAATGGAATCAATTAAAAACACTTTAGAAACAACTAATGAAGAATTAAAAACAATAAGTGCAAAAGTTGATGATATTTTATTATCTATTCCAAATATTCCAGATAGCTCAGTTCCAATTGGAAAGTCTGAAGATGAAAATGTTGAAATTAAAAAATGAGGGACTCCAACTAAATTTGATTTCAATCACAAAGCACACTGAGATTTAATAACAGATTTAGATATTGGTGATTTTGAAAGAGCTACTAAAGTTACAGGTTCTAGATTTTTTATTTATAAAGGCTTAGGAAGTAAATTAATGAGAGCATTACAAATGCTAACATTAGATATTAATACTAGTAATGGATATTTGGAAATGTCATTACCAGTAATTGTGAATTCTGCTTCTTTAACTTCAACTGGTCAATTACCTAAATTTAAAGAAGATTTATTTGCTTTAGAAAACAGTGACTATTATTTATCTCCAACACTAGAAGTTCAACTTACGAATTATTATCGTAATGAAATTTTAGAAGAATCTGCTCTTCCAATGAAATTCACTGCATCTTCTTTAAACTTTAGAAGTGAAGCAGGATCAGCTGGGAAAGATACTAGAGGAATTATTAGACAACACCAATTTTACAAGACTGAACTTGTTAACTTAGTGCACCCTGAAAAATCTTATCAAGCATTAGAAGAAATGACATTAAATGCTGAATCAATTTTAGAAGCTTTAGAATTGCCTTATAGAAGAATCTTATTATGTACAGGAGATATGGGTTTTAGTTCTTCTAAAACTTATGACATAGAAGTTTGATTACCTTCTTACAATTCTTATAAAGAAATTTCATCATGTTCTAACTGTTTAGATTTCCAAGCTAGAAGAAGTATGATTAGATTTAAAAATAGTAAAACCAACAAGAATGAATTAGTTCATACTTTAAATGGTTCTTCATTAGCTTTAGATAGATTATTTGCTGCAGTTGTTGAAAATTATCAAAATAAAGATGGTTCAATTACTATCCCTAAAGCATTAGTTAAATACATGGGAATTGATTCTATTAAAAAAACTAAATAAAGTAGAAACTTTTATTATAATATCAAATTTTAAAAATTCTCAAAAAAATTTCAAAATTTTAATAATTTAATATTTTTTTACCTTATAATATTAATAGTGGGTTGTCTCCACTATAATAAAAGACTTAAATTGACTTTTTCTTATTTATATTATTATTAATGTAATAATTGATAGATAATTTTATTTTTTTATTAAATTTTAATTCTTATACTTTTTTATATTAAAGTATGTATGTTTCTCAATCATAGAGTTTTTTAAAATTTCTTTTATGATTTGTTATTAAATTGTATTAATAACCTCCTTTCTGTTAAAAATTTTATACACATATTATCGTGTACGTTTGATTAAGACATTTAAGTCTTTTTCTAATCATATATAAATTCTTTTTATTATTTTTTTTCTATAATATCTTTTATATTTCGTCCTAAGATATTTGTTTTTGTTCCTTTGTTATTTTTATTTTTTATCTTTTTTTAAAGAATTTCTCATATATATTAGATTTGTTTTTCTGTTTGTGGTTTTTCTCCTTAGAATAATAAAAATAGAGTTATACGATATATATAATTAAAAGTCGCGGTTTATTGAATAAATAAAACACCCGGGTTCCTCTTGGGTGTTTTATTTTTTATATAAATAAATTATTGATTTATGTCAGTATTTAAGTTTTTAGAAAATACTAATTTTTAGTGAAAAAAATATAAATTTACAATTTATTTATATAAAATATAGACTATATTAATTTTTGTATAAATATTTAAAATAACTAACTATGATCAAGAATAAAAAAGATAAAATATTTAAAATATTATCTTTTTCACTCCTTGCAAGCATGGTAGCTATTCCTTTAGCTTCTTGTAATTACAACAGTACATCTTTTAATAATCAAGTTGATGAAACACCATCAAAAGATTTTAATGATGTAAACCAAAACAACTCTAATTCTTCTAATCAGAATAATAAAGAAGAATTAGACATTCAAGTTGTTAACTCTAAAAAAGTAGATAGCAGTTTACAAATAAATTTAACTAGTAGTAATAATTATGGACTAGAACAAAATTATTTAGATTTTGCTGACAATGGATCTTTTAACCAATTTAATGGAAACAGTAGCTTTGTAGAAAAAGACATCTTAGGTTATTTACATAGTTTGTATTATTCAAACAATGAATCAGTTTCTATTACTAATGTTAATTTAAGTAATTTAAAAGTTAATGCACCTGATAATAAGATAGTTTTTAATGAGTCTGAAATTAGCTTTAGTTTATCAGCAGAAATAAGTGCTAAGAAATTAACTAACTTCATAATTGAAAACCAAACTTTTACATTGTCTCAAAATCACCATTATTCTTTAAACATTGAAGTTGTAGATCAATTAATAAAACCATCTATTCAAAAATATAATAATAATTTTTATTTAGCTTGAATGGTAGAAAAAGCTACAGTTACTTTTAATAATCAAAGTTTTGAAATAAGTAATTTTGTTATTACTAAGAATTCTTTTTCTCAATCTTTCTATGTTCAGTTTGATAACCTATCAGATCAACAAACTTACTTTGATTTAAAAAATAAATATGAAACAGAGTTTAAAGAAAATTTAAGTCAAAACAATGTTAAAGAATTAGTAGAACAAAAAATAGAAAATGATACTTCATTTTATTTTTACATTGTAGATGTTGCTAACACTTTAGTTAAAGAAATTGCTAAAGATGAACCAATCAATAAAATCATTCAAAATGCTACTAATTATTTATTAGACATATTAGTAAAACTTAACATTATTCCTAGTGAATTTGAAAGTATTTTAAAAGAAGCTCTTGTAGTTAATAGTGATGGAACTGCAAGCAATACAACTCTTTTAGAAGTTCTTTATAAAAACAAATCACAATTAATGAGCTTACTAAAAAAATATCTAGGTACAGCATATGACATTGTTTATCCAATGATTGAAAATTTAGAACTTAATATGGATGAAAACAATGCAAGTTATAAAGTTATTTTAAATTACATAAATAGTATTAATAATCCACAACTAAAAAGTCTAATTACAGGAGACTTATTAGGTGTAACTTCGTCAGCTAAAAGTTTATGACAAATTGTTTGAGATAATTTTGATTTTATAATTTCTCAAGTTAAAGGATTAGCAAATAATAATGCTACTCTTAATTCAGTATTGAACTTAATATCTATTATTTTTAAAAAAGATGCTACTAATGGAAACTTTAGTTCTATCTATGATTCAATCCTTGCAAATGACACTAATAAAACAAATTTTACTAATGCTTTAGTTGGATTATTACCAAGTGGTGTTTCAGAATATATAAAAATATTAGTTTCAGATAATACTGACTTCAATAAAGAAAACCTATTAAAAATAGTTACATCTATTTCTAATACTTTAAATGGATTATTTGAATATGCAGACAATGCTACAATTGATACTCCATACTATGAAAGATATAAAAATATTACTTTTACTAGAAGTTGAGTAAAAGATGTTTCAGTTGATACTACAAATTCACCTACAACTTCTTTTGAATATAAAGTTAGTTTTACATTTAACAGTGAAGTAACTTTAGATTTAGCAGTTATTAAAAGCTTAGTTAATCAAACTGTCTTTAATTCTTTAGTGGATAAATTAACTGGAATAAATAGAGATGCTTTAGTGAAATTAGTTGAGGATGAGGTTTCAAATGTTAAATTTGCTGGTTCAAAAGTTAATTTAGTAACACCTGCAGCAACTATGATTGATAATGAGCTTGCAAATATTAAAAAATATTTATTAGACTATGTTCCTGACTCAATAAAAATTGGCACATCAGGAAATGAATTCTCATTAACATATACTGCTGATAATGATCAAATTTGATTTAATCCAAATAAAAAAGGATCTAATTATTATTTAGGATTTAGTGTAGGGTACGATTTAAATATTTCTTACAATGATGTGGGAATGGTAAATTCTATTGTTAATAAGTATGCAGTGGGTGATGTTAATTACCAATCAAAATATAAAGTTAAATGAACAGTTTTAACATTAGAAGCAATTTATTTTGACTATACATTGAATTATTACAATTTTTGAAAACCAATAATTCAAAACATATTCTTTAAAGATTACACTTATTCATCAAGGTTTTTCTTATCTGATTATAGTCAAGAGATTGCAACAACAAATAACTATAATGAAAATTATTATTATACAAATTTAACATTTGAAAATAAGTCGAATTCTGTTTCTATTGATGATATAAAAAATCTAATTACTAAAGAAGATAATAATAGAAATAATTCTGTTAATTGAAATGGAACTACAGAAAATACTAATGGTATTAATTTAACTTTAAGTGAAGATAACAAAAAACAATTATTTTCAAAAATGTTTGATGTTAGTTCAGACAATAATAATTTAACTAATTCAAATTTTAGTAGTTATTATGATTTTCAATTTGATTCACATTTAGACTTTTCTACTACTTTAAGTTTTAATTTAGTTGCTAGAGGGCATGTAAAAATAAATTATGGATTTAGCAAATATACATGAGATAAAGAATTCCAAAGAGTTAATTTAAATGTTAATTTAAGTGCATCATTATATAATTCAAAAATTTACTTCCCCATTAACTTCTATGATTCAACAAATAAAAAACTTGTTACTTCTTATACAAAAAACTACACAAGTTTTAATGTTGCTACTACTAATAGTTAATTCAACTTTATTTATAAATAAGGCTTTAAGGCCTTATTTTTTTATTTTCTTAAATAGTTAATTTTATTTATAAAAACACTAAAGAATTATTAGAAATATATTTCTGATAAAGAAATTAGACATTATTGATAAAAAAATAAAATATAAAATTGATTTATACATATCTAATGTCAATTAGTATTTTGTTAACTAAGAGTTTTTAAATATATAAATATCTTGTCTATTAAAATGTTTTTAATTTAAAATAAATACATGTAATTTAAAAGAAAACTTTCTAAAAATGAAATTATTTGGCAATAAAAAGAACAAAGATAAAAAAGTAAAAGATAAAAAAGAAAAACAAAAAAAATCTTTTTTTGGTTTTTTTAAAAAATCTAAGAAAAATAAGAATTATCAACCAACTCAAGATGTTCAAACAGAGTTGTTAGATAACAATGCTTTTGAATCTCAACAACCTATTGAACAAAAAATATTTTTAGAAAACACATTACCTGAAAATTCATATTCAAAAGACTTAAATGATTTTGATAATGAAAGAATTTTCTTAGATACTAAAGCTGTTAAAAATGAGGATCTAATTAAAGAAGCTCTTGAAGTTAGTGCTTTAAGAAATGAAGAAGATGAATCATTTAAAAAAGATGACTTATATTTCCAAGATGAAAATAATGAAGTTTATTATGAACAAAATGTATCTCCTGTAGAAACTTATGGGGTTCCATTTGAAATTGCATATGATAATAAAGAAACAATAGAAAAGAATTTATCATATGATGCAATTTATACAGAAACTGATTTAAAAAACTTTGGCTTACCAGAAGATTTATTTTTGAAATTTTTCAAAAATGGATCAGTATTTTATAAATTAAAAAAAGAAGGTAAAACTGAAGATGAAATTTCAGTTTATACAGTTTTTAAAAAAGATACTAAATTCTCGGACAGTGAGGATGAAGAATTTAAAAAACAAGCTTATTTAGAAAAATTGAAAGAAGCTGAATTCTTTTCAAAATGAGATGATGATTTTGAAATTAATGAAATACTTGGAAATAACTTAGATGATAGTGAAGAGAGATTATCATTAAAAGAGAAAATCTATAATCTAAATAAAGAAATTGAAAACAAAATTGAAAGATTAAATAAAGTTAATATTGTTGATGGAGATATAGGAGAACTAATCTACACAAGACAATACATTGAACAAAAACAAGAAGAAATAAAAGATAAAATTTATGAACTGAAAGAAAACTTTTCTAACAGCAATATTTTTTATAAAGTGAAAAATCTTTTCTTTAATACATGAGATGAAGATGACATTTATTTTGGTTACAGATTAGAAAACATTTCTTTTGATGTTTATCCAAATGACAGAATTGTTATAGTAAGTGATAACTCTATTACTAACCAATTGTTAGTTGATGTTCTAAAAGGTGATGAACTTAAAACAGCAGGATATGTTTACAAAAATGTTTGAAGAAAAAACCAATGAGTAGATGCATCTGACCTTGAATATAATTATTCAAAAATTAATAATGTAGATTTAAATGATGAATTACTATATGGTTTAACAAGTCCAGATTATTTATCATTTGGTATTAAAAACAAAAGAAAAGATAATGTTGGTATCTCAATGCAAAGAATCTTTAAATCTTTAGGAGTTTCTCCGGAAGATAAGATTAGAGATAGATTAATTGAATTAATGAGATTTGAATCTCAATTAAACAAAAACTTGTTTGAATTAGATGATTTAAACTTAGAGAAGTTTTACACAATTTGTGACATTTTAATTAATAAGAAAATGATCTTAATTAAAAGTATTTGCCAAGGAATGTCTTTCAATGAAAAGATGGAATTATTGAACTTCTTAAATAAATACTTTGCTACTAACAACATTACAGCAATTTATGCATCTGATGATTTAAATGATGTTAATTTATTTGCTACTAAAGTTATGGTCATTAAACAAGGTCAATTAATGAGCTTTAAATCATTTGATCAAATTTTAAAAGAGTTCAATTCAGTAAATGAATTTGTAATCCACCATCTGAAATATGGTGTGGTTAAAGAATATGATGTAGATAAAATTGTGCCTCTTCCTGAATAGTAATTTTTTTACCAATTAGTACTTTTAAATTATTTAAATTGCTATCCATTTCATTCTTGTACTTAAAAATTTTTATCTAAAAAAATTTTTAAGTAGTATAATTTTCAATGCTAAGCAGAATTCAAAAAAAATAACATTTTTAATAATTCTTACAATCGTAAGATTATTTAAAAATTTATTTTTTATTTTGTGTTTAATTTTTGCTATAGCTTTTTATATTAAAGGGGGAGAAAATGTTTAAGCTGTTAAAGTACATGAACAAAAAAGATGTCTACTGAAGTTTATTATGTGCTTTTATGTGTATTGGGCAAGTAGCATGTGATATTGCACAGCCATTTTTAATGTCTAATATGTTTACAGATTTAACTTCAAAAATGTTAACTAATCCAGAAAGTTCAATTTTAATTTCTACTATTTGATACTATGCTGGAATAATGATTGCTTTAGCAATTGTCAGCTTTGTTTTTGGGTGTGGTGTAACATTTATTTCAGCAAGAGTTGCAGTAAGAGTTTGTGGAAATATTAGATTCCAATTATTCCATAAGATTCAACATCTTACAGGGAAAGAGATTGATAAAATCTCAACAGTTTCTTTGATTACAAGAATTACTAATGATGTTACTTTTTATCAGAATACATTAGTTTTAGTTTTAAGAATGTTATCAAGAAGTACTTTATTATTTGTTGGTGGTGTAATAGCATCTTTCATTTATAGTGCTCAGTTAACATCAAATGTTGCAAATGGACAACAAAGCTTATGATGATTAGCTTTTATTATCTTAGGTTGTTTAGCAGTGCTTTTCTTAATCATGTCAGTACTGATTGTCTTTTCAATTCCATACTTTTCTAAACAACAAAAAGAAACTGATAAAACAAATGCAGTAATGCGTGAAAATATTTTAGGTATCAAAGTAGTTAAAGCTTTTAATTTAGAAAAAGAGCAAATTAAATCTTTTGATATCCAAAATAAAGAGTTAAGAAAGGTTTCAACAAGAGGGCAACAAATTGGTTTTACATTAATGCCTCTTATATCTTTCTTTGTACAAACATCAATCATTGTGTTATTAATGGTTGCTGCTACTCAAATGGTTGGTTCTGGTAATGCATCAGCAAATGGAACTGTTTTAGCTTTTATCCAAATGGTTTCATTAATTGCAATGGGTATGATTTTATCAATTATTGCTTTAGTTAACATAGGGCAATCTAAGGCATGTTGTAATCGTATTTTAGAAGTATTTAATTCACAACCTTCTATTCCAAGAAATACTTCAGACAATATGGTTGTAAATTCTAATGTTGAATTTAAAAATGTATCTTTTAAATACACACAAAATAAAGATGCTTTAAATGTATTAGATGATATTTCATTCACAGCAAAACCTGGAGAAATGATTGGTATTATTGGACCTAATGGAAGTGGAAAAACTACATTAGTTAATTTAATTACTAGAAACTATGATGTTAAGAGTGGTGAGATTATAATTTCTGGTCACAACATTAAAGATATTAATTATCAATCACTTCGTGATTCTATTGGTTATGTTCCTCAAAAAAGTGTTTTATTTTCTGGAACTATTAAAGGGAATATCTTATTTGGTAAAAATGATGCTACTGAAGAAGAATTAGTTGAGGCTGCAAAAAATGCAGAAGCTTTAGACTTTATTAAAAATAAAGAAAATTATTTTGATTCAGTTGTAGAACAACGTGGTGGAAACTTTTCAGGTGGTCAAAAACAAAGGCTTTCAATTGCACGTGCTTTAGTTAGAAAACCTAAAATTTTAATTTTAGATGATTCTACAAGTGCATTGGATATGATCACTGAAGCTAAGGTTCAAAACAATATTAGAAAGTTTAAAGATTCTACAATTTTCTTAGTAGGTCAAAGAATTAGTGCAATCTCTAAAGCTGACAAGATTATTGTTTTAAACCAAGGTAAAATGGTTGGTTTTGGAAAACATAGTGAGTTGATGAAAAATTGTCCTTTATATAAAGAAATTTCAGATTCTCAAATGTTTACAGGAAAGGATTAATTATGAATACTAGTAAAAAAATAAATTCTAAAGAAACATCTAATATCTTAATTAATCAAGAAATTCAAAACCAAGAATCTCAAAATCAAAAAGCTGTAAACCAACAATCTGAGTCTAAACCTTATTCTAAAGACAAACTGCAATTTAAATTAGCATTTAAGATAATGCTAAGATATTTAAGTTTTTATAAGAAGTCTGTAATTGCAGCATTCTTAATTGCTTTAGTTTCTACAGGATTTAATATTGTAGTTATTATTGGAATGGGTGATGTACAAAATTATTTCACTACTTTAGTGGGTGCTGGAAATAGTGGAAACATCACAACAACTAATTTCTTTATATTTGCTGGAATGATGATGCTTTGTTATTTCTTTAATGCATTTTTCCAATGATGTCTAAACTTTACTGTAATTAAGTTATCTCAAGGAATTGGTTATAAATTGAGAATGGATCTATTTAACCATGTCCAAATCCTGTCTGTAAAATATTTCGATACTCATGAAAGTGGAGATATCATGAGTGTTTTAACAAATGATGTTTATAAATTAACTCAGTTTATTTCTGAAAACTTTACTCAGACATTATATGGTTTAACAACCATGCTTGGAATGTTAATTCTGATGTTTATTATTAGTCCAATCATATCTTTAATAGTTATTGGAGTTCTTTTAATTTTATTATCTTTAATTTCTATTTTGATTAAAAAATCTGCTCCTGCCTTTATGAAACAACAAAGAGAACTTGGACATATGAATGGATATGCTGAAGAAATCATTTCAGGACAAAATATTATTAGTTTATATAGTCAAGAAAAAAATGTTGAAAAAGATTTTCAAAAAATTAATTCAATATTAACAAAGAGTGGTGAATCTTCTCAGGGAATCTCTGGTTTATTAATTCCTTGATTAAATTTCTTAATGACATTTATTGTTGCTCTTTTATATGGGATCTCAGTTACTTTTGTTTTTAATGATATTAAATTTTATGGTTTAGCAGATTCAGGGAGTGGGATAACTTTACTCCATGAATTATCTTCAGCACAAGCTAGTAATCCACTTTCGCTTAAATTAGCTGCTATTACATCAATGATTTTAGCTACTAGAAACTTTATTCAACCAATTAACCAAATGATTGCAATGGTTGCACAAATGCAACAAGCAGTTGCCGGATGTACTAGAACTGATGAAATCTTTAAACAACATGATGAATACAAAGAAATTGAAACCGTTACAATTGATCAACCTTTAAAAGGTAAAGTTGAAATTAAAAATTTAAACTTTAGCTATGTTGAAGATAAACCAGTTTTAAAGAATGTTAGTATATCAGCTGACCCTGGTCAAACTATTGCAATTGTTGGACCTACTGGAAGTGGTAAAACAACTATTATTAACTTATTAACAAAATTCTATGACATTGAAGATGGAGACATCTTTATAGATGGTTATGATATTAAAACAGTAACTAAAGAAAGTATGAGAAAACAAGTTTCAATAGTTTTACAAGATACTTACTTATTTAGTGGAACTATTAAAGATAACATTAGATTTGCAAAACCGGATGCAACTGATGAAGAAATCAAACAAGCTGCAATTACAGCAGACTGTGATGATTTCATTATGAAGCTTGAAAATGGTTATGACACAGTTTTATCTGAAAATGCTTCAGAGTTATCAAGTGGACAAAAACAATTGATAGCAATTGCTCGTGCTATGATTTCACCTTCAAGTATTTTAATATTGGATGAGGCCACATCTAATATTGATACTAGAACTGAAAAGATAGTTCAAAAAGCTATGTTAAAATTAATTAAAAATAAAACTGCTTTTGTTATTGCTCACCGTCTATCAACTATTAGAACTGCTGATAAGATTGTAGTTTTAAAAGATGGAAGTGTTTTAGAATGTGGAAACCATAATGAATTGATGAAGAAAAAAGGATTCTACTATAATTTAAATCTTTCTAAAACTGATAATTTAGATGAGGAAAAAGACTAATAATAACCATGAACAATTTATTTTCTATTTTTGATTTACAAAAGAACTTTTATATGTCTAGTAATGAAATGTCATATAAGAATTTGTTGAGTAAGTTAATCCACTTTAATGAGGTTTTTAAAAAGTATGAAAAAGAACTTTATAAAGTTATAGGTGAAAGTTATGACCAACCTTTATGAGATATTTATCATACTGAAATTAAACCTGTCATTAGAGAAGTAAAATATTTTATTAAAAGAATTAAGATCTTTAGAAAAGCTAAACTATTAAAAAACAATTTTATTGATAACTTATTTAAACAAAACACTACTTATAGACAACCATATGGTTCATGTTTGTTTTTACTAAACCAAAGTATGCCAATTTCTAAAACTTTCATTTTATTAATTGGAGCTTTAGTTTGTGGGAATTCTTTATTTGTTAAACTACCTACTTTTACAGTTGATGTAAATAGAATTATTAAATGTATTTTCAAAGAAGTATTTAATGATAACTACATCTATTTCATTGATGAAAACATTTCAGAAAATGATTTAAAAAATGTATATGATTTTAATTTTGATTTAGTTTATTACAATGGTAATACTGCTAATGCTAAAACTATTCAAAGAATCTTTGCACCGAGATTAACTAAAATAGTTTTAGATATCAATAATAAAAATCCAGTTATTTTAGATGAAACTGCAAACTTAGAACTTGCAGCTAAAAAAATAATTTGATCAAAGATGTTATTAGGTGGTCAGACTTCACATTCTCCTGACTTTCTAATTATCCATGAATCAATTTTTCAATCATTTATTAAGATTTTAAAAACTGAATATGATTCACAATTTGGTAAGGGTGAAAAGATTGATAAAATAACTAGAATTGATACTAATCAAAATTATGAAAATATTACTTCTATATTAAATAAATCTCTTTCTAAAAACAGAATTATTTTTGGTGGTTTAACTGATAATAACCAAAGAAAAATTGAACTAACATTAGTTCAAGTAGATGATCTAAAATCAGCCTTGTTATCACAAGATATTAATTCTCCAATTTTACCAGTTGTAATATTTAATAGCTTCTCTGATATTAATGGGATTGTAGAACATAGTGATACTCCTTCTTGTATTTATTTCTTTAGTAAAAATAAAAAAAGAATTAACTCACTTTTAAAACAAATAGAATCAAGATTTTTCTGTATCAATAACATTTCTATTCCTTGGTTTAAAGGTCTTCCATTTGGAGGGATTAAAAATTCAGGAACCCATTTATATTCAAAAAGAGATACAGTAAAAGCTTTTACATATAAAAAGATTATTATTAAAGAGTTTTGAGATAGTAAAGAAAAATACTTAAACAATACTGAAAAAAATAATAAGATTAAAGAAAAAATAGAAAAAATGAATTAGTTTATTCATTAAACTTCCTAGGCACTATCTGGGAAGTTTTTTATTTTTCAATATTATAATTCTTACAATTTTTATTTTCATAATTTAAATAAAATATAATAAAATAGTTTATATATATTTTTTTGATAAAGTGAAATTCTATAATTGTGTTAAGTGCAAAAATTACTAAAAGTATAATTGAACAAATTCTTAAATCTACACCAGGTGTTAATGATAAGATTTCAGCTTCTGATATTGAAATAAAAATTCAATCTTTTATTTATATAACTATTAACGTTTCAATTGATGAAACACAAGTTAATGTTTTAGAAACTGCAAAAATGATTCAAAAACAAGTTTTTTATGATTTAACTGACAAAACAGATTTAAAGAATTTTAAAATTGATATTTTTCTTAAATAAGGGTGTATTACTGTATGAAAAGTCTTGAGACCAAAATTTTAGTTTCTATGTTTGAAAATGGAGCTAAAGAAATTGCTAAACATTATGAATATATAAATGAGTTAAATGTTTTCCCAGTTCCTGATGGTGATACTGGTACAAATATGAAAATTACTGCAACATCAGCAGTTGAAGCCTTGAACAAACAGTTACCTGAACTTGGAAGTATTTATGAAGTAGGTAAATTTTTTTGTCGTCAGTTATTAATGAATGCTCGTGGTAATTCTGGGGTTATTTTTTCTCAAATTATTAGAGGTTTTTTTGAACCAATTGAAGAATCAACAAAAAAACTTACAATAGAGCTTATTGTTAGATGTTTTATTTCTGCAAAAGAAAAAGCATATAAATCAATTTCAAATCCTGTAGAAGGAACAATACTTACTATCATTAGAGAGATCTCTGAACAACTGCCTAAAGAAAATATTAATGATGTTGAAGAATTATTTAAAAAAGCTTTAACAATTGGTTTGAATGCATTGGAAAAAACTCCTGAAATTTTACCATCATTAAAAGAAGCTAAAGTTGTAGACTCTGGTGGTTATGGTTTATGTAAGTTCTTAGAGGGAATGTATAACCAATTAGTTAATTCAGATGATGATAATGTTCAAAACAAAGATATAGAAATTGAGAAGAAAAAAGAAACTGTAGAAAGTATTTCTGTAACTAGTAAAAATACATTTATTCAATCAAAAGTAAGAAATGATATTTCTGAAGAAGGGTTTGGATATTGCTGTGAGTTTATTATTCAAAAAGATTTTATTACTCATGAAAAGCAACCTCTTAAGATTAAATTTGATTTAAATAAATTTGAAAAAGAAATGCTATTAGCAGGTGAATCTTTAGTAGTTGTAGATGACTCTGATATTGTTAAAGTTCATATCCATTCAATTACACCTTCTTTAGTATTTGAAATAGGACAAAAGTATGGAGAGTTTTTAAAACTTAAAGTTGAAAACATGACTCTTCAATACATTGAATCTCACCCAGGTGTTTCACCAAGTGATTTATTTAATAAATTCAGTTTAACTGATGATGTTCAAATTGTAGCTACTTGTCCTTCAAGAAAAATTGCAGATTATTTAAAGAATGAATTTGGAATTAATAATGTTATTGTTACTGAAGAAACTGGTAACCCATCCACTAATGAAATAATGAACCAAATCATTAACTGTAAGAGTAGAAACATTTTAGTGTTAACAGATGACTCAAATATTATTCTAAGTGCTGAACAAGCTGCTACATTTATGAAAGAAAGATATGATGTAGTAGTTTTAAAATCTAAAAATATTATTGAAGTGATTAATGCTTGTTTAGTATTTAGTTCTGAAAAATCAATCTCTGAAAATGCTAGAGTTATGAATAGGGCAATTAGAAAACAAGATTCTGCTATGCTAAGTGTTTCTGTTAAAACTTCAAAATTCAATGGAGTTCATGTTGAGAAAAATGACTTTATTGGAATCTATGATAAAAAAATTGTTTTAGCTGAAAAGAACTCTGAAATTGCTATTACTAATTTAATTAAAAAATTAAGAGATAGAAATAAGAAAGCACAACTTCTATATATAGTATATGGTCAAGGTGTAACTCTAAGAGAAATTAGAAATATTGAAAAATTTGCTAATGAAAATTATGGGATTAAATGTAAGTTAATTGATGGTGGTCAAAAAATTTACAGATACTTTATAGGAATGTCCTAGTTACTAATTATCTTTGCTAATATTTAGCAAAGATAATTTTTTATTTTACTTTCATTTTTAAAAAAATGGATTAATATAAGTAATTGTTGTGTTATATTTTTGATACAATAAGTTTAATTTTGCTACTGAGGATTATATGGATAAATTGTTAATTATTGAGTCTCCAAATAAAATTAAAACTCTTACTAAGTACTTAGGCAAAGATTATGAGATCATTGCTACAATTGGTCATATTAGAGATTTGAATCAATTTGGAATGGGGTTTGATGCTGACTTTGAACCAAAGTGAGTAATCCCTTCAGTTAAAAAGAATTCTAAAAATAAAAATGAAGTAAGTAAAAAAGAAATTGTTGAAAAACTAAAAAAATCAGCTTCTAAAGCTAAAGAAATCTATATTGCAACCGACCCTGACCGGGAAGGTGAAGCAATTGCATGACATGTATACGAAGTGTTAGATGCTGCGAGTCAAAAGAAATGTAAAAGAATCACATTTAATGAAATTACTAAGAATGCAATTTTAGAATCATTAAATCATAAAAGAGATATTGATATTAATTGAGTTCAATCACAATTTGCTAGAAGAATAATTGATAGATTAATTGGGTTTAAATTATCAAAGTTATTACAAACTAAACTTAAAGCAGATTCTGCTGGTAGAGTGCAATCTGTTGCTTTAAAGTTCATTGAAGATAGAGAAAAAGAAATTAGAAACTTTGTTGCTGAAAACTGATGAACTTTAGATGTTATGTTAGAAGATAACAATTCTTTAATTTTGAAATCAATTGATCCAAATTTAAAAAATATTAAATTATCAGAAAAGAAGTTTTCTACATCTGGTTTAGATATTGCTGATGAAGAATCTGCAAATAACTTATTAAATGCTTTAGACAAGAAGTTTAAAGTTAAATCAATTGAAGAACCGTCTTTTTATTCTTCTTATCCAAAATCTCCATATAAGACTTCAACTTTACAACAAGATGCTATTAATAAATTAGGGTGAAATTCTAAAAAGATTACTTTAATTGCTCAACACTTATATGAAGGTGTTGAAGTTGATGGCAACCAAATTGCTTTAATCTCATATCCTAGAACTGATAGTTTAAGATTGAGTGATACTTTTGTTCAAAGTGCTTTCAAATTTATTGAAGAAACATATGGGAAAGATTATGTTGGTAAGTATCAAGTAAAATCTAGTGCAAATGATGCAAATACTCAAGATGCTCATGAGGCAATTAGACCAATTGATCCATACTTAACTCCTCAAGAATTAAAGAACAAAATATCTAAAGATGAGTTTGCTTTATACCAATTAATTTACAATAGAACAGTAGCTTCATTAATGGCTGCAGCAAAGTTTAAAAAAGTAACTATTAAGTTTGACAACAATAATTGTGAATTCTATACATTCTCAAGAGAGTGTTTATTTTTAGGATTTAAAAAATTATATGTTGAAGATAATGAGGATGAAGAAAATAAATTAATTGATTTAAATAATTATCCAGTTGGTAAAGAATTTAAATCTAAAGTAATGGAAGTTAAAAAACATGAAACTCAACCACCTCAAAGATACACACAAGCTACTCTTATTGGAGACTTAGAAAGTGCAGGGGTAGGAAGACCTTCAACTTACAGTTCAATGGCTAATATTGCTTTAGAACGTGGATATGCAGTTACTGATAAGAAAGCTTATGTGATGACTGACATTGGAAAAATTGTTGTTGACCAATTAGAAAAATTCTTCCCTGATATTATTAATAAAGATTTCACTAAGAAGATGGAAGAACATCTAGATCAAATAGCTTCAGGTAATGAAGAGTGAAAATCATGACTTAAAAAATTTGCTCCAGGCTTTGATGAAGAAGTTAAAAAAGCATATGACACAATGGAAAAAATCAGTGATGAAAAAGTAGGTAGAGAATGTCCTAAATGTGGAAAAGACTTACTTTACAAAAGAGCAAGACGTGGTGGAAGCAAATTTATTGGTTGTAGTGGATACCCTGAATGTACTCACTTAGAACCACTTGAAAAACCAGAAGAGTTAGAAATAAGCTGTCCTGAATGTGGTTCTAAATTATTAAAAAGAAAATCTAAAAGACAACAAGTCTTTGTTGGGTGTTCTAGTTGACCAAAATGTAACTATATCATTAGTGATAAACTATTTGATAAACACATGAAAGAAACACCAGATAAACCTCTTCCTAGCAAAAAGGAATTAGAGGAAATAAGAGCTGCAAGATTGCCAAAGTGAAAAAAGAACTAAGT
The DNA here is from genome assembly GCF_000011225.1 of Malacoplasma penetrans HF-2. Classification (NCBI taxonomy): domain Bacteria; kingdom Bacillati; phylum Mycoplasmatota; order Mycoplasmoidales; family Mycoplasmoidaceae; genus Malacoplasma; species Malacoplasma penetrans. Next base: position 547,929 of record NC_004432.1, read on the forward strand.
AATTTAAGACATTAAAAAAAATCTTGTTATTAAACAAGATTTTTTTTAATCTATTCAATGAGGTAATACTTTGTTCTTTTGTCTTTTTAAACTTCTTGTATCTGTTACTAAAAAATCAAATGGAAGTTGTTTGCTGAATTTTTTTTGGAAATGATAAATTCCATAAATTGCTTCTTCTAACTTTAAATCACTTAGTAATACAATTGGTTTAGTACCATAAACTTCTAGTGCATCCTCTGCTCTAAATATTTTATTGTCATAGTAGTTATCTAAAACTACATCATTAAAGAAGTTAAAAAAGTTTAATGAGTTTTCTTGGTGAAAGTTAGAATAAAAATCTTTATCAAAATCATAAAAATTACTAGATCATGTAAAAACTGAAAAATCTGGATTTGCTTCTTTTCTAATTAAAGTTTCAACAACTCCTAATCCTGAGTTTTCATAAGATTTAATATTGTGGAAAACTCTTACAGCTTCTTCTTTAGTTAAAGAAACAAAAAAGGTAAATGGTAAGAAGTTATCAAGAATCTCTCTAATTGTCTTTTTAGTATATAAATAAGGTTGTTTAAATATAACTATTAGGTTGTGAATCAAATCTGTTAATTCATCTAACATGTTTTCTTTTTCAACTCTTTCTTTTCTGTCATTAAGATCAAAGTCTGTATTAAAAAGAGTTTTTAAAGATCTAATTGTTACTATGTAAGATCTTTCATTAAGTTCTAATTTACTTTTGATTCTTTCAATATTTTGTTTATTCTTAATTTTTTCTCAAAAAGGAATTTTTATATTGTTGCTGTTCATATCAATATTAAATTATAAACATTAATTTAAAAAACCTCTATTGTTAGTAAAATAAAAAAATCATATTTTCATACGATTTTTTTATTTGATTGTACTTTGGATTAAATTCAGCAAATCACTTGGTGTTTTAATTTCTATCAGTTTTTCATCTGGTAAACTGATTTTTAGTTGTTCTTCAACTTGAACAATCATTTCTAACATATCTAATGAATTTAAACCAAGGTCTTTTAAGTTACTATTAATATTTTTGTTGTTAATTTTAAGTGATGAATGGTTCTTTTCAAGAACTTTATTAACTTCAGTAGTAATTTGTTCTATAGTCATATTAACTTCCTTATTTATCTAATTATTGATTAATTTATAATTAATACTTTTTATTGTATTACAAAAAGAGAACTACTATGTTATTTGTTAGATAAACAATTTAATAATAATTTTGGATAAATTAAACATTACCACCTGTTTTGTTGTATCCACTAACAAAAGAATTATATTTTTCTATTAATTCTTTTTCTAATGAATCTAATTCATCTTTAGTTTCACATTCAATTGTTTTATAGTAAAAATCATCACCATTTCATCAGTCTTTTGCAAAGATAATATTTTTAACATCATTGTTATTGAAATGATCTCTAAAAATTCTTTTATTAACATTTTTTGACTGACCTACATAATAAAGATTCTTAGTTTTATTTCAAATAATATAAACTCCTTTAAAGATATCTTTTTTACTAAAGTTCATTTCATGTCTTAAATCTAGAAAACCATCCTCATCAAAAACTTTCACCCTATAATCAGTTTGTTTAATTTCATTGATTTTCTCTAATAAAGAATTTATTGATTTATGTTATCGGTAAAGTTAAATCCCCACCTTTCGGCAAAGTTAATTCCCCACCCCCCGTGAGGACTTAACTAAAGAAATGGGGATTTTTATAATTTCTCTAATAGGGGGAATTATGAAAAAAATTAACAAAATAAGAATGATAGATAAAATTAAAGAATTGTTAAAAAATCAACAAGTAGTAAACATTAAGGCTTTATCTAGAGATTTACAAATAGACAGAAAAACTGTTAGGAAGTATTTAAGAATTTTAAGTAATAACCCAGAATTAAAATCTTGTGACTTCAAAAGAAAATATAAAAAACCATCTAAGAATTTTTTATCACAAATTGAACATATTATAGAAGAGAGAATTGAATCTTATAAAGAAAAAACCAATGGAACTAAACCATCAATATTTTCAATTTATGAACATCTCTTGGATTACTTACCTTCAAAGCTTGAAATATCTAAAACTGAATTTAAAAATAAAATTTCCTATTCTACTTTTAAATCATTTTTAAAAGAAAATTATGATTATTCTTCAAGAGCTATTACTCCTCCAAAAAAAATAATAAAGGAAACCTATCCTGGAAAAATTTTGGAAATAGACTGGGCTGAAAATATTGTCATTCATACAAAGGAAGATGGAAAGTTAAAAATTAATATTTTGGTTACAAAGTTCTCGTATTCTAGATATATGAAGTTATTTGTTTCTTATGAAAAGAGTTCTCAAACTGTATTGAAGTTTTTAGTCTCTGCATTGGCAGAATTCCAAGGCAGCCCTCTTTATTTAGTTTGCGACAACATGAAATCTATTATTTCTAAAAACCAAAACTATTTAAACAAAAAGCCAATTTTAGAAAAACATTGAAATGATTTTGAAAGAGATTTTGGTATAGAGATTATTCCATGTGATCCAGCTTCACCAGAACAAAAAGCTAAGGTTGAAAGTGCTGTAAGAATTGCAAAAAAAATAAAAGCTTGAACTGGAGTAATTGAAAACAAAAATCACTTAATAGAAATTGTTAAAAACATAGAATCTAAATACAACAACAGTGAGAATGGTGTGGGGTTTAAACCAATTCAATCTTTTTTAAAACAAGAATTGCATACACTTCAACCTTTACCTAACAAAAAAATTATTGAAGGTTATTTAAATTCAAAAGAAACAAGAATGGTAAAAAATGACTATAAAATAGCATTTTTAAGCAATTTTTACTACTTACCACCTTTATATCTAAATGAATATGTGCAAATATATCAAGATGATTCTAATGTCTACATAGAACATAATGGAACAATAATTGCAACATATGAAAACAGTTTAAAAGTAGCTAAGCATTCTTTTACTACAACAGAAATTCATTCAGAAATTTTAAAGTATGAATTTTTAAAAAGAGGTGACAATATTTCAGAAGAAGTCATTAGGAAAATGGCAAAAGAAACTGTTGAGTCATTAGACTTGCAGTATAAACTAAAAGTTTTTAATCAGAAAAATCAGGAGACCTAAAATGAAAGAAATTGAAAATTTGTTAAATGAAGTTAAATGAACAACAAATGAAAAGGTATTTAATCTTTTAATGGATCAAAGATATTCTAGTCCTTTAATTGTTGAATTTTTAAAATCAATTTTAAGAGAGGAGGTAAACTTCAAAACTAAAAGAAGAAAATATTTAAAAGTTAAAACAGGAGGATTTGGAATAATAAAAACTATAGAAGAATTTGATTTCACTTTTCAACCACAAATAAATCAAAATCAAATTAATTATTTTTTAAATTTTGATTTTATAAAAAATAAACAAAATATAATTTTTCAAGGTACTTCAGGGGTTGGAAAAACTCATCTTGCCACAGCTATTGGGATTGCTGCTGCAGAGTCAAAATATAGTGTTTATTTTATTGACTGCAATAGGTTGTTAAATAATTTACAAGAAGCAAAATTTAAAAACCAACTTGCTCAAAGAATTAAACACTATTCTAAGTACAAGTTACTGATAATTGATGAATTGGGATTTCTTCCCATGGATCAAGAAAAAGCAAATATATTTTTTCAATTGGTTAATAGTAGATATTTAAAAAGCTCAACAATTATTACAACAAATAAACTATTTTCAGAATGGGGAAAACTATTCCAAGATGAAGTTATAGCAAGTGCAATATTGGATAGATTATTACATAAATCCCATGTTGTTAGCATTGCTGGAAAATCTTATAGAAACTATGAGTCTTTAAAATTAAAAGAAGAAATTGAATGAAAGGATAATGTTAAATAAAACCCTTTTAAATAAAAAAAGTTAAGTCCCACATTTATACTAAGGGGTGGGGAATTAACTTTACCGAAAGGGTGGGGAATTAACTTTACCAAAAACAATTTATTTTTATCATCAATTTTTTTGTTAACTAACTCATGGTTTTTTTCAAAGTTGTTTTTTATCTTTTCAAATTCAGATTCCAGTACACTAATTTGTCTTTTATTGTTTTCAGCTTTTTTCTCACTAGTGTATGTACATAATATTGCAATACCTATAATAAGAGGTAATGTGATAATACCAACAACTAATCTATATGTTGGATCTTTTCTAATTTTTGTTTTTAATTTTATACGTCTTACTATTTCTTCTTTGTCTTTATAATCTGCTTCTTGCTCTTGTAATCAAAAACTCATTTGGTTAATTTCTTGATTTATATTTGTTATTTGATTTTGATATTTATCACATTCTTTTTTCTTCTCTAATCAGCTTGGAATATAAGTTTTGCTAAGACAGAAATTTAACTTATTAACTAATTCAACTTTTAAGTCATCATTTATCTTATTCATTTGTAGAATTTCTTCTTCCATGAATCTTATTGGAATTATTTTTTTGTTAAATTTAACTAATGAAGAATATCTAATACTAACATCTTCATATATTGGAGTTTTATTATAATTGTATGTAACATATCTTGTTATTTTAGGTTTCATTGATTTATGTTTAATGTGAAAACTTAAAGTATTTGTTTCACTATCAAATTCAAAACTGTCTATGAAATCCAGTTCTTCAAATTTATTTGGATCATTATATCCATTTGTATTTTCATCATAAGAAAAATTATTAAATCAATTAAATCGATTTCTATGTCTCATATTTGTTTTACCTTTCTAAAAAAATTTATATAAATTAAAAAATGAACTTTATAACTATTTAACAAAGTTAATATTATAGTTAAATAGTTGTTTAGAGCACCTATAAATTATAATAAAAAACCATATGCTGAAGGATATTTATTTCTGTGGGGGGAAATAAAAATTAATATAGTTTTATTAACCTTAGATAAATATTCATAATATTTTAAAATATGTGTTTACTATTAATCATTAGATAATAATAAAAAAATCTATACATTAGAAGATAATTTAATAAAGAAGGTTTTATAGAAAGTTTTATTTAAAATTGTCTTTTTAATAAAATAAAATTTTTTATGATGGTTAAATTAATATGGCAAAAGATCAAATTGAATTGTTTAAAAACAGTTTAAAAAGTTTAGATAGAGTTAATGACTTACTAAAAAACCACAAAGATAATAAAGAAAAAATCCTATTGGATATTTACAAATTATTGATTGATAAAGAACCTAGGATTAAAAGTTTCAAAAAAGTAAATATAAATTTTTTAAATGAAGTACTAGAAATATTCTTTAATAACCTAAATGAAATTTCAATGTCATTTTATGAAGCTCAAAACTCTCTCTATATATTTCTTGATGACAATAATATTAGTCCTAAAATTATATTTAATGATTCTAATAAAAAAGGCTTTTCTGATTATCATGAAATGTATGGTGAAGTTGTAGATGAAATAATAAAGAGTATTCATGTAGTTACAAATTTATCCACAGATTCTCACTATGATGAAATATTACAAACTATTGGTCTTTTTACAGACTATTTTTTTGAAATTTCAGATATTATTGATTTATTTTTAGAAGATGTTGACACAGTACTTGGGTACTTATTTAAAAAAGATCTGATTGATGAATTTGATGAAGAGTACATTGATAAATTTATTGAAGTTTCTGTTGAGAATATTTATTTAAGAGATTCTTTTGCTATTAATACAGATACATTAATACAAAGAACAATGATTTTGATATTTTCACATTTGTATAATGGTGCATACAAAAGATTCCTTAAGAAAAATAAAGACTTAGATAAAGTTGATGATTATTTAACAGAAGATAAAAAAGAGGAACATTTTTTATCATGTAAAAAAGATCTTTTAACATTCTCAAAAATGATTGCATCAGTTACTGAGAATATAATGATAATTAATAAATTGAATAGAAAAATAACTAAAAATGAAAATCCATTGTTCTATTGTGAGGAAAATAAAAAATATTGAAAAGATATGTTTCAAGAATTTAAAAAAATAAATGAATCCTTTTTATTTTTAAAAAAAACACTAAAATATTAATTTATTAAAAAGGATAAAACTAGGAGTACTTTTAACCAAAATGGTTAAAATAATACCCGGAATTATCCAAAATTGGATAAAACTAGGAGTACTTTTAACCAAAAATGTGAAATATACTCCCATTTTTATCCTAAGATAAAATGTTTTTAATAAACTCATCTATATAAGGTATTTTTCTATGAACATAAAAAGAAATATTTTAAATGCTTTAGAAAATTTATTACAGCAATATCCAATAGTTTTACTAACAGGATCTAGACAAGTTGGTAAAACAACTTTAACAACTTATTATCAGAAAAATAACAACTACAAATATGTTTCATTAGAAAATGAGGATGATTTAAAATTAGCTAAAAGAAATCCTGGTAAGTTCTTAGAAAAGTATCAATACCCTTTAATTATTGATGAAGTTCAATTAGACCCAATCCTTTTTAACCAAATAACACACATAGTAAATGAAATCAGAAGACTTCATGGTAGTAATGCTGCAAGAGGATTATTTATTTTAATTAGTTCTCAAAAGTATCACTTAATGAAAAATGTGACTGAATCAATGGCAGGCCGTGTTGCCGTTATGGAAATGGGGCCTCTTAGTTTAAGTGAAATAAATCAGGTTGAAGAAAAACCATTTTTTGTAGATAAATCTAATTTTGTTGAATATATTAATAGAACTAGTGAATATAAAATAGATGAAGAAAAAATATATCAACAAATGATAAGAGGGTTTTATCCAGAGATTTGTGCAAACAAGAATTTAGATACTTCAATTTTTTATAAAAACTATATTGACACTTATATTGAAAGAGATGTGAGTAAATTAGAGAATGTAAGAAGTAAAAAGAAGTTTAAAGAATTTTTAGTATTATTATCTAACTACACAGCAAATGATTTTGTACCTGAGAATTTAAGTAAACTTTTAGGTGTTGATATTAAAACAATTAACTCCTGAACTTCAATTTTAGAAGCTGGCAATATTATTACCCTAGTTTCTCCATTTAGTGAAAAAATAAATAACAAACAAGTGACCAAAAGACAAAGAATTTATTTTAATGATACTGGTTTAGTTTGTAACTTATTAGATCTAAAAAATACTAAAGATAAAAAATTTCTTGATAACAAAGAGAAGTTATTTGAAACTTTTGTTTTTAATGAAATCAATAAAACATATATCAATAAAAACCAAGTGATTAATTTTTATTACTATCGAGATTTAAGAAAAAATGAAATTGATTTAGTTGTTTTAGATGGATATAAAAATGCTTTAAATTTAATTGAGTGTAAATCAGGTAAAAAATATGATTTAAGCGATGTAAAGTTTCTGAATGAATTCAAAAGTAATAATTATGAGATTGCTTCTAAATTGGTTATTTGTCTAACAAAGGATTTTTATTCTATTAATTCAAATATTCATATTTTCCCTATTACATGTATTTAGTTTTTAATTTATATTTGGATAAACAAAATTTTATTTTCATTATTAATAGTTAATAATTTAGGTTTTATAAATTAACCAAAAACAAAAACCTCACAGTTTTATAAAGTTGTGAGGTTTTTAATCATAGTTATTTTTTTATAAAGAATAAATATCTTTTAAGTCTATTAATAAATAACTAGATTCATCTTCTAAATCAAATCCACTTTTACTAGCAAATCCCATTTTAAAGTTCTTGATATCAAGTTGTTGAATTTGAAAAAGTTCTTCTTTAATTGTTGAATATTTAATTTTGTTTTTAGAGTATTTAACTTCTATAAAATTATAGACACCATCATAATCTAAATAAACCACATCAAATTCAACATTGATCTTTCTTTTAGAGTCATTGTGTCAGTACTTGCCAATGTTTTTAAAAGGAGTATTTAATTCACTTCTTAGATTTTTTTCTATCAAATATTGTTTAACAATTTTCTCAAATTTTTTAGGAATAAAAGTATTCTCTAAATCTTCTTTAATAAACCTTTTATAGTAGTCTTGAGAAGAACCTGAAAAATTTAAAGTTTTATATGCAGAAATATATCTATAATAAAAATCTAAAAAATTGTCTTCAATATAGTAAAAAATCCTTTTTCTATTCTCTAACATATTTATAGGAGTTTCTTTAACTATTAATCCCATTTCTGTTAATGGTTCTAAAACAAACAGTATATGAGATGAGCTTTTACCAAAACTGTTATATAAATCACTCAATTTATTTTTGCCATTACTGATATGAGTAAATATTGCATTAGACCCAGGGATATTTTTAATTTCATCTACATAAATAACACTAGGGCTATCTAAGACAGTCTTATTTTCTAAAATATTCTTTTCAATATTTTCATCTATTGATATTTTTGGATTGATAAATTGTAAGTAATATGGAGTCCCACCAAATACTGAATATGCTTTTACTTTGTCTTCTAGACTATAATTTGGATAAAATAATGAAGCTTCAAAATAATTAAAATCTTTTACCACCAATTCATAAGTAAACCTTCCATATAATGGTGCATTATAATTTTTAAGCTCATTCATAGTTTTTGTATGTGAACCAATTATTATTAATTTCATCTTAGATTTTTGATGATATTTATCAATAAACTTTTTTAAAATGCTATCAAAGAATTTAATAGTTTCAATTAAATAAGGATATTCATCTATAACAAATATTATTTTTTCTTCTAATGATTTTTGAAATAAAAATTCCAAAGCAGATTCAATTGAAGAGAAAAATTGAAATGTTGATTGATTAAATTCAAGATTGATAGCATTTGAAAATCATTTTAAATTGTAGTTTAAATCATTTCTGCTTCATTCATAATAAATTGTTTTGCAATTACAATCTTTTAGTGACTCCAAAATAAGAGAGCTTTTACCAACTTTCCTTTCCCCTGAGATGATGATACTTTCAAATTTTTTTGAATTGTATTTTTCTTCTAATATATTTAATTCTTTTGCTCTTCCAAAAAACATTTTAAAAACCTAAAATAACTCTTTCTAATATTTTAGTAAAAACTTTTTACTAAAATATTTTTACTAAAAACTTTTTACTAAAAAGTTTTTACAAATAATTCCCATTAACTTAATTTATGTTTTTTGAACCTTATTTAAATCTATTTAAATTTATTAAAAAAAGATATTTTTCAATAATGTAGATAGCATTAATTGACTTAAAGTATTAAAATTAAATAGTATATTCAAATAACTATTAAATAACTATGAAAATTTATATAAGTAAAATTAATAAAAAAAACGATAAAGATATCTTGTTTTATAAATACAAAAGTTCAAAAAAGATTGTTGCTTTAGCAATTTGAGCTGAACTTATGGAACCAAGATACATTTTAAATAAAGCTAGCTTTTTAAGAGCTTGAAAATTATTTATGGACTCTGAGTTAGATATTGTAGTTGATGAAGTATTTCAATATGAAATTCTATTAGACTATTTAAACTTCTTTGATTTATCTAAATTAGAATTATTTTTAGAAAAGATTTGAAGCAGTAGATATTCTTTTGTTATTGCTAAATAAACAATATTTTGTGTATTATCTAAGTAAGGCAAGATTTTTAAATCTTGCTTTTATTATGAAGTTAAGTGTAAGGATAAAATATGATTAAAAGTGTAAAAATAAAAAACTCATCAAGTTTTTTTAAAGAACAAAAAGTAGAATTTTTTAATTCTTATGATGATCCCAATAAAAGTTTAAATTACATTTTTGGATTATCATCTTCTGGTAAATCATCTTTATTTAATTTATTAAAAGCAACTATTTATTACATAAGAAGATGAATTACCTTTTTTAAAGGTGATATGTTTTCTATTAAAAAAACTTTTAATTTGCAGTCCTATTTTAATCCCAACATTAACTCAACAGAAATTGGTATGGATAATGAATCTTGTATTGAGATTATTTTTGCTAATGCAGAATGAGAATATAAATATGAATTAAGATTTTGTGAATTTGCTTGTAACTTAGAACACTTTTCATATAGAAACCAAAATTCAAATAGTGAATGAATAACTATCTTTAATAAGGCTTTATTATCAGTTGAAGAAATTAACCAACAATATGAAACTATTTTTAATTATGAAGTTAATAGCAAAGAATTAGGTTTAGATTTTGAAGTTAATTTAGCTAAAAAAGAATTGAATGATTCAGTGTTTATGCACATTTTGTCTCTTTGTAAAAATAACAATATAAAGCCAATTGTTAATATTATTGAAAATATTGTCTTTTTTGAAACTAAAAATTTTCATTCATTAAATAACTTTTTACTTCCTTATTCTTTCTTTTTGAATAATAAAAAAGAAATCCTTGAAGGTTTAAACAATATGGAAATGGAATATTCTGATATTGCTTTAAATAACTTTAATAAAATTACAGGTGCATATGAATTAAACTTATTTTTAAACACTTATGATAATTCTAAAAAAGTTAGATATATTAGTTCTTCCCAACTTTCTAAAGGTGAACTAAAATTATTAATTCTTTCATACTTATATGAAAGATATAAAAACCAAAACAAAATTATTATTGTTGATGAATTCTCGTCAACTATTAAATATAGTAATTTCTTATCAATTCAAGAATTTCTAAAAAGAGTTTTAACTTCAAACAACAAGTTCCAATTCATTTCTTGAAATAATGAGTATTTTGAAGAAACTAAACAACACTTTGATGAAAACATGAACATTTTTAACATTGTTAAATCTAAAAACTATGAAAGCGAAATTAAACAAATTTCAAAAGATGATATTGAAAAAGAATTAAAAGAAAAAGAAGTTGAAAAACTTAAAACAATGTTAAATGTTGAACTATTAAAAGAGTCTAATCTTGCTAAGAATAATTCTGAATTTGAATATCTTAAAGATAAAAATGATCAAGTTGAAGAAATTGAAATCAATGAATCTGAAGAATTAGAAGAGTCATATGAAGAAGAGCCTTCAAAAGAATTAGATTCTTCAATAATGGATTTAGTTAATGAACTACAAGATGAAGAATTTATTGATGATGAAGAAGAATTATCAGAAGATGAAATAGCTAGAATGAGCAAACAAGAAACATCTGATGATGACTTATTTGAGCTAGAACAATTTAATGCTTCTTTTATTTTTCCAAAAACTAGTGCTAGTCAATGAAAAGAAGAACTAGAGCATGAAAAGGAAAAAGAAGAAGAATAATAACTATATAATTAGTTTCTAATTAAATAAAAATAAAAGGGATGAAAATGAATAAGTATAAAAATCAAATTGGTTTAATTGGATTAAATGATAGCAGTGAATGTTTATTAAGAAATCTTACTAGAAATTGTTTTAGTGTTCTTACATATGATTTAAATAAATCAAAATATGAAGAATTAAAGAAAGAAGGGTTTACATGTTTTGATTCTCTTGAAAAATTTGTTAACTATTTTTTAGGAGAAAAAATAGTTTTACTTACAGGGAATTGAAACAGACAAACAAACAACATATTTTTAGATTTAATTAATATGTTGAATATGGATAGCATCATCATAGATTTAACAGACTCTAGTCATGATGTAGTAGTAAGTAATTATCAAAAAGCTAAAAATAAAAACATTGAATATGTAGATGCTTCAATTATAGGAACACTAGATGATATTACATGAGGTTTTAGTTTAGCAATCAGTGGGAAAGAAAACACTGTAAGATATTTACAAAATGTATTAAAAAATACTTTATCTCATGAAACTAATTTCTTTTTCTCTGGAGCAATAGGGTCTGCTCATTTTCTTAAAATGATTCATGACTCTATTCAAAATTCATATGCTAATTCAATTTTAGAAGGATTAGATCTAATGAGAAAAAGTCAGTTTGACTTTAACTTTAAGCAAGTATTAAACTTTTTTGAAAATGGTAATTCATTAATTCAATCTAGAATTTTATCTTTACTAAATAAAGCTGATGTAAGTAAAGAAAAAGATAATTATTTATTAACTGATGATGTTGTTAATTTAAACAGTGTACAAAACTATATTAAGCATTGTATGGAAAATAAAATTTATTCACAAACAAATTCTTCATCTAATTTTTCAATTCTAAAATTAAAAGATTTAGATGATGATTTCAAAAAAATGCTTTTTAAAAATTTAGTATTTGAAATAAAAAATGTTGAAGAAGATGAATAGAATTTAAACTACTAGAAAATAACAAGCAGGTCTTGTTATTTTTTTATTTACTTGCAATATTAAGTAATTTAGTTAATTAATAAGTAGATATTAATATATATTAATAATTAGTTATAAATAATTATTAAAATGATTCCAGTTACAATATTTTATATTTCTATCTCTCTTATAATTGTTTCATTAACTTTTCTTTTTAATTTCTTTGGAAAAAGACTTGTTAATAACTATTGGTTTTGGGCCATTCCAAGTCTTTTGTTTTTAATTTACTTTATAGTTTTTAGATTCTATGGAGCTTGAAGGGATTTAAATCAATTTCTACAAACTAACTCAATTTGGTTAGGTAATGAGTTAAACTATGAAGACTCAATAATAGTTAGTAAAGCATTATTGTTGGATATGTGTCCATTTGTTGCTATTGCTTTACCAGTTTCATTAATTTTGGATAAGACAAGAAGAATTGCCAATGCTATATCTCCGTTTGCAATCTTAGGTGCTGGAATTACCATTCCATTTATTGCATACTCAGATCCAGAAGCTGCAATCTCATTTAAGTATTTTTTTGTTGGTGGGTTTTTACCGATATATTTTTTTATGCATCTATATTTATTAACATATGGAGTAATGGTGTTTTCTAATAGTAGAAATAGAAAATGAATCCATTTATTAGATTGTCATATTTTTGCAGCTATCTTTTTTGGTTATGTTTGCTTTGTTTCTTTCACAACTAAAACAGTTTGAAATGTAACTGGAATTAATGCAAATGATTGAGAATCATCTCTTGGTGAATATAATATGGTTTCTCAAATTTTTAATTTACCATTTCCATCAGTAATGGTTATAAGTTTTTTATTAGCTTATATATTTGTAGTATCAATAGTAAGTATCAATATTTATTGAAAGAAAAAACATCAAAAAGATTTCAAAGTTATTAAATTGAAATATCTTAAAAATTCTAAAAATTTAAAAAGTAAATAATGTTAAATTCAATCTTATGAAAAAAGTATTAAAAAATGGTTCTACTTCTTATTTCCAAATAAATGGTTCAAAGTTCTATGGATTTGGATTTTATATAGAAGATGAAAATGAAGTAAATTCTATTGTTAAAAAGTTATGAGAAGAACATAAAAAAGCAGTTCATATATGCTATGGATTAGTTTGTAATCAAAACAATTTATTAATAGAAAGATTTGATGATGATAATGAACCTAAAAATCTTGCAGGTAAAAAAATCTTATTAGCTTTACAAAATAATAATTTTGTAAATTCTTTAGTAGTGGTTGTAAGATATAAAACTAAATCACTATTAGGAAGTGGTTTACTATCTAGAAGTTATTACAAGGTTAGTGAATTATTGTTGCAAGAAAGTGAAAATTATAGTGAATATACAAACACTTATAAATTTGAAATAGATATAAAAGATCAAAAGGAATTATCTAACCTTTTAAATTTATCTAAATCTAATAGACTTACAATTTTGGAACAATCAGAATCTAAAGCAACTATAAGAGTAGAAGAATTAAACTTAGAATTTGTAAAACAAAAACTAAATTTATGTTAATTTTTTGATTGAAATTAAAAATAAAAAAAATTAATTTTTTTTAAATTTATTATGCTATAATCAAATTTTTTGTTGATTGTGCTTTTTTTATAAAATATAATTATTATTGTGGTATAAATCAATGAATTTAAATAAGATCATCTACAAAATTAATAATGAAAATTTTAAAAAGTTCCAAGTTTTCAATTCATCAAACACATTAAACTTCTTTATTGTTAGTGACTTTTCTAAAATTCCTCCTCAGGAAATTATTAGATTATTGAATAATGATAGAAAAATAATAATTGATGATAATTCAATTGTTAGTGTCGAAACAATTAAAGAAATCTTTTCTACTTTACAGTTTAGTGATAAATTGAAAAACTTATATATATCTAAAGAAGCATATTTACAATGTGGTTTTCACAAAGATTTTAGTGACCTACTAGCTGAGCTAGAAATCATTAATGAATCAAATGCAGACTTAATTGTAAAATCTGACATTCCATTACAAGCAGGATTAAAACTAAAGTATTTTGAAAATCCTGATTACTTATTAAAGGTGTTAGATGGAACTTTATATATTAAAAAAATATTTTTAGAAAAATTTGATAACTTCAAATTTAGTTTAAAAAATGAATTTGAAAACTTATTGAAATTTGGAACTATAGTAAAAAATAATTTAATTTCTTCTTCAAATATCTTTATTGAAGAAATATCTAAGAACTACAATGTTATTTGTAATGTTTTAGATCTTGAAAACAATTTCTACCCTGAAATTGATAATATCGAAAAATGAGGATTATTATCTTGTGTGGATTTAGATAGTAATTTAGTAGCTTCTCTAAATTCTGAAGAATCTAATCACTTACCAGGTTTTTTGCATTTAGAATCTAAAAACTTTGGTTGAATAGATGCTGTAAAAATTAAAAGAAATATCAAGAAACAAAACATTAAAAAAATCATTTTAGAAAATATTGAATGATTAGATAATTTTGAAGAACTAAAAATTTGTACAGAATATGGATTTAACTTCATGCGTACAAAAACATTACCTCAAATTAATAAAGTAGATAAAACAATTGCTTTATATACAAAGTTTGATGGTTGAAATAAAGAAACTAAATCTATTATTAACCCAGAAGATGTTCCATTTGAAATGTTGTATTTTATACATGAACTTAAAAGAATTCTATGCATTGAAACAATCTATTTAAGATTGCAAGGTGTTGAAATAGAAGTTTAATTCTTAATAATATATTGTTTAAAGTTATTGCTAATAAAAACAGAAAAGTAAAATTTTCTGTTTTTATTTTTATTTATTTTTTTATTATATATATTGTGAATTTATAATAACAATCGATAAAAAAATAAATAAAGGATAGTATGAAATCTAAAAAGAATAATTTTTTTGGTTTAAAAAATAAATTTAATAAAGTAAAAGAATCTATTTCAAATACTAGAGAAAATGTTGTTAGTAGTATTTCAAATCAAATTGAATCTGTTAATAATACTTTTAATGAATACAAAACTAATTTAAATGATTCTAAAAAAAGATTTAAAAAGTTTGTTAAGAAAAATAAATTGTTAATGATCTCAACTGGTACAGTATTGGGAACATTTACATTTGCTATGACAATTTATTTTTCTCAAACATTAAGTTTTTACCAAATGGAATCACGTGGTAGTAAACAAGGGAATAATATTGATACTTTATATAGTCATGACTCATACATTACTAAAAAGTATAGAAGATCAGCTGCAAGAACATATTCTGGGACTTTAAGTGGATTTCCTGCAATCACTACTAGGAATGGTGCAGAGGCTAAGACAAGTATCTCTTTTTATAGTGCTGATTATTATCCATCACCAGTTCACCCATACTTCACAAATACCGGTACTCAAAGTGGTACACCATCTGACACAGAAAAAATGAATAATGTGTGAGATGAAAACACACTATTAAATTCTAGTCAATTTATTCAGTGAGCAATTGCAAACAAACAATTAAAAAAACATCCTGCAATTGACCTTCAATATTATCAAGCAGCAACTAACAATACTAGTGAGTATTATCACAAATTACCAGATGATGCTTTGGCAGTAGAAAAGAACTTTAACATTGATTTAACCCAACCAGGTTATGTAGTAACAGGGTTATATGCTCCACCAGGTGAAGTTATTAACATCAAAATTCCTGGATTAACTGATGAAGAAGTTAAAGCTTTAAATTTAACTTTAACAATAGGTGACAATGAAAATCCAGCTCCTGGATATAATGCTTCAAACTACTCTAGAGCTAGCAAAAGATTACCAGTCATGAAAACAAGCATTAGTATAACTACTAGTGAATTTAAATATGGTTCTCCTTTTGGTGGAATTGTTAATGTTGTTGTTAACAAAGAACCTGGTTTAAATGCTTTAAAAAATGTAGGGATGGTAATTAATGGTGCTGTTGAAGCTTTGCACTACATTCATGGATACACAACAGAAGCAGAATGAAAGAGATTAACTAAAGAAGCTAAAGCTCCTATATTTGATATAGCAGCAGATCATATTAAGTTTGCAGGCCCTGTTCACACTTTAAGCCCTTATTTTAAAGGTGATAGTGCAACATATACTCAATAATATGATCCAAAATCATATCCTTATAAATCAATGGATCTATATGACAAGATGGCATTAGATGCTTTATATACAATTAATAAAAATGCTGTTTGAAAACAATCATACCGACATATTCATAGTAACTTTGTAGCCTATGGGGCAGCAGTTAGTTTTGTGGGTGCTTCATATATTAATTCACCATGAAGTTGATCAGCATCAATTTTAAATTATGAAAATGTTCTTAATGAAGGTTCTTGAGGTGTAATGCATGAGAACAATCACCAAAACCAAGGTTCTTGAGGATATACAGGAAGTGGTGAAGTTACTAACAATGTATTAACAATTGCTTCATATTTAAACTTTACTAATGTTTCTAACAATAGATATAAATGAATAAATTACAATGCAACAGATGGAAAAATCTCTAAGAGAGGAAATAACCACATTTATAAATTAAATGGATATTTGAATGTTGATACTTATTTAGATGAATATGTAAATGACAATAATAGTCCTGATAAAAATAAAGCAAGAGAAGGTATTGATTATGATTATTCAGTAATTATGTCTCATTTTGGAACTAGCACTTTCCAAAAAATTATTAGAAGTTATAGTGATTCTACAGTTACTGATTTCGAAGGAAATAAAATTACTATTCCTGAATCTATAAAAAATGACAGAAATGCAATATTTGTTTATAGAATTTCTGCTGTTACTGGATATGACTGAATTGAATACACTTATAACTCTGGATTGATTTCTAGTGATATGAAAACCAAATTAGAAACTGCTTTATCAACAAATTTCCCTGTTACTAATACTAACGATAGTACTGGTGGTAACAGTGGATCTGGTAGTTCTTCATCAACAACTAATAAAAATAGACTAAAGAAGTTTTTACCAGTTGGTAGTTTTTATGCTTCTCAAGTTGCATATGATGTAGCAACTGATGAAAATGGAAATGTAATTGAACCTAATAACTATACATCTATCCAAAGACCTTTCTTAATTCCAAAAACTGCTTTTACTAGTGGATATAAATTTAATTTATCTGATAGTACTAAAACTGCTACTAAAAAACAAATGGATTCTAATTACACATTATCTGATTATAAAATTACAAAAAATCCAAATAGTAGAAGTAGTTATGACTCGAGTTCTAACACTTTAACATATTATCCAGATACTTCTAATCTAAATAACACTGACAGTTTTGAATATGAAGTTACTGTAAAAGATGGAGGAAGTAATCAATATATTGTTAGATATAAAGTTGATTTACAGTTAGAGGGAAATACTACTGAATTTGTAGTACCTAGTAATGAAAATTATCAACAATACTATAGTTCTCAAATTACTTCATATCATAATGATATTAATTGAGATACCAATGTAACAGTTGGAAGTGAACAAAAATCTTTATCTTTACTAAGAGATAATACAAGTGGTAGCAATAACTTTACAGCAGCAACTACAAAAGATTCAACTTCTAATGACTTTTTATTTACTTTTGAAATCCCATTTAGAAGAGATGTGGATGTTAACTATTTAGAACTATGACCAAATTCAGTAAATAGAACTGCACCAGATGGAATAATAATTAAAGATGCTAAAGACAATATTTTATTTGAGGGAGACTTTGAAAAAACAGCTTATCCTAAATTTTCTTTCCCTTCAGCTAGAACTAATAAATTAAAAGTATCTTTAAAAACTTTTGATAGGGAAGCAGGGAATACTGGAGATGATGGGGTTACAAGCTTTACTGAAAAACCAGTATCTAGAACAGTACAAGTCTGATACCTAGATGCAGGGTTAAAAGTTTCTCCAACATTAATTCTTACTCCAGACTCAGAATGAATCTATACAGTTGGTGATTGAAAGAGAGGTAATAAAGATGGGAAAGTAAATGGAGCATCTTTATACACAATCTTACCTGGCACTAAAGTTGCATTTGGTTTTAGAGGAACTGCATTTACAATTGTTGGAACTAAAGACATAGGATATGGATCATTTAATGTATATATTGATCACAAATATTACAGTACAGTTTCAACAAGTTCAAAATCAAGATCAGCAAATGAAGGATTATTCAGTGCTTCAAATTTAAGTGAAGGAGAACATTACGTGTCTATTACTACTAAAAACTCAGCTCCAGTAGAAATTCAATATTTTGCATTAGAGGGAACTGCTCAACCAATCAGTGTTAACGATTGATTCTACTTCTTAGCAATTGGTTTATCAATTATTGTTTTATTAACAATTGTTATTACTGTTTTATCAGTAATGTATTATTTAAAAGTTAAAAATAAAAGAATTACTATTTTTGATAAATTTAAATCTAAGTTTAAAGCTAAACCAAATAGGCTTGAAAATGATGAAGATGATGAAATTGCTTTAGAAAAAGTAGAAGAAAAAAATAATAGTAAACCAATAGAAAACAAGAACATTGATTTAAAAGATTCAAAAGAATTTAAAAAAGAGGAACAAAATAAAAATACTGAGACTAAACCTAAAAAAGATAAAGATAAAAAATCTAAAAGGAATAAATAATTATGAATACTAATAGTCAAGTTAATAAAGTTCCTAAAGATAACAATCTAAGAAAAGAAAAGAAACAAGCTAAGAAAAATAAAACTAAAAGCACAAAAGAAAATAAGTCATTAGATTCTTTTGATAAAGTATTAAGTACATTTGATAATTTCCAAAATAAATTATTAAAAGATATTAACTCATTTTTTAAAGAATTCTTTTCTAAAAAGTATTTTGTTAAAAGATATTTAAAATTCCAAAAGTTCTTTTTTGTTTCAAGTATTGTTTTATTAGTATCAATGTTTTTCTGTTCAGCATTCTTAGGTGCAAAAGTTGGTTACTACATAAATTCAGTTCATTTAGATCAGTACAATTCTTTATTAATTCCAGGATCTATTATTGGAATCTTGTCCTTCTTCTTATTTATGATTAATTCTATTTATCAACTACTAATCTTTTTAAAGTTATATGTAGCTGAGAAGAAAATAAAAAATCTAAGGTTCTTTGCATATGTTGGTGTTTTATCTATAGATTTACTAATAATATTATTATCATTAGTATTAATCATTGTTGACCATAGATTAATTTTTATTACAGAAATTATTTTAGTATTCTATTCATTGATTTGTAGCTTCTTATATTTTGATGAAAAATATGATCTTGATTTTGAATTCATTAAAAAGATGAATAATAAAATTATCTCTAACTTCAACATTGATAAGATTAAAGAAACTTTCTTATTAACTAATAATGAAGAAACAAAAGATGTAATTGAAACTAAAGAATTAAAATCTAAAAATAAGAAAGATAAAAAAGATAAGAAAAGAAAAAAGACTAATTAATTAGTTTTAAAGATGCTTTTACAAAAGCATCTTTTTTATTTTGTTGAATAGTTTAGTCAAATTTTTTGCTTGCAAATAATATTTTAAAAAAATGTTTATTTTATATATTTTTAATATACATATATTAAAAAACTTGCAGAAAATAATTTCCAAATATTGCAATTTGCCTCCCAATGAGCTAATATAAAATTACCTTAACTATAGAGTTTTGGGATTTGATAGTCTTTTAAAAAGAAAATTAAAATCTAGGATATCAAATTTGAAAATAAATCAAAAAAGGAATGATAATTATATGAAAATAAGTAAAAAATTATTGATTGGAAGTATTACCACTCTTGGTGCTATTGGTGTTGGTGCAGCTGTTACAGCACCTTTAGTAGATTCATTTGCAAATAGAAACTCTAGTGGTGTAGAAGTTCCGAATCAGGACAACAACAATAACTCTGGAGATAATGATAATAACAGTAATCCAAATGGAGATGGAAATCAAAACCAAGGTGGAGACGAAAACACTGATGGTAATGACAACCAAAACCAAGGACAAGATGGAAATAATGGTGACGGCAACCAAAACCAAGGTGGAGATGGAGATACTAATACAGATCCTACTCCTCCTGTTCAATTGCAAAAAGATGCTACTAGACCAAATGATGGAACAGAAATTGAATCAAGTGTTACAACAATTCCAGTAGCTGATGTTACTGAATTAAACAATTTCTTAAGTGAAAACTTTGAAAAATCAGTTAAGCCAACTTTTAATGGTTATTTTAAAAATGTAGATGTTTCTCTTGTGAAAGATTCTGCTAATTTTGCAAACAAAAATTTCAAAATATCAGTAACTCCAACTTCTGGACATGCTTGAGAAGATGGAACAACTGATGCAAAAGAATACACTGTTCTTTTACCAAAAATGTTATTATTGGCTAGAACTTCAGGTGCACTTAGCTACAATGATATAATTATTGCAACTAATTCAGCTACTTTAGATAGTCACTTAAAATCTAATTTCACAGCTAAAAAATTTAGTGGTGCAACTATAACAAACTATACAGCTGAGTATGTTGCTGGTTCAGCTAATTTAGAAAATAGTTCATTTAAAGTAAAATTAACACCAGTTGTAGGTGCTGCTTGATATAATGGTGTAAATTATGGAACAACTCCTGTTACAGTTAATGTTTCATTTTTAGCAGCTATTCCTGTAGTTTCTCTATCTAGTGCTGACACATTCTTGCAAACTTTCTCAGCTTCAGAAGTTTGAAATACTGAAACTTTTAATACAAAGCTTACAGATTTATTTAAAAATTCAGATAGTTTAAAATCATCTCTTTCAAATGATTATTCAGGTACTAACATATCATATGTAAGTGGTTCAGCTGATTATGATAAAGGTGAATTTAAAATTACTGCAACTCCAAAAGGTAGATTTTCATGATTAGATACTAGAACTAAAGAAGCTAGAACTATTACTGTTAAAGCAAATATTCAAAAAATTTCATACAACACACCGCTTTCAGTTCAAAATGGTGGAAGTAGAACAGATCTTATTTATGGAAGACCAACAGTTGTTCTAACATCTAAGACTACTAATACTACAACTTATAAAGCAAACTATAAATTGCATGAATCATCAGCTCAATATGGATGAACAACTCTTTGAAGTTATTCTCAAGATGGTGGTAAAACTTGAACTTCAGAACCTAAATCTGCTTTAAATCCAACTGTTACAGTAAACAATAGCATGGTTAAAGGTTCTCTAAAATTAAAGTTTGAAATCTTATTCTATATCGATGGTGGAGAAAATGCTCCAACTGTTGGATGATCAATGACTTTTGATGCAATTTAATTAGAACTCATAATTAAAAGTTAAAAATGACTTGTAAATATCACAAGTCATTTTTTTATTTATTTTTTAAATTAAATAAGTTTTCTTTAAAAACTCTGCTTCTTAATTTTATGTAGTAGAGTTTTTAAACTTTTTATGAGTACAATTTTAAAAATTGTTTTGAATAATTAATTTAATTCAGTTTAGTGATTTATGTTTGAATCAAAACTAAATATATAATTTATTTATTAATACAAAACATTTGACACAAAAAAGATGCATTACGCTCTTTTTAAAACAACACATGATAATTTTTTACGTAATTTTAAATACATAAAAAATTTACAAAAGATTTTTTGAACACCAAAATCTACTTTTTATCAAGCTAACATAAAATTGCCATAACTATATAGTTTTGGTATATTTGTTTAGTTTGAATTTATTGATACAAGAATTTCAATAAATCAAAAAAGGATGATAAAAATATGAAATTAAACAAAAAATTATTAATAGGAAGTGTTACAACTCTTGGAGCTATGGGTGTAGGTACAACAGTAGTAACATCTCTTGCAAAAGATGAATCAACTTCAGTTGTTCCATTATCTGATTCATTAGCTCAAAAAAACTTGAGTGAAGTAGGGGTTGTAAATGACGCAAACAACAACTCTCGAGACAAAGAAGTTAATGTTGTGGTTGCTCCTAAAGTTTCTGCTGAAACTAAAGAAGTTGCAGAAGTTAAAAATGATGCAACTGCTCCAGCTGATAATACAGTTATTGAATCAGGTGTTGTAACAGAACCTGTGACTAATAATAATGAATTGAATAAATTTTTAAAAGATAACTTTGAACAATCAGTCAAACCAACATTTAAAGGTTACTTTCAAAATGTAGAGATTTCTTATAAAGAAGGTTCTGCAAAATTCGATGATAGAACTTTTCAAATTAAAGTTAAACCAGCTGATGGTCATGCTTGAGAAAATAAAACAAATAATGAAAAAGAAATATCTGTTTATTTACCAAACATGTCGTCATTAGCTGATATTAAAATAGGTTCTCAAAAAGTTATTACTTATAGTGGACCTAGAATGGATTTTACTAGTTCAAGTAATTTAAATAATTATTTGAAGAGTAATTTCTCAGAAAAGAATTTAAAAAGTGTGACATTCACTAATGTTGATAAAATTGAGTATGTTGAAGGTTCTGCAAAATTAGCAGGATTTGGTTCAAGTTTATTTAGTATTAGAATTACTCCAAAAATTGGAGCAGTTTGATACAACAAGAGTTATCAACCAAGAACAATTCCAGTTTTATTTGCTTCAGCAGTAGCTGTAACTTCAGTTCAAAGTTTTGACAAATTCAATTATCAATTCTCAGCAGCAGATGTATGAAGTAAAGAAACATTTAATAGTAAATTAACTGAGTTATTTAAAAATCAAAATAGTGTAAAATCAAATTTTTCAGGTGACTATTCAAATGTTAATTTAAAATATGTAGATGGTTCTGCTAACTATGAAAAAGGAGAATTTCAAGTAACTGCTACACCTGGTGCAAACTTCTTATGAAGTGATTATACTAAAGGTCAAAAAACAATAACTGTTTCTGCTCCTAACATTCAAAGATTCAATACTCCTCTTCCTGTTAAAGTTGGTGGTAGTAGAACAAGTCTTATTGTAGGAACTCCTTGAATGTCTTTAAAAGGTAAAAATAAAGAATTTACAACTTATGAAGCACATTTCACTCTTAGAGGAGAAGCTAGAGATTTTGGATGAACAACTATTTGAAGTTATTCTAATGACAATGGAAAAACTTGAATCTCAAAAGATCTTAATGGTTTAAAATCATTCCATATGTTGAGTAAAAATGTGAAAAGTAATACTTTATTAAAATTCCAAATTATGTTTAATACAAGATTTGCTACTAGCACTCCTTATGAAGGGTATGCAATGACTTTTAATGCAGTTTAGTTTAAATTGCTATTAATGAAATTAAAAAATGACTGGTGTATAATCATTGGTCATTTTTTTTAACTCCTAATACTTAATAACATTTTCTTATTTGCTTTTTGTTAATTTTATTAAGAGATAGGATATTATTATTAAATTTATTTTTATTAGTTAAATAACTTAAAAGTTTTAATAACAGGTTTTGATTTTTTTAAAATTCATATTCTTTAGTTTTTAAGAAAGATTATTTAAAAATTTGGGGTTTATAATTGTATATCTTTTTTTAAAAAAATTACAAAGAAATGCTTTTAAAAGTTGAATTTCACTTTTTAATAAGCTAACATAAAAGTGCCACAACGATAGAGTTTTGGTATGTTTGTTAGTATTGATTTTTTAATATTAACAAATCAAATAGTATGAAAAATAAAAATAAATATTAAAAATATAAAATTGTAAAAAGGAACAAATATTATATGAAATTAAGCAAAAAATTATTAATTGGAAGCATTACAACTCTTGGAGCTATTGGAGTTGGTGCAACAGTTGTAGCACCTTTAGCTAATGATGCAACTGTTGCAGCACCTTTAGCAGATTCAATTGCTCAAAAAAACTCAAGTGAAGTAGATGTTTTAAAAGATACTGCTGATAGTTCTAAAGAAGTTAATAACTCAGTTACTGAAGTTACTAAACCTTCTGAAGATGTAAAAGCTGATACAGTAGTTACTGAAACTGCACCTTCTCAAGATGAAAAAGTTGATTCAGTAGTTACTGAAATTGTAACTCCTGAAGTTGAAGATGTAAAAGCTGATACAGTAGTTGATGAAGTATCTGTAACTGAACTAATAAAAGATGCTACTGCTCCAAAAGATGGAACAGAAATTGAATCATATGTTCTAACAGATCCTGTTACTAACAATGAAGAATTAAATAAATTTTTAAAAGACAACTTTGATAATTTGGTTAAACCAACATTTAAAGGTTATTTTGAAAATGTAGAGGTTTCTTATAAAGATAATTCTGCAGATTTTAATAAAAAAACATTTAAAATTAACATTAAACCAATTTCTGGTCATGGATGAGAAGATGGATCTGGCAATAAAGAAAAAGAAATGTCAGTTTATTTATCTAACATGTCATGATCAGCAAAGATTGAAATAGATTCTAATAAATCTGTTGCTTATGAAGTTTCTAAAATGGGATTCACTAGTGCAAACCACTTAAATACTTATTTAAGAAGTAATTTCTCATCTTCTAATTTAAAAAATATAAAATTTACTAATGTTGATCAAATTCAATATGTTGAAGGATCAGCAAAATTAGCTGCTTCAGGTTCAAGTCAATTTACTATTAAAGTTACACCAAAAGCAGGAGCTATTTGAAACAAAAATGAGGGTTACCAATCAAAAACAATTAATGTTTTATTTGCTTCAGCAGTACCTGTAACTTCAGTTTCAAGTTCTGATAAATTTAACTATAGATTATCAATTGCAGATGTTTGAAACAATGATTCTTTTGGTAGCAAATTAACTGAATTATTTAGAAAACCAAATAATGTAAAATCAAACTTAATAGGTGATTATTCAAATGTTAATTTAAAATTTGTATCTGGTTCAGCCAACTATGAAAAAGGTGAATTTAAACTAGCTGCAACTCCTATTAATGGTTTCCAGTGAAGTGATTTTACTAGTGGTGATAAAATAATAACTGTTAATGCTAATAATATTCAAAGATTTAATACAGCTCTTCCTGTTAAAGTTGGAAACAGTTTCTCAAGTCTTGTAAAATTAACTCCAGCACCTTCAATAGTTGTAACTGGTAAAACTAAAGATCATACAGCTTATGAAGCAAAATTCACTATTAATACTTATGCTGCTGAATTTGGATGATATTCAGTTTGAAGGTATTCAAAAGATGGTGGAAAAACTTGAAGTGCAACTACTAATATTGGAAAAACAAAAACATTCAATCTGTCATCATGAAAAGTACCTAAGGGTTCTTTAGTGAAGTTCCAAATTATGGGGAAAACATATTATACTGGTCCTGCAGTTGAAGCATATGCAATGACTTTTAATGCTGTTTAATTAAAATTAAATTTTAAAGAAAATCAAAAAAATGACTTGTGGTTTCACAGGTCATTTTTTATTTTATTGAAGACAACCAGATTAATTATATTTATCTATTAATGTTTTATGAATTATTAAATATTTTTTAGCAATTTTTTAATATATTTTAAATTTATTTTTCAATTAATTAATTTGTTATTTTACATACATTTTTTTAAAAATGTTTAAAAAATAGGCTTTAAAAAGTTGAAATGGTTTTTCTAATAAGGTAATATAAATAATGCCACAACATAAAGTTTTGGCTTTTTTATTGGTATATATTTCTAATACCAATAATAATCAAAAATATAAATTGTTAAAAAGGAACAAATATTATATGAAAATAAGTAAAAAATTATTAATTGGAAGCATTACAACTCTTGGAGCTATTGGAGTTGGTGCAACGGTTGTAGCACCTCTAGCTAATACTGCAACTGTTGCAGCACCTTTAGCAGATTCATTCACTCACCAAAATTTAAGTGAAGTAGAAGTACTAAACAATGTTACTAATAATTCAGAAGAAACTAATTCAGTAGTTAATGAAGTTACTTCTGTTGAAGAAAAAACTGAAGAAGTTAAAAATGTTGCTACTGCTCCAGAAGGAACAGTAACATCAAATCTTCAAGTTCCAGCAGGTAATCAATATGATTTAAATTGATTCTTAAATGAATATTTTGAAACAAAAGTTAAATCTTCATTAAGTGGTGATTTTAAAAATGTAGATATTTTTTACAAAGTAAACTCAGCTAATTTTGAAAATAAAACTTTTCAAATTAAAGTTACTCCATCATCAGGATATCAATGAAATGATAGTACTAATAGTGAAAAAGAAATAACTGTTTCTTTAACTAACATTATTCCATTAGCAGAAATGAAAATAGAATCTGCAAGAGTTATTAATTATAATGTACCTAGAGCACACTTTACTAGCACTGAACATTTAAACAATTATTTAAAAGGAACTTTTTCATCTAAAAATTTACAATATGTAACTTTTAATAATGTTGAAAAAGTGGAATATGTTGATGGTTCTGCAAAAATGTCAGAATGAGGTTGAACATTATTCACTATTAAAATAACTCCAAAATCAGGAACTGCATGATACAATGGCAGCACTCAACCAAGAACAATTTCTGTAAGTTTTGATTCAGCTGTTCCAGTGGCTTCTGTTTCAAGTACTGATAATTTTAGTTATGAATTATCTACATCAGATGTATCAAATGATAGTACATTCAACACTAAATTAGAAAGTTTATTTAAAGATCAAAATAATGTGAAAAAATATCTTTCTGGAAATTATTCAAATGTTAACTTAACATATGTAAAAAATTCAGCTAACTTTGCAACTAAACAATTTCAAGTAACTGCAACCCCTAGTGGAAATTACTTATGAAGTGATTACACTAAAACTGTAAAAACTATAACTATTAAAGCAACTAATTTTTTACAACTTAATACTCCACTTCCAGTTAAAGTTGAAAACAGTTTCTCAAGTTATGTAAAATTAACTCCAGCACCTACAATGGTTGCAACTGCTAAAACTATAAATTACACAACTTACCAAGCAAACTTTACTATTAGTCCTTATGCTTATGAATATGGATGATATAATGTTTGAAGTTATTCTACTGATGGTGGTAAGACTTGAACTTCAAATAACAATGGTATGTCAAAAACTTTCAATGTATCAAATACAAAAGCACCTAAAGGTTCTTTATTAAAGTTCCAAATTATGGTTAGATCATATTACAATACCCCAGCAGAAGAAGGGTATGCAATGACTTTTACTGCAATTTAATTTAAATTGTATTTAATAAAAATTAAGAAATGACTTGTTATGACACAAGTCATTTTTTATTGTCTGACTTTAAAAAAGATATTATTAATAACATATCTATATATTTGATATTTACTTTAAAATCAAACTCCATATATAATTAAATTAGTAGGAGTTAATAAAAATAATTTTTAAAAAAATTATTTTTAGTATTTGTATGTTTAAAAAAGATTTTTGAGAAAAATATAGCATTAATAGTTCAGAAACCAAATCTTGTTCAATTTGTAATTCAATTTGTTCTAACTATTTATCAATCCAATCAGCTAATGATGGATTAATTGTTTTATGTAAAAGTTGTGGAATAGATTCAGATAGTACAACTAAAGAAACTTATATTAAATCTCTAAATGAATTACATTTAGAAAAAGATCTTTTATTAGATAAAATATTAGTTTATGAAAAATACATTAATTCTAATGGTGAAAGAAAATCTGATTTTGATAAATTTAAAGAACAATGAGAATTAAGAAAAGACATTAGAAATATAGATGGTTAATATATAAAACTATTACAATTCATTAATCTTAAAAGATAGTATAATATCTATACTATCTTTTTTCTTTATATTAATATTTAGGTTTATTTAACTATGGCAAAACACAGAAGAAAAAACTATTCTAAACAAAGAAGAAAAAGTCACTCAAGAAAAAGTAATAAATACATATATGCATTATCAGTTAGCTTAGTAGCACTTGCAGTAGTTGGATATGGTGTTTATTATATAATTCAAAACAAAGAACAAATATTTTCTGGAAGCAGTAATTCTAATAATAATCAAAATCAAAGTTTAACAGGATATGGATATGTAAGAAGTCCATATGGTGCTAAATTTAAAATTGTAGATAGCAATAAAAGTTTTGTTATGGCTTCTTCTCACTTTGACTCTCCTGGTGCTTCAACTTCTGCTAATAGCTTAAATGAAGTTGAAACTAAAAGTTCAATATCTAACCAAGGTAGTCAAGAAGTTAAAGAAGCATCTAATACAGTTAGTGTTTTAGATGAATTTAAAACATATTTTAGTTCTGAAAATATTATCTTTTTTGCCGATACTAATATAAGAAAAGGGAATCAAGATAAAGCATTTAGTACTTTATCTAATAGTAGTTATTCAATGTTATTTAAAGACAATGATACCTATTCTACTTCTTTATCTTCTACTGTTAATACTTTTGCTAACTCATATGATAAATTGATATATTCATTTAATAGTAATGATTTATCAATTTCTAATGGAACATATGATGATATTAAAAGTGTTATTAAACCAAATTATGAATCTAAAACAGGATTTGCTATCAATACTTATTTAACATTACCAAGTACTAACTTTACAGATGGACAAGGATGAGTAGATTATTCAGATAAGTATTATAGTAGTAACTCAGATGCAGTTTATAACTATGTTAAATATTTAATCTCTGATCATATTCCTGTAGGAACTGATATTAGCTATAAAAATAATAGTAGTTCTGATTCAACTATTAGAGTTGGTGGATGAAACACTTTAAACTTCAATTTATACAATAAAGAGATACCTTCAGATTTTGATGTTTCAAACCCAACTAGTACTAACACTGAAACTAAAAGAATAGTTCATGAAATCAATGTTGCTAAAATCATTAGTAAAGCAAAATATGATTTAATTGGTTTAATAGAAATTAATAAAAACACAACTCAAGAAAGTGTGAACTACTTTCTAAACTATTTAAATAGTGTAGACACAAATAACAATTCATACAAAGCACTACTATCTGAAAATACTCCAGCTATCAAACAAGATAGTGGTCAAATAGAACAAGTAATATATTTATATAATTCTAAAAAGATTGAGTTAGATAATTCTATTAGTCCAAAATTCTATAACTCATATTCAGCTAGTACTTTAAATGCTTTTGACATTTTTATTAATTCATTAAATATTAATTATTTAAATAATAAAGAAATATAGAAAAGAAAAAATCCATTCAACTAAGAATGGATTTTTTAAATTTATATATAGATTAGTTTTTAATCTTTTCTGGATTATCTTCTACTTTGTTTTCTTCTTTTTTATTTTCATCTTTTTGCATACTAGTTTTAGCTATGCTTTTGAAAAGATCTTCAAAATTTAAGTTATCTAAATTGATATTTTCCATTAATGATTTCATTTGGTCATTAAGTTTGTCAAATTGAATAGAACTATTAGAGAAATTTTCTAATATGTAAGTGATGAAATCATCTACACTACTTAAATTCATTTTTTCATAAATATCTTTAGATTGTTCGTAGATCTTTTTAATTTTGTCAAAAGTAGCCAAACTAATTTCTATTTTAATTTTTTCACTCATTGTATAAACCTCTTTAAATTATGCTTGGTTGTATTTATTATATAATACTAATTTTTATATATTATAACTATGCTTTATATTTTTCTGGGTGTTCTTTTTTCATTTTGTTAACGAATTCATCTTTATCCATTTTTCCATATTTTTTCATTAACTCAACACACTCATTGTATTCTTTAGTAGCTCATGCACTATCTTTAAAACCTTTGATAACTACTTTTTTATTTTGTAGCAATTTGTAAGTTTCAAAGAAGTTTTGGATTTCTTTAAGTGTATGTTCACCTAAATCACTTAAGTTATTAATATGTTTGTATCTTGGATCACAATCAATTACAGAGATTAGTTTAGTATCTGTTTCTCCATCATCTATCATTTCCATTGCACCAATAATTTTAGCTGGAACAATAATTCCTGGTAAGAATGATTGATCTGCAATTACTAAAGCATCTAATTCATCACCATCTCAATCTAATGCTTCTTTAATAAAACCATAATTGTGTGGGTAAACTTCTGTACCAAATAAAATTCTATCTACACTAATTTGGTTTGTTTTTCTATCATATTCATATTTAACATTTGATTTTTTTGGGATTTCAATAGTTACATTTAATTTCATTTAATTCACCTATATAAATAATTATTTCAATGTATTTATAATTTTACATTTATTTGTTATCTTATCTTTATAAAATTACTTATTTTATAAATTGGTTTTCAACTTAAAAGATATAATTTAACCAATTGAGATAAATTAAATAATTTATCTAGGGTAAAGAAGATGATGTTTGATGCTAATAAATCTTTAATTGCAAATCTTGCTGCTAGTAATCAGTTAACTACTCATGAAGCATTAGCTAATACATCAACTTTTGAAATCTTAAAAACTTGATGAGATACAAGCATTGCTTTAAGTACTTTTGCTTCATCAACTTTACTAGCTTTATTTACTTCTTTTACTATTTTCTTTTTAAGAAACCACTATAAAACATTAAATGAAAGAAACCCATTTGTAAGACCTTTGATTTCTTCTCTTTGTGTGATTGCTGCACTATGTGCTGGATGAATTATCCAAATGATGTCTAGAAATAGTCCATCATCAATTACCTATTTCTCAATTTCAATTAGTCCTGTAATTGGTAGATGAGCATTTGAAGGAATGATCCATGGATTTAATTTAGTTTCTAAAGGTTTGATTTATGTTATAGGTTTTCACTTCTTAGGTTTAATGACTGGTTTTCTAATTGCTAATTTAATAATCTATTTTATTGGTGATAAAAACCCAGCTAAAGATTATAGTTTGCAATCTACTTTTGGGACTAAACCATTAAGTACTAAAATGCATTTTGTTAAGAATTCTAGTGTTTGATTAATAGTTGGAGCAACTGTTCCTTTTTGTGGTTATTTTGTCTATATTAGTTCTAGTAGTGGTAACCAACCTTTTTCTCCTTTAATGTCTGTATTTTGTGCTTTAGCTATTATGTTTATTATGATGGTATTAACTCATAGAATTGGATACTATGATGGGAACATGTTGTATTCAGTTTGTATTCAATTATCTAATATCTTTATTTTAAAAAATAAAGATAGAAAACAAATTTATAAAAACATTCCTATATCTATTACTTTTGCACTTGGATGACCATTTATATGAGGAATCATTTATGGTGTTCTTTATAATAACAATATTTAATTAGCTTAATTTATTAGTTTTACAAGCTTATTATTGTTTTATTAAGGACATTATTTTTTGAAAACTTATTTAATAAATATAAATATAGATATGTTATCATTATATATGCTGTGTATTTAGTATTACCCAGCTCAACCATTCTTGTAGGTTTTTTCAATTAATTAATAAGATTGATATTTAAACTCCTGGTCATTATTAAATGATTGCAGTTGAGTACCAAACAGGATGAGTCTAGTTTATATTTATGGAGGTAAAAAATGTTTGCTATTTTTGAAGTAGGAAGTAAGCAATACAAAGTCCAAAAGGGTGATGTTATCTATGTTGAAAAACAAGATAAAAAAGTAGGTGAAAGCATCTCTTTTGATAAAGTACTAATGGTAGATGCTACTATAGGAAAGCCTTATATTAAAAATGCTACAGTTTCTTGTAAAGTTGAAAAACAAGGAAAACAAAAAAAGATTTTTATTATAAAGCATAAAAGATATACACGTTCTTTAAAAAGACAAGGTCATAGACAACCTTACACAAAATTAGTTGTTACAGGAATTAATGTAAAGTAATTCAATGATACTAATTGATTTTTATTTAGATGGTTTTAAGGTTTCTGGGCATGCACAATATGATGATGTTGGAAAAGATATTGTCTGTTCAGCCATTTCAGGAATTTGCTTTGGAAGCATTAATTGATTTGATCAAAAAGATATATTGATATTTGAAAGTGATCAATCAAAACCTGAATTAGTTTTAAAACTTAAAATGAATCAAAGAAATAAAATTGGGATATCTTTAATAGAAACACAAGTTAAAACAATAAGTGATTCATATTCTCAATTTTGTAAATTTAAAAAATATAATAAAGAATTGGAGAAATAGTTTATGTTATTAATTAAAAAAATAAATTTACAATTCTTTGCCAGTAAAAAAGGGGTTGGTTCAACTAAGAATGGACGTGACTCTAATCCTAAATATTTAGGTGCTAAAAAATCAGATGGAGAATTTGCTAAATCTGGTCAAATTATTTACAGACAAAGAGGAACTAAAATTTATCCTGGTAAAAATGTAGGGTTGGGAAGAGATCATACATTATTTGCTAAAATTGATGGAATTGTTAAATTCACTAAATTTGGTGATAATAAAACAAAAGTTAGTGTAATAGCTAAATAAATTAGAGAATGGTGTTATTGTTTTCTAATGTTTCTTATGTGATAATATATCAAATATTAGTTAACAATCAGATTTAATATGAAAAAAAACAAAGAGAAAAAAATACCACGCGAAAGTGGTTCATATATAAAATTTCTATTAATCCTTGGTTTTGTTTTTTCAGCTTCTTGTTTAATTGTTGGTGCAGTTTTAACAGGAGTTTATTTTAAGAACTTTGATACATATTTAAAGTTATTAAGTAGCTGAAAAGGTGGACCTGGGTTTCAAGATTATATCAATAGTCACAATACTAACTATGAAACTTATAAAAATGAATCTGGAACAACTTGAGTATATGCAAGTTATTCATTGTTTACAGTTGGAATTGTTTTTCTAGTAGTAGGTTTAATAACTTTAGGTTTATTCATTTTCTTATGAAAAAGAAAAAAAGAAAGTTTTTCTAAAGGTGAAAAACACAAAAGAGTTAGTGAACCAGCACCTCGTGAATCTATTGACAGAAAAGAATCTCTTAAAAAAGTTTTAGTTAAATCACCAAATTTATCTAATGATGTTTAATTAATTTAAAGATAATAATCAAATTGGTTATTATCTTTTTTTATTTTATTTAATTTCATAAAATTTTGTAATTTCTTGGTATCTAATAATTTGTTTAATTTATTTAGAATTTTATATAGAAAGGAGTTATAAAAAATATGGTAGATATTACACCAAGTCTGAAAGCTATCAAAGATTTTAATTATTTTGAATGAATTAAAAAAATTGAAAAAACTGGTATAAATTCTATTCATTTAGATTTTATGGATTGTACTAGAACAAAAGATTTTGGATTAAGTTTTGAAATCTTAAAGTACATTGATCCTTCTATAAGAAAAGATCTTCATATTATGGTTGATGATGCATACAGGTTAATTGATTTTATTCCTAAAGTTGAAAATGTATATATTCACACTCACTATGATATGGTTAAAGATTGAGAAAAATTTATTGAAAAAACAAATAAATTAAATTTTAAAACTGGCATAACTATTGATTTAAATTTTAGACATTTTGAAAAATTAAAGAGCTTTATATCAAAAATTGATTTAATTAATTTTATGGCAGTAGAAACCATAGGCAATACAGGAGAAAAATTTGATAATAAAGTTTTGTTGAATGTAAAAAAGATTATTGATGAATTTCCATTAAAAAAGGATGTTATCTTACAAGTAGATGGTTCTGTAAGAGAACAACATTTAGCAGATTGTAAAAAATATTTTAATTCAATAGTGGTAGGTTCTATCCTTTTTGAATTTGATGATTTAGAAAAAAGACTCTTTGAATTGCAAAAATAGCTTTCATTTATTCTTTATAGTTTATTGGTGTTATTTAGAATTCTATAAATATAAAAATAAGTGAGTATGTTGAGATGCTAAATAAGATAAAAACAAGTTTAATAAGATATTTGATTGAACATAATTCAGCAAGTATTAATGAACTTACAAATTATTTAAATATTAAATCTAGAATGGTTTATTTATATATAAATGAATTAAATTATTTACTTAAGAAAAATAATTTTAATGAAATAGTGGTTAAAAAAGGATATGTATCTTTAAACCTATCTATTGAGCAATTAAACTTTTTAATTTTAAATAATTATTATTCATTTTCACAAGATGAAAGAATTGATTTCATTTGTTTTGACATTATTGTTTTTGGCAACAAAAGAACATTAGAAGATTATGCTAACCTATTTATCATTTCAAAAAACTCTATATCTTCAGATTTTAAAAAATTAAAAGATAAATTAAAAAAATTAAATCTCAATTTAACTTACAGTACAGATTTAAGATATCAAATATTGGGAGATGAATTAGCAATAAGAAGTTTTTTAATTAATTATGTTAGTTCATATTTATTAACAAATGATGAAATTATAATGTCTAAATTATTTGATGTTTCAATTTTAAAAAATCAGTATATTGCAAATAAACTAGATGATTTAAATTCTTTAAATAGAAAGAACACAAAATCATATCTTGATCTAATTCAGTGTTATTTATCAATTCTATTTATTTACTATAAAAAGAAAAAGTTTTTAACTATAGATGAAAAAGATAAATCAATATTGAGTTCTCTAAAAGAATTTAAATTCTCTACAGATTTATTAAATGAATACTGCAAAAACAATAAAATTGAAAATAACTATTTAGATGAAAATTATTATTTAACTATTTTATTAACATCTGGGAACATTATTATTAGTGACAACAAACTTAAGTATCATAAAAAGATTTTGTTAGGACTAAAAAACTTAAAAGATGTTTTATACAAAATGTTAAGTGAAATTGAAAAGAATCATTATATTTTCTTTTTTGAAAAAGATAAATTAGTAACAGATTTGATAAATCATTTGATTCCTGCATACTATAGAGCAAAGTTTAATTTAAATGTTAATGTTGAATACTTAAATATAGTTAAAGAAAAGTATAAAAAATTTTTTAATATAACTGTAAAACATATAGGTGTAGTTGAAAACTATTTAAAAATTAAGTTCAGTCAGGAAGAGATAGCTTTATTGTCATTATATTTTGTTAGCAATATTTTATATAGTTCTAAAATGATGAAGAAGATAAAAACAATAATAGTTACTAATCAAGGTTTTAATATTTATAGAGTATTAAAATTAGAACTTGAAAATATATTCACAAATTTAGACATAGTTAAGATTGTTAATATTGATCAATTTTTAGAATTAGATGAGAAATTTGATTTGATATTGAGTTCAACTTTTTTAAAAAATGTAGAGTATGTGAAAATTAATAACATTTTAAGTGAAAAAAATAAAAAAGAAATCAATAACAAAATAAACACTATATTAAGTGAAAAGATAAAAAAGGAAATTCCTTTATCACTAGTTTTAAAAAGAGATTTTATCAACATTTTTGATGAAAAAAATTTATCTTGAGAAAAAGCAATTAAGTTATGTACAGATTCTTTAATTAAATCAAAAAGAATTAATGTTAACTATATTAAAGCAATAATTAATAACATTAATAAATACAATTCAGTAATTACTTTGTCTAATAAAATTGCTATGCCTCATGCTTCTTATTTAGATGGTGTAAACAAATTAAGTTTTACTTTTAATATTTTTAAGCATCCTGTGGTATTTCCAGGAAAATCTAAATTTAATATTTCTTTAATAATAATTTTAGCTCCTGAAGATAATGAAAAACACATCAAACCTTTATTTGAATTGGTTGATATTTTGAAACAAGAAGAAAATGTTAATAGACTTTTAAAAATGAAAGATACCAATGAAATTTATCAATTTATTTTAGAAGGAGAATAAATTTTATGACAAGTAATGATTTAATTGCTTTTCATAAGGGCAATATAAGTTGACAAGAATCTATCCGATTAGCTGTGTCACTGTTAGTAAAAAACAATATTGCTGAAAGTGGTTTAGCAGATGAAATAATTAAATCCACTTTAAAATATGGTCCATATTATGTGATAGCTGAAAAGGTTGCACTAGCACATACTGCAGTTTGTGAATATAACAAAAAGCCAGGAATGTCTCTTGTAATATTTGAGAATGCAATTAAGTTTAGTGAAAACCAAAAACATGAAGTTAATTTATTGTTTTGTATGTCAGCAATTGATTCTGACTCTCATATGGGCATATTACAAAAATTTGCGAATACTTTATCTCAAAAAGATATAGTTTCAAAAATCTTAAATGAGTCAGATAAAACAAAAATTTATGAAATATTTAAAGGATTAATATAACAATGAAAAAAATTTGTACAGTTTGTGGTCAAGGATTAGGATCTAGTTTAATAGTTGAAATGAACATTAAAAATGTAATTAGTGAACTAGGGCTGACAGACAATGATGTTCAAGTAACACACAAAAATTTAAATTCATATTCACCAAGTGATGGGTTTGACTACATTATTTGTGGTATTGATTTAGCTGATAGTATTGATGCTGGAAGTGGTCAAAAAATAGCACTTGAAAATCTTCTGAATGTGGATGAATTGAAATCAAAATTATTAGAAATTTTCAAAGGAGATAAATAATATATGGATATTTCTCTACAAGTTGGAGCAGGTGAATGGTCCTATCTCTGTTTAGAGATTTTGTCGGGACACCTGCAATATTAGTTGGCTTGTTTGCTATGTTAGGAGCAATTCTATTAAGAAAAAAAGCCACAGAA
This sequence comes from Malacoplasma penetrans HF-2, assembly GCF_000011225.1. NCBI lineage: Bacteria > Bacillati > Mycoplasmatota > Mycoplasmoidales > Mycoplasmoidaceae > Malacoplasma > Malacoplasma penetrans. The sequence continues at coordinate 584,732 of NC_004432.1, forward strand.
ATTATCACAACTTTTTTTAAAACTGCTGCTGGTTTTTTAATAGTAACTGGTGGAGCTACTGTAATTAGTGGAGCGCTGACTAATTTTCAAGCATTATTCACAGACCTTTTTAATATAAATGGGATAATTCCAAATAATGACGCTTTTGCTGGATGATTCTTCTCAAATTATGCAGCAATTTCACAACTAGGATCAATTGTAATGGTAGTGGCAATGATTCTAAACTTAATATTGGCATACACTAGTAGATTTAAATACATTTTCTTAAGTGGGCATGTATTATTCTATATGTCTGTAATGCTAAGTGGTGTAATGATTTTAAGTGGATTAGATGTAAACACAGTTGGTGGTTATGCAGTAGCTTTAATTTCATCTTCTACAATTTTAAGTGTTTACATGGTACTATCATGTGCAATGTTATACAAATGAACAAAGCAAATTACAAAAGTTGATACTATTACAGTTGCACATACAGGGTCTTTAAGTTATTTAATGGGTGGATTAATTGGAGAATTAGTTTACAAAATTAAAAAAGGAAAAAATATAAAATCAACTGAAGATATTAAATTCCCTAAAGGATTACAATTCTTTAGAAATACTTTTATTTCAATGGCAATTACTATGCTAGTTGTTTACTTGATTGTTTATGTTCCACAAGGAATTATGTATCAAACTGGAATTAAATTATTAAGTGCAAATAATCCAAACTATGACATTATAAATGATCTATTTAAACCAGGTGCTGCAACAAACTGAATAGTTAAATGTATTATAGAAGCGTTTACTTTTGCTGCTGGAGTAGAAATTGTTCTATTAGGTGTAAGAATGATTGTTGGTGAATTGGTACCTTCATTTAAAGGGATATCAGATAAATTAATTAAAAATGCAAAGGCTGGAATTGATTGTCCAGTTGTGTTCCCATATGCTCCAAATGCTGTACTAATTGGTTTTGTGTGTTCAGTAATAGGTGCTATTGTAGGTTTAGGGTTATCAGTGGCAATTTCATCATCTAACAACATAATTGCAATTATTTTACCTGGTATTACTGCTCAATTTTTCTTAGGTGCTACTACTGGTGTATTTGGTAATGTAAAAGGTGGGTTAATTGGGTGTATTGTTGCCTCTTTCTTGAATGGTATTATTATTACTTTTGTTCCAATTATGTTTTCAGCAGCTGGATGAACTCCAAGTAATGCAACTTTAGGATGAGGGGATACTGATTACTTCTTAGGAGCAATTCCAGGATTACTATCTTTACCGAGTTCTATTGGTGTTAAATATGGATTATTATTAGCAATTCCTATTGCAGCATATGTTGGTCTTGTAATTGATGGTTTATTAAAAAGATTTGTATTTGATAAAAGAAAAGCTGCAAAAATACAACAACCAGAAATTGGAATTAATGAATAATGGATTATAGCAAATATATTAATAGCATTAGGTTATTATCTTTAAATGCTATTAAAAAAGCTAAGCAAGGACATGTTGGAATGAGCATGTCTGCAGCTACTATAACTTATACATTGTTTACTAAACACATTAATATTTCCAGTGTTGATCCAAAATGAATCAATAGAGATAGATTTATTTTAAGTGCAGGTCATGGTTCGTTATCAATTTATTCAATATTGCATTTTAGTGGATTAATCTCTTTAGAAGAGTTTAAGAAATTTAAAAATAATAGTGAAATTGTTCCTGGTCATCCAGAGTATTTAAAAAACAATTTTATAGATGCTTCAACTGGCCCTTTAGGTCAAGGAATTGGAATGGCTGTTGGAAATGCAATTGCTCAAAAGTATATTGTTAATAAATTTAAAAGTATAAGTGATTTGTTTGATCATTATGTTTATGCTTTAGTAGGTGATGGAGACATACAAGAAGGTATCAGTTATGAGTCTATGAGCTTAGCTGGGAAATTAAAACTAAATAAACTAATAGTATTGCATGATTCAAATGATTATCAATTGGATAGTTCTGTAGAAACTGTATTTAATGAAGATTTACAAAAAAGAATGGAATCAATGGGGTGATTTTATTTAAAAGTAAATAATGAAGTTGATGAAATTGATTTAGCAATTTCCCTTGCTAAAAAACAGGATAAGCCAACTTATATTGAAGTTAAAACTTTAATTGGATATGGGACTAAAAATATTAATTCAAACAAATCTCATAGTATGAGTTTATCTGAAGATGACATTGAGTATGCTAAAACAATTTTTGATTTAAAAAATGAAGAATTTTCTTTTGGTCAAAACATATATGATCACTTCAAAACTGAAGTTTTAAATAGAAATAGGAAATATGAAAAATGATTAAATAAATTTAAAGAGTATGAAAGAGAAAATAATTCAGATTTTATTAAGTTTAATAATTATTTAAAAAGAAACTATAAAATTGAAGAAATTCTTAAAAACATTAAATTTTCAAAAACTTCAGTAGCTACAAGAAATTATGTAAAAGATTTGATGGACTGCTTAAAAAATCATAATTCAGATTTTATTATTGCAGGTTGTGCAGATTTAGAAGCTGCAACAAATATTAAAATAAATGATTCAGATTTTAATTATGATTATTCTTCTAACAATATTAAATATGGTATTAGAGAATTTGCGATGGGTGCTATCACTAATGGTATCTTGCTGCATAGTTGTTTAAAAACTATATCAGGAACTTTTTTGGTTTTTAGTGATTATTTAAAAAGTGCTATTAGATTAGGAACATTAATGAGCTTACCTAACTTTTATATTTTTACTCATGATTCATATCAAGTAGGAGGAGATGGCCCCACTCATCAACCTATAGAACAACTTGCAATGCTAAGAAGTATTCCAAGAGTTAATGTATTTAGACCATGTGATGAAACTGAATTTTTAGCTGCTTCTTATAAGGCTTTAAAATCAACATCAGAAACTAACATTTTAGTTTTAACTAGACAACCATTAAAATCTAAAATTAATACATCTTTAAAAGGAACTATTAATGATGGTGGTTATGTTTTAGAAAGTGATCAAAATCCTGATATCACAATTGCAGGATGTGGTTCTGAAATTGATTTATTGTTTGATGTTAAACAAGATTTAAATGATCTAAATTACAAAGTTAAAATTGTTTCTATTCCATCATTAAATATTTTCTTAAATAATAAAGAATCTAAAATAAAAGAAATCCTAAATTCTAAATATGGTTTATTTACTATAGAACCATCTTCTGATGCTTATTGGTATAAACTTTCTTCATATGTAAAATCACATATTCATTTTGAAGCAAAAGAATATGGTAAATCAATGGATGGTGATGCACTATATAAAGAAAAAGGTTTTAACAAAGATAATATTAAAAATCTTATTTTAAGGAAGTTAATAAAATATGACAATAACTAGTATTTCAATAATTGTATTAATTTGTTTGGGTGTAATTTTAGTAATAGGTGCTTTGATTTATACTAAGTTAATTAAGCCAAATACTTTTGCCTATACTTCTACAAGTTTTTATGTTAAACAAATTTTAAAATCTAAATTTAAGAAGTTCAAAAAAGACAAATTAATAAAAGAAGGATATATGGATGTAAGTTGAAATTTGGAAAATACTAAATTTGGTAATGTTCCTTATCTTTTGTATGAAGAATCAATTTATTTAATTTCAAATCCTTTATATTGAAATATTAGAGAAGTTAAAGAAGAGAACAACAATATAATATGTGAATCTAAAAAAAAATAAATTTGCATTACCACCAGATGTTTCATTCTTCATAGATTTTTGCAGAGCTTTTAAAAAAGAATATAAAGTTAAAGAAAACACAAAGATTATTGTTCCTTGTTTAAATAAAGAATTTAAAGAAGACACTATTCAAAATATTCATTTCGTAAAAATTGATAAAATTGAAGAATTTATTACAACAATAAAAGAAAGTAATAAAACTGACATAAGTTCAACTTTTGAAGAAATAAAAAAGAAAATGATTGTTCCTAAGAAAAAAAGAGGAATATTCAAAGAAAGAAATGTCAGTGTGTTGTAAGTCTTTATAAATTCTTATTGCCATTTATTTTTAAAATATTAAGTTTTCATTTTTATAAAAACATAAATTTTTATGCATAAAAAAATTAAATGTATTTGAAGATTTCTTGTTTTCTTATAAAAAAAGTTTAAGGCTTTAGTTATATATTCAAATTGTGAAGTATTTAAAAAACCATTCTTTTACAAATGGATCTTCACACTAATTTGAAAAGGATTTTTATGGATAATAAAAAAATTACAATCTATGCTCCATTAGATTGCAGTGTTTATCCGATTGAAAAAATCGAAGACAAAGCCTTTGCTTCAAAATCTTTGGGTGAAGGTGTGTTTATTATTCCTAAAAAAGGACAAAATAAGTTTTACTCCTTTTTTGAAGATGCTACTATTTCTTTAGTAGCAGATACTAAACATGCTTTCTTTATCAAAGATCAATCAAGTAAAGTTGTTGGTCTTATTCATATTGGTTTAGAAACAGTTAATTTTAAAGGTGAGCCTTTTAATAACAAGGTTAAGCCTGGTGATAAAGTAAATCTAAATTCGCTTCTAACTGAAGTGGATTTAGATTTTTTATTACAAAAAAAGATAACTTTATCTACCCCGATTGTATTTGATAAACAAGAAAATTCTAATTGACAATTCAAGCCAATTCCAAAAATTGGTAGTGTTAAAAGAGGTCAACCTATTGGTTACTTAGAATATGTAGAAAATAAAGAAACTGCTGCAAATACAAAAAATGAAAAAGCAGTTACAGAAGATGGAATTATGAAAAGTAAATTCCAAGTAGCTGCTGAAAATATTTATGGTTTTGTTGGCGGTTATACTAACTATACTAATTACACTAACTGTATGACTAGATTTAGATTTATGGTTAATGACAAGAATAAAGTTGAAGTTAATAAAATTAAAGAAATTCCAATTGTAAAGGGAATTAATTGAAATGGAAATGAACTTCAAATTATTATTGGTGGTGATGTAATTAGAGTTAGAGAATCTTTCAATAAATATTTAGAAAGTATTCATGTTCCTTTAAAAGATGCTGTGGCTAGCAAAGGGACAGAATCTAAACAAGAGTCACAACAATTTGCAACTAAACAAACTAAAAAAGGATTTAGAAATAGAGTACTAGTTCCTTTAGTTAGTTGTATTATGCCAATCCTTTATGTTTTATTAGCAGCAGGGATATTTAAAGGGATTTACTCTATTTGTAATATTATAGATCCTGCAAACTTCCCAAGTAGCATGGGGACAACTTTTGCTGGTTTAAATGCAACAGCACAAGGTTTATTTGGTACCACAATAGATGGAATATCAGGTGTTCAATGGTTTGCATATGTACTATTTGTGATAGGTGATGTTGGTATCAACTTCTTAGGGATATTAATATTCTTCTCAGTTGTTAGATATATGAAAGGAGATATGATAAGTGCAATGGGTGTAGCCCTTGTATTGATTGCTCCTTCTATATATGGTTATTTTGACTCTACAAATGGTACTACAACTAGCTGACAATTAGCACCTGCAGTTCCATTGGGTGGTGGATTTAATATTACTTATTCTATCCAATCATATACAAACTCAGTTTTAGTTTGTGGTGGTACTGGAGTTGCATATGTATACTTTGATAGATGAGTTAAATCTTGAATGCCTGGAATGCTAGATGTTGTTCTTAGAATGGCATTAGTAATTCTATTTACTGTTGTATCAGTTTACTTTATATTAGGACCTGCATTAAGTGTTGTTCAAACTATAATAGGAATTATATTTAATGCATTAAGTTCTATCCCTTATGGTATTGGTGTAGCATTGTTTGCTCTATTATGACAACCACTTGTGTTAACTGGTGCACATGGTGCAGTTGCGGGTGTTTTAATTGTTCAAGTTTATGCTACTCAAGCTGGAACTTCATTAATGTGAGGTTTAATGCTAGGAGTATTTGGACAAGGTGCAGCTGGGTTTGCAGTAGCTGTTCACACTAAAAACTCTGAATTAAGAAAACAAGCATTGACTGGATTTGTACCAGCTTTACTAGGGATTACAGAACCTGTAATTTATGGGGTAATTCTTCCTAAAGTTAAACCATTTTTAACAGGTTGTTTAGCTGCAGGAATTGGTGGATTATTTGCAGGTATCTTTGGTGTTGCTTCATATTTAAGTGGTGGACAAGGAATATTAGGAGTACTAGGTTTAGTAGTTAACCAAGCATGAATGGAAAAAGATGCTACTCCAATTAATTTATTAACAGGTCTTAAAAATGATACTGCTGCAAACTTAACATATGGTGTAATTAGTATTTTAGTAGTTTATGGTGCTGCATTATTATTTGAGTTCTTCTTAAATAAAGAAAGATTACAAGAACTACATGCTACTAAAAAAGCAAATAACTTTTTATTGAGAACTTGTGTTTTAAAAACTTGATACTTAAATGATCAAAAACTACAAGATACTTTATCAAAACTAGAACAATCTAAAAAAGGTTGAGATAAGTTTGTTTTAAAACTTTACTTAACTTGATTGATTAATGCTTATAAAGTTAAATATCTTTTCACTATTAAATCTAAAGTAAATAAATTAATTATGTATGCTGCAAATGTGAAAGACCCTAATAGTGAAAAAGGAAAGGTAAAAATTGCTACAAGTTTAAAGAAACAAAAAGATAAAAAAGAATTAGCAATCAATGTATTAAAAAATAAATTTAATGAAAGTGATTTTAATCAATTATTAGTTTTATCTAATGAATTATCAAAAGCAACTGATCTTGTTACTCATCAATTTATATTAGATGCAAAAGCATATGAAAAAGATGTAATTATTGATGTGAAACTAAATACTAAATTTAATTCATTAAGTGATAAAGCTGAAAAACAAATTATTAAGATTCAAACTAAAATTGCTAAGTTAAAAAAACAAGATAAATCTGATAGTTTAGTTAAAGTTCAAAACTTAGAACAAAAACTAAAAGATTTAAATGTTAGTAAAAAAATGGTAGAAGTGGAAAACAAAATTGACTCTAGAAGAGAAAACTATGAAATGTTGAAAAACAAATTATTAGAAGTTAACAATCAATATACTTCTATTGTTGATAATGTTTTAAAAGAAACTGCAACTTATTTAAAAGATGAAAAATTTGCTAACCTAGATTCTAAACACTTTAATGCCATTCACTCAGTTGATGTATGTTATGGTAAAGAAGTGGCAAAAATTAATGAATATCACAAATATCAATTGTTTAACATTAACTTAGAAAACTAAATTTATTTGTTTAATTATTACAGTAATATACTGTATATAAGAATAGATAAATTCTTAGATAAAAATATCTTATAAGGAGAACTATGAAATTCAAAAAATTAGAAAAATTCCCTGAAGGGTTTTTATGAGGGGCATCATCTAGTGCTTATCAAATTGAAGGTGCTTGAGATGAAGATGGAAAAGGTATGTCTACCCAAGACTTACCAAAGCAAAATGTTGATGGATGAGTAGATTGATCAAAGATTACTGATTTTAAAGTAGCAAGTGATCAATACCATAGATATAAAGAAGATATTGCTTTAATGGCAGAAATGGGATTTAAAGCATATCGGTTCTCAATTGCATGAACTAGAATCATTCCTGATGGTAATGGTGCTATTAATAAAAAAGGAATTCAACACTACCATGATGTAATTGATGAATTATTAAAACATGGAATTGAACCAGTTATTACAATGTATCACTTTGATTTACCATTGGCTTTAGAACAACAAGGTGGATGAACAAATCGTGATTTAATAGTTCCAGCATTTGTAAAATATGCTAAAGTACTATTTAAAGAATATGGACATAAAGTAAAATACTGATTGACTATCAATGAACAAAACATGGTAGCAATGGTTGGTGATATTTTAGGAATGGTTTCATCAGATCCAAAAAACAGATGAAAACACATGGCTAATTTAAATCACAATATGTTACTAGCTCAATCTTATGCTTTTATTTATTTACATAAAATGTGTCCTAATGCTAAGATTGGACCTGCTCCAAATATTTGTGTATACTATCCAAAAAGTTGTAATCCAGAAGATTTTACTGCAGCTAAAAATGCCCAATCATTACTACATTGATACTATTTAGATATTGCAGTAAGAGGCAAATATAACAATATAGTTTGAAAGTTCTTAAAAGACAATGATGCATTACCAGAAATTAGAAAAGATGACTTTAAAGTTTTTAAAGCAGGTAAACCTGACTTTATTGCTTTTAACTACTATGCATCAGGAACTGCAGAAAAAGATGAAGGAGATGCAGTTATCACACATGGTGATCAACACTCTATGTTTGATGTACCAGGTTTATATAAAGGTGCAGAAAATGAATATTTAGGTAAAACAAATTATGGTTGAGCAAAAGACCCTATTGGTTTTAGAAATACATTTAGAGAATTATATGATCGTTATCAATTACCTTTATTAGTTACTGAAAATGGGTTAGGAACTCAAGATACACTAACAGCAGATGAAAAGATTCATGATGATTATCGGATTGAATATTTAGAAAACCATATTAAAGAAATGAGAAATGCTATTAGTGATGGTGTAGAAATTTTAGGATACTGTCCATGAAGTGCAGTTGATCTTGTGTCTACTCACCAAGGTATTACTAAACGTTATGGTTTTGTATATGTTAATCGTGATGAATTTGATCTTAAAGATTTAAGAAGAATTAGAAAAGACAGTTTCTATTGATACCAAAATGTAATTAAAAATAATGGTAACAATATTGAATAATTCTTTAATAAATTAGTAAATATATGAAAATTAAAAAATTAAATCAATTCCCTAAAAATTTCTTATGAGGAGCATCTTCTAGTGCTTTTCAAGTTGAAGGTGCTTGAAATGAAGATGGGAAAGGACTATCTATTCAAGATGTCCCAAAAAAAGATATTGCTGGTTGAATAGATAGAAGTAAAGTAAGTGATTACAAAGTTGCAAGTGATCAATACCATAGGTATAAAGAAGATTTTGCTTTAATGGCAGAAATGGGATTTAAAGCATATCGATTCTCAATTGCATGAACTAGAATTTTACCAGATGGTGTTGGTAAAGTTAATCCACTAGGAATCAAGCATTATCATGATGTAATTGATGAACTTTTAAAACATAATATAGAACCTATTATCACATTGTTTCATTTTGATATGCCTTATGCTTTAGAACAACAGGGTGGATGATCTAATCGTGATTTAATAGTTGATGCTTTTGTAAATTATGCAAAAATTCTATTTAAAGAGTATGGACATAAAGTTAAATATTGATTAACTATTAATGAACAAAATATGCTAGCAATGGTTGGTGATTTATTTGGTTTAACAAATTCTCAAGAATCAAGCAATCGTTGACAAAATATATCAAAGATTAATCATAATATTTTAATAGCTCAAGCTAAAGTAATTAATGAACTACATCTAACAAATAAAAATGCAAAAATTGGACCTGCACCAAATATTGCAATTTACTACCCAAAAACTTGTCATCCAGAAGATGTGTTAGCTTCTAAAAATGCTCAAGCATTAATGCATTGATATTATTTAGATGTTGCAGTTAGAGGCCAGTATAACAACATTGTTTGAAAATTCTTAGAACAAGAAAATGCCCTTCCAGAATTTAGAAAAGATGATGAACAAATATTTAAAAATGGTAAACCTGATTTTATAGCTTTTAATTACTATACTTCTGGTACTGTTGAAAAAGCTCTTGATGTTGCAGTCACAACAAGAGGAGACCAACAAAATATGTTTGATGTTCCAGGAATGTATAAAGCTACATCTAATGACTTTTTAAATAAAACTAAATTTAATTGAACAATAGATCCAGTAGGTTTAAGAACAACATATAGAGAACTATATGATCGTTACCAATTACCATTATTGGTAACTGAAAATGGTTTAGGTTCCCCAGATGAATTAACTAAAGATTTTAAAGTTCATGATGATTATCGGATTGAATATTTAAAAGCTCATATCTTAGAAACAAGAAAAGCTATAAGTGATGGAATCCCTATAATAGGATATTGTCCTTGAAGTGCAATTGATCTAGTATCTGGATATCAAGGTGTTAACAAACGTTATGGCTTTGTATATGTTAATCGTGATGAGTTTGATCTTAAAGATTTAAGAAGAATTAGAAAAGATAGTTTTTATTGATACCAAGAAGTAATCAAAAATAATGGTAACAATATTGAATAATTTCTAATTCATTAACAAATAAAAAATATGGAATTTAAATTTGAATTCCATATTTTTTTATAACTTAAATAATTTTTGCATTTCTTTAGCAATCCCATCTTGGTCATTACTATATTTAGTAATTCTATGAGTTAATAGTTTTACAGTATGAGAAGCATTTTTCATTGCATACCCATTAGACCTTGTTAGCATATCAACATCATTTTCACCATCACCAAATGAATAAGTTTGGTTTAATGGGATCATATAATAACTAGATAAGAATTTTGTTACTGTTCCTTTACTTGAAAAGATTGAATTAACTTCTATTACTGTACCTGTTAAATCTGTTGGGATTGATCAACTTCTAACAATCAATGTATTTGTTATACTTTTGATTTTGAATGTAATTTCATCAATGTATTTTTTATCTTTAATATAAATTAAGATTGAGTTAACATCTTTATCTATTTTATCAATCTCATTTAAATCTAATGCTACAAAACCATCTTCATCACCTTGCTTTTTAGTATTAATATGAAATTTTGATAAAAATTCATATTGAATGAATTTACTTTTTTCTTCAGTTAAAACATATGTTCCTTCAATGTTTTCAATTAATACACAACCAATGTATTTTAATAATTTCTTATCAGATAAGATATGTTTAATTGCCTCTTTTGAAAACCCTAAGTTGATCATAGAAAAGTTAGGATCAGTAGGGTTAATAATATTTGCTCCATTTAAATTAGCCATTATAGTATCTAGCCCTAATTGTTTATAGTACTTAATTGCAGCTCTAATAGGACGACCTGTTGCTATACAAAATTTATTATTGTTTTTAGAAGTGAATTTTTTAATAATATCAACTGAAAACTGTGATATTGTTTCATCATCTTTTAATAATGAACCATCTAGATCACAAATCACTAAAGTTCTTTTATTTCAATTCATGACTACCCCTTATAAGTTCCTAAACCTAATGTTTGTTGAACAAGATTAATTTTTTTATTTACTATTTCATTACATTTTTTTGCATTCTTTTCTAATTTTTGTTCTATTTCATTACTGTTGAAATAAATTTGATATTTTTTTTGGATATCTTCTAATAGCAAACAAACTGCATCTGCTACTTTTGTTTTAAATTCACCATAGTTTTTGTTTTCAAATTCTTTTTCAATTTCATCTGTTTTTTTATTAGTTAAACAAGAATAGATTGTCATTAAGTTACTTACACCTGGTTGGTTTTCTACATCATATTTAACTTTATTTAGTGAATCTGTTTTAGCTTGCATAATCTTTTTTCTAACATCTTCAACTTTATCTAATAAGAAAATTGTTCCTTTGGTATTAGCATTTGATTTTGACATCTTAATTGATGGATCTACTAAATCCATGATTTTTGCACCCATTTCTGATTGGTAAATTTCTGGAATCTTGAATAAATTAGTTTTATATTTTTTATTCATTCTAATAGCAATATCTCTTGCTAATTCCATATGCTGTTTTTGATCTTTTCCAACTGGTACTAAATCTGCATCATACAATAAGATATCTGCTGCCATTAAACAAGGATAAATAAATAAACCTGTTGGAATGTTAGTGGTACCATTTGCATTTGTTTTTTGAGATTTATCTTTAAATTGTGTCATCCTACTAAGCTCACCCATATATGAGTGACATGTAATAATGTAACTTAATTGAGTATGAGCTAAAACACTTGATTGATAAAAGATAATATTTTTATCAAAATCTAATCCACAAGCTGCATAAATACTAGCAACTGATTTTCTATTTGATTCTAATTCCTTAGGATTAAAATCCACTGTGATTGAATGCATATCAGCTATAAAAATAAACATTTTGTTATCATTTTGTAAATTAATAAAATTCTTTAATGCTCCTAAGTAATTTCCTAGTGTTAAAGAATTTGTTGACTGAATTCCAGATACTATTGTTTTCATATTAATTAATAATGTCCTTATATGAATAAAAGATAAAATAAGTTAAAAAAGCTAACTTGTATTATATATAATTATATATATTATAAATTTAATATATAAATTAATAATATGTATATTAAATGCCTAACAATAATTATCAATAAGTGAAGGTACTAAAGTGATCAAGTTATATGTAAAATCAAATTGCTTAGGAAGTCAAAAAGCAGAAAACTTTTTAAAGAAAAATAATATTAGATTTGAAAGAATTAATTTAAGTTTTATTCCTTTGGATGAAGAAGAACTTTTCAAAATGCAAACAGTAATTAATCCTAATATTAGAGATATTATTAATTTTAATTCTGATTATTTCAATAATAATCCAGAATCAAAAGAATTAATGATGCAAGCTAACTTAAGAGATGTAATTACTTTTGTTATGAAAAATATTGATGCTTTAAGTTTTCCAATTGCAGTAGATGCAGATTCTAGAAGTGGGAAAGTTAAATCAGTTTTTGTTGGTTTTAATGAAAGTGAATGAAAAATCTTAAATGATGAAAACTATAGTGAAAGCTTAGATGTATTCTATACAAACTGTAGTAAAAATTATATTTTTAAATCTTGTTGTTGTTTTGATGAAGTTGCAAATGATAATACTAATATATTAGTAAACTTAGACAAGTAATTATTGTTTTATTAAATATATGAAAAGATATTTTATTATTGATAATGGTTCAAGTAAATCAATTGCATTAAGAAAGAAGTTTGAATCATTAATTACAGAAGAATGAACATATTCAGAAGATGATTATGAATATGTTTTTATTATTGGTGGAGATGGAACTTTTTTAAGAAATAGGAATAAATACTTAGATAAAAAAGTTGTAGTTATCAATGGTGGTAACCTTGGTTACTTCTCACATTTTAATAGAGATAATCTTAATACTATTTTTGATAAAGTAGAAAATGATTCTTTATTTTTTAGTCCTTTAGAAATTGAAGTATTAGTTAATGGTAAACAATTCTTTTGCATTAATGAAATCTTAATTAGAAGTGATAAAGTTTTAAATGCAAAAGTTTATATTAATAACACTTTATTAGAAAACTTTAAAGGAACAGGAATTATGGTTGCAACTCCATGAGGTTCAACTGCTCATGCTAAGAATGTTGGTGGTGCAATTGTAGATCCAAATTTAAATCTTGTTCAATTTATTGAAGTTGAACCCTTAACACAAAAAAGATATAGTTCTTTAAAGTCTCCATTTATTTTAAGTTATGAAAATAAAATTATTTTAAAGTCTAAAGAAAATTGTCATGCTTCAATAATTTTGGACGGGACAAAAATTGAAGAATTATATAATGATAATTTAACAATTAAGTTTAATTATGCTAAATTTAAAATGTTTAAACCTGATTGTAAAAAAGGATATATTAAAAAATTAAGAGATTCTTTTATAAGGGATAAGTAATGAAAAAAATAACTTGATATTATATTTGTACTTTTGGAATTGGTTATTTAGTAGCCAAAAAGAAAGCTAAAAAAATTGCAACTACAGTTAATAGTGAACTAACAGTAACAAATGAAGTTCCTTTTAAAGTTAAAGAAATAATTGATGCAGTTGGCGGAATTGATAACTATTTATTTAATTCAACTACAATCAATTCTATTAAAATTGGTGTTAAAGATATTGAACTTGTAGATAAAGAAAAAATTAAAAAAATGGGTGCAGTTGGAGTTAATTTAAACCAAGACAGTATTAGATGTTTATTTGGTGATTTCTCTAAAAAATTAGGACAAATGCTAGATGAATCATACCCTGATAAAAAAGCAGAAACAGAAAAGTAAAACAACTTTTCTGTTTTTTATTTATATAAAAAAATTAATTCATTATTTTTTTGTAATAAGATATAAAAAAAGATGCTTTTATTTGCATCTTTTTTATTAATTATTAAATTGTTAACTAACTAACTTTAATTGCCACTTTTAATACTCCATCTTTTTGGTTTGCAAAGATATTGTATCCTTCTGCAATTCTATCAAAAGGTAAAGTATGAGTAACTAGTGATCTTAAATCAACTCTTTTATTTTCAATTAAAGACATTAATCTTCTCATTCTTTCACTTCCTCCAGGACATAATGCAAATGAAATTTTATGATCACCTAATCCTGCAGCTAGTGCATCTAATGGCAACTTGATATCACTTGAATAAACTCCTAGTGAAGATAGAGTTCCACCTGCTCTTAATAGTCTAAAACCTTGTTCAAAAGTTGATTGAGAACCTAAACATTCAATAGCTGAATCTAGCATTCTACCATCTGTGATTCTATTAACTTCTTGTACTACATCTACATTTCTAAAATTAATGGTGTGAGTAGCACCTAGTTCTTTTGCAATTTCTAATCTTCTATCATTTCCATCAATTGCAATAATAATAGAAGCTCCCATTAATTTTGCACCAGTTGTTGCACATAAACCGATTGGACCTTGTGCAATTACACCAACATAGTCACCTAATTTGATGTTGGCATTTTCTGGACCACTAAAACCAGTTGACATAATATCTGGACACATTAGTACTTGTTCATCTGTTAAAGCATTTGGAACTCTTGCAAGATTTGCCATTGCATTTTTAACTAAGACATATTCAGCTTGGCAACCATCCATGATGTTTCCAAATTTTCATCCAGCTGTTGGCTTGTATCCATATTTAGTACCAATTCCATCCTGTGAAGATTGTCCAGATTGACAAGCAGCTGTATATCCACTTGGAGTAATTGCTCCAGCTAATACTCTTTCTCCTAGTTCAAAACCTGTTACTTCATCTCCAACTGCTGCTAAAATACCAACAGCTTCATGGCCAATAGTTAATCCTGGTTTTACAGGATATTCACCTTTAACAATGTGAATATCTGTTCCACATATTGTTGTAGTGGTAACTTTAATTAAAGCATCATTTGGACCAACTGTTGGAATTGGTTTATTTACTATTTGAATTTTATTTTTTTCTACAAAAACTAAAGCTTTCATAGAGGTAGGTAAATTGATTGATTTCATATATTTTTCCTTACTAATTACATATCCTTTTTATTATCAGTCTGATTGCCCACCAAAGATTTATATCTTTATTCAGATTTAAAATTTTATTAACTATATATAGATGTATAAAAAATAAGCAAAGTAGATAAGTAAATTGTTTTTACTTATCTACTGGTATTAAAATTCTGATAATAAATTTAAATGATATTTAAGAATTTATTTTTTAATCTATATTTTATAATCATTTAAAAGTTATTTATAAAAATAAATAGGTATTTAAGATGTTTAAAAAAAGAAAGAATATTAATGATTTTCTTAAAAACAAATACTTAAGTTTTAGAAAAGGTGAGTTTAATGATAATGACCTTTTTGACTATTCTCAAATGTGACAAGATTTAGAAGAAAGAAAAACTAAAGAACATCAAAAAAATGTTAAAAGACTTTCACTTAATGTAGATCTTAAAAAACTAAAAGAAGTAGAAGAAAGTAAAGATTTAGATAAAACTATAAATGATTTTTGTATTCCTTTTATTAAGGATAAAAAGAATAAAAAAATTTATTATTGAAGCATTTTTATATCTTTAATATCTAGAATATTACTTCATGGATTTTATCTAACACTTTTTGCTTTAATAGCTTATGTTGTTTATGAAAGTGCTCATCTTAGACCGGTCTATGGAACACTAATGAAAAGAAGGTTATACATAATAACTACAGTTGTTGTAGCAGTATTAAACTTTCCAATAGCAGCTTTAATATTTTCAGGATTTAAAAAAAGTAAAGTGTTTAAGGGTAGGAGCATAATTGGTATAGCAACTGCAAATATTGCAATTTATAGAGAGACAAAAAAATTAATAAAAAAGTATCTCTTGTTAGTAAATGATAAAAGTAATGATGCTGATAAGGAAAATGATCCAAATAAGATTAATAAACAAGTCATTCTTTTATTGGTTAATCAATATTTTCATGTGAACTTATTAGACACTTTCTTTTTAGATAAAGAATTAACAAATGATTCTGTAAATAATTTAAAAGCTAGCAGATCAAAATCAATTAATAAAAACTTTAAGATATGCAATATTTATAATTTGTATGAACAGACAAGACCATTACTGCATATGTTTGTTTCCACATTCATTTATGCAGGAATTGCATATTTAATATATTTGTTTTTCTTAAGATAAGAATTATCTATAATGATTTAATTCTTATCTTTTTATTTATGTTTTTATCATTGATTAATCTATCTATTGTTTTTAAAAATAGATAGATTAAAACTGTAAAAGTATTTTTGTAAGAGTTTTTATGAATTAGAAATTTCTATTTTAAAAATATGAATTTTAAAACATAGAATAAAAATAATGGGTATAAAAAATGTTTGTAAATGAAAACAAAATAAAATCAACTTTTCAAAAAGAAGAAATTAAAAATTGCTGAGAGTTTAAAATGTTTAACTTTTGTAATTTTTACATAACTTCAGTTAAATGAAATTTAAATATTTATTTTGCTGTTCATTTATTGAAAATTGCCAATAAAATTTCAAAATCAAATTTATGCACTGATTTTGTTTTAGAAAAAAGAAGTTTTATTTTTCGATTTATAAAAATTTTAATTGGTGATCTCAATGCCTAAAAATCCTTTTAATGATTTCAAAACAATAAAAAACTTCAAGAAAAGAAAAACAGAATTAAATGGTGAAGAAAAAGTTAAAACTGATGATTTGGGTTTAGAGATTGCATGAGGTGTTTTAAAACAATTTGAATCTAAAGAAAATCAAAAATTACATAAATTATTTTCACTGAATGTAGATATAAATAAATTAAAAGAACTACAACAAAATAGAAACTTAAGTAAAACTATTAATGAATTTTGCATCCCTTTTATTAATAATAAAAAAAATAAAAAGCTTTATTATTGAAGCATTTTGATAGCCATCCTATCAAGAATATTTTTCCATGGTATTCATTTATTAGTTTTCACTCTTCTAGCTGTTTTATCATATAAAGTTTTACCTTTGGGTTCTATAACTAATCATGAACTATCCACTAGAGAAGATGTTTATGTTAGTTTTGTTGGTATACTCTATGGTTTAAACTTATTATTTGTTCTTTTTATTTATTCAGGGTTTAAAGCAAATAAAGAGTATAGGAATAGAACTATAATTAGCATTTCTACTAGTAATATTTTTTTATATAGAAGAACTAAAATTCTTGTTAAGAAATGTTATTGATTGTTAAATTCAAACAATGATATGCAAAACATTGAAGATAACAAAGAAATAATAGAAGAAATAACAAAACATTTTAATATTCTTATTAATGGATATTTCAGAGTATTTTTATTAGGTACTTTATTCAATAATACTAAGTTAGAAAATGGTATAAAAAATGATTTCAAGTATAAAAAATATAAGTCATTATATTGAGAAAATATTGTGAGTTATATTTATTGTTTTTATATTAATAGCATTGCATTAATTTATTTATTTTTTTCTATTTTCATTTATGCAGGTTTTGGGTATTTAATTTATCAAACATTTTTTCAATAAATAATTAAAACTATAAAAGCAGTTTTAGTAAGAGTTTTTGTGATTAGCTAACTTTTATTTTAATAAACAATAATGTTAAAACATAGAATTTAAACAATAGGTATAAAAAATGTTTGTAAATGAAAACAGAGTTAAATCAACTTTTAAAAAAGAAGAAATTAAAAATTATAAAGACTTTGATTTTAGTGATAGATCTGAGCATTTAAATAACCAAAGAATTTTTGAAGTACAAAAAATTCGTAAATCTTTATCATTGAATGTTGATTTTGAAAAACTTAATGAAATTCAACAATCAAAAAACTTTGAACAAACTTTAAATGAATTTTGTATTCCTTTTATAAAAGATAAAAAGAATAAAAGAATTTATTATTTAAGTATTTTTATATCTATTTTATTTAGAATTGTTTTACATGGTTTTTGAATTGTATTATGCACAGTTCTATTATTTTTTTTAAACAAAATCTTACCTGTAAAATCTTATGAATGAATATATTACATATTGTTTTTCTTGGCCTTTTATTTTTTAAATAGCACAATATGCTATCAAATTTATTTTTACAAAGGACATATGAAAGAAACTAAGTATATTAGGAGAGGTCTAATAGGTTTTTCTACTACCAATATATTTATTTATGGACAAACTAGAAGATTGGTTAAAAAATCTTTTCAATTAATGTCTAATAATAAAGAAGAAAAAGATAATAAAGAAAAATTTGTTTTCTTAATTAATGCCTATTTTAACTTTTATCTGCTAAGAACATTTTTTTCAAATACTAAGTTTAAATTTGATAAACAAATAAATAGTTCTACCCAAAAAACAAAAACAGTTTCAATTAAATTCAGATTATTTTATTTTTATGGATTGTATCTTAACTTGTATCCATATTTTTGTTTATATGTTTCAATGATTTTTTATTTTTGTATAGGGCAGATAATTTATCAAATTTTTTTGATAAATATATTATTCTAAATATTTAAATTTAATGAATGATATAAATGGTTTTTTAACTTGTATTACAAATATTGAATGAAAGATTAATTTCACAATTATTTTTATTCAAACTATATAATCAAAATATATAAATGAAGAGCTTGATTTATATTAAGTGTTTTGTTTCTTTAAAATTATTTTCAGCTATTTTATATATACCTGCAAAATAATTTGTTATAGAAAGCATATTTTACTCTTTTATATTAAGTGTTTATTTAACACATAAGGTTATATTCATGTTAAGAAAATCTAAAGAATCTAAAAAAGTTTTTAAAACAATAAAAATGATTAAGAAAAATAGTGTTGATTTTGAAAATACTGAAGTCAAAAATGTTGATCTTACTGAAACATGAGATTTATTAGAAAAACAAAAAACTAATAATAGTCATAAATTATTTAAATCTATTTCTTTAAATGTAAGTATTAGCAAAATTAAAGAAACATTAAATTTTGAAAATTTTGAATGGACTTTAAAAGAATTTTGTATTCCATTTATCAATAATAAAAAGAATAAGAAAATTTATTACTGAAGTATTTTTATTGCTATCATATCAAGGATTTTCTTTCATGGATTTTATTTAATATTGTTTGCAATAGTTTCATTAATTGTATATAAGTTATATGTTTTTAATTCTTTTTCAGAAGAAATTGTTAGAAGAAAAATGCATGTCTCAATTATTTCGGCCATATATGGTTTAAATTTTGTACTTTCAGGTTTATATTATTGAGGATTTAAAAAAGATAAAACATTTAAAAGAAGAACAATTATTAAAACTAGCACAACTAATATATTTGTGTTTGGACAAACAAAAAAGCTTGTGAAAAAATGTTTTATTTTATCAACCAACGATATAAAAACTTATACCAAAAACCTAAAATTTAATAAGTATAATAAAAAGTTGTTTGTCATATACATTGTTTGACATTTTCATTTAAATTTATTGGATACTTTCTTTTTTGACACTGAAACAAATCAGTCAGAAAAAAATGTTAGTAAATATAAAAATAGGATTATAAAACCACTGTATAAAGAACATGTATTACTATCTATTTATAAATTCTATAGTATTTATTCAACTTTAATTCATATGCTTATTTCTGTTCTTATCTATGCAGGGTTTGGCTATTTAATTTATCAAGTATTTCTTCAAAACCTTTAATATTATTAATTTATAAAGTTAAAAAACTTTATAAATTTTTATTTTTTTGACTATATTTTCATATACCTTTAATTTTTTAATTAACTTTTTAAATAAAGTTATATGATATTTTATGAGGTAAAAAAATGATTAAATTAAATTTCACAAACTTCTTAGAAGGAAATAAAAGCACTGAAAAAATATTTAAATCTTATGCTTCTAAAATTGAAACTCTTAATAATAGCATTGAGGAGAAAAAATGCAAAGGTGCTTCAATGTTGGGATGAATGGACTATCCTAGCAAATATAATAAAAATGAAATTAAGGAATTAATTAATGTTTCTCAAGAATGATACAACAATAAAAAAATTAAAAATGTTGTAGTATTGGGAATTGGAGGTTCTTATATTGGTGTAAGAGCTGGAATTGATTGAGTGCTACCAGAATTTAATAGAGAAAAGGAAATCTATTATGTTTCTAGTATGTCATCATCTTATGTTTACTCTCTAATTGAAAAACTTAAAAAAGAAGACTTTTACTTAATTGTTATTTCTAAATCTGGAACTACTTTAGAAATTGGTGTAGCTTTTAGATTATTTTATAGTTTACTGTTTGAAAAATTCGGATCAGAAGGAGCTAAAGAAAGAACAGTAGCAATTACAGATAAAGAAAAAGGAACTTTAAGAAAAATTGCAGATACTCAAGACATCCAAACATTCTCTATTCCAGATGATGTTGGAGGTAGATTTAGTGCTATTACTCCAGTTGGTCTATTTGCAATGGGGGTAATGGGATTAGATGTTAATAAAGTATTAAAAGGTTGTGCTAAAGCAATTGAAGATACAAAAGAACCAGATATTGAAAAAAATACTGCATACCAATATGCAGCACTAAGACATTATATGTATTCTAAAAAAGAAAAATATAATGAAGTATTTTGTGTATATGAAGATGCTTTAAGATTCTTTACTGAACACTTAAAACAACTATTTGCAGAATCTGAAGGAAAAGAAGGAAAAGGTTTATTACCTGTTAACTGTTTATTTACAACTGATTTACACTCTGTTGGTCAGTTTTTACAAGAAGGAAATCAAATCTTTTTTGAAACTTGTATTAGCATTAAAAACCCATTAAATGATGTTGTTATTAATGAGTTTTTAAAAGATGAAGATGGATTAGGTTTTTTAAATGGTAAAAAACTAGATTACATTAACAAAGTAGCTGCTTCTAGTACAATAGATGCTCACCATATTGATGGAAAGATTGATATTATTCAAATTAATTTAGATAACAGAAATGAAGAATCTTTTGGATACCTATATTCTTGATTCTCTAAAGTTGTTGCTATGAGTGGTTTATTATTGAAAGTTAATCCATTTGATCAACCAGGTGTTGAAGCTTATAAGAGTAGAATGTTTACTAAGCTTAAAAAATAAGATTATTAGCACTATTTATTATTTATATTAAAGAGACAATATTGTCTCTTTTTTATTTTCTAAATAAAATTATTAAAACTTTATTTAGAAAAATTATAAATAAGCAAATTAATGTGATATAGTTTTAATAATTTTAAAAAGGAGAAAAAAATGAATTTCCCATTTAGAGAAACCGATTTCAATGGAAATTTAAATATTGCAATTGCAGTTAATCTTGTAATCTATGCAGTATTGTTAATTTCAGTTCCCTCAATTGTTATTGGTATTATTTCTTTTATCAAACCTAAGATTAAAGCTAAAACATCATTTTACTTGTATGCTTTTTCTTCTGCTGTTTTTTTAATGGTAGGAACAGTAGGTTTAATTAGAGAAGGATATGAAGGAACAGAAACATTCACACATGAATTACCAAATAGTGAAGGAATAAACCAATTAATTATGGCTGGTATAATTGCTGGTGGTGCATTAGCTGGTTTAACAGTAGCTATTGTATTTAGATATTTCTTTGTTAAGTTTTCAGGAGAGGTTCACAAAACTCATGATAACCACTCTCATGATGACCACATCTTTAACTTATCAGATATTGATAATCCAAAAGCTGCATGATTAGTAATCTTTCTAATCTTAAGCCATAGAACAATAGATGGATTTGTATTAGGTGGAACTGTAGCTAAAATGTCTACAGGAGCTGATTTAAACTTAGGTTTATTTATTACTTTCATTCTTCACATTTTTGTTGAAGTGTTAATTGTTTATTATCGTCAAGTTCAATATGGACAAAAAAGATGAAAAGCTTTATTTTATAATTTTGTAACATTATTAGCAATTGTACCTGTTATGGTTATTGGTGCATATATTAACCAATACCTAGCACAAGTTGCTTGAATCTTACCATTTGTAAATGTATCAGGTGGTTCAATTATTGCATTTGTTGGGGTAATTGAATTAGTACCAGAATTCTTACACTATAAGAGAATGTCTTCAAAAGACTGATATAAATTAATCATTTGTTATTCTGTAGGAATTGTATTTGCTTTATTTATATTATCATTCCACACTCATGAACATGTTGAAGAACATGCACATGATCATGATCATGAAACAACAACACAAGTATTAAAACTAATTGCAAACCCAAAACAATATTTATCAAGTTTAAACAACTTTAATATTGTTAACAATTTCCAACCAGTATAAAATTTTTAATTGTTTTTTATAAATTAATATAAAGTTATAAAATTAATAAAGTATATAGTAGGAGTTAGAAATGGAAAATACATTTTATAAAGGTAGTGCCTATATTAATGGAAAATTTGTAGATAGTGAAAAAACAATTCCTGTTATTTCTACAATTGATGGTTCTACAATTGGATCAGTTGCTGCTTTATCTAAAAAAGATATTGATATGGCTTTTGAAGGTGCTCATTTAGCTTTTAACTTATGAAGAAACTTAACACCAGAAATGAGAATTAAAAAGATTAAAGAATTTGCTGAATACTTTATTGCTGAAAAAGAATTTTTAGCAACATTAATGTCTTATGAAATTGGTAAGTCTTATAATGATGCTTTAAAAGAAGTTGAAAGAAGTTATGAAAATATCTTTGAAACTATTGAAGTTTATGAAAAAGAATTTGTTAACCCAAGTGTAATTGGGCCTGAAGTTAATAAAATAAAGGGAAAGACTGGTTACTTTTATAATGTTCCAGTAGGGGTAGTTTTAGCAATTGCTCCATTCAACTATCCAATTAACCTAGGATTAGCAAAAATTATTCCAACATTACTAGTTGGTAATACTATAGTTTTTAAACCTGCAACACAAGGATCTTTAGTTTCTTCTCAACTTGCAAAATACTTTGATCAAGCTAATTTTATTGCTGGAGTATTTAATTTAGTAACTGGAAAAGGTAGTGAAATTGGTGACTACATTTTAGAAAACAAAAGAATTCAAGGTGCTACATTTACTGGAAGTTCTGACATTGGATTTAAATTAGCTTCTAAATTACCAATGAAACCACTAGTTTTAGAATTAGGTGGAAAAGATGCTGCAATTGTTACAAACAATGCAGATGTAGAATTAGCTGCTAAAGAAATTATTAAAGGTGCATTTGGATATTCTGGTCAAAGATGTACTGCTATTAAAAGAGTATTAGTTACTAAAGAAATTGCAGATGATTTATTAATTCATTTAATTAAAGAAGCTCAAAAACTAAAAGTTGGAAACCCTTTAAATAATCCTGATATTACACCTTTAATTGATAGAAAAGCAGTAGACTTTAATATTGATTTAATTGATGATGCAATTAACCATGGTGCAAATCTTGTATATGGTGGAAACATTGAAGGATACAACTTATTAAGACATACAATTTTAGATAATGTAAGTACTAAATCTAAACTTGCTTGAGAAGAACCATTTGGACCAGTTTTACCAATTATTAGAGTTTCTACAATTAATGAAGCAATTGCAATTGCAAATGCTAGTGAATATGGTTTACAAGGATCTGTATTTACTAAAGACCTTGAAGAAGCTAGAACCATTGCAAAATACTTAGATACTGGAACTGTAAATATTAACAGAGGAAGTTCTAGAGGACCAGACATTTTCCCGTTCATTGGAATTAAAAAATCAGGTTTTGGTGTTCAAGGGATTAGAGATTCATTAAAAGCAATGACTAGAGTAAAAGGTATTGTTGAAAACGAATAATTCTTAAATACTTATTATTAAATTTAATAAATGAGATTAAAGTTAACTAACTTTAATCTTTTTTTATTTGTACTAACAAACATTAAAAACCCACTCCTTAAAGTATTAAGAAGTGGGTTTAATTGTTTTAAAAATATTAGTTAATAATTAATATCAATCATGCTTTTCATTTTTATCTAATGATGCAATCAGTTCCATTTCTTGATTAGATAATTCAAAATCAAAAACAGATATATTTTCTTTGATATGAATTGGATTACTTGAACCTACTATTGTAATTATCCCTCTTTGTAATAATCATCTAGAGATGATTTGAGCGCTTGTCTTATTATGATCTTTTGCAATACTTACAATTGTAGGATTATTTAAAACAGAAAAAGTATGACCTCTTCCACCAAATGGATATCAAGCTTGCATTGCTATATTTAAATTATGCATATAAGGTACAACTTCTTTTTCTTGATAATAGATATGAATTTCATTTTGGATTAAAGATGGTTTGATATTAATTTGAGGAAGAAAACTATTAATTTCTTTTATGTATCAGTTAGATAAACCGACTGACTTTATTTTTCCCTTTTCAATATATTTTTCAATTGCCTTATATGCTTTTACATCATTTTCTCCTGGGTGATGTAAAAGCATCATATCAATATAATCTGTATTTAATTTATTTAATGCTTCTTCTATTGCTTTTTCAGGATTTGCAAATTGAGCACCAGGATATAGTTTAGTAATTACAAAAATTTCATTTCTATTTATGTTTGACTCTCTAATTGTCTCTCCTACTTCTTTTTCATTTCCATATAAAGAAGCAGTATCGAATAATCTTATTCCTATTTCCAGTGCTGCTTTAATAGCATTTTTACATGTTTGGTTATGTAAAGAAGTTGTTCCTAATCCTATTATTGGTATTTGATAACCATCATTTAAAGTTAACAAAGGAGGATTGTGATTTGTTCCACTTGATAAATTAAATTTGGATATATTTGTATTATTGTTTTTATTCATGTTAATTCTCCTAAAGTTTCATACTGTAGTTATCAATGATTATTAACTATAGATAAGTTATATGATGAATGGTAAATTTTACAAAAATTAGTTAATTTGAAAAATTAATTTTAGTGCATTCATATTAGAACAGAATATGAATATAAAAAATTGAAAATATTTATTTTTAGTAAAATAAAAATTTTTTTGTTCTTTTTTAAAAAAAGTTAAAAATTTTTAAAAAAAATTATGACATTAGCCTCTAATTCTTACATTAATATAGTGTAGACATAGAAAATGCCTACAAAATTTTAATATAAAAAAACAGAGGTAAAAATATGCCTAAAATGAAAATTAAAAAAATAAAATTTTCCTATTTTATTAATTACACAAACAGACTTTTTAAGTCTTCAAATATTAGTAAATTAGTTTCACTTATAGAAAGTATTAAAAAGAAATTTACAAGAGTTAAACAATTGTTTATAAAACAAACTTATAAAATTGAAACTTATCAATTAGCTAAGAATTTTTACGATAATTCAGTTAATACGAAAATGGAGGTAAATTATGGATCAAAACAATAAAAACAACAACAAACCTATTAAAGGTAAACTTTCTGAAAAAGAATTTGTATCTATGGTAAAAGGATGCAAAATTGTAGAAGTAGAAGACCTTATCATAGATAGTGAAGTTTTTGTAGATGATAAAAACAATGTTAGAATTATTACATCTAAAGCAAAATGTTATATGGAATTTACAAAAATTAAAAAAGAAAAAATTATTCAAGAGGTTATTCCTCCCCCTAAAGATATAGATGGATCTATTGAGGGTATGTTAGGGAAAATTCTCGATAAAATGGATGTAATTGAACTAGATCTGAAAACTCTTAAAGAGGATGTGGCTCAACTTAAAACTGACATGGTTGAAGTTAAATCAGATATAGCTATTCTTAAAGCAGACATGATAGATGTAAAATCTGGTAAATATTGCAAAAACCACAATCTATATGAAAATGCTTAAACCAAATATATAAAAAGATTCTTAGTTAGTATAAATTCCAAATTTTTAAATTGTTTTATAAATAAATATCATGTAAATGTTTATAACTATACTAAATCTAAAATTTAGTATAGTTATTTTTATTATTAATACATGAAATATTAATAAGATATGTATCTTATTAGATGATAAAAACAATGTTAGAATTATTACATCTAAAGCAAAATGTTATATGGAATTTACAAAAATTAAAAAAGAAAAAATTATTCAAGAGGTTATTCCTCCCCCTAAAGATATAGATGGATCTATTGAGGGTATGTTAAGAAAAATTCTTGATAAAATGGATGTAATTGAACTAGATCTGAAAACTCTTAAAGAGGATGTAACTATCCTTAAATCAGATGTTACTCAACTAAAAACTGACATGGTTGAAGTTAAATCTGATGTAGCTCAACTAAAAACTGACATGGTTGAAGTTAAATCAGATATAGCTATTCTTAAAGCAGACATGATAGATGTAAAATCTGGTAAATATTGCAAAAACCACAATCTATATGAAAATGCTTAAACCAAATATATAAAAAGATTCTTAGTTAGTATAAATTCCAAATTTTTAAATTGTTTTATAAATAAATATCATGTAAATGTTTATAACTATACTAAATCTAAAATTTAGTATAGTTATTTTTATTATTAATACATGAAATATTAATAAGATATGTATCTTATTAGAACATAAAAACAGTGTTAGAATTATTACATCTAAAGCAAAATGTTATATGGAATTTACAAAAATTAAAAAAGAAAAAATTATTCAAGAGGTTATTCCTCCCTCTAAAGATATAGATGGATCTATTGAGGGTATGTTAGGAAAAATTCTCGATAAAATGGATGTAATTGAACTAGATCTGAAAACTCTTAAAGAAGATGTAGCTATCCTTAAATTAGATGTTACTCAACTAAAAACTGACATGGTTGAAGTTAAATCTGATGTTGCACTTCTTAAACAAGACGTTGCTATTCTTAAAGCAGACATGATAGATGTGAAATCTGGTAAATACTGCAAAAATCATAATCTATATGAAAATGCTTAAACCAAATATATAAAAAGATTCTTAGTTAGTATAAATTCCAAATTTTTAAATTGTTTTATAAATAAATATCTTGTAAATGTTTATAACCATACTAAATCTAAAATTTAGTATGGTTATTTTTATTTGTTGCTAAAATATTATTTTTTAACCCTCCTCCTTATCATGTGTAAATGACAATATTCTCAATGTTGAAT
Organism: Malacoplasma penetrans HF-2; assembly: GCF_000011225.1. NCBI lineage: Bacteria > Bacillati > Mycoplasmatota > Mycoplasmoidales > Mycoplasmoidaceae > Malacoplasma > Malacoplasma penetrans. Next base: position 612,018 of record NC_004432.1, read on the forward strand.
TTGTAATAAAAATTCTTAGATGGTTTTTGTATTTTATTTGGAATTGGCAAGATTTCAATTCTGGATTATTGCTCAAAATTCTCAAACAATTCCTAAGAGTTTTTCAATCTATTTGTAAATCTCTGAATAAAACCTTGATTTTACTGCTTGTCTTTTTTTTAATAATTCTTTTATTTTTCTTTTTATTCTCATTTTGTTATTTTTTCATAATTCCTTCTATTATAGAAAATATAAAAATGTCTATTTCTTTAGTTAAGTCATAACATGGGTTTGGAATTAACTTTCCTGATAACAATAATTTTATTTTTTTAAAAATTATAAGGTTATTTAGTTATCTTTAATATAATTAAATTTGTATTATTATGTTGAAAATAAAATTGTCATGTTTATTTAAAATCAAATAAATATTTATTTGCATCAATGTTTGTTTTCATACTTATAAGAGAATATTTTAATTAGAGAGATTGTAAAAGAATGGAAAGAAAAATTAGTGAATTAAAATTATCCTACATAAATAAGATAAATAATCAACCATCTGCATCTTTTAATAAAGATCAAAAAGAAATAGCAATAAAAATTATTGAAAAAGCTAATGATGAAGATTTAGATAATATTTATAAACTTTTAAATATGAGAATTAAAACAGGATTTGTTTTTGATTTGTCACCAAATGAAAACAGGAAATCCATTTCATGATTAAAATATAATAAAGAACTATCTATTAATGACAAAAAAGCAAATAATTATTATGAATATGATGATGATAATTTAACCAATAGCAATCTTTTGATTATTGGTGAGAATTATGATGCTTTAAATAATTTACTGCTAACACATAGAGGGATGGTAGATATTATATATGGGGACCCCCCCCCTATAATACAGATGCATCATATAATGAAAAAAATAATTTGCTTGAAGAAGAAGTGTTAAGTAAAAAATCAAATAAGTTTTCATATAGAGATAAGTTTAGCAGATCTGGATGATTAAATATGATGTCTGAAAGATTGAAGAAAGCTAAACAACTTCTTAAAGATGATGGAATAATTTTTATATCTATCGATGATAATGAACAAGCCTATCTAAAAGTGTTGATGGACGATATTTTTGGGGAAGATAATTTCATTTCTAATATTGTGTGAGACAAGAGAAATGCACAAAATGATAATAAATATATAGAAAAAAATCATGAATATATTCTGGCTTATTCTAAAAATTGAAAAAATTTTAAAATAAACCAGGTATTTGAAATTAATAAGAAAAAAGGCCAACTTATTCAAATGACGATTGGAGCAAACGAAGATGGTTTACTTGTTAATCGTAAAAATATGGGTTGAACATTATATTTTAATCCTGCAACAAATGAAAAAATTCCACTTATGGATTATGACCCCAAGAAAGTTGAAAGAGATTCTACTATTGAGAATCTTTATAAAGATGACAAAGAAATAATAGACAAAGGTTTTGTTCCTATTAGACCACCCATTAAAAATGGTGTTTTATTAAGATGAAGCTGAAGTTTTGATAAAGCTATAGAAAGAATTGAAAAGATTATTCCTAAAATGACAAAGAATGGGTATTCTTTATTTTATGCTGATGAGAAAGAGTATAAGCAGGTATCTCACAAAAGTATTGTAAGATTCAATATTAATCAATCAATTATAGATAATATTTCATCTTCTAAAGGAAGTAATACATTAAGAAAATTAGGTATTGAATTTCCTAATCCAAAACCTGTTGAGTTAATAAAGTTTTTAATTAACAAACACTCTAATGAAAATGCAATAATTTTAGATTTTTTTGCTGGTAGTGGTACAACAGGGCATGCAGTTATGGAACTAAATAGTGATCCAAAAACTAAAGGAAATCGTAAATTTATTTTGTGTACCAATGAGGAAAGAACTAAGCAAGATATCAACAAAACAATTGCTAAAGATATTTGTTTTGAAAGGCTTTATTGTTTAATTAAAAATATTAAGACTAGTGGGGAATCTTTTAATAATTTATCAGTGGATGAATTGAAAAAATATCAAGATGTTTCACTAAAAACTTTTAATATTAATTATGCAGATGTATCAATAAATTCTAATATTGATAAATTATTAGAAGAAATTAAAAAATCTATGAGATTAATTCACAGAGATTTTGACATTAATAATGAGTCTATTATCAAGCAGCTTTATTCACTTTTCACATTAGAAAAGGAGAATAATTAAAATTATGGAATTAACTAGTGTTCAAAATAAAGCTGTTAAAAAAATTGTTAATTATTATATAGAAAATAAAGAAAAATTTATATACTTTAATGCTCCTACAGGGAGTGGTAAAACATTCATGATAGCTAATGTTATTAGTGAAATACTAAATTTTAATTTAGCTAAAAATAAAAAAAGTATTTTTATAGTTTTTACATTGTCTCAAGCTGAGTTACCTGTTCAATTTGATAATAAGCTAAAAGATTATCAAAAAAATTTGTCAACAAAATTTGAAAGTATTTATCAAGACTCACCATCAAATACAAATATTAAATCTCCTGACAATGAATTTGATATTAAATATGAAGGTTATGATGTGTTAGTTTTTGGAACCTCATCATTTGGTAAAAATAGAAAATTTTCTGAGTTAGGAAAATTTAAAGCTTTAATAGAAGAGTTAAAAAATAAAGGGTTTGAAATTATTTATATTCGAGATGAAGCACACATTGGAGACAAAAGAAAAAACACTAATGATGGGTTAGATGAACAAAAGCTAGTTATTGATGAAGCAAGTTTTGTTATTAAAATGACTGCAACTCCAGATTTTAACAATAATGGAGCTAATGTGTTTATAAAAGAGAAAGATCTAAATAATGATGACAATAATTGCTATTTATTAAAAACAAACCATCACTGAAATATTAATTTTGAGTCTGATATCATAGATGATGATATTATTTTGGATACAGCAATTAAAACATTTAAGGACATAAAAAATAAATACAATATCAAATCAAAAGAGTCTGGTAAAATCATTAATCCTGCAATGTTGATTCAAATAAGTTCAAAAAATCAATTTAATGAAGAGATAAAAGAAAGTGATAAAAGAATTGATTAAATTATTAAAGTTTTGAAGGAAAATAAACTTTCATGAGTTATTTACCTTTCAAATAGAAAAGAATCATCTTTAAAAGAGACAGGGAATAAAACAGATGTTTCCTTAAAAATGATTTCAAGAAATAATAGTAATATTGATGTGATAATTTTTAAAGTAGGACCTGCAACAGGATGGGATATCCCTCGCGCTTGCATGTTAGTTCAATTAAGAAAAGTTTGCTCTGAGAAATTAAACCAGCAGACTATTGGCAGGATTAAAAGAAATCCTAGAAGTGATTTAAAAAAAGATGATTTGTACTTAGATTATTGAATTTATTCTTCACATCAAGAAAAAACTAGAGAAATACATAATTACAAATTACAAGAAAAATTTGAAAATACTAATTTCCCATCTATTATTGTTACATCAAAAACTAAAAATGAAAACAAGGAAATGAATTTAAAATTTTGGTCTGAAGAAGCATTTGAATATATTAAAAAACAAGAAAAAGATTTTATTTTTTATTGAAAAGATTTCTTTGTCAATAATAAAGATAATTTTATATCAGTTAAAAGTATTATATATGGTTCTGATGATAAGAAAAATAGTATTTTCAGAGAGAAACTTTTTAATATTTTGGATATAAATATGTTTATATTTAAAATTTTCAAAAAATATCATTGGTTAAATAAAAGAGAATTAGAGAAAATATATTTGAAATTATTTTATACACATGACATGGATTACACACAATTTCTTTTTATATTTTGTAATCTTTTTGTTGAAGAGTTGAATATTAAAAGAAATAAATATTTGTCCAATACTGATAGAAAATATGAGATAAATTACTTCAATACATTACCTAAACAATTCATTGTTTATGAAGGGGAAAATAACAAAGTTAATATTAAAGATATAGAAGGTATTTATGCTTATAAAAATATTTCATATGATAAAAAAGATAATGACTTTCAATTTTTAGACAGCATGCCAGAAAATGTTTTTTTAACTTTTATTAAAAAAGAAATAATTTTTAGGAATTTAGAAAATAAAATTGAGTTACTTGCAAAAAATCCCCTTCAGTCAACAATTTATTGTGAGTATTGGAAGGCATCTGAATCAAAGTATTGCAAAGCATACATAGATTTTATCCTTAAAGTTAAAAATAAAAATGAATTTGTTTTTATTGAAATAAAATCATTGGATTTTGATTATGATGAAAGAAAAACTGAATCTATAATTAATGAATTAAAATGTTATGAAAATTCAATAAATAGTTCAACTATGGATATTCATTTAGCTGTGATCCCAATAGGAAAAAATCAAAAAATATTATCAAAAAATTATGAGATGGTCCATATAAAAAATAAAAACAGTTCACAAAGTAATAAAACTAATTATAAATCTATAACAGATTTTTTAGACTATTTAGAAATGATTAATTAGTATCTATAAAAAACTATAATTTGTTGTTAACAAATGAAAAATAAAAACTTTTTAAATTTAATATACACATATATATGACTAAATATTAAAACATCTATTGAATATAAATTACATTGGTTTTAGTAATTTCTAATCCCCAATTTTTATTTGATTAGATATTTCCCCATAAAATTCAGCACCTTCTGCCGAATGATGGTAACGAAACTCTGAATGTTGTTTGTTTAAAGCAACTATCTTATCTAAATCTTGTTTACTTAATTCAAAATCAAAGATATCAAAGTTTTCTTTCATTCTACTTTCATTTACTGTTTTACATAAAGCTACAACATTAGATTGAACTAATCATCTTAAGATTACTTGAGCTGGAGTTTTATTATATTTTTTACCAATCTCTACTAAAGTAGGATTTGTAAATAATCCATTCTTACCTTCTGCAAATGGAGCTCAAGCTTGAGATACTACTTTATATTTATCATTATAGAATCTATCTTCAATTCTTTGATGGAATGGATTAATTTCAATTTGATTAACCATTGGTTTAATTTGATTAAAGAAACATAAATCAATAATTCTGTTATCTCAAAAGTTAGAAACACCAATGTTTCTAACTTTATTTTCTTTATAAAGTCTTTCTAAATCTTGATAAGCTTTATAATAGTTTCCAAATGGTTGATGTAATAAGATTAAATCTAAATAGCTTGTATCTAATCTTTTTAATGATTCAATAACTGATTCATAACATCTTTCATAATTTGAAACTCATACCTTTGTAGTTAAAAAGATTTCTTCTCTTTTAACTCCGCTTAGTTTAATCCCAAGTCCGGTTTCTTTTTCATTATGATAAGCTTGGGCAGTATCTATTAATCTATAACCAATTGAGATTGCTTTTTTAACACAATCTGCAGTTTCTTCTTTTGGGATTTGGAAAACTCCAAATCCAATTGATGGAATTTTATTTCCATTATTTAAAGTTATTAATTTTACATTTGATGTTTTCATATTAATTACTCCTATATTTAGAAAGTACTAATAATTATAAAACTGATATTATATGCACAATTAAAAAAAGATGATTGTAATAATCATCTTTTAACTTATTAAATACAACTTATATTCATCTTTATAATTCTTCATTGTTAAAGTAGAATTGTGCTCTATTATGTTTACCAGTGTGTTTTACAATATATTTTTTATTAGTGTAATTATCTAAAGTCTTTTTTCAAAAAGATTCAGCAATTAAAGACAATGGTGCAGTTTTAATAACTCAATTACCCTTATAGGTATTAAATATTATTCTTATTGCTTTTTCACCAATCTTTTTATATCTACAGTGACTTAAAACAAAGATTTCTCCCACTTCATAATTATTATTAACTTTCTTATTTATTAATATGAAACCTAATAACTCTTTATTTGATTTAATAAAATAAGCAAAGTTATTATCACTATCATTAAAGTATTTATCTAAGTTATAAACATACTCACAAGTATCTGAATTGAATATAAAAGGTAAATATAAACTTAAATCATGTAAATAAAGTTGTAAAAGTTTTTCTAACTTTATTCTTTGGTTAAGTTCTACTCTTTCTAATCTTATTTCCATAATTTAATCCCTTTTATATTATTTATTATTATCCTTAACTTTATTTAAGTTTTAAAAATATATAAATATATAGTAAAAAAAGTCTGATCTTTTAAATATAAAGATCAGACTATGTTTTGTACTAATGGTGCTCAGAAAGGGACTTGAACCCTTAAGGTATCACTACCGGTAGATTTTGAGTCTACTGCGTTTGCCATTTCGCCATCTGAGCAATTCACTTAAATAATTATACTAATAAACTTAATAATATTTTTTAAATTTTATTTATTTTAATCATTTATAATTTATTAGTTAAAATTTAAAATAACTCTACAGGAAATCTTAAATAATGATCTTTTTAAAAAAATTTGAAGCTATAGGTTTTAAATCATTTGCAGACTTTACCAAACTAAATTTTGACTCTACTATGATTGGAATTGTAGGTCCAAATGGTGCTGGTAAATCAAATGTAATTGATGCTATTAAATGAGTATTAGGTGAACAATCAATTAAATCACTTAGAGGTAAAAAAAGTGATGACATTATTTTTCATGGTTCTAAATCTAAAGAAGCTTGTGAATATGCACAAGTTACTTTAACATTTGATAACACTAAAAAACAATTACATTTTGATGGTGATGAAGTTTCTGTTAGTAGAAAATTACATCGTGGTAATGGAAATAATGAATACTATATTAATGGTCAATTAACTCGTTTAAAAGATATCCATGATATTTTTAGTGATACTGGTTTATCAAAAGGGTCATTAGGGATTATTTCACAAGGTACTGTTAACTGATTTGCAGATTCTAAACCAGAAGAGAGAAGAACTATTTTTGAAGAAGCTGCAGGGATTAGTAAATATATTAGAAAAAAAGAAGAATCTTTAAGACAACTAGAAAGAACTCAAAATAATTTAAATAGAGTAAATGACTTAACTAAAGAGTTATATAAAGATATTAAAAAACTTGAAGTTCAAGCTTCTAAAGCAAAAGAATATAGTGAGAAAAAAGAAGAACTTACAAAGTTAGAAATTTCTATTTTAGTTAAAGATATTGTTCAAGCTAAATCAGATTTAGAAACTGTACAAACAAAGTTAAATAATTCTAAAAACATTAAACAAGAAGTTGGACCTAAATTAGAAATGTTATCTAACCAACTAAATGCACATAAAGAAATGCTTACAAAAGCAGAAATTAATAATGATAAGTTTTCATGAGAGCTTGGAAGTATTAAAGACAAAATTAAAGAACTAGAGCTTCAAAAAGTTACTTTTGAAAATGATTTAGCAATTGATATGAATTCTTCTGATTTTGAATCAAGAATAAATGCTATTGAAACTTCAATTATTGTTAAAGAAAAAGAATTATCAACAGTTAATAGTATTCTTGAAAGAAACAAAAGTGAAGTTAGTGAATTTACAGAAAAGCTAGATAATTTAAAATATGAAAGTAAACTTTTAGAAAAAGAAATTTTAGATTTATCTAAAACAGTTACTAAACAAGAAAGTGATTTAGAACACCTTTCTGTTCTTTTAAAATCTAAACCAAATTTTGGTGGTGGGGCTAAAGCTATTTTGGATAATAAACAAGCTTTAACTGGAGTTTTAGGAAGTGTTTTAGATTTTGTTAAATGTGATCCAATCCATGAAAAAGCAATTACAACTGCTCTTGGTAAAAATAGTCAAAACATTGTTGTGAACACAAGTAGAGATGTTAAAAGAGCAATTGATTTTTTAATTAATAATACTGCTGGTGTTGCTACATTTATGCCGGTTTATGATATGAATCCAAAGCCAATGCGTGATGAACACCATCAAATCTTATTGCAATTAGATGGCTTTATTGGCATTGCTAGTGAACTTATAAAATGTGATAAAAAAATTAAACCAGTATTTGATGTTTTATTAAATAAGGTTATTATTGCAAATAATTTTGAACAAGCTTTAGAAATATCTAAATATACTTATCAACTTTATAAAATTGTTACTTTAGATGGACAAATTATTAATCCTCATGGGGTAATAACTGGAGGTTATACAAAACATCTTAGTGATTCATTAGTTTCAGTTGATAAAAAAATCAAAGCAATTGAAAAAGAAATAGAAGAAAACAAAAAGACTTTAGCAACTAAAGAAAATAGAAAAGCAGAAGTTGAATTACAAATCATTGATCTAGATTCAAAAGTTAGAGAAAGAAAAATTAATTTAGGGATTTACTTCTCTTCTGAAAAAACATTATCTGAAGAAATTGTTAAACTAAAAACTGAATATCAAAAATCTACTAAGAAAAACTTTGGTGATTCTGAAGCTAACCTTGCTAAAGATATTAAAGAAATTACAGATAGATTAAATAGCTTAAATAACTCAAAAGAAAAAGTAACTTATGAATTAAATACTAATGAAAATACTAAAAGAGAACTTAAAAAAACTATTAATGATTTAGAAACTAATATTGATCAAAATAGAAAATTGTTAAATGAAAGTACTGATGTAATTGTAGAACTTACTGAAACTGAAGTTAGAAGTAAATCAGTATTAGAAGTTAGCAAACAAAAGCTAAATGATACTTATAAAATGACAATTGAAAATGCAATTGAAAAATATAGTCAACCATTAGAAATTTCAGATCAAGCAGCAAGAAATAGAATTGAAAGACTTTCAAAAGAAATTGGGTATATCGGTCCAATTAATATGGATGCTGTAAATGAGTTAAAAGAAAAGTCTGAAAGATATGAAAAAATGAGAAATGAAGAAATTGAAATTACTCAAGCAAAAGAAAATATCTTAGACACAATTAAAGAACTTGATCAAAAGGCTCATGAAGACTTTGAAAGAACAATTATTCAAATTAATGAAGAACTTCCAAAAACATTTAAATACTTATTTGGAGGAGGATCTTGTTCAATCAATTTTACAGATCCAACAGATATTTTAACTTCTGGGATTGATATTAGAGCAAACCCACCAGGAAAACATGTTAATTCATTATTTGCATTATCAGGTGGAGAAAAAACATTAGTTGCTCTTTCAGTGTTGTTCTCAATTCTAAAAGTAAGTTCATTCCCATTAGTAGTATTAGATGAGGCTGAATCTGCTTTAGACCCATCAAATGTTGAAAGATTTGGTGATATTATTTCAGCATATTCAAATGAAACACAATTTATTGTAATTACTCACCGTGAAGGAACAATGTTACGTTGTGATAAATTGTATGGAGCAACAATGCAACAACAAGGTGTTACAATTATGTTCCAATCAAAAGTTCAAGAAGCTAAAAAATATGCTTCAGATGATCAAGAATAATTTAAGTAGTTAATTGAGGTTTAATATGGCATTTGGTTTTTTTAAAAAAATTGTTAATAAATTAAAAGGTAAAAAAGAAGGTAGCTTAGAAGATCTATCAGCAAAAATTGAAGAAAAAAATATTGAAAAACAAGCTGAGATTTTAGAGGTACTTCCTGAAAAACAAAAGAAATTTGATGAAGGATTAAAAAAGTCTTCTTCTACACTTTCAAAAGCAATTACTGAAATTGTTAAGAAATTTAAAAAAGTTGATGAAGAGTTTTATGAAAACATTGAAGAACTTTTAATATCTTATGATGTTGGAGTTTTAGCAACAAACAAAATTACTGATGCTATTAGAGAAGAAATAACTTTCCAAAATGTTGAAGACCCTGATTTAATTAAAGAAATTATTGTTGATAAAATTTTTACTTATTACATTCAAGATACTGACACTAATACATTTTTAGATATTAAAAAAGATAGAACTAATATCTTATTGATTATGGGTGTAAATGGTGTTGGTAAAACTACTTCAATTGCTAAGATTGCTAACCACTTTATTAAAAAAGATAAAAAGGTTTTATTAGTGGCAGGTGATACTTTTAGAGCAGGAGCAGTTGAACAATTAAACATTTGATCTCAAAGATTAAAATGTGATATTGTTTTACCTGATAAAGAAGGACAAGATCCAGCTTCTGTAATTTTTACAGGAGTCAAAAAAGGAAAAGATGAAAATTATGATTTAGTAATTTGTGATACTTCTGGTAGATTACATAACAAAATAAACTTAATGAAAGAGTTGGAAAAAATTCACTCAGTTATTCATAAATTCGATGACACTGCCCCTCATGAAAACTTATTAGTTTTAGATGCAACATTAGGGCAATCTGGAATTATGCAAGCTAAAGCATTTAAAGAGATTACAAATATTACAGGAATCATTTTGACTAAGATGGATGGTACATCAAAGGGTGGAATAGTATTATCAATTAAAGACAACTTCAATATTCCTGTTAAATATATTGGTCTTGGCGAAAAACTAGAAGACTTATCGGCATTTGATTTAGAAAAGTTTGTTGATGGAATTACAAAGGAATTAGTTATTTAAAATGAAAGAATTAGATTTAAGTCAAATTAGTTTATTAATTGATTTCTATGGTAATTTATTAACTGATAAACAACTACAAAATTTAATAGATTATTATTTTAATGATTTATCTTTATCTGAAATTGCTGCTAATAATAATGTGTCTAGAACTGCAATTCATGATAGTATTAAAAAATCTAAAAATGAATTAGAACAATTTGAAAACAAATTAAAATTTATTTATCGTTTCAATTTAAGAAAAGAGATATATAAACAAATCAAGGATAATAATTTACTAGACCAATTATTGGAAACAGAAGTAGAACAATTATGGAAGACAAAATAAATGTAGTTTTTGAAGTTAGTAAACTGATAGTTAATAGTGATTTCAAAGAAAATATTAATTGACTTAAATTTATTTCTAAATTCATTTCTGAATCAAATAAGAATGTTAATTTTTATTTCTTATTAAATTTTAAAGAATCAGAATCTGAAGATAATTTTGAAATTAATTTTAATAAGAGTAAAGAAGAGATTTGTTCTTATTTAAAAAGTAATATTGATAACTTCAGTCTATATTCAATTAATTTTGGAGTTTTTGTTAACCCTGAAAATGTTGATAACAACAAAATAACATTTTTTGATTTTAAAAATAATCTTCAAATTGAATTATCTAACAATAATTCAATTTTCTTTTTTAGTTATTTTGAATTAAGTGATTTTTTACATATCAATAACTTCTTTTCATATTTTTTAGATTTTGACAATACTGATGCAGATAAAAAGAAAATCAAAAGATTAGCTAAAGAAGTTAATGGAATTGTAGATGAAGATAATTTTGAATCTATTAATTTTCTAACTATTAACTATGAATTTTTAACTTTTATTGATAACTTTAAAAACAATTAGTTAATAACCTAAAAATGTAGTTATAAACAACTCTTTTTATTTTAAATTTAGCAAATTTTAAAAATCATTTTTAAATAAAAAAACATCTAAATGTCTATTTTTCTTGTTTTATGTGTTACTTTAAATATTATGATGAATTTAGAGAAATTAGTTGTTTCACTATTAAATTTTTGAAAAGCAGATTTTATAGTGGAAAGGTTTAAATTATGGATAAAGAATCATTTGAAGAATTAAAAAATCATCCTGTTGGTAAAGAGTTATCTGAACTGTATAAACAAATTATTTGTTATTACACACATATAAAAAAAGCGAAAAAGTGAATTAAGGAAAAAATTAATCCAATTTATGAAAAAGTAAAAAGCACAAAGATGGAACCTACTTATGAAGTTATACTTCATAATGTGTACACTGTAATTAATGACAGTTTTAAATATAAGTTATTAGTAAGTTTGAGATCTTTTTTGGAGATTTTAAAATCAAATAAGGATAAATATAAGCACAAATTTAAAGAATATTTTTTGGATATGTTGAAAGAAGTTTCTAGCAAAAATGAAACTAAAAATTATTATTTAAATTCTTTGATTTATTGAAAAAAGTGTACAGACACCAGTAAAAATGAAACAATAGATTTAGATAAAATTTCAGCTATATATTCAGAATTATCAAAAGCTGTTCATCCTAGTAGTGGAGAATTATTTGAAGTTTGAAATCCTGTTAAAAAATATATTGAAAATTTTGATAACTGAAATGTAAATATGGAAATAGATAAATTGTGTGATTTACTTTCTAAAAGAAATATTATGTCTGAAAAAGTTTTAAATTGTGACATAAATGAAAAAGGTCTATACAATAATTTAATAGAGCAAAAATGAATTCCATTCAATGATTTAGATAGTACACAAAAACCTTTTGCTATCAAAAAATATTTGTATTGAACAAAAGAATCCAATTGTGAAACTTGTTACTTTGACTGATTTTTGAATCAAATATTAGATCAAATAATTAAGAAATTTGAAATATAAATATTATTATAAATAGTTTAAGAAATAATGATAAAAATCAAATAATTAATAAATATAATAGATTAAAAATTGTTAACAAAATAGTTACGCCAAAAATCAATTAAAATAATGTTATTTATGTTGGTTTAGTAAATGAATATAAACTTTTGTTAGTTTAATTGGAATAGCCGATGTTATTTTAAAAATGTTAAATTTAAATCTTTAGTTTATTAGAGATTAAGCAAATTATTGCTTTATATTATTTTTATCTAGCAATTTATTAAAATAAAAAAGAAGAAACATTAATTTGTTTCTTCTTCCTTAATTGAAATATGAAGTGCAACATTAATGTTAGCATAAGAAATTCTGTTACCTCAAAAAAGGGAGCAGAATTTTTTTATTTTATCAGTTTAAAGAATTCATACATTTTTTGTAGTACTGATCACTACTCATATAGTTAAACATTTTTCTAGGCATTCTATTAATTTTGTTTTGGAGATTGTTTATTTCTGCATCACTTAACAAAGAAAAATCTGTACCTTTTTTATACACTCTTCTAATCAATCCATTAACATTTTCATTTGAACCCCTTTGATATGAAGCATAAGGTTCACAATAATAAACTTTACATTTTATTCAATAAGCTGCAATTCCTATTTTTGAGAATTCTATTCCATTATCTATTGTTATTGTCTTTACATGTAAGTTGTTTTTATTAACTAAACTTTTTATTGCTGAGTTAATAGTGAAAGGATTTTTGTTCTCAACTTTAGTAATAAATGAATTTCTAGTTTTTCTTTCTACCATTACCAATAAATTGCTATAACCAGATTGTCTTTTTCCTATGACTAAGTCTAGTTCCCAATGACCAAACTCTTTTCTATTAAGTATGTGTTTTGGTCTCATTCAGAAGGGATGTACATACTTTTCATCAAATTTTGAGAACATTCCTTTTTTTCTTTTTCTACCTTTTATATAAGCAGTTCTTAGATTGTCTGATCTTTTTTTAATTCATTTATTTGTTTGTATTCAGTTATAAATTTGTTTAGTGGAAGGAACTAAAACACATGGATAATTTTCTTTTATATAGTGTCTAGTTAATTCCACACCATGTCATTTGCAATTGTATTTTTCTGCAAATAATTCTGAGAAAGTTTTGTATTTTTGTCATAGAAAAAAGTTTTTATGGTTTCTTCTTTCTATATATTTTTTCTGTGCCTTTTCAGCACTATATCCTTCAACATTATTGTTTCTTCTGATCTCTCTTAAAATTGTGGATCTATGTCTTTTTAATTCTGTTGCTATTTGGTTAATATTTTTCTTTTGAACAAAATACATATGTCCTATTATTTCTCTTTCACCATAAGACAAATGTCTGTATTTGTTAGTATCATTTAGAGTAATTGTAGTGTAAAACATAATTGGTGTTCCTTTGTGCGTTTATATGGGGGCACCTTTTTTTATCCCAATAAATAAAAAATTGAAATGTTAGGTGCTACACAAATTATACTTTGCATGTTGCACTTCACATTTCAATCGGGGAAGAAGAAACATTAATTTGTTTCTTCTTTTAATTTTTTAATGTATTCTTGGTCATCTTCAGCAAAGTTAGTTGGTTTGTTAAGTTCATCACTATAAGCTAACTGATCCATTGGAGATGACATTTTATTATGATTAATTGGTGGTAATTCTTTTTCTAATTCATAATAAATTGGTTTTGGTTTCTTTTTAGATTTTTTGTCTTTAGCTTGAGGAACTTCTTCTTCATTTTCTCCTTCAAAAACATTTGCTAAAACCTGGTCATCTGAATTTCTAAAATCTTTATGTTTATCTTCAATATCTTTTAAATTTTCTCTTTCTTTTAAATAAACAAATTCATCTTCATCAATTACATTGTTTTCTAAAAGGTAGGTAAAGTATTGTAGTTTTGCTGTAGGGTCATATGAGTTAAATTCTTCTTCGGAAATTAAATCAACCATAAACTCATTTGGATTGCTTCTTTCAAAATATTTAATTTCTTTACTTACTTGTAAAGATAAATAATTTAAGAATATAAATGGTAATAGAAATGCAGATGCTACTGCTAATAAAGAATAATCATAATATAAATTTTCTTTATCATAGTTTTTTAATTTTACAGATTCATAGATTGCGTATCCTGCAAATATCTCACCAACAACAAAAGATAATATTCCTCCAATTACTCATAACCCATAAGAACAATAAGTCATAATTGCAGCAATTGTTTGTTTGGTTTGTAAAGCTGTTGAGCTAAAATCTGTAGTACTTGAAATATTAAAAACTGAGTTTACTACAAATGGTGTAGCAAAGAAAGTAATAATACCAATAATAATTAAAAATATTCCAGCAATTCAAAACCTTCATGCTTTCTTTGAAAGCTTATACATTGTTTTTAAAATTTTATGTCTATTCATATTTAATAATTAGTTAATGCTCTAACAAAAATTATAATCTAAAAATAGTAATCTAAGATATTTTAAAAAAATTTAACTAGAATATTAGCACTTTGATATAAAGAGTGCTAAAATATATTTGTAAATCATTTGGAGGATAATATGGAAAACAAAATTAACAAAATGAATAAATATAGAAATATTCATGAATTAGAAGTCCAAAAAGAGTTATTAAAAAGACAATTAAATAATTTACTTTTTGAAAAGTCAGAATTATCAAATGAAGATCTTTTAAAAATTAATGAACATAAAAAAACTATTAATGAAATAGAAAATAAAATTCAATTAACCAAAAAGGAAATTGAAGAATTAGATAGAAATAATAAGTTTGAATGCTCATATTCTGTGGTTACAGAAAATGGGAAGACAATTGAAACTTATAAGGTCAATGGCCAAGATGTTTCAAAAACTGAATATATTAAAGCTATCAAAGAAAACAATTTATCAAATAGAAAATATCTAGAAGGTTTTTTCAATAAATTAAATTCTAATTTTTTAGATAATGCTTTCTTTAGGGAAGGGTTACCATTTGAAAAAAGGTCAGATAAAAAATTACCTCATAGAAAAGAATGTAGTTGTCATGATGAAGAAAAAACAACAGATTTAACATCAAGCTTATTTGAGTTCTTTTTCTAAAATATATTTCTCATTAAATTAAAAGTGTTAGTAATCAACTAACACTTTTTATTTCTTGTTGTTATCAAATAATATTAAAAATGTATTATAACTAAACCCGAAGATTTTTATTTAATAGTGAAAGCAAATATGAAAATAGTTAAAGACATAAAAGAAGTTGATATTAATCAAGTTAAACAATTATATGATGAAGCATTTAATGATGAAATTGAATATAGAGAAGAATTAATTAATAATTACTTAAAGAATTCAAAGTTTTATGGTGTTGTTGATAAAGATCAATTAGTTATGATTACTTTTTTTACACCTAAAAGAATCTATTACAAAAATCAAAAACATGAAGCTTTTTTAATATTTGCAGTAGCAGTAAAAAAAGAATATCAAAATAAAAAAATAATGTCTAAATACTTATCTAAATTTATTGATGAAATGAAATTATTTACTGACTTTATTTTTATCCAATCTCATAATTGAGATATATACAAACATTTTGATTTTGTAGAATGTACAAAATTTTCTAAATGAATTTTAAGAAAAGATCAATTTTTAAAATTTGATAACATCAATGAAAAGACAAACTATGAAAACATCAATAAAATTAATATTCAATTTTTAAGAGATAACAACATTGATAACTTTGTATATAAAACTGAAAAGGAAAATAAAAAATACTTAAAACTGTATTTGAAATGTGGTTACCAAATAATAATGTCTAATCGTTCTTATTTGATATATGACCCTAAAATTAAAGAAATAGAAAAATATGCTTTTTTTGATCAAAGAGATTTTATTAAGTTAATTTCTTCTTTACCTTATGAAACAACAATTAATTCTTATATAAACCTAGATAAAAGATTTTTTGTTTTAAAAGAAGAAAGTCAAATTAAAACAAAGATTTGCAAAACAAAATCTTTTGATAAAAATGAGCCAATTTATTTTTTAGATAATTGATAAATAAGTTTATTTTAGTTTTAATACATATTAAAACATTTTTAAGTTATTATGAAATGCTTTAACCTTATAATATATTCTGTTGATATTATTAAAACATTTTGATAGCAATTTTATAGGAGATTTATGAGCAATAACAGAGAAACTGTAAGTAGTAATAGTTGAGTTGTAACATTACTTTTTGTAATTTTTTTAGGAGTATTTGGGATTCACAGATTCTATGTAGGTAAAATTGGAACTGGTGTTTTATTTTTACTTACAGGTGGAATTTTAGGAATAGGTTGAATAGTTGATTTAATTACAATTGTAATTGGTGGTTTCCGTGATAAATCAGGATTACGTGTAAAACCATTGTAAAACCATAGTTATCAAATTTATAAACTTAAAAAAATATCTAATAGAAATATTAGATATTTTTTTAATAATCTAGTGTTTAGTTTTATCATTCATTCTCTCTTGATAAGATTTCTTTAAGTATAATTTTCTTTCTGGTTTAAGTCACTCTTGTTTAATATTGGGAACTTCATATCTCCTGTTGTCTGAAAGGTAATAACAATTACCTTCTTCATTAAAATAAATGTATTTTAAATCATAAGCTTTATGTGTGTTTGGAGATAGTAACAAACAATTATTAGGGTCAGCTATTTCTCACATTGTTTTTTCACTTTGTTTGGATAATTTTACAGGAACAATATGGGCAACTTCATAACAAAAGAAACTATCTTTTTCACATGAGTTTATAATATTATTTTTGTTTTCAATCCCTTTATTTTTTGGTAAATCTATTATCTCTTTAAGTTCAATATTTAAAAGAGCTTTTTGATATTTTCTAAGAGAATTTTCTAATTTATTTAAGTTCTCTTTTAAATCTCTTTCTTCCAAATCCTGAGATTTATAATTGTTAATCAATTCAGTTATTTCTTCTTTTATTTTGTCACTTTTAACCTTGCTATTATTACTAAAAATTTGCTTTTCTAATTTACTGTTAAAAACTTGCAATTCTTCAAAGGTTAAAATATTTAAATCAAAATCATTGTTTAGTAAATAATATTTTGTGTAATTGTAATCATCTAACAATTCTTTAGCTTTTGGATTTAATTCTAAATAATCTAGTAAAGAAATTAATTCAATGTTCTTTACAGAATTAATATGGATATTTTTGTTAATTTTATAGATTTCATTTCTATTGAAAGGATTAGTGAAATTGTACCCATTAAAGTTTTTAAATGATTGATCACACGATTTTGGATAATAGATAATTTCATTTGATGCTCTGTTATTTTGTTCTGCACCTGATGGATTAGAACCTGTAAAAAATGAAATTGAGTCTTTTACTTTATTAGCTGACAATAAGCAATTATTAATTTTATTAATAATGTTTTGATCTTCAATCTTTAATCTGTTTGTTTCTTTATTTTCTTTTGAAATTTTATTTTTATCTAAACCTTTAGATGCCTGATATTCTTCTAATATTCCATGTCTAATTTTCTTAAATGATTCAGAATTCTTTTTATAGTATTTTGTGGGTTTAATCATTTCTTTATCAGTTGGTCTAAATTCAACTTCAGATACTTGGATAAACTGTTTAATAATTTTATAATCTAAATCTTTGTCATAAATATAATATGCAGTGCCACTAATTTTACATCCATTAGAGCTTTTGTTTAAAACAGCTTTAGTTACAAAAGGAATAGAAAAACCGTAAAACTTTTTATCCATTTTATTCCTCATTATTAACAAACTCTAATGTATTAAAAATAGCTTCTAAGATTTTTACAGGTATTGAGTTTCCTGCAATATAAATCATTTTATTTTCAGAAATTAAATTAGTTGATTGAACTTTTTTAAAATCATTAACATCAAATTGCATATACTTAAAACATTCAAGTGGTGTTAAATATCTTACACCTTGTTGAGTTTCAATTTTAATTCTTGAGTTTGCACCAGATGCAGTAAGAGTTGGCCCAATACCATTGATATTGTATACATAGTTTTCACTGTTAAAAGTTGTGTAATTTTTAAGAGATCTTGAAATGATGTTGCTTTTAGTTTCTCTAAAAGTAGTGGTTTCATATTTGTTTAAATTTAGATATTTGTAATTGCTACTATCAACTAATATATCTTTAATCTTTTTTGGAGGGTTTTTAACTTTTTCTAATTCTTTAAATTTAAAACCTGTTTTTTCTAGATAATCATCTCTTATTGATAAACAAAAAACTCTTTCTCTATTTTGACAATTATCAAAATTTTTAGAATTTAATAAATATGTTTTAGATTTGTAACCAAATTTTTCTAACTGCTTTAATCAAGTATTATAGTTTTTTTTGTTTTTATGACTTAATAAGTTTTTAACATTTTCCATTAAAAGATATTTTGGCATTTCTTCTTTGCTGAATGAGTTTTTAATCTCTTCTAAAATTCTTTCAATCTCTCATAATAAACCACTTCTAGTGTTTAGTTCTTTATCAATTCCTTTTTGTAATCCTTGGACACTTAAGTCTTGACATGGAAATGAATATGTAAAAATATCAATGTTTTTAGGAAAATTATCTTTGTTAACTTTTTTAATGTCAAATAAATTATTAAAGTGTTTTTTTGCATAATTCAAATAACTTGCTTTAATAGTGTTATTTATTTTTTTGATTCCATATTCACTTATAGGCATTTTAGAATCATTGCTAATACTTAAAATATCTTTGTCTAATTGCTCAATTTTAGGATTAAAATTTTTTGAATGAATTGCCACATATGAAACAATTGCGTCAACAAATCATTCAACCATACCACTATGTTGAATCTCTCAATTTTTGCTTCTTGCAATATTTTTTAAAGCCTTGAATTGTGAACCAATTCCCGCAAATGCTTCAAAAACTTTAATAACTTTAATCTTGTCCTTGTTGCTATTCATACTAAATTTTCACTATTAGATTTTACTAAAAGAATATTTTATCGATAAAAAATATTAACTACTATTAAGGATTTATTTTATTTAAATAAAATAGTTCATCAAGCAATTATTTATTGCAAAGATTTTAAAATTTATAAAAAATATTTCTCGTATTTATTTAAAATAATTTTGTTGATTATTTTACAAAGGGAATAATAATGACAAAATACAAACATATTTTTTCAGATGTTGATGGTACTTTAATTCACACTAGAAATAATGTGCCTACATTTGATCCAAATTTAATTAAAAGAATTGGTGAACTAAACCAATATAATATAGGATTAAGCATTGCAACTGGAAGACATTATCAAGATGTATTAATGATGCTAAAGAAAAATAATATTAATAATATTGAATATGTTATTGGGATTGCTGGTGCACAAATCTATGATTATAAAAATAAGCAATTAATTTCAAATAGAACTTTTGATGATGTTCAAGCTCATAAAGTTAAAGAAATCTATGATTTTTTAAATACTAATTATTTCAACCATTTTATTATTTCAGTTTTTACTCATACTGATAACAACACAGATGCAATGTACTATATTAATAATGAATCTAAAATATTTAGTCATTATATTGGTAAGTATGTAGCTAGAATGTCTACCAATATTGATTGTTTAAATCTTGTTATATCTAAAAGATTTACTACAGATAAAATTTACAAAGTAGCTTTGTATGTATATGACAAAGAATTTGAAAGAGATGAAACTTTGTTTGAAAAAGTTAGAAATGAACTTTGTGAAAAATGAGGAAAGTATTTTGATTTTGTAGTTTGTGGACCATGTTATTTAGAAATTTGTATGAAAAATATAAATAAAGGTTATGCCATCCAATATTTACTAGATAACAATTTAAAATTAAATACTGATGATTTAATTTGTTTTGGTGATTCAGATAATGATATTGAAATGTTTCAATTAATCAAAGATAGTGTAACTAGACAAAGTGCACCTGAAAGTATTAAAAAACATGCAAAATATATAATTGATAATGAACCATCTACTTTTGTTTTAGAAGCAATTGACAAAATGATGATTAACAAAAAATAGTTCTTAACTATATACCACAAATATTTAGATTTTTAGTAAAATAAACATTTATAAAAATTAATCAAAAAAAATAATTTATTTATTCTCTTTTGAGTTTTTTATTTTAATATCTTATTGCTTTCAAATTATTGAAAAGCTTTTTATAAGTAAAAATATATTAGTTGAAATAATTGATAATAATCATACTAAAGTATCAATGTTTTACTATCTTTTATTTCTGTTTCAGATTATTAAAAAGGAGATTTATTGCTTATGTATACAAATGAACAATTAATAATTATCAAGAAAGATAATACTAAACAAAGTTTTGATCCTAATAAGATTAAAACTGCTGTTTCAAAATCAGCAGTTAGAGTTATGGTTAACTTCACTGAACAAGATTTAGATAAAATTGTTAATAATGTCTTAGATAAAATCAGACAAAGTGAATATAGTGAAATTCATATTAGTTTAATGCATAACTTAGTAGAAAAAAGCTTAGAAGAACTTTATCCTGCTGTTGCTAAGTCTTATAAAGACTATAGAAACTATAAACAAGATTTCATTCACATGTTGGATGATGTTTATAAAAGAAGTCAATCTATTATGTATATAGGTGATAAAGAAAACAGTAACTCTGATAGTGCTTTAGTTTCAACTAAAAGAAGTTTAATTTTTAATGAATTAAATAAAGCTTTATACAAAAAATTCTTTTTAACAACTGATGAACTTCAAGCTTTTAATGATGGATATATTTATATTCATGATTCATCTGCTAGAAGAGATACAATGAACTGTTGTTTATTTGATTTAGCTAATGTATTAAAAGGTGGATTTGAAATGGGTAACATTTGATACAATGAACCTAAAACTTTATCTTCAGCTTTTAATGTAATAGGTGATGTTGTTTTATCAACTGCAGCTCAACAATATGGAGGTTTTACACTTCCTGAAATTGATAAAATTTTAGGAAAGTATGCAAAACTTTCATATGAAAAATATTTAAATAAATATTTAAGTTTAGGTC
The DNA here is from genome assembly GCF_000011225.1 of Malacoplasma penetrans HF-2. Taxonomy (NCBI): domain Bacteria; kingdom Bacillati; phylum Mycoplasmatota; order Mycoplasmoidales; family Mycoplasmoidaceae; genus Malacoplasma; species Malacoplasma penetrans. Next base: position 633,473 of record NC_004432.1, read on the forward strand.
TTAACTATGACAAAGCTCAAGAAGTTGCTTTATCAGATTTAGAGAATGACTTTACTCAAGGATGACAAGGAATAGAATACAAATTCAATACTGTTGGTTCATCTCGTGGTGACTATCCTTTTATTGCCATTACAATTGGACTTGGAACTGATCAATTTTCTAAAATGGCAGCTAAAACTTGTTTACAAGTAAGAGCTAAAGGACAAGGTGAAGAAGGTAAAAAACGTCCTGTTTTATTCCCTAAAATTGTTTTCTTATATGATGAAAACTTACATGGTGAAAATAAGGTTAATGAAGATTTATTTGAAGAAGGTGTTTTATGTTCTTCAAAAACTATGTATCCAGATTGATTAAGTTTAACAGGTGAAGGATATGTATGTGATATTTATAAAAAGTATAAAGAAGTAATTTCTCCAATGGGGTGTCGTGCATTCTTATCTCCTTGATATGAAAAAGGCGGAATGTATCCATTAGATGAAACTGATAAACCTGTTTATGTTGGAAGATTCAACATTGGTGCAATTAGTTTACATCTACCAATGATTTTAGAAAAATCTAGAAAAGAAAATAAAGACTTTCATGAAACTCTAGATTACTATCTTGAAATGATTAGACAACTTCACATTAGAACTTATAACTACTTAGGTGAAATGAGAGCTTCAACAAATCCATTAGCATACTGCCAAGGTGGATTTTATGGTGGTAATTTAAAACCAAATGAAAAAATTAAACCAATTCTAAAAACATGTACTGCTTCATTTGGATTTACTGCATTAAATGAATTACAAATGCTTTATAACAACAAGACACTTGTTGAAGATGGTGAATTTGCAATTAAGACATTAGAATATATTAATGAAAAAGTTTTATCATTCAAAAATGAAGATAAAATCTTATATGCAATTTATGCAACACCTGCTGAAAGTTTATGTGGATTACAAGTTGAACAATTTAGATCAAAATATGGAATTGTTGAAGGAGTATCTGATAAACCTTATGTTTCAAACTCATTCCATTGTCATGTTACAGAAGATATTACTCCAATCCAAAAACAAGACTTAGAAAAAAGATTTTGAAACTTATCAAATGGTGGAAAAATCCAATATGTTAAATACCCAATAAACTATAATGTTGGAGCAATTAAATCATTAATCAAAAGAGCAATGAAAATGGGCTTCTATGAAGGTGTTAACTTATCTTTATCTTATTGTGGAGACTGTGGTCATCAAGAATTAAACATGAATAAATGTCCTCAATGTTCTTCAACTAACCTTACAAAAATTGAAAGAATGAATGGGTACCTTTCATATTCTAGAGTATCTGGTGATACTAGATTAAATGATGCTAAAATGGCTGAAATAGCAGAAAGAAAGAGTATGTAAGATGAGATATCATAACATTACAAAAGATGATATGCTAAATGGTTATGGAATCAGAGTAGTTTTATGAGTCGCTGGATGTTCTCATGCTTGTAAGGGTTGTCATAACCCCATAACACACTCTTTAAAAGGTGGAATCCCTTTTGATGAAGAAGCAAAAAAAGAACTATTTGCTGAATTAGAAAAAGATTATGTTGATGGGATTACTTTCAGTGGTGGTGATCCTTTACACCCTGTTAATATTGAAAAAGTTGGAGAGTTAGTGAAAGAAATTTCATTGAAATTTCCAAATAAAACAAAGTGACTTTATACTGGTTACATGTGAGAAGACATTATTACTAGAATTGATTACATTAATTTATTAGATGTAGTTTGTGATGGTAAGTTTGAGTTAGCTAAGTTCAATCCAAGATTAAAATGAGTTGGAAGTTCTAATCAAAGAGTAATTGATGTTAAACAAACCTTTAAAAGCAATAATGTTATTATTTTTAATGATGGATCTCAATCGATCTAAATAAATGAAAGTGCTAAGTTATTAGTACTTTTTTATTTTTTTGTTAATATGAAAACTTTTTTAAAAATTTTAAGGTTTTGATTTATAATAAAAATTTATACTAAAATTTGAGTTTACATTTTTAAATTGATAAAATTAATATGATATTCATCTTTTTGGACTTTATTACTTATGAGCAATTTAAAAAATCAAAATTTCAACAAAATTCTTTTAGAACAACAATTAATTAACAAAGTTAAAATTATCAAAAATAATATTAGAGTTCTGAATGCAAGAAAAATGAGAACTAATTTATTGCATGAAAAACAAGAATATTCAATAAGAATACAAAACCTTGAATATGAATTGAGTGCAATAACAAATATATTAGTTAATAAAATTCATTCTAAAAAAACAATAGATAGTTTAATTAGATCTAATAAAAAAGATCTTAAAGAGATTGATTACTTACTTAAAAATATTAAGCTTTCAGATAAAGACTATTTATACTTATTAAGCAAAAAAATGGATTTAAACCTTTTCATCTCTGAAATTTCAAGACACCTAATTAATGCTAAACAATATAATGTTTTCCCTAAAAGACCTAATGTTAATAGAAATGTTTTTAAAGAAAATAGAAGAGCATCAACTGAACCTTCAATAGAAGAGTTAAGACAAATGCTTTTAGAAAAAACTGATGGTGAAATATCAAGAATTATTAGAGATGTTCCAGAAAGCATAATTAAACAAATTTGAGGAAACATTAACTCAAACAATGAAGTAATTATCAAAGAGATGCCTGTAGAAGTTGTTAGAGAAGTTCCTGTTGAAGTTATCAAAGAAATCCCAGTTGAAGTTGTTAGAGAAATTGAGATTGAAAAAGAAGTAATTAGGGAAATCCCAGTTGAAGTAATAAGAGAAATTGAGATTGAAAGAGAAGTTATCAAAGAAGTTCCAGTTGAAATTATTAGAGATATTAAGATTGGTTCAGATTTAGATGAATTCACATTACAAGACTTTAAAAATATTCTTTTAAGTAAATCAAGTGAAGAGATTTCTGAAATTGTTAAAGACATTCCTGAAAATATTGTTACTCAAATTTGAGGTAACTTATCATCAACTCAATTTAAAGAAATTATTAGAGAAATCCCAGTTGAAGTAATTAAAGAAATTCCAATTGAAAAAGAAATAATAAAAGAAGTATATGTAGATGCTGACATCAATAATATTTCTTTAAATGATTTAAAAAATCTTTTATTAAACAAATCAAATGAAGAGATCTCTGAAATTATTAAAGAAGTTCCAGAAAGTATTGTTGCTCAAATTTGAGGTCATTTAACTACAACTCAAATCCAAGAAATTATTAAAGAGATTCCAGTTGAAGTTGTAAAAGAAGTTGAAGTAATCAAAGAAATCCCAGTAGAAGTAGTTAAAGAAATTGAAGTAATTAAAGAAGTTCCTATTGAGATTATTAAAGAAGTTGAAGTTGAAAAAGAAGTTGTTAAAGAAGTAGCAATTGAAGTGGTTAAAGAAACTCCACCAATTACTGTATATAAAGAAATTACAGTTCCAATTGAAGTTGTTAAAGAAGTTAAAATATTTGTTGGTCCAGATGGTAACTTATATGATGATGAAGGACGTACAAAAAGAATTGATTTAGCTTTAACAGATGAAATGCTTAACAATATGGGAATTGAATTATATCAAGCTGAAGAACCTATTGTATTTGATGAAACTCTAAACAATAGAAACCAACACCTTGAAGAGCATTTATCACAAAAAGAATATTTAGATAAATTAAGTCACCAACAATTAAATGACACTGTTGATTATGCTGAAAAAGCAGAAATTATAACTATGAATGACATGAACAAACTATATGAAAACAATAAATTAAATAGTAATAATTCTCGTAATGAGTCTGTAGTTAATAGAAATGCATTAGCAGAAGATGGTGAAGAACAAAATGATTTAGAATTTGATAGCTTAAGCTATGATTTCACTGATATTTAATTAAAAATGCAAAATTTAAAAAACCTATTAGAACAAAAATTCTGATAGGTTTTTTATTTTTTATCTTTTTTATGACATTGCACCTAAATTTTTACATTAATATAATGGAGACATAAAAGAGGGACATTTAAAAAAATTGTTTAAATGTAGTTAATTTAAACAATCAATAGAATCACACTCTTTATTTTGTTAATAAGCAAAGATATTGATATCTGCTATGTTACACCTCCATTAAGTTTTAAAAAACTTAATAATATTTTGAATTTGCTATTTAAACAGTATCTAAACTAATATAAATGCAATTGCTGTTTTATTGCATGTTCAGTTTCTATTTAAATATTTTTTGAAGAAAGGAGTTCAGACACCTAAGTTAATTTAATAATAATTTGATGAAAAATATATTAAATATAAAACATCAAAAATAATAGTGTTTTATAATTAATATATAATCTTTCAAACAATTTATTAGAGCTTAAATTTAGAGGTCTAGTTACTTAATTAAGATTATGAAGATTAACAAAAATAATATGCCAGAATCATTTACTGGTTCAATGAAAGAAAAAGATTTTATTAGCATTATAAAAGGCTGTAAAACTGTCAATGTTAAAAATCTAACTAAAATTTTTGAGACATATGTAGATGAACAAAATGGCGATGTGTTTGATACAATAGGAGTCAAGTGTTATATGGAATTTACTACTATTAAGAAAAGGCCAAAACCCTCAATTGATTTGCCACCAATAGTTCCCACTGATGATGTTAGAGAAATGCTAAAGATACTAATTACAGAGGTTAGAGGAATTAAGGAAGAGATAGTTGTAATAAAAGAGGATATTAAAACCCTTAAAGAAGATGTAGCTGTTCTTAAAGAAGATGTTTCTAAGATTAAAAGGTGTCCTACAATTGCTAGAGAGTTGGCTGAACTAGATTAGAAAAAGAAAGAATACCTATTTAAGTATATAAAATTATGAATTACGAAAGTATGAATTTTACTACTATTAAGAAAAGACCAAAACCCTCAATTGATTTGCCACCAATAGTTCCAACAGATGATATTAGAGAAATGCTAAAGATCCTAATCACAGATGTTAGAGGAATTAAGGAAGAAATAGTTGTAATAAAAGAGGATATTAAAATTCTTAAAGAAGATGTTGAAGTCCTTAAAAAAGATGTAGCTAAGATTAAAAGGTGCCCTACAATTGCTAGAGAGTTGGCTGAACTAGATTAGAATTAAACAATTAAAAAATGATAACTAAATTCAAGTTATCATTTTTTAATATTGCAATGCTTTGGTATTAATAATTTTTTAACAAAATACTAAATAATATCAATCAATATATCATTTAATAAATCAATGTTTTTTGCTCTTATATAATTGTTTTCAATAATAACTAAATTGTGGTTAATTTTATTTTTTAAATATAAATAAGCTTTTTTATTTCTTTCAACTGATAGATCAATTCCATTAGTTTTTCTTAAACCCATTATAAAAATATTTTCAAATAACTCATTATCATCTCATTCAGATTCTTCTTTTTTTCAATCTAGAATAGTTCCATTATTTTTATAATATATATTATTTTCAAGTCCAAACCCTGAAATTCCAATTGCCTTTCAGTCTTTAAGATCTCAATAAGCAATATTGTGTTTTGAGTAATATGCAGGTTCTAAAGCTCAGTTAGATATTTCATATCTATAGTAGTTTAACTTGTTGAAATAGGCTTTAATTTGCTCTAAATGATGTTCTTCTTTATCAACATTGATTTGATATTTTTGCTTATTTAAAATTGAACCTTCTTTAATTTCTAAAGAATAAAATGAAATATGGTTAATTTTATATTTTTCAATAAAGTTAAAAGTTTCTTCTAAATCTGAGTTTTTTAATAGTGGTAAATTATAAATAAAATCACATGAGATATTTTTCATATTATGCTTATGTAATAAATTAATTGCTTCAATTACATTTTCAATATTATGAGTTCTTCTTAGTAATTTCAAAATATTGTTATTAGTTGTTTGCACTCCCATTGAAATCCGATTAACATTATTTTTAAGAAGAGTTTCAATTTGACTACTTGTAATAAATTCAGGGTTAGCTTCAATTGTAAATTCATAATTATTTTGGAGCTTATTTTTTAAAGGAGATAATAATTCATCCAATAAGTTGTCATTTAAAAAATTAGGAGTTCCACCTTCTATATAAATTGTTTTATATTGATTGTTATCTTCTTTGATTTCAGAAACTATTTTTTTGACATATGAATTAATAATGTTTGGATCTTTAGTTTTAGTTCTATAAAAATCACAGTATGTACATATCTCTTGGCAAAAAGGGATATGGATATATAAATGTTCAACTTTATTTTTTGTCATTTAAAAATGCTTTACACTTGTCTAATAATTCATTATATTGATCATAGTTTGAAAAATTAAAATCAATTTTAAATTTATTTCTAATTCATGTTTCTTGTCTTTTTGCATAGTTTCTTGTTTTTTGTTTTATTAAATCTAAATTAGTTTCTCTGTTTTCAATTATTGAATTATAAATTTCATCATACCCCAAAGCCTTTAAAGCATTGGTATTCATCATAGAGTTACCATTTGCTTTTATTAATTGTTCAACTTCTTCTCTTCAATTGTTTTTAAACATTTTATCTGCTCTATCATTAATTTTTTTGTATAGAATATCTCTATCAATTATCATTCTAATTAAGAAAAAATCATATAAAGGTTCTTTGTTGTTTTTGTCTAATACTGATTTTTTAGTGTTGTTATTAGATTCAATAATTCTCAATGCTTGGATTAATCTTTTTTTATTATTTTTAGATATTTTTAAAGATTCTTCAAAATCAAGTTTTTGAAGCTTTTCATATAACTCATCATTAGATAGATTACTATAGTCCAAAGTTAAATCTAATTCATTTAGCTGATAGTTATTAATTAAACAATCTATATATAAATTAGATCCACCTTCCAATATAAAGTTTTTATCCATGTTGGAATTTATTAGTTCTTCTATTTCTTCTTTAAATCTTTTGATATGTCAAACTTCATTAATAGATACATGGTTAACAAAATGGTGCTTAATTGCATTTAAGTTTTCAATCTCAGGTTTATTAATCCCTTTACTGATTTCTTTATAAACTTGATAAGCATCACATACTATAATTTCACTTTTTAAATCTTGAGCTAGTTTAAATGTTAAGTCACTTTTACCACTAGCAGTAGGTCCAACAACAATTATTAATTTCTTTTTCATATTTAAGTTAAATTTCAATATTTATATAATAAGGAAGAAAACTCAAATTTAGTTAAATAATTAATTTATAAAATAAATATCAATTTATATTTTTAATTTTCTTTTTATAAAAAATAAAAAAAAGAATAACACTATATAAAATGTTATCCTTTCAATTTATATTAAATTAATACAAATTTATTTAAATTAGTTTTTAGTTTGTAAAGCAGTAACATAGCTTAAAGAAACTACTTCAAATAAACCTGCACCTCTACTTAAATCATTTACTGGTTTATCTAATCCAATAATAATTGGTCCAGTTGGTTCAAATCCTGCATATCTTTGTAAAATTTTATAAGAGATATTTCCAGCATCTAAGTTTGGGAAAACAAATACATTTGCATCTCCACTTCATGTACAGTCTGGACTTTTTTTAGATCTAATTTTAGAATCTACTGCTGCATCAAATTGGATTTCACCATATACATTTGCATGAGGGTTTTGTGGTAAAGTTTTATAAAGTTCAAATGCCTGTTTTACTTTATCAACAGATTCTCCAGCACCACTTCCATTAGTTGAATAACTTAGCATTGCAACATTATTATTTACAATTTTTAATGTATTAACAATGAAATCTACACAGTTATATACAATCTTTGAAAGTTCTTCAGCTGATGGGTTAATAACTAACCCAATATCTGAAGCAAAAATTGATTTATCTTCTCTTTCTAAAATCATGATACTGTTTACAATACTTCCTTTTTTAGCTTTAATAACTTGTAAAGCTGCTCTTAAAGTATCTTTTGTAGTATATTCAATTCCACAAATTGCCCCTCAGTTTTCATTACTTTTCACCATTAAACAAGCAAGGTAATTTGGTTCTTTTGAAAGTTTAACAGCATCTTCATAAGATAAACCTTTTTCTTTTCTTAAATCAAAAAGAAGGTTAGCATATTGTGATAAGTCACTATTTTCAATAACAATAGTTTTCACATTTGCAGTGTTATTAAATCCATTTAACTCTTCTTGAGTTCTAAAAATTACTACAACATCAACTAAGTTTTCATTTTTAACTTGAGTTGCAGCTTCTTGAATAGTTTTGTTTCATCCTTCTGCATATACAATAGTCGGTTTGTAACCAAGTGATGAAACATCTTTTTTAATATTTTGAATAATTTTCATGTTTTTCTCCTTATTTTATTTCTACAATATCTGGGATATTTAAATATTGTTCTAAGATTTTAGTAGTTATTTGAATAACTTTTTCTGGAAATTTATTAGACACCACTGATGAATTAATAAATTTAATAGCCTCATTAAATAAAGTATTAATCATTTGATCACTTGGCAATATCTTAATGATTGAAACAGTATTTGTCTCATCTTGTCTAAAGGTATCACAAATTGGTCCATAGAAAGAATTTGATAAACAGCTTAAATACTCAATTAAATCTTTTTCTTTGATTTTGAAATTTTCCATTAATTCTTTTTTTGCTGTCTCTTTAAATTTCTTTCAGCTAAAGTTATTTAAATCATCTTGTTTGATTACATAATTTTTAATTATGTATCTTTCATTACCTTCTTTTACTTTTTCTTCTAATTGTTTTTCAGTTAAAAGTAATTTTTCCATTGAGAATCAAAATTTTAAATTTTGGCTAAAAGAAATATTTTTATTACAATTAATAATTCAATTAGATAAATCATTTCAAAAAATGTTAATTTTTGAAATGAATTTCTCAATATCAACCTCATCTTCTCCAGTAAAACAAGCTATAGTTTCAGATTTTCCAGTATAGTCATTCAATTCTGGTCAGACTAAGCAACTAATTTTATTAGGTTCCATTCATTACCTCTTTTTATAATATAGTCTTAGAAAAATTATATAACTTAAACTTATTTATTATTAATTTATAAGTATAAGAAGTAATAAGGGGTTTTAATACTTTAATAATCTATAGTATAAAAAAATGCAAAAATTTAATATGAAATTTTAAACAAACAATACTCCAAAATATTTTATTAAGGGGTTGATGTGTGGTATAAAAAACTTATAAATTATTATTAATTTATGTTTTAAAAAAATGTAATTAAATCATAAAAAGATTAATTCCACATATATAGGATGATAAAAACACTATATATAATTACATTAACAACAAGCATAAATAATTAAAATTAATGATTATTTATGACTAAAAAATATCTTGGCACTAAATAGAAAATATTAATAAAAAACTATTTAAAACTAAGTTAATAAGATTTTATTTATATTTAAAAAGAAGTGGCTAAAGTATGTGAAATAAAAACAAAGTAGATCTGATGAAATTATTAATCAAAAATGAAATCACAAGTATAGAAGAGATGTCTAAAGCTTTAAACTTGAAAAAACGTTCTATTTATTTTTACATAAAAGAAATAAATGATTTACTTAAAAAATACAAATTGAACATTATAAAAAATAAATGAAATGAAGGTTTCACTTTTGAAGGTGATTTTGAATCAATCGAAAAACTAATTGAAAAAGAATTTTACTTATTCTCTCATGAAGAAAGATTAGGATATATTTGTTTTGATGTTGTAGTTAATAATGCTAAAAAAACAATGCAAGAATATGCAGACACATTTGGTGTATCTAAAAACACTATCTTTTTAGATGTTCAAAAAGGTCCTAAAATGATGTCTAAATATAAATTAAGATTCTATTTTGATAAAGAAAAAAATATTTGTATTACGGGACCAGAAACTCAAAAAAGATGTTTTTTAATCCATTATATTAATGATTTTGTTTTAGCAAATGAAGACTTCATTGTTCATAAACTATTTAAAGTAAAAGAAATTAGAAGTTCTGAAATAACTGATGTTGTTAGAGATATTGTTGATAAATTCAGAGAAAGTAGTTTATATATTAATGAAAAATACTTTAAGTTCTTGATTGCATATTTATCAATTTTGAAAATCTATTACAGAACAAATACAAAAGCATCAATTGAATTATCTAAGTCAATAATTGATAATATTAAGAATTCAGCTTACTGAGAAAGTTGTTCAGATTTGTTTAAATATTTTTATGGAGATCAAGATTTAATCCATGAAAAATGTTACTTAGTATTACTAATGACAAGTGGTTCTATTAATGATAATGGAAAATTCTCAGAAACTGTTTTAGCTTCTGAAATTAAAAATCATTCAGCAGGATTATCTGAAGCTGTAGATACATTCTTGAAAAATATTAAAGCAAATAATTCAATTCAATATAACCAGGAAAAGAAACTTAAAGCTAATATAGTTGATCACATTTTAAGATCTTATTTAAGAATTAAGTATTTCTTAATGGGTTCAGAATATTTAAGAATTAAAGATGAATATAAATTTATTTTTAATTTTGTAAAAGAAAATATTTCAGTAATTGAAGACTTTTTAGGGGTGAAAATTTTTGATGATGAAATTGGATTAATCTCTTTATATTTCATTTCAGATTTATTCTCAGACAACAGCTCAAAAATAAGAACAGCAGTAATCTTAACTCCTCATCATAATATTGAATCATTAGTAGAAAAACAATTATTAAGTACCTTTGCAAATTTAGATATTGATAATATTACTAATCTAAATGATTTCTATAAAAATGAAGATAAGTATGATCTTGTTTTAAGTGCAATTGATTTACCTAAAAATTTCAATTACCTAAGAATTGGTAAAGTTCTTTTTGATGATGATAAAAAAGATATCAACATTAAAATTAAAAAGATTTTAGAAGAAAAATCATTGAAATAAAATTAATTTACAAATGCTATAAATTTTTAAGTTTATAGCATTTTTTATTACTTTAATATAGGTATATTAATGAATCAAAATAAAGTTTTAAGTTACTCTTTATTTTAAAATTTATTAATAAAATTAGTCATATTCAAAATATAATAATAGGTTGCTTTTCTTGAAAATTAAATTTGTAAAAAATATAATTATATTATATGTTTTGTGAATAGGAACATTTTTTTATGATGAATAAAAAGACAAAGAAAAAATTTTTATTAAAAACAGCTTTTACAGCTTTAATTGCTTCAGCTGCATTACCAATTGCTTTTTCTGCAAATGTTAATCATCAAGTATCAAAGGTTTCAAATTCATTGAATGCCACAGAAGCTCAAACTAGAACTACTAACAACTTTAGACTTAGTACTTCTAATGCTGCTAATGGATACAATGAGTATAGATTATTAGATAGCAGTGGAACTGATCAAGGGATTGGTATTAAAGTTCCTAATTTTACAAACACTTCAGAATCTGCTCAAAATACAGCTAACACTATTCTTCAAATGTATTCTGGATTACCTTCAGTTGTTTCAACAAAAGGAGATTCAACTGAATATAGTGACTGATCAATAAGTAATCTTATTAGTATTGATGCAACTAAATGACAAACATCAGGAACTAATGTAGCAAAAATATTTAACTTATCTTCTTATTCGACATATAAAAATAACTATCAAAATAATTCTACAAGTACAGCAACTCCAACTGCTTTTAATAATTTAGATGCAGACAACACTTTGCCAGCTTTTGCAGATTTAAGAATTAGTGATGATAACACTCAACAAGTAACTGAAAATTATTTAGATTCATTAGGTTTACTTTGTTTACAAATTACAGTTACCCAAGCAACAAATGCTTCTACCGGTGGTGCTACATGACAATCATTCTATGTAATGATACCTGGTTTTGGTGGTTCACTTAAAAGTTCAAAAGTAACTAAAAATAATATAATGTTACCTTCAAATTATTATGCATCTGGAGTATCATCAGTTTCTAATGATAATTTAGTTTCTTATTTAAATAGTAGTTGAGAAAATACAAAAGGTAATGTTTCTAGACCAAACATAACAATCTCAAGTAGAAACAATAATGCAAGCAGTGGTGAAATGTCATTTACTTCAACATTCTCATTTGACACTAATATTGAAGGATCACAAAGCAATGTGTCTTTAAAAGATAGTTTTAATGGAATTGTAGATAGTTCAACAACTTCACTTTCTCAAACTACAAATCAACATATATCAGTAGATGCTGGTACTAATGTTTATGATACTGCTATAAGTTATTCAAGAACTTTTGTAAGTACAGGTTTCCAACCATCACCTGTTGTTTCTAACCAAGAAGTTATCATTATTACAAGTGTTATTATTGGTATTATCTTCTGTCTTTGTGTACTAGCTTATATTGTTTCTTTATATACAAGAAAACTAAGATTTAGAAACTCAATGTAATTTTATTTATTTAATATTAAAAAATCTATTAGTTAAAGCTAATAGATTTTTTTTGATCTTTATAAATAAAATTATTGATAAGTTTCTTTTTTAATTTTTTCTACTAAATCTTCATACTGATTTTCTTTTTTAGAAAATCATAAATCAAATTCATTTCCATTAATTAAAGCATGGAAGAAATTTTTATAACTTATCTCTCATTTTTTATTTTTATAAAAATTAGTATTTAAAAAGTCCTTCATAGTATCACGCTGTGTAAAACCTTCCATTGGGCATCCGCATGGAACAATTGGCATATTTTCTTTATTAGCAGCTTTAGCAATATCTTTTTCTCTAGCAAATATAAAAGGTCTAATAAATCAAATATCTGAACGATCTAAATACATTGATGGTTTAAATGTTGCAATTCTACCTTCATTTATCATGTTCATAAAAAATGTTTCTATTGCATCATCTGCATGGTGACCCATTGCAACTTTGTTACAATTTAATTTTTTTGCTTCATCAATTAAAATTGCTTTTTTTAATTTAGAACATAGTGAACATTGAATTTTACCTTTTTTAATTTGGCCTCTCAGAATTTCACCCATTGTGGTTTCTACAACTTTAAAATTAATTCCCATATCATTTCAATATTTAATAATAGGATCATATTCTATGTGACATAAATTCATCTTTAAATGAATGCCTACAACATCAATATCTCAATTTAATTCACTCTTTACAATTTTTTTATAAATTGATAATGCTTTAAGCATTAGCATTGAGTCTTTACCACCACTTACACCGACTGCAATTCTATCTCCATTTTTAATCATATTAAAAGCCTTGTTAGCTCTAATAATACTACCAATGCATGTTCTCATATTATTCCTACAATATATAAATTAATTTAACTTTATGTATTATATTAAATAAGATTTTTTAAAAAATATTTATATTATTTTTTTTATTTTTCTTTACAAAAACAAAATTTAAAATATTAAATAAACTTAACTTATCTTAATGCTAAAAATTGTGTTTATAATTAATAGTAAAAAATATTTACCCTTATTACCTTAAATAAGGTAATAAAACACATAATTGTGGATGGTAAATGTTTTTTGTAAATGTATATATTTATAAGGAGAAATAAATGTTGATCAATAAATATACAAGTAAAACTGAAACTTATTCAGTACTAGATATTGATGGGAATGTAACTCAAGTAGGTTATAGAATTCCATTATCTAATGAAGAAATTGAAAAAGCTTATTACACAATGGTCCTAACTAGAAGAATGGACGAAAAAATGATTAAGTGACAAAGACAAGGTAAAATGCTTACTTTCCCACCTAACATGGGTGAAGAAGCTTTACAAGTTGCAACTTCTATTAGTATGGATAAGCAAGACTGATTTGCACCAGCTTTCAGATCTGCTGCTGTTTTCTTACATAGTGGTGTTCCAATGTGAAAAATTATGTTGGTATGAAAAGGAAATGAAGCAGGAAATGCAATGCCTGAAGAATTAAACTTCTTACCATTTAATATTCCAATTGGTACTCAATACTCTCATGCTGCAGGGATTGGGATTGCATTAAATTACCAAAACAAACCAAATGTTGCTTATACAGTAATTGGTGATGGTGGAACTGCTGAAGGTGAATTCTATGAAGCTTTAAACTTTGCTTCAGTTAGAAATGCACAAACAATTTTCACTGTTAACAACAACCAATGAGCAATTTCTACTCCAACTTCTAAAGAAACTGGTCAAATGGATATTGCTAGTAAAGCAATTGCTGCTGGATTAGATTTTATTAAAGTTGATGGAAACTGTTTATTTGCATCAGTTGATGCTATCAGAGCTGCTAGAGCATATGTTTTAGAAAACAAAAAACCAATTCTTGTTGAATTTGTAACTTATAGAAAAGGTCCTCACACAACAAGTGACAACCCTAGAATCTATAGATCTGAAGAATATGAATGTGAACAAGAAAAGAAAGATCCAATTTTAAGACTTGAAAGATGAATGGCTCAAAATGGTCTTTTAGATGAATCTAAAAAAGCTCAAATCATTGAAAAAGCTGATGCTGAAGTAGAAGAAGCTTACAAAATTATGGAATCAAAATTATCTGTAAGTGTTGATGATGTTTTTGATCATACGTTTAAAACTCTTGATGAATCATTACAAGAGCAAAAAAATGAGGCTTTAAAAATTTTTGGAGGTAACAAATAATGTCTAATAAAACGATTCTTGTTAACAACATTGAAGCAGTAACAAATGCTTTAGAATTAAATATGGAAAAAGATCCTAGCATCATTGTTTATGGTGAAGATGCTGGATTTGAAGGTGGAGTTTTTAGAGCTACTCAAGGCTTACAAGCTAAATTTGGAGAAAAAAGAGTTTTTGATACTCCAATTGCTGAAGCTGCAATCATGGGTACAGCTGTAGGTGCTGCACTTGCTGGATTAAAACCAGTAGTGGAAATTCAATTCTCAGGATTTAGTTTCCCAGCAGCTCAAAACTTATTTACTCATGCTGCAAGATATAGAAATAGAAGTAGAGGAAGATTTACTTGTCCTCTAGTTGTGAGAATGCCAATGGGTGGAGGTGTAAAAGCATTAGAACACCACTCTGAAGCATTAGAAGCAATTTTTGCTCATGTTCCTGGTGTTAAAGTTGTAATGGCTGCTACTCCTTATGATGCAAAAGGTTTATTAACTGCTGCAATTAATGATCCAGATCCAGTAGTATTTTTTGAACCAAAAAGAATTTACCGTGCTTTCAAACAAGAAATTCCTGAAGGACTTTATGAAGTTGAAATTGGTAAAGCAAACATTGTAATTCCTGGTAATGATGTAACTGTAGTTTCATATGGTGCAAACCTACATGATTGTTTAGCTGCTGTTAACCAATTAAAAGAAACTAACCCTAACATCTCAGTTGAATTAATTGACTTAAGAACAATTAAACCTTGAGATAGAGAAACAGTTATTAACTCTGTTAAAAAGACTGGAAGATTAATGGTTGTTCATGAAGCTGTTAAATCATTCAGTGTTAGTGCTGAAATTATTGCAACAGTTAATGAAAAAGCTTTCTACAGTTTAAAAGCTGCTCCAGTTAGATTAACTGGATGAGACATTACAGTTCCTTATGCTTTAGGTGAACACTTACAAATGGTAAGTCCTGAAAGAATTGCAAAAGAAATAATTTCACTAGCTTCTATTAAAGAATAAAAAAAGTAGTAAAATTATATAGTATGTTTTTTTATAAGGATAAATAGTAATTATGTATATTTTTAAATTTGCTGATATTGGTGAAGGGATTCACGAAGGAAAAGTTTCAGACATTCTTGTAAAAGAAGGTGATTCTGTAAAAGATGGAACAGATTTATTTTCTGTTGAAACTGACAAAATAACAACAGAAGTATCTTCTCCAGTGAATGGTGTGATCTCAAAAATTTTAATTAAAGTTGGAGATACAATCCATGTTGGGGATCCAATTTTTGAAATTGATGATAGTAATGGATCATCTTCTTCAGCTGCACCAGCTCAAGCTCCAGAAGTTAAGAGTGAACCAGTTGTTGTAAAAGAAGAAAAAACTGAACAAGTTCAAGAAGGTGGAGCATCAGTTGTTGGTGAAGTTAAAGTTTCAAACAATGTTTTACCTTTATTCGGTAGTAACACATTAAATGTTAGTGCAAGTGTTGAACCAACAAAAACAAGAAATGATGATGTATTAGCTAGTCCAGTTGCAAGAGTATTAGCTAAAAATAATAATGTTGATATCGCTTTAATAAGTGGTACAGGACCAGAAGGTAGAGTTACAAAAGAAGATGTTGAAAAATACTTATCTTCTTCAAATCAAACAACTACAACTCAAACAATCTCTACAGCTTCTGAATCTGTTACTGTTGCACCAACTGTAACAGTTACTAAAACTGTTGTGCAATCATCTCCAGCAACTGCTGTAACTAATGCAATTGTTGCTAATAAAGTTGAATCTACTGCAATCGCTACAATTGTAGAAGGTGACAAAATTCTAGAAATGACATCAATGAGAAAAGCAATTGCTAATGCTATGAAAAGAAGTTGAAGCAATGCTGCTTATACAAACTTATCAGTTGAAATTGATGTTACAGATGTTTGAGAACAAAGAAATAAAATTAAAGATTACATTTTAGAAACTGAAAATGTAAAACTTAACTTATTACCATTCATTATTAAAGCAATCGCTAAAACATTAAAACAATTCCCAATTTTTAATGCAATTAATGATGATGCTAATGGGACTTTAATTTTAAGAAATGAAGTTAATATTGGAATTGCTGTTGATACTAAAGATGGTTTAATCGTTCCAAATATTAAGAATGCTGACAAATTATCAATTATTGAAATTGCAAAATCAATTGCTGATATTGCTGCTAGAGCTAGAACTAAGAAAATCACAATGGCTGATCTTCAAAAAGGAACATTCTCAGTATCAAATTATGGTTCTTTAGGAATTGAATTTGGTGTTCCTGTAATTAACTATCCTGAAGTTGCAATTGCTGGTTTAGGAACTGCTTCTAACAAAATTAAAAAAGTTGGAATCCAAATGGTTGAAAGAAAAGTAATGGTTTTAACTATTGCTGCTGACCATAGATGAGTAGATGGTGGAGATATCGCAAGATTCGCTAACCAAGTTAAACAATATTTAGAAAATATTGCTTTCTTATTCGTTTAATTAACTAGTGGTAAAAGGATTAAGAAAAATATGAAAAAATATGATTTAGTTATCATTGGTAGTGGACCTGGTGGATATGTTGCTGCTGAACATGCTGCAAAACATGGTTTAAAAACATTATGTGTGGAAGCCAAAGATTTTGGTGGAGTTTGTTTAAATAAAGGTTGTATTCCTACAAAAGCTTTATTAAATACTTCTAAAATTAAACAATATGTTTTAAAAGCTGAAGAATTTGGTGTTACTGGTATCAATATAGACAACATTACTTTAGATTGACCTAAAGTTATTGAAAGAAAAAACAGTGTTGTAAAAAAACTACAAATGGGTGTTCAAGGTTTATTAAAAACAGCTAAAGCAGATATGCTTAAAGGTGAAGCTAAAATTGTAGATCAAAATACAATTAGTGTAAATGAAGAATTAATTAACTTTGATAACCTTATTATTGCAACTGGTAGTTCTCCAAGAAAATTCAATTTACCTGGTTTTGCACAAGGTTATGAAGAAGGTAAAATACTTACAAGTGATGAAGTATTAAACTTACCAAGAATCCCTGACAAATTCACTGTAATAGGTGGAGGTGTTATTGGAATTGAATTTGCAATTTTATTTGCTGAATTAGGCAGTAAAGTTACAATTTTACAAGGTGTAGATAGAATTCTTGAAATTCTTGATAAAGATATTTCTGCTGAAGTTACAAAATTACTATTAAGTAAAGGTGTAACAATTCACACTGATGTACAAATTCAAAAATATGAAAATGGTCAAGTTTACTATACTAAAGATGGAACTGAACAATCAGAAGATTTTGATTACTGTTTAGTGTCAGTTGGAAGAACTCCTTCTACTGAAATTGCTAGAAACTTACCAATTGAATTTGCTCCAAATGGATCAATTATCACTAATGATAAAATGCAAACTTCAATTAAACACATCTATGCAATTGGTGACTGTACAAGTAAGGTAATGTTAGCTCACTCTGCATATAAAAATGCTGTAGTAGCAGTTGATACAATCTTAAATAAACCATCTAAGATGGATTTATTAAAAATTCCTTCATGTATCTATACTCACCCACAAGTTGCTACAGTTGGTTATACTGAAGAACAACTTAAAGAAAAAAATATTCCATACTATGCTGCAAAATACCCTTTTATGCATTTAGGGAAAGCATTAGCAGATGGTAAAACAGTTGGATTTATTAAAATCTTAGTAAGTCAAGATTGTGGTGAGATTTTAGGATGTCATATAGTTGGTGAACAAGCTTCAAACTATATTAGTGAAATTGCATTAGCAATGGAAAATGAATCAACAATTTATACATTATCTCAAACTATTCATCCACATCCTACATATGCTGAAATCATTTGAGAAGTTGCAAGAAAAATTATTATTGAAAACTTCTCTGATAAAGATTGAGGATAATAATTTAAATCAAAACAAACTTTTTTTAAAAAAACACCAAATTAATGGTGTTTTTTTATTTTTACAAATATAACTATTAAAGTCTATATGCATAAAGATTGATTTTAATTAAAATTAAAAGATTTTAGCTTGCTTAAAATCTTTTTGTTATATTATCATTAATAAAAGTTTTTCTAATCTTAGGAGTGTTTAAAATGAGTGATTTTTATAAATTTAAAGTTAATAAAATAAATGGTAAAGAAATTGAATTATCTGAATACAAAAATAAAGTAGTTTTAGTTGTTAATGTTGCTAGCAAATGTGGATTTGTTAAACAATATGAAAATTTGGAAAATATGTACCAAAAATATAAGGATCAAGGATTAGTAATTTTAGGTTTTCCTTGTAATCAATTTTTTTTCCAAGAACCTAAAACCAATCAAGAGATCTTATCTTTTTGTACAACTAAATATAATGTTACATTTGATATGTTTGAAAAGATTAATGTTAATGGTAAAGAAGCCAATCCTTTATATACGTGGTTAAAAGAACAAATGCCTTGAACTGCAAGAGCTAAAAATGTTAAATGAAACTTTGAAAAATTCTTATTAGATAAAAATGGTAATGTTAAATACAGATTTGAATCTAAGAAAATTCCAGAAGAATTTGAACAAGAAGTAGTAAATTTAATTAATGAATAGATAAAAGATAAATAATTTAAAATACCTTATAGATTATTATAAACATCTATAAGGTATTTTAAATTTCATATAGTTATTTTTATTTGTTTAAATCTAAAAAAGTGAATCTACTATTTTAGAACTATATTCCTAAAACTTCAAAACTTTTAAAGTTTTAGGAATATATTGTATTTAGGTATTTTATTATGAAAATAATCACAGATAAATATTTGAATTGGTTAATTAAATAATAAGGGTTACTAATATTAAAGACTAAGAATAAGAAGGTAAGGCAAGTTTGAATTTATTATTGTCATTTAAAAGATATCTAGAAAATGATAATAATAACAATATTATTAATTTGTATGTAAATAAAAAAACCTTTTTAGATGTTTTCTAAAAAGGTTTTTGCAACTATTTGATTTATTTAAATTACTTTTTATTATTTTTAAGAGTCATGTCAAAAAATTGACCCTTTTTGTTATTACCCATAACACCAACTAATTTATGTGGAACATATGGATCACTCAAATATGCTATTTCTTCTTCACTTAATTTAATACCAACAGCACTTACTGCTTCTTCTATATGTTTAATTTTTGTTGCTCCAATAATAGGGCTGTGAACTCCTTTGTTCAATAACCAACCAAGAGCAATTTGGGTATTAGATAAACCTTTCTTTTTAGCTAATTCTTTAACCCTGTTGATAATTATTTCATCAACTTCTTTTGAAGAATCATATTTTAGTTTAGCAATATAATCTGATTCTAATCTTGCACTTGTTTCATTTGATTCTTTTACAAGTCTACCTGAAGCTAATACACTATACGGTGTTAAAGCTACATTATTTTCTTCACAGAAAGGAATCATTTCTCTTTCTTCTTCTCTGAAAATTAAATTATAGTGGCCTTGAATACTCACAAATTGAGATCATCCATTTGCTTTTGCTATATCGTTTGCTTTTTGTAATTGTCATGCATAACAATTTGAAATTCCTATTGCTCTAACCTTTTTAGATTTAACAGCATTGTTTAAACCTTCTAATATATCTTCAATTGGTGTGTTGTAGTCTCATAAATGAAGGATATATAGATCAACATAATCTGTGTTTAATCTTTTTAAACTTTGTTCTAAATTTTGTTGAACTCATTGTTGACCAGTTATTCCTTTTTCATATGCTTCTCTACTTCTTGGGAAGAATTTTGTAGCAATTACAACATTTTCTCTTTTAGTTAATTCTTGAATAGCTCTTCCTAGAAATTCTTCACTTGTACCTTCAGCATATACTGGTGCAGTATCAAAGAAATTTATTCCTTTATCTAAAGCTAACTTAATAATTTCTTTAGTTTGTTGATAATCTAAAATTCATTTATGAACGCCAGATTTGTTATCTCCAAAACCCATACATCCTAAACAAATTCTTGAAACTTTTAAATCTGAGTTACCTAATTTTATATATTCCATAAAAATACTCCTTATTTTTAAAAATTTTACAACTTAAACCTTGGTTTAAGTCAACTGAAAAATATTATAAAAATTGGTTTTATTTTAAATAATTAACTAAATTGAATATTTATCATAATTACAATGTATATAAATTTCCATTGAAAAAATCAATAAGCAATGCTTCTATTTCTTGTTGACTTAATTCATTTTTATTTTTAAATATAACAAATTGTAATTGGCTAAGAGCGCCTGCTAACATTGCTGTGCTATATGGCTGAAGTTTAGAATTGCTTTTTTTAACAAAATGATTTGTATATAGACAAATACAATTTCTTATTTCTTCAACAATAATTTCTTCTAATTGATTATTAATCAAGTTATCCAACAATTGCTTATTATCATTTCAAAAACTAATAAATAAATTAATGATATCTTTTATTGAAATTTCATTATTTAAACTTAATTCTTTAAATTGTTTTTCATATTCTCTTTTTAAACAATAATGTAAAATTTCACTCTTACTTTCAAAAACAT
Source organism: Malacoplasma penetrans HF-2 (assembly GCF_000011225.1). Taxonomy (NCBI): domain Bacteria; kingdom Bacillati; phylum Mycoplasmatota; order Mycoplasmoidales; family Mycoplasmoidaceae; genus Malacoplasma; species Malacoplasma penetrans. Next base: position 654,626 of record NC_004432.1, read on the forward strand.
TATAAAAAGTTTGTCTTGATAATTTTGCATATTCACATAAGTCACTAATTGTTATGTTTATATATTTCTCTTTTATTAATAGATTCATTAATGCATCTGCTAAAAAATTCATTGAAGCTTTAGCACTAACATTATTACCTTCGTACATATTTACTCCTAAAACTTTTACACAAAACATATAAATGTATAAGTTAGCTTTTAAATATTGACATATGTAAAAGTTTTCCTAAAATTATATTTAAAATTTAGACAAATGTCAAAGTTAGAATTTGGAGAACTTTATGAAAAAAGCTTTCATTGTTAAAAGTGAACAAGGATATAAAAAGTTAAATTTAACTAAAACAATTCAATTGTGAGAAGATGGTTTAAGAACTACAGGTAAAAGGGGTGAATATGAGTGATGATACTATGATGCAAAAATGGATGATGGATCAACTCTAGTAATAACTTTTTTTACAACCAATCCAACAAACACAAAAGGAGGATTTAATCCTAACATTAAAATAGAATTTACTAGAAGAGATGGATCTAAAGTTAGTGATTTAATATATGTTGATAAAAAAGATTGTTATTTTAATAAAAATAAATGTGAAGTTAAAATGAAAGACAATTTTTTTATTGGGGATTTAAATAAATATTATATATATGTTAGGTCACCAAAAATAGAAGCAAATATAGAACTAAGTGCAAATGTGAAATCATGAAGACCTGAAACTGGATTTCAACAATTTGGAGAAAAAGAATATTTTGCTTGGTTACCTTCAGTTCCAGAAGGAAAAACAAAAGCAACTATAAGAATTGACAACTCAATAGAAGAATTTTTAGGAACAGGATACCATGATCATAATTGAGGTAATACCTCAATGTTGAAATTATTACATCATTGATATTGAGGGAGAGCAAAAGTTGGTCCTTATACTGTTATTAGTTGTTTTTTAACAACAGTTAAAAAATATGGATATACAAAATTCCCTATTTTTATGATTGCAAATGAAGATAAATTAATTTGTGATGATGCTAATAATATTAATTTTTATACTGAAGAAAAACAGTTAAGCAATACAACAGGTAAATGATATGATAATAAACTTGTATATGACTACAATGGAGTTGAAGGACATTATAAAATCACATATGTTGTGAAAGAAATTATTTCAAGTTTTTCCCTATTAGAAGATGAAGGAAAGAAACCTCAAAAATTTAAAAGAACTCTTGTTAATATTTTTGGATTAGACCCAACGTATGATCGCTTTAATGGAGAAGTAATATTTGAAAAAATAGAAAATAATGTTGTTGTTGAGAAACATGTAAATAATGCAACTTGAGAATTAATGCATTTTAGAAAAGACAAGAAAAATAAACAAGTTTAATAAAAATTTGATTACTATACTCAAGAAAACAATCATTTATAAATTAGTTTATTAATTATCAAGTAGCAAAATGAAATAAAGGTTATTTGTATTTTTAATAATTATCAATAAATTACTAATCTCTTTTAGATTAAAAGTTTTAAAATATCAATTAATAATTTTTAAAAGGAATAAAAGATAACATGAAAAACTTATCTTTTGGTTTTAAAAATAAAGATACTAAAAGTATTAACCAAAAAACACTTACTCTAATGTGGTCATTGATGTTTTTAGGTTATTTACTTTTTGTATTACAGTGATATTCAATTATTAACTTTGGTTCAGGATGAGGGCAAGCTTTTTTTGAAAATAATAGACAATCAATATTGGTATCTTCTGTTCCGAATTGGATGATAACTTTTGGTAGATCAATCGGATCAATATTAGCAGGTTATTTTATTGCTAAGTTAGGTCACAAATATGCTGTAGTATTTTGTTTAACTTTAATGGTTGTTTCATTTCCTTTTATTATCATTGCTCAAAACCAATCATGAAACTCTTTATCAATAGCAGGTGGTGCTTCAATTACTCATGATGGAGTTTACGAAACTGCAGTATTAGGATTTAGTTTGTTTGTAATATTTAGAGTATTTTTAGCAATTGGTGGAACAACTTTAATAGTTTATACAAATTCTGTGATTGCAAAAATGAATCAAAATAAAAAAAGTAAATATATTGCTAGTAATACTTTTGGTTTAAATATCGGAGCAATTTTAGCAAATGTATTTTTTATTATCCCAGAAGTTAGAAGTGCAGTAACTAATAATTATGTTTGGACTATTGTCTTATCTATTCCAATTATTTTGATATCATTAATTTCCATCATATATTTACTATTTGGAATAGAAGTTGTAGCCAAAGATAATAAATCTCAAACTGAGTTTACAGATAATAAAAAACATACAATAAAAAGTGTTTTAAAAATCAAAGAGAATTATTCTTTGTATTGTATATTTGGAATTTATTTATTTTCTTTAGTTTTCTCAACTGGAAGTGGATTCAGAAATTTCATAGAACAATCTCCTGCTAATGTTGCATATTTAATAAGTGTTAATCAAACTTCAATTGCATCTGGTTATTATGCTTTTGTATGGCCTTTATTTATATGTGTATTAATGTTTTCTTATGTTGCAAGTGCTTTTACTTTAACTAAATTCAATAAAACTAGTTTTAATAGAAAAACATATATTGCCACATTATTAGGAACTGGAATGTTATTTTTATTGATTGCTTATTTAGTGGTTTATTTCTTTGGATATAGCAATTATTTTGCTTTATTTTTCTTTTATATATTCACTTTTATAGCAGGTGCATTTTTATGAGGTGCACAGCCAATAATTTTTTATATCCCTCAACAACAAAAACAAGCTGATGCAAATTATGTTGGAACAACAGCAGGTTTAGCTTGGGGTATTGGATATCTTTTATATACATTATTAGATGCATCTTTAAGTTCTATAGCCACATATGTTGTAGAGGAACAATTTTCAAACAAAATTAATAATGCTTTATCTAACCCAAACTACTCATATTCAATAAATACAGGCCCTGTAATTATGTTTGTTTTATTTTGAATCATTCTATTATTCTTTTTTGTTTGTATTTATTTTTTACCTAGCACTGGTTATAAAAAAGATAATCAATTTATTGAATTCAAAAATAAATGAAATCCTTTAAATATCAATCACTGAAAATTTAAAAACTTTTATATTTAAAATAACAATTAAATTTATTAACATTTGGTTATAAAAGCAAAGTTATTGCAGTGTAAATTTATATTTAAAAAAAATATTTTTTAAATATAATATTTTTTGTAATAAAAAGGAATAATTATGAATAGTAATAGAAGTGAGAACTCCTATTCAATTGATTTTAATGAAGTAAAGCAATCTGTTAATGTTGGCAAAAAAAAGATAAGCTTTATTTCAGCAATATTAATAGTTATTGGTAGTTGTATTGGTTCTGGAATATTCTTGAAATCAAGTTCTATATTATCAAATACTTGATACTCATTACCATTATCAATTACTACATGAGTAGTTTCTGCAATTGCAGTTATTGCAATGTCATTAGCACTAATAGAAATTACTTCAGTTAAATCTAATAATCTTGGGATGATTGGATGAGTTAAAAATTTTAATAAGAAATTTGTTTACAAGGCTTGTAAAAACTTCATGTTTTTTATTTACACACCTTTATCTTTTTTCTTTATGCCACTATATGTATTAAATTCATTTCAGGATGCTTTAACTGCTTTTGGAGCTTCTAATAATTTTGGTACTAGTGTAGATTTTTTAATATGATCTTTTATAGCAATATTAATATCTGCATGATTTATTTTTTCAAGTGGATTAAATGCTAAAACAGGTAACATTCAAAATTGAATTATTACATCAATAAAATTCTTCCCAATAGTTATTATTATTGTTTTAGGCTTCTATATTGCAATTGCTAATAACATTGGTAATGATATTGTTGTAACACCTGATAGTTCACAAAAAGATCCTACATCTTTTGCAGGGATTTCTCCTGTAGTTGGAATGTTTATCTCATTTGGTGCAATCTTTTTTGCATATGATGGTTTCTATTTTTCTAATGGAGTTATGACTGAAATGGAAACCCCAAAGAAAGCTTCATTTGCATTAATTATAGGTTTATCAATCACTACAATAATTTATTTATTAATAGCAATTGCTATGACATTTTCAAACCCTAAAAGTGGAAGCTTAAATGATTTTAGTAAGTTCTTACAAACGAAAAATGCTTCTTGAGTTTTTGGAATAGTTAATTTAATGGTTTCAATTGGAATCTGTGGAATTATTAATGGGTTATCAATGTGAGCAACTAGATTTGCAGAAGACTTAATTAAATCTGGTGAATTAGTTCTATTTTATAAATATTCAAATAAATTAAATCCACATAGACCAATTGTTGGTTCAATTTATACAGCTATTATTGCTTTAATAATGTTTGTTATATTTGCTTTAATTGGTGGATTAGCATATACACCTGGTGGGTATGTAGATGGATATGATGCAGCAGGATATAACAGTATGGCAAAGCTATTGAACTTTGCTGATTTAATGGGAAACTGAACTTCTATCTTAGTATTTGCTTTTATTGTTGCTGCTATATTTTCATGTTTAATGAATAGAAAAACAAATAGGATAAAAGTTGTTAAATATAAATATTTTGTTCCTGTTGCTATAACTTCAATTTTAATTGTTGGGTTTGGAACAGCTATTCAATTTGCTTCACCATTTATTGATGTTATTATGATGGCAGTTCCAAGCATTAGAGCTCAACTAACACAAGAAGATATTATTGGTAGAATTATGTTGATTGTTGTCCTTGTAGTTTTTATAATTGCAATGATTGTTCCAAGTGTTTTTGATTATGACTCAAAGTTTCTTCAAACAAAATTTAAATTTAATGTATTTAAAAATGAAGATGGTTTAGATCAAGTAGATTTAATTGGTTAGTATAAAATTAAAAAAATCAAATGATATTATCTATGTCATTTGAGTTTTTGTTTTTACTTATGATACTTTGTATTATTTAAAATACTAAATGCCCTATAAATTTGTTCTAACAATATTAATCTGAAAATTTGATGGTTAAAAGTAAGTTCAGAAAAAGATAATTTAAGATTAAATTTATTCTTAATGGATTCACTTATTCCGTGTGAACTCCCTATATAAAAATTAATATCTTTTGAAATTATTAAATTTTGGTTAATTGAATTAGCGAATTTAATAGAATCCATTTGAACTCCTTTTATATCTAAAAGAACATTAAAGGAGTTTTCTAAGTATGGAATAAGTTTTTTAGATTCTTTCTTTAATGCTTCTTCAATCTCTCCAATACTATTTTCATTATTGATTTTTTCTTCAGATAATTCAACTATAGTTAGATTTGTAAAATGATTTATTTTAGAAAGATATTCATTTATTAATGCTGTTATATTTTTATCTTTAATTTTTCCAAAACAGATTATTTTAATTTTCATATTTTTTATTATTTAAAGTTTTTAAAAATAAAATCAGCAACTCCATTTTCACTACAAGTTAAATCAGTTACAAATTTTGCATGTTTTGAAACTTCAGGTTTTGCATTTTTTAATGCTACAGAATTTTTAAATGTTTGGAACATTTTTATATCATTCTCATTATCTCCAAACACTATTACTTCATCATTGTTTCCATTAAATGATTTAACAACAAATTCTATTCCATATGCTTTATCTGCTTCACTATTAAAAATGTCCATTACATTCGCTTGAGAAGAAGCACAAGTTATTCCATCTACTTTATTAACAAGTTCTTCAATTTTCTTCTTATCATTTTCATCTTTAAATGAAACTAATATTTTTAAAAACTTTTTATTTTTAAAAAATTCTAAGTCTTTAACCTCTTTAAAATCGAAGTCAATTTCAAATCCAATAGTTTTAGCCATATTAGATAACTTTTCATAATACATGTGTTTAATATCACTAAAATAAACACCTTCTTGTGCATATACTAGAAAATCTATCTGATGAGATACTAAATAATCAAATAAGATATTTGCACTTTTAGGAAATGGTCTTTCTAATAAAACATTCTTTTTTTCATCAACTACAAAAGATCCGTTTATACAAATAAAAGGTAAATTAGTTTTTATTCTATCTTGATATGGAACTACAAAATAAGGGCTTCTTCCTGTTGCTATCCCAACTTTTACCCCTTTTGATTGAAGGTGTTGGAATGCTTTTATAGTTTCTTCAGATATTGTTTTATTGTTTGGAATTAAAGTTCCATCCAAATCAAAATAAGCATATTTTACATTACTAAACATGTTGTACTCCATAATCATTAATAACAATATAATTTTAAAGTTAATTGATAATTTTAATTATTAATTTATGTTTATCATATTTTTAAAATGATTATTAATAATAAGCAAAGTTTATATAAAATAATATAGATAAATAACATAGTAAAGATAATATATGAAAAAGATAATTATATTCGGTGGAACTTTTGATCCAATTCATAAAGGACATATTGAGATTGCTAAAAAAGCTATAAAAAAAGTAAAAGCAGATAGACTTTTTTTTGTGCCATGTAACCAACATCCAGATTCAAAAGATATTTCAGCATCTAAGCAAGAAAGATTAGATATGATAAATCTTTCAATTCAAAATATGCCTGAATTTGAAATATGTGAATTTGAATTAAATAATGATCAACCATCTTTTACCATCAACACAATTAGATACTTTAAAGAGCAATACTCTAATTGTTTGATTTATTTATTAATTGGTTATGATCAATTAATAAATTTTAAAACATGACATAATTATCAAGAGATTTTAGATTATGTAAATATTATTAGTCATGTAAGAAAAGTTAATAAAGAAGAATTAGAAAAAGTAGATTTTCCATTTATTAAAATTGGAAATAAAAATATTGATGCTGCTTCAAGAGAATTAAAGATTAATCCAAATAGAAAATATTTAAATGATAAGGTTATTAACTATATTAATGAGAATTGTGTTTATGCATATGATAGATTAAAACTTGTGATGTCTGAATATCGTTTAAACCACTGCATTGAAACTGCCAACATTGCTAAAGAAATTGCTTTAAAGCATAAGTTATATCCACTTGTGAAAAAAGCATATGTTGCAGGTTATTATCATGATTATGCAAAAGAATTTGATAAAGACAAACAAATCAAAATTGCTAAAAAACTAAAAATAAAAAAATATCCTTCTTGAAAAGTTTTACATGGACCAGTAGCAACTTACTATATGGAAAAATATTTTTTAATAGATGATTATCAAATAATAACAGCTATTAAAAATCATACTGTTCCTCAAGATTTTTCAACTCTTACTAAAATAATTTTTATAGCAGATAAAATTGCACCAAGAGACGATGAAGCAAAGAAAATAAGAAAAGACTGAACAAAAACAGCTTTTAAAGATATTGATAAATGTTTTAAAGACATTATTGATTTTTATGAAGGTTTTTACCAAAACAATATAGTTAAATAAATGGATAGATAATGATAGGTTTTATAATTGCATTAGAAGAAGAAATTACTTCTATTAAAGATATTGATAAAAATATTAAAGTATATCAAACAGACTTTTTTAAATACTATTTATTTTCTAAAAATAACATAGATTTTGTTCTAGTTTTTAGTGGTGTTGGTAAAGCGAATGCAGCTGCATGTTGTTTAGAGATAATTAAAACTTTTTCATTAACAAAACTTATTAATATTGGGGTTTGTGGTGTTAATAAGAAAGATATCAAAACTGATGATGTTTTACTATTATCTAGAAACTATTACTTAGATGTAGATGCTACAGAATTTGGTTATAAATATGGTCAAGTTCCAAAAGAAAAAGAATACTTTGAAAATAATAATAAATTAAATAGTGATATTAAATCTATTTTTGAAGTTAATGAAATTAATTATAAAGAATGTTATGGTGGAACATCAGATTCTTTTATCACATTAATGAACATTGATAAACTTAATAAAGAAGTTTTTAATATAGTGTCAGCAATTGATATGGAAGCAACTGCAATTAACCAAATTGCTAGTAAAACAAAAATAGATACTGCTTTTATAAAAATTGTTTCAGATAATATTTTAGAAGAAAAAAATAAGTATACTGAAAATCAAATTAGTTGACCTAAAACTGTAACAAATATTATTAATTTAATTACAAACAATATTAAATAAACCAAGATTTATTTAATATTGTTTTTTAATAACAAACATATTAGTAAATTTATTTATAAACTTAGATGGTTTTTTCTAAGATATTTGGTTCCAATAAAAAATCTAATAACCCAATGTGAAGAACACCATTTTCATCATAGTAGTTAGTTATTGATTCATACTCAATTATTATTTTAGTAAATGTGTCTTTAATTTTTAAAAGACCTTTAGACTCAGAAACTTCTTTCTCGTAATTATTCATATTGTATGTTGATTGAATGTAATATCTTTTGCTTGCCAAATTAGCTACAAAATCTACTTCAAGATTTTTTTTGATATTTTTATTGTCTTTATTTTTTTCTCATATAGGTAAATAACCTATATCAACGCTATACCCTCTTCTAGTTAATTCATTGTAGATAATTGTTTCCATGAGAAACCCTCTATCTAATTGTCTAAAATCTAAACAAGCATTTCTTAATCCTGTATCTATAAAATAGTATTTATATAGATTCTTTGCATATTTTTTACCTGAAATATCATATCTAATAGATTTGTTAATTAAGAAGCTATCTGTAAAACAATTAATGTATTTGTCTAATATTTTCCAAGAAATAGTTTTATCAAATTCTGATTTAAATGTGTTTGTTAAATTTAATGTATTAGTTAAAGAACCCATAGTACTAGATAAAATCTTTAAAAGATTTTCAATAACAATATCATTTTCTAATTTATTTTTTTCTACTATGTCTTTTAAATAAGTTAATTTAAACAAATCCTTAAGGTATTTTGTTTTATCAATTTCACTCTCTATATTTAAAATATTAGGCATTCCACCATATAACAGATACTCATTTCAAGCTTTGTTTTTATCATCATCTTTTAATTCTTTATAAGAGTTGTAAAACTCACTAAATGACAAAGGAAAGACTTTTATTTCTCAACTTCTTCCTCTAAATTCAGTTAAAACATCTTTACTCAACATTTTAGAATTACTTCCTGTTACATAAACATTAACATTTGGATAGTCATATAAAATTTGATTTAAAATGCTATAGAAATTAGATTCTATTTTAACTTTTTGGTCAGTATCTTTAACCTTTAAATATTTATTAACAGATAGGCAAAGCTGTATTTCATCAATAAATAAAAATGTCTTTTTATCTTTAGGTAGAACCTCTAATAAAAAATCCATTAATTTATCAGGTGATCTTAGATGTTCATTTACCTTTTTATCCAATTGGATTATTATAATTTGATCTTCATTTATACCTTTAGAAATTAAATAATTTTTAAAGATGTTATTTAATAGATAACTTTTCCCACATCTTCTAATGCCAGTAATCACTTTTATCAAATTGTTATCAATTGAAGAAACTAATTGTTTTAAATAACTATCTCTTTTTATTTCCATTTTCTAACCTAATACAACAATATTTAGTAATATTTTAGTATTTAAAAACAATTTTTGGGAAAAAGTTGTTGGTTTTCCAATACTTTTTTCCTAAAAATTAATAAATTATATAAAAAATGGGAAAAAGTTATTGGTTTTCCAATACTTTTTTCCTAAAAATATACTTTTTTTAGCACAATAGCTTAAAACAGGTGATTTCCTTAAACTAATTCCAAACATTTTTTTAAAATGTTATATTTTTTTAAATCCCTCTTTATATTGAATACTGTTTGCCAATACTATAAAAATTCATAGTATAAAAAAATATAGTAAATTACTATAAAAATTTATACTATAAAAAATTATAGTTATATATCTCAAGACCAGTAATGTATTATCTTTTCATAAACATAATATTTATGAGGCAATAAAAAAATATTTTAAAATTTAAAAAAAATATATGAAAGTTAAACTGCACTTTAAGAATTAAAATTAATAATGTATTTTAATTGTTTGAAAGGTATATGTATGATAGATATTACTAAAAGAATTACAACTAAAGGGAAAGCATTATTTTCTAAAGATGGAAAAATTGAAGATTTTACTTTTGAAAGAAGAGCTTTAAATGATGATGACATATTAATCAAAATAAAATATTGTGGTATTTGTCACAGTGACATTCACCATGGTAGAAGTGAATGAGGAAAAGCTAATTATCCAACAGTGATGGGTCATGAAATAGTTGGAGAAGTAGTTGCAACAGGTAATAAAGTTTCTAAATTCAAAGTTGGAGATAATGCAGGAATTGGATGTATGGTTAACAGCTGTGGTAATTGTGATAGCTGTAAAGTGAGTGAAGAACAATATTGTAATGATATGGTTGTAACATATGGTGGACTAGATAAATTCAATAATAATGAAATGACATATGGTGGATATTCAAATTATTATGTTGTAAAAGAAAGCTTTGCAATTAAAGTTCCTCAAAATGTTCCATTAGAGTATATTGCTCCTTTATTTTGTGCTGGGATAACAACTTATTCACCGATTGTTTTTTCAAAAGTTAAAAAAGGTGATAAAGTAGCTATTGCTGGTTTTGGTGGGCTTGGAGTAATGGCAGTTAAATATGCAAAATTCTTAGGTGCAGATGTATATGTTATTGCTAGAAACAATAAGAAAGAAGAAGAAGCTAAAAAACTAGGTGTTAAAAAACTATATCCTTCTGTTGAAAGTGTTGATGAAAAATTTGATTTAATAATTTCTACTATTCCTACAAAATATGAAGTAATGGATTATGTTAATTTATTAAAAGTAGGTGGAGAATTAGCATTATTAGGTCTACCACCTGTAGAAGAAGGATGATCTTTATATCCAGGTAATCTAATCTTCAAAGGACATCGTAAAGTTTATGGATCAATCATTGGTGGTATTAAAGCTACTCAAGAAATGTTAGACTTCTCTATTAAACATAACATTTATCCTGAAATCGAAGTAATTAGTGCAGATCAAATAAATGAAGCTTTTGAAAAAATGACTACAGGAAAAGCTAAATTTAGATATGTTATTGATATGAGCACTTTAAAATAAAATTATTATTTAATTAATTAAGACTATTAAAAAGCATTGATGGAATATCAATGCTTTTATTTTTTATCTTTTAAAAAATTTAAAAATTGATTTACTGCTTTAGCTCTATGTGAGATAAGATTCTTTTCACTAATACTCATTTCTGAAACAGTTATTGTATATTCTTTTGGAACAAACATTGGATCATATCCAAAACCTGTGTCTAAATTCAAATTATCTGAAACTATAATTTTCCCTTCTCACTCACCTTTAAATGATAAAGCTTCTCCTTGGTTAAATATGTAAACCAAAACACAAACATATTTAGCACTAGTTTCAGTTATGTTTTTACTTTTTAAGTAATCTAATAACTTATATCTATTTTCTTTATCTGTTGCGTTTATCCCTGCAAATCTGGACGAATAGATTCCTAATATTTCTTTAAATTCAGGCAACTCTAAACCTGAGTCATCTGAAAGTACAGGTTCCTTATAATAGTTGAATACTGCATTAGCTTTTATTAGTGCATTTTCAAAATATGAATTACCATTTTCTTCAATTTCACCAATATCTTCTTTTAGTGGTTTAATCACAAAGTTTATAGGATAATTACTATTTTTAGAAAGTTCTATAAATTCATCTAATTTTCTTTTGTTTTGTGTAGCTAAAATGATTTTCATAATCCAATTTAAATAAATATTATTATATTTATAAAATGCTAATTATTATGATTAAAAAATCCTAAATAAGATTTTGCTTATTTAGGATTGATTTAACTATAAGAACTTTTTAACCATAGTTTCTGTTTCTGTATTCTATGTCTCTTTTTTTGATTTCTTTTCTTTTTTTATTTCTAATTTTTTCATCTATTTCAGCTCTTTTAGAAAAAGATTCTTCTTCTTTTAAACTTTCTTTTTTAATTTCAGATAAAAAAACTTTTTGCTTTTCTATTTTAACTTGTTCTTCTCTTTTTCTAAGTTCAATTTCCAAATTGTTTTTCATTTCTTTTTCTTTTTGAGATTCTTTAGTTTCATCTCATTGTTGTAATGAACGATTTGTATTATTTTCTCAAACTATAGATTCTTGTCTATTAGAAAAAGTTTCTTTAAGAACAGGAGATTTATTAAGTTTCTTGTTTTTTAATTTTTTGATCATTGTATAACCTTAAAACAACACTATTTTAATTATAAAAAAAAGAAATTTAAAATTCAAATAACCAAAAATTTACCATTAGATTTATTAATGGCATTTCTTTAAAACAAGAAGTAATCTAAATTTTATCTTTCTAAATATAAGTCTTTTAAATCAAACAATATATAATCTTTTTTATGACTTAAATCAAACCCTGATTTACTAATAAATCCTAATTTATAATTATTTATTTTTAATTGATTCAACTGATAGATTTTTTTATTGACAACATTATCTCCAATAGGATTTTTAGAAAATTTAACCTCAAAAAATACATAACTATCTTCTTTATCTTTGCAAACTACATCGAATTCCATATTAGTTTTTGTTTTAGGATCATCATACCAATACTTACCTATATCTTTATAATTAATGTTATTAAGCTTATTTAAATTCATATGTAATATTGCTTCTCTTGAAAGTTTTTCAAACTTTTTAGGGATTGTATATGTTTCTAATTCATTTCTTATCATTTCTTCAAAAAAATCGTCTGTATTCATATTGATGAAATTATTAAAATTATTGAAAATATATTTGTAATAAAAGTCTATAAAATTATCTTCTATGTAATAAAGAGTTTTTCTTTTGTTATCTCTCATATTTATTGGTGTTTGCTTATTTATTAACCCCATCTCCAAAAGAGGTTCCAAAACATAAGGGAGATTTTGTAAAGAAACTGCACCACTTACTAAATCTTTATATCTGTGTTTACCAGTTGCAATAGAATTAAATACCATATTTGCTCCTTCAATATTGTTTATTTCTTCACCATAAATTTTTATAGGACTATCTAAGCAAAAAGGATTGTTTAAAATATTTCTTTTAATGTTTTCATTAACAGAAATATTGTTATCAATAAATGAATTGTAAAAAGGATTGCCACCGAAAATGCTATACATTTTTACCTTATCTTCCAAACTGTAATTTGGATAGAAATTTGATACTTCTAAATAGTTAAGATCTTTTAAGACTATTCTATCTGTAAATCTACCATACAAAGGGTTGCTATAAGATATAATATTGTTCATAGCTTTAATATAAGAACCACTTATAATTAATTTCATTTTACTTTTTTCATGATTATGGTCAATTAGAATTTGTAATATGCTATCTAATTTTTTAAGATTAGATTTTAAATAAGGGTACTCATCTATAATAAACAAAATTTTATGTTCTAAAGATTTTTCAAAAATGAAGCCTAAAATATCATTTGGATCATTTAAATTAAACTTAACATCAAATAGTTTAGAAACCATATTTCAAAGATTTTTAAAATTATTATCATATCCACTTTCTGTAGCTGCGAAAAAAATCTTATAACCTTCAAAATTATCACTAACTTTTTTTAGCAGTGAAGTTTTACCAATTCTTTTTATTCCAGTTAGTAATATGTTCTCAAATTTATTTGAGTTTATTTTTTCACTGATTCTATCTAATTCTTTCTTTCTTCCAAAAAACATAAATTCCTTTATTGTCTATCTAAGTTTTACTTGAAAATTTTTCGCTAAAAAATATTTTAGTTACTTCCTGGAATAAATTTAAGCAAAAAGCAAATATATCTACAGTAATAAAATCAATAATTAATATTTTTGAAGAAAATAAAAACTACCTTTAACAATATTTATTAAAGGTAGTTCTATATTTATTTAATTATCTTAATAATTGAAATTAATGTTTTTTAAATTTAATGAATTCATATTCATTGATAAGAAATAAGTTAGTAAAGTAAAAAAGGTTAAAGTTTTATCTGCTTCATTATTTATATAACTTGTTATCATAAATGTTTTAAACATAAATAATAAACTAGATACAAAAAGCAATAATAAAGTAATTATTGTAAGCAATGAAATCATATTTTGATTTCTATGGTATGTAATGATTGCATATACTATTGAAGTTACAATTGCTATCCCATAGAAATTAGATATAGTTCAATAAGCTGCATTTCTATTAAAAACACCTACTCCAAATAAAACATTAACAAGAACTATAATAGGGATGTAAGTAGTTAATAATCATAACTCTTTTTTGGAAGTAAATTTATAGTTGTAATTGCAATACAAAATGTAAATACACTGAGCTGCTAGAAATGTTGAAATGCTAGCAATTAGATTTATATTCATCAAAATATTTGCAACAAAACTAACAAATATAAATCCTAAATTTATAAAGTGTTTTCATTTCAATCTTTGAGCAGTTTTTAATTTAGTTATTGAATAAATACCAATCACTAAAAAAGCTAAACTTGCTAACCCTTTTAAAACAGCATAAGCAATAAAATCATTTGTAGCAATTGAAACTGCTATAGTTGCTATTACTAAGCTAAAAGATAAAAAACAAAAAACTAGAATCAATCACAAATATTGATAATAATTAATTTTGGTTTTTAAATCATAATTAAAATTTTTCATTTTCATGTTTTTGATAATCTTTTAAAATAATATCAATTGTTTTTATTTTTTAATCAAATAATTTTATTAAACTTTTATTTTCTAAATAGTAATTTGTTATTACAAATAATAAATATTATTTAAATTTAACTGAAGAAATTTGTTCAAACTTATAAGTTAATTCAGTTATTAATAAATTTAAATTATTAATTTTATTAACTTGAAGTTTGAAAGTTAGTACTTTGTTATCTTCTTTTAATGAACTATCAAAAGAATCAATTTCAAAACCTTTACTTGTAATAAAGTGAATTATTGGATTAATTTTAAATATTTTAGAATTTATATTAATAATTAGAGTTGCAGGGTAACTTCTAGTTAACTCAGTGGCTTTATCAAGATCTCACTCTAAGATAAATTTCTTAGATTTGTCTGAAACTCTTTCACAATCAAATCTATGAATAAATAAAACACCTTTGTTTAAAACGCCAATAATATCCATTCCAGGTAATTTAGTGCAACATTCTGTAAATATAGCTTTTTTACAGTTAAAAATATTTTTATCTTTAATATTATATAAAAGTAATTCATACTTACTTATTCCTTTAGAAAGTTCTAAGTAGTATTTTTTTCACTTTCTAGTTTTTGATAAAAAACCATAGACAATCTCTTTATTTGAAAAATTCTTATAAAACTCTAAATAACTTTCTAAAGTATTGAAATTTAAAAATGCCAATCTTCTTTTAATTTCTTTAGCACTTTCCAATTTATCCTTTAAAGCATTTTTAAGTTCTCTTACTAATTTATTTGGTTCATCATTATCTGTTGCTAATGATCTAAATATTTTTTTAGCATCTTCAAAAGTTACATATTCTTCTCAAGAGTGGTGTGCTAAAACTTCATGACCATCATTGTATTCGAAACTTAGTACATCATCTTTAATAGGGTTGTAGTTTAAATCAACTGGCACACCTTCTTTGAAAACAGTTTTTAAATAAAATATTTTCTCAGGTTTATATCTACATGCTAAATCTAAAACTGTTGAACCTTCATTAACCACATATCATTTATTGTTATTTAAAAGAAGAACATCATATATTTTTGTTAATTGAATATTTTTAATTTTTTTAGAAATTTCTTTATCTGAATTATTTAGAATATCAAACATTAATTCACTTGTTACTTCTTTAATATCTTCTTCATTTTGTTTATATAACCAGTGAGCTGCAACACCAAAGTTAGCAGTTTTATCCATTGCACTATTTCTAATTTGGATTTCCAATAATACTTTTCTAAAAGTAATAGTTGTATGTAATGATTGGTAAAGATTTAGTTTAGGTGATGAAATATAGTCTTTAAAGGTTTGAGGTAAAAAAGTAAAATTAATGTGAATTAAACCAAGAATTCTATAACACTCAATGTCTTCACGGTTTGTAATAATTCTTAAAGCAAATAGATCGTGGATATTTTTAATATCTATCCCTTTCTCAATTTTTTTGTATGTTGAATAAATTCCTTTAATTCTCTCAACCACTGTAAAATCTATTCCTTTTGAAGTTAAGATATCTTTAATTTGCTGACTAACATTATTTAAGCTTTCTCTACAATTTTTTAAAGATGTATCAATCATGTTTTTAATTGATTCATATTTTTCAGGTTCTAAAACTTGAAATGATAAATCTAATAATCTAGTTTTTTGATGGTATAACCCTAATCTTCCAGCAATGTTGGCATAAATATTAAATGTTTCACTAGCAATTCTAATTTGTTTTTCTTTCTTTAAATGGTTAATTGTTTCCATGTTATGCATTCTGTCTGCAATCTTAACAATTACTGATCTCAAGTTGCTTGAAACACTCATAATCACTCTAATGATGTATTCAGAGTTTTCTTTATCATAAGTTTCTTTAGATCTAGTTTCTTGAGAAACCTTAGAAACTTTAGTAACTGTTTCAACCATTTCTAAAATTGTTTTACCAAATCTTTTTTCCATGTCTTCTCTAGTACAATCTGTATCTTCTAATACATCATGTAGTAAACCTGTGATGATAGTTGAAACATCCATTTTTCATTCAGCTAGATAAATTGCTGTTTCAAGTGGGTGAATCATATATGGTTCACCACTTTTTCTAATTTGTGAACCGTGTTTTAAATTAGCAAACTCAAAGGCTTTTTTAACTAATTTGATTTGGTCTGCACTAAAGTTGTTTTGCTTTAATAGTCCTGTTAAAAATAAAAACCTTTTTTTAATATTAGTTGTAGTCATATTATTTATCCTCATTTTTTTTGAAAAGGGTGAATACTTACATTTTTATAAAAAAAATAAATAAAAATATAAATTTGGTTTTATTATATATCTTAGTTACAATATATTTTTTATTGTTTAGTCCTAATATTTTATTTTAATTTTTAAATTTTATATAGAAAAAATAAATTTTAAATTTTATGCAAGATATAAAATATTTTGATGAACAAAAATATTAATAAATTATTTTATAGTTAAGGAAAATTATGAAAAATAACAATGATAACAAAAACAAATTTTTTAATAATAAAAAGAATTTTAATAAAAAACCTAATCAAAATAATTCATTAAATGAAAATGATTTAGAAAATGAATCAAAGGATGAAAAGAAGTTAATTGATATCAAACAAATCCCTGAAGAAGATAGAGTTGACTACAGTAGATTTAAAAATATTCCAATTAGTAATGAATTTAAAAATAAACCAGATCATACTTATGTTTTTGCTGTAGGTGGATTGGATGAAGTTGGAAAAAACTCATATGCAATTGAACATAATGAAGAAACTATAATGGTAGACTATGGGATTAAATTTGCAAGCAGTGATTTATTAGGAATTAATGGAATTGTTGCAAACACTTCCTATTTTGTTGAAAACAACCGTCCAATTGATGCGTTGTTATTAACTCATGGTCATGAAGACCATATAGGTGGAATTCCATATTTATTACAAACTACTGAAGTTAAAAAAATCTATGCTCCATTATTAGCTACAGAGCTTATTAAAAGAAGACTTTCTGAATTTAGAGATATTAAATACAATCCAGAAATTATTCCATTTGGTGATGATTCTAAAGTTAGTACTAAATATTTTGAAGTAGATTTTTTTAGAGTATGTCACTCAATTCCAGATTCTTTTGGTATGTGTATAAAAACACCTAATGGAAGAATTGTGAGTGCTGGTGACTATAGATATGACTTTGGTAAAGATACAGATGATACAAATATCCACAAACTTGTAGAAATGAGTAATCGTGGAATTGATATTTTCTTATCAGAATCTACTAATAGTGATCAACCAGGTTTTAGTCCTTCAGAAGATAATATTATTAATAACATTGAAACACTTATTAAAAACTCTAAAGGAAGAGTTTTTGTAGCAACTTTTGCTTCAAACTTAGGAAGAATTGAAAAAATTATTGAAAGAGCAATTAAATCCGGAAGAAGAGTTTGTATCATGGGTCGTAGTATGGAAGCAAACATTAAAACTTCTAAAAAATTAGGTTATTTAAAAATTAGTGAATCAGACTTTTTAACTACTAAAGAATTAAATGAATGTAAAGATAGAGAAATTTTAGTAGTTTTAACTGGATCTCAAGGTGAAGAAATGGCTGCATTAAATCAAATGGCTTTAGGTAAACACCCAAGACTAAGTTTAAAACCATCAGATTCTATTATTATGTCTAGTAATCCAATTCCAGGTAACTTTAAAAGTGTAGAGTTATTAATTAACAGATTGTATAAACAAGGTGTTAATATGTACACTAACAGCCCTAATTTTAGAATCCACTCTTCAGGACATGCAACAATCCAAGAGTTACAAATGATGTTTAAAATTCTTAAACCTAAATATTTAATTCCTATCCATGGTGAATCAAAAATGTTGAGTGCAATGAAAAGGAATGCAAACTCAATAGGAATTAACCCTGAAAATGTTTTTGTGCTTACAAATGGTTTAAAGGTTGAATTAAAAGATCATAACTTAAAATTAACTAATCAAAGAATAGATGCTTGTCCTATTTATATAGATAAGAAAGTTGCTTCAAAATCTACAACTGATTTAATTAATAAAAGAAAACTTTTATCTGAAGAAGGTATCTTTAATATCATTGTTTTAATTGATCACAAAAATAAAAAAGTTGTTAAAAATCCTATGCTTTCTACAAGAGGATGTTTTTATGCAAAAGATTCTTCATCTTTAATTACAAAAATATCATTTAGTGTAAAAGATGAAATTGAAAGCTTATTAAATAAAGAAGCAGAAGCTTCAAAAGAAAAAATCAAACAAGCAGTTGCAAATGTTGTTAAATTTTATGTTTGAAAAAACAAGAAGAAAAATCCAATTGTTACAACTACAGTTTTTGATATAAACAAATAATATAAATATTTAGATCTAAAAATCATCCTAACCAAAATTAAGGATGATTTTTTTTATATATTAATATGCTGATAATGATTTTGTTTATTTCTTATGTTAGAATAAGGCAAACAAAAAAGTAGAGGACAAAAAAATGTTACTTAAAAAATTATTATTAATAGGGGGGGGTGTTGTAGTAGGTTCTACTGCTTTAGCTAGTGCAATAGCTATCCCTATCTCTCAATCTCAATTAAACTCTTCAAGTGCTGAAGTTCCAACTGATCCAAATGGTAATAATCAACCAAATGATCAAAATGGAAATAACAGTCAAAATGGAGAAAATAATAACAATCAAAATCCAGATAATAATGGAAATGGTGGAGAAAATATAAATCCAGCTCCAGATGCTAATGAAGATAACAATCTAATCAAGGATGTAAAACTTCCTGAAGGAGGTGTTGTTTTCAGAAATTTTGGTGATGGTTTCATCCAAAAAGAAGAATCTTTTGCTTACCAAGTTTATAGCAAAGGAATTTCTTCAGAAAATGATTTAAACAATAAACTAAATGAATGATTTAATCAAAACAAAGATAAAGATAACTTTAATGGTACACACTTTTTCTCAGTAAAAGATATTTCATTCTTAAGTCATTTTAGTAATGAGTCATACAATTATGAAGTAATTACATATGTGAATAATTCGGCTAAAATTATTAAAACTGTAGATAGTTCTAACAATCAAGACAGTCAAAATAGTGATTCATCAATTCTAAAGAATAAAGTTTATTCTTTAGAAGTGACTTTAAAACCTGCTTCAGGTCATGCTTGAACTGATGGAACTTCTCAAAGTAAAACAATAACAGTTTATGGTGTTTATTCAGGTGTATCAAATAAATCTGATAAATAATTTTTAAATTATTATTTATTGTTAATTATCAAAACACTCTTTTCATCAACAAAATGAGAGAGTGTTTTTGTTTTAAGTGTTTTTAATCTTTGTTTTTAAAGTAAACATATGTATCATCTATGTTGACATATAAATTTTTACTAGGATCTAAAACTAACTTTTCTTGGTTATCAAATTCTTCATTTAATACTTTCCCTTTTAAGAAATTATGAACAGTTGCCTTACAACAATTTCTATAGTTAACTTTAGATAATTGCTCTAAAGAGTAAACTTTATCATTTTTAATTTTGTTAAAAATTCTATTTTTATAGTTAGTATCAAATCTTTTATATTTTTCTAAATTTATGTAGTCATCTAATAAATAAAATCAAATCTTTTTATTGTATTGATCTATATAAAAATATGACCTTCTTTGAAACTTAACTTCACCAAAAGGAGTAATGATAATTCTTGATTCTTTATTTCATACATATACCTTAGTATTGTATTTTTTAGTTAATTCCTTTCTATTTAGAAATAAAGATTCATCTAATTCTTTTAATTGATTAGCTATTTCTTCACATTTTCTTAAATTTAAAATTCTTTCATCTTCAACACTATTTTCAAAATAATTAGGTTTTTTAATTAAGGATTCTGCTTTTTTGCTAAAATCTAGATAGTCTAAGTTTGACTTATTAATATAATGGTTATCAATATTCATAACAATTAAATTTTCTAATAAATGGAAGGACAATTCAAAAGATGAAAATCAAAAAAGCTATTAAATATTTAATCCCTTTATCTTTAACTGCAGTGGTTGTCCCAATTTCTACAGCAAGTTGTTCTTTATATAATAGTTTTTCATCTAACAATGGAAGCAGTGGAAATAATGACAACAATAGCACTGATGGTAACAATACAACTACTACTGATCCATCACAAGAAAATTATTATAAATGCACAACCAACTATAAAACAGTAATGACAACCCTTTCTACTGGTGAATTATTTGCTAATTCACCAAAAATATTAAATTATTTCTACAATGAACTTAATAATGTTCAATTACTTGATGAATTTGGAGTAATCATTAATTTATATGACAAAGTAGAAGATGCAGCAAATAAAGATGGTTATGAAAATAGTGATCTAGCAGGTGCTTATAGAATATTTTGTGCAGCTTATTTGCAATACTATGATTTCAGTTTAAGTTATGTATTGGGATTAAAACAAATTTGAAAAAATGAAAAAATATATAGTGATGACAATCCTAATGAATATTCTGATGAAAAGAAAGCTATTCTAAAGCAGTTAAATGATAGTTTGAACACATATAACAATAAAAATGTTAGAAATATTAAAAGTTTATTAGAATTTCAAATAAGATACCAAAATTATATTGATGAGCAAGAAAAAACACAAGAATTAAGAAAAATGTTTGGTTATTTCAATGAAGCAAATGCTTTTTTTGGATCAGTAAGTAGTTTATATATAAAATTAAATAATTAGTGCTATAATATAGTTACCCAAGACGACATACTTATTTATAAGATGTGTGTTGTAACGTAAAAAGACTCTCCTTTAAAAAGAGAGTCTTTTTATTTAATATTTAGCAAATTATTAATTATTAACCTTTTAAGCTATTTTTACTTTTCTTATGATCTATTGATTTATCATTAGATTTATTTTTGCACTTATTAAGTTTTTTAGAGAAGTTTGGATGATTATTATTTTTATTTACATTTTTTAATTTATTTTTTCATGAAAAGTCATCAATGCAATTGATTTTATCATTTTTTATCTTATAGTTTAGGGAATTTATTTGATTGTTTACAGTTTTTCTTATTTCCGATATTTTTTCCATAGATTTTTTATATTCTCATGAGTTAAAATTAGTAAATTTTTTAAAAATAAAAGAACAATTATTATCAAAAGACAATGTGTCTGATAAGTATTTAATCTCTTTTTTAGCATATTCAATGTCTAAAATAACTGTCTTACCTATTCTTGAATGCTTTTTCCCTAAATAATTTATTTCTTTTTTTGTAAGTTTTTTAAAGGAATCATAAATTTTTACTAAATTCAATTTATTTTTTAAAAGTATATTCTTTTGAAATTTTTTAAGAACCATTAATTTGAAATTTTTTGAAAAATTAGTTGTATTAACATACTCATGACTATTTTGATCTAGTATTTTATAGTCCATCATTTTTTTATTTATCTGATACAAGATTCTTAAATTTATTAAAGAATCTTTTCTAGGCAATTCTCCAAACTTATTTTTTTAACAACTATATTAGTTTTTTTGTCAAACTTCTTAATTTTACCTTTAGAATCCCTTAAACCTTCTAATTTGAAATAATAGACATAATTTTTTATTACAATTATATTAGCTGTTGGTCTGAAAGATTTGTTCTTTTCTTCACCTTTAATTCTTTTTCATATTATTAAACCAAATACATTTGGGCACAAGCCTTTAAAATGCTTATTTTTCTTTATTTTAAAAGTAATTTTTTCATTGTTGGGCATATAAAAAAAGAGATGCACACATCTCTTTCCCCGATTGAAATGTGAAGTGCAACATGCAAAGTATAATTTGTATAGCACCTAACATTTCAATTTTTTATTTATTGGGATAAAAAAAAGTGCCCCCATATAAACGCACAAAGGAACACCAATTATGTTTTACACTACAATTACTCTAAATGATACTAACAAATACAGACATTTGTCTTATGGTGAAAGAGAAATAATAGGACATATGTATTTTGTTCAAAAGAAAAATATTAACCAAATAGCAACAGAATTAAAAAGACATAGATCCACAATTTTAAGAGAGATCAGAAGAAACAATAATGTTGAAGGATATAGTGCTGAAAAGGCACAGAAAAAATATATAGAAAGAAGAAACCATAAAAACTTTTTTCTATGACAAAAATACAAAACTTTCTCAGAATTATTTGCAGAAAAATACAATTGCAAATGACATGGTGTGGAATTAACTAGACACTATATAAAAGAAAATTATCCATGTGTTTTAGTTCCTTCCACTAAACAAATTTATAACTGAATACAAACAAATAAATGAATTAAAAAAAGATCAGACAAACTAAGAACTGCTTATATAAAAGGTAGAAAAAGAAAAAAAGGAATGTTTTCTAAATTTGATGAAAAGTATGTATTTCCCATATGGATGAGACCAAAACACATACTTAACAGAAAAGAGTTTGGTCATTGGGAACTAGACTTAGTCATAGGAAAAAGACAATCTGGTTATAGTAATTTATTGGTAATGGTAGAAAGAAAAACTAGAAATTCATTTATTACTAAAGTTGAGAACAAAAATCCTTTCACTATTAACTCAGCAATAAAAAGTTTAGTTAATAAAAACAACTTACATGTAAAGACAATAACAATAGATAATGGAATAGAATTCTCAAAAATAGGAATTGCAGCTTATTGAATAAAATGTAAAGTTTATTATTGTGAACCTTATGCTTCATATCAAAGGGGTTCAAATGAAAATGTTAATGGATTGATTAGAAGAGTGTATAAAAAAGGTACAGATTTTTCTTTGTTAAGTGATGCAGAAATAAACAATCTCCAAAACAAAATTAATAGAATGCCTAGAAAAATGTTTAACTATATGAGTAGTGATCAGTACTACAAAAAATGTATGAATTCTTTAAACTGATAAAATAAAAAAATTCTGCTCCCTTTTTTGAGGTAACAGAATTTCTTATGCTAACATTAATGTTGCACTTCATGTTTCAATTAAGGAAAGAGATGCACACATCTCTTTTTATGCGGAGTTCTATTTAATTTATCATTCCACTCAAAATGCTCCCCATTTTGAGTTTCAATATCTATAAATTAAATTACATACATTTAATTGCATACAATTAAATGTATATATACCCTACGTATACATCTATATAATAGCACATAGATTAGAGATGTAAACACTTATTAAACTTAAAAGTTTAATTCTCTTTATCCTTTCTTTAAATTTATTCTTTGTTTTGTTTATTTTTCTTCTTATTCTTTAAATGATGAATAGCATTAGAAATGCTTCCATATGTTGATATTAATCTTCTAGATACAAATATTGAAACAACAGTAGCTACAAGAACTCCTACTGTTAAAACACTAGCAACTCATGCAACATTACCAACATTTGAAAAATAACCTTTATTTGTTGTTGTATTGTTATTTTGATCTAATGAATTATTGGTATCAGTATTACTTGAATCATTATTAGTACTTGTATCAGTATTTATTGATCCATTATTAATGTTTGCAATGGTTAAGTTAGAACCATTTTGAACTTTATCAGATTTAGCAATAATAATATTTTTAATTTCTAAAGAAATATTAGAAAAATAACCATTAATTAATTTTTCAATATCTTCATTAGAAATACTTATAGAATAATCTACATCTAAAATATATTGAGAATAGTTTTCATCCATATATTTTTTAATTCATTGATGAATTAATTCATATATTTCATCTTTTTTAATTGAACTTATACCTAGTTTTGGTATTGATATATTTTGTAAATCAAATGGATTGATTCTAGAGTTACTAACTAAAAGACTTGTAGAGTTAGATAATAATGTAGAACTATTATCTGCAATTATGGTTAAAGTTTCATTATTATTCCCTTTATCAATGTTATCTATCAATCTTTGTAGTACTTCTTCTTCATTTTGAATATATCAGTCATATTCAGTAACTTCTTTAGAAGATTTATTACTTAAATATTGATTAACATGGTTAACTATATTCTTTTTTAAAACACTGATATTAGTAGTATTCTGTTTATCTAAATTAGGAATTTTTATTGATGATAAATCTAATAATGATTCAAATGATTTTGAATTAATAGTCAATACTTTAGTTGTTCCTTACAAGTGATTGTAAAGTACTTTAGTAATTGTGACTAATTATTTATTATTTATTAAAATCTAGTTGCATAAACACATTATGTTTATATAAAATTTTGTTTTTTTATTTCAGTAATTAAGTACTCTATTATTCGACTAGCAAAAAGTTTTATAACTTACCTCAGTTAATGACTTTACTCATTTCTTATGTTAGAATAAGGCAAACAAAAAAGTAGAGGACAAAAAAAATGTTACTTAAAAAATTATTATTAATAGGGGGGGGGTGTTGTAGTAGGTTCTACTGCTTTAGCTAGTGCGATAGCTATCCCTATCTCTCAATCTCAATTAAACTCTTCAAGTGCTGAAGTTCCAACTGATCCAAATGGTAATAATCAACCAAATGATCAAGATGGAAATAACAACCAAAATGGAGAAAATAACAATAATCCACAAGTTCCAGATACAGATGACAATGGTAATAGTGGAGAAAATGTAAATCCAAATCCAGATGCTAATGAAAACAATAATTTAATTAAGGATATAAAACTTCCTGAAGGTGAAATTGTTTTCAAGAATTTTTATGACAAAGATCAAATATCTAGTTCTTTTGGATACCAAGTATTTAATAAAACCATTAATTCAAATCAAGATTTAAATGGTAAATTGAAACAATGATTTGAAGAAAATCAAAATAAAGATAATTTTAATCCATACTATTTTCTTGATTCTAAAACTCTTTGAGGATTGGGGGGTTCAACAGAAAATGATTTTCAACCTGTTTCTTATGTTGATAATTCAGCAGAAATTATAACTGCAAATTTAAATAATACAGATGGTAGAAAAGTTGGATTCAACAAAGTTTATTCATTTAAAATAACTCTAACTCCAAAATGAGGTCATGCTTGAACTGATGGAACTTCTGCAAGTAAAACTATAGTAGCTTATGGGGTTTACTAATTTTAATATTTGGTAAAAAATAAGAATATAGTATAGAAAACTTAATTTAAAAGCCCCACATTTAATGATGGGGTTTTTAAATTAAACTAAAGTAAAAATAATTATTTATGTTGCTCTATAATTGTCTATATTTTCTTTTTTAGAAATTAAAAGTTTTAGTTTAAATTATTTATTTAAAATTTTTAACAATTATATTGGTGATAATGACTTTACTTATTTCTTATGTTAGAATAAGGCAAACAAAAAAGTAGAGGACAAAAAAATGTTACTTAAAAAATTATTATTAATAGGGGGGGGTGTTGTAGTAGGTTCTACTGCTTTAGCTAGTGCAATAGCTATCCCTATCTCTCAATCTCAATTAAATTCTTCAAGTACTGAGGTTCCAACTGATCCAAATGGGAATAATCAACCAAATGATCAAGGTGGAAATAACAATCAAAATGGAGATAATAACAATAATCCACAAGTTCCAGACAATGATAATAATGGAAATAGTGGGGAAAATGTAAATCCAGAAGTTGATAATAACCTGATTAAGGATGTCAAACTCCCTGAAGTTGAGGTTTTTTTTAGAGATTTTAAAAGCACAAGTTTAGATATTAATTTCGAAACAATTGGAGATAAAGTTTTCAATAAATCCATTAATTCAAATGAAGAATTAAACAATCATTTAGAATCATGATTTAATCAAAATAAAAATAATGAAAATTTTAATGATACTTATTTTGTGCAATCAAATTTATTGGGGTTTCATGTACCTGAATATGGCTATAATTATAAAATAGCATCGTTTATAAGTGGTTCAGCTAAAATTAATACTGAAATTTTAAATGATGAAAACAAAAATCCACAGACATTCAATAAAGTTTATTCTTTTGAAATAGATTTAACACCAAATTTTGGTCATTCTTGAATTGATGGAACTTCAGGAAGCAAAAAAATAACAGTTTATGGTATTTATTCTGTTTCATAAATGATGTTTAATTAATAAATCCTAATAAGTATTTAAATAATCATAAATAGAAAAACCCTCTATTCTAATAAATAGAGGGTTCCTTAATTGAAACATGAAGTGCAACATTAATGTTAGCATAAGAAATTCTGTTACCTCAAAAAAGGGAGCAGAATTTTTTTATTTTATCAGTTTAAAGAATTCATACATTTTTTGTAGTACTGATCACTACTCATATAGTTAAACATTTTTCTAGGCATTCTATTAATTTTGTTTTGGAGATTGTTTATTTCTGCATCACTTAACAAAGAAAAATCTGTACCTTTTTTATACACTCTTCTAATCAATCCATTAACATTTTCATTTGAACCCCTTTGATATGAAGCATAAGGTTCACAATAATAAACTTTACATTTTATTCAATAAGCTGCAATTCCTATTTTTGAGAATTCTATTCCATTATCTATTGTTATTGTCTTTACATGTAAGTTGTTTTTATTAACTAAACTTTTTATTGCTGAGTTAATAGTGAAAGGATTTTTGTTCTCAACTTTAGTAATAAATGAATTTCTAGTTTTTCTTTCTACCATTACCAATAAATTACTATAACCAGATTGTCTTTTTCCTATGACTAAGTCTAGTTCCCAATGACCAAACTCTTTTCTGTTAAGTATGTGTTTTGGTCTCATCCATATGGGAAATACATACTTTTCATCAAATTTAGAAAACATTCCTTTTTTTCTTTTTCTACCTTTTATATAAGCAGTTCTTAGTTTGTCTGATCTTTTTTTAATTCATTTATTTGTTTGTATTCAGTTATAAATTTGTTTAGTGGAAGGAACTAAAACACATGGATAATTTTCTTTTATATAGTGTCTAGTTAATTCCACACCATGTCATTTGCAATTGTATTTTTCTGCAAATAATTCTGAGAAAGTTTTGTATTTTTGTCATAGAAAAAAGTTTTTATGGTTTCTTCTTTCTATATATTTTTTCTGTGCCTTTTCAGCACTATATCCTTCAACATTATTGTTTCTTCTGATCTCTCTTAAAATTGTGGATCTATGTCTTTTTAATTCTGTTGCTATTTGGTTAATATTTTTCTTTTGAACAAAATACATATGTCCTATTATTTCTCTTTCACCATAAGACAAATGTCTGTATTTGTTAGTATCATTTAGAGTAATTGTAGTGTAAAACATAATTGGTGTTCCTTTGTGCGTTTATATGGGGGCACCTTTTTTTATCCCAATAAATAAAAAATTGAAATGTTAGGTGCTATACAAATTATACTTTGCATGTTGCACTTCACATTTCAATCGGGGAACCCTCTATTCTAATAAATAGAGGGTTTTTGGTTTTAAATATTTATTCAATAAAAAGTATTTCTATTATATTTTTACTTCTGAAACAAATATTCTATTAACATATTAAAGTTTTCTTAAAACCCAAGAATGAACTTATTTTTATCATCATGATATTATTATGTATATTTTTTATTTAAAAAATATTTGCTGATTATTATCATTTGAAAAATAAATTATATTTAAAAATAAATTCTCTATTCATAATCATTTAAGTAAAACTAAAGCTATTAATATAAAAACTTGTCTTTTAAATTAAAATGAAACACCTAAATATTTTATTTAGTTAAATTTAAAAATTAATTAAATAATCTAATAGATTTTATTATGCATTTATTTCCTTTTGTGAAAAAATATTTTCATTTACAATGAATTAATGACTTTACTTATTTCTTATGTTAGAATAAGGCAAACAATGTTAATTTTATGTGACTTTGTCCCTATTAAATAGAACTTGGAGCAACTAAATTATATCAATGAGAAAAATATAATTTAGTTGCTTTTTGATATTTTTAGTTTTTGCTTTTTATTGCTCAATTAAATATTTAAAGAAAGTTCAATTTCTCTAATTTTAATTTTTTCCTCCCTTTCTTTTAAACTGTTGCTTCATCTTTCTAAAGCTATTCTTGTGTTTTCATTTTTTTGATAAATAGCTTTAGAAGCAGCTATACTTTTTCTTTTAATTTTTTCTAATTTTAAAAACTCATTATCCTGAATCTCATTTATATATTCGTTTAATAAATCATCATTTATTTCTCTGGCAAAATATTTTGTATTTTTATCAAGTACAAATTTTTCACCCGTTAACATGTTGGTTCTTAATAAGATTTGATTTTTCATATTAACTCTTTTATCTTCTTTGGTGAACAAACCCATAGCCTTCCCATTATGGAAAAAATAAAAACCTTTTAGAACTTTGCAAATCTTAGTTGTATAGAACAAGTCTTTTAAATCATTTTTACTTAATTTTATGAATTGGTTTCTTTTTCCTTTTTCAGACTTTTTATATCTTTGATTGTAAGCATCAACAATTAACTGATAGTTCTTTTGTATTTTTTCTTTAGTATTCAAACCATGTTTTAAAAATAATTTGTAATAAATTTGTTGTGCATTTTTAAATGATCTTTCAACATTAGCTTTAAAAGTTGGTTGGCTTTCTGACTTAACTTGTATTTCTAGTTTATTTAAACAATAAGTTAAATTGGTAACTGAATTTTCAGATCAAAATGTTTTTCTTCTATCTGTTTTTATAATATTTGGAGCCCCATACTTTTCTAGGACCTGTTTAAGCAGTTTACAATACCCAAAATTTGTTTCCTCATCGTCCATTCAAAAACCTAGGAACTTACCAGTCCCAGCATCAATGGCATGGTATATGTAATATTTTTTAATTCCTATTCAAACACTAACGCAAGCATCTACTTCAACTATGTGACCAAAATCATAGTTGTGTTTTACATAAGGGGGATTTTTAGTTTTTAAATATTCTGTGTACGTTGGTTTATATTTTCTTAGAAATTCCAAAATTTTTTCCTGGATTTTTAACTCTGCTAAATTGCCTTCTTTAAGTTTTTTCTTCATAGTTTTTCTTGTGATCCTTTTTGAATATGAAGTGAGTAAAAAATTTTCATTTAGAAGTTTATTTACAAATCCGTATTTAACATTAAACTTGTCTTTTATTTCATCTAAATAAAAATCTAAATGAGTCATTTCATAATGACCATCACTCATTTCTTTGCATGGAGTAGTTACTTCAATATATTTCTCTATAATTGCTCTTTTTACTTCATCTTTTATTTTGTTAACATTTTCCTTATTTTTGTTTTTATGGCTAATCAAAAAAGTATTATCTTTAAAACTTTTTATAAACCTTCTAGACTGTTTGATTGAATATCCTGTTTTATTACTTAAAGTTTTTGGATTTAACTTTCCTTTTTTATTCAAAGAGCCCATTTCTTCTAAAATTCAGAACCTACTATTCTCAAATTTTGTTAAATTGTTTTTTATTATTTCTTTCATAAAAAAACACCTCACTAGATTAAACTCCAAGAGGGACAAAATCACAAATAATTGATTAGTCTTTTTTAGGGACAAAGTCTTGTAAAATCCACAGACTTTACTTATTTCTTATGTTAGAATAAGGCAAACAAAAAAAGTAGAGGACAAAAAAATGTTACTTAAAAAATTATTATTAATAGGGGGGGTGTTGTAGTAGGTTCTACTGCTTTAGCTAGTGCGATAGCTATCCCTATCTCTCAATCTCAATTAAATTCTTCAAGTGCTGAAGTTCCAACTGATCCAAATGGTAATAATCAACCAAATGATCAAAATGAAAATAACAGTCAAAATGGAGATAATAACAACAATCCACAAGTTCCAGATACAGATAATAATGGAAATAATGGAGAAAATATAAATCCAAATCCTGATATTGATAACAGTAATTTGATAAAGGATGTTAAATTACCTTCTGGTGATGTTATGTTTAAAAATCTTGAAAAAACAAACAATAACCATTCTGATTACTTTTCATATCAAGTTTATAACAAAATAATAGCCACAGATAGTGAATTAAATAATAAATTAAAAGATTGGTTTGAACAAAATAAAAGGAATCCTAATTTTAATTATTTGTATTTCTTAGATTCAAAAAATATCACATGATTGCATGATAGCATTTTAGGATATAACTATGAACCTATTGAATATGTAGATAACTCAGCAAAACTCTTTACTGAGAACTTGAGTGGCAGCAGCAACAGTTCAAGTAAATATAACAAAGTTTATTCTTTTCAAGTAACTCTAACACCAGCTTCTGGGCATGGTTGAACAGATGGTGATAGAGAAGGCAAAGTTATTACAATTTTTGCACCTTTTAGTTCTTAATGAAATAATAAGAAATATTTATAAATAAAAAACATTTCCATAATAGGAAATGTTTTTTTACTGAAAACGAGATAAAGCCTTTAAGTTTTTTAAAAGAATCATATCTCTTTATTTATATTTTTTTGAATAGAAATATCTTTTTATTATTTTTTGGATTAAAAATTTAACAAAAATTAAATTTTTAATTTCTAATATTTTCTATAATACTTGAATCTTTTATTCAACATGTTAGAATAAGGCAAAGAAACAACAAAGGACAAAAAATGATAGTTAAGAAAATATTATTAGCAGGAATAGGTATTGCGACTAGTTCTGCTGCTTTAGCAACAGCAATAACTGTTCCAATTTCACAATCTCAAATTAACTCTTCAACTAATGAAGTTCCAAATAATCCTAATTCAAATAATGAACCTAATCAAAATGGAAATAATAATGAAAATAATGGAGAAGCTAACCCCAGTCCAGAAATAGAGGATAATGGTTTAATAAAAGATGTTAAATTTCCAAACAGTGATATTGTATTCAAAGACTTCACAGGTCAAACATATGAAGCCTCTAAATCTTTTGCTTATCAAGTTTATAACAAATCAATTACAACAAAAGAAGATTTAAATTCTAAACTAAAAACTTGGTTTGATGAAAATAAAAACAAAGATAAATTTAATGATTTACATTTTCAAAGTACAGTTACTTTAGTTGGATTAGGTGATCTAAGTGAAGGATATAACTATGAAGTTATTACTTTTGTAGATAATTCAGCTCAAATTATAGATAGTACAACTAGTCAAAATATTACTTTAAGAAACAAAAATTTTGTCTATTCATTTCAAGTTAATTTAACTCCAGTTTCTGGACATGCTTGAACTGATGGTTCTTCAGTAAGTAAAACACTTACAGTTTATGGATTATATTCTGGAAGTGTTAGAAAAAATTAAAAGATAAAAGTTTATTAACTATTTTAAGAGTTTTAAAAAATAAGATATAAATAATAAAACCTCTATTACTTATCATCGGTAATAGAGGTTTTATATTGTAATTTAAAACATTATATTATCTAAGTTCTAAGCCTAGAAGCACTTCCCAATGTTGTAATAGATTGGGTGAATTTTCTAATTAAAGTAATTTGAATTGGTTGCTTATTAACAAGGTCACTATCTTCTAATTTGAATTTAATATCTTTTATTAAAATCTTACATTCATCATCTGAAACTAATGAAGGATCTATAATTACTTCTATTTCTCTTCCTGATTTAATGACATATGCATCTGATACTCCTTCAAAGGATTTACAGATCTTTTCTAGTTCTTCTATTCTTTTAAAGTACTCATCATTA
Organism: Malacoplasma penetrans HF-2; assembly: GCF_000011225.1. Lineage (NCBI taxonomy): Bacteria > Bacillati > Mycoplasmatota > Mycoplasmoidales > Mycoplasmoidaceae > Malacoplasma > Malacoplasma penetrans. The sequence goes on from NC_004432.1 coordinate 686,937, forward strand.
GAAACAAATCTAGCACCAGGTCTAGATGCACTTAATTTGTCTACAACTTTAACTAAAGCTGCATAAACAGTTTTAGGGCTTACTTTATTATGGTGAGATTCGATTGCATTAATAATGTAATCTTCAAAATTAAATTTCTTAGCTAATTCGACACCTGAATTAACATGATCATTATCAATTTCAAAATCTACTGCTTTTCCAATGTCATGAAAGAAAGCTGCCTTTTTAGCTTTAATCGGATCTATATTTAATTTTTGAGCAATATTAGCAGCTAAAACTGCTGCTTCTACACAATGTAATAAAACATTTTGACTATATGAAGTTCTAAAGTTTAGTTGTCCTACAATTGGATACATCTTTTTATCAATATCAAAAATGTGTAATTTATTTTCTAAAGCATCCTTACCGATTTCATAACATGTTTGTTCAAATCCTTCTTCAACTTCCTTATAAAATAAAGAAATCTTTGCTATATCCATGTTTTTAGTTTCTAAAAGTTTTTCCATTGTTCTTTTAGCTTTTTCTCTTCTAATTGGGTTAGGAGATGAAATTGTAATTGCTGGCATATTAGGTTCAATAATTAAATCAGTTTTAGTAGTTTGTTCAAAGTGTCTTTTGTTTCTACCATCTTTACCAATGATTTTCCCTTTCATTCCTTCATTTTCTAATTTTATAGTGAATGAAAACTTAGAAGAGATGATATCTTCAGCATGTTGTTCCATGGCATTAATCATATAGTAAACTGCTTTTTCATTAAGATTATCTTTAATCTCTTTTTCCATTTGATCTATAAGTTTAATTTTTTCTAAATTTAGCTTCTTTTGATATTCTGATATAACTTCTTGTAATTGTTGATATGATTCTTGAGTTTCTTTTATTTTTAAATAATCAGCTCTTTGATGATTTAAAATTTCTCTTTTTTTATTAATTATAGAAATGAATTCATCTGCTTTTAATTTCTGATCAGAAGTGGGGGTAATCTTATTATTCTTTTTAGGTTGTATTTTTATTTGTTTGAAATTTCTATTCTTTTTCTTTTGTACAAAAGAATAGATTACATAAAAAAATAAAGAAATAAAAAGAAAAATAATAACACCCACTAATATTAGAGTGACTGTATTTTGTTGCATTGTCTTCTCTTATCCTAGTGAATATATATGTATTTGTTAATAAGCAAAATGTCCTAGTACTATTATATATAAAATAAATGAAATAAAAATAAAAAAAGAGCACTTCGACAAATGCTCTTTTTGATTAACTTAAATCTATTAAAATTAACTTTGAATTTCCTTTACGGAACATTTATTTTTTAAAATATTAACCTTTTTAAAACTTCATATAAATTCAGCTACTTAGTCGAGGTTTGTAACTAACTTTACAATCTATTATAAAAAGATAAAAACTTGTTGAATGTTTCACGGGATTTTTAAATTATCCTGAAAATCATTACTTATGATACTCATTAATAAATAAAATGATTTATTCTCGTGAATAATGAATCGAAAACAAACTACAAAAACAACTCAAAGGACTATATAAATAATAAATAAATAATTAGAGATAATATTTTTTAAATGATTCAATAACCAATAAATTTCTTTACCATGGCTTGATTAAAGTATTATATAAAATAAATTAAATCTATAATTTATTATCTTATTTTGGATAAACTAATTTTAAATAATAAATCTTTTCAGTTATTAATTTTTTCATTTATAAGGTTTCAAAAGTATTTAAAAAGTCTATAAACACAAACTTATTTCTTTTTCAACATAAATTCAATTGGCAAGTTAAGAAAATATCTCTAAGCTCGACAACTTTTGATTTCTCAAGCGACTTGAATGGGATAATGTGAGTTTACAATAGAAAGTTCAATCAAAATTTCTATGCACTTGAGTAGTAAACTCACAGTATTCATTATATAAAAGTATTCACTATAAATGATACTAAATTAAATTCTTTTTTTGTAAGAAATTTTCAACTAAATTATTTACTTCTTCAGCTGTATCGCAATCAATTGCTTTATTAGCAAGTTCCACACATTCAGAGTGTTTTAAAGATGCAATAACTTTTTTACTTCTAAGGATTGAAGAAGCTGACATACTAAACTCATCTAGACCTTTTCCACCTAATCCTAATAGAATTGGAATAGATCTAATGTCACCAGCCATTTCACCACACATACCTACAAATTTTTTATGAACAGCAGCACCTTCAATTGTTGCTTTAATTGCTCTTAATAATGCAGGGTTATTTGGTTGGTATAAATAAGAAACATTTTCAGACATTCTATCAACTGCAAAAGTATATTGAACTAAGTCATTAGTTCCAATTGAGAAGAAGTCAGCATATTTTGCAAACTTATCAGTTAAGAAAGCTGATGAAGGAATTTCAACCATCATACCAACAAGAACTTTGCTATCAAATGCAATCTTTTCTTTTGTTAATTCTTTTTTAGTTTCTTCAACAATATTTTTAGCTTTTAAAAACTCATCAACAGTTGCTATCATAGGGAACATTATCCCCATTCTTCCAAAAGCAGATGCTCTTAATAATGCTCTAATTTGAGTTTTGAAGATTTCTGGATTATTTAAACAAAATCTAATTGCTCTATACCCTAAAAATGGATTCATCTCATGTGGGAATTGGTAATAATTTAATTTCTTATCTCCGCCAATATCTAAAGTTCTAATGATAACTAATTTATTTTTTTGTTTTTCTAAAATATATTTATAAGCATTAAATTGTTCTTCTTCTGTTGGTCATTTAGAGTTTTCCATGTATAAGAACTCAGATCTAACTAAACCAATTCCTTCAGCACCATAACTATCTAAATTATCTGCATCTTCTGGTTTTCCAATATTAGCTACAACATCAACTTCAACACCATCTAATGTTTTAGCTTTAACATTAATATATTTTTTTAGTTCTTCTTTTTCTTTTAAAAAGATTTCTTTCTTTTTATTTCAAACAGATAAATCACTTGGTTCTATAACTAAATCACCAGTTGAACCATCTAATGCAATCATTGAATTTTTATCAACTGCATTTGTAATATCTTTTAATCCTAATACTGCTGGGATTTCCATAGTTCTAGCCATTATTGCAGCATGACTAGTTCTTCCACCAATGTTTGTAGCAAATCCTTTTACATATTTTTTATCTAATAATGCAGTTTCAGAAGGAGTTAAATCATCTGCAACAATGATAACTTCACTTTTAATAGCTAATAAATCTGGAAGTTCAATATTTAAGAAAAATGATAAGATTTTAGTTCTAACATCTTCAACATCACTTGCACGTTGTTTGAAGTAATCATCTTCCATATTAGCAAATAAATCATGTGTCTTTTTAAAAACGACATCAATTGCATATGCACCATTTACTTTTTGATCTTTAATAATAGAAATGATTTCATTTTTTAATTCTGGGTCATTTGCAATTTGTGCATGAGCATCAAAAACCATTGCTTTTTCAGCACCAATTTTATCAATTGCAATTGTTTTAACATGTTCAATATTTTTAATTGAAGCTTCAATTGCAGCATTTACTTTTGAAATTTCTTGATCAACATTACTAATTTTTGAGTCATCAATTTTAAAGATTGGTTTATCTAATAAGAATGCTTTAGCTGTTGCAATTCCATCACTTGCACCAATTCCTTTGTATTTTTTATCTTTCATCATTTTTAAAGTCCCCCATTTTGGTAACTATTTTTTATTTATTTTGTAATTCTTCTTGTGAATCTAAAACTTGTTCTGATTCACTATTTTCTACAATGATATTATCAACATCATTTTGGTTAATATCTACATTTACATTTTTTACTGAGTTAAAGAAATTTAAAACAGTTTCAATATATTTATCATTTTCTTCAACAAAAGGTAAATGAGCAGATTCTTCAAAAGTTGCTATTTCATAATTTTGTAATGAACTAAATCTTTTTAATGTTTTATGATAAGTTACAACCCCATCATATTTTCCAATAATAACCATAGATTCAACTCTATTGTTTGATTCTGCTTTTTTTAATTCATTATGTAATTTAATAGATTTCATATTTTTTCTTAAAAATTTAAAATCTTTTAAATGATCTAAGAAGTAGTTAGTTTCTTCAACTAATTCTTCAGTGCTATCTCCACTATAATGTTCTTCAGGTTTATATAACAAAATAGATTTGGATTTTCAGTTCTTTTCATAAGTATCAGGTAACAGTTTATTAGTAGCAATTAAAGATTTTAAACTTGTTCACATTGATGAATTCATTGGAGTTACAGCAATTAATTTAGCAAGTCTATCACCAACTAAATTTGATAATAAGATAGCTAATCCTCCACCCATTGAGTGACCAATTAAATATAAATTTTCAAATCCCTTTTGATTAATTCAAGTAGAGATATATTGAGCATAATATAATGGGTTTAAATGGATTTTATGTTTTAGTTTTGCAAATCCATGACCAGGTAATTCAAGTGCATAGTAATTGAAATCATCTGTTAATTTATCAATTACTTCATCATGATATTCAGATGTTGTAGCAAACCCATGGATAAATAAAATATTTTTTGTAGATTTATTTTTAGAAGATTTGAATCTATATGTGTATCCATTTTCATTTATTAATTTAAAGTATTTGTTTTCATTAGACAAGTTGTTAGTCATTTTACTATCCTAGCTTATAAAAATTTATTTGTTTATTTTTACATAAAAGTGCAAAAATAAACAACAACACTATTATTATAGACTATATTTTATTTTGTTAAGCACACAATTTCTTTAATAGTTTAAGTAAAAAAGAAACAATTTCAAAAGAGAAATTGTTTCTTTAATTAAATTAATAAAACTTTATTTTTTGTTGTTTTCTTTTAAATAATCTAGAATGTCTTTTTGAAGGTTGTGAATTTCTGCAGGTTGATTAATTTCTTGAATAATCTCTGTTTCATCTTCACTTTCTTTATCTACAGTTTTGATTATTTTAATGTTATTTAAAAAAGAATCTTGGCTATTGATGTTTGGCTCTTCTTCATTTGTGTTTTCTAGTTCTTCATTATTTTCAATAATCTCAACATCTTTTAAATTTTTATTTTTTTCTTGCAATAAAGCTGTAACAACTTCTGGATTTTCAGATGTTAACTCTTTTACATCCCCTAAATATTTTTCCATGAATTTCTCATGTTCTTTTTTTGTAATAAGTCATTTATCTTCTTCAGATAACTCTTCTGGATTAGGATTAATTACTTCTTCTAAAACTTCTTCAGATAATTCAGCAGCTTCAACTTCATCATTGAATTGGCCATCATCAATTACTTCATCTAGTGCTTCTTCAAATTCTAATTGTTGATTTTCTTCATCAACAAGATTATCTTCAAAAGATTGTTCTTCGTGAGGGTTATCCATAGCTTTAAAGTTGTCTAAGCTTTCACCCTCTGGAATATCTTCTAGATAATAAACTGGTGTTTCAAACTCAACTTGTCTTTCTAGTTCTTTTCTTTCAAGAACCTCAGGGTCTTCTTTATTTAAAAGTTGATTAATTTTTTCCAATCTATCTTTTTCATCATCTAACTGTAATAAAGTATTAAGTTCTTGTTCACTAGCCTGGTTTTCTTCTCTAAATAAATTAGTAGATTTTATTTTTTCATTATCTAATTCATTTTTATTTTTAAAATTAAATGGTGTCTTCTTTAAAAGATTTCCACCAAACAATGTTCCTGGTTCTTTTTTATCAACTTTTGGAAGTTTATAGAAAGCTTTGATATCATCATCACTTTCATCCTCATTTAACTTTTTATAATCTGAATAATCAATTCCATTGTTTTTATTTACAAAAACTGAATTTCTATATTCAATAAAATCTGGGTCATTTGATAAATCAAAAGAAATAGATTTTTGAATTTCTTCTTTAATAGATTCACGCTCAGATTCATCTAACAATTCAATTTCATTATCAATGTCACTTGTAGTGATATCCAATTGATTTTGTTCAGGAATATTTGCTGTAACTTCTTGTTCATTAGAAGATGGTTCTAATTGTTGAGTGATTTCTTTATCTTGATCATAGTCAATATCCATGCTGTCTAAGATGTTATCTAAGTAATTTCCAATAGTTAATGGTTTTTCATCATCTTTAAATGCAGGCATATCAAGAATTTTTTGAATTTCTTCTTCACTTAAAGGTTGTTGAATTTCAGGAGCTTTATCAATATTAGAAACATTTTCAATTTCTTCAATATCATCTTCTAAATTAGCAGACTCAAATACAAATTGGTCATCAGCTTTAGCAGTATGAGGAGTTTCTTGTGGATCTAATTCTTCAGTATTAAATGTATTTTGAATTTGTGAGAAAGAGTTTTCAAAAATATCTGATTCATTTTCTAAAATGTTAACTTCACTTGAACCATTGTTTAATTCATATTTATCTGTACCACTAGTATCATATTTTGGAATTTCAAATCCATATGGAGTAGTTTCTGTTTCAACAACTTCAGGTTCTGTTTGTTGTGGAATATATTCTTCAACTTCAACATATTCTTCTGGTGTTTCTTCAATTAAAGTGTTCTCTAATTCACTTTCAATAAAGTTGTCAAATTCACTTGTTGCAGAACCAGAAAAACTTAAAGCGCTATTAAAGTTCTGTTCAATCTCCCTTTGGTTTCCATAATTTTTTTTTTTGAATTCTTCAGAGTTTACAAATTCATCCAATGCATTTGTAATTTCAATCATTTCATTAGGCAATGAAAGATTGCAAATACTTGTAATAGTATCTGTTACTACATTGATTTTCATTCTTTCAAACAAATTATTTCCATCTTCAATATAAATATTTAATGGACTTCTTTGTTCAAGAGATCTTAAGTTAACCCCTTCTCTTAGCTTAGTCATTTTATCAATGTGAGTTGTTCACTTTTGATCTAAGTTAACTAATAAGATTTCATCTATTACATTTAAACCATTGATTTTTTCAAGAATTTTACACTTAACATCAACAACTTTTTTAATAATTGAAATTGCTTTATCAATAGCTAATAAGATTGGCATATTAGCAAAAGTTGCTGGAGTAAAATAAGAGAATTTTAAGATTTTCTCATTTAAGAAAGCAACAATCTTATTTGCATCAACAAGAGATGTATTGTCATTGTTTTTAAAGTTTAAAATTTCTGTTTCAACATAATCATCAATCATGTTGTTAATGATGTTTAAATTGTTAGTTTTTAATAAAATTTGATCACGTTGCTTATAAATCAATTCTCTTTGTAAAGATAAAACATGGTCATAATCCATTAGGTTTTTTCTAATGTCAAAGTTAAGACCTTCAACCTTTTTTTGAGTTCTATCTAACATCTTAGAAAAGAATCTTGAGTCATAAAATTCTTCTTCTAATTTTTGAGAAGCTTTTTCAAATCTATCTGTTGCAAATCTTTTAAATAAAGCATCTTCTAAAGAAGTAAAAAATCTAGATTCACCAGGATCACCCTGTCTTCCAGTTCTACCTCTTAATTGGTTATCAATTCTACGAGATTCATGACGTTCAGTACCAATTACATACAGACCACCAAGTTCTCTAATTTCATCACTTACTTTAATGTCAGTACCACGACCTGCCATGTTAGTTGAAATTGTAATTGCACCTTTTTCACCAGCATGTTTTACAATCTCAGCTTCTTTAGTGTTATCTCTGGCATTTAATACTTCATGAGGGATTTTAAGTTCTGTTAATCTTTCATGAATAATTTCTGAGTCAGTTACAGAAGCTGTGCCAACAAGAATTGGTTGACCAGTTTCATGACGATTAACTATTTCTTGAATTACATGATTCCACTTAACTCTTTTTGTCCCAAAAATATAGTCTTGCTTATCAATTCTAGCTACTGGTTTGTTAGTAGGGATTCTAACAACTACCATGTTATAAATTTTCAAGAATTCTTCAGCTTCAGTCATTGCAGTTCCACTTACACCTGACAATTTTTCATAAAGTCTAAAAAATGATTGATAAGTAATTGTTGCCATTACAACATTTTCAGGTTCAATTGTTACTCTTTCTTTTGCTTGAATTGCTTGTTGTAATCCAGCATTATAACTTCTACCTTCTAAAACTCTTCCTGTAAATTGGTCTACTAAATAAATTTTGTCATCTTTCACTAGGTATTCTTTACCATTAGCAAAAATATAGTGAGCTACTAAAGAGTTAGTAATTTTATGAACTATTTCTGCACTTTCAACAGAATATAAATTTGTTAAATTAAAAAACTTTTCAGCTTTAGAAACACCTTGATCAGTTAAAGCAATTGTATTTGATTCATTATCAATTTTGTAATCATCTTCAGCTAAAGATCCTACAAATTTATCAATATCTAAATATAATGAAAAATCTTCTTTTGGTTGTCCTGAAATAATTAAAGGAGTTCTAGCTTCATCAATTAAAACAGAGTCAGCTTCATCGACAATTACAAAAAATAATTCTCTAATAACTTTTTCATTGATATCTCTAACCATATTGTCTTTAAGATAATCAAAACCAAGTTCTGAGTTAGTAGTATAAGTTATGTCTCTTGCAAACATTTCTTTTTTTGTTGCTTTACTTAATTTTGAAGTGTTATAACCTACAGTTATTCCTAATTTTTCAAAAGCTTTTTGAGCAAATAAAGCATCTCTTTCAACTAGATATTCATTAACAGTAACAATATGAACACCACGTTTTGTAAGGGCATTTACAAAAGAAACTAAAAGTAAGGTTAAACTCTTACCTTCCCCAGTATACATTTCAGCAAAGTCACCAGTATGAACAACATATGCACCCATCATTTGAACTTCATAAGCTAGCATACCATGTTCACGATAAATGATTTCTCTTGCAATTGATAAAGCATCAACAATGATATCTTCTAGTGTGAATTTATCTTTAGCTAAACCATCTACTAAATAATCAGTTCTAATCCTTAAGTCTTCAATTGATAAAGCACTATATTCTTCACGGTTATTTTCAACTTGTTGAGCAATTAGTTTTGCCTTAACAAGGATTTTAGATTTCTTTTTAATTTTTTTGAATTTTTTAATTTTCATATGCATTCCTTACAACAAGATAAGTTTAAAAAATAATTTTTTGCAAATAATATAATTATTTTAATTTATATTTATTATTTAGTTGCTATTTTTTAAACAAATAGTTAGATTATTTTTGCTTATCATTTTTTATCATATTAAAAATTATATTTGTATAAGTTCATATAACTTTTGAAAAATTCTATATAAAAAAAAGAAAAACAATTTCAAGTTGTTATCGGTAAAGTTAAATCCCCACCTTTCAGCAAAGTTAATTCCCCACCCCCCCCCCCCCCCGTGAGGACTTAACTAAAGAAATGGGGATTTTTATAATTTCTCTAATAGGGGGAATTATGAAAAAAATTAACAAAATAAGAATGATAGATAAAATTAAAGAATTGTTAAAAAATCAACAAGTAGTAAACATTAAGGCTTTATCTAGAGATTTACAAATAGACAGAAAAACTGTTAGGAAGTATTTAAGAATTTTAAGTAATAACCCAGAATTAAAATCTTGTGACTTCAAAAGAAAATATAAAAAACCATCTAAGAATTTTTTATCACAAATTGAACATATTATAGAATAGAGAATTGAATCTTATAAAGAAAAAACCAATGGAACTAAACCATCAATATTTTCAATTTATGAACATCTCTTGGATTACTTACCTTCAAAGCTTGAAATATCTAAAACTGAATTTAAAAATAAAATTTCCTATTCTACTTTTAAATCATTTTTAAAAGAAAATTATGATTATTCTTCAAGAGCTATTACTCCTCCAAAAAAAATAATAAAGGAAACCTATCCTGGAAAAATTTTGGAAATAGACTGGGCTGAAAATATTGTCATTCATACAAAGGAAGATGGAAAGTTAAAAATTAATATTTTGGTTACAAAGTTCTCGTATTCTAGATATATGAAGTTATTTGTTTCTTATGAAAAGAGTTCTCAAACTGTATTGAAGTTTTTAGTCTCTGCATTGGCAGAATTCCAAGGCAGCCCTCTTTATTTAGTTTGCGACAACATGAAATCTATTATTTCTAAAAACCAAAACTATTTAAACAAAAAGCCAATTTTAGAAAAACATTGAAATGATTTTGAAAGAGATTTTGGTATAGAGATTATTCCATGTGATCCAGCTTCACCAGAACAAAAAGCTAAGGTTGAAAGTGCTGTAAGAATTGCAAAAAAAATAAAAGCTTGAACTGGAGTAATTGAAAACAAAAATCACTTAATAGAAATTGTTAAAAACATAGAATCTAAATACAACAACAGTGAGAATGGTGTGGGGTTTAAACCAATTCAATCTTTTTTAAAACAAGAATTGCATACACTTCAACCTTTACCTAACAAAAAAATTATTGAAGGTTATTTAAATTCAAAAGAAACAAGAATGGTAAAAAATGACTATAAAATAGCATTTTTAAGCAATTTTTACTACTTACCACCTTTATATCTAAATGAATATGTGCAAATATATCAAGATGATTCTAATGTCTACATAGAACATAATGGAACAATAATTGCAACATATGAAAACAGTTTAAAAGTAGCTAAGCATTCTTTTACTACAACAGAAATTCATTCAGAAATTTTAAAGTATGAATTTTTAAAAAGAGGTGACAATATTTCAGAAGAAGTCATTAGGAAAATGGCAAAAGAAACTGTTGAGTCATTAGACTTGCAGTATAAACTAAAAGTTTTTAATCAGAAAAATCAGGAGACCTAAAATGAAAGAAATTGAAAATTTGTTAAATGAAGTTAAATGAACAACAAATGAAAAGGTATTTAATCTTTTAATGGATCAAAGATATTCTAGTCCTTTAATTGTTGAATTTTTAAAATCAATTTTAAGAGAGGAGGTAAACTTCAAAACTAAAAGAAGAAAATATTTAAAAGTTAAAACAGGAGGATTTGGAATAATAAAAACTATAGAAGAATTTGATTTCACTTTTCAACCACAAATAAATCAAAATCAAATTAATTATTTTTTAAATTTTGATTTTATAAAAAATAAACAAAATATAATTTTTCAAGATACTTCAGGAGTTGGAAAAACTCATCTTGCCACAGCTATTGGGATTGCTGCTGCAGAGTCAAAATATAGTGTTTATTTTATTGACTGCAATAGGTTGTTAAATAATTTACAAGAAGCAAAATTTAAAAACCAACTTGCTCAAAGAATTAAACACTATTCTAAGTACAAGTTACTGATAATTGATGAATTGGGATTTCTTCCCATGGATCAAGAAAAAGCAAATATATTTTTTCAATTGGTTAATAGTAGATATTTAAAAAGCTCAACAATTATTACAACAAATAAACTATTTTCAGAATGGGGAAAACTATTCCAAGATGAAGTTATAGCAAGTGCAATATTGGATATATTATTACATAAATCCCATGTTGTTAGCATTGCTGGAAAATCTTATAGAAACTATGAGTCTTTAAAATTAAAAGAAGAAATTGAATGAAAGGATAATGTTAAATAAAACCCTTTTAAATAAAAAAAGTTAAGTCCCACATTTATACTAAGGGGTGGGGAATTAACTTTACCGAAAGGGTGGGGAATTAACTTTACCAAAAACACAATTATTTATAAATTTAAATAAAAAAAGAGATGTTAACCATCTCTTATCATAGACTGGGGTTTGGTTAATTTACCATTCCACACTCAATGCCCCCCATTTCATGCTTCAATAACTGTAAATAAACTTATCCACTATATTAATAGTGTATATACCTATGTATACATTTAAATATTAGCATAAAAATGTTATGTAGTAATTTTTTAAACTTTAAATCTCTATAGTCTTTGCAAAACTTTGTTTATTTTTTAATTTTATTCTTGTTAGATTTTTATAAAGAAGTAGAAGCAATATTAGTTCTTTAGTTTTCAACCATTTTAATAACTTCTTTTTTTAGTTGTTTTCTATAAATAAAAAAAGAGATGCACACATCTCTTTTTATGCGGAGTTCTATTTAATTTATCATTCCACACAAAATGCTCCCCATCCTGTGTTTCAATACCTACAAATTAAATTACATACATATAAATGTATATATACCCTACGTATACATATATATGTTAACACAGAGAATGAAGTGTCTTATATTTTTGCACATTTAATTTATGATATAGCAAGGATATCTGATTAAAAATCATATTTAGAAGTTTTTGTATATACAAAGATATAACTAAATCCATAAATAAAAAATTTTTTAAATTAACTAAAAATAGGTGTACACTTTCAATGAACTTATTTTTATTTAAAAAGCAATTTCTTAAAAATTACATTTAGTTAACTGGCTAATTAATTTATTTAATTCTATTCTTAAACATTATTATGAATTTATTAGTAAATATTTATTATTGTAGACATAAAAAAAGAGATGGTAACATCTCTTATCATATATTGGGGTTTTAGCCATTTTGCCATTCCACACCCAATGCCCCCCATTTTGTGCTTCAATAACTGCAAAATAAACTCATCCACTATATTAATAGTGCATATACCTATGTATACATTTAAATAGTAACGTATAGAAACAAGAAGTAAACACTTATTAACTTTTGATTTCAAATTTATTTTTATAATTATTATTTTTTAAAAGACAGATATTTATATCAAAAGAAAAAGATAGGTTTAAATAACCTATCTTTTCAATATTTTTAAAATAAAGATTAAAAATTAAAGAACACAAGAAAGAACTATAAAAACTATAAAAGTGATTGTGTGAATCCCAAAAGATATATAAAACAAAGTTGAACTTCTTTTAGAACGTTCTTTTAAATACTCTTTATATTCTTCAATGTTGGTAACTTTATGAATTGAATAATCTAAATCACTATAAGGTTCAGTAAATTTTAAACGATCTAATTTAAATGATCTAATCATTTTCTTCATGCTATATCTTAAAGATAAATTAAACCTTTGTCTAATTGAAAGTCATAAAACATTTAAACCAAAAGTAGTAGCACTAGCAATTGCAAAGATATCATATCATTGCAATAATTTACGAGTGTTAACTAAATATCCTATTAGAACAATGATTCCAAAGATTAACAACAAACTAATAAAAGGAGTTATTCCATTAGGGTACTTCCCTTTTGAAATTTCATTGTCATCTTTATTAATCTTTTTATCACTAATTTTAGAAATTGAAGAGTTGTATTTAGTTAACCCTGTTTTTAGACCTTTTTTATTATCATTCATGATTTTTATTTTATAAAAATAATCACTAATCTATATACAAAAATAGTAATTAACAAATAAAAATTAATTACTATTTTTGTTTTACTAGATTAGTTACTTCCCTTTCATTCATCATATTGATTGTTAGTTGCTAACACATAGTGAGATCCACTTTCATCAACATTATGATATTTTGGAACATTAACTAAAGAATAGTCTGAATCATACGTATGCTTTTCTTCAAAACTTGCTAAATCAACATGGATTCTTGAAAGTTTTGGAACTGCTTTCATTAATGATTTAGTATATGGGTGAACAGGATTTTTAAATACTTTATCAACTTCTCCACCTTCTAGAATTTTCCCTCTATGCATAATTATTAATTTATTACATACATGATTTACCATTGATAAATCATGGGCAATGAATATAAAAGTAATTTGATGTTTCTGAGCTAATTCTTTCATCAAGTTAATTATTTGAGATTGAATTGAAACATCCAATGCACTAATTGGTTCATCAGCTAAAACTAGTTTTGGGTTAGTAATTAAAGCACGAGCAATTACAATTCTTTGTTTTTGACCACCTGAAAATTCATGTGGATATCTATAAGCATGTTCTTTTTTAAGACCAACTTTTTCTAAAGCATCATACACATAATTTCTTTTTTGAACTGTTCTAAAAAATCCATGGAAAATTCATTTTAGATTATTTGGTAACTCAACTGCTTTTTCATAATATAAAGACTCTCTTAAAATAAAGTTTTTGTAAGCATTAAATGACACCAATTTATCTTCTATATACTTATAAGATTTTCTAAGTAATTTATCTTTTAAAAACACCTTTTTAATTGAAGATAAATTTTGATGATAATTTTGGATATAAGCTTCAATGTCTTTTTTAAGTTGTGCTTTATAAGTTCTATCTAGTTTAAACAATTCTTTTTTTAAATTAACTACATCAGCTGGTTTAAACTTTTTAGATTTAATGAAGTTATCAGAAATCTTTTTCAATGCATTTCTAAAGTAACTGTAACGTTCTTTAGAATTAATAAATTGCTGTTTACATAATGTTTTAAATTCATTTAATTTATCTAAATTCTCAAAATTTTCTGTAACAAAATCATAGAATTTAGAACCATTCTCATCATGGCCTACAAATGAATCAATCTCTTTTAAATCATTTTCAATTTCTTCTAAAGCATAGTCTTTATCAACTTCAGAATTTTTAACATCTAAACTTGCTTGATTAATAATTTCTAAATTTGTATCACTTAAATTTTTTGCTTCACCAAAGATATTAAATAATTCAGTAATCTTTTTTTCATCAACATGATTTTCTTTTGCCAAATTATTAATTTCATTAAGATTTGATTCATTTAACTTGTTCAAGTTAGATTTAAAGAAATCTAAAATCTTTTTTGTTTTTAAATCTAATTCTTTTAATGAACTAATAATTTGCTTTTTTTCATCTACTGTAGACTTAGCAAAATTAGATGATAAATTAATAAATTCATTTGCAATAGACATACAAATTTGATTAGCAATAGTTGCAAATTGGTCAGCACTGTTTTCTACAAAAACAACAGTTAAATTCTTAAATTGTTCTCTTAAAAAATCTAAGAATAAATAATTTAATTTGTTCTCTAACAATGTGATATTGAAATGTATGTGAGTTATAAAGTCATTAGATAATAATGAATTTTGTTTAGAAACTTTAATTTTATTTTTGATAGCAATTAATAAGTTTTTTGCTAGTTCTTTTCCATCTAAACACAATTCTTGTTTCTTATTTTTAAAGAATAATTTTCTATCTTTTTTAGTTAGCTTCAAATTCTTTTTATTAACTACAACTTTATTAGTTTGATAGTCTACTACTTTATTAATAACTTCTAATTCATTTTTAGCTTTTAACAAATTCCGATAATCTGATTTTGAATCATAAACTTTTGATTTTTCATAATATTCATCTGCTAAGTCATCACGTTTTTTAATGAAGTTTTCAATTATTTCTGTAACATTTCAAATCTCATTAACAAACTCATTATTTCGATATTCTAAAAACTCTTTAGGAGTTAAATCATTAGTAGGAATTTCTAAATTTAAAACTTTATCATATGCTTGTTCTAATCCATTATAGAAATCTTTATAAAAGTCATGTCTTATGCTTTTATATCTTCTCAAAAAATCATGATGATAAAAACTTGAAATAGTTTTTAATTTTTCAGATAATTCCTTTGCTTTGTTTTTAATAGTTTTATTAACAACTAAAGGTTCAGCTACTAAGTTTAAAATATTTTTAGAATAGTTTAAAGAAGCTGTAGGATCTTGAAAAATCATTTGAGCATTTTCTTGTAAGAACTTTCTATTTTCATTTTTTAATTTCTTAACTGATATTAATTTGTTCTCAAATAAAATCTTTCCACCAGATGGCAAAACTAATCTTACTATAGCTTTTCCAGTAGTTGATTTACCACTACCTGACTCACCTACTACTCCAAAGAAGTCTCCTTTATTTACACTAAAACTTATATCATTTACTGCTCTAAAGTATGTTCCTTGAGCCTTAAATAAAACAGATAAATCATTTACTTCTAAAATTTTTTGTGGACTATTGTCATTAGAATCAATAACATTTTCTTGTTGAAATTCTAAATCTAAATTGTTGTCCAAATCTTTAACTGACATAAATAATTCTCCTAAGCTTTTTTAGTAAATGATTTTTTAGCAATTGCAATTTTATTAGCAATAATTTTTGGGATAGCAGTCCCTTTATAGTCTTTGTGTAATAACCATGTTGCTGCTCAATGAGTATCAGTGACTTTAAACATTGGTGGTTCTTTTTCAAAATCAATTTTTAAAGCATACTCATTTCTTTGGGCAAAAGGATCTCCTTTTGGTAAATCAAACATGTTTGGGGGAGTACCAGGAATAGAAAGTAATTCATCATCACTTCCTTCTTCTGGTAAAGAAGAAATTAAAGCTCAAGTATATGGATGTTTAGGATCTGTAAACACTTCTTCAGTTGTTCCTTGTTCTACAATTTTCCCAGCATACATTACATAAATGTAGTCACAGAAGTTTGCTACTAATGCAATGTTATGAGAAATGAAAATAATAGTTGTGCCTAATTCATCTCTTAATTTTTTTAATAAATCTAAAACCTTGGCTTGAATAGTAACATCAAGTGCAGTTGTAGGTTCATCTGCAATTATTACATCAGGTTTTGAAATTACAGCAATTGCAATAGCAATTCTTTGTCTCATCCCTCCTGAAAATTCATTTGGATAAGCCCTTAATCTTCTAGATACATCTTCTATTCCAATGAATTCAAAGATTTCATTTAATCTAGCTTTAATTCCTTTTCTTGATAAAGAATATTTTTTGTTTGCTTTAGCTTGTGCTAATTCTTGTTTATATTGTTGTTGGTCAATTGAATTATTTGCTAATTGTTCTTTAAGTCTTTTAACAGTTTCTTTATAAACTTTTTTCTCAGTAACTAAAATTGCTTCTTTAAGTTGATTACCAATTCTCATAGTTGGGTTTAAAGAAGTTAAAGGATCTTGAGGAATGTAAGCAATTTTTGTTCCTCTAATTTTCTTTCAATCTCTTTTTCTGATTTTTAATAAGTCTACTCCACCTAAGTTCAATGTATCAGCATCTACTTCTGAATTATCATTAAACCCAATTAAAGTTTTTAATAAAACAGACTTACCACTTCCAGATTCCCCAACTAAACCTACTATTTCTTTTTTATCAATTGAAATAGAAGTTTTTCTAATAATTGGTAAAGCACCATCTTTAGTTTTAAATGCTACTGTTAAATTCTTTGCTCTAATAACTTCATTACCTACAAGTGCTTGATTTTCTCTTATAGGTAAGTTGTTATTTAAATCTAAATTATTATCACTATTATTCATAATTATTTACCTATAATTCTTGGGTCAACAGCATCATTCATAGCATTTGCAATTATTTGAGTAGATACTGCAAATAAAGCAAAGATAGCAATTGGTGCATAAACCATTTGAGCAAGATTAGTTCCATAAGTATCTGTAAAGATTTGCCCAAAAGAGTTGCTTGTTGGAGTTCTTAAACCAATAATAATTAATGAAGTTTCAAAAAAGATTACTCCTGGAATCATATGAACAAATCTTACAAAGATTCTTCCAGAAATGTTTGGTAATAAGTGAAAAAATAAGATTCTTGATTTACTTCCACCAATCACTCTAACTGTTTGGATATATTCAGCATTTCTGTTTCTAATGATATACATTCTTACAAGGTATGCTGGTCCCATTCAACTAATTAAAATTAATGCAAAAGTAATTGAAGTATTGTCTAATGTTGCTGATGCATCTGGATTACTACTAGCTATTACTAAACTTAAAACTATTAATAATACAACAGATGGTACACTACCAATAATATCAATGATACGCATCATAACAATGTCTATTGTTTTACCAGCAAATGAACCTGCAATGGCTCCATAAATTGAACCTATTATAATAGCAAATACACTAACTATAATTCCTGTTCCTAATGAGCCTGCAAACCCATCTCAAACTTTAGTTCACATATCAATACCAGTAGTATCAGTTCCAATTACTGGATATAAATTGCTTAGTGCTGGAATTCTATATGGATATAAAGTTAATCAATAGAAATTAGGATTCCCTTCTTGTTGGATAGCTGAAACTATAATGCTACCCCTAACACCTTCTCCAGCTTCATCTAGTTGTCTAACAGCTTCATAGATATCAGATGAAATTGGTTCAGGATAAGTATAAATTGGATCCATCCCTAATAGCCTTGGTGGCAACATTCTAATTAATTGTGGATTAGTATTTGAAAGAATTGGTGAAAAAGAAGGGTATGGGGAAGTTAAAGGAATGATTAAAGCCATTAAACAAATCACAATAAAAATAATTAAAAATACTACTGCTCATTTATTTTTGAAAAACCTTTTTAATACTCCTCTAAAAAAACTTATTGGTCTACTTAAGGTTTTTTCTTTTTGTTGGAATTGTCTAAAATCAACATTAACTAATAATTCAGAGTTAACTTCAATGTTTTGTAGTTCACCAAAATTATCATTCATTAAACTTACTTTTCCTGAATGCTGCTGTTCTAAATTATTTTGGTTATTCATTTAAGTTACCTCCTTCTGCTTTTTCATTAGCCAATTTTTCATCAACTAATTTAATTGCATATTTGTATTGACCAATAACTAAGAATTTCTTTTGTATATTGGAATTTAAATTGTTTGATACATCTTGATATTCTTTTTCATTAAGATGAACATTGTTATTGATTATTTTTTTATTTTCTAAAAGATAGTCAAAGAACTTATCTTCAGTATTTAATGTAATTGAATTTTCTTCTGTAATTTCTTCTCATCCTTTGATTCATAATTTTCTCTTTAAGTAACTTACAAATCTCTTGTATAGAGAGTAATTGTTCTTTTCAACTAGAACTACTCTTGGATCAATTAGTGGATAACAGCAATCCATTAATAAATCAAAGATGAAAAAGATTGATGTAAAGAATATTGTTTGAAACAATACTACATTAATTTCACCATTTGAAATTGAACTTACCAATCATTGTGCTGGTCCTTGAACACCAAAGAAATATTCAATAATTAATGACCCAGATAACAATAGTAAGAACTCTGGTGCAATTCTAGAAACTAAAGGAATTCCTGCATTTCTTAACATATGTTTAGTTAAGATTCTTCAAATTGATAAACCTTTAGATTTAGCTGTTTTTATATAATCTTGGTTCATTATTTCAACTAACTCATTTCTAACAAAATAAGTTAAAGAAGCAGCTGATCCAAAAGTTAAAGAAAGAATTGGTAAGATCATAGATCTTATCATTCCAGATAGTGTATAGTTGGATGTTCCTGGTGGAATAAATTGAATTTCAAGATTTATAAGTCTTCCTGCTCTAATTAACAAGATTGCAAAGATGAATGATGGAATTGATAAAAATACTGTAGCTAAAACATTTAAAGTAATATCAACTGCTCTTCCTCTATAGAAAGCACATATTGTTCCACATAATAATCCAATTGCAATTGAAATTATTAAAGCAATAAAACTAATTAATAAAGTAAAAGGAATTCTACTGAAAAATGTTTCAGGAATATTATGAGCACCTGTACCTAATACAACTCCAAAATCCCCAGAGAAAATTCCACTTATATATTTTCATCACCTTTGAACTACACTTAGTCCATATGGACCTAAATCATATTGAGCTAATAATTGATTATATTGTTCATCTGTTACATTCGGATTGGTATGTTGTAAATTGGAAGGTAAATAAGGTAAAAGACTTGTAAGAAAATAAATTATTGTAATTATTATTAACAGCGATATCGCTGCAAATAATAATCTTTTTAAAAAGTATTTAAGCATTATTTTCTCCTATTTTAAACCTAATCCAATTTGTACTAATTCACTTGGGCTTCTTGGTAAAACTCCATAGTTGTAAACTGGTTGATTTGCTTGATTTGTAAATGGTGCATAGACACCATCATAAATTTGTCTGTGTAGTTCTTTTGTTACATCTTCACCACCAGTGCTATCTTTTTCATTTCAGTGAAATACACCATAAGGAATTGCACTAAACTCAAAGTCACCAGCTGGGTATACAAGTGAAGATAAATTGAATCAATTGATCATTCCAGGAATAGCAGCTCTAATAATTCTTGCTTGATCACTTTCATAATCTGATAAGAATCTTGCTGCAGTTGAATTAACTGAGCTTTTTAATCTTGTTGTTGGTCTATGAGTAGATGAATCAATTTCATAAGGGTTCCCACCTCATACTGCAAAATTACTTTGTTCAGTTCTTGAAACCCCAATGTATTTAATTGCATTTCTTCAAACAGGATCGTTTATAACTGTTTGAGTTTCAGTTGTTGGAATTTGTGCAGATGAATAATTACCTGCTAAAAAGTTTTCATATACTACTTGTGCTGTAACTTGAGCACCAACCAAGTTAACTCTTTGTTCGGTTATTTTTTCTTCATCTTTATTTATTAAATCTTTTCTAGCATTAAAGTATTCATTATTTTTTCTATAAACAATTTCACTTTCAGAAATTCTTGCAACATAGTATGCACCTGCACTTCACAAGTTATCATCATTTAAATCACTAGATCTTCCCTTAGCCATTCCAAAAATATTCCCAAAATTTGTTCTATCTAAATCCAGTGTAGTTCTTGTTGTTCCATTTTCACTAGTTGTTGTTGTTTTTATTTCACCAGAATCACCTGTTTTTATATTTTTAACTTCTTGGTTTGTGTATGGGATACCTCAGAAGTAAGAACTTGATAAATACTCCAAAATATGACCATTTGGTTTTGTTACATATAAAGTGAATTTATTGTCTGTATTAGTATATTCTTCAGTTGGGTAATCTGAATCTGTTATTTTTTTATTATTTCCATTATTACCATTGTTATTGCTACCATTGCCATTATTTACAGTTCTTTGTAAATCTAATGCTAAAGTATTTATAAAATAACTATTTTGTTGATAACCTAATTCAGATGCTAATCAATAGGCCTCTAAATTTCTTTCAAAATCTTTCCCACTTAATGCTTGTTTTTGATTTCCGTTTTTATCTACTCATTTAATATTAGTGTCAATATTAAATTCTAATTGATAAGTTTTACCTAAATTTTCAGAAAGACTCGTTAAATCTAAGTCTTGACCTCTATTTAAAGTTTGAAGTTCTTTTCCAGTGTTGTCCTTCAAAACCAAACTAGTAGCACCATTTAATCTTCAATGATCCATTGGTTGTTGTCTTGAATCACTGTTGTTCCAATCACCTGTAACTTCTGTATCTATCAAAGAAATACCTGTACTATAGTTAGAATTTGATGCGGTACCAAATGCTGGACTAAATCATTGGTTGTTAGTTTGCCAAGCTGTAGCATTACCATAACCTTTAATTACACCTCTTTCTCTATTACCAGGAAGTTGATAATATGTTCCAGCAGCTTTTACTGCACTATCTCTTAAATTTGTAAGTCCATAAGGACTACTACGTTGAATGAATTGAGGATCTAATAAAGTTGCACTTCTAGACTTCAAACTTGCAGTTGGAGTAGGCATAAAAAGATATAAATCATCTAAAATATATTGTAAAAAGAAAGAAATATCTTCTGTTAAATGCTGACCAAAGAATGAATCTGTAAAAATACCTTGAAATGCATTATTCCCTGATGATTGACCAAGCGTTCCTTCAAAGGCTTGTCTGTAATCATCTGGTAAATTAGTTCCAGTAGAAAAACTGCTTTTATACAATCCAGCAGATATTAGTTTACTTAATAAGTCCTTAGCAGCAGCAACATATTTTTGACCATACTGAGCTAAATAAGAAGATTCATTTCTATAAATATCTCTAATTCTCTTATGAACAGCATCTCAAACATTTAAACTATTTCTATTATTATTTCCTCATTCATCTAATCCTATTCAAGAAGAAATTCAAGTTCCAACCCCATCATAGTCTGGTCCTCATAAGAAGAATCCCATTTCAGAATTTCCAGTACTAAATCATGAACTGGCAGATGGATTAGCTGTACCAGCAGGCAATCAGTTTCAACTCATTAAACCACCTGATAATGTCTGACTAATCTCTGTACCTATTCTGTTATACATAGTTGTATTCAATGGCCCTAAAGATGAGTAAGGCGTAATGAAATCAATTTGCATAGGATTAGATTCTGTTGCACCATAACGTCTTAAAGCATCTCTAAATGAATCAATACTTACTTCAATATCTCTGATTCCATCTGCTGCTTTAATATTAAAAGGATTAATATAACTATATGATGTTGGAGTGGTTGAACTACCATAGCCAGCAACTTCTCCACCTTGGTTCACAACACCAATTGTAGTTCCAACAGTTATACCCAAACAAGAACTACTTGCTAATAATTTCCAAATTAATTTCATATGAAACCCCTTGTATATATAAATAGTTTATGTTACGTAATCATAGATATATTTATTTATATTGTTTTATCTACAGTTAAAAACTTGCAAAAATAAAAAGCACATATTTATAATGTTTATACATTTTTAGTAAATGGTAGCCATTAAGATACTTATTTAAATAGTTAAAAAAACCTCTTATCAAAATATTTAATAAGAGGTTTTTTAGATTGTTTAATTTAATTTTAAAATGTTTTTATTTTGGTTATTTCAATACAATTTTTTTTAAATAAAAACTATATTTGTTTGAAGGTTTTATTAATAAAATTTGTGCTCTTTTCTAATTCAGAAATCCCATTATTTTTATTATTATACATTTCTATTGGTTCACCTTTTTTCTTAACAACAGTTCTATTTAATTTACCATCAAGAATGTAAAATACTTTATTAGCATAATTTGCTATTGTTTCATCATGGGTAATAATGATAATTGTTGTCTTTAATTCTTCATTTATTTTTTGGAAGAGTTTTACAATTTGCCCAGACATCTCAGAATCAACTGCACCAGTTGGTTCATCACCAAAAATAATTTTAGGATTCTTTGCAATTGTTCTAGCAATTGAAGTTCTTTGTTTTTGACCACCTGAAAGTTCATAAGGATATTTGTCTTTAAATTCAAACAACTCTAAGCCTTTTAAAATATTTTCAATTTTTGCTAGTTCTTCTTTTCTGTTTAAATTATTTTTTTCTTTTTCATCTTTATTAAGTTTTTTTAATTCTTCTTTTGAATATGAAGTATTTTTATAAATTCTATTATCTAAAAATGAATTTGAAGATTTACCTAAGTATGAGCCCATTAAAACATTTTCTAAAACTGTTAGATTTGGTAATAAACCATATCTTTGAAAAACATAACCAATATTGTTTCTTCTAAAAATGGTTAATTTCTTTTCATCCATTTCTTCTAATCTATAATTATTTACTCATAGATTTCCAGTGGTTGGACGATCTATTCCAGATATTAAATTCATAAGTGTAGTTTTACCACTTCCACTAGGTCCTAAAAAAACAACAAAGTCACCATTATTAATTTCTAAGTTGATATTTTGTAAAACCCTAATTGCCATCTTTTTTGATGAATAGTATTTTGAAACATTGTTAATTTTTAAAATTAAATTTTCATTATCCATTTGAGTTTGATTTCTATTCACTCAATTAGCTTGTTCAATATAAGTAATATTTTTATGTAAGAAAGATAAAAATGTAGTTCTAATTTCTTTAACCAATTTGATTTCTTTTTTTTCAGTTGGTTTCAATTCATTTAGTTCTAATAAACCATTATATAAAACTTCAATAGCATTAGCTATTTGTGCTCTATATGCAATTGAATTCTTGTTTTTATTTTTAACAAGACTTTCGGCCATTTTATAAATTGATTCAAATTTTTTGTTAATGCTGTCAAAACTATTTTTTGTATTCATATTCATAATTAATAATTTTACATTTAATAAATTATAAAATGATATCTTCAATATTGATATTGCTATTCTGTTTTTTTCTTTTTTGGATATTTTTTTAAAATAAACTCAATAACATCAAGAATAAATAATTGTAATTAACAATTCAATTGTTAATGTAATTTTATTTTAATATTCATTTAATTAAAAATTAGTTATCTTCATAATAAACAATTTTTGTATTAAATAAACCTATTTTTTCTGATTTGTTTTTTAAAATCCCAGTATATTTCAAACTAGAATCTTCATATCTTCTAAAACTTCATATGGCATCATTCATAATTTTTTCATTAAAAATATTTAAAGATACTAAAAAATCAAAATCTTTTATAGTTAAACCAGTAACTTTCTCAAAAAAATCTGGTTCTAACTCTGTAATCACATCTTTAAGTGTTTCTTCTCTATAATCAGTTAAATACATAAAAATAGGAATTCTAGTTGCAAATTTAATTAATTTCTTTTGTACTTCTCTCCTCTTTGATTGCTCATCCTTTTTATCATTACTAAGTAACTTTTTTTCTTCTTTTGTAAGTTCTGATTCAGTTGATTTAGTTTTTAATTTTTTTATTTGTTCACTTTTAGAAATAATTATAGATATGTCTTTGTTCAAATTTCTAAAATCTTCTAATTTGGATAGAATATCTAAAGCCTGTTTATTAGACACAATTCTTTTTAATGTATCATTATCAACATTCACCAGCATTGCTGATTCCCATTTTCTAACAAGCATATTGTAAGTAATATTAGTTATTGTATAATCTAAAATTTTTACTGCATCAACTTCCTCCATTATATTAGTGTCTGAAGAATATGCTAGAATTGGTAAAAATTTTATAAAATCTTTTACCTTTGATTCAGTAGATACCTTATTACTAGTATTTAGATTTTGACTATATTCAACTACTTGTTTTAATGCTCTATTTGGATCAAAGTCAAAAATATAACATTCTTTTTTATAATTTTCCTCTTTTGAAACTTCATTATAATCATCTTTGAAAGTTCAAGAATTTTGAACTCTAAAAGCAGCTTGAAAATATGTTTCAGGAGATTTCAGACTTCTAAGCATAAAAATACCTGATCATGGTCTTATAGTTACACCTGTAGTTAATTTTTGACATGAAAGAGTTATAGTTTTTGTTTCAATGGGGTTTTCCATGTTTTTATGTATTTCTTCAATTAAACTTTCACCACTTTTTGATTTTCCACCAGCCGCTAATATTATTTTGTATTTTTTAAATTCTATGGTTTCTCTCAATAAATCATACATTGCATAACAAGATGCAACATTAGGTAGTAGTCAAAAAGTATGAGACAAATTATTAAGCAATATTTCATCTAAGAAAGGCATTGGTGCTTGCTTATCTCTTGCCTTTAATCTTTCATTTAGGTATATTGTGTGTTTTCCAGTTAAAAAATTTAAAAATTGATTTACTTGGTCACCATGAATAAACTCATATTTTTTATTTCTCTCATTAAATTTTGCACTAAAAAATTCATTTAAACTAAATTCATCAAACTCCCCTTTCAATGCAACCTCTCTTAGATTATCAGGTAATTTATAAGTTAACATAATCATTTTAGGCATACATCTATAAGGGTTATTTTCATCATTCTTATATTGCTCTTTTTTACTTTGCTCATCTGTATAAGTTCAATTAAAAATTTGATCTTCCAAAAACTCACCATTACTAATAGCCCTAAATGGTGTTCCGGATAAGTATAAATATCTTTTGGATTTAATAGGGAATTGTTCAATGCCTAATGCATCCATTATTTCTATTGAGTTGTAAAAGTCGTCATCTTTCTCATTAAATAAATCCTTTGATCTTTCTCTTCAAGCACCAAAATGATATTCATCTATAATTATCAAGTCTCATTTGTTATTGTGAATTCACTGATTTTTCACTTTTATTCCACCATACTTATTTTTTCCAAGTAAATCTTGAAATGAACTGAAACAAACTATATTTTTTCCTGAATTTTTTTGCAAAGTTTTAAATGTTTCATCTTTATCTAGATTATTTATAAAAATATAATTTTCAAAATCAATATGTGATTGCAAATCTTCTCTTCATGCTGTTTTTACTGTAGGTTTAAATGAAACAATTAAAACATTTTTATATTCCATTTCTTGAATAAACTTGTAAGCAGTAAAAGTCTTGCCAAATCTCATTTTGGCATTTCATAAAAATTTACAATATTTTTCATTTGCATTTTTCAAAAAATAATTTTTTGTGACTCTTATAGCTTCTTTTTGCTCTTCTCTAAGTGAAAAATCTTTTGTTCTATTTACTTCAAAATTTAACTTATTATGTTTAACTTCAAAAAAAGCTTTGTTTAAAATTTCTGGGTTATAGTCAAATCACTCTCCATTTTTTCTCTGAACCCCTAAGCGAGATAAAGCATTATGAATTTCAATGTCAGTGAAAGTTGTTCCATCATTTCTAATTGCATTTTTTGCAAAAAACATAGTAAATGGTTTTTTTACTGGTGCACTCACAGGAAATTGTTCCTTTATTCTATCTTCTGGATTCTCTCTTGTTGTGTAACCTACCTTCATTTCTTTATTGTTTCTATAATCATAGTAAGCATATATTTTCCCAATTTTATTTGTTTGTTTTTGAAAATAATTATTACTCATTTACAAACTCCTTATTAGAAAATATATTTTCAATATAATTTATTTCTTCATCTGAAAATTGAAACATTGTATATAGTTCTGCATCAGTATATATTTTTGAAAAATCTAACAATGGAATAAAATCATAAGTTTCTTTTGTTGTATTTTGTGAAATTCTTTTCATGCCAAATAAAAAATGGAAAAATTTGGTTTTCATATATTCAATACAAAAATCCACTTCTTTTTCAGTATCAAATGGGCCTATTGCTAAATATGTTTCAGTGCAAACACTGTTAATTATCCCTTTTATAGGTTTTAAAAACAGTCCTCTTTTTTTCATATTTGCATCACCAACTGCTTTGGGAATGAATATCTTTCATCTGTCTCTTAATACAATGTTTTTTTCTATTAAAACATCTTGATGCAAAAATTTCTCATATCTCCCCTTATTGAAACCATAAATTTTAGTTAAATCTAACAAATTATTAGGATTTGTAAATTTTAAATTAGCATTAGAAGGTATGTTAAAAGGATTTCTAAAAGAAACAATAGATGAAAAAGGTTTGAAGCTAGGGTGGTTTTTAATTTTTTCAACTATAGATACAGCTTTATTAAATCTAATGAAATCTTTGTTTCCGTTTAATAAATATCTACTACTGGTATTAGTATTTCCATCTTCCACATTTACAAAATTGCATTTTCCACTATAGTGTTTTTCTCACAAAAAGTAGCAAATCCCTCCATTTACATCTACACCGGAAAAGCAATCAGAAGAATTAACATAATCAACCATTGTGCTAATTTTATTACAAGCTAACATATAATTCCTAAATTCATCCAATCCTTTACCTCCGATCATTCATCTAGATGGAATAATCATGGTTATGTATCTAGGTTCCATTTTTATTGCTTGCTCTACAAATTTGTTGTACAAAGGTATGGCACTAGACCCTATACCCCCCCCCCCGTCCGAAAGATGATATGGGGGATTGCCAACTATTACATCAAACTTCATATTAAACACCTCATTCAAATTTTCAAAATGAATAAAACTATAAGCATGTGTTTCTAATTTTTCACTTCTTGAGTAATTCAATACACTAGCTCCACACATTTTGCATGTGTCTTTATTTCACATGTGATCAGTTAACAAATATTTTATATTTCCACTTTCATCTTTAAAACTGTCACATATAGAATATTTATTATTGGCTTTTTTGGAACAGTAAAGTGTTCTTCTACTAATAAATCCTGTTAACTCTGTTATAGATAAGCCAAACACTTGGTTTAAAAGAATATGATTAATTCTTTTTTCAAGATTCGGTATCTCTTCTTCTAAGCCTTTTATTAATCTTTTTGTGATTTCTCTAAGGAATACCCCTGTTTTACAACATGGGTCCAAAAATCTTATATTTTTATTTTTTCATATTTCTCTCGGTAATAAATCCAATAGTTTGTTTGCAATCTCTGGAGAAGTAAAAATTTCATCACTACTAAGATTAGCAATACAATTCAAGACATCAGGATTATGATTATTGTTCATAAATATCTCCAATATCAAAATATTTTATAGGCTTATACTCTTTTAATTCTTTAGGTATAAAAAAATCTTTATCAGAATCAGTTAATTCGCTAAATAAATATTCAGTTCTTTTTATGTATAAATCATTAAGTGGTGATCATTCAGAAAATATTATAAATTCACCATTATTATCTTTCATTGTTAAACAATTTCCACATACTATGTTAACAGATAATATAAATTTGATAGTTTTAACAAACTTTTCATTTTGATCTTTAAAAAAACCTTTGTATTTGTTTAAAGCAATTTTTAAAAGATTGTCCCTACATTTTTCAACATTATCTTTAAGTAAATCTATTCCATATAATGATGAAACAGCAATAATTGTGTTTTTAACAAAATCTTGTTTATATCTCTTGAATTTTTTACTTATTGCATCAAGTTTTCTTGAAAGTATTTCCATCAAAAACACACCTTCTCCACAAGCTTGTTCCAAAAACCTTGATTCTAATCTAATTGCTTCATGAGAAACTAAATCAATCATTTCATTTACTTCTCTTTGTGAAGTAAAAACTTCTCCATATTTTGAAATTCTCTCTTTATTTTTAAATTGAGTATTTTTATAATCAATCTTACTTTTACCATTTTTCATAAAAACAAATAATTTAACCTTATAAAATAATTACCTTTCAATAATATATTCTTTTTAAAGGTTCTGAGTTCTTTTTTAACTAAACAATAAAAAAATAATTCATAGTTAAATAAAAATATTCTTTCAATAATTAGTTAATTTTATATAACACTTTAATTTATATAAAAAATCTTAATTCAAAATCATTATAAAGAAGTTAATTCTAAGCCTTTGAACAAAGTTAATCTTATATTTCTTGCAATGAACTTAACTAAATAAATAGCAATTTAAAAATTTCTCTAATAGTGGAATTATTTAAAAAATAAAAATAATAGATGAGAAATTAAATAATTGTAAAAACAGAAAAGTAGTTTAAATTAAAGCCTTATCTAAAGATTTAGAAATAGTAGTAATTGCAGTCTAAAACAGTTTTTAGATAGTCAATCATTCATTTACTACAACAAAAAAATTAATTCAAAAATTTCAAAATATGAATTCTTAAAGAAAGATGATAATATTCCAGAAGATTTTATTATAAAAACATCAAATGAAGCTGTTCAGTAATTAAACTCACAATATAAATAATGATTGCTAATACTGCTTATATTTTGATTTAAAATTTTTTTAATGATTCTAATGATATATAATTTATCAATCACTTTAATAAGGGGAAATTATGATTAAAAAAATATATTTAGCAGGAGGATGTTTTTGAGGAATTGAACAATATTACAATTTAAATCAAAAAATTATTTCTACAAATGTGGGATATCTAAATTCAAAAATTGATAATCCAACATACAAAGATGTTTGTAATAATATCACAGATGCAGTTGAGGCTGTTGAACTTACATATGATGATCAAGTTATTTCACTAAATGAAATTATTGATTTACTTTTCAAAGTTATAGATCCTACAAGCATTAATAAACAAGGTAATGATATTGGAAGACAATACAGAACTGGAATTTATAGTAGAGATAGTAATGAATTAATGGCTATCCAAGAAAAAATAAATGAATTACAAAACAACTATAGTAAACTAATTCAAACTGAAGTAATGCTTGTTGATAACTATTACTTAGCAGAAGAGTACCACCAAAAATATTTGGAAAAAAATCCTAATGGATATTGTCACATTAATTTAAAAGCAAAATAATCATAATATTAAAGTAAAACATAAGATTGAATTCTTACAATAATACTTATTAAGATTAAAAAAATACTTAGGGTGCCTAAGTATTTTTAATTTAATAATTAATTTAATTAATCTTTTAAAAAACCAATGTATGAGAAAGAAATATTATCATTTGATTGATTATTTAAAGCATAGTTCACTAAATCATTTGAAAGGTTTTCTGCATTCCCATCATGAGATAAGATGTCATATAAAGAACCTAAGTCACTAAAGAAATTATAAAAACCATCTGAAGCTAAAAAGACAAAAGAATTCTTTTTGATTTTAAATGAAACATAATCATATTCTTGTTTATCTTTAGTGTTAATTGAAATGTAATTCATTAAAGAATAAATCTTTTTACCTTTAGCCTCTATTTCTTCTTGTGGTGTTCCTGTTTTAATTAAATAATTTAGTAGGTTATGATCATCACTTAATTGTTCAAAACTTTTCTTATCAATTAAGTATGCCCTAGAATCACCAATTCAAAAAACATGGAAAGTGTCTTCAACAGATAATGCTAAAACTAAAGTTGTACACATTTGATTATGATCTTTAAATCTTAAGACATGATCAATCATTGCAAATTTTGCTCTTTCAATATTTTTTTCAAATCATTCATTAACATTAGTTAAAAGATATTCTTGTTTTAGAAAACTATTAACAAATGTTTTAGCTACAATTTCAGCTGCTTTTTCACTACCTCTACAACTTCCAATTCCATCACATACTATTAACAAATTATCTAGTAATTTATTTGTTCCACAATATGCATAATCTTCATTTTTTTGTCTTGTACCAGTATCAGATTTAGAATATAAAACTCTTCTTAACTTAATAAAATTATTGTTGTTATTAAAAAATTTTTCTAAATTAAACTTTTGCATTTCTTAGCTCCAATATTTTCTTTATTCTTAATTGTCCACAAGCTGCATCAATACTGCTTCCACGTTCAAGTCTTATAGTTGCTTGAATATTATTTTTCTTCAAAACATCAAAAAATTGTTTTCCTCTGACACTTCTAAAATAATTATTCTCAACTACTTTATTATAAGGGATAAGATTAACATAACACAATTTGCCCTTTAATAATTTTGCTAATTCAACTGCATTTTCATCACTATCATTTACATCTTTTATTAGAATGTATTCAATAGTTACTCTTCTTTTAGTGACTTTAATATAGTAATCCATTGCTTCTATTACTTTATCAAGAGAATAAACTTTATTAATTGGCATAATCTTATTTCTGATTTCATTATTTGGAGCATGCAATAAAATTGCTAAATTTACTTGGTTTTTAAGATCTGCAAATTCTTTAATTTTTTCTACTAATCCACAAGTTGAAACTGTGATTTTTCTAGGACTAATACATAATCCTTTTTGTTGTTTGATAACTTCAAAAAATTGAATTAAGTTTTCAAAATTATCAAATGGTTCGCCAATCCCCATTACAACCATATGAGTTAACTTATCATTAAAGTTTTTCTCAACATATTCTTTAGCAATTATAAATTGTTTAATGAATTCACCAACTGTAATATTTCTTTTCTTTCTAATTAATCCTGAAGCACAAAACTTACAAGCCATATTACAACCAATTTGAGAAGTTACACAAACACTATAACCATAATTAAATTTCATAATTACAGTTTCAATAAAATTACCATCTTCTAACTTTAATAGAAATTTAACTGTACCATCATGTTTATCAACTTGTAATTTATCTACAACCATATTTTCAAAAGAAAATAACTGTTTTAATTTTTCAATATTTTCTTTAGAGATATTTTTCATTTCATCAAATGAATCTACATGTTTAGAATAAATTCAATCAAAGATTTGTTCAGCAACAAAAGCTTTAATATTATTTTTTGTTAGTTCTTTTTTTAATTCTTGTAAAGTAAAACTATAAATCGAGTTCATAAGCATTATTTCTTTTCTAGTACCTTTTCATAAAGGATATGTCTTAATTTATCTGCTGCATTTTTAGCATCATCATTCAAGATGATAAAGTCATATTCATTTTGTAATTTTAATTCAACTTTAGCTCTTTTAATTCTTTGTTTAATTTTTTCTTTAGTTTCAGTATCTCTAATTTTCAATCTTCTTTTTAATTCCCTGATTGATGGTGGTATCAAAAAAATAGAAATATAATCTTCTCTGTTTAAAATGTCTTTAACCTTGGTTGCACCTTGAACCTCGATTTCTAAGATTACATTTTTATTTTCACCAATTAACTTATATAAATTTTTAATTGGTGTTCCATATTTATTGTTTGCAAATTCTGCTCATTCTAATAACTCACCTTTTTCAATTGCACTATTAAATTCTTCTTCAGAGACAAAGAAATAATCTACACCATTTTTTTCATGTTCTCTTGGAAGCCTGGTAGTCATTGAAATACTATATGTTAAATTAAGATCAACATTATTAATAACTTGATCAATTATTGTTTTTTTTCCAACCCCACTTGGACCACTAATAATAATTATTTTTCCTTTTTTATTTTTTTCTTCCATATTAAAACCTTATTAATATAAAATATTATTTGAGTAAAATTATATTAATTCTAAATAAAAATAGAGGAAAAAGAAAATAATGTTTAAGAAATTAGATCCATCTCCAAAATGAATTGTCTATGATAATAACCCAGTTATGCACAAACCAATTGAAGATGTTGTGTTTCCATTAACAAAAGAAGATGAGCATGTAATTAGCCAAATGCTTAGTTATGTTGATGCTTCATATGAAGGTGAAGCTGACAAATATGACATAAGAGCAGGAATAGGAATTGCAGCAATTCAATTAGGTTGCCCAAAAAAAATTATCTACATTCATTTAGATGATAAAAATGGAGAGCACAAATATTTGATGGCTAACCCTAAAATTATTAAGGAATCAACTTCAAAAATGTATTTAAAAAATGGTGAGGGTTGTTTATCTGTAAAAAAAGATCACAAAGGGCTTTCAATAAGAAAATCAATTGTGTGAGTAAAGGGAATTGATTTATTTACTAATAAAGAAATTGAAGTCAAAGCAACAGATTTATTAGCAGCTTGTTTTCAGCATGAAGTCGATCACAACAACAACAAATTCTATTACAACAGAATTAATGAGTCAGATCCTTACTATGTAGAAAAAAATTGAGAAGAAATTTAATCAATTGATAAAATAAAGACCATGCACAAGCGTGGTCTTTTATCCCCGATTGAAATGTGAAGTGCAACATGCAAAGTATAATTTGTATAGCACCTAACATTTCAATTTTTTATTTATTGGGATAAAAAAAAGTGCCCCCATATAAACGCACAAAGGAACACCAATTATGTTTTACACTACAATTACTCTAAATGATACTAACAAATACAGACATTTGTCTTATGGTGAAAGAGAAATAATAGGACATATGTATTTTGTTCAAAAGAAAAATATTAACCAAATAGCAACAGAATTAAAAAGACATAGATCCACAATTTTAAGAGAGATCAGAAGAAACAATAATGTTGAAGGATATAGTGCTGAAAAGGCACAGAAAAAATATATAGAAAGAAGAAACCATAAAAACTTTTTTCTATGACAAAAATACAAAACTTTCTCAGAATTATTTGCAGAAAAATACAATTGCAAATGACATGGTGTGGAATTAACTAGACACTATATAAAAGAAAATTATCCATGTGTTTTAGTTCCTTCCACTAAACAAATTTATAACTGAATACAAACAAATAAATGAATTAAAAAAAGATCAGACAAACTAAGAACTGCTTATATAAAAGGTAGAAAAAGAAAAAAAGGAATGTTTTCTAAATTTGATGAAAAGTATGTATTTCCCATATGGATGAGACCAAAACACATACTTAACAGAAAAGAGTTTGGTCATTGGGAACTAGACTTAGTCATAGGAAAAAGACAATCTGGTTATAGTAATTTATTGGTAATGGTAGAAAGAAAAACTAGAAATTCATTTATTACTAAAGTTGAGAACAAAAATCCTTTCACTATTAACTCAGCAATAAAAAGTTTAGTTAATAAAAACAACTTACATGTAAAGACAATAACAATAGATAATGGAATAGAATTCTCAAAAATAGGAATTGCAGCTTATTGAATAAAATGTAAAGTTTATTATTGTGAACCTTATGCTTCATATCAAAGGGGTTCAAATGAAAATGTTAATGGATTGATTAGAAGAGTGTATAAAAAAGGTACAGATTTTTCTTTGTTAAGTGATGCAGAAATAAACAATCTCCAAAACAAAATTAATAGAATGCCTAGAAAAATGTTTAACTATATGAGTAGTGATCAGTACTACAAAAAATGTATGAATTCTTTAAACTGATAAAATAAAAAAATTCTGCTCCCTTTTTTGAGGTAACAGAATTTCTTATGCTAACATTAATGTTGCACTTCATGTTTCAATTAAGGATAAAGACCATGCACAAGCGTGGTCTTTTATTTATAAATTTATATAACTTTAATTCTACGCATTTTCATATAGATTATGGTTTTTGCAGTATTTACCAGATTTTACATCTATCATATCTGCTTTAAGAACTGCAACATCAGATTTAACTTCAACCATGTCAGTTTTTAGTTGAGCAACATCTGTTTTTAATTCAACAATGTCTTTCTTCATTTCAACAATGTCTGCCTTAACTTGAACCATGTCAGTTTTTAGTTGAGCTACATCCTCTTTAAGAGTTTTCAGATCTAGTTCAATTACATCCATTTTATCTAGGATTTTACCCAGTATAACTTCAATTGAACTATCTTTGTCTTTGGGAGGAGGTATAACCTCATTAATTAATTTTTCTTTTTTTGTTTTAATAATTTCCATATAACACTTTGCTCTAGTTGTTATTATTCTAACATTGTTTTTATTGTGTAATAAGATTGATGTCTTATTAATATTTAATATATTAATAATAAAAAATAACCATACTAAATTTTAAGATTTAGTATGGTTATAGATGTTTATTTATAAAACAATTTAAAATTTCAAATTTATACTAACTAAGAGTGTTTTTATATATTAGATTTAAGCATTTTCATATAGATTATGGTTTTTGCAGTATTTACCAGATTTTACATCTATCATATCTGCTTTAAGAATAGCAACATCTTGTTTAAGAAGTGCAACATCTGATTTAACTTCAACCATGTCAGTTTTTAGTTGAGCAACATCTGATTTAACTTCAACCATGTCAGTTTTTAGTTGAGCTACATCCTCTTTAAGAGTTTTCAGATCTAGTTCAATTACTTCCATTTTATCTAGGATTTTACCAAGTATAACTTCAATTGAACTATCTTTGTCTTTGGGAGGAGGAATAACCTCATTAATTAATTTTTCTTTTTTTGTTTTAATAATTTCCATATAACATTTTGCTCTAGTTGTTATTATTCTAACATTGTTTTTATCATCTACAAAAACATTGCTATCTGTAATAAAGTGATCAACATTTACGATTTTGCAACCTTTTATCACAGATATAAATTCTTTTTCGGAAAATTGACCTTTAAAAGGTTTATTGTTGTTTTTATTGTTTTGGTCCATAATTTACCTCCATTTTCGTATTAACTGAATTATTGTAAAAATCCTTAGCTAGTTGGAAAAAAGTCATTTTATAAATTTGTTTTATAAATAATTGTTTAACTCTTATAAATTTCTTTTTAATACTTTCTGTAAAAGCTAATTTATTAATATTTGAAATTTTAAAAAGTCTGTTTACAAAATTAATAAAATAGTAAAATTTCATTTTTTGAATTTTTCTTTTAGTCAAATTTTGACCTCCATTTTTTTATTAAAGTTTGTAGGCATTCTTTATGTCTACACTATATGTATGTAAAAAAATCAGACCAATGTCATAACTTTTTTAAAAAATTTTTTATTTTTTGAATTTCATTTCATTCATGTTTGTACTCCATTTTAGTCGTTAACAATTTGTAGACATTCTTTATGTCTACACTATATGTATGT
Organism: Malacoplasma penetrans HF-2; assembly: GCF_000011225.1. Classification (NCBI taxonomy): domain Bacteria; kingdom Bacillati; phylum Mycoplasmatota; order Mycoplasmoidales; family Mycoplasmoidaceae; genus Malacoplasma; species Malacoplasma penetrans. The sequence goes on from NC_004432.1 coordinate 722,576, forward strand.
AAAAATTCAGGGTCAATGTCATAACTTTTTTTAAATTTTTTAAGTTTTGATAAAAAATAAAAAACTCTTTTTAGAACTATTAATTCCAAAAAGAGTCAATTTAAAACACTTAATATGTAAAGCAATCTTAATTATAAATTAATTGTTAGATACAATTTTTTGAGTATCTTGAGCAATTTTTAATTCTTCATTTGTTCTTACAACAAAAACTTTATGTCTAGATAATGGTTGGCTAATTCTTGCTCATTCACCAACTCTTGTTTCATTTATAGAAGGATTTAAATCTAATCCTTTAATCTTTTGACAAATTTGTTTTCTTACATTTCAAACATTTTCACCAATTCCACCAGTGAACACAATTCCATCAACTTTATCTTCCAACATGTTTTTGTACATTGCAATGTAATTTACAATTCTTTGAACAAAGATTTCAGTTGCAAATTCATAGTCATTTCCTGGTTGTGTATTACTTTCAATATCTCTAAAGTCAGAAGAACCACAAATTGATTTAAGACCTGATTCTTTATTTAATTTATTAAAAATTTCAGCTGCTGACATTCCAGTTTCTTTTGCTACTAAATCAAAAACAGAAGGATCAATATCACCAGATCTAGTTCCCATTATTAAACCACAAAGAGGTGTTAATCCCATTGTTGTATCAAATGATTTATCTTCCTTTACACAACAAACACTTGCACCATTACCTAAGTGACAAATAATTAAATTTAAAGGTCTATTAATATTTAAGATATCATGCATTTTTTCAGTTATATATCTATATGAAGTTCCATGGAATCCATATTTTTTAATTCCATAGTTTTCAATTCATTCTTTAGGGATTGCATAATATGAATTAATTTTAGGAATTGAAGTATGAAAAGATGTATCAAATACTGCAACATTTTTAGTATTTGGAATTTTATTCATAACAATTTTTAACACATCTGCTTCTGGTTTATTATGAAGAGGTGCAAGAGTAATGCAATCTTCAATTATTTTTAAAATCTTATCATCAACTAAAGAAGACTCAGATAAACTACCACCTTGAACAATTCTGTGTCCAACACCAACAATATCTTCTAGGTTATCAACAATCTTTAATTCAACTAGTTTATTAAATAAATAATCAATTGCTAAATCATGATTTTGAAAATCTGCATTACCTTCATATTTCTTAGTTTCATGGTTTGATTTATATTCAATTTTGAAAAAACCATCAATCCCAATTCTTTCACAAATACCAGAAACTAATTCAGCCATATTTCAATCATATAGTTTGAATTTTAAAGAACTACTTCCTGCATTTATAACTAAAATACTTTTACTCATAATAATGATTTCTCCTATTTTCTATTACAACCATTTAATTTTAATATCTTGTTGCAATAATTAATAATATAAATTAAAAAATATTTAAAAAATGTGGATTTTACAAGACTTTGTCCCTAAAAAAGACTAATCAATTATTTGTGATTTTGTCCCTCTTGGAGTTTAATCTAGTGAGGTGTTTTTTTATGAAAGAAATAATAAAAAACAATTTAACAAAATTTGAGTGTGGATTTTACAAGACTTTGTCCCTAAAAAAGACTAATCAATTATTTGTGATTTTGTCCCTCTTGGAGTTTAATCTAGTGAGGTGTTTTTTTATGAAAGAAATAATAAAAAACAATTTAACAAAATTTGAGAATAGTAGGTTCTGAATTTTAGAAGAAATGGGTTCTTTGAATAAAAAAGGAAAGTTAAATCCAAAAACTTTAAGTAATAAAACAGGATATTCAATCAAACAGTCTAGAAGGTTTATAAAAAGTTTTAAAGATAATACTTTTTTGATTAGCCATAAAAACAAAAATAAGGAAAATGTTAACAAAATAAAAGATGAAGTAAAAAGAGCAATTATAGAGAAATATATTGAAGTAACTACTCCATGCAAAGAAATGAGTGATGGTCATTATGAAATGACTCATTTAGATTTTTATTTAGATGAAATAAAAGACAAGTTTAATGTTAAATACGGATTTGTAAATAAACTTCTAAATGAAAATTTTTTACTCACTTCATATTCAAAAAAGATCACAAGAAAAACTATGAAGAAAAAACTTAAAGAAGGAAATTTAGCAGAGTTAAAAATCCAGGAAAAAATTTTGGAATTTCTAAGAAAATATAAACCAACGTACACAGAATATTTAAAAACTAAAAATCCCCCTTATGTAAAACACAACTATGATTTTGGTCACATAGTTGAAGTAGATGCTTGCGTTAGTGTTTGAATAGGAATTAAAAAATACTACATATACCATGCCATTGATGCTGGGACTGGTAAGTTACTAGGTTTTTGAATTGATGATGAGGAAACAAATTTTGGGTATTGTAAACTGCTTAAACAGGTCCTAGAAAAGTATGGGGCTCCAAACATTATAAAAACAGACAGAAGAAAAACATTTTGATCTGAAAATTCAGTTACCAATTTAACTTATTGTTTAAATAAACTAGAAATACAAGTTAAGTCAGAAAGCCAACCAACTTTTAAAGCTAATGTTGAAAGATCATTTAAAAATGCACAACAAATTTATTACAAATTATTTTTAAAACATGGTTTGAATACTAAAGAAAAAATACAAAAGAACTATCAGTTAATTGTTGATGCTTACAATCAAAGATATAAAAAGTCTGAAAAAGGAAAAAGAAACCAATTCATAAAAATAAGTAAAGATGATTTAAAAGACTTGTTCTATACAACTAAGATTTGTAAAGTTCTAAAAGGTTTTTATTTTTTCCTTAATGGGAAGGCTATGGGTTTGTTCACCAAAGAAGATAAAAGAGTTAATATGAAAAATCAAATCTTATTAAGAACCAACATGTTAACGGGTGAAAAATTTGTACTTGATAAAAATACTAAATATTTTGCCAGAGAAATAAATGATGATTTATTAAACGAATATATAAATGAGATTCATGATAATGAGTTTTTAAAATTAGAAAAAATTAAAAGAAAAAGTATAGCTACTTCTAAAGCTATTTATCAAAAAAATGAAAACACAAGAATAGCTTTAGAAAGATGAAGCGACAGTTTAAAAGAAAGGGAGGAAAAAATTAAAATTAGAGAAATTGAACTTTCTTTAAATATTTAATTGAGCAATAAAAAGCAAAAACCAAAAATATCAAAAAGCAACTAAATTATATTTTTCTCATTGATATAATTTAGTTGCTCCAAGTTCTATTTAATAGGGACAAAGTCACATAAAATTAACAGAAAGAAATAATAAAAAACAATTTAACAAAATTTGAGAATAGTAGGTTCTGAATTTTAGAAGAAATGGGTTCTTTGAATAAAAAAGGAAAGTTAAATCCAAAAACTTTAAGTAATAAAACAGGATATTCAATCAAACAGTCTAGAAGGTTTATAAAAAGTTTTAAAGATAATACTTTTTTGATTAGCCATAAAAACAAAAATAAGGAAAATGTTAACAAAATAAAAGATGAAGTAAAAAGATCAATTATAGAGAAATATATTGAAGTAACTACTCCATGCAAAGAAATGAGTGATGGTCATTATGAAATGACTCATTTAGATTTTTATTTAGATGAAATAAAAGACAAGTTTAATGTTAAATACGGATTTGTAAATAAACTTCTAAATGAAAATTTTTTACTCACTTCATATTCAAAAAGGATCATAAGAAAAACTATGAAGAAAAAACTTAAAGAAGGCAATTTAGCAGAGTTAAAAATCCAGGAAAAAATTTTGGAATTTCTAAGAAAATATAAACCAACGTACACAGAATATTTAAAAACTAAAAATCCCCCTTATGTAAAACACAACTATGATTTTGGTCACATAGTTGAAGTAGATGCTTGCATTAGTGTTTGAATAGGAATTAAAAAATATTACATATACCATGCCATTGATGCTGGGACTGGTAAGTTACTAGGTTTTTGAATTGATGATGAGGAAACAAATTTTGGGTATTGTAAACTGCTTAAACAGGTCCTAGAAAAGTATGGGGCTCCAAACATTATAAAAACAGACAGAAGAAAAACATTTTGATCTAAAAATTCAGTTACCAATTTAACTTATTGTTTAAATAAACTAGAAATACAAGTTAAGTCAGAAAGCCAACCAACTTTTAAAGCTAATGTTGAAAGATCATTTAAAAATGCACAACAAATTTATTACAAACTATTTTTAAAACATGGTTTGAATACTAAAGAAAAAATACAAAAGAACTATCAGTTAATTGTTGATGCTTACAATCAAAGATATAAAAAGTCTGAAAAAGGAAAAAGAAACCAATTCATAAAATTAAGTAAAGATGATTTAAAAGACTTGTTCTATACAACTAAGATTTGTAAAGTTCTAAAAGGTTTTTATTTTTTCCATAATGGGAAGGCTATGGGTTTGTTCACCAAAGAAGATAAAAGAGTTAGTATGAAAAATCAAATCTTATTAAGAACCAACATGTTAACAGGTGAAAAATTTGTACTTGATAAAAATACAAAATATTTTGCCAGAGAAATAAATGATGATTTATTAAACGAATATATAAATGAGATTCAGGATAATGAGTTTTTAAAATTAGAAAAAATTAAAAGAAAAAGTATAGCTGCTTCTAAAGCTATTTATCAAAAAAATGAAAACACAAGAATAGCTTTAGAAAGATGAAGCAACAGTTTAAAAGAAAGGGAGGAAAAAATTAAAATTAGAGAAATTGAACTTTCTTTAAATATTTAATTGAGCAATAAAAAGCAAAAACTAAAAATATCAAAAAGCAACTAAATTATATTTTTCTCATTGATATAATTTAGTTGCTCCAAGTTCTATTTAATAGGGACAAAGTCACATAAAATTAACATGCAATAATTAATAATATAAATTAAAAAATATTTAAAAAAGGATATCTTTTTAACAAGATATCCTTTTACATTTAAGTTTGTTTTTTTAGAAATTAGTTAATTATCATTCAACAGTTGCGCCAGCTTCTGCGAATTGTTTTTTCATGTTTTCTGCATCTGCAAGTTTAACACCTTCTTTAACTTTAGAAGGAGCATTATCAACTAAAGCTTTAGCTTCCATTAATCCTAATCCAGTAATTTCTCTTACAACTTTAATAACAGCAACTTTGTTACCACCAACATCTTTTAATGTTACAGTAACTTCACTAGGAGCAGCAGCTCCACCAGCTGGTGCAGCAGCAACTGCAACTGGTGCAGCAGCAGAAACACCAAATTCTGTTTCGATTGCTTCGATTAAATCTTTAATTTCTAACATGCTCATTTCTTTTAATGAGTCAATAATATCTTTAGCACTTAATTTAGCCATAATTAATTCTCCATTTATTTTATATAATTAATTTTTTGTTTCACTTACTGCTTTTAAAGCATATAAAACACCACGAATTGGTCCTGTAAGACAAGATAATAGCATTGAGTATAATCCTTCTCTGTTTGGAAGTGATGCAATTGACATAGTTTTTTGTGCATCTAAGAAAGTTCCTTCTACATAAGAACCTTTAATTTTGATGCATTCATTGTCTTTAGTTAAGTTAAAAACTTCTTTAAGAGGAGCAATTTCATCTTCTGTTCCTCAAACAATTGCATTAGGTCCAACTAAATCACCAAATTCTTTAATATTTGCTTTTTCTAAAGCTCTTCTTAAAATATTATTTTTTAAAACTAATAATTTACTACCAGTTTTAAATAAATCTTTTCTTAGTTTTGTAATAGTAGCAGCATCTAGCCCTAAGTATTCAAAAATAATAAATGATTTAGATGATTTTATTTGTTCAGAAATCTCACTACTTAAATTATCTTTAAATTGAATAATTTTTTTCATAGAATATTTCCTTATCCATATTTTTTGTAATATACAAAAATAACTTGCCCTTTTGAAAAATACAAAAGACAAGTTATGTTAAGATCTACAACTTTATAAAGATAAAATATTTGTTGTATACCTCGGTAACAAATTAAGGTTAATTCACCAGTTACTGTCTTTAGTATATTACTAAATAATGATAACAAATTTTTTAATGGTTTAAAAAATAAGTTTTAAAAAAGTTAATAAAAAAATGTTAGGAAATAATTTTACTTCCTAACATTTGATTTAAAAATTAATAGTTTTAATATTTGTAATTACTGATTAAGAAATGAACATCTTTATCTTTTGCATAATGTTCATAAACTTTAGCATCCTTAATAGTTCATAAATTAAATGGTAATCCTAATTTTAAATAGTTATCTTTTTCCTTTTTATAGATTTCAGTTCAAGGATGAAGATATTTACATACCTTTTTAATCTCTTCTGGATTTACTGCCTTAAATTGAGATTTAGTTCATCATAAAAAACCATTAGTTCATTTAGGGTTTAATTCATGTAAAGTTTTTAAAGAATTGAAATTGAAAGATGAAAAGATAATTTTTTCATATGCATCATCATATGTTTTAACTAATTCATCTAAGTACTTTTCAATATTTGGATAAACTATAATATCAGTTTTAATCTCAATATTTAGATAACTAATTCTATATAGAAATTTATCTAACAATTCTTTCAAAGTTAAGATTTCTTGTTTGGGGCAATTAATTTTAAAAAATGCTGCTTGATCCAGTTCTTTTAATTCTTTTAAAGTAGAATCTTTAATCATTTTTTTAACTAAGCTAGTTCTATAAGTATCTTCATCATGAATAACAACTAATTGATTATCTTTGGTTAAATGAACATCAATCTCAAAACCATCAAATCCAAAATTAACAGCAGTTTCAAATGCTAATTCTGTATTTTCAGGTGCAATCCCACTATAGCCTCTATGAGCAAGTATTTTAGTGTGAGTTTTTGATATATCTACTTTTTTATGCATTGTTTAAAGCTCTTCATCTAAAGTAATTAATATTGTGTTTACTTAGTTGTTTGTTATTAGTTCAATACACTAAAAATCCTGCAACCAACCCAATTAAAGCAACTATCATCCCAATTCCTATAATTATTTGATAACCTGTTTGAGTAACAACTTGAGTATTAGGATCAGTATAATCTGATGCTATTGCACTTCCTAGTTGATAAAATCATGCATCACTACTAAATCCAATAAATGACATTAAAGCATTTGCTGAAGCATAACTATTTTTTGGTATTTGGATTTCACTCATTTGTGCATATCTTAAAGTTACCATTACTCATGATAGGAATGAAGAAATTAAGAATAATCCTGACATGAATATCATTGCAAATAATTTATAACCATCGCTTAAAGTTTGGAAGTAGTTTAATGTTCCACTCGGTGAAATACCAGGTAAGAATAAGAAGATTGCAACAATTACTAACCCTACTGTTAAAGTAATTAAAAGTAATAATGTTAAGCTTCTAAATGAATCAGATTTTTTACCAATTCATGCACTTACCAAAAATCTTAAACCATATAATCTAAAACCTGAAATTACTAGCAATGCAACTGTTGGCATTAATAGAACATTAGCTAGCATTTGATTTAAATAATATGCAAAAATAGATTGGAACATATACATTCCCATTAAGAATACTGATAATGCTCAAAGTTTTCAATCTTGTAAAACTCTAGCAAAAGTTTTAATATTAACAGCAAATTTTTCAGATGTAGGTTTTTCAACTACAAAGAAGAATACTAATACACCAATTAATAACAAACATGCTGCAAAGATATAAATGTAAATTGCAAAAGGAACTACAAGACCAGGTTGTGCTTCTAAAGCTTCAGGAGTAATAGCAGTATTACCAGCATTGTATTCAATTACTTGACTAACTGCAGTTCCAATTCCAAATACAAATACTAAACCTACAATTCCATTTAATGAACCTTGTAAACCATAAACTAAACCTTGGTTATCTTTATTACCTTGTTGTGAAACAAGTTTTCATAAAGGTGTTCAAAATAATGGAGTTGTTGCAAATCCTCAAAGTCCAAAAATTATAAAGTATTGGATTTTTAAATTCACATAATCTAAATCTCTTGATTTGATAATCAATGTACCAAATCAAATTGTAATAACTCCAGTCATAATGGTTGCTATTGATAACAATTTTTTTGAGCTAATTTTATCAGCTAACCACCCACCAGGAAGTTGTGTTAGTAAAACCACTCAACCAATAATAGAAGTCATAGTACTTACATCAGCTTCACTAACATTCAAGTAGACTTGTAAATTAGGTACAAGAGATTTTAAATAATATGGAGCTGCAATTACAAAACAATCTGCTGCACCTAATAATAAAATCCCAATTATGGTTTTAGGACCTAATGACTTCAATTTAGCCCACATTGAAAGATCTTTCTTTTTATTAGCTTTCATATTTTTCCTCATTTATTTAATTTAAATTTTGAAAATCATAATCTCTTGGTTTGACAATCCCTATAACAATGTCACCAAAATAAAAAGCAGCCGCAGTACCATAGAATAGTATTGAAAATACTATTACAATATCAGGGTATGCAGCATACAGTGCCAAATTAGGATCTACTGTTAAATAAATACTAACTGGTGTAACAATTAGAATAAAAAATAGTTTGATAAATGCTGAGATGTACTTTTTCAAGTAGAAACGATCAGCACCAAAAAATCCTAAAAAAATAGCTAATAATAAATTAGTTTTCTTTTTATATGGAGATGTTCCAGAAGACCAATACTCTGGAATTTCACGATCATAAATTAAACCTTGTTGTTTTAGCTCATTAGCTTTTTTAGAATCTTCAATAATTTCTTCTTGTGTAAGAAAATATTTTTTCTTTTGCTTTTTACCTTCCATGTTTCCTCCTTTCATATGTTTTTATAAAAAAGTAAATAATTGCTAGTCAGTTAAAATAAGCTAACAAATATACTTTTAAAAATTTATAGGTGATTTATGAATTATTAAATAAACAATCATAAATCTACTTATATATTAAAATGAATAGCAAACTTGCTTTTTAACAAGTGTTATTAATTTTTCACATAAAAAAGATGTTTTTATTAATGTAATCAAAAATTGAATTTTATTGTATATATAATATGGAAAGTAAAAATATAATTACTGAATTTAATTTTTATAAAACACAAAAAATCTTATTTGGTATTCAAATAAGATTTTTAATTTTATATATGGAAGCACTAATAATTGTTTAATTGTTAAATAAAAAAATCCATTTGGATTTTATTCAAATGGATTTTCTTTATTGTATTTTACATAGTGCACATCATCTTCTTTTTTATTCTGAAAACTATTTGGGTTATTATAGTTAGGAATATTAGGATTTGCACCATTATTATTTAAAACATTTTCACTTTGAAAATTGTTTGGATTTGGTTGATTTGAATTAATTGGAACATTCACATTATCTTGTTGGCTTAAACTTACCACAGGAGCATTGTTAATTTCATTTAAATTAGATTCTTTTAAAGCTAAAACATTTGCAGGGTTTGCAACATTTGAATTTCTATAAATTGGATCTTGTTGAATAATAGGATTTACTGGATTTGCAGGAGAACCAGGATTAACTAAATTTGCATTGTTAATAGAACTATTTAAATTTTGAGGACCATTTAATTGGTTATTGTTTTGTTGTTGATAATGGTTTAACTTGTTATCTGCATTTGTATTAGATTCTAAAGATTGAGCAATATACTTTTCATTTGCAACAGTTGCAATGTTTGGAGATTGTTGAACTTCTTTTTTAACTGAAGGCTTAGACTCTTCAATTTTTTCATCTTTAGAAGCTGTATGAAAATTATGAACTTCTCCTCTAACAAGAGGGTTAACATTATATTTTGAGAAATCAAAATCTTGCTTATTAATAATTTCAATATCAGAACAATCAAACATGTATTTCAATTCAGAAAATAATTTTTTCTTATTCTTTTCTTTTTCTTTCATTACTAGTTGAAAGATTACTCTAAACACTTTGTTGTCATCATTTACAAAATTAAAGAAAGTATAATCTTCACTACTAAAGTATGATTTTTCTTTTAATAATTTTTTATCTAAAATTTGTTTATCACTTAAAGTGTTTTTAGCAATTTCAGCAACTGTTCTTCTAGAGAATGACAAAACAACTACAAAAGGTGTTTTAATTTTTTTCTTTTTAAACATGTTGTTCCCCTTTTTGTTTTTTAATATTTTTATAATCTTGAAAGAAGTTAACTTAATCAATTTTTATAATTAACTAATCTCTTAATTAAGATTATTCTACAAGAATTAATGATGGATTTAAATATCTTTCTAGAATTGTTGTAAAATACGGTTCAGCTTCTTTAAGCTTTTGAATATCTTTATTGTAAATAGTGTTACCATAAGCATTTCAATATTGGTTAGTTGGATCAATTTCATAAATCATGAACATCATTCTTCTTAAGAAGTCTGCACTTTCAAACATCAATCCTTGACCATTAACATTTACACCATTTCTTATCTTTACAATTGATATTCTGTAATAATCAATTTTATTTTCTGTAGTTTTAGAAATGTTACCTAAAGACAAACTTTCAAAATCATATAGTTTGAAATAGTCTCTAATGATTTTTCTGTAGTCTTTTCAATTCATGTTTCCACTTACATTAATCAAAATAGTTGCCTTTTTGAAAATAATTGATTTTTCTTTAATGAAAGTTAGCATGTTGTTGGGACTTAAGTTATTTAAGTAACTTGGAATGTGTGGAACACCACCAACAGTACTGAATTTAACTCTCATTTTTTTAACACTATTAACTTTTAGTAAACTGATTTTTTCTTGATTTAACCAAGTTTCATTAATGTAATCTTCCATTGTAGGAAATTCAAAGAAATTACTCTTTTTATCGATGACTCTGTGTGAAGCTAAATTTAATTGAGGAAAAGATGGTTTTTTTCTTTTTGTATTGATAATCATTTGATTAATCATTTCAGCATATTTTTCACCTGGGTATTGTTTAACAATATCAACAAGTTCTTCAAGATATCATTCATCAATATAAACAACTGTCTTTTCATTGATTTTGATTTCAATAACTCTTGATTTGATCAATTGATTATCTTTTTTCTTTCTACTTATTATTTTTTTAGCCATACTTTTTACCTAAGCCATTATTTTAATTCAGCTTATCTAGCTGCAGTTTTTTTAGGAACTGGACCTCTAGCAACTGTTTTCTTTGCAACATCTGTTTTTTCAATAACAGTAATTGGACTTCCAGTTTCTTTTCTCATAAAGCCTTCAATTAATGCATAAATTCTTTCTTTAATTTTAGGAAGTGCAGTTTTTAAAATTGTCATCTCAAAAGCTTCTTTTCAAGAGTGGCCAATCGAAATAAGTCTTAGACCTAAAATTAAGGATCTTGTTGAACAAATTAATGGTAATTTTTCAGCAATTACAATTTTTCTAGCAGCAATAAATCTATCAAAGTATTGTTTTCCAAAAGGGTAACCTCTAGCAAACTTTTCTTCTAATTTTTCATCATATGGCATTTCTAAGAAGATAAAACGGTCAAGAGTAGCAATATCAAGTTGTTGTCTTGCAGTATATCCATTACCAATATCTATCCCATTAGTATTACCAGCACCAATTAATCTAAATCTTTCATGAGCAATTACTCTTCCCACAGGGAAGTCTAAAAAGCCATTAGCAAGTGCAGCATTAATTGTAATTAAAGCTTCTGGGTTTGATGCATCCATTTCATCAAATAAAAATAATCCACCATTTTTAAAACAACGGTAAAAATCAGTTTCTATATAATCACCTTTTGCACTTTTGTATCCTACTAATTTATATGGTTCTAATACTGCTCCACTAAAATAAAAATCTAGTTTTAAAGTCTTAGCAATTTCTTGAGCCATATAAGTTTTCCCTACACCTGGTGCAGAGTATAAATAAACATTAAAATTTTTAGCTATTAATTTTAAAACAGTCTCAAATAAAAAGTGTTGTTTTTTAGCATCTCTTAGTTCAATGTCTTTGATTTCCATTGACTCTAAAGTTACTTTTAAATCTTTGGAAGTTATTCCATGCTCCAGATGATGAATAATCTCTTTAGAAACTTCTAAAAGCTTTTCATCTAAGGCTTTGGAAACTTCCTCTCTTATCTTTTTTTTACTATTGAATAAATCCATAAGTTGTCTCTATTTTTTTCCCAAATATTTTTTAAAATTCAAGTATTATTTTACTTTAAAGAGTTAAAAATAATAATAAGATTTTAAAATTTTTTTAAACCTTTAAAAATTGATAAAAATATCATTTTTCAATAAATATCCTTATCTTTTTTCAATTTTTACAACACCCAAATGTTTAAAGTTTCTGTATTTATCTCTGCTATCTAATCCAAATCCAGCAACTCATTCATTCGGAATGTTTGTGCCTATTCAATCAGGTTTATATTTGTCTTTATAATCACTTATCTTATTAAATAATGTACATGTTTTAATTTCTTCTACATCACAATTTTTAATGAAATCACAAACCTTTTGAAGTCTTACTCCAGTATCAATAATAGTGTCTAATATTAATATCTTGTGTCCTTTAATTTCTAAAGGATCAAAATTTGCAATCACTTTAATATTAGAATTTTTAGAAACTGATTTATGACCTAAAAAAGTCATTTTAACAGTTTTAAAAATTGTTGAAAAATCCAATAATGGTAACAAGTGTCCTGCAAAGATAACACTTGAATCTAAAATTGGAATTACAACAACATCACTATTTTCAAAACTTTTGTAATAAGCATTTAATTCAAAAGATAGTTTTTTTATTACATCCTTTATTTCTTCATAAGAAAATAAAATTTTAGCAAAGCAATCTTGGTACATTATCTAAAAATCCTTTTATAAATATCATTGATATATTTTAAATGATGTTTTTCATCAAAAATAAAATTAATATCTTTTTCAGTTAATCCATCAGCCAATTTAGATTTTAAAATTTCACTTTTAAAATCTAAATTATTGTTAAAACACAACAATGCTATTTTTTGAATTTCATCATATACAAATTCTCTAGAAAGATTTTCATTTTCCAATAACTTTAATAACAATGCTTGAGAGTAAATTAAACCATTAGTTAGTTTCAAATTCTTTTGAATATTTTTTACATATACATTAAGATTTGCAATTACTTTAGTTAATCTTTCAATTACATAATAAGTAAGTGTTGTAGCATCTAAAAACATAATTCTTTCATTTGAAGAATGAGAAATATCACGCTCATGTCAAAGGTCATTATTTTCTAATGCAACATTACTATATGCTTTAATCATTCTAGAAAGCCCACAGATATTTTCTAAACTAATAGGATTTTTCTTATGTGGCATTGCAGAGCTACCTTTTTGATTAATATCAAAAAATTCACTAACTTCAGAAACTTCAGTTCTTGATAAGTGTCTTAATTCAGTTGCAATTTTTTCAACTGTACTTGCAATCACTGCAAGAGTTGCAAAATAAAATGCATGATTATCTCTTTGAATAATTTGAGTAGAAGCATTCGATGAATTAATCTTTAGTTTCTTACAAACATAATCTTGAAGTTTTAATCCAGTGTTTGCAAATGTACCAACAGCACCACTAATCTTTCCAACCTCAACTTCTTTTCTAGCAAGATTTAATCTTTCTAAGTTTCTATTTAATTCATCATATCAAATTGCAAATTTATAACCAAAACTAGTAGGTTCTCCATGGATCCCATGAGTTCTACCTATTTGAACTAAATCTTTATATTTAAAAGCTTTCTTTTTTAGTTCCTTCATTAAGTTTTTAATTGCTTCAATAATTAACAAATTTGTTTCTTTAAGCATCACTGCATTTGCAGTATCTACAACATCTGTTGAAGTTAAACCATAATGAATTCACTTCTTAACACTGTCTTCTTTTATGTTTAAAGATATTGCTCTTAAAAAAGCAATAACATCATGTTTAGTGTTTTTTTCAATTTCATAAATTTCATTTAAATCAAAAGACATTTTTTCATTTAATAAATTAAATGTTTGTTCATCAATTTTTTTACTCACATAAAAATAGTTAATTACACACTTTTCAATTTTCAATCAAGTGTTAAATTTATTTTCATCTGATCAAATTTTAGAAATTATAGGAACTTCATATCTTTTAATCATATTTTCACCTTAATTATCTTTTATTATTGTTTGATTACGATCTGGACCAACTGAAACAAATCTAACTCTTACTTTTAAAAAGTTTTCAATATAGCTTATATATCTTTTTAAATTTAAGGGTAAATCATCATAACTTTTGATACGACTTACATCTTCACTTCATCCATCTAATATTTCATAAATTGGTTCACATTTTTGTAACTCTTCAATAGATGATGGCATGTAGTTTAGTTGTTTATCATTTCTTTTGTATCCTATACAAACTTTTATTTTTTGTACCTTTGATAAAACATCAATTAATGTAATAGCAATTTCACTAATTCCACTAACTGTTACAACATATTTTAATAAGAATAAATCTAATCAACCTATTCTTCTAGGTCTTTTAGTAACTGTTCCATATTCATGACCTTTTTCACGAATATAATGTGCTAAATTTTCCTCTTCAATTTCACTAACAAATGGACCACTTCCTACACGTGTAGAATAAGCTTTAACAACTCCTAAAATTCTTTTAATTTTATTAATTGCTAATCCAGTTCCAGAAGATACTAAACCAATTACATTACTAGAAGTTACATATGGATAAGTACCATAATCAATATCAAGCATTATTCCTTGAGCACCTTCAAATAAAATTTTATTATTTCTTTCATAAGCATAGTTTAATAAAGCAACTGTGTTAATTACAAAAGGTTTAATTTGTTGTCCTAATTCATAGTATTGTTTAGCAATTGTATATGGATTAAAAATTTGTTTTCCATATCTACTAAATAAAACATTTTTAATTTGTAAGTTATCTTGAATCTTAGCTAATAAAACATTGAAATCAAATAAATCACAAACTCTAATCCCAACTCTTGAAACTTTGTCAGTATAACAAGGTCCAATCCCTTTATTAGTTGTCCCTATTTTTTTTGATCCTTTTAGTTCTTCAAGCATTTTATCCATTTCAATATGGAAATTAAAAATAACATGACATTTATCTGAAACATATAAGTTGTCAGTACTTACTCCATTTGATTTTAAATACTTAACTTCTTCTAATAATGTAATTGGGTTTAAAACTACACCATTAGCAATAACTACTCTGTTTCTAGGGTTAAAAATTCCAGAAGGAATTAATCTTAATTTAAAAGTTTTGTTGTCAAAAACAATTGTATGACCAGCATTGTCCCCACCTTGATATCTCACTATATAGTCAAATTGATTGGATAAAAGGTCAACAAATTTTCCTTTACCTTCATCACCAAATTGAGAGCCAATAATCATCAATAAATTTTCATTCATAAGTAAATTGTTCCTAATCAGTAAATTTTTATATATCAAACATTTATTATTATTACAAATAATATAAAAATTAGAGTATTTATTTTAAATAATTTACTAATTAAAATTAATTTACTTTTTCAGGTTCTTTTTTATCATTTTCTTTTTCTTCAGGTTTAATTTCATTTTTAATAAATAAAGGTTTTCTTTCAATTTTCATTTTTACTATTACTTCATTTACTTCACTCTTTTGAACCTTTTTATTTTTCTTGTTCTTTTTATTTCTATGTTTCATATTATATTTCTCTTTGTATCTTTATCATATTGTAATAAATAAAAAGAAGGTATTCTAACCTTCTTGATTTTGCAATTCTGCCAAATATGATTGTAGTCTTTCAACTACCTTATAAAAGTCTTTTTCATTTTCTAAAGTATATCCAGCTGCAAATTTATGACCACCACCATTAAATTCACTAGCAATGTGATTAATTTGAATATCTCTACTTCTCATAGAACCTTTTCAACTTAAAGTTTGTTCATCAAAATAAACTGTAGTTCAAATATAAACACCTTTAATATCTGATAGTAAATGAACCATTGAAAATTGTGGATAAATATTAAATTTCTTATGAGCACCTTTAGGAATAACAAAATATGCTACTCCATTTTCAATATGCATTCTTTTCATTAAGTAATTTGTAAATTCAATTTGATATGGTTCTCTTAAATAAATTGAATCATGTACTTCACTTCTTCTAAAACCAGTAGAAATTAATTTACTTGTTACTTCATAAGTTGAAGGTAAAGTATTACTATGTAAGAATCTTCCAGTATCAGTTAATATTCCAGCATACAAATATTTTGCACATTGAGCACTTAATTTTAATTTAGATTCCAAAAATAAAGAACCTCACATTTCACAAGTTGCTGGGATCATAGGATCAATTCATTCATAGTCTGCAAAAGTTTCAATTTGAGGATGGTGATCTACTCTTATTGTTTCTTTACATAATGTATTTTTTCTAGAATATACTCTTGCTGTATTAGCAGTATCTGAAATAATACCAAGTGATGAAGAAATGAATTCATTTGATGAAGCATTTTGTTCAGCATCAAATTTAAAAAGAGAAGAACCATAAAGTTCAGATAATGTATCTAAACCAATAATTTTCACATTCTTATTTTTAAAGTTATCATTTATAAATTCTCTCACAGCAAAACATGACCCTAATGCATCAAAGTCAGGTCTCTCATGAAAAAATAATGAAATGTTTTCATACTCTTCAATTTTTTTAATAATAATTTCTGTTATATCCATCATAGTAATTTACTCCTTTATTATTTGAACATTTGCAACTGCTCTGTCTTCTAAACTTTTTAACAATTCTAATTCATTTTCTAATGCTAGTGCAATACTTAGTTTAGGTTTAGTAATTGGATGTTTTGGTGCAAACATAGAACAAACATCCTCATGCTCACTAATTGAAATTTCATATGTCCCAATTTGTTTTGCTATCTCAATAATTTCAACTTTATCAAATGTAAGTAATGGTCTAAATATTTCCATCTTGTCACAAACTTGAGAAATTGTATTAATACTTTCTATAGTTTGAGATGCTACTTGTCCTAATGAGTCTCCACAAATTAATGAGTTCATTTTATATTTAATAGCTAACTGTTGAGCAATTCTATAAAATGATCGCCTCATTAATGTAATCCTATATTTCTCATTAGACATGTGAATTAATTCATGTTGCACTTTTGTAAAATCAACTATAAAAAATCTAGGCTTATAAATCTTATAGTTTAAAGTAATTTGTTTAATTAATGACTTTAGTTTATTAAGTGTAATTTCAGTTACATCATCTGTAATGAAAGTTAAATAATCTACTTGCTGACCTCTTTTTTGTAATAAGAATGAAGCAACAGGAGAATCAATTCCTCCGGATAGTAAAGATAAACACCTACCATTTACACCAATTGGTAATCCACCAACTCCAAGTATTTTATCAAACCAAACATAACTTTTATTTTCATCATAAATTTCAATATTGATTGTTAGTTCAGGATTATGAACATCCACTTTAATTTCATTATTTTTTAAAATATAAGTGGCAACTTCTTTTTTAATTTCAGTTTGATCAAGAAATTCTTTATACCTTCTTTTTACTTCAATTTTAAAAGTCTTATATTTTTTATCAAACCCATTAGCAACTTTTGCAATTTCTTTAATATCTGTTTTTGCTTCTAAACATAAAAAGAAGTGATGAATCCCTGGAATCATTTTTAAGATATGAATAATTTCATTTTCATCTTCTGAACAATACTCTAAAGTAAACATACTATGTTTATCTAGTAATTTAAATTCAAAGTCTGATAAAGCTTTATTTACATTTTTAAATAATGCTTTAATAAACTCTTTTTTATTTTTTCCTTTTAAAAATAATTCACCAAATTTTATATTTATATGTTTTTTCATAAATAAGCCTAATGGATAATAATACTATAGTTTTCAAAAAAATTTTTATCTTTTTTTAAAATATTATTTAGTTCAAATATGGTTAATAAACTTAATTACAACTAATTATCATTCATTAAAAAACCATAAAATGGATAAACATTTTATGGTTTGAATTAAGTATTTTATTTTATAAAAATTATCTTGCACTCTTATTAAAGTGTTTACCAGCTGATTTTGGCCCAATTGAGAATCTTCCAAATAGAACCATTACAACTAGAGTTAATGCAAATGGAATAATTTTTAAGATATATCTATTTTCTTGAGTAAGAGATAATGCATTAGATGCAAATACATACAATGCTGAGAATAAGAATCCTATAATAACACTTGGACTGATTTTTCATGAACTTACAATTAATAAAGCTAATGCAATAAATCCAAGACCATTAACATCTCCTGCAAACGCACTTCCAGGAATGTAGTAAGAGAATAAACAACCAGCAAAAGAAGCTAAAGCACCTACTACCAATACTCCAATTCATTTATATTTAATTACATTAATCCCTTGAGCATCTGCAGCATTTGGATTTTCACCAATTGATCTATATCTTAAACCATATTTAGTGAAGTTCATAAATACATAGATTGCTGCAATTATAACTAAAGAAATTACTAAACAAATAATTGCTTCACCACTTACAGAACCAACACGGATATCAGGGTTAAAAGTATATTTATTTGCTAAACTTGATTGACCATTAAATATTACTGGAGCATTATCAGAAATAATTAAACCAATTCCAGGAGCAATTAAGTTAATTCCAGTACCACCAATTACATGGTCACATTTTAATTTAATAACAGCAAATCCAAACAATGCACCAACACCAACTCCTAGCGCACTTGAGATTAACATAGTTAGAAAGAATGTAGAGTTATAAGATCCACTTCCTTCATTAAAAGCTTGGTAGAAGACATTTGAGAAAATGTTAAAGAACACTGCCCCAAAGATCATCATCCCATTAATTGCAATATTAACAATTCCAACTCTTTCAGAAAGATAACCACTTAAAATTCCAAATATTAATGCTGGAGCTAATATAAATCATTGACTAACATCAAACATTATTGGTTACCTCCTTTGAATTCAGCTACTCTCTTTTCAATAATAGAGTATTGTTCTTCTAAATTAAGAATTGTGAAATCTTCTTGCATAGTTGTTGGACATTCATTAATTCATTTTTTAATTTTTTCTTTATCTTTCAATCATTTACTGTCTATTGAGTTGTTCTTTTTAAAAACAAAATGTTTTCAATAATCCAAAGTTGAAATCACACAGCTGAATTTAAAGTCATTATTAATTTTTTCTCTTTTTTCAGCATATGCTTTTTTATTTTCTAATACTCTTGCTTTAAATTCTTTATTGCTTAATGGTAGAACCACACTGTAATAAACTTTTACAAAGAATGATAAGAAAGCAGTTGTAAACTTATCTAAGTTCTTTTTCTTGATTGAATTTTCTATTTTTAAATTAATAAATTCATTTTTAAGTCTTTTGTATTCAAAAGAATAAGCTTCAGAAACTTCAAATACTGAGTTTTCTAAATTCATGTAATTTTCTTGATTTTGTTTACCATATCTATTTTTAATAAATTCTCTTCATGGTTTGAAGTAATTTAATAATGAATAGATTGCAACAATATACATCATAATACCAACTATTAATTGGATTGTACTTGATGGAAGACCAGCAGGTGCTGCACCAACATTAGGGAATGTAAAGATGAATGATACTACCACTATTGCTAATGGGTTGTTTAATGCAATTAATCCAATTGCAATTCCGTCAAACCCTTGAGTTGGTGTTTTATTAAGTGCTAACCCTCCAGCAGATTGAAGATCTAATGATCTAGTATAAGTCCCTGTATAAACTATTACTGCCAAGATTCCTGATAAGATACCAGAGATTGCAAATGATCATAATTGCAATGCATTTTTGTTATAACCAAAGTTTTGAGCTGCAAATGGACTTTGTCCAGTTGTTTTTAATTTATGTCCAAAAACTGTGAATTTTAAGATTACTCAAATTGCTACCACACAAACTACAGTAATTCCAATTGATCAAGCTCATCCTCAGAAATCACCTTCTTGTCAGAAAGTAAATGCTGGGTTCATTGCATTTGATCTAAATAACCCGTTGTTTAATCCAGTTTGATCTAAATCATATTTATATATTAATGCCCCTACAATATATAGAATGATTCAGTTAAGTAAGATTGCACTTACTACTTCATTTACTTTGAAATATATTTTTAATAACCCTATTGTTACTGCAACTGCAGTTGCCCCTAATATTGAAAATAATAATGTAATGATTTGTCCACCAGCTGGTGCAAAATCTTGTGGGAATAAGCTAATCAATAAGAATGCTGTACTTCCTCCTGCCATCATTTGACCTGATATACCAATATTAAAGATACCAACTCTCATTGAGAAACTAAAGGCTAGGGCTGCAACAATATATGTACAAAGTTGAACTGCAAAGTGTTGGGCATCATATTCTCATGCAAATGCTTTAACAAAAATCTGGAAGAATGCTTCAGGTTTAGTTCCTAATGCTGAAATGATTACAAATGATACAAATAGAGCAAACACAATACATAAGGTAACAGAAAGGAAATTCCGTCTTAAACTTTTTTGTTTAGTCTGATAAAACAATTTATCAAACGTTGTTAAATTTTTATTATAAAAATTTTTCATTATAAACTCTCCCCTGCTAATAATTGTCCAATGTGTTCTCTATTCATAATTTTTCTATCATTTTCTTCAATAATTCTATTCTTACTCATTACTGAAATTGTGTCAGCAAGTGCTAGTATTTCATCCAATTCATAAGAGATTAATAATACTGCATTACCTTTTTTCTTTTCTTCAATAATCTGGTTATGGATGTATTGAATTGCACCTACATCTAATCCTCTTGTAGGTTGAGTTAAGATTATTAACTTATGGTGTTTTTCTAATTCTCTACCAATAATCACTTTTTGTTGATTACCACCAGAAAGTGATTTAGCAAGTGCAACTCCATTAGCTGATCCTCTAACATCATATTTTTCAATTGTTTTTTGAGCATACTCAACAATTTCATAATCAACTAAAAATCCTATATTACTAAATGGTTTTTTACTAATTTGATTATTAACAATGTTGTATCTTACAGTTTGTTCCAAATCTAAACCAAACTTATGACGATCTTCTGGAACATGACTAATTCCTAATTGTATTCTTTTATTAATATTTGAATTTGAAATATCTTTACCCATGAAAAAGATTGAATTAGGATTTGCTTTTCTAAGTCCTGCAATTTGCTCAACTAGTTTTGATTGACCATTTCCTTCAACTCCAGCAATTGCATAGATTTCACCACTATGAACTTTAAAGCTAACTTTTGAATTATTTTTAGCTGTTACATTTTCAATGTTAATGTTTTTGTTAATGGTCTTTAGAGCCATATTTTTTACTTTAACAACTTGCTCTTGGATTTTTTCATCATCAAATAAAGTTAAGTGAGAAAGATCTAAATCTTTTACTTCTAAAACAACTTCTTTTTTATCTAATGGTAAATCATTTACACTTGGTACTATTTTTCTACCAACCATTAATTCAGCCATCTTTTCAACAGAAGTGTCTTTAACTTTTATATGATCAATGTATTTACCTTTTCTAATAATAGTTGCTTCATCTGCAATTTCTTTAATCTCATGAAGCTTATGAGAAATAATAATAATTGTTTTTCCATCTTCTTTGAATTTTTTCAAGATATCTAAAAATGCTACTATTTCACTATCTGATAAAACTGCTGTTGGTTCATCGAAAATCATAATTTCTGATTCTCTATATAAAACCTTTAAGATTTCTACTTTTTGTTGTTGACCAACTGTTAAGTTTTTTACTTTATCATTTACATTAATATTGAATCCATATTTTTGGATTAACTCTGAAATGATTTTTTTAGATTTCATTCTATCAATGAAACCTTTGAAAGTTTTTTCACTTCCTAAAACTATGTTTTCTCAAACTGTATAGTTATCTACTAATTTGAAGTGTTGGTGAACCATTCCAATTTTATATATAGTTGCATCTTTTGAAGATTTGAATTTAATCTTTTCATTTTTAATTCAAATTTCTCCAATGTCTTGTTCATACATCCCAAACAAGATAGACATTAAAGTAGATTTACCTGCACCGTTTTCACCAATGATTGCATGGATTGAATTTTTTTTAACATATAAATTCATCCCTACATTTGCTTTAATGGTTCCATTATTAAATGATTTGTGAATGTTAACCATTTTTAATACATAATCAGCACCTTGTTCTTCTTTAAAAGGTACATATGTAAATTCACTGAAATTTTTAACTTCTTTTTTCTCTGTTTTTTCTTCAGATACTTTTTCAGTAGTTGCTGCATTTACTGATGGTTTAACTGTGTCCTTTGTATTCTTAGTTTCTTTTTTATCAATCTTTGCCTCAGATACTTTTACAGCTGCAGTTGATTTTGTTGATGCTTTAACTGTACTAGTTTTTGTGTTTTTAGTTTTTTTCTTATCCATAATCATACCTCTAAGTTCTTCTGAAGAACACCTTTTTGACTTCATCTTGTAATGATTGAGGAATTACTTTAGTGCTTGCTACATACTTAGCTTCAGCATCTGGAACAGAATAAGTAACAGCAACACCATTAGAAGTTATTGCTGGAATGTGTTTAGATAAGTTAGTGCTTATAAAATCATTTGCAGCACTGCTACCTGACCCTACATTATTATAAATTTTTCAACTACCATCGTTTTTTGGGCCATTTTGACCTTGTGAAGATGTAAGCTTAGTTTCAATAATGCCTTTTGCCGTTGTATTCAAATCACCTGTTGTTGTACCATTAGTGCCTGAACTCCCTGCTGTTCCAGAAGTTGTAGTTCCATTTTTAGTATTAAAGGTACCATTCAATAAAGCACTATACTGTTTAATAACTGCATCATCTGCAGATAATGAATTTGCAACATTTTTTTGTAATACATCAGTTAACTTTAAGCTTGTTAAGTCAGAACTTGTAATGCTAGTTGCTCCATCTGGTTTTTTTCATTCATTTCAGTTAGGATTCAACAAATATTTCAAACCTGCATTTGAAACACCAACACCTGCATTTGTTAGAGTACCAACATTATTTCAACCTAATCCATAAAAACCATTGTATCCTTTGATATTGGAACTACTATCGCCATTAGAATTATTCTTTGCAGATTCACCATTGTACTTTCCACTTGAATCAGTAATAGCACTTAATATATAGTTAGTTGAATCTTTTAGGTTTTTAACCGAAGAGAATTGGATGATTTTTCCAGTTCCAACACTACTACCATTACTAGGTAAATTAACACTAAGTGAATCAGTATTTTCTTGAGCTGTATCAACTCCTAACACAATTGCTTTAGAACCATCTGATGCAATTTTATTTACAACTAATGCAGTCTGAGGACCCGCAATAGGGAAAATTGCTGAAGCACCATTATTAGTCATATTACCTGTTAGTGCTGATGCAGCTGTTTCATTAGCATTAAAACTTCCAGATACAAAGTTTGAAAGATCATAGTTATTTGAAGGAGAAACTCAAGATATTGGTAATGTATTACGATTATCATCAACTTTAGGTATTAATGGTTGCATAATTGTATTCCAATAGTGAATACCCAATCTGAAACCACTAAAGAAATTTAGAGTTGATGGTAGATCTAATCCAACAAATGAACTAACACCTAATGTTTGTTCACCAGATGAAGTTCTAGTAACAAAGTAATCTTGATGTAAATTTAAAAATACAGCAGTTGAAATACCCGCTAAAAAAGATCCATCATCTGCCCGATAAGAAACACTCGAAACATTATATGGATCTGAATCATATGAACCACTATCTGTATCAGCAGTCATTGCTCCATCAACAAAAACAAAAGCTCCATTTGCAAATGAATCTTTAAATTGTTTGTTTTCAGCTGTTCTAGATGTAATTTGTTGTAAACCATCTTGTTGGTTGTAACCAGTTGCAACAATAACTTTTGAACCATCTTCAAAAGCATATTTATATGAAGCAATTCTAGAAATTGTGTCATATCCTGGTCTTTTTCAAAGCCCATTGTTTTCTTTAATAGATTTACTAGAAGCTGCAGGAACTGTATCTTGGCTTTTTGATGCCATAAAATCTCTAATTCCATCAAAACTAGATTCACTAAAAGATTGGTCAGCAAGGGTTGAACTATTGTCTGAAACAATAAGTTGAACAGACGATTCAAAACTTAGTGGACTTCCACAAGAAGTAACAGAAACTGTAATAGCACTAGATACTGCTAGTAAAGATCCCACTTTTAGAAACTTTTTGCCTAAAATCATTGTTTTTTATCCTTAATTTATTAGTTTTCATTTGTTATTATAAATCTTTTGGATATTTGCCTAATTTTCAAGAAAATTAAAAAAAATTTATATAACACATAATAAAATTAATTTTTTTATATAAAGTATTTTCACAAAAAAGATTAACTGCTGTATTATTATTTTCAATTTCATTTTGTATTAACATTTTTAACTAATTAGAAAATATTTTAAAAAAGTCAGAGATTGCTCTCTGACTTTTAAATTATTATTTGAGATTACTATTTTGCTTTCACTTCAAACAGTGGATCACCTTTGTTAACTTTTTGATTATTTTTAACTAATAGATTTAATTCATTGTTAACTAAATTTTCATTTAAAACAATAAATAAAGTTGTAGGATCATATCCAAGTTTTTTAAGCTTAGCAAAATCTACTTTAATTATCTTTTCACCTTTTGAAATTTTATGATTCTTTTTATCGATTAATTTAGTAGAAAAGACTTCAAGTTTATCCCCTTCTTTTTTATCTGAATTTATTTTTACAGTATCAATCCCAATATGAACTAATACATCAAGATCTTTAATCTTTGCAATATAAGCATGTCCTGTTCAAAAGAAAGACTCAATCTCAAAATTGTCTTGTGCTATAAACTCATTTTCAGATGGGATTATAGCAACACCTTTGCCCATTAAAGAAAATGTTTCATCTTTAACATCTTCTAAAAATACTATAGTTCCACTAATTGGAGATTTAACTTTAACAGGTTTAGCTAATGCTAGTTTTTGTTTCTCTTTTTCTTTAACTAAATTATTGTCATTATTTAAAGTTAAATCACTGTTTTTGTTATTAATAATTTCATCATTAACAAGTTCAGCTTCTGGCCCTAAAATTACATGAAGATGATGATCTTGGAATTTCTTAGTTCCAATTGCTCCTCCTTCTTTTAGCAAAGCTTCATCTATCTTACTCATGTCTTTTACATCATATCTAAGTCTTGTTGTACAGTTTTGATAATTTTCAATATTTTCTCATCCACCTAAACCTAAAACTAATTTCTTAGTTTTTTCAGATAACCCTTTTTTATTGTCTTTATTATTATCAGTATGATTGTCTTTTTTCACCATTGATTCAGTAATTAAATTTTGACCTCTTCCAGGTACTGATAAGTTAAGTTTTTTAACTAATAGATTGCCTACAAAAATATAAGATAATGCACACAATAATCCTATTACTCACAATCATCCTGGATTTGCAAATACTGCATCTATTCCAGTTCTATTAGCTTCTATAATTTGAAGAGATTTTGGAATTGATAATAAGTAATCTATCAATCCTGCACTAAATCCAAATCCAATTTGGATTCCCATTGCTCCTGTAATAAATGAAAATATTCCTGTTAATAATGCATGAACTCCATATAGTAATGGACTAACAAACATAAATGCAAATTCAATAGGTTCAGTAATTCCAGTTAAGAATGAAACTAAAGCAAGTGGTCCAAAAGTAGATAATACTCTTTGTTTTTGTTCTTTACTTTCTGCATTTCTATAAAACACATAAACCAATGCTGGTAAACCAAACATCATACTAGCAAAAAAACCTGACTGGAATGTACCTGCATTATTTCCTTGTGCTTGTCCATTTAAAAAGATATTAATATCACCATATACAAATTTACTAGGATCACTTGCATCTGGTGCTTGCCCTAATACAAATCAAAATAATGTATTTGGAATGTGGTGTAATCCAAACGGAATTAATAATCTATTTAAAAATGCATATACTCCTGAGATACTAGCATTACTTCATCTATTACCAGTGGCAGAAGATAAACCAAGTGAAATTTGATATAGAATTCAACCTAATCAAGGGAAAATTACTGCATAAATAATTCCATAAAACATCATTCCTAAAATAATAAGAACTGGTAATAATCTTCTTCCTGAAAAGAATCCTAATACTTTTGGTAATTCTACATTGTTAAATCTGTTGTAAACTCAAGCAACAAATACTCCAGATAAAATACCATTTAAAACATTTTGTGAAAGTATTGAATCATATTTGTTTCCAAATAATGCTTGAAAACCTGTTGCATCTGCAGAGACAATTCCAGCATCAATCAAAGATTGATCAATTGGAAATTTAATTTTTCCATAAATTTGTTGGGGTAAGTCTGCACCAGTACTACTCATTAATAAACCAAGTAGGATAATTCCAACCAATGCAGTTAAAGCAGCTTCACCCCGATTATCTTTAGTTAATCCAAATCCTACACCTACTGCAAATAAAATGTGGAGGTTGTTAAATACAGTATTACCAGCTGCTGATAATAATGTTTGCACAAATTTAGCAAATTCAGGAGTATCGGCTGAATTTGGTAATTGTGCACCTAATCTATTTAATATTGCTGCAATTGGTAAAACAGCAATAGGGAATAATAAAGCTTTCCCAAGTCTTCCTAAACTTTCAAAAGTCTTTTTGAAAGAGGAACCAATTTTTGCAAATACTTTATTGCTTTTAAAGCTAACTTTATGATCTTGTTTTACATCTTGAACTAAACCAAATGTTTTTAAATTACTAATGTACATTTATTTGCCTTTCTTTTTCTTATAAGAAACTCAAGTAGTTGTAAAAATAGAAATAGCAAGTACAACAACAGTAGAGAATGTTACAGCAGCAATTACATTTTGTTGATATTTAGCAAGTTCAGTTAAATGTGTAGTTTGATCAATTGTCACAGTTTCTAATGAAGACTTTTGTCAAACAACAAACAATATAATAGTTGCAACTAATAATATTGCCGTAATGATTCATAAAGTAATATATATTTTTTGACCTATAGATAACCTTTTTATTCAAGAACAAAATTTATCATTAATATTTTTTGCTGTTGAAGAAAAATTGTCTATAAAATTTTTCATATATTCCTTTCCAAGATAAAAAATTAATATTTTATTTAACACTAGTCTAAATAACTTATTAAAGAGACATTGTTATCTTATTTTTAATAAATTTACAAATTACATCTCCATTTTTCAGTTTATTACTGATGTGATTTTCAAATTAAAAGAGATAAAAGTGAAACAACAAAAAAATAACATTTATAAAATGTTGCATTATATCAAGTAGAAATTAGTGCCTAAATTTTTCTTTAAAATTAAAAGAAAAATAAAAAAACATAATCAATTTTGATAATCAATTATGTCTTTTGCTTATATTTTATGAATCTTGCTTAGTTAAAGAATTTATCAATTAAATCTTTTCTGCTTGGGTTTTTCATATTGATAGCAGTTTCTAAATCATAACTTACTACTTTAAATTCATCAACACCAATAATTTTGTTATATTGGTTTTCACTAATCATTTTTAAAGCATGTTCAGTCATTAAACTTGCTCTTATCATATCCATTGCAGTTGGATTCCCACCACGTTGTAAATATCCTAAAATATTTTTCTTAACTGATTCTTTTGAATTTGCTTGAATATATTTAATGTATTCTTCAACTGTTGGAATATTTTCAGTACCTAATAATAGTTCAACATAAAGAATTATAATTCCTCTAGAATTAGTTTTTCTTTTTTCATTTATCTTAGCTAATAGTTGTTGTGGTGTATAAAAACTTTCAGGAGTAATTATGATATCAGCTTCAGTTGCAATTCCAGCAAATACAGTTAAATCAATACAATGTCTTCCCATGATTTCAATCATTGCAACATTTGCATGAGAATCCATACATGATTTAATTTCTTTAATTGAATTAACAATTGCATTTAATGATGTATCAAAACCAATTGAATAACTTGTTGAAGCTATATCATTATCAATTGTTCCTGGTAAACCAATAACCTTAATTCCTGATTTAGATAATAATCTAGCTCCTTTATAACTTCCATCTCCTCCAATGACAACTAATGTATCAATCGAATTTTTATGTAAGTTATCAACCATTTGTTTTCTAACTTGTTCATCTAAGATTTCTGGAAATCTAGAAGAATAGATTTTTGTTCCTGGTAAACTTCATCAAGATTTAGTTTCAGTATAATCCGGTTTAACAAATTCATTATCGTAAATTCCTTTATAACCATTTTTTACAAATACAACTTCACAATTGTATTTACTAGCATATGTAATAAATGTACTAAGACATTTATTCATAGTTGATGCATCACCACCAGATGTTAATATTGCGATTTTTTTCATATTTAAATATCCTTAAATAAATTTAATAATCTTTAAAATTATAAATTTAATATTCATATATTAATGAATTTGTTTAATTATTTAATTGCACTCTTTCCACTCAATTGTTTAATAATTTCAGATTCATCCTTTTTAGAAATACCTAAAATTTCAGGATTTGTAGATAATTTATTCATTGCTTTTTTAACAATGAAATACATTAATCAAATGGTAACTGCACTAAAACAAATAAAATTAGCACCAGTAAAAAAGTAAACTAAACTAATTGTTTTAGTTTTTTTTAATTCTGGTAATTGATTAATTTGTTCAAGATTAAATATTTTTTTAACCAATAAAAAAATCTTATAAAAAGACCAAGCAACATAGCAAGTAAAGATTGTTGCCAAAACTGTCAAACAAACTGCAATTATTAAAACTTGCTTATTATCATTAAAGAATTTAGAAATTAACATGATCCACAATGCAATTGAAGCAATTCATGAACCTAGGTTGAATCCAGCAAAAGTAATTAAATTTGTAACTTTAATTTTTATTGTAATTAATGTTTCACAAAATTCTTTTGTATTACTATTCTCTGGAAAATTAAAAAATTTTAAATTTTCATAATGTTCATAGTTTTTTCCATACTTTGCAATGTTTTCATCATTTTCAAAAAGCTTATCCATTTTATTCATACTCTTTAATTATTTCCCTTGTTGTTTGTGTTCTTCTTTTTTCAATTCAATTGCTTGCTTAACGCTTATGACGTTTTTAGGTTTGACAGAAGAAAATATTTCCATTGCTTTTGTAAATGATCCTGTTTCTTTTGCTTTCTCATATAATCAAGTTTTATATTCAACAAACTCTAAGATTTCATTTAATTTTTTTATTTCATTTATAAGGTCTTTCTTTTTATTTAAAAAGATTTTGTATCTTTGTTCTATTGTTGAATCCCCTTGCTCTATTAAATAAATATATTTTTTAATATCTTTAATTGATAGTCCTGCTTTTTTTAAACAGTTGATTGAATATAAAATTTCAATATCTTTTTCTTGGAAAATTCTAATTCCACTTTCATTCTTTTCTAAGTTAGGTAATAAGCCTTGGTTATCATAGTATCTTAAAGTAGAAGCAGGGATGGATAACAACTTAGATATATCACTTACTCTATATTTCACAAAAACTCCTTGCAATAATAAAAATGCTAAATATTTTTTAAACATTAAGTGTATTTTACAATATGTAAATAAGAATTTTATATAATAAGTTAACATAACAGAGCAAAATGAAAAAGCAATTAAACCAAAAAATTAGATTTATTAACTTCAAAAAAACAAAATCAAATTTTTTGAATTTATTTAATAAAGAATGTTTTTTGTTTTTGTTTGTATTAAATATTAAAAAAATAAGTTACTATGCATCAATTGGTCTTTACCAAGTACTGTTGCTTGTTTTTATATGTTTATCATTACTTAGGGGTGATGAACCAACTTACTATTTATCTAATCCTATCACAATAACTTTTTTAATATTTTTATTAACTGTAATTGCTCATATATTACTATAGATATTTATAAGTCCCCAATTGAAGATGGTTCAGAACTATTAATAATTAGTAAACCATTAAATAGGACAAATATCTTTTTATCCAAAATTCTTATGATTCTTTTATTTGGGTTAATGAATTCATTAATTTCATTAATTGTAACATCTACTATTTTTGCTTTTCCAAATTCAATATATGATTATTCTTTAATTGCCCTTTTTGGTGTTCCAATAGCTACATTAATAATATATATAGCTTTTTCTTCTCTTGCTTTGTTAATTTCTGTTTTCATGAAAAAGTCTTTATCATTAATTACTATTTCTGTAATTAATGTAATCTTATTATTTTTTACTATCTTCAATATCTTTGTAGTAGATATAAGATTTAAAAATGATAATACATTTACTAATAGTTATAGAATCACTCATCCAATCACTCTTAATCAAAATAATCAATTAGATAAAAAAAGTGTTGTTTCAAATGTTAATGGTACAGATTTTTATGAAAGTTATCAAAATGAATCAAGCCAAAGACTATATCCTAAATTAAGTCCTATTAATTTTTATCAACAACTAAGTAATATGTATGGACTAAACAAACAATTTATGTATTTAGAAAATAGTTCATTAATGGGATATAGTACTTTGAACTATCCATTTCGTTTTGTATTTGATTTTAGTGAGAGTGCTTTAGAACCAAATAATTTAGATGTCTCTTTAAATTTAAATATCAATCAAAACTTAACAGTTCCTTTTTATTTTGGAGTAAGATACAGATCTCTTTCATATATTACTATGCAAGATTATTCTTTTGAAAATTTGAATAATAATAACGGTCAAACAGGCAATCAAAATGATCAAAATAACGGAGAAGAAGGTTGAGGAGATTTTGATTATAAATTAATAATAGCAAGAAGCAGAAATACAGGAATTGAAGATTTTTCTGATTTTATAAATTCAAATAATAATTATTTTCATCCATCTGAATTCACAAGTTTCATTGAAACTGCTGTTACTAATTATATAAAAAATAGCACAACACCTTTAGAAGATGAAGTTTGAACTCATACATCATTCCAAGGTGAAAACCACTTAAACTACTTAAAAACTTATGCTTTATTTTTTAATGTAGAAAAATTGTCTAAATATGCAATTTCATTATTTCTTTCATCTCCTAAATACTTTGGAACAAATATTAGAAATTCAGTTGTTTTAAGTGAACTAAATAGAATGGTATTACAATTCATTAACTCAGATTCAATAGATTTTAATATAGATATACCAACAATTAAAACCATTGTAAAAGAGTGGGATGCTTTAAATAACAAAAGTTCTTCAGAAGAACAAAAAAGCCAAGCTAAAAGAACAGAATTTCTTCAAAAGCATTTAGATACAATAGTTAATCTAATTAAATTAAAAATGATAGGTTTTGATTTATCTTACTACTTTTATGGTTTATATGATTTAGTAATGAATGATATTATTACAAATTTATCAGATGATGAAGATTCATTATGAAGTTACTTAAATCCAAATGGTGATGATGATCATAGAAATATTTATAATAGAATGATGACAATCTATCTAAATCCATACTCTAATATAAATACTGGGTTTTGATATGATTCTATTTATAAACAAGAAAATGAAAATTATTCAGTCAGAGAATATCAATACTTTTATAAATCAATGGCAATTCCATTAAACTCATTATCTAAAAGCTATTCTTTCACAACAGAAAGTTATTTTAGTACAAGTGGATTATTTGTGGGATGAATTTCTTTTTCAGTCCTAGTTTATTACCTATCTTTTTTATTTTTTAGAAAAAAAGATATTTTTTAATAAAAAATAAAATATTTGTGTATAATAAGAATTGTAAAAAAGACAAATTTACACTACAGCAGAATAAGTTTCTTATTCTGCTGTTTTTATTTTGTCTTTAAATCTGTTATTAAAAACAAAAAATATTTTTTAAATAAATCAGCAAAATATTTTAAAATGTTTAATTGATATTTTTATTAATTAACTTTTAAAACATAAAAATGAAAAAACTTTTAAATTCAAAAATTAAACAAATAAATATAGAATCAATCAAACATTCTTTATCCAATGTTTTTAATAAAGAATGTTTTACTTTCTTATTTGTTTTATATATTAAGAAAATTAGTTATTACATAGCTATAGCACTTTATCAATTACTGCTATTAGTATTTATATGTTTATCATTAATAATTGATGTTCAACCAACATACTTTTTTTCTAATCCAATAACTATTACTTTTTTAATATTCTTATTAACAGTGGTTGCCTCTTATATAACTATAGATATTTATAAGACACCCATTGAAGATGGATCAGAACTTATAATAGTTAGTAAACCACTTAATAGGTCAAGTATTTTTATTTCTAAGTTATTTATCATTTCAATATTTGGTTTGATTAATTCACTAATATCAATACCTATAGTTTCAATTGTTTTTTCTTTTCCAAATTCAGTTCATTCATATTCTTTAATTGCATTGTTAGGAATTCCTACAGCAAGTTTAGTAATCTATTTAGCATTTTCTTCAATTTCATTATTTGCATCTATATTTTTTAAAAAAGCTATTGCACTAGTAATAGTTTCTGTTTTCAATGTAATTATGTTGTTCTTTTCTATAATTAATATCTTTGTAGTAGATATTCAATTAAAGAATGACAATACATTTGCTACAAGTTATAAAATCCAATATCCATTAGTTCTAGATAATCAAAATAAAATAGATGAAATAAAGGTTGTAAAAAGTTCAAATAACATTGATTTTAAAAATACCTATTTAACTTACTTTGATAAAAGAACATATCCAAAATTAACACCAATTAATTTTTACCAACAACTAAGCAATATGTATGGTTTAAATAGAGAATTTGCTTATTTAACAGATGAAAGCTATATGGGGTATAGTACTTTAAATTACCCTTTCTATTATGAATTTGATTTATCTAAAAATGCTTTAACAATAGATAAACTAAATCTACATTTAAATTTGAATGTTAATACAACTAATAATAATTTTTCAATTCCTTTTTATTTTGGTTTAAATTCATATTCATCTTCTTATTTATATTTAGGTGAATATATAGAAAAATCTTCAACTGAAGAGAATACTCAAAACAACAATGCTAATAATAATCAAACTAACAACAATGGGACAACCAACCAAGATTCACAAGATGAAAGTAAGTTTGAATATAAATCTCAAATTTTTGATGTTCAAAATTTTTACAATACAACTTTTAAAAATTATATAAATCAAGAAAACAGATACTTTACTGAAAAAAGATGAAACACAGATATTGAAGAATCTATGTTGAATTATATTAAAAAGAAAAATACTCATTTATATACAGATACAAGTGAATCTGTAAGTAAATCTATTTATGGCAATACTACCAATAAAGATTTTCTAAATTACTATGGTTTCTTTTTAACATTAACAAAGATTTCAAAAAGTGCACTATCTTATATGTTTGGTCAATACTATGACAAAAGCAATATGAGTCAAAGATTAGTTTTAGATGAAATAAATAGATTGTTTTTTAAATTTTTCTATTCTTCAGATTTTAATATCAATACTCAAGATATTGATAGAATCATAAATGAATGAACTCTTCTTTTAACAGAAGATAAAACTACATCTACTCCAACTGACAACAAAGAATCAGAAAAAGAAAAATTCTTCAATGATAATAAAGATATATTAATTAACTTAATAAAGCTAAATCTAATAGGATTTGACTTAGCTAGAATTTTTTATGGCTTTAATGATTTAAAAGAAAACAATGAAATAGATACTTTACCTAATGGTAGTACGGTTTGAAGTTATTTAAATCCACAAAATAACAAAGCCGATCTAAACAGCATTTATAATAAAATTATGAATAATTATTTAAATCCATATTCTAGTTTATATAAAAGTATTTTCTATGAATATTTATCTGATAGTTCAATGAAATATGAAGTTACATACTTTAGAAATTTTTATAGCCCAACACCACTCCAATATGATGAATCATCTAACAGTTACTTTTTTACATCAAGAAGTTATTTTGATACTGCTAGCTTATTTGTTGGTTGAGTTTTATTCCCAACAATTCTTTTTTATATCTCATTTTTATTTTTTAGAAAAAAAGATATTTTTTAAATATATAAAAAAATTAATTGTATAAATTTAAATATAATACTCTAAAATATAAAGACATTTTTATTGCTTTATATTTTTATTAAGAACTCAAAATGAAAAAATATTTAAATTGAAATAAGAAACTAAGTTCATCAATGAACTATGTTAAAAATCATTTTAAGAACATGTTTAATAAACACTGTTTTATTTTTTTATTTGTCTTATATATTAAAAAAGTAAGTTACTATGTTTCTATCTTACTTTACCAAGCAATAATAATATTGTTTATTTGTTTGTCATTAATTAGAGGTGATGAACCTACATATTTTTTTGCTAACCCAATATCAATTACATTTTTAATTTTTTTACTAACAGTTATATCTTCTTATATTTCAACAGATATTTATAAAACACCAATTGAAGATGGATCAGAGTTATTGATTGTTAGTAAACCATTAAATAGAGCAAATATCTTTATTTCAAAAATATCTATTATTTCTATGTTTGGATTAATTAATGCATTAGTTGCTTTACCTGTAACTGCAATCTGTTTTGCTTTCCCTAATTCTGTTCATTCATATTCTTTAATTGCTTTATTTGGAATCCCTATAGCTTCACTAGTAATCTATTTAGCATTTGCTTCTATTTCATTATTTATCTCTATATTTTTGAAAAAGTCATTAGCAACTAATTACTGTTTCAATATTTAATATTATTATGCTGTTCTTTTCAATTATTAATATCTTTGTAGTAGATATTAAATCAAAAAGTAATAGTTCTTTTTCATCAAGTTATAAAATCAGTAATGTTTTAACAATGGATGAAGATAATGAAATTAAACAAACCAATGTAATATCAAGTAACAGTCAGAATGATTTTAAAGAAGATTATTTAAACAACTATAGCAAGAGGCTTTATCCAAAACTTATACCAATTAACTTTTATCAACAACTTAGTAATATGTATGGATTAAACAAACAATTCACTTATTTATCTGATGAAAGTTATATGGGTAATGCTGATTTTAACTACCCATTTCATTATAGTTTTGACTTTTCTAAAAATGCTTTGACTCCAGAAAATGTCACTCTTAAATTAAATTTAAATGAAGGTGTAGACAATGGTTTTTCAATACCCTTTTATTTCACTCTAAGTTCTTATGACTTTTCTTATCTTCAATTAGGTGAACACAAAACAATTAATTTTGGTGGCATTGATTATGAAGCACTGGAGTGAGATTTTATTCAATCACAAAATAAAGGTGATAATAGTTTTTTAAATTTTATGAAAGAAGATAATAATTATTTCAATCAATCAAACTGACTATCAAGTGCAGACAAAGCTATACACCAATATATCACAGATAAAACAAGTCCTTTATATGAAGACACTAGATGATATGTAGAGAATGCAAGTTTTGATAATGATATTAATTTTTTAAACTATTATGGTTTCTTTATTAATATCTCAAAGTTATCGAAATACACTTTATCTCATTTATTTGTAAACTATTATGATAGTAAATCTATGAGTGAAAAAGATCTTTTAATTCAATTAAATAAATTAGTATTAAGTTTTCTAAATGAGAAATTATTTGAAGTTAATATAAAAGAAATCAATGAAGCAGTACAAGAATGAGCTTCTTTATATCCACAAACTCCAGGAACTTATAAAGCAACAAGAAATGCAGAAAAAGAAGAATTTTATAATAAACATAAAGATACACTAATAAACTTAATAAAGCTAAATATGTTAGGTTTTGATCTAGTTAGATATTTTTATGGATTAGATGAAATGCTAGGTAATAAAGAAATTTCTTCTTTACCTCAAACTGCAGCAATCTGAGAATATTTTGATCCAGTTAATCAAGCTAATGAAAATAGTGTTTATAACAAAGTTATGAATGATTATCTTAACCCTAATTCTAGTTTGTATAGAAACTTTATTTATTACTATGTTGATTCTTCAATAAAATATGTTGCCTCATATTATCAACTTTTTTATAAACCTGTTTCAACACCATTTTTAACAAACAAAGAAGATAATTATACTTTTACTATAGAAAGTTATTTTGATACTAGTTCATTGTTTATTGGATGAATCTTATTTCTGATCTTATTAAACTATGTTTCTTTCTTACTGTTTAGAAGAAGAGATGTTATTTAAAAATATTAATTAAACTATACTAATTTAAAAACTCTTTTGGTAATTCCAAAAGAGTTTTTAAATACATAAACATTTTTATTTGACTTCTAAATTAGCAGTTATTAGTTTATTTTAAATGAAGAATTGGCAGGTGCTAAATAATAATCTGCATTTGAAGAAAATACTGCAGTTCTAGAAATTGCTCAAGAAGATAACACATAATCTCCAGAATCTAAAAATGGTATTACATAGTTATTACTAGTTGATGAACTTGTAGTAGTTAAACTATTGTAACTTGGTTCTAATAAGTATACTCTATCATCCGATACATCAGTGCTTTCAATATTAATCATAACTCTTCCTACATTACCTCCATTTGCAGCTGAACCACCAATTGGTAAAGTTGCTAATCAAGCCTTAAGATCAGGAAGTCCTCAATTAGGACCATTACTTGTATTACCAGCAGCAAAATCAATTGATTTAGTAGTAGAACTTGAAAAAGGAGTTCCAGCTTTTACTTGATAGCTATCTAAATAACTATTCTCTACATTTACACCCAAAGATGATAAGAATGTCTTAGATTTAATTATGTTAGTGCTAATACTTGGATTAATTCCATCACTTCCCATGAATCAATTGTATTTATTATTGTTTGCATATAATCAAGGATGTTGAGTTTTCACTTGATTTAAAATAGTGTAAACACTTTCATTATAGATAACGTTATTTTTATAGTTTGCTGATCCACTTCCACCACTAGTAGTAGAATCACCAAATAAAGCTTTTAAATATCCATTGTATGTTGAAATATTATTAGCAGTTGTAGTAGTTCCATTAGGATTGATTGCATTAACTACAATGATTACTTCAGGATTTGCTTCTATTGCAGCATCTACTATTTTTTTAATATTACTTTCAAATGTATCTTTATTAGTATTAGTAGTTTGACCATTACTAGTTCCTGTAGTTAAATCATTTACACCCAGTCCAATTGATAAAACATCAGGAGCATATTTAGTAATTCTTGATTGAATTAAATAATCATCTGCTGCTCTATTAGTAAAGTCACCACTCATTGCTGCATTAATGAAAATATCATCTCATCTACCTCAATCACTTTGAATGCTTTTTTGAGTTACTTCACTAAAACTATCAAAGCCAACATTGTATTGAACACCTTGGTCAACATTATCTCCAACTCAAGCTCAAACCATTGGTTCATTCTTATTATTAAATTTTTCTATAAATCTTTTTTGAGCATCAGTTAAATCAGTTGGAGTTGAATCTAATAATGTAGTTGAATCTGCTGAAGTATTTCCTAAAACCCCTGTAAGACGATCATATGGCTGATTATTAATATCAAATACAGTCAATTCAAATTTATTAGTATATGCTTGATTTGTAATTGGACTAGTACTTGTTGTTGGAAATGTTCCAATATTATCAATTGTAATAACTTTATTTGTTACAAATGAATAGTCTTCTATTGTTAGTCCAGCATCAGGTATTTCTAAAATATATTTTAAATATTGTCCTTCAACTGCATTTGGAATTTCTACAGATAAATTAACAACAGGTTGGTCACTATAAGAAGTTGTAGATTGTGTTGTAGTTTGAGTTACTGTTCCTAGTTGTAAATTGTTTTTAGTAGTATCTACTGCTCCATCAAGTGTAGTAGCTTCTATAAATTCTGTTTCATAACCATGTCAAGCAGATTCAGGATCTTCAATAGTTCCTTGAGTTCAAGCATTTCCTTCATCAAAAGCCATTACTAATTCTTTTCCTAATAAACTGTTTGCTCATCTAGCAATAATGTTGTGGTTATCATCAAATGGTCATTCAGTTTGTGAATCAATATGGTTAATAAATAAATCT
The DNA here is from genome assembly GCF_000011225.1 of Malacoplasma penetrans HF-2. NCBI lineage: Bacteria > Bacillati > Mycoplasmatota > Mycoplasmoidales > Mycoplasmoidaceae > Malacoplasma > Malacoplasma penetrans. The sequence goes on from NC_004432.1 coordinate 760,707, forward strand.
GTTCAATCAATTACTTTAACCCTTGAAAGTGATTCACTTCATGTTTCATCAACTGACATATTGTATAAAACTTTATTTACTACATTATTGAACTTATCTACTTTGTTATTATAAGCAGTATCAGTATCAAAATCTTTAATAGGGGATTTTCAATGTTTAATAATAGTCACAGTAGATGATTGATCTCTTAACATTAAAGAGTTTTTTACAAATGTAGTTAAATCATTTTCAAAAGACACTAAAGAATTATATTCATCACTTGCTTCTAAATACTCATTACCAACAATTGTGACAACATTCTTAGGATCTAAATTACTAACTTTAGAATTAAACTTTTCATTTAATTCTTTAAGAGTTTGATTAGGTTTAGAAACATTTATAACAAATCTACCCATTGTAGAATATAAACTTGCAGGATTGGATGTATTTAAAACTTTGTAATATCATCTGATATTTTCATCAAATAATCCTACTCAGTTTTTTCTACTTTTAGTTAAATCAAAATTAGAATAGAAATCACTTCCACCAGCAAATACTCAAGTGTTTTCAATAGCTTTTTGAAAACGTAAGTTCGCTTCTGCTCTATTAGAAATTCTATCTTCATTAACACCTCAAGTTGCAATAGAAGATGATACATCTTTCCCAGTTTCTGGTAATGGATAAACTACATCATAATCAATTGGTCCAGATCTTTGATTAGTTCAAAAAACTTTTGAAGCTACAAGTGGTGCTGCAATTACTAATCCACCAGTTAAAAACATTGTGGAGATAAAAGCTATTCATTTTATTTTTTTTGAAGCCATTGTAAATACCTTTCTTTTAAAAAAATAATTTTGTATTTAAATTAATGATTGACCACTTTGAAATTAATATGGTCTTTCATCTCCACCACCTGAAAAGTTTCCACCAGGTGAATTAGAATTTCCATTATTAGAGTTAGCACCATTATTTTGATTATCTTGTTCATTGTAGATATTGTTTCTTTGATCTAAATCAAATAAAGCTGGATCTGCACAAGATGTTAAAACTAATGGAATACTAGCTGCTGTAACTATAGCTGGTATTAACAGCCAAAATTTTCATTTCTTTGACATAATGTTTCTCCTTATTAATTTTTACCTTGTACAGAATCTAATATAGTTTCAATTCTTGAATTTAATGTAGTAGTTGTGCTTTCATCTTCAGTTTCTGATTTTGGAGGATCTGGAAAATTTTCTCCTAAAACTGTTAGTAAGTTCTTTGCAAATGTAACATATGCAGTGCTTTGATAATGTAGTAAATCAGAAGCATAAATATTTGATTGATAATTTGGATCTATTTCTAAAACTTTATCTACTACACTTGCTAAATCATTCAAGATTACTTTTGAGTTGCTTTTAGCAAAGTTTTTAATAGCAACATTTGCATTACCAATTGCTGTTTTAATTTCATTAGTTACTGTATCTGATTTTGGAGTAGGAATTGTAGAAACCACAATTCAAGCATTTTTATTAACACTTTCTAAATCAGTTAAAGTTTTATTTAGATAATTACTAAAGTAAGTATTAGTAATTTTAGAAGCAGTTGATTCATAATAAATGTCATTAATCCCCATTCATAAATGAACAACATCTGGAGCATATCCTAAAAAGTTATATCCATAGTTTTGACTACTATATTCTAATGAGTATTGGTTAGAGTGAATTCCCATGTTTACTACCAAATCATCTGGTCTATTTCAGTCATGTTTTAAATATCACTTAAAGTATTCATATAATCCACTATAACCTCTAGTGAAATAACTTCCATTAGTTAATGAGTCACCCACAAATGCTCATTTTAATTTTGAATTGTTACTTAAATAATTTTTAAAATTTATAACTTTAGTAGAATCTGCAGTTTGCAAATATGAAGTTTCTTTTGTAATTGTTTGGTTAATAACATCTGCTTTAATATCATCAACACTAGAAGTTCATTCAGCAATTGAAGTATGCTTTGGATACAAAGAATCTACAAATATATTTAGCAATTCTAAAGTTCCATATGGAGTTAATAAATTACTTGAATTTATTCCAATAGATTTAAAGTTAGCATTATCAGTATTTTTTGAAACATCTACTAAACCAATTCTGCTAAACAGATCAGCATCATCTGCAAATGATAAAACTACTTTATCAATTATGCTGTTTATTAAATCTACAGAGTTATTAAAGCTAGAATCATTAGTCTTGTAGTGCTTTTGAATAATTACCATTCCTTTATTTTTATTTTGACTAGTTCCATTTAAAATAAATCTTTTTAGATTGGTTTCAAATTCTGTTGTTGCACCTTCAGTACTTAAATTATTAATATCAGCTGAATCTACAACTAACACTGAAGTTTTAATATTATTGTCTTTTACTAAACCATTATAATCATTCACAATTGTAGCTAATGTTTGATCTTTAGAACTTAAGTCAAATACAAATCTTGATCCAATTGTTCTTCTTTTAGAAGCAGTATCAAATTGATAAGGACTACTATCTAATTTATAAGGCCCATTGTATCTCATGTAATCTGAGAATAAATCAACATAAGATCTGTAAGCATTATTTTGATAAATATCATAATTAAATAAATCATTACCACCAAAGAATCCAAAGTTATTATTCATCTCACCACTTTGCATTGCACTTTGTATTTTTGTTCCTAAATTATTATTAAGTGAGTACAAACCATCTTTTTTATAAACAGAAGTTTCTTCTTCAGTTTTAGTACAACTTGTTAAAACAATTGGAACCACTAAAAGAGGAGAACTTAATGCTAACAATCAATTCTTTTTCATTTTATTTCTTTTGATCATCTACAAATAAAACCTCATATCTTTCTAGCATTAATAAAGACTTACTCATATTCACAAATGCATTTCAAGGTGGTAAAGCAGTAATCAATCTACTTAATAAATCATATATAAGAGACATCATAAATAGTGCTGTTGCTAATAATGCAAATATCAACAATACATGAACTGCTCATAAGTTTGGTTCAGCTACCCAAGCTCCAGTCATAAACACAACTGGTTGTCTCATTAAAGTTCTCATAATGTAACTTAATCACATATCACCAAGATCAGAGTCTGCAGAACTATACATAATGAATGTTTTTCCTAATTGATTTCAGTGTAACAAGAAGATTAATAAAGTTAATGTAGATAAATAATTTACATATTCATTTTTCTTTTTTAATTTCATATTGTAGAACATTCCAAATAATGAAATTGCTGAAAGAATAACAAAAGGATTTGAATATTCATATAACATGTTTGAGTATGTTCAAACAATCATTAAGTATTGAATTCCAAAAGTTACTAAATATGTAATTGTTCATCCATATCATTTAAATCTTCTAAAGAAGTCATGAACAATTAGTCATTGCACAATTACATAAATTACTAAGAAGTTAATAACATTGTAACCTCTGTTTGTAACCGCATCTCTTATTCCATAATTTCCAAAAATTCCAAGAGAGCTATCTCATAAACCTCTACCTGCAAACATAGCCAATAGTTTTCATAAAATGAAAACAATCATTACTACTAAGAATGCGATATTAACACCATTCTTTGTAAGTTTTTTAAACATATAGTTCACAAATGGAACTATCATTAAGAATGCAAAGTAAGCTGTAAAGTATCAAGGGTCTTCAATGAAGAATCAAATAATTGAATCAATCCAATCTTCATAACTAATTTTAGTAGGTCACACAATCCACTTAAACACAGTCATCATTAATAAGATGAATGTAATTTGTAAATATAATTTAATTAATTTATAAAACTTAATCTTGAGTGGTTTGTTCTCTAAAAAACAGGAGATAACCACAAATATATTTACACAAGGGATTGATAGAATTTGAAAGAAATGAAGATAATAGGCATTATTTCCAATTATTGGATATAGCGCTTCAATTGACCCACCATTGTTAGAAGCTCATCCAAGAGGTGATTGAATAGTATGCGTTAATACTACTAATAGAATTGCTAATATCTTTAATCAAGATAAATTAGTTTCCATTTTTCCATATTTAGTTAAATTGAAATTCTTTTGGATAGCATCTTTAAATTTTGGTATAGTGCTTACTTTTGTTTCTTTTTGATCTGTTAATTGGATTTGTGCAGTTGGTTTGTCAGGCTCTTTTATTAATTCAACATTAATATTGGAGGATCCACTTTTTTCTAAAACAATCTTTATATCAGGTTCAACTTCTGGTTCTGGTTTAACTGATTCAGATAAAGAATTAATTGGAATTTCACTTTTTGGTTCTTTTGATAATAAAGTTTCATTTTTATCAGAAACTTTTACTGGATCTATTTTTAAGCTATTTTTATTTCTTTTGTTTTTTAATATTTCATCTTCAACTTCTGTGCTTTTAAACATAGTTCTTAAATCTTCATTTTCACTTGAAGATTCTTTATTTAATTTGGTTTTTAATAAACTAGGTTTTTCATTTTCCTTATTTTCAAGATTTAATGATTCATCACTTTTTTTATCTTGTTTAGATACATCTAAAGAATCTGGTTTTATTAATGATGGTTCTGCTTTTTCATTTTTAGAATTTTTATCTTTTGATTTAATGTCTTTATTTTTATTTTCTTGACCATTCAACAAATAATCTTTTTCTATTTCATCAATGACATTTTTTCTTTGTTTACTATTAAATATTTTTTTATTGTTTGACATAGTTAATCCTTAATTAATTGTGAATGTAGTGTCAATTGCATCATAATAACCAGCAGAATTAAATGTATAAGTTATTAATCTTGAAATTGCTCAAGAAGACATTGTATAAGTTCCAGATTCTAGATAAGGTAATACATAGTTGTTTGGATTATTTGCTGTAGTTGCATTAACAGCTAAACTTTTATATCCTGGATGTAGGAAATATGTTCTATCATCTTCAACATCAGTTCTATATATTGTTGAATATAATGAACCTACATTGCCTTCACTTTTTGTATTACTATTACCACCCATTGGATAACTAGACAGTCAAGTTTTTATATTTGGAACAGCATAGCTGCTTCCAGTTGATACTGTAACATCAATTTTTCCTGTTGATGCAGTTGTAGTTAAAGGGTTACCTGCTTTTATTTGATAACTATCCAAATAACTGTCTTCTACATTAATTCCAAGTGATGATAAAAATGTTTTTCCTTTAATAAGATTCACTCCTCCACCTGGATGTAATTTATCTCTAGACATAAATCAGTTGTAATTAGTTGCAGTTACTTGAGCACCAGTATAAGTTAATCCATATAATCATGGATAGTTAGTTTTTATGCTTTCTAAAGCCTCAAAAACTTCTCCATTGTAAATAACATTATTTGGATATTGATTGTTTTCTCCATCAAAGATTTCTTTTAAATAATTATTATATTCAGCAGGAACTCCAGTTCTTCCATTAAATCCTGTTGGGTTAATACCATTTATGACAACTATTACATCAGGATTAGAAGCAATTGCAGTTTCAACCAAAGTTTTCATATTATTTTGAAATTGTTCTTTACCTGAATATACTTGTTGTCCATTGTTAACAATGTTTTGTTTATCACTAATACCTAAACCAATTGACAAAACATCTGGAGCATATTTTGTAATTCTAGAATGAAGCATATAAGGATCTACTGCCCTGTTAGTGAAATCTCCACTTATTGCACCATTAACAAAAATGTCATCTCATCTACCTCAATCACTTTGAACTGATTTTTGAACAACTTCAGAGAAATTATCAAAACCATAATCAAATGCAACACCATGGTCTACACTATCACCAATTCAAGCTCAAACCATAGGCTTAGATTTATCATTAAATTTTTCTAAGAATCTTTGTTTAGCAACTGATATAGTAGAAGTTGTATCTTGTGAATTATTACTAGTTGATGCGCTTGTAGAAGCACTACTTGTTATTACAGTAGAATCACTTGATGAATTTGATTTATAAGAAGGATCATCTTCTGAACCAATATTATAAATACTTGCATCATCTCCTAAAGTTCCACCAACACGGTTATAAACTAATCCATCAATATCAAATACAGTTAAATCAAAACTATTTGTATAGTTAACTCCAGAATATGGACTTACAACAGTTGTGTCATATTTTGCAATGTTATCAATTGTAATTGCACCATTTGAAACATACGAATAGTCTTGAATAGTTAAACCAGAATCAGTAATTTCTAAGCTATATTTTAAATATTGTCCTTCAATTGCATTTGGAACTTCTACTGTTAAATTTACTAGTGGTTGGTTTTTATATGTAACAGTACTAGTATTTTCAGTTTGAGTAATTTTACCTAATGATAAATGGTTTTTTCTAGTATCAACTGCAGCATCCATTGTAGTAGCTTCAGTATAAGAATTACTAAAATCACCATAAGTATTACTCGAAGGATCTAACTGCCCTTGAGTTCAAGGAACCCCATTATCATATGCCAGCATAAATTGACGACCCAATTTATTGTGAGCAACAAGTGATTTAATATTATTATCTTCATCAAATGGTCATTCACCTTGTGATGTAGAATTGTCCATAAACATATCTGTTCAATCAATTACTTTAACTCTGGTTAAACTGTCTCTATATTCATCATCAATATATAAGTTGTATAAAACTTTATTAACAACATTGTTGAATTTATCAACCTTAGTATTAAATGTTTTATCCTCTTTGTAATCTCTTAAAGGAACCTTTCAATGTTTAATAATTGAAACTGTTGAAGTTGATTCTCTTAGTGTTAAAGAGTTTTTAATAAATGTTGTTAAATCATTTTCAAATGCAACTAATGATTCATATTCATCAGCTGCTTCAATATATTCTTTACCAACTATTGTTACCACATTTTTAGGATCAACTCTGCTCACTTTATAAGCAAACTTATCATTAAGTTCTTTAAGAGTTTGATTTGGTTTTGATACATTGATCACGAATCTAGCCATTGTTGAATATAAAGTAGATGGATCTGAATTTTGTCTAATCTTAAAATTTCATCTTAAGTTTTCATCAAATAATCCAATTCAGTTTTTTCTACTTTTAAGAATGTCAAAGTTTGAATAAAAATCACTTCCACCTGCAAACATTCATGTGTTTTCAATTGCTTCTTGAAATCTTAAGTTATCTTCAGGGTTTGAAGAAATTCTATCTTCATTTACTCCTCATGTAGCAATTGAAGTTGAAACATCACTTCCAGTTTCTGGTAAGGGATATTCAATATCATAATTTGTATTTTTGGACTTATAATTTGCTCAAAAAATTTCTGTGGCTATTATTGGTGCAGGAATAACAATTCCACCAACTAATAAAATGGTTGAAACAAAAGCAGCTCATTTTACTTTTTTAGAAGCCATTTAAATGTCCTCCCTTCTAAAGAGGACATCTAGCACAAAAATAACTAATAGTTAAATTTTATATTTTTGCAAAATAGACTATAAAAAGAAGATACCTAATTTCTAATTATTGTCCTCTTTAATTTAATTATTAATTAAACCAGCCTTTCTATCTAAATTAAAATAGCTCACACCTTCAAATATCTAACATTTATTAACAATAACAAGTTATAAAATATTATTAATTTTGACGATTCAAAAAATCAAAATGTGGTATATTAAAAATACTTAAAACAACCTAATGCTTCAAGTATTTTCTTGATAATATAATTTATTAATATGGTCTTTCATCTCCACCACCAGAAAAATTGCCCCCTGGTTTATTATTGTTGTTTCCAGAACCACCACTAAAGTCTGGAAGTTGTGGGTTTGTTTCTTCTTTATTATTTGCAAAATAAGTTGCGGGGTCTGGTTTACAAGAAGTTAAAACAATTGGACCACCAATGGCAAAAATTCCTAAAGGTATAATAAATAATAATTTTCTTTTTTTAGACATAGTAGACTCCTAATTAGAAGTTATCTCTTCAATTTTATTTATATTACTTTTTTTATTTTTTTGTTTTCTTTTCCTTACCAAAACTATAGATGTAGTTATTGCAATTAAAATTATGATTACACTTGGAACTAATACTCCTAAAATTATTTTGATGGTGTTATCTTCTTTTATTGGGTATTTATATGAAACTCCTAGATTATTAGCAAAGTCTTTAATGCTTATAATATCTTGTTTATAGTTTGGAAAAACATTTAATTGATAAAAAGGTTCATGAGACTCTTCAATTCTTTTTAAATTATTTGACAGTGTTTGAAGTGGTAAATAATCATAAGATTGAGTTGGTCTTACCACATTAAAAGTAGCAGGAACCGGAAAATTAGAAGCATTTACAGTTTCATAGGCTAAACTTTGATTTCACTTGTGAGTATTAGTTAAATAAAAATAAGTTGTTTCTATAACAGTACTTGAATACTGCAAACCTACCAAACTTGTTCTTAAATAAAAACTGCTTACTAAATCTTTATCAAAGAATGGAATATAATTTTGATTCGTTTGTTGTTGATAGTTATCTCAAGATAAAAACACTTCTCAAGGAAATGATTTAAATGTAATTGGATTAAAGTTATTCGGAAATATATAATCAATTAATGCTTCTTGATCTGATACTGAATATCTTGGGTGATGTTTTATGATTCAGTTGTACTCACTTGGTTTATATTTTTTTAGCATTGCAGTAGTTAGAGCCTGTAGTTCTTCTTGTCTTTGACTATACATTTCAGATGGATCTGTAATTAAAGAATCTCCTATTCAAATAATATTTTTCTTACTAGAACTATAACTGATTGCATTTCTTTCAAAAAAATCTGTAATTGAGTGAATTGAAGAAAAATTAAAGAATGATTGATATCTATTAATAAAACTATTAAATTTTGTTGCATCACTTCCAAAAAAAGTTTTTCCCATATTGTAATAATCATAATCAATTGGATAAACATCATAAAAGACAGAATTGTTACCTAGCAGATAATATGGTGAATTTGAATATGATTCAACATTAAACATAGTTATAAAATCACTTGCTAATAAAAAATCATAAATCTTAGTGTTTTGAAATTTAGAATAGAGTGAATTATTAGTATCTGTTTGATATTGTTTTATTAAATTACTAGCTTCAGTTGAAGTTAGTTGTTTATAATTTGATTCATTAGTTCTATCTTGGAAGTATTGTGCAAAAAAGATAGTTTGATAATTACCATCTGAAATTATGTTGATTTTATTAACATATTTTAAAAAATTATAAAAGCTAACACTATTATCACCTTTTCATAAATCTTCAATATTAATATCTGAAACTCATAAATCGAATTTAACACTACTTGAAATTTTAGTAGTGTAATAAGATACTAATTCATCTAACATTTGATCATCAATTCAATTAGAGTACTTTAAATCAGGTCCATTATTAAAATTAGTATTTGTAATTAATTTAACTTTGCTACTTGCAGGGGATAAATTATAAAAATCAAAATTCCATTTTTTATTATTAACATCTGTTTGATTTGCAAGTCATACAATTCTAGGTTCAGTATTTGAATCACTTGTTGTGGCATTTTTGAAATTATCTTCTTCAATTCAGTAGTTAGTAAAAATTAAAGATTGTTGGTAAACCAAAGTTACATCTCTAGTAAAAACCAATTGAATATTAGTGTTGTTAACAGGTTTTTTAATTTCTTCTATTCATTTTTCTGTAGAGTTTGTAGCTTTAGTATTTTTTAAAGAATTTGAATTTAAAGTGCTTTTATCATAATTAAAATTTTCATTTTTAACTGCTGTTAAAAATAATTGAGGAGTTAAAGTAATGATGGCTAAAGAGAAAGAACTTAGGCCAATTCATTTTAAGGATGATATTTTCATGTCACTATTCTCCTTACTTAAATTCTATTAAAAACAACTAATCTTATTAATTTTTAATTTCTGGACAATAAAAAATCTTGAGTTTTATTTACTCAAGATTTTTATTAAATAATTGCTAAAGATTAAAGTTAAACTAACTAAACTCCACTTACACTGAATACAAAATCAGAATAATTCTTAGAAAAATTATTTACCAATCTCTTATTAGTTACATCATAGAAATTAACTGGTAAAAACAGATTAGATTTAAATAAGCCAGCACTTAAAGAAATTGTTGGATGAACATCAACACTAACTAAAGAAACTGTAACTTGAAATTCTAACTTGGTTGAAAAATTAAATAGTGTATTAAATGAATAATCCAAACCATATTCTAGATTTTTAAAGTTAGAATTTAAATCAGAGAAAGTAAACATTTTATCTTTCATAGTTTTTAAGTTTGTTAGGTTTGTAACTGGCATAATACCGTTTACAACTTCAGAATCTTTATTAGCTCACATTAATGTATTTGAATCTTTTACTTGCTCATCAGTAAATCTACTGTTTTCTTCCTTAAAATTTTCAGCTTTAGATAAGTCAAACATAGTTTTAATTTCATTTACATTAACATTATTTACATTATTAACAAAAGATAAATTAGTGTAATAATAGTTAGGATTGTAACTTGAATAATCTGCAATTTTTGTAGAATAATCAGATATATAAAATCTAGAATTTATATCATAACTTCTCATTAATACATTTTGGAAAATTGATTTTCAAAAATCATAGTATCAAAATTTAAATTTAGCTGTTGCTATTAAAAGTATTCTCTTACTTGCCTCAAAAACACCTTTAACATAATTACTATTAGAAGCTATGGTTTTTCATAAGTTTGGATCATCATAGAAAATATTTAAACCATATCCAACACTAAAACCTAAATAATAATCAGATCCTTTCTTTTCGGGACTAAATCATATTTCTTCATTATCACCACTGTATGTAAAAATTAATGCATTAGTATCTTTTCCATTCCCGCCAAACACAAAGTTATCAGGTAAAAAATTAAAAAGATATTTTTTTAAATCTGGATAAATATTACTTTCAGCTAGTGATGCATTAGTTCCAGAAAGATTTGCTATTTTATTAATAAGAGTATTAAATGATTCTTGTGAAATAATATTTTTTAATGGAACCATATCTAAGGTTACAGCAGTTGAAATAGAGGCTTTAACTTCATATTTAAAAGTAGTTGTTATTAAATTGTTTTGCTTATTAACAACAGGATTATTAACTCAAGTTTTTGCAAAACTTAAATTTTTATATCTTTGATCAAATGATGTTTTATCAGTTGATTCTGTTTTATATTCAAACAAACCTTTAAAGAAGTTAGCAAAAGATTGAATTATCTTTTGAAAGTTTGTTTTATCAAAACTTTTGTTATTAACAAACAAAATATCAATGTATTCACCAACATTAGCTGGTAACAAATTTTTAATAGCATTAATTACTTTTTGTTTTGCTTCATCACTACCAAACATTGAATCATAAATTGATCCATATTCATTAGCTGATGAATCTTTTGTAAAGATTATTGTTAATAAATCAATTAATGAAGTTAAAGTTGGATTATTTTTAGTTGCTTCTTTAATTTTTGCTAAAATTGTATCTAAATTAGTTCATAAAATATCTAATAAACTTTTTGCTTGTGAAGTAACTCCTAAAATATCTCCTGTAATCAAATTTCTAATAGGATCATCTTTACCCACAAATTGACCAACATATTCCATAATTAATTTGTAACTTGAATTGTCAGCTGTCATATTGGTTTCTAAGTTTTCTAATAGTGGTTGAACAATATCATATGCACTTCCTAAATAAGATTTAAGAATAGATAAAATTTTGTTTTTATTATTAACAATTACTTGAATTAATGTGTTTGAATTTGATGAACCATTAGCTGTTATTGCTTCTTTTAAAATTGCATCAATACCATCAGGAATAATGCCTATCTTTGTAATGATATCAATTAAATATAAAGCAGACTTTTCTATTAGTTTATTAACAGGTTGATCAATTGCAATTTCATTAATTAAATTATTTGCTAGATCCATATAGTCAAAATATAAAGAAGTTTCTCTATTAATTTTTTCTTCTAAATACTTTTTAATACTTTCACTATTAATGCTTTGTCCAAAATCTTTTTGATATTTTTCTTTTAAATCAAAATATGTTTGTTTTTCTGATAGGTCATTAAATGAAAAATAAAATGCTTTAGAAAAAGAATTTTCTGTTGGTTTAAAATTTAAGATTTCAAAATCTTTATTGTTAAAAGAAACAAAAACTTTATCTAACACTCATCCAAGATAAAACTTTTGTCCATGCTTTTGAATAGTTGGTTTAAGAATTTGTTCATCAGCTTTAATAGTTAAAGTAAGACTAGTATCTTTTGGTAAAGAAAACTTTTCATCCCCTATTACAAAATCAGATAATTCTTTAGAACTTACTTTAGCTTCTAATTCGAAACTAATCTTAGTTTTGTTAAAAACAAGTTTATTATTTGAATCTAATTCTGTAAAACTTACTTTCTTAAGATTAGAGTTAGTGATAGAAACAGTTTTATTATTCACATAATATAAATGGTTTAAATAACCTAAAATATCCTCAGGGATTTTTGCTTTATCACCTAAATATTTTGAGAAATCACCATTAATTCCAAAATCATTATAGTTTTGAGTTAACCCATATTCATTGGGTTTTTCTTCAACTAAAACCATATTACTTTCAATCTTTTTAGATTCAACAATACTTGCATCAAGTGTTCCAAAGCTATTCGAACCATTATTGTTATTATCACTATTTGTAGAATCATTAAAATCTTTAGGAGGAGTTTGACTTGCATCATAACTAAAATCATTATTGTTATAACTACATGAACTTAGTGGGATTGCAATAGTAGCTCCAGCTAGAAAAACAGAAAATAGTTTAATTAAAGATCTTTTATTTTTCAATTTCACTATGAAATCTCCTAAAAATAATTATTGGTAAATTAAAGTATAACTTAGGAATTTCATAAAACAAATATCACAATATAAAATCACTCAAACATTGCTTAGTTTGAGTGATTATCTATGTGTGTTCTAGATATCTTAGATATAAGATAATTTATAATTGAGCATTAAATGAAATGTCAGAATAAGTTTTTTCAAAATTAGTAATTAATTTTTTATTAGTCTCATCATAAAAATTAACTGGAAAATATAAATTAGATTTAAACATTGAAATATTAAAAGAAATTATAGGATGAACATCAACATTTCCAACACTTGCTTTAACCTGAAATTCTATTTTTGCTAAGAAATTAAATAAAGTATTAAAAGAATAATCAAGATTATATTTAGTTAAAATAAAACTAGAGTTGTTTGTAGTTAGTGAAAACATTTTTTCTTTGATAGTTTTTAAATTACTTTCACTTGTTAATGGAGTTATACCTTTTACTTCTTCAGTTGCTTTATTACCTCAATTTAAAGTATTAGGGTTTTGAACTTTATCATTTTTAATTGTGCTAACTTGGTCTTTAAAATTTCCAGTCTTTGATAAATCAAACAATGTTTTGATTTCACTAACATTTACTTGATTAGCATTATTAACAAAAGATAAATTAGTGTAATAATAGTTCTCATTATAGTTTGAGTAATCTGCAATTTTTGTAGAATAATCAGAGATATAAAATCTTGAATTTATATCATAACTTCTCATTAATACATTTTGTAAAATACTTTTCCAGAAGTTGTAATATCAAAATTTGAAATTAACTTTTACAATAAGTGCAACAGTTTTTGTTGTCTCAAAAACTTCTTTATTAAAATTATTAGAACTTGCAATATTTTTTCATAATTGAGGATCATCATAAAAAATATTTAAATTGTATCCAATGCTTAATCCTAAGTAAAAATCAATTCCTTTTTTATCAAGGTTAAATCAAATCTGCTCATCTTTACCACTATATGTGAAAATTAATGCATTTGTATTTTCTCCATTAGTTCCAAATTTAAAAACATCAGGAACATAATTTAAAAGGTGTTTCCTCAATTCAGGATAAATCTGACTTTCAGCAACAGTTGCAACTACACCTGTAAGATTAGCTAATTTCTTTACAATTTTATTAAAAGCATCTTGTGTGATAATTTCTTTAATTGGTTTAATATCTAAATCAACTGCATTAATAATTGAAGCTTTAATTTCATAATTAAAAGTTGTTGTAATAACATCTTTTTTAGTAACAGTTGGTGAAGTTACTCAAGTTTTAGTAAAACTTAAATTTTTATATCTTTGGTCAAATGATGTTGTATCATCAGCATCTGATTTATGCTCATATAATCCTTTGAAAAAATTAGCAAAAGATTTAGTTATTTTTAACATGAGTTCTTTATTAACTGCACTATTATCAATAATTAAAATATTTAAGTATTCACTAATATTTGCAGGTAATAAACTTACTATTGAATTGATAAATTTTTGTTTTGTTTCTTTACTTTTAAATAATGAATCATAAATAGAAACAAATTGATTAGATGTTGAATCTTTTGTAAAAATAATTGTTAGCAAGTTAATTAATGATGTTAATGTTTTATCATTTTGAGTAGCTTCTTTAATTTTATTTAAAATGGTTTCTATATTACTTCAAACAATATCAAATAAACTTTTTGCACTAGAAGTAACTCCTAAAATATCACCTGTAATTAATTTTCTGATTGGGTCATCTTTACCAACAAATTGATTAACATATTCTAAAAGTAATTTATAACTTGGATTGTCTTCTTTCATATTAATTTGTAAATTAATTAATAAAGGTTCTACAATGTCATAAGCACTGCCTAAATATGATTTAAGAATAGATAAAATCTTTTCTTTATTATTAACAATTACTTCCAATAAAGTTAATGATTTGTTTGAACCATCTATCTTTATTGCCTCTTTTAAAATAGCATCAATTCCTTGAGGTATAATTCCTATTTTTGTCACTATATCAATTAAATACACAGATGCTTTTTGTACAAGATAATTCACTGGTTGATCAGTTGCAATTTCATTAATTAAATTATTTGCAATGTCCATATAATCAAAATACAAAGCAGTTTCTGAATTTATTTTTTCTTCTAAGTCTTTTTTAACACTTTCATTTGAAATTTGATTCTCAAAATCTTTTTGATATTTTTCTTTTAAATCAAAATATGATTGCTTATCTGATAAGTTATTAAAAGAAAAATAAAATGCTTTTGAAAATGAATTTGCAGTAGGTTTAAAATTTAAGATTTCAAAATCTTGATTGTTAAAAGAAACACTAACTTTATCTAAAAATCATCCTAAATAAAATTTTTCACCTTGCTTTTCTATAGTTGGTTTTAGGGTTTGATCTACTGATTTAATAATTAGAGTAGAACTATGATCTTTTGCTAAATTAAACTTTTTATCCCCTATTACAAATTCAGATAACTCATTAGTAGAAACTGTAACAACAAGTTCAAAACTGATTTTACTTTTGTTTAAAATAAGTTTATTGCTAGCATCAACTTCTAAAAATTTAAGATCTTTAATGTTTGAATTAGTAAAAGAAATTTGCTTATTATTTTTATAATATAAGAAATTTAAGTACCCCAAGATATCTTCATAGATAATAGATTTATCTCCTAAGTATTTATTAAAACTACCATTGTTAGCAAAATCCAAATAATTTTGAGTTAGCCCAAAATCATTTGGATTTTCTTGTTGTAATGATAAATTATTTTGAACCTTTTTTGACTCAACAATACTAGCATCTAATATTCCAGAATTATTTGATGATCCATTATTATTGTTATTATTTTCATTATTAAAATCTTTTGATGGTGTTTGATTAGCATCATAATTAAAAGCATTATTACTATAACCACATGAGCTTAAAGGGATAGCAATTGTTATTCCAACTAGAGACAATGATAGCATTTTAATAATATTTTTCTTATTTTTAAAATTCATATGAATTACCTGTTATTTAGTAAGATACCTTGTTACCCAAAGTATAACTTTACTAAATTAACAAACTTAATACATTTGATTTAACTTTTTATAATTAGTGCAAGATAAGATGCAAAATATTTCACAATTTAAGCATTGCAATTAATAAAAAATAAAAATAAATTAAAAACTTGGTTATTACAATTGCACTAAATATTTTAAATAAGATTTATTTCAAACCCCAAAATAGGAGTATATTAAAATTGTATAGGTTGCCAAGCCTATGCACTCAAATTTCTATTTTTATAGGAGGCAAAATGAGTAGTATTGATAAAAATTCACTTGGAAATGGAATTAATGTCTATAGTGAAATTGGTGAATTAAAAGAAGTTCTTGTTCACACCCCAGGTGATGAAATAAGATATACAGCTCCTTCAAGACTTGAAGAGTTGTTGTTTTCTGCTGTTTTAAAAGCAGATACAGCTATCGAAGAACACAAAGGTTTTGTGAAAATTTTGCAAAACAATGGCATCAAAGTAATTCAGTTATGTGACTTAGTTGCAGAGACTTATGAACTTTGTTCTAAAGAAGTCCGAAACTCATTCATAGAACAATACTTGGATGAAGCTTTACCTGTTCTTAAAAAAGAAATACGACCAGTGGTAAAAGATTATTTACTAAGTTTCCCAACAGTTCAAATGGTAAGAAAAATGATGTCTGGAATCTTAGCAAATGAATTAAACATTAAACAAGATAATCCATTAATTATTGACGGAATGCCTAACTTGTATTTTACAAGAGATCCATTTGCATCAATGGGAAATGGTGTATCTATTAATTGTATGAAATACCCTACCAGAAAAAGAGAAGTTATTTTTAGTCGTTTTGTATTTACAAATAATCCTAAATACAAAAATACACCAAGATATTTCGATATCGTTGGAAATAACGGAACTATTGAAGGTGGGGATATTTTTATTTACAACAGTAAAACATTAGTAATTGGAAATTCAGAAAGAACTAATTTTGCAGCAATTGAATCAGTTGCAAAAAATATCCAAGCTAACAAAGATTGTACATTTGAAAGAATTGTAGTAATCAATGTTCCCCCAATGCCAAATCTAATGCATTTAGATACTTGATTAACAATGTTAGATTATGACAAATTCTTATACTCACCTAACATGATGAATGTATTAAAGATTTGAGAAATTGATCTAAATGTTAAACCTGTTAAATTTGTTGAAAAGAAAGGAACATTAGAAGAAGTTTTATATTCAATTATTGATAAGAAACCAATCTTAATTCCAATTGCTGGAAAAGGTGCTAATCAATTAGATATTGATATTGAAACTCACTTTGATGGAACTAACTACTTAACAATTGCACCAGGTGTAGTTGTAGGATATGAAAGAAATGAAAAAACTCAAAAAGCTTTAGTAGAAGCTGGAATTAAAGTTCTTTCATTCAATGGTTCTCAACTTTCATTAGGTATGGGAAGTGCAAGATGTATGTCTATGCCTTTAATTAGAGAAAATTTAAAAAAATAAATATATAGGAGAAAAATAAAATGCCAGTAAATTTAAAAGGAAGAAGTTTAGATAGTTTATTAAACTTCACCACAGAAGAAGTACAACACTTAATTGATTTATCAATTGATCTTAAAAAAGCAAAATACCAAGGTCTTCACATCAACAACAGACCATTAGTTGGTAAAAACATTGCTATCTTATTTCAAAAAGACTCAACTAGAACTAGATGTGCATTTGAAGTTGCTGCAAGTGATTTAGGAGCAGGAGTAACTTACATAGGGCCAAGTGGATCTAACATGGGTAAAAAAGAATCTATTGAAGATACTGCAAAAGTATTAGGAAGATTCTATGATGGAATTGAATTTAGAGGATTTGCACAAAGTGATGTTGATGCACTTGTAAAATACTCTGGAGTTCCAGTTTGAAATGGGTTAACAGATGATGAACACCCAACTCAAATCATTGCTGACTTTATGACAATGAAAGAAAAATTTGGAAATTTAAAAAATAAAAAAATTGTTTTCATTGGTGATTATAAAAACAATGTTGGTGTTTCAACAATGATTGGTGCTGCATTCAATGGTATGCATGTTGTAATGTGTGGGCCAGACAACTATAAAAATGAAATAGACAAAAATGTATTAGCTAAATGTATTGAACTATTCAAAAGAAATGGTGGTTCATTAAGATTTAGCACTGATAAGATTTTAGCTGCACAAGATGCAGATGTAATCTATACAGACGTTTGAGTATCTCTTGGAGAACCATTTGAATTATTTGATAAAAGAATTGGTGAACTTAAAAACTTCCAAGTTGATATGAATATGATTAAAGCTGCAAAAAATGATGTTATTTTCTTACACTGTTTACCAGCTTTCCATGATGACCACACATCATTCTCAAAAGAAGTTGCAACTACATTAGGTGCTAAATACCCAATTGTTGCAAAAGGTGAAATGGAAGTTACTGATGAAGTTTTCCAATCACTTCACAACAAAGCATTTGACCAAGCAGAAAACAGAATGCACTCTATTAAAGCTATCATTCTGTCTACAATTGGTTACTAGTATTTAATAATTTTGGAATTATATTATGTCTAGAATTGTTATTGCTTTAGGTGGAAATGCTTTGGGAGATAACCCTAGTCAACAAAAAGAATTAGTAAAAATCCCTGCAGCTAAAATTGCTGCATTGATTCAAGAAGGTCATGAAGTAATAGTAGGTCATGGAAATGGCCCACAAGTTGGAATGATCTTTAATGCATTTGCTGATGCTAAAAAAGCAAATGAAAAAACAGCACTAGTTCCATTTGCTGAAGCTGGTGGGATGTCTCAAGGATACATTGGATATCACATGTTAACAGCAATTAGTAATGAATTAAAAAAACTAAATATACAAAAAGATGTTTTATATTTTTTAACTCAAACTATTGTTGATGCAAATGATCCAGCTTTTAAAAATCCAACTAAACCTGTTGGACCTTTCTATTCAAGTAAAGAAATTGCTGAAGCTAACAACCCAAATTCAGTAATTGTAGAAGATGCAGGCCGTGGATTTAGAAAAGTTGTAGCTAGCCCAATTCCAGTAGACTTTATTGGAATTGATGCTATTAAACAAAATGTAAACAATGGTTGTGTTTGTATAGTTGGCGGGGGTGGTGGAATTCCTACAATTATTCAAGATAACCAATACATTGGAGTTGATGGAGTAATTGATAAAGACTTTGCACTTGCAAAAATTGCTGATGCTGTAAATGCAGATATCTTTGTTGTTTTAACTGCAGTTGATTATGTTTATGTAGATTTTAATAAACCTACTCAAAAAGCACTTAAAACTGTTGATGTTAAAGCTTTAAATAACTTTATTAACCAAGACCAATTTGCAAAAGGAAGTATGCTTCCTAAAATTAAAGCAGCTATGGGATTTGTAAATGGTCATCCAAACCGTAGTGCAATTATTGCTGATCTTTCAAAAGTTGAAGATGCTTTAAAAGGATTAAGTGGTACAAAAATAATTGCTTAATAATTTAAAAAGAAAGGAATAGAAATGAAAAACAATTCTTCTAATAGTAGTACTGAAACAATTTCAGAAACTACATCATTTACTAAAGAAGAAAATGCTGGTGGAATTTCTCAAGCTCCAACAAGTAAGAAGATTTCATTCTTCTCTGCTATGTTGATAGTAATGGGTGGTTCTATTGGTGCTGGGATATTCTTTAAATCATCTAGTGTTTTATCACTATCTCAATCTTCATTAGTGCTAGCAATATTTTGTTGAGTTATTGCTGCAATTTCAGTTATTGCTATGGCCCTAGCTTTAGTTGAAATCTCTTCTGCTCGTAATGATAACTTATCATTAATTGGATGAGCAAAAGTATTCTGTGGAAAAACAATGTTCAAAGCCTCAAAGAACTTTATGTTCTATATCTATCTACCATTAACTTACTTCTTTATGCCTTTATATGTGATTATGTCACTGCAAGATGGTTTGGGGGCATTAATTAATGTGAATACTGAGGGAGCAACTAATCCATTTACTTTTGGAACAGGTGCTGACTGAGTAATTTGAACAATCATTTCATTAATGATTAGTGGATATTTTATTGTAATAAGTGGGCTTTCTTCAAAAGCTGGTAACATCCAAAATAAAGTTGTAACTTATATTAAATTCTTACCATTAGCATTTGTTGCTGTTGTAGGGTTTGTATTAGTTGGTTTAGCTGGTAGTTCAGCATCTGCAACTGTTGTAAGACCAACTACTGAAACAATCGCAAGTGGTGCTAGCTTACAAACATTTGCACCAGGATTAGGTTTATTCTTAGCAATAGGAGCAATTTTCTTTGCATATGATGGATTCTATGTAGCTGCTGGAATTCAATCAGAAATGAAAGAACCTAAGAAAACTCCAATGGCAATCTTAATTGGTTTAGGAATTACAACTGCAATTTATTTAATAATTGCAATTTCAATGTCAATCAATGGTGATGGTAGTTTCTATGGAATGCAAGAAACTATGCAAAACCAATTTGGAACACAGGTTGCTAATATCTTATTTGGTGTTATTAACTTATGTATTGCAATTGGTGTATTAGGTATTATTAATGGTTTTTCAATGTGAGGACCAAGATTCACTGAAGATTTATTAAAAGAAGGTGAATTACCTTTTGCACACAAATATTTAAACAAATTAAATGATAACAAACCAATAGTTGGTGTTTGTTATGCATTAGTAATTTCAGCACCAGTAGTTGTTGTATTTACTTTAATTGGAGCATTAGGGTATATAGATAACTATGGTGTAGGCTATGGAGCTGGAATGGATAAATTATATACATTTGCAGACCTTATGGCTAACTGAACTGCTTTATTCACATTTGCATTCATTATGGTTTCTGTTTATGGTGGGTTAAAAAACAGAAAAACTAATAAAGTAGTAACTGATCAAAAATCATACTTTAAGCCAGCTGCTATTATAACTATTATTACAGTTGGAATTTCATTAGGTGTAACAGTATTGTTACCAATTATTGATTTATTCTTATTATCTCATGTTGATCCTGCTGCTGTTGCAGCTGCAGGTGGTTCATACACTGATATAGTAGTATCTAGAATAATGTTAGTTGTTACTTTATTCTTATATGCTGGATTAACATTTGCTCCAATTTATATTGAAAACCATATCAATATTAAAAAATTTGGATCAATTGAAAAATATGAAGAATGACAAAAACAAACATTTGTTGTTAGTTAATATTTAAAAAATTCAAAGAATAATTTTAAAACCATCCTGAAAAGGGTGGTTTTTTTATTGGTTTAAACCAAAATTCACTCTATATTTTTTAGCTATTGTGTAATAAAAAATTTAAGTCAAAGTAAAACAACAAATTAAGGACTGAGATTTTTGTTTATAATTTATATGTCTAAAAAAAGACTTATTTAAATTTATGAACCAAAAAAGGAGGATAAAATGATAAAAACCACGATAATAGCATCTATTAAAGATTTAATTAAAGATGCTGTAAAAGATAAATTTAAAATAACAATTGATTTAAATGACTTTGTAGTAGATAAAGCAAAAAGTATAGAGTTTGGTGATTTTTATTCAAATGTTGCAATGATCTTAGCTTCTAAATTAAAAAAGAACCCAATCTTAATAGCTGAAGAAATTTGTGAATATTTAAAAAATCATAAGACAAATTTATTTGAATCAACTGAAGCTGTAAAACCAGGATATATAAATGTTTTTTTATCAAACTCAGTTAAATCTGATTTATTTAAACAAATTAATAAAGATAAAGATACATATGGTATTTTTGAACCTAAAAAGGTTGCTTATAACATTGAGTTTGTAAGTGCAAACCCAACTGGTAGTTTACATATAGGACATGCTAGAAATGCAGCACTAGGACAAACTCTTGGAAATGTGTGAAAAGCATATGGATACACAATTGAACAAGAATACTATATTAATGATGGTGGAAACCAAATTAATAACTTAGGGATGTCAGTATTTTACAGATACTTACAAAAATGTGGTAAAGATGTCCAAATGGAAGAAGACTTTTACCAAGGTAGTGAACCAATTGCAGTAGCTGAATTAATTTATAAAGAACATAAAGATAAATTTGTTAATGTTAAATATAGTGCAACAAAAATTGAAGATGAAAAAGTTTTTGATTTCTTTAGAGATTTCTCAAAAACTGAATTAATGAACATCATTAAAAAAGACTTAAAAGACTTTAGTGTTCATTTTGATAGATACTTTCCAGAATCTAAAATTTATGAAATGAAACTAGTTGATCCTACTATTAAAAAATTAGGTAAATATGTTTATGAAAAAGATGGAGCTTTATGACTTAAAACTACTGAGTTTGGAGATGATAAAGACCGTGTAATTGTTAAGAGTGATAAATCATTTACTTATTTCATGCCAGATATTGCTTACCATGACATCAAAGCAACAAGAACTATCAATGGATTAAAAACAGATAAAATCTTTAACATTTGAGGAGCAGACCATGCTTCTTATGTAGACCGTATGACTGTTGCTTTGCAATGTTTAGGGTTCAAAAAAGACATCATGCATGTAATTGTAATGCAAATGGTAAAACTAACTAAAAATGGTAAAGAATTCAAAATGTCAAAGCGTAGTGGTAATTCACTTACACTAAGAGATTTAATCAATGCAATTGGTGTTGATAACTCAAGATGAGAATTAATTTCTCAAGCTGCTGAATCCCATATTGAAATTGATGTTGAAAAATTCACTTCTGCTGATTCTACTTCTAATTTATCATATGTTCTATATGCATATAGTCGTATTCAAAAGATTCTAGAAAAGAATGAATCTTTATTAAAGGAAAGCAAATCTTACAATACTGACTTATTAACAAACTTAAAAGAAAAAGATATGATTGCAATGTTGTTCTATTATCCACAAACAATTGCAAATATCGCTAAAAGTTATGAAGTTCATAAAATTCCTATCTTCTTATACACTCTAGCAAACTTATTACACTCTTACTATAGTGAAGTAAAAATTATAGATGAATCAAACAAAGAATTACTTATTCAAAGATTGCATCTATTACAATGTGTAAACCAAGTTATTAAAAATGGTTTAAAACTATTAGATATTGAAGCTAAAGTTTTAAATAAATAATTTAAGTTAATTAAATTTAAAAACACTAGATTAATCTCTAGTGTTTTTTGTTCTTAAAATGACTATTTATACTGCATTTAATCTATTGAATTTAATTCAAATAAAGCAATTCAATATAATAGTAAATTCTTAGTCTCTTATTACATCCTTTAAATGAGATATAAGGGTAAAATAAATCAGTACCCTTTAAACTAAATATATTAATTAAACTTTTTACTATTACCTATACTTTAAAAAACATCCATTAGATTTATTTTAAACTTTTGCAAATAAATCATTCTTTTGCATTGTTTGTAAGTCCTATATAATTCCATACAATTACTCTAACTCTAATCTACATTTTTATTCTGTGCATGAAAATCATTTTAATAAATCAATTTACTTCTAGTTAATCTTAAAAGATCATTAATAGATAGATGAAAAAGAGTGCAACCATATAAATTGAAAAAAATACTAACTTATTCTACCAACCCACAAACAGTCAATAACAGTTTTAGAAATCCATAAGAACTTAAATAAAATAGATAAAATATCAAACTGTAAATTATCTTTATTTACAATTGATAAAACAATTTTGATTTATACCTAATCAAACTAAAAACTTAAATAAAGGAAAATAAAAATAAGTAAGATTGTTGAATTAATCTTACTTATTTAAATTTAATCAATTGAATTTCTTAAGTTTTGCTTTTTGAATAAAACAGTAATATATAGAATATTAAATATTAATATTGCTAATATTCCACTTGCACCAAAAACAAAAGGAATTCAACTTATTGCAGAAGTTAAGAATATTGAAGATAAATTAAATATCAATAATTGGAAGACTGTTAGTAAACCAGCTAATAATCCAATTCCTATTCCTATTGATACCAATAGTATCAATAGGTAAGAAACTATAATTGAATTTAATATTTCTCTATCTTTATAGCCTAGTGTTTTTAAAACAGCTAACATCTTTCTAAAGTCATTTAATGTTGTAGAACTAATTATCATAATTGTGAAAATGATAATTGGAACTATCAATATGATTAACATATTTTCAACAGTTAATAATGAATTAAAGATGGTAGTATATGTTCCAAATAGAATATCAAAATAAGTTAAATTTTGAATTGCTACCATGTTGTTATTTCCAAATGTAGTTTGTAACAACTCTGCAAGTGAAGAAACAGAATTATATGTAGTTCTTAAATAACTTAATACTGTTGTTCTTCTATTTGTATCATCAACTGTAATTGAAGCAAAATAGTTGGGGTTAGCAGTTTTGAATTTTTCTATTAAAACACTAAGTGTTTTTTGATCATAAGGAATAACTGCATTTAATATATCACCAATAGATGAATCACCAGATACAAAGTAATTGTTGAATGAAGCATTTATAGCATCACCTCTTTTAAAGTAATTGTAGTTTCCTCAAATTCCACTAACCATTTCAAGTGTTAAACTTGAAGTTTGAAGAGGAGTTTCTTCTGCTGTGAAAATACCATTAAATGGAACATAGTTAGATGGTGGTGCAACATAATTAACTTTAAATTTATGGTCACCATTACTTTCTATATTAACCTCTTCCTTTGCCATTAATGATTCATCACCTAAAATAGTTGCTTCTACTTGATTTCACTGTGTCTTCTTAGAAGTACCATAAATTATAGCACCTTGATCAAAGTTCAATCCTAATATTTTATTAGCATATTCTTGATTAGTATAGAACTGAGCCCCAAATGAATCTGCACTAATACCAACAACTTTAAACTTAACATCAACAGAAGGATCTTCACCAGCTATCTTTTTAGTATATCTATCATAAGTGTTAGAAACTAATACATCAAACTCTTGTCCTACTTTTAAACCATATTTATAGGCTGAACCAACATTAATAATAACTGGATATACAGTATTGCCATCTGCACTAGCACTAGTTGTACTTAAAAGACTACTAATATTGTTTTCATCTTCATCAATTAATTTTACATATTTTGAATTTTCTTTAATTCCTAATATTTCAACATCAATTCCAGATAGTTTTGAAATACCATCATTTTTAGAAGCTGGAATTGTAATGTTTGGACTATTAAAAGTTGAAGTTAAATAAGTATAAGTTTCAGTTTGATTATTTGATTCATCATTTAAGTTGTTAAAAGGAACAATTCCAAATGCCATTTTTGAATCAGCTGCACTTAATTCTTTATTACCATATACCATCCCAATGAATTTTAAAAACTCATCATTGAATCTAATATCATCTACATTTGTAGCATTTAAACTAGACATTACATTGCTTGCATTTATTTGTCATATTCCATTTGTATCAAGAGATAAGAATGGTTTAGGGTTATCTACAGTACCATTACCAATTTCATTTTTCTCTGCTAAATAAGTGTTTCCATTTGCATCAGTTGCAGCCATTATTTGATTAACAAAATCATTACTTAAAGCATCAATTCTAGAAATTAAATCACTTGAGAATGAACTACTAACAAAGTCTCAAATATTTAATGATAAAGAAGCAATGTTGATAGTATAGTCTAACAATCATTTAGTACCAACTGAATTTCTAAAGAAATGCGGATCTTTTTGAATACCAAACTGAGCAATATAACTTGGTAACAATAAGTTAGTAAAGTATCTCTTATATTTTGTTCCATCAGAATTTGTATATTCAATAACATTACCTGAACTATCTCTTAAAGCTAATAAATCTTTTCCAGATGATCCCTCTTTCTCAAACAATGTCTGATATGGATCAGTATAACCTGTATAGTTTTTATTAGCATACATGCTATAAATTCCTAAAGATTCATCAGTTATACCTAAATCTGCATAATCTTGAACTTTATATAATCCAGTTTGTTGAGTTGGAGTTTGTAAGTCAAAAGAATATTTGTAATTAATACTGTTTTGAGTATCAGTTTGAGACTTAGTGAATTTTTGAGGAATAGAAACACCAGTCGAAATAAATGAAATACCAACAGAGCATAACAATACCAATAAGAAGAATCTACTCATTTTTGTAAATGATAAACCAATTCTAAATCTACTAATAACACTAGCATTAGTAAATGATGATTTTAATAAATATAAGAATTTATTAATCTTTAATTCTGTAGTAATTGATAATAAATCATTAATTGGTTTTCTAAATGTTTTTCAAACACCTAAAGAAACAAACAATAAGAACGCAAGATAAATAATAGCAGTTCCTGAAATAAATCCAATTGGAGAGAATAAGTGTTGAGAAATAGGAATAAATCAATAATTACCTATAACACCTAAGAAAATTGATTGTAAGAATAATGCAGATAGATAACCTACAATTCCTGCAAAAACTGCAACAACTAAACCAAACATAGAAACTGCAAAAATAATTTTTAATGAACTTACACCATTAGCTTTTGCAATTGCTAGTGAAATTTGGTTTTTCTCAATGTAAATCTTAATTAATAAATAACATAAGTAAACACCAATTATAGAAATAACAACAATCAAAATACTTGTAAAGATTTGAATGTATGTTGTCATCATTTTTGGAACACCAATTCTCATTGTTAATAAATTATTATTGTTAACAATATCATTTGAAGAATATGGTGTTGAAACTAAATTTCTTACTGCACTTTGAACACTAGCTAAGTTATCACTATTGTTAGTACTTGCTACTGCAAAATAACTATCTTCAGTAATTAAAGAAGAAGTAGCTAAAATTGTTCTATAACCTTGATCATTTAAATAAATTAAACTCTCAGTGCTAAAGTTTGGTAAAGGGTTAGTAATAGAAGTTACAGGATACGCATTTTCAGCTGAAATACCTGTCCCTATAATTGCAAAACTCTTAGAGTTAATAACAATCTTTTTATCATCACTTAAATTATTTAATCATTCTACATAGTCTGCAGAATCCATATAAACTGCTTTAGCTCATTCTTGTGGATCAACAATTGATTTTTTATTTAATTCCAATCATTTTTGAGTGGTTACAACAGCACTTCCATACGGTGTAACATATGTAACACTTCCTGGGAAGTGGGCAGGTGCTCCCCCTCATTTAACTTGAATAGATAAACTTATATTTTGATCATTAGTAGTAACAATATTATCCTTACTAAAATCAGGAGATACTATAGAAAATAAATGATAGTAGTCATTTGCATTTACAGAAGGTGCAGTAGTTGATGGAGTATCACCAATTCCATATTGGTTTAAAATATTGGCTGCTAAATTTCTAACAGTTTGATAATCACTTGCCATTCCATCAATGATTGGTACATCAGTAATCCCAGCTACAATTGATTCATTTGTGAATTTCACTAAATTCATTAAATAGTTACCATTTGCATTTAATGCATAACTATTAATTTCTTTGTTATCTGGTTCAACTGCTGGAATTCTACTAGTAGTATCCTCTACAGTATTAAAGAGTGAATTTGCTGCATCTAAGTATTTATAACTATTTTCTAGTCTAGTACCACTAGTCATAACCAATTTATTAACATTGTTAGATTGGTATTTATCGTTTGTAGGGTCATAGTCTTTTCTAGAAACTAAATAAGTAATAGAAGATTTAGAATCAGATATTGTATAAGATCTTTGATTATTAAATTCAATATTTGATACTGTACTTAACTTACTTGCAATATATTCTTTTTCATAAGTTAAAAGACTACTAGAAAGTTCAGATAGTTTTGATTCTGAATAATTTCTAATTCATGCTTTAACAATATCTTTAGCAGATATCTTTTCTTTGTCATTACTTCTTAATGTATACTGAGTGTTTAAATCACTAAGAGTTTCAAAACTATTATTATCAACATTTGTTGTTTGTGAAGAATCTACATTCTCTTTTAACTTACTCTTAATTCATGATCCATTAACAGTATAAACAAATGAAACTAAGTCATTATAAGTTTTTGCACCATAAGTTGATTTAACATAGTTTAATGTTTCTCTCTCTAGTTGAGATAAATTATTCATATTTAAATGAACATTAAAAACATAATCTTTAAACTG
Source organism: Malacoplasma penetrans HF-2 (assembly GCF_000011225.1). NCBI lineage: Bacteria > Bacillati > Mycoplasmatota > Mycoplasmoidales > Mycoplasmoidaceae > Malacoplasma > Malacoplasma penetrans. The sequence goes on from NC_004432.1 coordinate 788,699, forward strand.
GATAATATCATTGCCATTTGTTGGTTTGTTATCCGTATTTGAGTTACCATTTTTAGTAAGATATCTTCCATCTCTTAATATTTTTAAATATTCATAGTATGGTGAAAATACTGCTAAGTCTCAATTTATATTAGGTGAAAGAGATATAGTGTTTTTAATGTTTTTAGACATACTAGGCAGTAAATTAAAAACATCTGCACCCTGTTGTAGCATTTGTAAAATTCAGTCTCAACCTTGTGCAAGGTCTCAACTAAAATCATTTACTCATCAGTCATCTTTTGATGAAAAGAAAGGAGTATAATAATCTCCATTTTTATATCTATATGCTTTGTTGTTCCCAGTGATATCCGATGCTTTTGTAGCAGTAACATTTGAAGGATAAATCATATTACCTTCGCGTACTGTCATTGTACTATTAAGATACCCATCATTAAAATAACCCATAGTAGTAGCCATTTGGTTACTATCTATTTGAGTTTCTCCAGTTAAAGGATCAACAGCATATACAATATTTTGAAGATCAGAGTCATCTAAAAATAAACCTCAAGCTCTTCATTTACTTGATTCAGATGGAATAGAAGCAATTCCATAAGAGTACAATACTCCTCTTGCTCTTTTAGTATAAAGTTGATTAGCATCATTAATCCCTGCTTGTGTAAAGAATGGGTTAGAGTCTTTATTAGTAGAACCATTATAATAAGCAAAAATATAATTCCTACTAGAAGTATCTTTTACAAATGATGAGTGATGTAAATATGTTGGAGTATAAGCAAAACTTTTATCCATGTTTTGAACTTTTTCTTCATATGAAGAAAAATAAACTGAACTTGTTTGGTTGTTATCGCTTGTTGGCTTTTGATACTCATTAAAAGCACCATCAATATCATAGGATAAACTTGAACTATTTAAATCACTACTATTAGTAGATACAATTGAAGTTCCTAAGTTTGAAGCACTATTTAATGATGAAGAAGAATAATCAATATTACTTGTAAAATACAAAGAAGAGAAAAAGGCAAAAATAATAGCAAAACCAATAAATAGTAATCCTATTAGTAATACAACACTTCTTTTAAAAGATTTAAAAACCTGTTTAATTAACTGAGTCAAAATTGAACCTTTTCTCTTACCTTATATAAGTATGTGTTTATTGTTTTATTATTAAATTAAATATTTTATTTAATAAATATTTATTGCCTATACAGGCATCAAATTTATTGCCTTTAATTATTAGCAATAAATATCATATTAGATGCCATTTCTATTTGCAATGATATTATTGTATCTTTTTTCCTAATTTTGGATTAATTTTTTATTACTTATATCATAAAACCTAATCAGGAAGTAAATATTAGTATAATAACTTGAAATATTTAGTTTCAAGTTAAATGAAATATTTTGAAATTCTTCTTTTCATTTATAAATAAGAAAATTAATTCACCCCTTGCAATTAATTTAAAACTTAACTCTGATGTTAAGTTAACTAATGAATTAAAATTATAATCATAATTATTGATAAGTTTCAAATTAATTAAACTTTTATTATTAGTATTTATATCAAATATTTTAGATAATGTATCTGATTTATTCTTATTGGTTGTAATAACATTAGTTCCTGTTATCTTTTCTGTTTTATCTTTCCAAATAACATCATTTTTATTTTTATCTTTTAAAGAGATATTGCTATTCACTGTTTCAATATTTCAGATTTTGATTTATCAAATAGTTTGTCAATTTCAGACACTGAAACTGAATCAGCTTTATTTGTAAAAGTTAAATTAGTGCAATAATAATTTTCATCATATGTAGGTTTATCTGCAATTTTATTTTTGTAATTAGATAAAATAAAACCTTGAAGAAACAATATAGTTTTTTAATAAAACATTTTCTAGTATTGGTTTTCAAAAATTGTAGTAATTTATTGTGTAGTCAAAATATAAAGCTTTAATACTAGATGATAGAACTTTAACTTTATAAGATGATTGTCCTGTAACATTGTTGACTGAGAAATTTTTAGCTATTGAATTTATCATTGCTGGATCATCATAAAATATGCTTAAATCATATCCAACACTAAATCCTAAATAATAAGAAGAGTCTTTAGTGTTAAAACTAGGATCAAATCATATTTCTTCTTCTGTTACTTTTAAATTAAAACTTAATAAGTTTTCATCTATTCCAAGTGAAATAAAATCGAGTAAAAATCAAAGAAATAATTTTTAATTTTTTCAAACTCATTATTAATCATTGTAGAAGCTTCAGTTTCTAAACTTATCTTTTGCCCTGCCACTTGAGTTCCATTAACTTTATCATTAATCATTTTAACAAATGAGTCTTTATTCATTTTTGTTAATTGCTCAATTATTAAATCAAAACTATTTTGCTAATTAAGTTTTTTATAAATGATAAATTTATATCTATTTGTGTATTAATTTTAAAAGCTACTTTGTATTCAAATGAGACCAATATATTATTATCTTTCTTATTTAATTTAGGAGTTAAAACTCATTATTTGGTAAAAATTAAATTTTCATATTTCTCATAATATGGTTTATTGATATCCATATCTTTTTTATATGTAAACATTTTATTAATAGAATTTGAAACTGAAGATATCAAGGCCTTCAAATTATCTTTAGTAAAGTTTAGATTGTTGTTAATAAAAATACTTACATAATCTGCTTTGAAAAAGTTTTATCAATGCATTAGCAAATTTTGTTTTATTTTCATCACTTGCAAATATTGAATGATAAATTGAAACAAATTCTTTTTTACCATTTTTTACAAACATTAAACTTATCAAAACTAGTAAAGAATTAAGTGTAGGATTGTTAGAAACAAACCCTTTAATCTTACATTATTAAAAAAATCAATGTTGTCTCAAATTACACTTCATAAATTTTTAGAATTTCCTGTAACCCCTAAAATATCTGCAGTAATAATATTTTTAAGTTATTGGTCATCTTTTGCACATTTATCTAGATAATCCAAAATTAATCTATAACTTTCATTATCAGATTTCATATTTGGTTCTAAGTGTTGAATCAAAGAATTACCATGTCATATCCACTTCCTAAATATGATTTCAATAAACTCAAAATTTTATTTTTATTTTCATAAATTATATTTATTAGATTTTTACTATTATTTGTTGAAGCATTTGAATCTATATAAAAAACTTGTTTTAATATTTCACTAAATTCATTAGAGATTATTCCTAATTCAAAAATAAAATAAATAAATTGAAGATTTTTCAATAAGTTTGCTTATTGGTTGGTCACTTTTAATTTCTATAAATAAATCTTTAATAGTGTCTAAACCATAAAAATACAATGACATTTCATTATTTGCTTTTTGTTCAACCAAATTTTGAATATTATTTTGATTTGCTTCTTGACTAAATTCTTTTTCATATTCATTGTCTATTTAAAAAATACAAATCATTTTTTATAATTTCATTTTAAATAAAGCAAAAGCCAACAAAGATAATTACATAAAAAAAGTAAAAAATATAAATCAAAAATAACAATGCTATCTTAGATTTAAATTTATATTTAATAAGTATTTATTTAGTTCATTGATTAATAAGTTTTAAATAATAAAAAAGTAAATTAAAAATTAATATTTATATATATTATTTAGAAACTGAAAAGGAATAATACAAAATGAAAGACTTTTACATAATTCATGGATATGGTGCTGATAAAGACAGTAATTTCTTCCCTTGATTAAATGACCAAATAATAAGTAAATTAAATTACAAATGTAAAACATTAAATTTACCAAATACAAATAATCCAAATTTAAAGGAATGAATTAATTTCTTAGATAACAATATTAAAGAACTTAATGAAAACACTTATTTTGTTTGTCATAGTTTAGGGTGTATTGCAACTCTAAAATTTATAGAAAAGCAAAATAATATAAAAGTTGGAGGTATCTTTTTGGTATCAGGCTTTTATGAATCTTTATCTCTATTCCCCCAACTTAATGGGTTTACTCAAAAGCCAATTGATGAATCAAAAATCATAAATAAAATAATTAAAAGAGTTGTGATATCTTCAGACAATGATGATCTAGTCCCAATTCAATACTCTCAAAACTTAGCAAATAAAATTAATGCCAAATTTTATTCTTTTTCTAATTATGGTCATTTTCTAGTTTATAAATCTGATGAATTATTTCAATTAATCAAACATGAAATTAAATAATTCTTTGTATTTTTAACTTAATTTAAAACATAATATTTTTATCAAAAAGCCTTTTTTTATTTTTTAATAACAAACTTTTAATTTATAATGCTAATTAATAAGAAAAAACAAAATGGAGTTAGAAATGAATAACAACAAAACAAATGATAAAGCTACTGAAAAAAAGGGACCAAAAGGTAGAAACATTTATTACCTATCAGCTAGAAAAGATAAAGATGGAAAAAAAGAAGGCTGAGAAGTTAAAATGGAAAATTGTGAAAGAATTTCAGCATTAGTTGCTACTAAAGAAGAAGCAATTGAAAAAGCTAAAAGTTTAGCTGGAAAAAAATCAGCAACAATTATTATTAGAAGACTTGATGGTTCAATTCAAGACACAATTAAATATGCAGGACAAAAATAAAAACCTTTTTAAATAAAGGTTTTTATTTTTGTTAGTACTTTGTAATAAACATCTCATATTTTAGCTTCATTAATTTGGTTTTAAACTACATGATTCAATAGCAAATAATAGATAAGGATTAAATTAAAGGTTTAATTCTTATTTTATTTTTTCCTATTTTTAAAATTAAAAATCCTAAATATTTTTTAATTTAATTAAAAATTTTAAAAAAATGACACTTTTTTTATGACATTAGCCCCCAAAATTTACATACATATAATAGAGAGGTAAAGTACGGGGATAAAAATTATTGATATTTTTTATTCAATTACTAAACTATAAAAAATTAATAATTTGTTTAAAAACAAACAAAACCCAAATTATCTAATAGATATAGTTAATTAATTTGCCACTCATCAATAGATTTAATTTACGAAAGGAGCCAAAAATTATGGCTAATAAACATAATAACAACCAAAAAATAAATTCTGATTCAGGGTCTTTTACAGGTCCTTTAAAAGAAAAAGATTTTGTTAGAAAAATAAAAGGTTGTAAAATTATAAATGTTAGAGATTTTGAAGAATCATTTAATGTTTATGAAAATGAATCTGAAAATGAAATAACTGAAACAACTTATATCAAAGGATATGTAGAAATGGTAGTTAGTAGAAAATATCAAAAACCTATTATTTTAGGACCAACAGATGGTCGTGGTGGCGGTACTATTTGTGGAGGCGATGCCCATGCTGAAATTAATAAAAAACTAGATTATCTTATTGATGAAATAAAAGAAATGAAACAAGATATTAATTATCTTAAACAAGACATGATAGAAGTTAAACAAGATATTAAAATTCTTAAAGAAAAAGTTTCAGTTCTTGAAACAGATATGGCAGATGTTAAAGCTGGCAAATACTGCAAGAGCCATAATTCACCTGACTTTGTGTAATATATAAGTTTACAACCTTTGCAACCTTCTAAAACAACAACTAAAAAATAGTTGTTGTTTTTTGTTTATATTAAATTTAAATAATTTAAATTAACACTTGCCAAATGGTAACTAAAATAAATTTATTAATTAATATAAAAAATACTCCTTTCTTAAAAAGGAGTATTTTCATTTTATTCACTATATTTTATTTAATTTTTGCTAATTCAGTAATAACCTTTCTAAAGAAGTCTTTACTAATATGTGGAGCAAAATTAAATTTAAAAGAGTGCTCAACCAAGAAATCAATATCTTTTTCTGTAATTTCTTTAATTTCACTAAATTGGCTTCAGTTAGTTGGTAAATAAATTGATTTAATTCAATTTACTAAATATTCAATTGTTGCATCAAATCCATTTACACCAAATATTTCTTTACCAAATTCCACAATTTTGTCTTTAAATCAACTATCTTTTTCACTTCTTAACTTTCAGTAAGTTGGAGTAACAAATGCTAAACCTGCACCATGAGTTATATCTCACCTTCCTGAAAATGAGTGTTCAATTGTATGAACAGCTCAATCTGTTGATTCACATTGGAAATATGCTAATTGAGTTAAAGCCATTGTAGTTGTTCATAAAACATTACTTCTAGCCTCATAGTTTGTTGGATCATCAACTGCAGTTTTAGCATATTTTAATAATGTTTTTAAATTTGCAAATAAATAATTCTTAGTTCAACCAAAAGTACCAGTTCCTAAATATTGTTCTGTTAAATGTGAAAAACAATCAAAAATTCCACTCGCTGTTTGTCACTTATTAACTGTAAAAGTATATGTTGGATCTTCTATTGCACAAACAGGAACAGCACTTGGTGTAAATACCCCATATTTTTCATTAGTTTTAGAATTACTAATAACACTACCAGAATTGTTTTCACTTGCAGTTCCAGCAAGTGTAGTAATAGCTATAATATCAATACTTGGATTAACTAATTTACTAGTATCTAAACAATATTCTCAAACATCATTAAGATGTGGATTTGCAGTTAAAGCTCCTATAACTTTAGAAGAATCAATTACACTTCCACCACCTATTGCAAAAATAACATCAACTTTATTTTCTCTAGCAAATAATATTGCTTTATAAACAGTATCAGTTTTTGGATTTGGTTCAATACCACCAAACTCAACATATCGTAAATTGATTTCTTTAAGTAAAGTGATGAGATCATTAAAACTACCATTAGTTTTAACTGATCCTCCACCATATAAAATTAAAGCTTTTTTATATTTTTTACTTGCTAATTCATCTTTTGCCTCAAAGATTGCACCTTTACCAAAAAAATATTTTGATTTTAAAAATACACTACTCATTATCTTCTCCATAAATATAAATAATTTGTTTAGATAATTAGTTTACAACTTAAACCTAAGTTTAAGTCAATAGAAAATTTATTTAATTCTACAAATAATTATTTTAATGAAGAAATAAAGTAAAAAAATAGAAAATTATATTTGTCACATTCAAATACAAAACTTCATTTTATTTTTAATAATAAGATTCCTTTTTTATAAAAACAGATTTATCTTAATTTAAAATAATAGATTTCTTTAATTTTGAGAATCAATAGGAATTAAAATATATTTATTGTGAAATTGAGGCTTACATGAAAAAAATATCTTGATTAAAAAAACTTTTTAATTGAAAAAAGAAAAAAAATAAAAATATTGATGAAAATACATTTTTAAAAAATAAAAATAACAAAAACCAATTATTACAAGATAAAACTATTGAAAACAACAATATTCAGAAAAATACTGAAATATAGTTAGAGGAAGAAAGCACTAAAGAATTAAGTGTAGAAAATAACACCAGTAGTTCAATAGATTCTAATTCAATAGAGTGAACTTTAAAAGAAAATGATATTGAAGAATCTTTTGAAGATAACAATATTGATAGTTCATACTTTGAATATTTGGAAGAAAAATTTTCAAAAGAATATGATACTGAAGAATATTATTATGAAGATGACTTAAGTAGTTTAATATATGATGATGATTTAGTAGAATTAACCTCAGAAGAAAATGAATATATATCAGAAATTCTTAAAAAAAGCTTAAATGAAGTAGAAAAAGAAATAGAAATAAAAAAAGTAGAAAACTCAAAACTTGACTATAAAGTTTTCTTCAATAATTTAATAAATTCAAAACAAAAATTTAGCAAATTCTATGAAAGAATTAATTTTCATTCCTTAAATGAAAAACGAAAAATATCTGAAAAAATATTATTAGAAGTTGGTAAAGAAAAAAGTAGCTTTTTGAAGTCCTTGAGTGAAGATGTGTCAAATTTAATATCAGACAATTCTAAAGAAATTGTTGAAGATTTTTTTAAATGTTTTATCCTTACACTTTTAGATAGAACTTCATTAAAAAATTTAAAAGAATATGTAATTTATTTATTTGAACTTGATTTCCCTAAAGAAAATAAATTACAAACTTGAACTGATTCTAATTTTAAAATCTCAAGAAAAAAAGAAAAAGAAAAATTGCAAATGATTTTTAAAAATGAAATTCATAATGAAATACAAGAAAAATCACAAAAGACTTTGAAAGAGAAAATTTATAAAGAAATAAAAGAAAAATTCAAGGCCCAGATTGAAAATGAAATTTCTCGCAACAAAGATGGAAATAGAAATAATAAAATCCAAGGAAGATGTGCAGAACATTCTCTTTTTATGAACTTTTTTTCAGAAAAATATGATAGTCAAAATTTTCAAAATACAAATTCATTCAAAGACCTAAAGTGTTTCATAGAAAAATATAATAGTAAAGAAAGGATGCAATTATTTGAAAATAATAGTAATAAAATTAACAAATGAAAAAAAGACATCAATTTAAAATGGTTTAATCTAGAAAAAGAAAACAGACATTTATCTGACATTTCTATTACTGTTCCTTGAATTTTGGCAGAAAATATTAAATACAGTTCTAAAGCAGACATTTATATTGAAGTTAAATCCACTGTCAATCAGTTTAGACTCCTTAATCAACAATTTTTTATTAACTGGCTTGAAAGAAAATGTGAACCCAAAAAAGCTGATAAACCTTTTCAAGACACAATAAATATTTCAAAAAATGAGTTATTGGGAATTTGTAGCAATAAAAATTATAAATTATACAAGATTTATGGTTATGACCTGATTGTCGACAATAAAAAAGAAGTTATAAGTAATGATAAAAAAGAAAATGGAAATTATGGAAGTGGAAATGGTGATAAAGAAATTAAAGTGAAGATAGTGGATAATTTTTTTATTCTTTTGTTAGTAATATTTTATATTATTTCAAGTGATAATTTTAATTTGAATGATGAAGATATAAAAAATGTAAAAAAGGCTTTCCATATAAAATAAAAAAATCTAATAAAAATCAATCATAAAATATTTTAAAGTTAATCTTTAGCTGAAAGAAAACTAAAAAGATAATAGTGTAATAACTAATATCACCATAATTGAACTTCAAATAAATAATAATGTTATTATAAAAATAAAAAAATCCATTTAACTTAATAAATGGATTTTTTTATTTTTAAATGGAGCAGATGACGAGAATCGAACTCGCGTCTCGACCTTGGCAAGGTTGCATTCTACCATTGAACTACATCTGCAACTAACATTTATTATTATATAATAATTTGGTTTTTTTGAATACTTAATTATTATATAAAAGTAATAAAAAGCCTATTAATTGATAACATACCAAACCAATAATTTTAATTATTAAATATAGTCACACAGCAACTAAACTTGTTAAAACTTAAGAATTTTTAATTGCTAAAAATTTTAATAACTTAATTCTATAAAAAATAATTCAGCAAATTATTTGATATTATCTAGAATATATTTTTTATAAGCAAATTCCTATGTTAGTTGAATTTTATAAACTCATAAAAAATAATCTAAATTTATAAATAAGGTTTTAATTAAGGAGAATATTGTGTTTAAAAGTAAAGCACATGCATTTAGCTCTATTAATGCTTTAAGCAAAGGAAATTACTGTTCAAATTTTACTGCCCAAGAAATATTAAAAGAGGGTAATTTTGGAATTGGAGCTTTTGAATCTTTAAATGGTGAACTTATTATAGTTCATGGAAAAGCTTATCAAATCATTGATAATACCAATGTAATTTTATGTAATTCAAATGTAAATATATCTTATGCATTTGTTTGTAACCATGACTATAAAGGATTTGGATACAAATTTGAAAACTTAACTAAACAATCTTTAGAAAATAAACTACTAAAGATTTTTGATACAAAAAACTTAATACAAGCTGTCTATGCTAAAGCTATAGTAAAGCAATTACATTCAAGAACTTTCATTAGGCAAGAAAAGCCATATGTTGAAATACAAAAAATTAAAGAATTACAATCAGAAATTTGGATTCAAAACAAAGAAATAGAATTAGTCGGTTTTTACACTCCTAGTTTATTTTCTAATTTTAATATTGAAGGTTTCCACTGACATTACATTAGTCAAGATAAAGACTATGGTGGTCATGTTATAGATATGGAATTAGAATCAATCAGTTTAATTATTAAACCCATTCATGATCTTAACTATCATTCCCCAGTTTGTTTAGAATTTTTAGAATTAGACTTATCAGAAAATAAGTAATTAAATTATCAAATTCTTAAAACTACATTAAAATTTTTATGATTGTTTATAATCATAAAAATAGGGGTATAGTTCAATGGTAGAACAGCAGACTCCAAATCTGCGTGTTGTGGGTTCGAGTCCTGTTACCCCTGCCATTAAAATCTAAAATCTTATTGTGTTTTTTAATACAATAAGATTTTTTATTATTGAATTTTAATTTAGACTCATTACTGAAGATTAAGTATTTCTATTAGAAAAAATACATATTTTTTAAGATGTAAAATAAATGAATATTCATTTAAAGATAAAGCTGTTTTAGTGGTAGGTGAAGTTAGGAGAATAGGACTTGAAACTGTTAAAATTTTGCAACATCAAATACAACATTAGTAGTTGTTGGTTATAATAAAAAGTTATAAAAATAGTTGCATATAAAGAACTTAGAGAATTCGATACACTATCAAATGTTATAAAAGTGATGTGTCAAATGAAGTTGGCATAAAAATCTTAATTAATGAAATTAGAAAGTCATCGGAAAATTAGATGTATCATGTGTGCATGCTAGTAGTGATACAAAATTAGCAGATATAGTTAGAAAAGATTTTGATTGCATTGTTAATATTAACTTAGGTGGCATTTATAACTGTATAAAATATGAGATAGCACAAATGTTAAAACAATCTAATAAAGGTGTAATTGTTAATTGCTTTTCACAAAGTGGTGTTGTGGGGTTAGTAGGTGTTTCAGTTTATACTAAAAGTAAACATGCAGTATTTAGATTAACTAAATGTTCTGTTTTAAAATACTAGAAGCAGTATTAGAATAAATGTAACTATCTAGATAACAAATACTTCTATGGTTACTAATGTTGTTAAAATGGTACCTGAACACATGGATAAAGTAATTGATGATATCCTATTAGAAAAAAATTGGAAAAGCAAATAAGATAGTTTCTTTAGCACTATGATTATCTAGTGAATATGATGGTTTTGCAATATGGTAAACCTTTATAGTAGATGGTGGATATACAATAGTTTTGAATACCAAAGAAAAGGATAATCATTAATTTTATTATCTTTTTATTTTTTGTAGTTAATGAAAATTCTATTATTCACTAATAACATATTGATATTATTTCCATCCAACTATATTTCCATATAGTTAAATTTCACTATACAAAAATATAGTTGTTTTTACTATATGAAAATATAGTTAAAACTTAAACAAATAACATAATAGCAAAAAACACTCCATTTAACTGGAGTGTTTTTGTTGCTTTATTAATGATTCAATTTACTATAATGCAATTGATGAATGAAGTTTAGAAACTAATTCTTTAGCTGAATCTGCAATTGATTCAGAAGATAATTCTTTTGATATTTTTTGAATTTTATCTTTATAAATCAAGTACACAATTCCAGGAATTAAAATTCCACCACCAATAAAGTTACCTAAGATTGAAGGAATTATATTAACCCCTAAAAATAAGTATGGTGTTTCTACAGGTAAAAAAGTTTGCCCACTTTGAGCTAATATATTAGCAGAATCCATTCCAGATGAAACAACTAATGATTGTGAAATATTACAGAAAAACAATATTAAGTTAGCTACACAGTGTGGTGTTCCACTGATTACAAAAACAAATATTGTAAGTCATAACATTATTACAACTGCTGCTATATTTTTTGTTGAGAATGTAATATATAAAGTTACACAAACAAAAACATTACAAATAATACCAGAGAAGAAATTAGAAAAGAAAGTTCCAATTACTAATCCTGCTGAAATGCTTTCACCCGTTCTTAATGCAGTTCCTAACTCTCCAATTTTTTTAAGTGTAAAATCAGCTGCTAATTGAGTAAAAGCACCATGGTCTGTATATGCATTATTCCCATTAGAATCTTTTAAGTATGGTACTAAAACCCCCATAGCTAACAGAATTAAAAAGACAACTAAAGATCCTACAATATTTCCACCATAGCAAATTGCTAGGTTCTTAAAGAATTTATTAAATTTAACATCTTTAACACAGGCATTTGTAAAACCTAAACAATTAGTTGTAAATAAACTCCCACCAACAAATGTTATTAATAAAATTGCTACTGGGAACATTGCACCAATCAGTACTGTTTGCACTCCAGCATCTGCAAATTTAGATGCCCCATATAATGCAACATAATATCCTATTGCTACAAAAAAACCTGCCAACATTCCTTCTAGAAAGGTTTTTAAATATTTCTTGTTAGCTTTATAATTACTAGCTACAAAAACACCAACTACAGATCTTTCTGCAAGTGATGGGAAATTGGCTTTAATATTTGAAATTGCACCTAATTCATTTTTTGGTACATTTATATTTAAAGTTTTATCTTCCATTTATTTTCCTTTAATTTGAAACTTATATAATTTTAATATTTAAATTAAAAGAATATCAAAATAAAACAAAAAGTTTTTGTAATTTTATGAATTAAATTTTAATCAAATGATAACAACTAAAGTATCATTTTATAAATAGTAATTTTATTTAAAAACTAATTAAATATATAAAGATATGAAAATATTAATTTCACCTTCAAAAACTCAAAATAAGAATATAGATAGTTTTTCTAATAATGAAGAAAACATTTTATTTACTAACAAAACAAATGAATTAAATGATCTGTTAATAAAATCTATAAATAATGAAAAGTTTAATTCATGACTAGAATTAAAAAACAATTCCTTAATAGAAGAAACAATTAAAGATATAAAAGAATTCAAAAATAATAAAGCATATAAAGCAATTGAATTTTATGATGGATTACAATTCAAAAATATTTTGTATTCTCAATTGTCTGAAACACAAAAGACAAAACTTAATGAATCACTAATTATCATTTCTGGGTTTTATGGAATAGTTTTTCCTAACTCTTATATAAAACCATATAGATTAATGCTAGGTTCTAAAATTAATATCCCAAATTATAAAAATTTATATGACTTTTGATTTAAAGAATTTAATCAAAAATTAGAGGAACTAAATCCAGATAAATTAATAATAAATTTAGCAAGTGGTGAATATAGCAAATTGATAGATAACTCAATCTTTAATGTTATTAATGTTGATTTTAAATTGTTTAAATCAAATAAATATGTTTCATTATCTACATTTTCTAAACAATGTAGAGGTTATTTTATTAATCAATTTCTAAACATTAATTTAGATATTAATAAAATTAAAGATTTAGATATACTAGGATTTAAATTCAATAATGAACTTTCATATAAAAATAACTATATTTTTACCAAAGCCTATTAATTAATAAGTATTAAATATATTGTTTTTAATAAACAGTTAAAAGTCTTTGAACCTGTAATTTTTGCTATACAAAAACTTTTTTATATAAATAGTTTTTAATTTTTATAAGTCATTTATATATACAAAATTTTTAAAAATTTTAAATACTGTAAAAAAATAAAAACCCCTAACAGTACATGTTAAGGGCAAGGAATTAAAATGAATAGAAATTATATCTATTAATTTTATATAAAGAATATCATATTCATATAATAAAAAACAAAATCAAATCATTAAAAAAGAATTATATGAATACTATGAATAAATTCATTTTGTACACTTCTTTAAATAGTTATGTAAATCATAACAAGTTGCAAATAGAAGTATGAAGATTTTGCAACAATATTATTGTATCTAATAAATCAATTTTTTTTAACAAAAATTTACTAAATTCATAATCAATGTTGATTCCACAAGACTTTCTTCCTAAAAAAGACTAATCAATTATTTGTGATTTTGTCCCTCTTGGAGGCAAATCAATAATGCTTTTTATGAAAGAATTAATAAAAACAATTTAACAAAATTTTGAATTTAATTGAATTAATAATAGTCAAAAAATTAAATCTTAAAAAGTTATGCTAACAAAAAAATCTATTAAGTTAAACTGTATATAATTTTATGAAAAGTTTCAAAAACTTTTCTCAATCATTAATCAAAATATAGGAATATCTTAAGGTTAATAAAAGTAATATTTCAAATTTTAATTTTTATAATTTATGTATCTCTAGAACGTTATATAAATTTATGGTTTATATACAAGGAAAAAAATAAATGAAAAAATATTTTATCAACACATTTTGTTTAACTGGTGTTAATTTTATTTTCTTACCCAACTTCCAATTTGAAATTTCTTTCTCAAATAATTTGATTTCTGCTTCCATTGAAAACACAATATATGAAAACAAATGAATTGATTCCATTAAAGAATCATCTAAAACTACTAACCCAAAATTATTCTTTAATAGAAATGCTACTTTAGCATATCAACAAGCTATTTTAGTTTCTGAATATATGCTACTAGAAAAAGAAAATAGAGCAGGCAATGATGATATTTTGTTTTTCTATAATAATTCAATATATGAAAGTAACACATGAGCTTCACAAGAATGAGAAAGTAAATTTTTAAAAAATAATCAATCATTTAACAATTGAAATTTTAAATTAGTTAATAACACTTCTAAAATTGATAGTAGTTTTGGAAGCTATAAATATGAACAATACCCTGATGAAAATATAACTAATTACTTATTGAACTACTATACTAAAAAAGATTCAAATATCATGTTTGATGTTTGAATTGTAGATGGTGGTTTAGAAGATTTATTCAATTACAATAAAAGTAGTTATGAATTTATAAAACATGTCAATAAAATCTATGTTTTAACAGATGGTAATTATCAACCATATTATTTTGTTAACAATGCAATTAAAGAATATAAGACAAACAATTATAAACAACTTACATCACAAGAAGTTGCTGAAAAATTTAATACATATAAAAGTGACAGTTCCAATTCTTTAAAATCTGATTTTAATAAATACAAATTATATGATTTTATTCACAACTCAGATATTTTTACTTTTTTTCCACACTAACCCTTATACAGAATCAAGTTATTACACTCAAACTTTTAATTTACAGAATATTGAATTATATAAAACTTACAAAATTAATTATAACTACTATGATTTAGCAAATAAGTTATTTGACAAAAATAGTCAATCTTCACTAATTTCTGAGTTTATTGAAGATTATGAAAAATTTTTTAAAATTTATAATTTCAATAATTTATCTGATTTTATTTTGTTATCGGTAAAGTTAAATCCCCACCTTTCGGCAAAGTTAATTCCCCACCCCCCGTGAGGACTTAACTAAAGAAATGGGGATTTTTATAATTTCTCTAATAGGGGGAATTATGAAAAAAATTAACAAAATAAGAATGATAGATAAAATTAAAGAATTGTTAAAAAATCAACAAGTAGTAAACATTAAGGCTTTATCTAGAGATTTACAAATAGACAGAAAAACTGTTAGGAAGTATTTAAGAATTTTAAGTAATAACCCAGAATTAAAATCTTGTGACTTCAAAAGAAAATATAAAAAACCATCTAAGAATTTTTTATCACAAATTGAACATATTATAGAAGAGAGAATTGAATCTTATAAAGAAAAAACCAATGGAACTAAACCATCAATATTTTCAATTTATGAACATCTCTTGGATTACTTACCTTCAAAGCTTGAAATATCTAAAACTGAATTTAAAAATAAAATTTCCTATTCTACTTTTAAATCATTTTTAAAAGAAAATTATGATTATTCTTCAAGAGCTATTACTCCTCCAAAAAAAATAATAAAGGAAACCTATCCTGGAAAAATTTTGGAAATAGACTGGGCTGAAAATATTGTCATTCATACAAAGGAAGATGGAAAGTTAAAAATTAATATTTTGGTTACAAAGTTCTCGTATTCTAGATATATGAAGTTATTTGTTTCTTATGAAAAGAGTTCTCAAACTGTATTGAAGTTTTTAGTCTCTGCATTGGCAGAATTCCAAGGCAGCCCTCTTTATTTAGTTTGCGACAACATGAAATCTATTATTTCTAAAAACCAAAACTATTTAAACAAAAAGCCAATTTTAGAAAAACATTGAAATGATTTTGAAAGAGATTTTGGTATAGAGATTATTCCATGTGATCCAGCTTCACCAGAACAAAAAGCTAAGGTTGAAAGTGCTGTAAGAATTGCAAAAAAAATAAAAGCTTGAACTGGAGTAATTGAAAACAAAAATCACTTAATAGAAATTGTTAAAAACATAGAATCTAAATACAACAACAGTGAGAATGGTGTGGGGTTTAAACCAATTCAATCTTTTTTAAAACAAGAATTGCATACACTTCAACCTTTACCTAACAAAAAAATTATTGAAGGTTATTTAAATTCAAAAGAAACAAGAATGGTAAAAAATGACTATAAAATAGCATTTTTAAGCAATTTTTACTACTTACCACCTTTATATCTAAATGAATATGTGCAAATATATCAAGATGATTCTAATGTCTACATAGAACATAATGGAACAATAATTGCAACATATGAAAACAGTTTAAAAGTAGCTAAGCATTCTTTTACTACAACAGAAATTCATTCAGAAATTTTAAAGTATGAATTTTTAAAAAGAGGTGACAATATTTCAGAAGAAGTCATTAGGAAAATGGCAAAAGAAACTGTTGAGTCATTAGACTTGCAGTATAAACTAAAAGTTTTTAATCAGAAAAATCAGGAGACCTAAAATGAAAGAAATTGAAAATTTGTTAAATGAAGTTAAATGAACAACAAATGAAAAGGTATTTAATCTTTTAATGGATCAAAGATATTCTAGTCCTTTAATTGTTGAATTTTTAAAATCAATTTTAAGAGAGGAGGTAAACTTCAAAACTAAAAGAAGAAAATATTTAAAAGTTAAAACAGGAGGATTTGGAATAATAAAAACTATAGAAGAATTTGATTTCACTTTTCAACCACAAATAAATCAAAATCAAATTAATTATTTTTTAAATTTTGATTTTATAAAAAATAAACAAAATATAATTTTTCAAGGTACTTCAGGGGTTGGAAAAACTCATCTTGCCACAGCTATTGGGATTGCTGCTGCAGAGTCAAAATATAGTGTTTATTTTATTGACTGCAATAGGTTGTTAAATAATTTACAAGAAGCAAAATTTAAAAACCAACTTGCTCAAAGAATTAAACACTATTCTAAGTACAAGTTACTGATAATTGATGAATTGGGATTTCTTCCCATGGATCAAGAAAAAGCAAATATATTTTTTCAATTGGTTAATAGTAGATATTTAAAAAGCTCAACAATTATTACAACAAATAAACTATTTTCAGAATGGGGAAAACTATTCCAAGATGAAGTTATAGCAAGTGCAATATTGGATAGATTATTACATAAATCCCATGTTGTTAGCATTGCTGGAAAATCTTATAGAAACTATGAGTCTTTAAAATTAAAAGAAGAAATTGAATGAAAGGATAATGTTAAATAAAACCCTTTTAAATAAAAAAAGTTAAGTCCCACATTTATACTAAGGGGTGGGGAATTAACTTTACCGAAAGGGTGGGGAATTAACTTTACCAAAAACATATTTGAAAAAACTTAGATAAATACAATCCAAAAAAGAAAAACTTAATTTGATTAGGTGATTCTTTAATCACAAGCAGAGATCACACCTATCCTCAATGATTAAAGGAAATGAGAGATGTTATGCAATCATGGTTAAAAATTTTTCCTTCTAATGAGTACAATTTCTTTGCCAAAAAACCATCCTTATTATAATGAAGATGAAGATACTGAGTGAACCAATAAAATTCCAAACAATATAAGTGGGCAAGTCCAACTATCTAATTTGATAATTAATAATGAAGATCAAGCTTCACAAGTAATATATTTTCAAAAGGTTCCTTGAGAAATATTTTTGTCTTGAGATTACAAGCAGCAAATGACAAATAAGAACTATGTGCCTTTTTTTAATTTAGAACCATCTTTAAGTAATACTTCTTTTATAGGATTCCAATATACTACTACATCTATTCAGACAACAGCTTTCTTTTTAAAAGATGCTTATAATTATTCTTTAGAAGATATTAATAAAGTATTAAATTCATTTTATTTCCCTATACCTGAAACTTTTGATGTCATTATTAGAACAAATAAAGATTCATTTTCTGCTGATGATAGTTTAAATGGAATTTATGCTAAAAATAATATTTTAAAAATTAAAAATATTTATGATCCATTTGTTTTTTTACATAGCTTTCCAGAATATGAAAAAAATCAAATTTTAGCATCTTCATTTATCAATCAAAATTATGATCCAAATTATTCTGTTAATAATGAATATAATTTCTCTGATGTTGATAAGTCATTTTTTATTATTGGATTAATTGCAGTAATAACCTTTTCATTTCTAATTTTTATGTCTTTAAAAATATTTAAAAAAGAAAGTATAAATAAATAATTTTTTTAAGATCACTTTACATTTAATTTAAAAACTAATATTTTAGGATATTGTCAAGATTCTTTCCCTACATCCAAATAAGTCACAGAATTACCAGTGTCATTTTTTTCTTTCTCATTTCCTGCTGCCAATTTTAAATCTATTGCAAAGTATAGATTATCATTTGTATTGTTATTATTGAAAATATCTTTTAACCCATCATTAGGTCATTCATATTTTTCATTATTAAGTTTACTAATTTCAGTTGAGTTTTCATTTACATAAATCTTATCAGTTTTTAAAATTGCTCAGTTGCTATATCTATTTTTGCTATTGATTTCATCATACAACCACAAACCACTAGAAAAGTCTTGATTTGATATACCTCCTTTTAAATTAAAGTATTTTCAAATAGTTTGATCTAAATTAAAACTGTTTTTATTATCTTGTGAATTAATAAATTCAAATATTTTGGATGCTCAATTTGTGTCAGACTTTTCTATTGAAATTTCTTCATTTGATAAGTCAACTGATTTTGATCAATAATCTTTTATATTAATCACAATATTTGCTATTCCAAAATAATAGAAAGAATTGTTAGTGTCTATTTCAACTTTATAAGAGTTATTAATTGAATCATATGAAATATTGCTTATTGTTAAATCATTCCACATAATTCTTTTGTAAGTTTTCTTAACTAATAACATTATTTCATCATTAGATAATTCTTTACTTAAATCACTCGTGAAATAATCTATATGATTTGAAAAACTACCATCATAATCTTTAAATAATTCTTTGTTAATTTCAGACTTTTTTGTATTTTTATTTCAAAATAAATCAATTTGTTTTAACAATTGATCATTATATGCTCCCCAATCATTTTTTATTGGATTAACTAAATCTGAAATAACTCATGAAAAAAAATTAAATTGATAATAGTCAATTGGATTTCTTTCAAAATTTTTAAGAACTTTTAAAGATGGTAGCATAATTCCATTTCTATCAAATAAACCTTGATTACTTCAATTGTATCCATATTTTCAATCTAAGCTTTTATCACTGTTTGTTATGTAATTTATCCCTGATTGGCTAGCTCAAGTTTGTTTTCCTTTGTACAATCATCCGGGTTCTCAATAGTAAAATCCTGTTTCTTTATCAGGAGTTAATTGTGAAATCAGATTTAAAAAAGCATTCAGCATAACAACTTGACCACTGCTAGTTGTTGGAATACTATTACTATTAGTTTTATAATCTAAATCTCCTGTATACCCTGTATTGTCTGAAGTGTATGGAGTTGAGTATTCTTCAAAGATGATTTCTTTACCTAACTTTGTTCAAAAGCTAGAAAAATCTTGTCTAAATTTTTCTAAATTCAAACTTCAAAATGGATAATAAGTTACACCAACAATATCTAAATTTTCATCAATAAACTGATCATTTAAAAATGTTGATATAGCCTTTTTTGAAGTTTGACTACTTAGAGATTCTAAATGAACAGCTATTTTTATATTTGTGTTTTTATTGTATGTTTTATTTATATACTCTTGTGCTTCATTAACTGCCTCAATTGCACTTCTTAAGTATTTTATTGAAACATCAGGTTTTAAGTAATCTGATTCAAATTTAGAATCATCATTTCCTCAAACAAAACCTTTAGTAATTTCATTCCCAATTTGTACTTGAGCTGGTAAAACACCTGTTTCCTGGTAAATCTTTACTAATGAATTATAAGTAAAATCTTTAATAGCTTTTTTTATGCCTTCAGTATCCAAACCATCTCAGGCTTTTGGATTAATTTGATGACCAGGATCTGCCCAAAAATCAGAATAGTGAAAATCTAGATTGAAATGATTTATACCCTCTTTAATAGCTTGTTTCATAATATAAATATCTGTATCTAAATCATTTACACCTTCTAATTCTCCCATATATGATTTTTTGTTTTCGTCATATGGATCATTTCAAAGTCTTAAACGAATTGAATTCACATCACCTTGATCTTTTAAAATTTTGAAAAAGTTTTGATATTTTCTATTTCCATTGTCATCAATGTATGAATATAAATTATTATCAATATAATCTTGGATTGTTTGTTGAGTGTTATTTATAGTTATATTTTCAGTTTCATATTCTTTGTAACTATATGAAGATTTATCATCTTTTTTAATATTTTGTTCATTTAAAAAATTTGATGTTACATTTACATAACTTGAAATATCTACACCTTTTATAAAACTTTTAACAGTTTTAACCATCTCTAATTCAGATGAAACTGGAGCACAAGAAGTAACAAAAATTGATGCTCCTAAAATAGTTGAAACTAATGATATTTTTTTAATTTTGTTTTTCATTTTTATTTTTCCTTTTTAAAAACATATATGAACATGCAGCAATCAGAACTAATAAAGATAAAGTAATCAAAGGAATATAAAAATATTTTAGACTATTTGAATTATTGTCAGTATTTTCATTAACTTCTCTATTGAATTGATTTGTAGTTTTCTTGTTGTTTAAGTACATTTCATAAAATTTTTGATAGGGTTTGTAAATTGAATCTAAGAAATTTAAATTTCTTGAAACATTTTCATCATATGGTTCAGATGATAAATAAATGTTTCACCCTCATAATCCATAAGTTCCTACAATAGGAAAATTACTAGAAGCAATAGAAAGAAATGCTTGTTCTTCTGTATATCCATACTCATTCAAAGTAAATGAATATGTAGTAAGTATTACTGAAGTAGAATAAAGTAAACCAACAAAAGAGGTTTGAGGATTTATACTCTGATTTGTTTTGCTTGTAAAGAAAGGTGTGTAAGTTGAATTATTAATATGTTGTTGATAGTTATCTCAAGATAAAAATAATTCCCATCCAAATGATTTAAAAATAATTGGATTAATATTTGCTTTTTCAACAATATGATTAGTTAGCTTTATTTGATCTTCAATTGAATATGATGGGTGGTGTTTAAAGAAGTAATTATATTCATTTGGAGGATATTTTTTTACCATTGATGCATAAGTGTTTTGAATTTCATCATTAATTATTTGATCACTTAGATCTACTGGTAAAAGATTATCGCCCATTCAAACAAGGTTCTTCTTATTCTTATCATAATAATTTGAACCAACCTCTATAAAGTCTAAAAAGTTTGAAATATTCACTTTAAAAAACAATTCATAGTTACTTATAAACTTTTGAATTTGATTGCTATTAGAAGTTCCATATAGTTGATTAGATACTCCATAATACCCAATATCAAATATATAAACATCATACATTTGTTCCTTTGTTAAACCTCAATGTAATGGAGCATCATCATATTCTAAAATATGAAAAACTACAATAACATCACTTAACTTTAAAAAATCTTGGAATCTATATTGAGCTAATAATTGAGCTCTTTCATCATCTGTTGTACTATTGTTTATCAACTTTTGTCACTTCTCTTTTGTTTCAACTTCAGTTCAATTATTTTCTTTGTATCTTGAAACATAAGTTTGAGCAAAACTAAATGTTTGAGCATTACCATCTGAAAGAGTATATATCTTATTTATATATGGCAACAATTTTGATAACCCATTATATGAACCACTATTAAAAATAGAATCAATTGATAAATCAGCACCTCATATATCTATTTTTTTGCCTGAATCTAGTAATGTCTTATAATATTCATAAATTTTAACTAAATGATTATCTAAAGGATGAGTATTATATAGTTCATTATTAGAAACAGAAGTTATGTCATTAGTTTCTTTAACTAATAGTAAATTTTCATTACTCTCAATGACTGAATAATCAAATCTGTTATTTGTATAGTCATCACTTCTCATAAAATAAGCAATAGGTTTTATGCTTTGGTTGTTAGATATTTGGGATGTAGCATCTAAAGAAAGCATATATGTTAAAGCTATAATACTTTCTTGATAAACAAGAGCAGCACTTCTTGTGAAAAATATCTTAATAGTGTTAGTGTTTTGTGCAGATTCTTTAATAGAATCAATCCATTTTTGATTTGTTTTAGTTATTGAATTTGATTGAAGTTTAGTTACATCTAATGAAATAACTTTTTCTGAATTAAGTGATGTTGTTGAAAGTAAGGAAACTGTAATAAAACTACTTAAAGAAACAAAAGTATTTAATTTTTTATTAAATGATTTCATTTTTACTCCATTTTGATTTAATAAATTTAAAAATTATGGAAAAGTTACAAGACTAGAATATTGATTGGTAACATTATTTCTATGAAAATTATTTATCTTTATATTTGGCACCATTGTAAAAACAATAGACATGTATAAAGGACAAATAGTAAGAAAAACTCATAACAGTCCAAATAGACCAATTTTAGGTATGAATATACTTATTAAAACTACTGATGTTAACAAAATTGTAGATACTATTATTTCTACAATATTAGTTTTAATTGCATATCATATAGAGACTTTTTCACCTTCTTTTTTAGGTGTTACAAAAAAAGAAAATCTTTTTCCAAAAAGCCCTTTAATGACTGCTGTAATAGAAGAAGTAAATAATGATAGATAAACTAAATATTGAAAAAGTAAAACTAACACTAGATGGAAAAAATTTACTTTCTTCCAATAAAACATTGTTAAATTGATTAATGGAATTGAAGTCAAAATAACTGATAGTAATATGTATCAATCAAAATAACTGAAACTAAAATTCAATGGATATAGAATACTAATATTTATTACAAGAGAAAGTAATGAAAATATTGTTATAAAGAAACTTGCTTGATTTAAAAAGATATCTATTTTTTTAAAAAATGGAGCTTTAAAAAAGAAAATTTTTCATCCTATCTTTTTAAAACATTCAACCCCTCCCATAGTTCATCTAAATTGCCTTTTCTTAAATGAAATATAGTCACTTGGGAATTTTTCATAGCAAACAATATTATTAGCATAAGCTGTTAAGAAATTATTTTTTAAAGCTTGAAATGTTAGTGCTCAATCTTCTAGTAATATTTCTGGAAAACCTCCTGATTTTTCATAACATTCTCTTTTAATCATTGCACCGTGGCCACATAAATTTAACATGCCTATACTATTTCTTACATTGTATTGATTTTGTCATTGATAGTTATGTATATAACTCCCAATATAGTCAAACCAATTAGTTTGTCTTGTACAAAGATTTTTAGCTTGCAATATTCCTAATTCCTTATTTTCTTCAAAATACATTAAAGATTTCCCAACAAAATCACTTGGAATTATTTCATCTGCATCTAATATGATAAAGAAATCATAATCTTTTCTTTTTAATAAAAAGTTGTTAATATTCCCAGCTTTAAAACCCTTATTATTTTTTCTTCTTATAACTTTTACATTTTCATATTTTCTAGCAAATTTATTAACTTGATCTTTATATTCTTTTTTATTGGAATCATCTAGTATAAAAAATTGGCAATTCTTATATTCTTGCTTTAGACTTTCAGTTATACTTTCTTCATCAAAATCATTACATGTACAATAAACAATAAATACAACATAGTTTAAATTATTAATTTTAGATTTATTTAGCAAATAATCTTTATTTCTTAGAACTCTTTCTGCTCTTATATTTTTTCTAATAAAAATGTAATATAAAGTCTGAATAAACTCTTTTATATTGTTGCAAAACAATAAGCTAAAGAATATAAAATTGAAAAATATCAAAATTCTTGTTGCTATTTTTGAATATGAGAAATTAGTATTCTCTCATTGCAAAATAATATTTACATAGTAGGAAAGAATCACAACTAATATTCAAAGCAAAATTGTAATTCATCAAATTAAGTTATATAAATATTTTTCTTTTTTATCTTTTTTGAGATTAATAAATTTATTTTTAGTATTTTTCATATATTAAAAAACATCAATTAGTAAGAATTGTATTACTATTTCAAAAAAAAAAAAAAACCCCTTTTTTTTTTAAAAACACATGCGTTTTCAGTAGTAAATTTATTTAGTTTTTTATAAGTTTTTTTAAATTGAATTAGTTCAATTGAATGTTCTTTTAACAGCTTCTTGTCAGCCTTTAAGTTTTTTATTAACAACTTCTTTTGATAATCCGGGCCTAAAGCTTTTATCGATTGGATTAAGTTTTTTTAGTTCATCAATTGATTTTCAGAATCCTGATGCTGATCCTGCTAAGTAAGCTGCACCAAGTGCAGTAGTTTCAATATTAGTTGGTCTCATAATTGTTACATCACTAATTGAAGATTGGAATTGCATTAAATAATTTGAATTTGATGCACCACCATCTACTTTCATAATATTGATTTTTTTACCAATGTCTTTTTGCATAGCGCTTAAAAGATCATTTGATTGGAAAGCAATTGCTTCAATTGTAGCTTTAACAATATGTTCTCTTTTAGTTCCTCTTTCAAGTCCAAAAATAGCACCTCTAGAACTTGAATCTCAATATGGTGCTCCAAGACCTGTAAATGACGGAACCATGTAAACATTTTGAGGTTCTTGGTCAGCTAATCCACAATAGAAATCACATTCTTGTGCATTGTAAATAACTTTAATTGAATCTCTTAATCACTTAATACCAGATCCAGCAATAAACACTGAACCTTCTAATGCATAAATTGGTTTTTGATTACCTAGTTTTCATGCAATTGTAGTTACTAGTTTATTTTTAGAAAAGATTGCACGTTCACCTGTATTAATTAATGTAAAACAACCTGTTCCATATGTATTTTTAACCATTCCAGGTTCTGTACATAATTGACCAAATAATGATGATTGTTGGTCACCAGCTACACCCATAATAGGAACAGCAGCTGTTGCTCTTTGTGATAAGTATTTTGGATTAATTGTTCCATATAATTCACTAGATGATTTTACCACTGGTAAAATTTCTCTTGGAATTTCTAATAAATCCAAAATTTCTTGATCTCATTCTAATGTGTTGATGTTGTACAACATTGTTCTTGATGCATTTGTAACATCAGTTGCATGTACTTTACCGTCTGTTAATTTTCAAATTAATCAAGTATCAATTGTTCCAGCTAATAATTTATGTTCTTGTAATTTTTGAGCAGCTTCTGGAACATTTTTTAGAATTCATCTAATTTTAGTACCTGAGAAGTATGGGTTAATAATTAACCCAGTTTTAGAAGAAATGATATTTGCTTTTCCTTGTTTAATTAATTCATCACAATATTCACTTGTTCTTCTATCTTGTCAAACAATAGCATTATAAACTGGTAAACCAGTTTCTTTATCTCATAAAACTACAGTTTCTCTTTGGTTTGTAATCCCAATAGCAGCCATATTATGAGATTTAATATTTGCTCTTGATTTTGCACTTTGTAAAGTACCTAATTGTGTAGTTCAGATTTCAATTGCATCATGTTCTACTCATCCTGATTGTGGGAAATATTGAGTAAATTCAGTTTGAGCAGAAGATACCATATTACCATTTTGATCAAAAATAATAGTTCTACAAGAAGTAGTACCAGAGTCTAATGACACAATGTATTTTTTTGTATTATCCATATTTTTACCCTTAATAATTTAGTATTAGTGAAATACTTTATATTTCTTGTGGTAGAAGTCTTTAGTAATTAATTCTAAACCACTCTTAGATAATAGTTTTTCAATGTATAAAGCAATTGCTGGAGCAGAAGCTAAAGCTGGTGATTGCATTCCAGCAGCATTAATGAAATTCTTATTATTTTTTGCACATCTAATAACAAAGTCATTAGTTTCTACATCTATTGGTCTAGAACCTGATAAAGTCATCACAGTTCTACTCATATCTAAAGATGGAATTATATGTTTACCAATATCACCAATGTAATCATATTTTTCTCTAGTTACTAATCTTGTATCTTCTTTAGCAACTCCTTCTTCAGCAGTTGGACCAACCAATACATGTCCATCTAACATTGGAGCAACTATTACACCTTTACCATGAATAGTTGGTACCATGAAACAAATTGATTTAACAACACCATTAAGAGAACGGTCTAAAATTCTATATCCCCCTCTTCTTGTTGTTTGTTTAAAGTCTCCACAATTTGCCATTTCTGCAATTCTGTCAGCATAGTGACCAGCAGCATTAACAATGTATCTTGAGCTTACAATTTCTCTATTGTTAATTTCAATATTGAATTGATTGTTTACAAATTCAATTCCAGTAACTTCAGAATTTTTTCTTAACTCTACTCCATTACCTTCAGCCACTGCTAAAAATGCAGATGTAGCTTGAACAGGATCAATTGCTCATGAACTTGTACATAACAATGCACCAGCAACATCTCTGTTTAAGTTTGGTTCTCTTTCTAATAATTCTTCTTTAGAAATAATTCTCATATCAGAAGCTAATACACCATTAGTTATTCCACGGTCATATAGCATCTTTACTGCATCCATTTCTTCTTCATTGAAAGCAATAATTAATGAGTCAACTTGTGCTCTAGAAAAATCTAGAACTTTAAAGATTTCTTCTCTTCAAATTCTGTTTCCTAAAACATTTAATTTTGCTTCAAGTTTATGTGGTTCTGGATCAAATCCACCATGAATTACACCAGAGTTACCTTTTGATGTTTCATCAGCATAAACTGGATTTTTTTCTAATAATAAAATTTTTAAATTATATCTTGAAAGTCTGTAGGCAATAATAGAACCAATTATTCCACCACCTACTATTGTTAAATCGTACATTTATATATCACCTTGAAAGTTAAATTCTTTCATTTTCCTTTTTTTAAAAAATTAAATTAAACCAAAGCATCCCATTACTACTCCAGCAGCCATTGGAGCAACAACTGGAACTCAGCTGTATCCTCAATCACAGATACCAGCAACTTTA
Source organism: Malacoplasma penetrans HF-2 (assembly GCF_000011225.1). Classification (NCBI taxonomy): domain Bacteria; kingdom Bacillati; phylum Mycoplasmatota; order Mycoplasmoidales; family Mycoplasmoidaceae; genus Malacoplasma; species Malacoplasma penetrans. The sequence goes on from NC_004432.1 coordinate 816,051, forward strand.
TCTTCTTTTCTTAAGAAATTAACAAGACCTGCAAAAACAATTCTTGGACCTAAATCTCTTGCTGGGTTCAATGAGAAACCAGTTGCAGATCCTAAAGACATACCAATAGAAGTAATAATTAACATTACAAATAATGGACCAATGTTTACACTTGGAATACCACTCTTATTGCTTCCAAAAACTAAAATCATTCCAGTTAATACTAAAGTACCAACAAATTCATAAGATAAGTTAAAGATTGTTGCTTTATCTTCTTTGTTTTTGTAAGCTGCACCAGTTGAATGAGCACCTCTAATTACATCTAGTGGGTTTTCTCTGTCTTTAATAAATTTGTAGTTAATAAAGTTTAAAACACTTTGTCCTAACATTGCACCTAGCATTTGGAAAATAACTGAAATAAAGAAAGTTGCAGCAATACCTGCAGCTACACTTCCAGTTGCTAAAATCCCTGTAGCATAAAGTCCACCAGGATTTTTAGAAGCAATGATAGCTTGCATAATAGAAACCACTGGGTTTAATCATCCATCTCCACCCATGGCAATAGAGACCATAGCACCTGCAAAAACTGCTAGACCTCATGCAAATGAAATTAAGATTCATTTTCCTGATTGATTAGCATTCATCCTTTTGTAAGAAACTGATGCACAAACACCATTTCCTAAAAGAATTAACACAGCAGTACCAACCAATTCAGAAAGTAGACCTAATCATCACGTAGTCATATTATCTTTTCCTTCCGAATTTATTATTCGCTAAAAAAATTAATGTAGAAATACATCTACAATTTAAAGTTTCCAACTAGTCGAAAAAAATTTAAAAACAAAAAAATTTTAAAATTAAAATTAATCGCAAAATTTTTTTGCTCTTAATAAAGACATTTTATATCATCATTTTTTTAATGAATCATAAGTAAAATAAAGTGGTATAATTGTGGTCAACAAACAAAAAACCTAATTAAAATCTTTATGTTTTAATTAGGTTTTTTACTTTTTATTTACTTATTATTTTTATCAATTTCATCAAAAACAAGTTTTTTAATTTCATCATATATTTCATTATTTTCTTTTAAATATGAATCTAAGTTATTTCTACCTTGTGCTAGTTTTGTCTCATTATAATAAAATCAAGATCCTGATTTTTTAATAATTTCATACTCGATTGCAAAATCTATGATTTCTTTTGTTGGATCAAATCCTTTGTTGAAAAAGATATCAACAAAACAATTTTTAAAAGGAGGCGCAACTTTATTTTTAGTAACAGTAATTTTAGATCTAATTCCAATTACATCAGTTCCTGATTTAATTAATTCACTTCTTCTCACATCTAACCTTAAAGTGCTGAAAAACTTTAATGCTCTTCCACCTGTTGTAATTTCGTTGTTACCAAACATTACGCCAATTTTTTCTCTCACTTGATTGATAAAAATTACAGTAGTTTTATGTTTGCTTAAAGATGTTTGCAAGATCTTTAATCCCTTTGACATCATTCTTGCATGTGTCCCCATTGATTGGTCTTCCATTGATGATTCTATATCATTTTTAGGAACTAATGCTGCAACTGAATCTACTACTATTAAATCAACCATATTAGTTTTAATTAATGCATCAATTATAGAAAATGCTTGTTCACCATATTCTGGTGTTGCAACTAATAATTTAGTTGGATCAATCCCAAGGTGTGATAAGTATTTTGAATCTATTGAGCATTCAGCATCAATATATGCAACACTACCACCTTCTTTAATACATTCTTTAACACATTGTAATGCTATTGTTGTTTTACCAGAAGATTCATTTCCATAAATTTCAATAATCTTTCCTTTTGGGTATCCCCCAACTCCAATTGCATTGTCTAATAAAATACTCCCACTTTTAATAACTTGGTTATCAAAAGATTCAGATTGAGAAAAAGTTTCTTTTCCAAATTTTTTCTCAATCTCTTTAATTGCTAATTCTAAAGCTTTTTGTTCTGTCATACTATTCATAATTTTTTACCTCTTAAGTTTTTATAAAAAGCTAAGAAGCAAAATAAATAAAGTTAATTAGTTTTATTCATTAAACTTATCTGGACGATAAACTAATTTAAAAAGTTCTTCAATAATCTTTGAAACAATAGTAATTCTATTGTTTGTTTTTCCTTCATCTTTTAAAGTTATTTCAAAATCATATGCTTTATCTACAATGATAATACAAAAATATGCCTTGCATTCTCTGTATTCATTAATGTCTACATTGTTGAATGGTCCTGCATGACCTGTTACTGATATTGAAATATCTGTTTTCAATTTATCTCTAATTCCTTTAGCCATCTCTCTTGCTACATTTGCAGAATAAGCAGTGTATTTGTCTAAAGTATCACCATTTACTCTAAGTAATTCTTTTTTTGCAAAATCTGTATAAGCTACAATACCACCTTTAAATACCTTTGATGCATTTGGTACATCAACAAAAGTAGAGGCAATCATTCCACCAGTTACAGATTCAGCTATTCCAAGAGTTAACTTAGATTTAAGCAATTCATTTATTATTATTTCTTTGTAATTCACTTTAATCTCCAAGGAAGTTTGTTGTTCAATAATAATTATTATATTTTTTAAAGATTTATTTTATTAATTTTTTTATCTTTATTTATTTATAACTTCTTATATTTTGAGTAGTCTCTTTTATGTCTACTCATTATATGTATGTAAATTTTTAGGGTTAATGTCATAAAAAAAACAATAATTTTTTTTTTTTTAATTAAAAACTATTTTTTCTAACTAAATCTAATAATTTCTTATGGTTTTTTAACTTAATAAAATTAATTAGAAAGATCCTTATTGTGTATTTAAATTAATAACTTTACTATTACTAACCAAACAACTTTGCTTGTGGTTTTGCTTAGTTAAATAAAAATAACAACTAAGTGAATAGTTGTTATCATTAAGGTTATTAAAGGTTGTAAACTTATATATTAAACAAAGTCAGGTGAATTATGGCTCTTGCAGTATTTGCCGGCTTTTACATCTGCCATATCTGCTTCAAGAACTGAAACTTTTTCTTTAAGAATAGTTACATCTTCTTTAAGAACAGCAACATCTTCTTTAAGAACAGCAACGTCTTCCTTAAGAACAGCAACGTCTTCTTTAAGAATTTTAATATCTTGTTTCATTTCTTTCATTTCATCAATAAGATAATCTAATTTTTTATTAATTTCATCATGGGCATCGCCTCCACAAATAGTGCCACCACCACGACCATCTGTTGGTCCTAAAATAATAGGTTTTTGATATTTTCTACTAACTACCATTTCCACATATCCTTTAATATAAGTTGTTTCAGTTATTTCATTTTCAGATTCATTTTCATAAACATTGAATGATTCTTCAAAATCTCTAACATTTACAATTTTACAACCTTTTATTTTTCTAACAAAATCTTTTTCTTTTAAAGGACCAGTAAAAGACCCTGAATCAGAATTTATTTTTTGGTTGTTATTAAATTTGTCATTCATAATTTTTTGATTCCTTTGTAAATTAAATCTATTGATGAGTGGTAAATTAATTAACTATATGTATTAGATAATTTGGCTTTGTTTGTTTTAAAACAAATTATTAATTTTTATAGTTTAGTAATTGGATAAAAAATATTAACAATTTTAATCCCCGTTTTTTACCTCTCTATTATATGTCTGTAAATTTTTGGGGCAAATGTCATAAAAAAAGTGTCATTTTTTTAAAATTTTTAACTATTTTTTTAAAAAATACTCAAATAGCACATCAAAAAATAATTTAAATTTCTCATTTAAAAAAAATAAATGATATTGACTTAAACTGTGGTTTAAGTAATATACTAATATTTGTCTGAAAAAATATAAGGAGAAATTATGAGTACTAAAAAAACAATTATTGTGGTTGCACACCCTAATTTAAAAAATAGTAAAGCTAATAAAGGTTGATTAGATAATTTATCAAAATTTGATAGCAATATCAAAATTCACAATCTTTATGATTTATATCCAGATTACAAAATAAATGTTGAGAATGAACAAAAATTACTTGAACAATATGATAACATCATTTACCAATTTCCAATTTACTGATTTAATTGTCCAAGTTTATTAAAAGAATGATTTGATAAAGTTTATACATATGGTTGAGCATATGGAAGTAATGGAAAAAAACTTGTTAACAAAAATATAGGTTTTGCAGTATCCTTAGGTGCACCAATTAATTTTTATCAAAATGAAAATTCATTAGATAAAATCTTAAAACCATTCATTGCTTCTTGTGGATTTGTGCAAGCAAATTTTAAAGGAATTCATGCAATTTATGATGTTGGTGTGGAATTCAATGACACAAGCATTATTGTGGATAGTTCTAAACAATATTTAGAATTCATTAATAAAATGTAAAAATATTAATAGATAAAAACTCACCAATTTTTAGTTGGTGAGTTTTTAATTTTTTATCATTTGAATACCTAAAAATATTTTAATAATTTATTAAAACAAGTATTAAAATAATTACCTGACTTTTAGAATAAACTGATTTTAAAAGTTATTTTTTATTATATCGAATTGAAAGGAAAAAGTTATGCAAGTAATAGAAAATATTTTAAAAAGAAGATTAGAAAGAAATTATAAAAACACAGCTATTGAACAAGAAAAAATTGATTATTTAATCAAGGTTATTAACAGTTCACCTACAAGTACTAATTCTCAAGATTTTTCTGCAATAATAGTAGAAGATAAAGAATTAAGACAAAAAATCTCAATGGGATTAGAAACACAATCTCACATTGTAAATGCACCATTGTTTATTATTTTTTGTGCAGACAACAATAGACTTAATCATGTTGCTTTAAAAGAAAACAAAGAAATCAGAACAGATAATTTAAATAACTTTTTAACAGCATCTGGAGATGCTTTTATAGCAGCTTCTTTTGCATATAATGCAGCATTACAATTAGGTTTAGGTGCTTGTTATATTGGGATGGTAAGAGCAAGTTTAGAAGCAATCAAAGAAACTTTAAATTTAGAAGGGAACATTGTTCCTATAATTGGTTTAACAATTGGATATATTGAATCACAAAATGAGATCAAACCTAAAATTAATCATGTTTATAAACAAAAATATAATATCAATCAATTAAAACAAGAAGTTGATGTATATGATAAAGATATGCTTACATACTATGATTCAAGAAATGCAAATGCAAAGAATTCTACTTGATCACAAACTTGTTTAAATCCATTTATTAATGGAACAGAAAAAGCAGCGCCAGTTGATGCTTTCATCAAAAAAACTTGAGGGTTAAAATAATTTAAATAATAAATTCTTTAATTAATTCAACCTTAAAATGTTCAGGGAAAAAGACTTTAATTTCCTGAACATTTTTTATTGACATAATTCCAAGCCCATTAAGAAACATTGTATATTTAATATCTTTTTCTAAATTACTAAAAATAATTTCTTTAAGTTTGTATTTATCATCTAAAAAAATATTAAACATTTCATTAGCTTTATTTAAAATTTTTTCTTTATTTTTAATATTAGTTCTGTGAATATTAAACTTATCAATAATTAAAAATGAAATTGAACTATTTAACCCTTTTTGGATTTCACTACATTCAATTCTAGCTATGTTTTCTAAAAAGAAAACTTGGTTATCATCTTTTAAAGCAAAAGACTTTAGAACCATTTTTTTAAAGTTTAATTTATTATTTTGTTTTATTATTGATAGGAAATTATTTTCATTCTGAAAACCTGGAGTATCAATTACACTGCTGTATTTACTAAGTTCAATTTTTCTTAAATTAACAGTTGTGTTTTTTATAGGGCTTACAGATAAACAAGGATCTTTGTCATTGAACTTCAGTAAAGCATTTATTAAAGAAGATTTACCAACATTTGTTTTTCCAACAATATAAACTTTCTTTTTTGCTTTAGCTTCTTTTTCGATTCATGCATTAATATTTTTGATATTAAATTTATTAACAGAATCATAAAAAATTACTTGTTGATTTCATCCTAGTTTTTTTATATATGATTTAATTCTTTCAGTAACTGACAAAATGTTTTTAAACATATTAAAAAAACTAATTTTATTAATCACTAGTAAAACATTTTTATTATTTTTAAATTCATCAATTAGTGAATCCTCAATATTAAAAACATCAACAACTAAAATAATTGAACCAAGTGAAAAATCAATTGAAGATAAATTATTTTCAATGAAAGCATCATCAATATTACTATTATCTAAAACACCATAATTTTTTAGTCTAAAACATCTTTGACAATAAAGTGTGTTTTCTTTGGCTTCTTTTACATAACTTGGGCTTTTTTCATCTTTAGAAAAAAATTCTCCACATCCTAAACATTTTTTATTATAGTAATTCATCTTCATAATCCTCTAATTCACCTAGTGTTACATCATATTGATTCAAAACATTTTCTTGAGATAATTTTTTATAAATAAATTTTTCAATTAATTTGAAAAAAATATTAATGTCAGAATTGTTTTTAGAATCAGTTAAAGGAAACACTAAAATACTTTTTGATTTTACTCTATTCGCAAGCAAAACATCAGTTAAAAATTGATCACCTATAAAAACAGTTTGATCAAAAGAAAAACCATTTTCTTTAATTCACTTAATAATTTTGAAAGCAACTGGTTTTTTACAGCTTCACAAATGTCCTTCAATACTTGAGGTTTCTTCTAATTTTTTAACAAATGTAGAAACTCTTTTTTTAGTATTGTTAGAAGCTATTAAAATACTAAATCCCATTTGCTTTGCTTTATTAATAAAATCAAAAGCAAACTTATTTGGGTACCTTGTAAAATAAGGAACTAAAGTATTGTCAAGATCACAAACAATTAACTTAATATCACTAATTCTTAATGACTCTAAATTAATTTCTGAAATGTCTCTAACAAATAAATTAGGTCTTAAATAATTTAATCAAAAAGTATTTATTTTTTTCATAAATTAATTATAAGTTTTTTTATAAACTAATATTCTTCCTTTTTCATCATAAAAAAATGAATCATATTTAAATTCTAATTTTTTAATCAAATTAACCGATTTAATATTTTGTTCATAAACCGTACAGAAGAAAGTATATTTATCCAGTTTTGGAGCAACCTCTACCAATAATTCAGAAATAATTTCAAAAGCATACCCATTCCTTTGAAATTTTGGCATTACAGTAAACCCAATAAAATATTCTTTACCTACATTTTTTTTAGATACAAAAATTTCACCAACCAATTCATCTGTTTCTTTTAACACTAAAGCAAAATTTGCTGCTTCACTATATAAGCCTTTGGCTTTATTTTCATTGAACATTTTTAGTAAGTCATTTTTTTCAAATGAACTATATGACTGGTACTGATAACATTCTTTATCATTTCTGTATTTATAAACAGTCTCTAAATCTTTCTCATCAAAATGTCTTACATACAATCTTTCAGATTCTAGAATTTTTTGATCGCTAATATTTTTTTTATCTTTTTTTGAATTCTTATCTTTTAATTCGTTATTTAGCTGTTTAAGTTCTTCATCAGATAAGTTGTTGATACTGTCATTTATTATCTTAATTTTTTTAATGATTCTATTTCATGTACTTAGTGGACCTCAAAATATTTTTTCTAAATCATCTACAAAATCATTTCCAAAAACATCTATTTTTTCAATTGTTTTAAAAGCTTTATTTCTTAAGATTCAAGTTGAAAGATAAATAGAAACTACAGATATAACAGATAATATCAAAGCAATAAAATAAAAAGGATTTTCAATAAATTCCTTTTTATAAACAGCAATACCAATTATTGCAAATATAACAGCTAGGAAGATAAAAAAATAAGATAGAACAATAATTGTTCTAGCTTTTTTTGATATTTTATTTAAAACTTTAAAATTTGAATCCATAGTCTTACTTATAAAAAAGATTGTTAATCTTCATTATCCTCATCATCTAAGTCATCTTCTTCCATATCATTTAGATCATCAAAAGAAAATTCACTTTCTTCTTCATCTTCATCACTAGATTCATCTTCTTCAAATTCATTTTCTAATTCTTCTTCATAATCATCATCAGAATATTCTTCATCTTCAGTTTCTTCATCATCTGACTCACTATCTTCATCCGATTCATCATAAAGTTCTTCAGAATCATCTTCACTATTTTCTTCTGAATCTTCTGATTCGTCATCAGTTTCTTCTTCAGAATCATCTTCTTCATCATAAGATTCATCTTCTATTTCTTCTGAATCATCAGAGTATTCCTCATCATTTTCATCATCAGATTCATAGTCTTCAGTTTCTTCATCATCTGATTCATCATAAAGTTCTTCAGAATCATCTTCACTGTTTTCTTCTGAATCTTCTGATTCGTCATCATTTTCTTCATCAGAATATTCTTCATCTTCAGTTTCTTCAGAACCATCTTCTTCATCATAAGATTCATCTTCTATTTCTTCTGAATCATCAGAGTATTCCTCATCATTTTCATCATCAGATTCATAGTCTTCAGTTTCTTCATAATCTGATTCACTATCTTCATCTGATTCATCATAAAGTTCTTCAGAATCATCTTCACTATTTTCTTCTGAATCATCAGAATATTCTTCATCTTCAGTTTCTTCTGTAGAATCTTCTAATTCATCAGACTCATAGTCTTCTGAATTATCATCTTCAGAATCTTTAATTTCAGTTATTTCAGTTTCATCCTCAGATTCATCTGAATCATTATCTTCATTTTCATCTTCATCTGAGATATCTAAATCATCTGATTCATCATCAGGATATTCTTCATCTTCAGTTTCTTCAGGATCATCTTCTTCATCATAAAATTCATCTTCTATTTCTTCTGATTCATCAGAGTATTCCTCATTATTTTCATCATCAGATTCATAGTCTTCAGTTTCTTCATCATCTGACTCATCATAAAGTTCTTCAGAATCATCTTCACTGTTTTCTTCTGAATCTTCTGATTCGTCTTCAGTTTCTTCAGGATCATCTTCTTCATCATAAGATTCATCTACTATTTCTTCTGAATCATCAGAGTATTCCTCATCATTTTCATCATCAGATTCATAGCCTTCAGTTTCTTCATCATATGATTCACTATCTTCATCTGATTCATCATAAAGCTCTTCAGAATCATCTTCACTGTTTTCTTCTGAATCTTCTGATTCGTCATCATTTTCTTCATCAGAATATTCTTCATCTTCAGTTTCTTCTGAATCATCAGAGTATTCCTCATCATTTTCATCATCAGACTCATAGTCTTCAGTTTCTTCAGAATCATCTTCTTCATCATAAGATTCATCTTGATTATCATCTTCAGAATCTTCACTTTCAGTTATTTCAGTTTCATCCTCTGATTCTTCTGAATCATCATAATATTCTTCATCTTCAGTTTCTTCTGTAGAATCTTCTAATTCATCATTTTCATCATCAGACTCATAGTCTTCTGAATTATCATCTTCAGAATCTTCACTTTCAGTTATTTTGATATCATCATCAGATTCATCTGAATTGTTATCTTCATTCTCTTCTTCAGCATCTTCTAAAGCTAATTCTTCATTATCAGATTCTTCTATTATTTCATCAGAATTATTTTCTAACTCTTCTTCTTGAATCTGATTATCTTCAGTTTTTTCTTCAACTTTTTCAATAGATGGTTCTATTTCTTTTTTAGTATTTGATTTGCTACTATTTTTATTTTTTTCCATCTCTTCTAAAATATTAAAATTAGTAGAAGATTCAAATTCATTTTCTTTAGGTTGTTGTTTTTCTAATTGTTTTTTTAATTTTTCAATTGGGATAATTTCCACATCATCTTCAACAAAGTGGTGCTCATCATCCTCATTATCATCACTATTTTCTTTTAATTCACTAGAAGAAGATTTTTCACTATTAAGTGTTAAGAAATTATTTGTTTGACTAGTTTCAATATGAGATTTATTAATAGTTAAATAAGTTCCTTTTAAAATTGAAGACTTACCAATTTTAGTAATTAAATTCATTCTAGAATCAGCTTCAGTAATTGGGATTTCAGCAACTTTTAAGCTCACTAATTCATTTGACTCTAACAACATGAAAACATTGCTTCTACCACCTACCATAAATCCAGAATTTACAATATAAGGGTTTGAATCGATTTGTTGGAAAATTCTTTTACCAAGTTTTGATCTACTAGTTACAACAATGTCATTGATATGAATTCTTTTAGCACCTCTATTTGAAATGAAAAATAAGAAGTTTTCATGTTTAGGAATTGGAACAGTAAATGCCATTAAATCTTTGTCTTTTAAAGACATGTTTTTAACACCAGCTGCAGTTCTACCAACTAATGGAATTTCATCAATTTTGTATCTTGTTGCATATCCATTTTGAGTAACACTAACAACCTCAGAATATTCTTTTTTAAGAATATAAGCACTTACTACATCATCGTTGCCACCCTTTAAACTAACATAAGTTGAAGATTTTGCATTTTTAGATAAATTGATATCTTCTAAACTAATTCTTTTAATTAAAGAGTTTTTAGTAGCAACCAGAATTTCAGTATTGATATCTGAATATTTTGACACACCAAAAGCTAAAATAGTTTTTTCAAATGAATCAATTGTGATTAATTCATTAATATGAACACCATTATCTTTAAGTTTTGTCATTTTGATTTTATATGCCGGAATTGTAATCATTTTTCCACGGTTTGTTAAACACACTAAATGATCTAAAGTTGATAATCTAAAGATATCAACTGGAATATCAGCATCTTTAATTTTTGCTTTTGAAAGATCTAGTTCTTCAATTGAAACATCATCAATAAACTTAATATAGTTGTCTCTGGTAACAATACATGTCCCATTTCTTTCTTCAACAATATCAACAGTTTCAATTTCTAATTCTTCTACTTCATTTTCAATTAAAGATCTTCTCTTATATCCAAAGCTCTTTTTATGGTTTTCTAAAATTGAAACAATGAATTTATTACGATATGGAACTGAGTTAATAATCAGTTCTTTTTCTTTAATAAATTCTAATAATTCTTCATATTCTTTTTTTAGTTTTTCAGTATCAAAAGAAGTTAAAACATACAATCTTAAATTAACAATTGCTTCAGATTGTCTCTCATTAACTTTAAAATAATCTTGAATTTTAAGTTTTGCTTCTTCTTTACTAACTGAAGACTTAATTAGGTTTACTAAAACATCAATTTCACTAATCGCTTTAATTAAACCTTCAATAATTTCTTTTCTTAATAATGATTTTTCTAAATCATATTGTGCAGCTTTTATAACTACATTATTAGCATGTTCAATAAAAGAATCTAAAATTTCTAACAATCCTGCTTGTACTGGTTTTCTATCTTTAATTAAAACCATATTAGCATTGTAAGAAATTTGTAATTGAGTTTTCTTATATAAAAATGTTTTAATAATTTCTAAATCTTTTTCAGTATCAAACTCTAATACAATAGAAATACCATTTTTATCAGAATCATCTCTTACTTCTTTAAATCCAGGTAACTCATTATTATATTTGATTTCATCTAAAGACTTAACAATTGCTGACTTATTAGTATCATATGGAATTTCTTTAACAATAAGTCTTTTTACATTTTTAGTACTTTTAGTTGGTTCTTCTTCAATCTTTGCTCTAATAAAGAATTTACCTTTTCCAGTTTTATAAATCTCTTGGATAAATTCTTTTCCCTGAATAATTCCACCAGTTGGGAAATCTGGTCCTTTAATAATTTTTGCAAGTTCTGCAAGACTAGATTCAGGTCTTAAAATTCTATAAATTGTTCCATCTATTACTTCACTCGGGTTGAATGGGGGAATGTTTGTAGCATAACCTGCAGCAATCCCTGTAGCCCCATTAATTAAGATGTTTGGTAATAAAGATGGTAAAACAGTAGGTTCTTGTTCAGAATCATCAAAGTTATTAATAAATTTAACAGTGTTTTTATCTATGTCTTTTAGGATAGTTTGACCAAATTTAGATAAACGACACTCAGTATATCTCATCGCAGCTGGAGAGTCACCATCAATTGAACCCTTATTTCCTTGCATATCAAGTAATGGTAAGTTGTTTTTTCACTCTTGTGACATTCTCACCATTGCTTCATAAATTGAACTATCACCATGTGGGTGGTATTTCCCAATAACTTCTCCAACAGTTCTAGCTGACTTTTTATAAGGTTTATCATGATGAATTTTTAACTCATTCATGGCATGTAAAATTCTTCTTTGAACTGGTTTTAATCCATCCCTAACATCAGGAAGAGCACGATCTTGAATAATGTATTTGGCATACTTACCAAAACTTTCAGACATGATGTCATCTAATGAACGGTTTCATATTTTATCATTTTGCTTACTCATAAATTCTAACCCTCCATTTCAAAGTCAACATTATCTGTAATTCATTCTTTTCTCTTACTAGAATCATCTCCCATTAGAATTGAAACTCTTCTTTCAGTTAAAGCAGCATCTTCAATTGAAACTTGAATTAATTGTCTAGTCTCAGGATCCATTGTAGTATCTCATAATTGATCTGCATTCATTTCACCTAATCCCTTATATCTTTGAATTTCATAGTTTGGATTATCTTTTTTAAGTTCTTCTAATTCATAATCTTCTCAAACATAAAATTCTTTTTTATTTTTAGTATTAGTGAATTTATATAAAGGTGGAAGAGCAATATAAACCCTACCACTTTCAATCAATTCTTTCATGTAACGATAAAAGAAAGTTAAAAGCAAGATTCTAATGTGTGCTCCATCAGTATCTGCATCTGTCATAATAATGATTTTGCTATATTTAACATCAGGTAAGCAAAAATCTGAACCAATACTTCCACCAATTGAAGAAATAATAGTACTTATTTCTTCATTCTTTAATAAGTCTTTTAACATTGCTTTTTCAACATTAATAACTTTACCTTTTAAAGGTAAGATTGCTTGATATCTTTTATCTCTTCCTAATTTTGCACTACCACCAGCTGAGTCCCCCTCAACTAAAAATAATTCAGTAATTGTTTTATCTTTAGATTGACAAGGTGTAAGTTTACCAGAAAGAATTTTTTCTTTCTTTTGACCTTTTAATTGTTTAACTTCTTCTCTTGCTTTTTTTGCTGCAATTCTAGCTTCTCTAGAAAGATAAGCTTTTTCAATGATTGTTTTAGCATCTTTCTTATTTTCTTCTAGTCAGTAAGTAAATTTAGTTTTAACTATATTTTTAACAACTGAATATGCTTCTTGAGTGAATAGTTTATTCTTAGTTTGTCCTTCATAAGAAATTAGACGTTCTGGAATTCTAACACTTATTACACAAACTAATCCTTCTCTAAAGTCACTTCCTTCAAAGTTTTTTTCTTTATCTTTTAATAACTTTCACTTTCTTGCATAATCATTTAAAGTTTCTGTTAGTGCAGTTTTAAACCCAGTCTCATGAGTTCCACCTTCTTTAGTTTTTACAGAGTTTGCAAAAGAAACAAAAGTTTCAGAGTTTGAGTCATTATATTGAAAAGCAATTTCTGCTTCAATATCTTGCTCTTTACCTTCAATATAAATAACTTCAGAAATTGTTTTCTGATTTGAACTAATAAAAGATACAAATTCACTAATTCCATTTTGAGCTAAGAAAGTATCTACTTTTCTAGTGTACTCATTTTCAAAAATAATTTTTAACCCTTTAAATAAGAAAGAAGTCTCTTGGACTCTTTCAAAGATAATTGAAGGACTAAAGGCAATATTTTTAAAAATAGAAGCATCTGGTAAAAATCTAACAGTAGTACCAGTTCTATTAGTTGATCCAATGATATGAGATTTTTGTTTAATCTTTCCACCATCTACATATTGAGATTCATAGATTTTCCCATCTCTTTTTACAGTTACAGTTAAATATGAGCTTAAAGCATTTACAACAGAGCTACCTACCCCATGTAAACCACCTGACATTTTATAAGCACTATCACTAAACTTACCACCAGCATGTAGAGTTGTAAAAACAGTGTCTACTGTAGACATTTTAGTTTTAGGGTGAATCCCTGTTGGAATCCCTCTACCATTATCTTCTACAGAAAATGAACCATCTCTATGTAAAGTCATTTTAATAGTGTCACAAACACCTGCCATTACTTCATCAACAGCATTATCAAGTATTTCTCAAATTAAATGATGTAGTCCTCTTTGATCGGTAGAACCAATATACATCCCCGGTCTTTTCCGTACAGGGTCTAGTCCTTCAAGGACTTTAATATCCGACTCTTTATAGCTATTCATAGATTGCCAATCCTTTCTAGCAAGAAAAGTAAAAGTAAAACTTAGTAAAAAGATTACTACTTTAATAAACTCATATTATTAGTAAAGTTCACTTATAGATGCTTTATAAATAATAGTTATTATAACCTTATCTCATTTGTTAATTACATTGTATATAAAAATAACAAAAAAGAATTAATGAAAATAATTATAATACCTATAAAATTTAACATTAACTTAATAGCCTTTAATCAAAAAGTTAAAAAAAAGTGCAATTTTTATTATTTTTGCATATTTTTTTATAAATTAATTTAAAAAAATAAATAATTTTTTAAAAAATATGATAGTTTTTAGTTTCTCCTGATTTTTAGTGTTTTTAGGGTCATTTTTTAGTGATTTTTAGGGGTAATTTATTAAGAAAATTTTAAGTAATTTTAAGCTAGAAAAAAGGTTTTATTTAGTGTTAAAAAATCATTAAATATATAACATTTTATATGGTTTAAACTCTATAGAAAGTTTGTGAATCAACAATATTTTTCTAACATTAACTAGATAAAAACTTTATTTTAAACATCCTTTTAGAAACAACTATATAGAAATTATTAAAAAATCATTAGTTCTAAAAACATCAAATAATTAGAACATTAAAAAAGTAGAGTTGTTTATCAACTCTACCTTTTATAGTTTGTTTAAATTAAATACTATTTTGTTCCAATTTTGATTGTTACATCAAAAGAGATGGTTTTTTCATCAGATGTTGAATCATCTGCTCAAACATATTTATTGCTAGTTGGTTTAGCTTTTAGACTAACAGTATAAGTAGTATCTTTTTGTTCTCTAGTAGTAACTGTTTTTTCTTTAATTTCTTGACCTGAGAAATTAACATTATAGATACCTAAACCTTTTATTATTGCATCATTATCTAGTTCAGTACTGCTTCCATTCTTTTTAGCAAACCCTAATTTTTCTAAAACTTCATCAACTTTTACTAAATCTTTTGTATTGTAAGCGATTTCAGTAGAACCTTGATTAAAATTTTCTTTAGAATCAATTCCTATGTTGAAATCAAATTTAGTTGAAGTTTTTTCTTGTGCTTCAATATTAGTTCCTTCAACTTTTATTGATAAATCAGAAACTGATAAATTAATGTCTGATGTTGGAATTTGAAGATCATACTGAGTTTTAGTTCCACTATTATCCCCTTCAACATTAACATGAATTAAATCACTATTTGTAAATCCTAATTTATTTTTAACAGTGAAAGTTGTTTTATCTGCATTTGCAATTTTAGCATTTGTAAATACTTCTTTTAATTTAGCCTCATTTAATTTAGAATGAAGATCATCTAATGACTTAATATCAATTTGGTCTGATGTTGTTGGAAAAAGAACAGGTTTTAAATCTTTTGTAGCACTTCAACTTTTGTTTGCATCAGTTTTGTTTGCATCAGAAGATTCATCAAGATACGCAACATCTTTTCAAGGGGATTCAGTTTCTTCTGTAGTGAATTTACCATCTACTGTTACTGTTGCATTTTTAATAGTTTCTTTTACTTCAGTTTTATCACCATTAGTAAAATAATTTTCTGGATGAGCTTTAACATCATCTGCAATTAATTGGTTAGTAGTTTTTCTATCTTTTGTAGAAGAGTCATAAATTTTATCAAGTGATCCTGATAAAGAAACTTCTGATTTTAATTCAGGTGTAACCTTTTCAGTTTGTTGTCCATCTTGGCCACCTTGATTACCATTGTTATTGTCTCCACTTCCTCCATTGTTATCACCTGTCGAAGAACAAGAAGAAACAATTATTGGAACTGTTGCAACAATTCCAAAAGCTCCGGTTAATGCAAGAGCTTTCAATAATTTAATTTTTTTAATTTTCATATTTAGTTAATAATTATTACCTTTCAAATTTTGAAATTTTAAAAAAGACAAATTTACTAGTTAAATAGATGAAAATTATTAAGTAGACCTAACAGGAATTATTTCTAAGAAATAGGAAAGAAAATGCAAAAAATATATGTCTTTTATTTCATTTTTGATAATAATTATTAACAATCTAAGCCATTTTTGATATATAAATGAAATATGTTAAATGGATAAAAATAAAAAAGTAGAGTTAATTCCTGTTAACTCTACTTTTTTTATATAGTTTGTTTATTTTTATTTACAAAAAGACTAACTAACTGTTAATTGAACAGTAAAGCTAACTTGCTTAGCATCTGTTGTACCATCATCTCAAACATAATTTGAGTCATATGGTTCAGCACTTAAAACAACTTTATAAGCAGTTTTTCCAGCATCCGCTGTAACGCTAGTATCTGGATCACTTGAAACTGCAGTAAATTTACAATTATAAACCCCCAATTGCTGCAGAAATCTTATCATTATCCAAAGTTATATTTCCACTTGTATTTGTAGCATATCCTAATTTTTCTAATACAGTTTCTGCTTTTTTAGCTTCATCAGTTGTTACTGTTGGATAAGTCTTAGGATCAGTGAATTTTACAGTGCTATCAATTCCAATATTATAAGAAAAGTTAGTTGTAAGACCTGATACTGCTTCTATTTTATTACCAGTAGTATTTGTAGTTGCATCTACTGAAACAGTAAGAGTTGTTTTTAAATTAATGTTTGATACTGGTATTTCTAAATCTAAGTTCAAACCTGATTGATTAGCAGTTTTATTGTCAGCTTTTAAATTTACATGCAATAAATCTTCATCAGACAAATATAATTTATTTTCAACTCTAAAATTTTGCATATTTGCTAAATTAGCAATAGTTATTTTTGAATCAGTTATAAATTTATTAATTGTTTCAGAATCCTTAAAAGTTTTAGTTTTTAATTCATTTAAAGAAGCTATGTCTATTTGTGCAGCTTCAGTTGGGTAAAGGATTTTTGAAATATTGTTGTTACCATCTTTAGATCATTCAGAATATTCTTTAGCACCTTGATCATTTCATTCTGAAGCACTAAAGTTACCATTAACTGTTACTTTTGCATCTTTAATAGCATCTTTAATATCTGCGCCATTAGTGAAGTATTTATCTGGATTGGCTTTAATATCATCAGATATTAAAGTATTAGTATCTTTTCTATCTGTTGTAGATGCATCATAAATATTGTTTAATTTTCCACTTAATTGTACATCTGATTTGATTGCTGGCTTAATAGTAGTTTGTGTTTGTTGGTCTCCACCTTGTCCACCATTATTATTTCCATTACCATTGTTGTCACTTGTTGAAGAACAAGAAGAAACAATTACTGGAACTGTTGCAACAATTCCAAAAGCTCCGGTCATAGCCAAAGCTTTCAATAATTTAATTTTTTTAATTTTCATAATATTTAGTTAATAATTATTACCTTTCAAATTTTGAAATATAAAAAAGACAAATTTACCAGTTAAATAGATAAAAATTAGTTAGTAGAAATAACGAGAATTATTTCTACAAATTTAAAACAAAATGCAAAAAATATTTGTCTTTTATTTCATTTTGAGTATTAATTATTAACAATCTAAGACATTTTTGGTATATAAATGAAATATGTTAAATAGATAAAAAAATAAAAAAGTAGAGTTAATTCTCGTTAACTCTACCTTTTTCTTATATAGTTTGTTTGTAAACTTATCAATTATTATCCAATTGAAAGTGTTACATCAAATGTAATATCTCTTTCTTCACTATTTCCATTATCAGCTCAAACATAGTTTTTGTTAGCTGTTGGTGTAGCTTTTAAAGTTACTGTAAATACAGTATCAGTTGCTCTTGTAGTTGTTGACTTCTTATTAATTGAAGCTCCTTCAGCTGAAAAAGTAACATTGTAAATACCAAGTGCTTTAATTAATGCTTCATTATCTAAATTAATTTTAGTATTATCTTGTGTATCAATAGTTCCAAATTTTAAATCTTGAAGAACTTGATTTACCTTTACATCAGAGTCAGTAGCTGCAGTTGGTTTACTTCCTTGATTATAATTATTTACAACTGGGTCTATTCCAATATTGAAATCATATTTAGTTGTTGTTTTATTACTTGCTTCGATATTATCACCAGTTACTTCAATACTTAAACTTGGAACTGATAAATTAATATCTGATACTGGAATTTGAAGATCATAGTTTGTTTCATTTCCAGTTGTAGGTTTTGCTTTTACATTAACATGAAGTAAATCTCCACCTGTAAAACCTAATCTATTTTCAATAGAAAGAGTTGTTCCTTCAGCTATAGTAGATGCACCAGATTTTTCTAAAATATTTTTTAATCCATTATCTTTAGTTAATTGAGTTTTTAAATCATTTAATGAAGAAATGTTAATTTGATCTAAGCTTGTAGCATAAACCAGTTTGTTAGCAGCTTCAATAGTTACTGTAGTAGTAGAATCTTTTCAATTCCCATCTTCTCCAAATGGAAGTAACCCTTCTTTTGTTCATTCAGAATTAGAAAAGTTTCCATTTACTGTTACATTAGCATTTTTAACAGCTTCTTTTACTTTTTCATCATTACCATTAGTAAAATAATTTTCAGGGTTTTCTTTAATGTCATCTGAAATTAAAGTAGCAGTTGTTTTTCTATTAGATGCTTCTGATGTAGTATCAAAAATTTTACTTAATGAACCACTTAAATCAACTTCATCTTTTAATGTAGGAGTTACTTTTTCAGTTTGAGTACTTCCTCCACCTTGGTCAGTACCACCATTTCCACCTGTATTGTTATCACTTGTTGAAGAACAAGCTGAAACAATTACTGGAACTGTTGCAACAATTCCAAAAGCTCCGGTCATAGCCAAAGCTTTCAATAATTTAATTTTTTTAATTTTCATAATATTTAGTTAATAATTATTACCTTTCAAATTTTGAAATTTTAAAAAAGACAAATTTACTAGTTAAATAGATGAAAATTAGTAAGTAGAAGTAATAGGTATTATTTCTAAAAAATAGAAACAAAATGCAAAAATTTTTTGTCTTATATTTCATTTTGAGTATTAATTATTAGTAATCTAAGTTGTTTTTGATATATAAATGAAATATGTTAAATAGATAAAAATAAAAAAGGTAGAGTTAATACCTATTAACTCTACCTTTTTTAGTTTATTAAATTTTAGAATTTAATTTTATTTATACTTAAATGCAAGATCACTAAGCAGTTGTAATACCTAAAATTGCATCAAATGTTATAGGTTTAGAAGTGTTAGTAGCATCTTCTCAAACGTGCCCATCATTAGGAGTGGCATTTAATGTAATTGTATATGTTTTTTGATTTGCTGCATTATTAGCATCTGTCTTTTCAGTAACTGTTGCACCTGTATTAGTAAAAGTAACATTGTAAACACCTAAGGCCTTAACTATTGTGTCATTGTTTACTGTATATGTAGTAGGTGTCCCACTTGATGCTGTAACATAACCTAATTTTTCTAATATAACATTAGCATCTAATGTTTGTGATTGTGCTTGAGTTATTGAAGGTTTATTTGTAGGTTCTTCATAATTTGATGCAGAATTAATTCCAATATTATAAGTAAAGTTAGTTTCTAATGTTGTTTCAGTAACATTAGTTCCCTTTACTGTAACACTTAAATTAGAAATAACTAAATTTAAATCTGAAACAGGAATTTGCAAATCATAGTTTGTTGTTGTTGTAGTTGGATTTGCACCTGTTGTTGTAGTAGTCCCTACAACATTAACATGTAGTAAATCTCTGTTGTCAGAACCTAAAGCTTTATTAGTAAAACCTAATGAATTAGCTACGCTATATACAGTATTAGCAGCTGGCGTAACTTTTGCATCAGTTAAAATTCTTTAAGTTTTGTATCATCCAATTGTGTTTTTAAGTCACTTAGTGATGAAATATTAAGTTGACTTTCTGAAGAATATACTAATTTGTTAGCATTGTCAATTGTTACATCATTTCCTGAACTACCTTCAGCTTTTCAATTACCGCTTGTTGAATCAAAACTTAATCCTGTTCATGTAGATGCTGGAAATGTATGTGTGACAGAAACTTCTAAATCACTAACATTAGTTAAATCAGATCCATTATCAAAAACATCAGCAAGATTATTTTTTATTTCATCTGCTATTAAAGAATTTGTTTTAGAAATATCTGTTGGATTATAAATATCTGTAAGAGCTCCAGATAATGTAACTGATGATTTTATTTGTGGAATAATAGTTTGACTTTGTTCTCCACCTTGGTTAGTATCACCATTTCCTCCATTGTTATCACTTGTTGAAGAACAAGATGAAACAATTACTGGAACTGTTGCAATAATTCCAAAAGCCCCGGTCATAGCCAAAGCTTTCAATAATTTAATTTTTTTAATTTTCATAATATTTAGTTAATAATTATTACCTTTCAAATTTTGAAATATAAAAAAGACAAATTTACTAGTTAAATAAATGAAAATTACTAAGTAGAGATAATAAGAATTACTTCTAAAAAAGTGAAACTAAATACAAAAATTTTTTGCCTTTTATTTCATTTTGAGTACTAATTATTAACAATCTAAGTTATTTTTGGTATATAAATGAAATATGTTAAATAGATAAAAATGAAAAAAAGTAGAGTTAATTCTTATTAACTCTACTTTTTTAGTTGTTAATTTATACTTATCTTAACTATAGGAATTAATTATACTTATTAAGACCCTGTTGCTGGAGCTGTAAAAGTTGCATTAATTGTAACTGGTTTAGATCCATTGCTTCCATCATCTCAAACATAACCTTCTAGTGGTGTCGCTTGAAGAGTAATAGTGAAGTTATCATTTGACTCTCCAACTGGTGCAATTGTAGCACTATCAATATCAAATCTACAATTATAAACCCCTACAACTGCAGAAACAGCATCATTATCAATTGTGTATGTTGTATTCCCCCCTTCAGTTGAAGAAGAAGCTAAACCTAAAGCCACTAATGCTTGTTTTGCATCATTTCTATTTGCTGTAGCTAATGAAGCACTTTCATTACTTTCAGATACTGTATCATCTATACCAATATTAAAGCTGAAGTTAGTTGTAGTTCTATTAGCTTCTCCAATATTAGTACCTGCTACTGTAATAGTTAAATTAGGAACTACTATATTAAGGTTAGATACTGGAATTTGTAAGTCATAGTTTGTTACAGTAGGAGAATCACCTGCTGGTGTAGCAGTAACATTAATGTGCAATAAATCATCATCAGTAAAACCAATGTTATTAGCAACTGCTAAAGTTGTAGTGTTATCTATAGTTCCAGCACCTGCTGCTTCTAAAGCAGTTTTTAATTTATCCCCAGTTGATAATTTAGTTTTGAAATCATCTAATGAACTAATATCAAATTGTTCACTTTCAGAAGTATAAATCAATTTGTTAGCTTCTTCTATATTTACACTATCAGTAATATTTCCGTCTTCTCCCACAGAACCTCAATTCCCACTTTCTCCATTAAAAGTTAATCCATCTCAAGATGATCTTGAAAAATTACCAGTAACACTAACAGTTAAATCCTCTACTTGACTTAATTCTTGTCCATTTACAAATACATCGTTTAAATGATTTTGTTGAATATCAGCAGCTATTTTTTGGTTAGCATTTTGTGCTCCTGTTGAATCAAAAATATCTGATAATGCACCACTTAAATTAACACTTTCTCTTAACTCTGGATTAATAGTTTGATTTTGTGTTCCATCTCCACCTGTGTTTCCACCTGTATTGTTATCACTTGTTGAAGAACAAGCTGACACAATTACTGGAACTGTTGCAACAATTCCAAAAGCCCCGGTTAATGCCAAAGCTTTCAATAATTTAATTTTTTTAATTTTCATATTTAGTTAATAATTATTACCTTTCAAAATTTGAAATTTAAAAAAGACAAATTTACTTGTTAAACAGAAAATCAATTTGGAGAGATAACTGAAATTATTTCCAAAAAAATAAAACAAAGCGCAAATATTTTTTGTCTTTTATTTCATTTAGGTCATTAATTATTAGAAATATCAAGACTATTTAGTATTTAAATGAAATATGTTAAGCAGATAAAAATCAAAAAAGTAGAGTTAATTTCAGTTAACTCTACTTTTTTTATTATTTATAGTTTGTTTAAAAATCTTAATTTTAAGCTGTTGTTACAGTGAAAGTAACTGGGAATGAAATAGATTTTGCATCTCTTGTTCCATCTTCTCATACATAACCTTCTTTAGGTGTAGCACTTAAAGTAATAGTGAATTGGTTACTTGAACCACCTTGAGTTGCAGCAATTGTTGGGTTAGAAAATTCAGAATTATAAACACCAATTCCAGCTGAAATCGCTTCATTGTTTAATGTATAATTTCCATCACTTTCATTTGCATAACCTAATGCTACAAGAGCTTTATTTCCATCACCATTTGTATCTGCACTATTAATACTAGGAGCTTGAGTTGGTTGAACAAAGTTAGCAGTTTCATTAATTCCAATGTTGTAAGTAAAATTAGTTGTTGTACTACCAGTTTGTTCAACATTTGTACCAGTTACTGTAACAGTTAAATCTGAAACAACTAAGTTAAGATCAGATACAGGGATTTGAAGATCATAATTTGTAGTATTACTTCCTTCTGTTCCAGTTACATGAATATGTAAAAGGTCTCTTGATGCATTTGCATCTATGCTGTCAGCATTATTTGTTAATCCTAAAGCAGAATTTTCAACTACTGTAAAAACTGTTCCAGAAGCTGGTGCACTACTTGCTTCAGTTATAATGCTAGTTATTTTTTCTGATGTTAATTGAGTTTTCAAATCATTTAAAGAAGAAATATTAAGTGCTGCAGTGTTTCAATCATATAAAACATCTGTTAAACCTTGAGTTGCATTTCACCCATTGTTTCCTGCAAAAGCAGTAGTTCCAGTTCATTCTGAAGTTGTAGGGAAGTTACCATTTACAGTAATTTCTAAATCATCTACATTTGCTAAAGCTTCTCCATTTTCAAACACACTATTTAGATTACTTTTAATTTGTGCCGCTAATAATGTATTTGTGTTAGATCCACTAGTTGGATTGTAAATATTAGAAAGAGCACCAGATAAAGTAACAGAAGATCTTAACTGAGTACTAATAGTTTGGTTTTGAGTGTTTCCTCCACCATTATTATCTCCACCTGTATTGTTATCACTTGTTGAAGAACAAGAAGAAACAATTACTGGAACTGTTGCAACAATTCCAAAAGCTCCGGTCATAGCCAAAGCTTTCAATAATTTAATTTTTTTAATTTTCATATTTAGTTAATAATTATTACCTTTCAAATTTTGAAATTTTAAAAAAGACAAATTTACTAGTTAAATAAGGAAAAATTAGTTAGTAGAAGTAACGCTAATTATTTCTACAAAAGATAAACTAAATGCAAAAAATATATGTCATTTATTTTATTTTGAGAATTAATTGTTAACTATATTAAATATTTTTGATATATAAATGAAATATGTTAAATAAGCAGGAACAAAAAAAGTAGAGTTAATTAGCGTTAACTCTACTTTTTTATTTGTTTAATTACTTAATTTATAGTTTGTTTTTTAATAATTTAATATTATTAGGGAGCTGCTGGAGCTGTAAAAGTTGCATTAATTGTAACCGGTTTTGCTTCAGTACTTCCATCATCTTAAACATAACCATCTAATGGTGTTGCTTGAAGAGTAATAGTGTAAGTTCCTGCACTTTCATCAACAGCTTGAATTGTAGGTGATGCAAAATTACAGTTGTAAACACCAACCACTGCTGAAACTGCATCATTATCAATAGTATATGTTGTGTTTCCGCTATCAGTAGAAGATGTAGCTAAACCTAAAGCAACTAATGCTTCATTAGCACTTCTGTTATCTGCGGCTAATTCTCCCTTTTCATCCGTTTCAGACACAGTATCATTAATACCAATATTGAAATTAAAGTTAGTTGTAGTTCTATTAGCTTCTCCAACATTAGTACCAGATACAGTTATGGTTAAATTAGGAACCACTAAATTAAGGTTAGATACCGGAATTTGTAAGTCATAGTTTGTTATAGTTGGATTGCTACCTGTCGGAGTAGCAGAAACATTAACATGTAACAAATCCCCATTAGTAAAACCAAGATTATTGTTAATTGCTAAAGTTGTAGTTTCAGGAATTTGAGCAACTCCAGCATTTTCTAATGCTGTTTTTAATGTATCTCTGACACTTAATTTTTCATGAAGGTCATTTAATGATTCAATATCTATTTGTTCACTTTCTGAAGTATAAACCAGTTTATTAGCTTCAGCAATTGTTATATTATTTTGATTATTTGCAGAATCTTCTCAATTACCTGTTTCCCCATTAAAAGTTAATCCAGCTCAAGAGTCTCTTGAAAAATTACCATTAACTGTAACAGTTAAATCACTTACTTGACTTAATGCTTCACCATTTGTAAATACATCACCTAAATGATTTTCTTTGATATCAGCAGCTATTTTTTGATTAGCATTTTGTGCACCAGTTGAATCATAAATATCAGTTAATGCACCACTCAAATTAACTGTCTCTCTCAATTCTGGAGTAATAGTTTGAGTTTGTGTGTTGCTATCTCCACCTGTATTGTTATCACTTGTTGAAGAACAAGATGAAACAATTACTGGAACTGTTGCAACAATTCCAAAAGCCCCGGTTAATGCAAGAGCTTTCAATAATTTAATTTTTTTAATTTTCATATTTAGTTAATAATTATTACCTTTCAAAATTTGAAATTTAAAAAAGACAAATTTACTAGCTAGATAACAAAAACCTTAGGAGAAATAACTTGAATTATTTCTAAATAAAATTCAACAAAGTGCAAAAAATATATGTGTTTAATTGTCTTTTAGGTATCAATTAATAACTAACTTAGCTATTTTTGTTATATAAATGAAATATGTTAGATGAACAAAAACAAAAAAAGTAGAGTTAATTCAAGTTAACTCTACTTTTTTTAATATAGTTTGTTTTAAAAAAATAATTAGTTAGTTCCAATTGCAAGAGTTACATCAAATGTAATATCTCTTTCTTCACTATTTCCATTATCAGATCAAACATAATTCTTATTAGCTGTAGGTGTAGCTTTTAAAGTAATTGTATACACTGTATCTTCTATAGCTCTTGTTGTAGTAGCTTTTTTAGCAATAGTAGGATTAGAGAACTGAACATTATAAACTCCAAGAGCTTTGATTAATGCTTCATTATCTAAAGTACCATTAGCATCAGTTGCTAAACTTAAGTCTTCAAGTACCTTATTAACATCTACACTTGCTTCATCATTTGCACTAGGTTTTGTGGTCCCTTGTACATAATGAGTTGTTGGATCAATTCCAATATTGTAGTCATATTTAGTTGTAGTTTTTTCACCAGTTTCAATATTGTCACTAGTTACTTTAATAGATAAATCAGATACTGATAAATTTAAATCAGAAACTGGAATTTGAAGATCATAGTTTTTATCAGCTGTATTAGCTTTAGTTTCTTTAACATTAACATGAAGTAAATCATCATTTGTTAAACCCAATCTATTTTCAATAGATAATTGAGCACCAGCATCAATTGTTGCCCCTGCTGTTTCCAATGCATTTTGTAAAACTGTTTTGTTGTTTGTTCCAGTTTTTTCTAATTCAGTTTTTAAACCATCTAAATCTTTAAAAGTTAATTGATCTAAATTTGTAGGATATAAATATTTATTTGCAGGGTCTATAGTAACAACAGATGAATCTGCTCCTCAGTTTCCAGACTCTTGGTTATATGCTTGACCTTCTCAACTAGAACTAGAGAAATTACCTTCAACTTCTACAGTAGCATTTTGAATTGTTTCTTTAACAGTTTCTTCTGTTGTTTCAGTGAAAGTAAAGTAAGTTCCTGGATTTGCTTTAATGTCTTCAGATATTAAAGTATTAGTACTTTTTCTAGATGATGCATTAGTTGCTTCAGTATCAAAGATTTTACTTAATGAACCTTTTAAATCAACAGAATCTTTTAGTTGAAGAGAAACTTTTTGTGTTTGTGTATCTCCCCCATTATTTCCACCACCAGTATTGTTATCACTTGTTGAAGAACAAGATGAAACTATTACTGGAACTGTTGCAACAATTCCAAAAGCTCCGGTCATAGCCAAAGCTTTCAATAATTTAATTTTTTTAATTTTCATATTTAGTTAATAATTATTACCTTTCAAAATTTGAAATTTAAAAAAGACAAATTTACTAGTTAAATAGAAAAATTAGTATGTAGAAATAACACCAATTATTTCTACAAAATTTAAACTAAATGCAAAAAATTTATGTTATTTATTTCATTTCCTCTGTTAATTGATAACTATATTAAGTATTTTTGATATATAAATGAAATATGTTAAATAGATAAAAAATAAAAAAGTAGAGTTAATTGGTGTTAACTCTACTTTTTATTAACATTTTTAATAAACCTATTTATGAATATTAAGAAACTGTAAGTGACACTGGGAACTGAAGATCTTTTGGTCCCGAAGTACCATCATCTCAAATATAATTACTATCAAAAGGTGTTGCAGTTAGAGTAACATTATATTTCCCACCTTCACCAGGCTCACTAGATTTTGCAACAAACTTACAATTATATACACCTAAAGCTGCTGATATTTTATCATTATCTAATGCTCCTGATGAAACATATCCTAATTTTTCTAAAACTTTTTGAGCATCTTTTGCTTCTGCTTCTGTAGCAGTAGGAGTTGCTCCTGTTTGTGTAAAGTTTACTGTAGAATCTATTCCAATATTGTAACTAAAATTAGTTGTAAGATCAGTCACTGCTTCAATATTTGTTCCACTTTCATTATTTGTTGCATCAACTGAAATTTTTAAAGTTGCTTTTAAATTAATGTTAGACACTGGAATTTGCAAGTCAACATTTAAATTTCCACCACTTTTAGTACCTTTTAAATTTACATGTAGTAAATCCCCGCTTGATAAACTCAATTGATTTTCAACAGTATAATTAGTCACACCTGTAAAAGTTAAGTTAGCTGCAGTTAAAAAAGTTTGGATAGCTGCATCATCCTTAAAAGTTTTTTGTTTTAAATCATTTAGTGAAGCAATATCAATTTGTGGAGCTGCTGCTGGATATGTAACTTTTACAATTCCATTTGAAGTTGATCATGTAGAATATGGATCTCCATTTTGTCATTCTGAAGCACTAAATCCACCATCTACAGTTACTTTAGTTTGTTTAATAACATCTTTTAATTCTGTACCATTAGTAAAATATTTTTCAGGATTTGTTTTAACATCTTCAGAAATTAATTCATTTGTAGTTTTTGAATCAGAACCACTACTATAAATAGTGCTTAACGATCCACCTAAACTTACATCTTTTAATAACTCAGGTTTAACAGTTTTATTTTCTTGTTGGCCTGTACCACCAGATCCTCCACCATCACCTTGATTTCCATTTCCACCTGTATTATTTCCTGATCCACCATTATCAGTAGAAGAACAAGATGAAACAATTACTGGAACTGTTGCAACAATTCCAAAAGCTCCGGTTAATGCAAGAGCTTTCAATAATTTAATTTTTTTGATTTTCATATTTAGTTAATAATTATTACCTTTCAAATTTTGAAATATAAAAAAGACAAATTTACCAGTTAAACTAAGGCAATAATTATTAAGGAGAGGTAATTGGAATTATCTGAAATTAAATTCAAATAAATACAAAAAATTTATGTGTTTTATTTTATTTTCAGTACTAATTAATGACTATATAAACCATTTTTGGTATATAAATGAAATATGTTAAGCTAATGCATAATAAAAAGTAGAGTTAATTCCAATTAACTCTACTTTTTTGTTTAATAAAATACTTAGTTTGTTTTAATTTCTAAACAAAATCCTATGATTGTGCAGCTGCAGTAATATCAAGAATTACATCAAAAGAAATATCTTTAGCATTGCTTGTTCCATCTTCTCAAACATAACCTTGGTTAGGAGTTGCACTCAATGTAATAGTGTAAGTTTTTTCATTTCCATTGTTTGATGCATCTTCTTTTGGAACTATTCCTTGAACCCCTTCAGTAGTAGTTCTAGCAAAAGTAACATTGTAAATTCCTAAACCTTGAATAATTGCATCATTATTTAATGTTGTTTCTGTTGCCCCTCCTGTTGCAGCAGTTGCATATCCTAATTTAACTAATACATCATCAAGTTTGCCTGCCTCTTCCTCAGTAGCAGTTGGTTTTGTACTTGGATCCACATAATTTTCTGCATCATTAATTCCAATGTTATAAGTGAAATTAGTTGTAGCAGTTGTTTCGGTTACATTACTACCTTTTACAGTAACACTCAAATTACTGATTTCTAAATCTAAATCTGAAACAGGAATTTGTAAATCATAATTTGTTGTTGTAGTTGTAGGAGTTTGTCCAGCTGTTGTTTTTGTCCCTACAACATTAACATGAAGTAAGTCTCTATTTTCAGAACCTGAATTTTTATTTGTGAAACCTAAACCATTATTTACACTATAAACTGTATCTGCATCTACTGTAGCACCTGCATCATCAAGAATCTTTTCTAATTTTGCATCATCATTTAATTGTTCTTTTAAATCACTTAAAGAAGAAATATTAAGTTCTGTAGTTTGTGTAGGATACAATAATTTATTGGCTTCTTGGATTTCTACATTATCTTGTGCATTTGTAGAGTTTCCTCAATTCCCTGTATCAGAGTTAAAAGTTAAACCAGTTCATGTAGATTCAGGGAAACTATGAGTTACTGTAATTTCTAAGTCATTAACATTGTTTAAAGCATCGCCATTATCAAACACTTCTGTAAGATTCTTTTTAATTTCATCAGCTATTAAAGCATTAGTATTAGAACTGTTTGCTGGATTATAAATACTACTTAAAGCACCTGAAAGTGTAGAAGTAGATTTAATTTGTGGGGTAATAGTTTTAGTTTGTGTATTGTCTCCTCCACCTGTATTGTTATCACTTGTTGAAGAACAAGCTGAAACAATTACTGGAACTGTTGCAACAATTCCAAAAGCCCCGGTTAATGCAAGAGCTTTCAATAATTTAATTTTTTTAATTTTCATATTTAGTTAATAATTATTACCTTTCAAAATTTGAAATTTAAAAAAGACAAATTTACTAGTTAAATAAGAAAAATAATCAAGTAGAGATAACGGAAATTATTTCTCAAAAAATAGAAACAAAGTGCAAAAAATATATGTGTTTAATTTTGTTTTGAATAATAATTGTTAACTATATTAAATGTTTTTGATATATAAATGAAATATGTTAAATAACTAAAAATAAAAAAGGTAGAGTTAATTTCCGTTAACTCTACCTTTTTGTATTTGATACATTTGTTATCTAATATTAAAACTAACTATTTTAGCCTTGGGCATTTTGGGATTTAACATTAAGTTTTATTTGAAACTGTATAGTTTTAGATCCTGTACTTCCATCATCTCAAAAGTATAAATCACTGAATGGTTCTGCTGTTAAAGTGATGTTATACATGTCTTGAGATCCCTCAACTTTAACACTTGATACAGGTGTAAATTTAGAATTAAAAACTCCAACTGCAGAAGCTATTTTATCATTATCTAAATTTCCTGAAAAATCAGTATAATCTGATAATTTTAAAATTTCTGTTGCATCAACAGATTCTTGAGGGGTTACTTCTAATGCGGTTTTCAATGCCTTATAATTCACTGCAGGATCTATCCCAATACTATAGTTAAAATGTGTTGTTAAATTAAAGTCTTTCCCAATATTTTGTCCATCTACATTATTACTAGCAGAAACAGAAACTTTAAGAGTTGTTTTTAAATTAAAATTAGAAACAGGGATTTGTAGATCTAAATTAAGATCACTATTATTATTTCTATTTCTGTTAGCTTTTATATTTACATGAAGTAAATCACCATTTTCTAAACCAGGTTTATTTAGTAACCTAAAATTACTAGCATTACTTGTGAAAGGCAAATTAGCATCTTTTAAAAATTTTTGAATTGAAGCATCATCTTTTAATATTTCATCCTTTAAAGCATTTAAAGAAGTTATATCTATTTTTGGTGCAGCTGAAGGATATGGAGCTTTAGTAACTCCTCTTGCATCTGTTGATCAAGTTTCAAAGTTCTCTCCTTCTCAAGTTGATTTTTCAGAAAATCCACCATCAACAGTAATAGTAGAAGTTTGAATTACATCTTTTAATTCATCTACATTAACAAAATACTTATCAAGATTAGCTTTAATATCTTCAGCAATTAAAGTATTTGTATCTTTTCTATCACTTCCTGTAGATGTATCATAAATTCCTGTTAATTTACCTTGTAAAGAAACTTCAGATTTAATCACAGGTGTAATTCCAGTATATTGATCAGCTGTTGAAGAACAAGCAGAAATAATTGCAGGAACTGTTGAAACTATTACAAATGAACCAACAGTTGCTAAAGTTTTTAATAATTTAATTTTTTTGTTTTTCATACTAAGTTAATAATTATTACCTTTCAAAATTTTCAAAATTAGACAAATTTACTAGTTAAATAAAGAAAATTTGAAATTAGAAATAATTAAAATTAACTCTGTTTTTTTGATTTTGTTTATTTGACTTAATTGGTTTTAATTTTTAATTATCAATTATTTAATATAATGTTGCAGAAATACCAAAATAAAATGCATATATTTTTAACACTAGTTTTGATTTTATGAAATTATCAGATTATTTATATTTTCTCAAATTGGTTTTTAATTATTTTAAATTGTATTAATAGTTTTAATTTTGCATCAGACACAAGTTTAAAAATATTTTTATTTTCTAGAACAAATATTTTTATTAAATAATGGACAGCAATCATAAAAACAATAATAAAAAATGAAACCCAAACAAAAGCAAACATATTATTTCATTGCTTTCTAGTGCCTGCAAAATAAACTGAAATATTAAATCCAATTGCAGATGCTCCAAAAGCCCCATAAGTAATTAATTCTCTAAATTGTGATTCTTGTTCAAATAAAAATAAAGTTACATAATCATTTTTTATTGAAGGCAATATATATCTAAAAAATACATATATTTTGCTATACCCTTGAATTAAATAAGAACTAATAATATCTGATTTTAATTTATTAATACTTTCAGTTATATTTTTACAAATTACAGTGCTTGTTGAAACTGCAAGTATTAAACAAATTGTAGAAGTTGGATCTATAAAAATTGGATTAAAAATAAAAAAGATAGCAATCATCGGTAATGATCTAATAATTGTTGAAATAAAAATCCCAATTAAAGAGTAATACCCAAATAATTTAAAACAACTAATTAATATTAATAATAAAGAAAGTATAAAAACTATACTCATAATTACTATGACTTGGGCAAAAAGATTTAATATGTCTAAAGTGATGTTGAAGTTAGTAGTATCTGATAATATATTTCAATTTGGATTAAATCAGCTTTTAATAAAGTTAATACCATCATTACTAGTATGTGTTCAATTTAAAGTTATTAAAGAAACTAGTATTAATGAAACTAAACTAATTAATAAAAATAATTTTATATAAGTTTTAATATTTTTATAAGATGTGAAATCTTTCATAGTTTTATTAAATACAACACTTTTATGAACAAATAGAAATCTATTAAAAAGAAAAATTATAGTTTCTAAAAATAACATAAATAGCATAATGGTTAGAACAGGAATACCCATACTAGAATATTGACCATGAGATGCTTTTTCAATTAATTCCCCAATTCCAGCCAATCCTAATGTTCCAAGAATTGAACTTCATCTCATATTAGAATCAAATGAATATAAAAATAAAGAAATGAATTTGTTATTAATCTGAGGAATGATAGTTTTTAAAAAAGATTTTGTTTTAGAGTATCCCTGAATTAATAAATTATAGTAAGGATAGTAATTTAAATTTTGGTAAAACTCAGACATATACTTGTGAAGTCATAATCAACTAAACCAAAATAAAACTAATACTAAAGATAAATTTTTAGAAAAAATTGTACTAAATAAATAAACAAATATAATAGTTGGAAATGCTCTCAAAAAAGCAGTTATTACTCTTATAGTTCTCTCTAAAATTGTATTTTTAAATAAGTGACTATTGCTAAAAGTTGAAGTAATAAAAGCTAAAATAAATCCAAAAGTTGTTCCTATTAAAACACCTTTAATAGTTATCCATAAAAAGTTTAATGATAGTTGAACTAAAGAGTAATTTGGATAATCACTTATAGAATTTGAAAAGGAAAATATTTCGCTAATTCTATTACTAAATACTAGCAATCCTCTTGGGGATACATTAAAACCAACAGCAATAAAAGAAACTACCACTAATACTAAAATAGCAATAGAAATTAATATTTTAGTTTGAAGTGATATTTTTTTCTTTTTGTATTTATTTTCATTATCTATATAACTAAAAAAGAAATTAGATTTAACTAGATTATTTTTCATATAATAACCTCAAATCTTGCTCTGTTATTTCTAAAGGTTTCTTATCAAAAAGAACTTTAGATTCTTTTAACCCAATTACTCTATCAATATTATTTTTTAATTGATCTAAACTATGCAGATTAATAATTACAATAGAAAAATTTTCTTTAGCAATTTTGTTAAAACAAGAAATTACATAAGAAGAATTTAATGCATCTAGATTTGATATTGGTTCATCAGCTAATATAATTTTAGGTTTCTTTAATAAAATTTTAGCTACTTCAACTCTTTGTGATTCACCGCCACTTAAATCTTTTACTTTATAAAAGACTTTATCTAATATTCCTAAATCTAGTAAAACTTCGTAGATTCTTTCTTTTTGTTTTATAGTAATGATATTTAAAAAACTAAATAAAAAATTATTCTTATCTGATAAAACATATTTCAAATTATCAAATACAGAAATATCTTCAATTAAAGAATTCTTTTGACTAATATACCCAATATTCTTTCTATATTTTTTTAAAATAGTTTTTTTATTAAATTCTATTTTTTTATTATCAAAATAAATCTCTCCACTATTAACTTCAGTATTTAAAGCTAAAGAATTTAAAAATGTAGTTTTACCAACTCCAGAACTACCAATAATAGCTACAACTTGTCCATCATAAAAAGAAAGGTTAAGTTCTTTAATAACTAATTGTTCTTGTTTAAAATTCTTAACTGATCAATTCAATAACTTAAGCATTATTAACTCCTAATGCATTAACCATAGGAGTTAATACTTCTTTATTAAAATCTGTAATTTTTCTATATCCATTGTATCCTAATCCTTCCCCATATAGGTTATTGTTATTTTCATATAAGTAAATAATTACTTCACTTAATAAAGTAGCTACTTCACTATCTATAAATTTGTTAAAAATACCAACATCATAGATTGCAGGATTAGTAACACTAAAGATTTTTATTTTGTTTCCATTTATTGGAACATAATCACTACTATCATTATTGTTGTGAGTTCAAGCAAATGAACCTTCATCTGTAAAACTAATTACAAAATTAGAATATTTTCCAATCTTACTAGTTCCTCCATTTGCATCAGTTTCATATTTATTAGGGTTTGCTAATTTATCTTCAGCAATTGTTCAATTTGATGAAGATAAATTGAA
This sequence comes from Malacoplasma penetrans HF-2, assembly GCF_000011225.1. Classification (NCBI taxonomy): domain Bacteria; kingdom Bacillati; phylum Mycoplasmatota; order Mycoplasmoidales; family Mycoplasmoidaceae; genus Malacoplasma; species Malacoplasma penetrans. The sequence continues at coordinate 849,896 of NC_004432.1, forward strand.
GTGTTTTTTAATTAATTGCTCTTGTAATAAATAAGTTCCAGCTGAACCACTTTCACCAGTGATAATTCCATAGTTTCTAAATTCATCTCAGTTTTTGTTATTTCAAGCATTTATTGCTCCATTAATTTGTTGTTCAGTTCCAGATAATAAAATCATTCCTCGATATCCATTAACTAAAGTAGAATTATCAAAATTATAAAAAGCATTATATCTAATTCCATTCCAGTCATAATATGGCTGAACAGTCTTATTATTTGAATCAACTTGTTTTTCATCTTTTCAAGTATTAAATGGATAACTATAATTACTTCCAAAACTAACACTTTGCATATTACTTGCAATTGTTCTTAAGGGATCTGATTCATTACCATCAACATATACTTGATCCATATTTGTATCAAATACAAAAGAAGTTGTTAATGTTTGAATTAAAGGATTAACCTTTTGATAAAAGTTATTTGATACTAAAGATTGAGAAGAAATAAAAGCAAAATCTGCACTTCCATTTTCTATCAAATCTTTTTTAGATTGATTGTCATCAATATTTCCTTTTACAGTAATTGTAATATCACTTAAATGTTTATATTTGTCATTACTGTTTTTTAATTGGTTATATGCATTTTGTACATCTAATGCAAATTTATTATAATCACCACTATTTGCTGTTCCACTTAAAACAAATACATAATTATTAGCATTATATCCACATGATGCTAATAATAGTGGTGATAATAAAAAACTATTAATAGATATTGTTTTTAAAATTTTATATTTCATTTTATTTACCTTAGTTATCAGCAATAAATAAAAAAGTCTCCATTGTTATGGAGACTTAGAAATAAATATACAAATTCAAATTTATATATTATCACTTGCCTCCGCTAGTACTAACTAGATCAGGTCATAAGCGTATTTTCTCAGCCATATTTTAATGGCACCGCCTGATAACATATTTTGATTATAAATCTTAAATTTAAGTATTTACATAAATGTTAGTTATATTAATTTCAAATAAAAAATAGAGTTGAATAAACTCAACTCTATTTTTAGTTTGTTTTGGTTAGTAGAAATTTATTATGAACCAATATCAATTGTTACTGGGAAAGTAATATCTTTTGCTTCTGTTGTACCATCATCTCAAACATAAGTATTATTACCTTCTTTGTTAGGAGTAGCTTTTAAAGTAATTTCATATGATGTAGCAGTAGCTGCTCTTGCTGTTACTGTAGCTTTTTTAATACTCGGAGATGAAAAAGTAACATTATAAATTCCAAGTGCTTTAATTAAAGCTTCATTATTTAATGCTCCTTTATCATCAGTAGCTAAGTTTAAATCTTTTAAAACTTTATTAACATCAACATCACCTTCTGTAGTTGCAGCAGACTTTGCACTTCCTTGATCATAATGTTGAGTAGAATCTATTCCAATATTGAAATTGAATTCAGTTGTAGTTTTAGTAGTATCAGTTGATTCAATATTTTTTCCTTCAACTTTTACAGATAAATTGCTTACAACTAAATTAATATCAGATGTAGGAATTTGAAGATCATGTTGAACAGTTGATTTGTCTGATTTAGTTTCTATTACATTAACATGTACTAGATCATCATTTGTAAGAGCTGGTTGATTTTTAATTTCAAATGCTGTTGATGTTTCTGCAGTTGAAACCCCTGCATCTTTTAAAGCATTTTTTAAAACATCAGTCTTTTGTAGTTCTGTTTTAAGATCATCTAAAGATTTAATATTAATTTGATTTGACTTTGTAGAATAAAGAACTGGGTTTAAATCAGTTATAGCACTTCAACTCTTATTTGGATCTTTTTTACTAGCATCATCTGTATTATCTACATATGGAAGATCAGTTCAGTTTGTTAATTTTTCTGGGAATCCACCATCTACAGTAATTTTTAAATCTGTTTCAGCTGCTAATTTTTCACCATTTTTAAAAACATCTTTAATATTGTTTTTAATTTCTTCAGCTATTAATTCATTACTTTTTTTAGTTCCAGTAGAATCATAAATATCTTTTAATGATCCTGCTAAGCTAACTTTATCATTTAATTCAGGTGTGATTTTTTCTGATTGAGTATTTCCATCAGATCCTCCACCATTATTATTGTTTCCATTTCCATTATTGTTATCACTTGTAGAAGAACAAGAAGATACAATTACTGGAACTGTTGCAACAATCCCAAAAGCTCCGGTTAATGCAAGAGCTTTCAATAATTTAATTTTTTTAATTTTCATATTTAGTTAATAATTATTACCTTTCAAAATTTGAAATTTAAAAAAGACAAATTTACTAGTTAAATAGATGAAAAAATTTAATAAGGAGAAATAACATAAATTAACTCTACCTTTTTAAATGCTATCCATTTAACATATTTCATTTATATACCAAAAATGGTTTAAATGGTTACTAATTGTTATCAAGAAAATAATAATAAACATATATTTTTAGCATTCTGTTAAGTTTTTGGAGAAATAATTTATGTTAACTCTACCTTTTTTATGTTAGAAACCCTAGACCTTATTAATACACTTACTCATTTTCTCTAATCTATGTTTTTTAATTTAAAGAAAGAGTTCTGTAAATAAGTGACTTAGCTAAGTATTATTTTCAAAAAAAATAAAAAAGTAGTGTTTAGTAATTAACACTACTTTTTAGTTTGTTTTAGTCAATAGTTTTATTATGAACCAATTTTAATTGTTACTGGGAAAGTAATATCTTTAGCATCTGATGTTCCATCATCCCAAACATAAGTATTGTTACTATCCTTATTTGGAGTAGCTTTTAAAGTAACAGTATATTTTGTATCAACTGGAGCTCTTGATTGCACTGAATCTTTAGTAACCTTTGCATCATCTAATGAGAAAGTAACAGTATAAACTCCAAGTGCTTTAATTAATGCTTCATTATCTAATTTAGTATTGTTGCCATCTGCAGTTGCTAATTTTAAATCTTTTAAAACTTGTTCAACTTTTACAGCATCTTCAGTTTGAGCTGTTGAAGTTTCAGAACCTTGATTATAATGAGTTGTTGTATCAATTCCAATATTGAAATCAAATTCAGTTGTAGTCTTAGTATTTTCAGTTGTTTCAATGTTTTGTCCTTCAACCTTTACAGTTAAATCACTTACAACTAAATTAATATCAGATGTAGGAATTTGAAGGTCATGTTGAACCTTAGTATCATCAGACTTAGTTTCTTCTACATTAACATGAATTAAATCATCATTTGTTAATCCTGGTCTATTTTTAATAGTAAATGATTTTGAAGTTTCTGTAGTTGTTACTCCACCTTCTTTTAAAGCTGCTTTTATTGTAGCTTCATCCAATTTAGTATAAAGATCATCTAATGATTTAATATCAATTTGTTTTGAAGTTGTAGGATATAAAACTTTATTTAAACTTGCTGTTGCACTTCAACTTTTATCAGCTGTAGCATTATCAGCAGTCTCAGAAGAATCTAGATATGGAAGATCTTTTCAATTAGATAAAGTTTCAGGAAAATTACCATTTACAGTAATTTTTAAATCTGATTCAGCAGCTAATTTTTCACCATTTTTAAAAACACTATTAATATTAGCCTTAATTTCTTCAGCTATTAATTCATTAGTTTTTTTAGTTCCTGTAGAATCATAAATATCTTTCAATGAACCCCCTAAACTAACTTTTTCATTTAATTCAGGTGTAATTTTTTCTGTTTGAGTAGTTCCCCCAGAACCTCCCCCTTGATTATTTCCACCATTGTTGGTTGAAGAACAAGCAGAAACAATTACTGGAACTGTTGCAACAATCCCAAAAGCCCCGGTTAATGCAAGAGCTTTCAATAATTTAATTTTTTTAATTTTCATAATATTTAGTTAATAATTATTACCTTTCAAATTTTGAAATATAAAAAAGACAAATTTACCAGTTAAACAGAAAATTACTAAGTAGAGATAATAAGAATTACTTCTAAAAAAGTGAAACAAGATACAAAAATTTTTTGCCTTTTATTTCATTTTGGATATCAATTATTAACAATCTAACTTATTTTTGGTATATAAATGAAATATGTTAAATAGATAAAAATGAAAAAAGTAGAGTTAATTCTTATTAACTCTACTTTTTTATTGATAGTTTGTTTTAAAAATATTTAGATATTTAATTATGAAGTAGTAGTAACATCTACTTTTACATCAAATGTAACTTTTTTAGTAGTATTAGAATCAGAACCATCAGATCAAACATATTTTTCACTTTGTGGTTTAGCATCTAAAGTAATAGTATAAGTTTTTTCTGCTCTAGTTGTTGCACCTTCTTTTGGAGCAATTGTAGGATTAGAGAAGTTTACATTATAAACTCCAAGTGCTTTAATTAAAGCTTCATTATTTAATGTACCATTAGCATCAGTTGCTAAGCTTAAATCTTGAAGAACTTTATTTACTGTTACAGCTGCATCATTAGCTGCAGTTACAGTTGTACTACCTTGGTCATAATGTGTTTCTGGTTCAATACCAATATTGAAATCATAATTTGTTGTTGTTTTTTGAGATGTTTCAATATTAGTTCCTTCAACTTTAATAGTTAAATCAGTTACTGACAAGTTGATATCAGATGTTGGAATTTGAAGATCATATTGAGTTTTAGTTCCACTCTTATCTCCTTCAACATTAACATGGATTAAATCACCATTTGTGAAACCAGCTCTATTTTTAATCGTGAAAGTTGTAGTATCTGTATCAGCTACACCTGCACCTTTCATAGCATCTTTAAGAGTTTGTTCCACACTTAATTTAGTATGAAGATCATCTAAAGATTTAATTTCAATTTGATCTGAATTTGTAGCATAAGTAACTTCTTGTAAACCTGTTGTTGCTTTTCAACTTTTAGCAGCAGTTGCATTTTCACTTGTTTCTGAAGAATCAAGATAAGGAAGTTCTTTTCAAGGAGATTCTGATCCTGCAGTAGTGAAATTTCCTTCTACTGTTACAGTAGCATTTTTAACAGCTTCTTTTACTGCTGATTCACTACCATTAGTAAAATAATTTTCTGGATTTTCTTTAATATCTTCAGTAATTAAGTCATTAGTAGTTTTTCTATTTTCACCTGTAGTAGTGTCATAAATTTTACTCAATGAACCACTTAGACTTACTGAATCTTTTAATACTGGAGTAACTTTTTGAGTTTGTTGATTATTATTTTCTCCTCCTGTATTGTTATCACTTGTTGAAGAACAAGAAGAAACAATCACTGGAACTGTTGCAACAATTCCAAAAGCCCCGGTCATTGCCAAAGCTTTCAATAATTTAATTTTTTTAATTTTCATATTTAGTTAATAATTATTACCTTTCAAAATTTGAAATTTAAAAAAGACAAATTTACTAGTTAAATAAATAAAAATTAACAAGTAGAAGTAACGCCAATTACTTCCACAAAAGTTGAAATAAATACAAAAAATATATGTGTTTTATTTTGATATTCATATTAATTAATAATCACTTGGAGTGTTTTTAAGATATAAATGAAATATGTTAAATAGATAAGAATAAAAAGGTAGAGTTAATTGGCGTTAACTCTACTTTTTTTTGTGATATTTGCTTTTATAAAAATATTGCTTTTGTGAAATTCATAGACTTTTATAATGATATGTAAATATTCTTAACCTGAATTCTTTGAGTAATAAAGTTATTGTTTAGTTTTTAAACTAACTAACAAATTAATTATGTGTTGTTGAAAACAAAAATAAATTAATTTATTTAAAAAATTAATATATTTTTATTTTAATAACCAAAACAACGTAAATTTTTTATAGCAACTTCTCTTGTCTGGTCTTGTTGAACTTTAATAATGTTTTTTATATTTTATATTTAAATAACTAAAGGCTTTTATTTGATTAATCATATATTGTCAGTATTAACAAAAAAATTGTTTCAATTTATATAAATGAAAAAAGTAGTGTTAATTATTAACACTACTTTTAAAGTTTGTTTTTATTTAATGTTCTATTATGATCCGATTTTTATTGTTACGGGGAAAGTAATATCTTTAGTTCCAGATGTTCCATCATCTCAAACATAAGTATTTTTATCATTTTTATTTGGAGTTGCTTTTAAAGTTACTACATACTCTGTAGGAGTAGCTGCTCTTGCAGTAGTTTCTTTTTTAGCAATAGATGCACCATCTAAAGAGAAAGTAACATTATAAACACCTAGTTCTTTTATTAATGCTTCATTATCTATAGTTTTATCAGTTTTAACAAACTTTAATGTTTCTAAAACCTTGTTTACTTCAACATTTTTTTCATCTGCTTCAGTTACATCAATTGTTTGGTTATAGTGTGTAGTAGAATCAATTCCAATATTAAAGTCTAATTCAGTAGTTGTTTTTGTGCTGTCTGTTGTTTCAATATTTTTTCCTTCTACTTTAACAGATAGATCACTAACAACTAAATTAATATCAGATGTAGGGATTTGAAGGTCATATATAGTTTTAGTTTTGTTTGTATCATTTGCTGTACCTCCAACATTAACATGAATCAAGTCATCATTTGTTAACCCAGGTCTATTTTTTATTTCATAAGTTGATGTATCTGTGTTTGTAACACCTGCAGCCTTCAGTATATCTTTTAATGTTTTTTCTACACTTAATTGTGTATGAAGGTCATCTAAAGATTTAATATTTATTTGTTCTGAAGAAGTAGCATAAACTACTGTTTGCAAGTTTGTTGTAGCACTTCAACTTTTAGCAGGAGTAGGATTACTTGCCTCTGTAGAATCTATATAAGGAAGATCCTTTCAGTTAGATAAAGTTTCTGGAAAATTACCATTTACAGTAATTTTCAAATCTGTTTCAGCTTCTAATTTTTCACCATTTTTGAAAACAGTATTAATGTTATCTTTAATTTCTTTTGCTAATAATTCATTTGTTTTAGTAGCTCCAGTAGAATCATAAATATCTTTTAACGAACCACTTAAGCTAACTTTGTCATTTAATTCAGGTGTGATTTTTTCAGATTGAGTGTCTCCACCAGTTCCTCCACCTTGATTAGTGTCTCCACCTGTATTGTTATCACTTGTTGAAGAACAAGAAGAAACAATTACTGGAACTGTTGCAACAATTCCAAAAGCACCGGTAATAGCCAAAGCTTTCAATAATTTAATTTTTTTAATTTTCATATTTAGTTAATAATTATTACCTTTCAAATTTTGAAATTTTAAAAAAGACAAATTTACTAGTTAAATAGATGAAAAATTTCCAAGTAGAAGTAACAGGTATTATTTCTAAAAATGTGCAAAGAAAATGCAAAAAATATATGTCTTTTATTTCATTTCAGGTATGAATTATTAACAATCTAAATGATTTTTGGTATATAAATGAAATATGTTAAATAGATAAAAATAAAAAAGTAGAGTTAATACCTGTTAACTCTACTTTTTTTAATAGTTTGTTTTAATTTTAAGTTTTTAGATTACTTTAAGTTAAGACTTACATCAAATGAAATATCTTTACCACCTTCAGCACCATCATCTCAAACATAAGTTGAGTCATATGGAGTTGCAGTTACAGTTACTGTATAAACTTTATTTGAACCAGTAACTTCTGCATTTGGTGTTTCTTTATCATTTACTTTAGCAGTTTTAGCAGTGAACTTACAATTATAAATTCCTAGAGCTGCTGAAATTTTGTCATTATCTATGGCATCATCACTTCCAGTTGTATATCCTAATTTTTTTAGGATAGCTTTAGCTGCAGCAGCTTCATCACTAACATCACTTGAAGTCACTTCTGGTGCAGTACCTTTTGTTTGTGTAAAGTTAAGAGTTGCGTCAATACCAATGTTGTAGCTAAAACTTGTTTCAAGATCAGTTACTTCTTTAATGTTAGTTCCACCTTTTATAGAAACTTTTAAAGTTGTTTTTAAATTTAAATTAGAAACTGGGATTTGTAGATCAATTTTAACTTCTGATTTATCAGTTTTTGTTCCTTTAACATTTACATGTAATAAATCACCATTTTCTAGATGTAATTTATTAGCAACATTTAGACCTGTAACATCTTTTACAGATTCAGATAGACTAGCATCTGTAAAAAATTTATTTATAGCTGTTTCATCTTTAAAAGTTGTTTCTTTTAAATCATTTAATGAAGCTATATTAATTTGAGGTGCAGCAGTAGGATACATAACTTGAGTAGCGCCAGTTTTTCATGTATCATATGCATCCCCATCTCATGATGAAGTTGTACTAAATCCTCCATCAACAGTTATTTCTGAACTTTGAATTCCTTCTTTAATTTCATTACCATTAGTGAAATAATTGTCTGGGTTTGCTTTCATATCAGCCACAATTAAAGTACTAGTATTTTTTCTATCAGTTGTATTAGTATCATAGATTCCAGTTAATTTACCTTGTAAATTAACATTTGATTTTAATGCTGGTGTTAATTCTGTTTGTTGTTGATTATCACCATTACCATTATTGTTACTTCCTCCATTGTTATCACTTGTTGAAGAACAAGAAGATACAATTACTGGAACTGTTGCAACAATTCCAAAAGCTCCGGTTAATGCCAAAGCTTTCAATAATTTAATTTTTTTAATTTTCATAATATTTAGTTAATAATTATTACCTTTCAAATTTTGAAATTTTAAAAAAGACAAATTTACTAGTTAAATAGATGAAAATTAATAAGGAGAAATAATGAGAATTATTTCTACAAATTTAAAACAAAATGCAAAAAATATTTGTCTTTTATTTCATTTTGAGTATTAATTATTAACAATCTAAGCCATTTTTGGTATATAAATGAAATATGTTAAATAGATAAAAATAAAAAAGGTAGAGTTAATTCTCATTAACTCTACCTTTTTAGTATTAATTGTTTGTTTTGTATTATTAATTAATTAGTTGTTAACAGTTAATTGAACAGTAAAATCAACTTGTTTAGCACCTATTTGACCATCATCTCAAACATAATTTGAATCAAACGGTTCAGCACTTAAAGTAACTTTATAAGCCTTTTTACCTGTTTTTGCTGAAACAGTAGTATCTTCTTTGCTTGAAACTGCAGTAAATTTACAGTTGTAAACTCCAATAGCTGCAGAAACTTTATCATTATCAATAGTTCCATCAGTACCAGCATAACCTAATTTCTTTAACACTTCTGTAGCATCATCTGCTTCTGTTTTTGTTAAGCTTTGAGAAATTTTAGGATCTGTAAAATTCACAGTACTATCAATACCAATGTTATAACTGAAGTTTGTTTTAAGATCTGATACAGCTTCTATTTTATTTCCGGTAGTGTTTGTAGTTGCATCTACTGAAACTGTAAGACTTGTTTTTAAATTAATGTTAGACACAGGGATTTGTAAATCTAAGTTTAATCCTGCTTGACCAGTAGTTTTATTATCTGCTTTTAAATTTACATGAAGTAAATCACCAGAAGATAAGTGTAATTTATTTTCTACTCTAAATTTTTCCATTTCTGAAAATTTATCAATAGTTATTTTTGATTCTGTTATAAAAGTACTAATTGTGTCTGAATCTTTAAAAGTAACTGTTTTTAATTCATTTAAAGAAGCTATATCAATTTGTTTTGCAGCAGTTGGGTAAGTAACTGTTGGGATAGCTTGACTATTATCTTTAGATCATTCAGCATAGTCTTTAGCACCTTGAGTGTTTCATTCTGAAGCACTAAAATTACCATTTACTGTTACTTTTGCATCTTTAATAGCATCTTTAATATCTGCAGCATTATTAAAGTATTTATCAGGGTTTGCTTTGATATCATCACTTATCAAAGTATTAGTATCTTTTCTGTTGTCTGCAGAAGTATCATAAACACCTGTTAATTTACCACTTAAATTAACTTCTGATTTTAAGTCTGGTTTAACAGAAGTTTGTGTTTGTTGGTCTCCACCTTGACCACCATTACCATTTACATTGTTATCACTTGTTGAAGAACAAGAAGAAACAATTACTGGAACTGTTGCAACAATTCCAAAAGCCCCGGTTAATGCAAGAGCTTTCAATAATTTAATTTTTTTAATTTTCATAATATTTAGTTAATAATTATTACCTTTCAAATTTTGAAATTATAAAAAAGACAAATTTAACAGTTAAATAGAAAAAATAGTTTGTAGAAATAACTGGAATTATTTCTAAAAAATTCAAACAATATGCAAATATTTTTTGTCTTTTATTTGATTTTGGTTACAAATTATCAACAATAAGAATCATTTTTGGTATATAAATGAAATATGTTAAATAGATAAAAATCAAAAAAGTAGAGTTAATTCCAGTTAACTCTACTTTTTTTAATATAGTTTGTTTTAAAAAAACTTAATCTTTTAGTTTACTTTAAGACTTACATCAAATGAGAAATCTTTTTCACCACTTGATCCATCATCTCATACATAAGTATCATTAAAAGGAGTTGCAGTTACAGTAACAGTGTAAACTTTGTTTGCATCAGTAACCCCAGCATCAGGTGTTGCACCTTGTTTTTCTGTAGCGCTTTTAGGAGTAAAATTACAGTTATAGATTCCTAAAGCTGCTGAGATTTTATCATTACTTAAATCTGATCCACCTGTAGTAGTTACATAACCTAATTTTACTAAGATGTTTTTAGCTGCAGTAGCTGCATCACTAAGATTATTTGCAGTCTCTTCTGGAGCTGCACCTTTTGCTTGTTCAAAACCAAGAGTTGAATCTATTCCAATATTATATTTAAAGTTTGTAGTTGTTTTTTCATTTGTATTTATATTATCCCCACTAACTTTAATAGTTAAACCTGTTACAGATAAGTTTAAATTAGATGTAGGAATTTGAAGATCATATTGAGTTTGTGTTCCACTTTTATCAGCTTCAACATTAATATGAATTAAATCACCACTTGTAAATCCAACTCTATTTTTAATAGTTAAGGTTGTATCAGCTTCTATTGTTGCCCCTGCTGCTTCTAATGCATTTTGTAAAACTGTTTTATTATCTGTTCCATTTTTTTCTAATTCAGTTTTTAAACCATCTAAATCTTTAAAAGTTAATTGTGCTGAACTTGTAGTGTAAATTAATTTGTTTGCATCTTCAATAGTTACACCGTCTCATCCATTTGAAGTTGTGTTATATGCATTACCAGTTCAAGAAGCATTAGAGAAATTACCTTCAACATCAATTGTTGCTTTTTCAATAGCTTCTTTTACATTAGTTTCATTACCATTAGTAAAATAGTTTTCAGGGTTTGCTTTAATATCTTCTGAGATTAAAGTATTAGTGCTTTTTCTAGAAGAAGCATCAGTTGCTGTAGTATCAAAAATTTTACTTAATGATCCTTTTAAATCTACTTCATCCTTTAATACTGGAGTAACTTTTTGAGTTTGTTGCCCATCTTGGTTTCCACCTGTGTTGTTATCACTTGTTGAAGAACAAGAAGAAACAATTATTGGAACTGTTGCAACAATTCCAAAAGCCCCGGTTAATGCCAAAGCTTTCAATAATTTAATTTTTTTAATTTTCATATTTAGTTAATAATTATTACCTTTCAAATTTTGAAATTTTAAAAAAGACAAATTTACCAGTTAAATGAAAAAAGTTAGGAGAAATAACTCAAATTATTTCTCCAAAAACTAAAGAAAATGCAAAAAATCTATGTGCTTTATTTAACTGATGTCTTTATTTAGTCCTCATCTTGGTGATTTTTGGTATATAAATGAAATATGTTAAATGAACAAAAACAAAAAAAGTAGAGTTAATTTGAGTTAACTCTACTTTTTTCTGATATTCATAATTATCAATATATAGACTTTAAAAATATTCAAATTACTTTTCTATATAAAACATTATTATATAAAGAAAAATATTAAAAAGTATTTTTACTTTTTCTTATTATTTTGCTTTTTGTAATTTCTATTTTTATTTACAGTTTTGTTTTTTCTTTTGCCACTATCTGAATTATTTTTATTAAATGTAGCTTTTCTTTTTTTAACCATCAACACAAAAGGAGGTAATACAGATATAGATATAGTTAATCCTAGTGATAACAAAAATAAACTAACTATAAAAATAGAACCATCTATAGTGTAATAATAATTAAATTGATAATATTTATATTCTGCTAATTCATTATTAGTAAGTGTTGGATTAGCTTTTTTAAAATCATTGAATGTTGGGTATTGTTTAAAAAATTCTATTGATTCTTTTGTCTTTTGTTCTTTTTCTAAATTTGATAATTTATTAAACTCACTATTAAAATCTTGTACTAATTCATTAAATGATTTTTCATTGTTATTTAAATCATAATATTCTTTTGCTATTTGATAATTTTTAAATGAATTATAGTTAGTTGCTGAGAAAATAGATCCAAATATTATTAGTAATGCAGAGAATATAAAAATTGCATAATAAATGATAGTTTTATTTACTTTCTTTTTCTTCATAGATAAAAATATGATTTTACAATGGTTCTATTATAGTTTATTAAAATGTATTGAAAGCAATCTTATATATTAGTAATATGTTCTAAAAAGAAAAAAGTAAAGTTATAAAAATTAACTTTACTTTTTTATTTGTAGTTTGCTTAATAAATACAGTTTACAAATTTAATTAAGAATTTACTGTGAAAGTAACATTGAATGAAACTTGTTTAGCAGTATTTGATCCATCTTCTCAAACATAACCATCTTTTGGTGTAGCACTCAAAGTAATAGTATATTGATTATTTCCACCATCTACAGGTTTAATAGATACCGCAGTAAATACACTGTTGTAAATACCAAGTTCAGCTGAGATTTTTTCATTATCTAATGTTGTTTGACCATCTGCCTCTGTTGCATAAGTTAATGCAACCAAAGCTTTATTGGCAGCATTAGCATCATCGTTTTGAATATCAGAACCTTGAACTGTTGGATTAGTAGTTGGTTGTGTAAAGTTTTGTGCTTCATTAATACCAATGTTGTAAGTTAATGTAGTTGTTAATGTAGTTTCAGCAACATTTGTTCCTTTTACTGTAACACTTAAATCTTTAAGTTCTAAGTTTAAGTCTGAAACTGGAATTTGAAGATCATAATTCTTTGTAGTAGGATCTCCTCCACTTTGACCTGGAACTGTTTCTAAAACATTAACATGAAGTAAATCTCTATTTTCTGCTCCATTATTTTTATTTGTAAAACCTAAAGCATTTTGAACAGCATATGTAGCATTAGTAGTTGTAGTTGTACCTGCAGCTGTAAAAATTTCTTGAATTTTTGAATCACTTAGTTGTGTTTTTAAATCACTTAATGATGAAATAGTTAGAGGATTTAATGTGTAATCATATAGAACAGTGTCCATTTGTGCAGAATATCAACCACTGTCCCCAGAATAAGCAGTTCCAATTCAAGTTGATTCTGGGAAATTATGAGATACTGTAATTTCTAAATCACTAACATCACTTAAAGCAGCACCATTTGTAAAGACTGTTTCAAGATTGTTTTTAATTTCTTCTGCTATTTTAGCATTAGTATTTTCAGAAGAAGAATTAGCAGTATCATAGATATCACTCAATGCACCATTTAAAGTAACAGCAGATTGGATTTGTGGAGTAATAGTTTGAGTTTGTGTTCCTCCACCATTATTATCTCCACCTGTATTATTATCACTTGTTGAAGAACAAGATGAAACAATTACTGGAACTGTTGCAACAATTCCAAAAGCCCCGGTTAATGCAAGGGCTTTCAATAATTTAATTTTTTTAATTTTCATATTTAGTTAATAATTATTACCTTTCAAAATTTGAAATTTAAAAAAGACAAATTTACTAGTTAAATAGAAAAATAGATAGTAGAAGTAACGATAATTATTTCTCCAAATAACTTAACTAAATGCAAAAAATATATGTCATTTATTTTATTTTGAGAATTAATTATTAGCTATATCATAGGTTTTTGATATATAAATGAAATATGTTAAATAGATAGAAATACAAAAAGTAGAGTTAATTATCGTTAACTCTACTTTTTTGTTTATAGTTTGTTTAAATTTGAAACAATATTAACTAGTAGCAACCTTAAGGTTTACATCAAATGAAATATCTTTAGGACCTGTTGTTCCATCATCTCAAACATAATTAGTATCATAAGGTGTTGCAGTTACAGTAACTTTATAAACCTTATTTGATCCTGTAATTCCTGAATCAGGTTGAACTTCAGTATTTTCAGTAGCACTTTTAGGAGTGAATTTACAATTATAAATTCCTAAAGCTGCTGAAATTTTATCATCACTTAAAGTATTTCCAGAACTTACATAACCAAGTTTTTGCAATATAGTAGATGCTAATGTTGCTTGTTCAGCTTCTGATTCTGTTTTTGATACATCTGGCGCTGTCCCAGTTTGTTTAAAACTAAGTGTTGCATCTATACCAACATTAAATTTAAAATTAGTTGTAGTTTTTGTAGCTTCTCCTACATTAGTTCCAGCAACTGTAATAGTTAAATTGTTAACAACTAAATTAATGTTAGATACAGGAATTTGTAAATCATAATTAGTTGTAGTAGCTGTTTGGCCTGATGCTACTTGTGGAGTAGATGAAACATTAATATGTAACAAATCATCAGTTAGCCCAATGTTATTATTAACTGCTAAAGTTGTAGTATCAGCAATTGTGGAAACTCCTGCTTTTTCTAATGCTTCTTTTAATGTTGCTTTAACACTTAATTGTGTTTTAAGGTCATTAAGTGAACTGATATTAAGTTGAGGACTTTCAGAAGCATAAACCAATTTGTTTGCTGCACTTATTGTTACATCACCTGAATCAGATTTTCAACCACCTGAAGCTGCATCATAAGTACCACCAGATCAACTATCTCTTTTAAAATCTCCAGCAACAGTAACTTTTAAATCACTTACTTGTTTTAAAGCATCTCCATTATCAAAAACATCACTTAAATGATTGTCTTTAATATCAGCTGCTATTTTTTCATTAGCATTTTGAGTTCCTGTTGAATCAAAAATATCAGATAATGGTCCACTTAGACTAACACTATCTTTTAATTGTGGAGTGATAGTTTGAGTTTGTGTTCCTCCACCATTGCCATCCCCACCTGTATTGTTATCACTTGTTGAAGAACAAGAAGAAACAATTACTGGAACTGTTGCAACAATTCCAAAAGCTCCGGTCATAGCCAAAGCTTTCAATAATTTAATTTTTTTAATTTTCATATTTAGTTAATAATTATTACCTTTCAAAATTTGAAATTTAAAAAAGACAAATTTACTAGTTAAATAGAAAAATTAGTAAGTAGAGATAATAAAGATTACTTCTAAATAAAGGTAATAAAATGCAAATATTTTCTGTACTTTATTTCATATTGATTATTAATTATTAACAATCTAGGTTGTTTTTGGTATATAAATGAAATATGTTAAATAGATAAAAATAAAAAAGGTAGTGTTAATCTTTATTAACTCTACCTTTTTTCTTATATAGCTTGCTTATTTATTTTTAATTAGCTAACTGTAAAATCAGTTGCAAATTGAACTGGTTTTGCAGTGTTAGTTCCATCTTCTCAAACATAACCTGAATTTGGTGTTGCTACAAGATTGAAAGTGAATTTATTAGTAGCATCATCAATTACCAAAGGGTTTTCTGCAGCTAAAGTAAATGTACAATTATAAATACCTAATGCTGCAGCAACTTTGTCATTGTCTATTTGATCTTGTCCGCTAACAGTTGCAGTATATCCTAATGCTTTTAAAGCATTCATTGTTTCTTTGTTGGTTTTAACACTTGCTGCAACAGTAGGTTTCGCACTTGGGTCTACAAATTCAACCACATCATTAATTCCAATGTTGTATGTTAATGTAGTTTTCTCTGTTGTTTCAGCTACATTAGTTCCTTTTACTGTAACACTTAAGTCAGTAAGTTTTAAGTTAAGATCAGACACAGGGATTTGTAAATCATAGTTAGTTGTTCCAGGGTTTGATCCTGTTTTTGTACCTACAACATTAACATGTAGTAAATCTCTATTGTTTGTGTCATCCTTCTTTTTATTAGTAAAACCTAAAGCATTAGCTACACTATATGTAGTATCAGCAGCAGGAGTTACTCCTGTGTCAGTTAAAATTGCTTTAAGTTTAGTATCATCTAATTGAGTTTTTAAATCACTTAATGATGAAATATCAAGTGCTTGAGTTTTTGATGCATATAATAATTTATTAGCATCAGTAATTGTTACATCTTGATTAGAATCAGTTGAGTGTTTTCAATTACCACTTGCTGCATCAAAACTTAATCCTGTTCATGTTGATGCTGGAAATGTGTGAGTAACTGATACTTGTAAGTCATTTACTTTACTTAAATCTTCACCATTTTCAAATACTTCACTAAGATTCTTTTTAATTTCATTTGCAATTAACTCATTTGTTTTTCCAGTATTAGCTGTATCATAAATATTGCTTAAAGCACCTGATAATTTAGATTCAGTTTTAATTTTTGGAGTAATAGATTGAGTTTGTTGATTAGTGTCACCACCATTGTTATTGTTTCCATTATTATCACTTGTTGAAGAACAAGCTGACACAATTACTGGAACTGTTGCAACAATTCCAAAAGCTCCAGTCATAGCCAAAGCTTTCAATAATTTAATTTTTTTAATTTTCATATTTAGTTAATAATTATTACCTTTCAAAATTTGAAATTTAAAAAAGACAAATTTACCAGTTAGATAACAAAAAACATATAGGAGAAATAACTTGAATTATTTCTAAATAAAATTCAACAAAGTGCAAAAAATATATGTGCTTAATTGTTTTTTAGGTATCAATTAATAACTAACTTAGCTATTTTTGATATATAAATGAAATATGTTAGATGAACAAAAACAAAAAAAGTAGAGTTAATTCAAGTTAACTCTACTTTTTTAATTAATAATCATTTTAAAATCAATTAGCTTGTTAGTGTAAAAGATGCATCAAATGTGAATTCTTTGGCACTATTTGTTCCGTCTTCTTAAACATATCCTTCATTAGGAGTAGCACTTATCTTAATTGTAAATGTACCTGCATTATTTGTGTCTTCTGTAGCAGAAACCAATGTAAATTTACAATTGTATAATCCCAATTTAACTGAAATTTTATTATCATCTAAAGCATCACCAGCAGTGTTTGTATAACCTAATGCTTCCATAACTTTCATTTGAGTACCTTTATCTGCAGTAGCTAGATTGGGTTTATCAGTTGGAACTATTACACCCTCTTTAATACCAATGTTATATGTGAAGTTTGTAGTTGTTTTTTCACCTTCAGTGATATTTTCCCCTGTTACTTTAATGCTTAAACCTGTAACAGATAAGTTTAAGTCAGAAGTAGGGATTTGAAGATCATAGTTTACAGGATTCCCAGATGATGGAGCAGCTTTAACATTTACATGAATTAAATCATCATTTGTAAATCCTAATCTATTTTCAATAGTTATAGTAGTTCCTGATGCAAAAGTTGCTCCTGCTGCTTCTAATGCAACTTGTGCAACAGTTTTACTATCTGTTCCAGTTGTTTTTTCTAATTCTGCTTTTAAACCATCTAAATCTTTAAAAGTTAATTGTGCTGAATTTGAAGTATAAACTAACTTGTTTGCATCTTCAATAGTTACACCACTTCATGTATTTGTGTTAGTATCATAAGCATTTCCAGTTCAAGATGCATTAGAAAAATTGCCTTCAACATCTATTGTTGCGCTTTGAATTGCACTTTGTACATTAGAATCACTTCCATTAGTGAAGTAGTCTTCAGGATTTGCTTTAATGTCTTCAGAAATTAAAGTGTTAGTTGATTTTCTAGAAGCAGCATCAGTTGCAGTAGTATCAAAAATTTTACTTAATGAACCTTTCAAGTCTACTGAATCTTTTAGTACTGGAGTAACTTTTTGTGTTTCTGTGTTTCCATTAGTATTTCCATTACCATTGTTATCGCTTGTAGAAGAACAAGATGAAACAATTACTGGAACTGTTGCAACAATTCCAAAAGCTCCGGTCATAGCCAAAGCTTTCAATAATTTAATTTTTTTAATTTTCATATTTAGTTAATAATTATTACCTTTCAAAATTTGAAATTTAAAAAAAACAAATTTACTAGTTAAATAGAAAAATTAGTATGTAGAAATAACACCAATTACTTCTACAAAATCTAAACTAAATGCAAAAAATTTATGTTATTTATTTTATTTCTAGTGTTAATTAACAACTATATTAAGTCTTTTTGATATATAAATGAAATATGTTAAATAGATAAAAATATAAAAAGTAGAGTTAATTGGTGTTAACTCTACTTTTTATAATGACACTAACATATGTAGTTTGTTATAGTATTTAAATTAACTTTTAATTAACAGTCAAGCTTACATCAAAAGTAAATTCTTTAGAACCTGAAGATCCATCATCTCATACATAACTTGTATCATATGGTTCTGCAGTTACAGTAACTGTATAAACTTTATTACCATTGTTTGTTGCAGTAGCACTAGTATTTTCAGTTGCATTTGTTGGAGTAAATTTACAATTATAAATTCCTAGAGCAGCTGAAATTTTGTCATTGCTTAAATCAGTACTACCAGTTGCAGTAGTGTAACCTAATTTTTGTAATATAGTTGATGCAGCATCATCTCCTGTAACTTCATCAGTTGTTGCCGATGGGGCATTACCTGTTTGACTAAAATTAAGTGTAGGATCAATCCCAACATTAAAATTAAAGTTAGTTGTAGTTCTATTAGCTTCACCTACATTTGTTCCAGCAACAGTAATTGTTAAATTAGGAACCACTAAATTAAGATTTGAAACAGGAATTTGTAAATCATAATTAGTTGCAGTTGCACTAGCTCCTGTTGGTGTAGCAGTTACATTAACATGAAGTAAGTCTCCATTTGTAAAACCTAGATTATTACTTACTGCTAATGTAGTAGTTTCTGGAATACTAGCAACACCAGCATTTTCTAAAGCAGTTTTTAAAGTTTCTCTTACACTTAGTTTATTGTGCAAATCATCTAATGATTCAATATTTATTTGATCACTTTCAGATGTATATACAAGCTTGTTTGCATCTGCAATTGTTATATTATTTGAATTATCTTCAGAATCTTCTCAATTTCCAGTTTCACCATTAAAAGTTAAACCTGTTCATAATGCTCTTGAAAATTCTCCACTAACTGTAACAGATAGATCAGATACTTCACTTAATGCTTGACCATTGGCAAAAACATCACTTAAATGATTATCTTTAATATCAGCAGCTATTTTTTGATTCGCATTTAGAGTTCCTGTTGAATCATAAATATCAGATAAAGAACCGCTTAAGTTTACAGTTTCATTAAGTTCAGGTGTAATAGTTTGAGTTTGTTGGTTTCCATTACCACCATTATTATTTCCATTGTTATCACTTGTTGAAGAACAAGAAGAAACAATCACTGGAACTGTTGCAACAATTCCAAAAGCCCCGGTCATAGCCAAAGCTTTCAATAATTTAATTTTTTTAATTTTCATATTTAGTTAATAATTATTACCTTTCAAAATTTGAAATTTAAAAAAGACAAATTTACCAGTTAAATAAGAAAAACAGCAAGTAGAGATAATGTAAATTATTTCTACAAAAGATAAACTAAATGCAAAAAATATATGTGTTTAATTTTGTTTTGAATACTAATTGTTAACTATATTAAGTCATTTTGATATATAAATGAAATATGTTAAATAGATAAAAACAAAAAAGGTATAGTTAATTTACATTAACTCTACCTTTTTTAAGTTATGGAATTTCAAATTTAGTATTAAAAAAGCATTAACTAAATAAATCTAAATTGATTTATATCATTAAATAAAATAACTTTAATAATTTTCAGAATTAAAAAAAGACATTTTTTAAATGTCTCTTTGTTTGTTAACAAACCCCAAACCTCCCTCACAATACAGTCAACATCATGGTAATAAACAATAATTAATAACTATACACTTTTGCATTATTAGCTATAACAATAAGTGTATTTTTAATTTAAATTTAATTATATTGTTTCAACAAGGATTGCAACTAACGCTGTTGCCTGCGTGATATTCGCCCTGTAATTGTTACCAACTTAACAATTATTCAATTAGATCAATTGCTCAATTACTTTCTTGTAATTTGTTATCTAATAAACGTAGTTCTTTAGACATACTATCAATTTTAGATTGTCAGTTAGAAACTATAATAGTAGATTTAATTTTAATCTCACTATTTCTTGCACGATATGAACCTTGGCTTCCAGAATATGCAACATCTTTATAAGCTTGAATCTTAACTAAAAGTGCATCCTTTTTAGCAATCATTTCAGTTAAAGTAATTCCATCAACTTTAATTAAAGAATTAGTTAAATTAATTTTGGCTACTAAATAATGAAAACGTTCAATTGCATTATCTAAGTCTTGTTTTAATTTAAGTGGATCTTCTGAAGGTTTTTCTCCTTCTTGAACTAAAACATTAGTTTTTAAACGATTTTTTAATTCTTCAATACTTCTGCTTAAATCTGCTCTTTCTTGTAAAGCTTCTGCTAATTTCATAATATTCCCTTAAGTAATTAATTACTATATTCTAACAAGAATTAAATTTAAAAGACTAATTGGAAAATTAAAAACTTTACCATAATAATATCTAATGTATATAAACACTTAAATACAAGCAAATATTATGTTGTTTAAATTAAAGATATAAATTTATTAAGCTTTAATCTAATTGATTAATTAGACTTTGAATATCATTATTTAATGAATAACTACTAATTAGTTTTCCTTTTTTAACATTTGCATTAGGAACACATTTTTTAAAATCTGAGATTATTGATTCTAAAGAAGAACCTCCTGATGTACAAAAAGGTATAACTGTTTTGTTTTTAAAATCATAAGATTCTAAAAAAGTACAAACAACTTTTGGAACTGTATATCATCAAATTGGAAATCCAATAAAGAAAACATCATAATCATCAAAATTTTCTATTTTATTAGCAACTTCTGGTCTTGCATCTGTATTAGCTTCAACTTCTGCACGACAATCTTTTGTATTGTAATCAATATCTTGTGCTGTATATGGTTGTTTTGCTAATATTTCAAAAACATCTGATTTAACTTTTGAATGTAATGCATTTGCTGCTTTTTTAGTATTTTGAGTTAATGAAAAATAAGCAATTAAAGTTTTATTATTAGCCATAATATTATTCCTTTAAATTAATATGATTTGTTATCATTGTAAAACTTAAAGTAAGGTTTAAGTCAATTGCAATTAGATTGGTTTTATATAAATAATTAGTTTACAAAAATTTCTTCAAATCTTAAACACAAATTTTAATGAAAAAGATAATTTTAAAATTAACAAGATTATTGAATTTTAATAAATTTAAAATAATTTTTTTCAAAACCATTATTAAATAAAAATTTATATCTATGAAAAGGAAATGTATAAAACAAAAAAGTAGAGCAAATTTTATTAGCTCTACTTTTTGTTAAATTTTTTTAATATAGATTTTTGTTATTTAAAAACTTATTTAGTTTACAGTTAAACTAACATCAAAAGAAAACTCTTTAGTATCTGTTGAACCATCATCTCAAACATAGTTAGAATCATATGGTGCTGCATCTACTACAACAGTATAAACTTTATTACCACCAAGACCTGCTGTAGCACCTTGTTTTTCTGTAGCACTCTTAGGAGTAAATTTACAATTGTAAATTCCTAGAGCTGCTGATATTTTATCATTATCCAAATTATTGCCTGTTTGATACCCTAATTTTTTAAGAACTTCTGTTGCATTATTAGCTTCAGCTGTAGTAGCAGTAGGAGCAGTACCAGTTTGAGTAAAGTTAAGCGTTGAATCTATTCCAATGTTGTAACTAAAGTTTGTAGTTAAATCACTTACTGCTTCTATATTTGTTCCAGTAGAATTATTTGTTGCACTAACTGAAACTTTAAGTATTGTTTTTAAGTTAATGTTAGATACAGGGATTTGTAAATCTAAATTAAGATTTCCTCCATTAGCTGCAGTTCTATTTGCTTTTATATTTACATGAAGTAAGTCTCCATTTGTTAAGCCTAATTTATTTTCAACTGTAAAACTTGAAGTGTTAGAAAAACTTAAATTTGCAGCAGTTAAAAAAGCTTGTATAGTAGTATCATCTTTAAATGTTTCTTGTTTTAATGCATTTAATGAAGCAATATCTATTTGTGGTGCAGCAGCAGGGTAAGTAACTTTAACAACTCCTGTAACTGCAGATCATGTAGTATAATCACTTCCTTCAGTTCATTGAGATGCACTAAATCCACCATCTACAGTTACAGTAGATTGATTAATAACATCTTTTAATTCAGAACCATTAGTAAAATAATTTTCTGGATTTGCTTTAATATCTTCTGATATTAATTCATTTGTAGTTTTAGAATCTGTTCCATAAATAGTGCTTAATTTACCATTTAATTCCACATTATCTTTAAGTTCTGGCTTAACAGTTTTATTTTCTTGTTGGTCAGTATTGCCTGATCCTCCACCATCACCTTGATTTCCATTTCCACCTGTATTATTTCCTGATCCACCATTATCAGTAGAAGAACAAGATGAAACAATTATTGGAACTGTTGCAACAATTCCAAAAGCTCCGGTTAATGCAAGAGCTTTCAATAATTTAATTTTTTTAATTTTCATATTTAGTTAATAATTATTACCTTTCAAAATTTGAAATATAAAAAAGACAAATTTACCAGTTAAACTAAGGCAATAATTATTAAGGAGAGGTAATTGGAATTATCTGAAATTAAATTCAAATAAATACAAAAAATTTATGTGTTTTATTTCATTTTCAGTACTAATTAATGACTATATAAACCATTTTTGGTATATAAATGAAATATGTTAAACTAATGCATAATAAAAAGTAGAGTTAATTCCAATTAACTCTACTTTTTTATTTAATAAAATACTTAGTTTATTTTTTATTTATAACCAAATTTTATGGTTGCGCAGCTGCAGTAATATCAAGAATTACATCAAAAGAAATGTTTTTTGCCGTGCTAGTTCCATCTTCTCATACATATCCATCATTTGGTTTAGCACTTAATGTGATTGTATATGTTTTTTCATTTTCTTCATTACCACTATTAGTTTTGGGTTCTATTTTAGAATTAGAGTCTTTTGAAAAAGTAACATTATAAATTCCTAAACCTTCAATTAAGTTCTCATTATTTAATGTTGCTTCTTGACCTTGAGTTCCTTCATTTGCATATCCAAATTTAACTAATATAGTATCTAGCTTCCCAGCATCTGATTCAGTAGCTTGAGGTTTAGCACCTTCATTATCTTGATTAGTAGAATCATTAATTCCAATATTATAAGTTAATGTTGTTCTTAATGTAGATGTAGTTACATTATCCCCTTTAACTGTTACTTCTAAATCAGTTAATTTTAGATTTAAATCTGAAACTGGAATTTGTAAATCATAGTTAGTAGTAGTATCTTCTGAACCTTCTACTTTTGTTGTTCCTACAACATTAACATGAAGTAAATCTTTATTGTCAGAACCTAAAGCTTTATTAGTAAAACCTAAAGCATTGTCAACACTATATGTTGTGTTAGCTTCTGGTTTTGTTTCGGTATCTTTAAGAATCTCTTTAAGTTTTGAATCATTCAATTGTGTTTTCAAATCACTTAATGATGAAATAGTAAGAGGTTGAGTTTTAGATGGATACAATAATTTATTTTCTGGTTCAATTAGTATACTAGTTTGGTCTGCTTGATCGTTCCCTCAAAACACACTTGAACCATCCGATGAATGGTTAAAAGGCAAACCAGTCCAAGTTGAATCTGGAAATTTATGATTTACACTAATGTCTAAACTAGAAATGTCTTTTAATGCTTCCCCGTTATCAAATACTTCACTAAGATTCTTTTTAATTTCATCTGCTATTAAATTATTTGTATTACTAGTATTAGCTGTGTCATAGATATTACTTAAAGCACCACCCAGTGTTACTGTTGATTTTATTTTAGGAGTAATAGTTTCAGTTTGTTGGTCTCCTTGATTACCATTCCCATTGTTTTCATTAGGATTACTTTCACCTTGGTTATTGCTATTACTATCACCATTACCTTGACCAGAGTTGTTTTCATTGTTGCTGTTATTACCGTTATTATTATTATTATTATTTGAGTTATCATTTGTGTTATTGTCTGCAACTGAACAAGAAGAAATAATAATTGGAACTATTGAAACAATTCCTAAAGTGCTTGTTAATGCTAAAGCTTTTAATAATTTTATTTTTTTAATTTTCATATTTAGTTAATAATCATTCCTTTCTGTAATTTAATAAATAAAAAAATAATAGTTAAATAAATAAAAGAAAAAACAAAGTAAAAACAATTTTACTTCTGTGTTCTTTTTACCTACTTATTTCTCTTTTAATTTTTAATTACTTATTATTAACTAAAAAAAGTAATATGTCCAATTAAATAAATGCATATATTTTTAACACTTGTTTGGTTCAAGTTGTTTTTTTTATAGAGTGTATATTTTCTTTTGAACTTTAAATATTTTTAATAAAATTACAAAAAAATAAATGTTTTGTTAACACACTTTTTTAGATTTATTAGTTCATTAAAAACAAAAATACCTCTTTATTAAAGAGGCATTTTTGTTTAGTTCCCATTAAATAGGAATTTGAATTTATTAAAACTTAGTTTGTTTTATTTAATTTATATTAGTTTCCTGTCATTGTAAAAGTAGCTTCAAAAGAAATTTCTTTTTCAGTGTTTGTACCATCTTCTCAAACATAATCAGTCAATGGTTTTGCTTTAAGTTTAATTGTAAACTTATCTTCAGAACCTTCTACAGGAGTAGCACTTACAGCTGTAAATTCACAATTGTATAAACCTAAACTATTAGAAACTTTATCATTATCCAATTTAGTCTCATCACCAGTTTGAGTATATCCTAGTGCTTTTAAAACTTTCATCACTTCACCCTTATCTGTTTTTGCTAAATTTGGTTTTTCAGTAGGTGCAGTAACTTCTTCTTTTATACCAATGTTGTATGTAAAGTTTGTTGTTAAATCTGATACAGCTGCAACATTATTTCCTGTTGAATTATTAGAAGCTGTTACAGAAACTTTAAGATCTGTAATTTTTAAATTAAGATCTGATACAGGAATCCCTAAATCCATATTAAGAGTTTTACCTGCTTGAGTTGCTGTTACATTAATATGTAATAAATCACCTCCAGTAAACCCTAATTCATTTTGGATCTTGTAACTGTCTGCATCAGCTGTACTAAAAACTAAATTTGATTCATCACAAATAGCTTTTATTTTTGCTGAAGTATCTAATTGAGATTTAAGATCTTTTAAAGAATTTATATTTAGTTGTTTTGAAGTAGACTTATAAACACCTTTGTGAGTATCAGCTACAGCAGATCATTTTGAATAAGCATCTCCTGTTCATACAGAATTTGAATCAAAACTACCATCAACAGTAACACTTCATCCTTCTACCTTCTTTAAGTCTTCTCCATTAGTGAAATAATTTTCTGGATTAGCTTTAATATCTTCAGCTATCAAAGTATTTGTATTTTTTCTGGAATCACCAGTGTTTGTAGTGTCATAAATTTTACTTAATGCACCACTTAAAGTTACATCTGATTTGATTGCAGGAGTATAAGTTGTACCTTGTTGTTGGTCAGTTCCGCTACCTCCACCACCTGTGTTGTTATCACCAGTTCCTCCATTGTTATCAGTTGACGAACAAGAAGAAACAATTACTGGAACTGTTGCAACAATTCCAAAAGCTCCGGTTAATGCAAGAGCTTTCAATAATTTAATTTTTTTAATTTTCATAATATTTAGTTAATAATTATTACCTTTCAAATTTTGAAATATAAAAAAGACAAATTTACCAGTTAAGTCAAAATCATCAGTAGAAATAATCAGCATTATCTGAAATAAAAGTTCAAATAAATACAAAAAATATATGTGTTTTATTTAATTTAGGAAAATATTTAGTAAGCATATAAGTAATTTTTGGTATATAAATGAAATATGTTAAGTTGGATTATGAAAAAAAGTAGAGTTAATGCTGATTAACTCTACTTTTTTTAATAAAAAAAATTAATGTAATTTGTTTTAAAACAACTTTTTAGCTAAAAGTTGCTACAAATGAAATATCTTCTTTTGCTCCGTTTGTACCATCTTCTCAAAAGTAACCATCATTAGGTGTTGCTTTTAAAGTAACTGTATATTTATTATTATTAGTACTATCTTTTTCACTTTTAACAGCTTCAAATTTACAGTTATATAAACCTAATGCATCTGCAAGTTTATCTTGATCTAATGTGTAAGTAGAACCTGAAACAGTAGCATATCCTAATTTTTCTAATACTTTTTCTGCATTTGTTCTATCAGCTTCTGCTAATGTTACAGCAGCAGGTGTTAGTGTTTTAACAGTGTTATCAATACCAATGTTAAATTTGTAATTTGTTGTTAATTCACTAGTTTTAATACCTGTTCCACTAACTGATATTTTTAAACCATCTATTTTTAAATTTAAATCAGATACTGGAATAGCTAAATCCATACTAACATCTGTTTGACCATCTTTTGCTGTTACATTAATGTGTAATAAATCTTCAGATAATGATAATCCATTATTTGTAACCTTATAATCAGTACCATTATTTAATTTTAAGTTTGGAATAAGATCACAGATTCCCTTAATTGCAGCAGAATCACCTAAAACTGTTTGTAAATCATTTATAGATTTAATATCCAATTGTTTTGATGCTTGTGAATATGTTCCTTTTTTAACATCTGCTTTAGCTGATCAAACACTGTATGCTTCACCTGTAAATGTTGATTCTGTAAAACCTCCATCTACTGTTACAGTAGCACTAGCTATTACATCCTTTAAAGCTTCACCATTAGTGAAATAATTTTCTGGATTAGCTTTAATATCTTTAACTATCAATTGAGAAGTTGTTTCTCTGTCTGTGCCTGTTTTAGTATCATATATTTTACTTAATGCTCCAGTTAATGATACTTCAGATTTTATTGCAGGTGTAACTTCTGTTTGTTGAGTGTTACCATCTGTTCCACCATTCCCGTTTCCATTACCATTGTTTTCACTTGTAGAAGAACAAGAAGAAACAATTACTGGAACTGTTGCAACAATTCCAAAAGCCCCGGTTAATGCAAGAGCTTTCAATAATTTAATTTTTTTAATTTTCATAATATTTAGTTAATAATTATTACCTTTCAAATTTTGAAATATAAAAAAGACAAATTTACTAGTTAAACAGAAAATTAATAAGTAGAGGTAACAAGAATTAACTCTACTTTTTTAATTTTTATCTATTTAACATATTTCATTTATATATCAAAAATATCTAATATTGTTAATAATTAATATCCAAAATGAAATAAAAAACAAAAAATATTTGCATTTAGTTTCTATTTTTTAGAAATAATTCTTGTTAACTCTACTTTTTATTTATAGTTTGTTTATTTGTTGATCACTAATTTACTGTAAAAGTAACATCAAATGAAACATCTTTTGCTTCTCTAGTTCCATCTTCTCAAACATAATTTTCATTTGGAGTAGCTTTTAAAGTAATAGTAAATTTATTTGGTGTGTTACTATCTTCTTGAATAGAAGAAGCAACAAAAGTACAATTATATATTCCTACTGCAGCAGCAATTTTATCATTATCTAAAGACCCATCTGTCTTTGTATAGCCTAATGCTTTTAATGCTTCATTAACATTATTTTTATTAGCTTCTGTAGTTGTAGGAGTTGTAGTTGGTTGTGTAAAGTCTACAGTATCTTTAATACCAATATTATAAGTAAAATCAGTAGTTAAGTTTTCAACAGATTCAACATTATTACCTGTTTCATTATTAGTACCATTTACTGAAACTTTAAGACCAGTAATTTTTAAATTAAGATCTGATACCGGAATTCCTAGATTCATATTACGTGTATTATTACCATCTTGAGCAGTTACATTAATATGCAATAAGTCATCACCTGTAAAACCTACTTGATTCTGAACTTGATAACTACTAGCAGTAGCACTACTAAATCTTAAACCAGGAATTGCATCACAAATTGCTTTTAGTTTTGTTGAATCACTCAATTGAGTTTTTAAATCATTTAATGAAGTTATGTTTAATTGTTCTGAAGCAATTGCATAAACACCTGAAAAAGTAGCATTTGCTGATCATGCACTATATGCTTCTCCTGTTCATGTAGATTGTGAATCAAAATTACCATCTACAGTAACACTTCAACCTTGAACATTTTTTAAATCTGCACCATTAGTAAAATAATCTTCAGGATTTGATAAAATATCCTGAGCTATCATTTCATTAGTGTTTTTTCTAGAGTCTCCAGTAGTAGTGTCATAAATTTTACTTAATGAACCACTTAAAGAAACTTCTGTTTTAATAGCAGGAGTGTAAGTTGTACCTTGTTGTTGGTCAGTTCCACTTCCTCCACCATTATTATCATTGTTATTGTTTCCATTACCATTGTTATCACTTGTTGAAGAACAAGAAGAAACAATTACTGGAACTGTTGCAACAATTCCAAAAGCCCCGGTTAATGCAAGAGCTTTCAATAATTTAATTTTTTTAATTTTCATAATATTTAGTTAATAATTATTACCTTTCAAATTTTGAAATATAAAAAAGACAAATTTACCAGTTAAATAAATGAAAATTGATGGGTAGAAATAATAGGAATTGTTTCTAAATAAATTAAAACTAAATGCAAAATTTCTTTGTGTTTTATTTCATTGAGAGTAATAATTATTAACAATATTAGGTATTTTTGGTATATAAATGAAATATGTTAAATAGATAAAAATAAAAAAGGTAGAGTTAATTCCTATTAACTCTACCTTTTTCTATTATTAAAATAAACAATGTTTTTATTTCTTAACTATTACTTAAAGTAGCAACAAATGATACATCTGTTTTAGGTGTGTTTGTACCATCTTCTCAAACATAATCTTTGTTAGGTGTAGCTTTTAATTTGATTGTATATTCTCCACTTGTACTACCAGTAACTGGATCAACTCCAGTAACTTCAAAAGAACAATTATACAATCCTAATGCATCTGAAAGTTTATCGTTATCTAAATTAGTTCCAGCTGTATCAGTGTAACCTAAAGCTTTCATTACTTTTAAAAATTCTTTTCTTTCATTTTCTGCTAAAACTCCCTTAGCTCCAGTTATTGTCTTAACCGTATTATCAATACCAACATTAAATGTGTATTTTGTTGTCAAATCAGTTGATGTTTTGATTCCTGTTCCATTAACTGATATTTTTAAATCATCTATTTTTAAATTTAGATCTGATACAGGAATAGCTAAATCCATTTTAACACGGTCTGTTTTTCCATCTTCTTTTGCTGTTATATTAACATGCAATAGATCTCCATCTAATTTTAATGCATTCTTTTCAACTTTATAATCAGAACCATTTGTTATTTTTAAACTAGAAATAGATTCACAAAGTGTTTGAATTGCTTTCGAGTCTCCAAGTTGTGTTTCTAAATCATTTATTGATTTGATGTTTAATTGTGCAGCAGATTGCGGGTATGTTCCCTTTTTTGCATCTTTTGATCAAACATCATATGTTTCACCTTTAAAAGTTGATTCAGTAAATCCACCATTTACACTTACTGTTGCATCTTTAATAAGTTCTTTTAAAGCATCTCCATTATCAAAATAGTTTGTAGGGTTAGCTTTAATATCTTCAGCAATTAAATCACTTGTAGTTTTTTTACCATCATAAATTTTACTTAAAGCACCTGATAAAGATACTTCAGTTTTTATTGTTGGTGTAACTTCAGTTTGTTGTTGGCCACCATCTCCTTGGCCACCTGGATTATTGTCACTATTTCCATTGTTATCACTTGTTGAAGAACAAGAAGAAACAATTACTGGAACTGTTGCAACAATTCCAAAAGCTCCGGTTAATGCCAAAGCTTTCAATAATTTAATTTTTTTAATTTTCATATTTAGTTAATAATTATTACCTTTCAAATTTTGAAATTTTAAAAAAGACAAATTTACCAGTTAAATGAATAAAAATTGTAAGTAGAGATAATATAAATTACTTCTAAAGAAATAAAAGAAAATGCAAAATTTCTTTGTGTTTTATTTAATTTTGAGTATTAATTATTAAGAATATTGAGTGTTTTTGATATATAAATGAAATATGTTAAATGTATAACTTAAAAAGGTAGAGTTAATTTATATTAACTCTACCTTTTTTCTATTATTAAAATAAACAAGTATTTAACTTATTATTATTTTTTAATTTAAAGTCGCTTCAAATGTAATGTCTGTTTTAGGGTTGTTTGTTCCATCTTCTCAAACATATCCTTCATTTGGAGTGGCTTTTAATGTAATAGTATATTTATTAGCTTGACCACTTACGGGTTTGCTACTAACTGCTTCAAAGTTACAGTTATATAAACCTAAAGCATCTGAAAGTTTATCATTGTCTAATTTATCATCTTGACCTGAAACAGTATACCCTAAAGCTTTCATTACTGTCATCACTTTTTCTCTATCACCTGCAGTTACAGTTCCTGTAGCATTTGTTATTGGTTTAACTGTATTATCAATACCAACATTGAATTTATAATTAGTAGTTAAATCAGTAGATTCTTTAATACCTGTTCCACTAACTGATATTTTTAAAGCATCTATCTTTAAATTTAGATCAGATACTGGTATAGCTAAATCCATACTTACTGCAGTTGTTCCATTTTCTTTTGCTGATATATTAACATGTAGTAGATCACCATCTAATTTTAGTGCATTCTTTTCAACTTTATAATCAGAACCATTAGTTAATTTCAAAGTAGGAATAGCATCACAAATAATTTTTATATTATTTGAATCTCCAAGTTGTGTTTCTAAATCAT
This sequence comes from Malacoplasma penetrans HF-2, assembly GCF_000011225.1. Classification (NCBI taxonomy): domain Bacteria; kingdom Bacillati; phylum Mycoplasmatota; order Mycoplasmoidales; family Mycoplasmoidaceae; genus Malacoplasma; species Malacoplasma penetrans. The sequence continues at coordinate 880,842 of NC_004432.1, forward strand.
TTATTGATTTAATATCCAATTGTTTTGAAGCTTGTGCATAAGTCCCTTTTTTATCACCAACTTTAGCTGATCAAGTTTCATATGTATCACCTTTGAAAGTAGATTCAGTAAATCCACCATTAACACTCACTGTTGCATCTTTAATAAGATCTTTTAAAGCTTCTCCATTGTCAAAATAATTTGTTGGATTTGCTTTAATATCTTCAGCAATTAAATCACTTGTAGATTTATTTGCATCATAAATTTTACTTAAAGCACCTGATAGAGATACTTCTTTTTTTATTGTTGGTGTAATTTCAGTTTGTTGTTGACCATTACCATCTTGGTTGCCATTGTTGTTATTGTTTCCATTCCCTCCATTGTTATCACTTGTTGAAGAACAAGAAGAAACAATTACTGGAACTGTTGCAACAATTCCAAAAGCTCCGGTTAATGCAAGAGCTTTCAATAATTTAATTTTTTTAATTTTCATAATATTTAGTTAATAATTATTACCTTTCAAATTTTGAAATATAAAAAAGACAAATTTACCAGTTAAACTAAAAAATAATGAGGAGAAATAATTAGAATTATCTGAACTATAAAAGGAAATAAATACAAAAAATATATGTTATTAATTTTGTTTTAGATATAAATTGTTGTCTATCTTATTGATTTTTGTTATATAAATGAAATATGTTAAACTAACAAAATAAAAAAGGTATAGTTAATTCTAATTAACTCTACCTTTTTGTGTATATGAAATGAAATTTAGTTATTTGATATTAATAAGAAAAATCATTGTAAACACTATGTATGAACAACTTATATATTCTTATTAATTATTCAAATATGTTATGCAGCAAATGCATAATCCAACAAGAACTGTAAACTCTCTTTTTCTTTTTTAATGTTATGAGTAAGATAACCATAAAGATTTTTAACATCTTCTTGACCTTTGCCTAATACATAGGGGTTGTCCATTTTCTTAGCATAAGCATAAATTAAAAACTCTTCTTTTAATGATGCTAAATGTAAATAGTCACTAAGAAAATAACTATATATTTTATTATCATTGCTTATATCTTGATTTATGTTCTTATCTATAATTAAAGATTTATGTGTTTCTTTATATGTACTTAAATATTGTGATTTCGAAACAAATAAATGACCAATATTATTTTCTTTATATGCCTTAGCAATTTCAGTTCATACATTAATGTAATCACTTTCTTCAGTTCCTGTTACTGCATCAACCTTTGCTTGGAGATCAAATGATTTATCTGAAATACTTTGTTTTTTAGCATTATGTTCATTTACTTTATCTACCATTGCTTTTAAAGCAGGATCAGAATCATCGTCTCCTTCTTTCTTTTCATATTTTTGCAAAGCCTCTAATTCTACTTTTGCATCTGCTGCATTTTTTTGTTGTCTACTTATTTGTGCTTCACTCATAGTTCTATCATTTGTACCATTTGAAACCATAACACTAGCTTCTAAATCTGCAGATTCATCTGAGTATTGTTCATTACTATTATTAGAATTGTTACTTCCTGATCCATTGTTATCTGAATTATTGTTTTGATCAGATGAATTAGAAGAAACTGCTCCACAGCTCGCTAATAAAACAGGAACTGAAACTATAGCTGAAAAAGAAGCAGTACCTAATAATAATTTTTTTGAAAATTTCATATTTATTTAATTCCTTTAAGTTTATTAAAATTAACTGCTATAAAACTAATCTCTATAAATTAGTTAATAGTAGCAGTTAATTAATAGTTCATCTTTCTAAGTTATCATATTCTAACTAAAAAAAGTAAAAGTTAAAATAATCATTTATTCCACTTTTTTGTGCATATCAATTATAAAGTTGATTAAACTTTTCTATATTCAAAAAATGTAAATTGTTCATATTCTTTTTGGTTTACTATTTCAAAACCATCAAAGCTATTATCCATAAATAAATCACATTCATATGCTGAATTTAGTTTAGATACATATAGTATTGAACATTTGTTAATAAAATAATCATAGATACTTTTACCACCAATAATAAATATTGATTCATCTCTATTTTTATATTCATTATAGAATTGTTCAATATCATCATATACTTCTATATCCTTATATAAGGATGCATCTAATGTTTTAGAAATAACAATATTTTTTCTATTTGGTAAAGCTTTACCAATTGATAAGAAAGTGTTTTTCCCCATTACTATAGTGTTATTTAAAGTATGTTTTTTAAATAGATTTAAATCCTCTTTAATGTTTCAAGGTAATTTATTGTTTTTACCTATTCCTCTATTTTTATCTTCACATCAAATAGAAATAAACATTATACTGCTACCTTCCCTTTAATAGCTGGATGAGAATTATAATCTTTAATTTCAATATCTTCTATTTTAAAATCAAAGATATTTTTAATATTTTTATTTAATACTAATGTTGGTAATTGCAATGGTTCTCTAGTTAGTTGTTCTTTAACTTGATCAATATGATTGTTATAAATATGAGCTACTCCAATAGTGTGAACAAATTCTTTTGCAGTAGTATTTGTAACTTGAGCAATCATATAAGTTAATAAACTATATGAAGCAATATTAAAAGGAACTCCTAAAAATAGATCTGCACTTCTTTGATATAACTGACAAGATAATTCATTTTTTGAATTAACAAAAAATTGAAATAAACAATGACAAGGTGGTAATAACATATTTTTAATTTCACTAGGATTTCAAACACTTACAATTAATCTTCTAGAATACTTATTTTTCTTGATCTCTTCTATTAGATTAGTAATTTGATCTACCCCATTAAAATTTCTTCATTGTCTTCCATATACTGGTCCAAGTTCACCAAATTGTTTAGCAAATGAATCATCTTCTTTAATTTTTAAAATGAATTCATCAATAGATTCATTTTTGAAATATGGAGATTTTTTATAGTTTTCATAAGGTCATTCATTTCAGATTTTTACATTATTATCCACAAGGTATTTAATATTAGTTTCACCTTTTAAAAATCATAATAATTCATGGAAAATTGCTTTATAAGCCATTTTCTTAGTTGTTAATAATGGAAAACCTTTAGTTAGATCATATCTAGATTGTGTTCCAAAATATGCAATAGCATCAGTATCAGTTCTGTTCTCTTGCATTATCCCATTATCTAAAACCAGTTTTAATAAGTCTTTATATTCTTTCATTGTATTTTTCTTTTACTAAATCCATTAAATTTTTAAATATCATAGCTACAGTTAATCTTCCTACACCATTTGGAACTGGTGTAATATATTTAACATATTCTTGTAGATCTTTAGCTGCATCACCAACAACTTTACCATCTACCACACTAATACCAGCATCTATTACAAAAGCATTGGGATTAACCATGTCTTTTGTTAAAAAGTCTGGTTTACCAATTGCTACAACAACTATATCTGCAGTTTTAGTCATCTCTTTTAAGTTTTGTGTTTTAGTATGACAAACTGTAACAGTGGCATTATTTTCTAAAAATAAACCTATTAAAGGTTTACCTACAATCATACTTCTATTAATGATAACAGCATGCTTACCTTCTATTGAATAATTTGATTGTTTTAATATTTCTATAATTCCATTAGCTGTACAAGGTTTAGGGTGAAAAAGATTGGAGTTAGCTAAATTTCTAGATATTGCAAAACTAGATAATCCATCTATATCTTTATTAACATCAATATGCTCACAAATGACATTACTATCAAATCCTTTTGGTAATGGTAATTGAATAATATATCCATCAATTGAATCATCATTATTTAAAATATGGATTTGCTTAATTAAATCATCTTGTGTTTTTATTCCTTCACTTATTAAAGTTGTTTTAACACCAAGTTCTGCAGCTTTTTTTAATTTAATAGAAACATATTTATCACTTGCAGCATCATCATTAATTTTAACTATTGCCATGTGAGGAATAATCTTTTTCTTTTTTAATTTTTCTAAATCACTTTTAAATTTATCTAAGATATTATTAGCAATATCAATACAGTTAACAATCATAAATTCACCTATTTGCTAATTAATATCTTAAATTATTTTTTAATAAATCAACTTATAAAATAATTAAATATTCTTAATCCAAAAAAATAAAAATATTATTGACCTAATTCAATTTCAATAAATATAAAAAACCATCTCTGACTTGAGATGGTTTTAATTTATAAATATTAGATATTACTTGTTAAAGAAACCTTTTAAAGCTTCTGGAATATCATTTTGTTCTAAACAAACTTCAATGAAAACAAATTTATCTGAGCTTCTACTAATTACTAATGCTTCTTGAAGTTCAATTTCATTTGTAACTCTTAGTGAAATACTTTTTTCACCTTCTGGATCAAAAGCTTTAATAAGTTGAGAGTAATTTACTTTTGGTAATTCATTATATGGTTTTCCATCTCCATGAATTACTTTTTCAATTGTATAACCATTATTATTTAAAAGGATTGTAGTGATTGGAATTTGTTTATTAATTACAGTGATTAATTCATTAAACACCATATTAAATGCACCATCACCTAAAATGTTTACTACTTTAGAGTTTGAAGCAATTTGTGCACCAATACTTGCTGGGAAACTAAATCCAATTGAAGCTCATAATGGTTGCATAATAAATTTCATATCTTTTTTTAATTGGATGTATTGAGATAAGAATGTACAAGTACCAACATCTGAAACTAAAATATCTTTTTCAACAAAGTAATTATTTAAAGCCACTTGTAATCTGTTGTAAGTAATTTTTTCTTCTGTTGGATTAAATTCAACTGCAACTCTATTTTCTAAAACACTTAAACCTTTGTAATTGATATTAGTATCATTAGCTAACATTTTTACTAAGAATCCAAATGAGTGGTTAGTAAAGATTTTATTGTCATACTTAACATGAGTATCACTAATTTCTACAACATTATCTTTATTAAAGTTTAATTGGAAAAATGATGAAGTTAAATCTGTAAACTTGTTACCAATTATTAAAACAAGATCGGCAGTATCTATAATTTTAGCAATAGCTGCATCTGGAGTTTTTAATCCACTATAAACACCTAAATACAATTCATTAGTTTCATCAACTGAACCTTTACCAAATCCTGTTGTAACAACATTAATTCCATTTCTATTAACAAACTTTTCTAAATCAGATTTTAATCCATATCTTATAACTTTATGACCTGATATTATTACAGCTTGGTTACTATTATTAATTTTGTTTTTAACATCTTCAATAATTTCTTTATGTTCTTCTAAATCAAACCCAGAAGCAAAAGATAATAAATCAGAATCTGCCATTATTTCAAAACTAGCAACATCTTGAGGAATCATAATATAAACTGGTTTTTTATAAAACACAGCATATTTGATTGCATTGTTAATTTGGTTAATTGCATTTTTAGCATCTAATCAAACAGTTAAACTTGTGATGTTTTCATAGATTTTTTTGTAAGCTCCAAAACTATCACTTGTTCCTAATGAGTGGTGTAAAATCATATGTCTTTTAAAGTATTCTCTTTTAGGTGTACCAACAATGTGAATAACTGGAACATCTTCACTATAACTTCCAGCAATTCCATTAACTGCACTTAATTCACCAACTCCATAAGTTGTTAGAATTGCACCAATACCATTTACTCTTGCATATCCATCAACACTATAAGATGCATTTAATTCATTTGTACATCCAATTCAGTTTAAGTCTTCATTTTTAATAATGTCATCTAAAAAACCTAAATTAAAATCTCCTGGTACTCCAAAGATGTCTTTAATTCCAATTTCAGATAATCTTTCTAATAAATAATTTCCTATTGTTATTTTTCTCATATTATTTTTTCTCCATTAATGCTCAAATTACTTTTTGATAAGTTTCTTTCATACTTGGTTCACCAAATCTACAACTATGATTCAATAAATAACTTGCATCTTTTTCATCAAACTTAGCAATGTTACCAAATTCAGATCAACGTGTTGGTAGATTAATTGATTTAATAAAATCAACTATAAATTTAATTGTAGACTCAAGAGTTTGAGTTTTGAAAACATTTCTTCCTAATTGTATAACTTTATCTTTAAATCATTGTTCATTTTGAGATCTAATTTCTAGATAAGTTGGTGTTACAAAAGCTAACCCTGCTCCATGTGTAACATCTCATAAACCTGAAATTGCATGTTCAATAGTATGTACACTTCAATCAGATTCACATTTAAAACTTCCTAAACCATTTAAAGCCATTGTTGTAGTTCAAAATACATTTGCTCTGGCTTCAAAGTGTAATGGTCTTAAGATAACCATTTTTGCATAATTAATTAGAACTCTTAAATTAGCAAAGATATATTCTCTTGTTCAATCAAAAGTTGATTTACCAAAGTATTGTTCTAATAAATGGGAAAAGCAATCAAATATTCCACTAGCAGTTTGTCATGCATCTACTGTAAAAGTATAAGAAGGATCTTGTACAGAAATGATTGGAGTTGCTAATGCATTATAAACACTTTTCTTTTCTCACTTTTCAGAATTAGTAATTACACTTGTTCCATTATTTTCACTACCAGTTCCAGCTAATGTAATAATAGAGATAATATCTATTGGTTTGTTTTTAGCAAGAGAAGAATCTAAAACATAATCTCAACTACTTTCATAGTAATTCTTATTAGTTGCAAGTGTTGCTATAACTTTTGAAGCATCAACAACACTCCCACCACCTAATGCAAAAATTAAATCCACCTTATTTTCAATTACAAAATCTACACACTTATCAATAGTTCTAGATCTTGGATTTGGTTCAATCCCTAAGAAATGAATATAAGGAAGATTTACTTTATTGATAACCTTAGTTAAATCATCAAAACTTCCATTAGTTTTATATGAACTACTACCAGTTAATATTAATGCTTTTTTATACTTTGAATTGGATAATTCTTTTTCCAATTCAAAAATGGCATTTTTACCAAATAAATATTTAGTATTAAGTTTTAGTGATTCCATATTTTAAAAAACTCCACACTATTAATTAAAAACCAAATCTAATAAATATTTTAATAAAAAAATAATTTTATCTTTCTATTAAATATTTAAGTTTTATTAATCTTACTAAATGATTTGTGATTATGAAAAACATTATTATGCAAATAAAAAAGATACTTGATTTATCTCAAGTATCTTTAATATTTAGATTGATTTAAAACTACTTAAATAATCTGTTGTATACATCATCATATGTATCAACTAAAGTAATCTTAATTTTGCTTCTAACTTCTTCTGGAACATCATCAAGATATCTTTCATCTTCTTTAGGCATAAAGATATCATTAGCTCCACCACGATATGCAGAGATAGTTTTTTCTTTTACACCACCAATGATTAATACTCTTCCTCTTAAAGTAATTTCACCAGTCATTGCTACATTACTTGGGATCTTAACATTTTTAAGAGCAGATAAAATTGCAGTAGTTAGAGCAATTCCAGCACTTGGCCCATCTTTAGGGATTCCACCACTTGGAACATGGACATGTAAATCAATTTCTCCAAAGATTTTAGGATCAATTCCAAATTTAACAGCATTTGTTTTTACATATCCTAATGCTACATTTACAGATTCTTTCATTGTTTCTTTCAAGTTACCTGTAATTTCAATTTTCCCTTTTCCAGGAGCAAAAGTGGCTTCAATTGGAAGTAAGTCACCACCAGCAGTAGTGTAAGCCATTCCATTAACTACACCAGGCATATATTCTTTATCCTTTTTAGTGTAATCATAGATTTCTTTTTTAAGGTAGTATTTAACCTCTTCAACACCTATTGTTTGACTAGTAAGTTTTTCTTTTTGTTGTCTTACAACAAACTTTCTAGCAATTTGTCTAATTGCTCTTTCAACTTCTCTAACTCCAGCTTCTCTTGTATATCTTTTAATAATGTAACTTAAACCATCATCAGTAAATTTAAGTTCATCTTTTTTAAGAGCAGATTCAACTAAGATCTTTTTAACTAGATAGTTTTTAGCAATTGATAGTTTTTCATTTTCAGTATAAGAACTTAATCTAATAATTTCTAATCTGTCATGTAAAGGTTCTGGAATATTTTCTTCATAGTTTGCAGTAGCAATAAACAATACATTTGATAGATCGTAATCTTCTTCAATGTAGTTATCACTAAATCTATTGTTTTGTTCTGGATCTAAAATATCTAGCATTGCACTTGCAGGGTCACCTTTATGATCGCTTCCAAGTTTATCAATTTCATCTAATAAGAATACTGGGTTAACAACTCCAGCTTTACTCATAGCTTTAATAATTCTACCTGGCATTGCGCCAATATAAGTTTTTCTATGCCCTTTAAGTTCTGCTTCATCTCTCATACCACCCAATGAAACTTTTACAAATTTCTTTTTCAAAGCTTCAGCAATTGATTGAGCTAATGAAGTTTTCCCAACACCTGGAGGACCAACTAAACAAATAATAGAACCTTTTGCAGATTTAGATTTCATTCTAACTGCTAAATATTCAATAATTCTTTCTTTAACTTTTTCTAACCCATAGTGATTGTTATTCAATACATTTTCAACATCAGCCAATGAATCAACATCATCAGTTTTTTGTCAGTAAGGTAAATCAATTAATCAATCAATATATGTTTTAGACATTGAGTATTCATTAGAGTTACTAGAACTTTCTAATTTGTTTACTTCAGATAAAATTCTTTTCTTAATATGTTCTGGATAAGGATTATTTCTAACTCTATCTCTAATAGATTCAGCATCATCTTCTTTACTAGAAATATCACCTAATTCTTCTTTAATTGCTCTTACTCGTTCACGTAAGTAAAATTCTTTTTGTTGTTTAGAAAGATTAGTGTTAATCTTTTTTGAAATTTCAGAATCAATTTTTTGAGATACTCTCTCATCAATTGTGAAACTTAAAATTTTTTCAATTCTTTTAGAAAGACTTGGTTCTTCTAATAATTGTTGTTTTTCTTCTAAAGAAAATTTTAAAGCAATTGGTAATCAGTCAACTATAGTATGTCTATTTTCTTTTGAAAGAGCTAGATCTTTTTTAGGGAAGAAAGTTAAATTGTTTAATTCATTTTCAAATTTAGCATGTAGATCTTTAATTGCTTCTTCATTAGACTTACTAAGTTTAGTATCTTCTTCAATTTCTGAATAATCAGCATAAAAGAATTTAGTTTTAATTTCTCCATCTGATGCTTTTTCAGATAGCTTGTTAATTTTTACTCTTTTAATACCAGTGAAGATAATACTATAAGAACCATCTGGATGCTTGTTATCTATTTCAAATGAACAAAGTGTACCTACAGTAAAAATTTCATTTTTACTTGGAGAATCAATTGATGGGTTTTCTTGAGAAACAACTATCATGTTTTGTTTTTTCTCTTTACTGTCATTAATAGCAGCAATAGATTTTTCTCTTCCAATCTCAATTCTTATTTTTGTGTTTGGATAAAAAACTATTCCTCTAGTAACTAAAACATTAGCAATCTCTTTATTATTTGTTGTTTTTTCATTCTTCTTATTATTCATGTTCCCTCCTGAAATAATAGTATTGATAAAACCTAATACTTCATATTATACATAAAAAATTAGCACTTTAAATATTTAAGTGATAATTTTTTATACCTAGTATTTTAAACAAAAATAACTAAATTAAATTAATTAATTTAGTTATGTATAAAAAATTTATAATGGACTATTTAGCAGCTTTAGCTACTTGGTTTTTTAAGTATTCAAATACTTTTTTATCAAGTGCTTCTCTTTTAATAGAAGAGTAAACTGCAAAATCTTCTTTAATTTCTTTTTCTTTAGTATTTGAGTTAGCTGCAATTTCTTTAATTTCTTTTTCAATATCTTCATTTGAAACAGAAATCTTTTCAACTTTAGAATATTGTTTTAAAGCAAACTTAACTTTTAAATATTCTCTTGCTTGGTTTTTTTCTTCTTCAATTAATTTTTCTTTAGTTAAAGCACCTCTACCACCATCAATCATTTTTACAAATTCATCAATGTTAACAACTTTACCAATTAAAGAAATCATTAATCTTGAAATAAAGATTTCAGCAACATTGTTTACTAAACCTTCATGAATTTTAAGATCACTTGGAACCATTTTATTTAATTCAGTATAAAGAGCTGATTGAATTTGGTTATCAACTGTTCCATCTAATTGTTTTTGAAGCTCTGCTTCTAAATGTTTTTTGTATTCTGCTACTGTATTAACATTTTTTAAATTTAAAGATTTAACAAATTCATCATCAAGTTTTGGAGTTTCAACTTCATTAACAACATGAACTGTTACTTCAAATTTAGCTTTCTTTCCTTTTAAATTAGCAACATGGTAATCTTTTGGAAAAGTAACATTTACATCTTTTTTATCTCCAGCTTTTAAGCCAACTAATTGTTCTTCAAAGTTATCAATAAAAGATTTAGAACCCAATTTAAGTTCATAGTTTTTAGCTTCTCCACCTTCAAATGCAACATTGTCAACATACCCTTTAAAATCAATGATTACAATATCATTTAATTTTGCAGCTCTTTCTTTTACAGACATAGTTTCATTTTTAGCTAATTCTTTTTCAATTGCTTGATCAACCATTTGTTTGTTTACTTTTGACTCAATTTTTTCAATTTTAATATCTTTAACATTTTTAACTTTGAATTCTGGGTACTTACCAAAAGACATTGTAAAAGATACTGTTTTATTTAGAACATTATTGCTATTATTTGGTTTTGAAGTAACTGGATCAAAATCACAAATTTCATCAGCCATTTTTTTGAATTCATCTTGATCAATAATTCAATCTTCAATTCTTTCTCTAGCTGAACTTAAAGCATTAACAAAGCAAACTGGCATATTAATATTTTTCTTAGCGATTTCTAAAGGAACTTTTCCAGGTCTATATCCTGGCATCTTTAAATTTTTAGATGCTTTTAAAATTTCTTTATCTAAAAATTCATTTCATTTCTTTTCAGATAAATCAATTTCAAAACTTACTAATTCCTTTTCATTTTTAACAGATGTAATTTTCATATATTCTCCATTATTAAATTTAATTTAGATTTTTATATATCCTTAATATCTTAAATTAAAAATAAAATTTTAAATTACAAATTTTAAAATTATATAAAAAACTTTCATTGTTATTATCCAATGAAAGTTTAATAAGAAATTGGTTTACTTAGTAGCAAATTTTCTAGTTTTAATAAAACTATTTCATTTTATTGGTTTAAATAATTTATTTGTCATTCTTTCATCCACTGGAGTTTGTTTTTTAATAACAAAGTAATTTACCACTGGGAAAGCAATACATCAAATAAACATTAATCAGAATAAAATTGCATCATATTTTGTATATCAAGCATCTCCATTAGAGAAGAATAATCCTGAGCTACTTACTCTATTAGCATTAACAATTGCTAAATAAATGTTGTTGTAGAACATTACATATATAAAGACCATGATTATTAATACAGAAGCAACACTTGCTGTAAATACATACCCTTTAACTCTCTTACATTGTTTTTTAGTATATCTATCTTTAATCCCAATAATCATAGTATATGCATATACTAAGAAGAAAATTAAGATTGGAGCATTTGTAGCACTATCTAAAATTGCATCATTATTCATTACTACTGCTGGAATTCCAAAGAGAAGCATGTAGAAAAGAATTTGAATTAAGTATAAAACTAGTGTTCCTAAATTTTCTTTTTTATCATTTAGGTTTTCTAAGTTTTTGTAGAACATAATTTCTTTTGAAGCAATTAACCCTTCACAGCTTTTTAGTGAACCCATTTGAATTGCATTTACTACAAAGACTGCACTTAATGTAATAAAGACATTAACAATTATGTCTACTGTACTTGCTATTTTTGGGCTGTCTGGTAAAAATGATTGTAATATACCACTTACTGAGCTTTCTCCAGTTAAACCTGATCCTATTGAAATTAAGATGTATATAACAGAACTTATTATTATAGTTAGTAATGCTATAAAAGGAACATTCCTCTCAGGTTTTTTAACATCATTTGCAAGATTTCCTACAACTAAAAATGAGTCAAATGAGAATAGTACTGCTGGAAGTGCTGTAATTATTCCAGAAAAATTAAAGAATTGCATATCTGTAGTTGGATAAAAAGCACCTGGTGCTAAACCTGTTGTACCTTTATCAATTACATGAGAATCATTAACTCCAATTAATCCAACAACAATTGCTAGTGCTAGTGGGAACATTTTTATAATAGTTCCAACAAATTGAACTCTACTAGATAGTTTTAAAGCAAAGAAGTTTAAAGCTGTTAATCCTATAAATAAACAAAATCCTGCTAAAAATACTCAACCAAAGTGCATAGTAGCTGTTGGTCCATTAATAGCATTATTAATTGCTTTAAATAACCCTTCTAATGCAATTGATGGTAAACACGCTAATAATACTGAGTAGTAAAATCCTGAGTGTACAATTCTTGTGAAAAATCCTGGTTTTACTCCACCTAATACTTCTACTCATCCAGCTAATCCACTCTTATTCTGTTTGCTTGTAGCAATTTCAGAGAAAGAATAAGCTGCAAATAAAGAAATAATAGCTGCAATTACCCATGATAAAATCAATCCTCAAAAATTGAAATAATTAAATTCACCATTGCTTTCTGCAATTGCTTTCATTACACTACCATTTTTTAAAAAGATACCAATTCCAATGACTGAACCTAGGGTTATTGATAATGATGCTCAAAAACCTATTTTCTTTCCTGTTGCTAAGTCCATAAAAGTTTTTTCTTCCTCCTTTTCTATTTTTTGAAAATTATCATAATAAGATTAGACCCATCAACAATTAAGTAGGATTATAGGTTTAATATTTTTTGATTATTTTTTAATAATATTTATAAACTATTATTTAAATTAATAAAGTCTACCACAATTTATTTTTATAAATTGAAATTAATTAAAATTCATTTTCCGATTATTTCTATCAACTCATTTGTAGTTAAAGACAATATAAGTTAAACCAATTATTACAAAAATGATTTCTTGCAATACAAAAAATACTGAATAAATTGGGTTTCCAAAATTGATATCTGAACCTGAATCTAAATAATTTGTAAAGATTGCAAGATTTGGATTTAAATTAGTAACCCAAGAATAAACTGATACTCCAGTATTAAAAGGCAAAATAATTAAATACAAAGCATACATTAATGGATAAACAATGACTAATGCTGCAGTTTTAAAAATATTTCTATGACACTGAAACTTATAAGTTGTTTTCATTAAATAAATTGATAGTCATATAAAAGTTCAAGGTGTAACTATATGAATTCAAATTGTAGATATTTTCCCATAAATTGATATTGGAAAAGTATTAGTCAAAATAAAGTTAGGTAATAATATTAAACATCACACTGTAGTGACAATAGTAATGTATGTAGTTGCCATAATTTGAAATAAATTATTTTTAAATATTTGTCATCCTGGAAAAAATAATATTAAGGTAACAAATAAGAAAACTAACATATTACCTTGTAATGTAAAAAATGAAACAGTATAAAATCAAAAATTATTTCCCCAGTTATTTAATTGAGAATCACTATAATCAGAAATAAATAAAATTGGAATTAAAGGCAAATAAATAATTCACTCTAATAACAAAAGTAATCTTTTCTTAGAACCAATTCTAAATTGTCTTAATAAGAAATCTTCACTACTAAAAAATTTATTAACTTGATACTTAATAATTAATAAATCTATATTTTTAGAACAATTAACTATTATGAAAGTCAAAGAGAAGATAGGAATTAAATTAAGAAAAGGAAATAAACAATAAAATGGTTTAGCTTTTCTTTTAATATAAATAAATCCAATCTTAATACTATATAGATAAAAAAATAAGGTTCAAACAATAGCTAAATCAAAGACTGCTCTAATTACTCTTAAGTTAGCAGGAATCATTCCTAAATTTGCTCAATTAGTAACTGGATTACTTTCTCCAATTGGAGGCATTTGATCAGCACTATTACCAACTAAGTTTAATCTATCATTTATTACATAGTTTCCACTGTTTCCATAATATCCAAAAAAACCTGTAACTATTAGCAATATAGTAATTAAAAATAAACTTGATGATACAAAAGTATTTTTAATAAACTCTGATTTTAAATAATTATCAGGATGTTTCTTATTAAAAATAGATATAAAAAAATCTTTTAACTCACTTGATAAGTTAGAAGATCTAAAAATACTATTTTTGAAAATCAGATTTTTGTTTTTTATCATACACAAAAATTTTAATATTAGAGTTACTAAAATTTTTATATATTTTAATAAAAAATAAACAAGACAGATTAGCTTATGTCTTGTTTATTTTGCTATTATTTTGAAATTGTTTTAAAGTTTCTAACTCATGTAATTCCATCACTTGAAATTGCATTGTATGCTCTAATGTCATAAATATCTACTTTATTAGTTCCAACTATATTTGATATTCAATTAGTTTGATTACTTGCTTGTGAAGCATATTGAACTACCAAGTTACATATAATTTCATCTGCCACTTTGTAAGAATTAGTATCACTACTACTTGCACCAAGAGCAGTTTGTAAAGAACTTAGTGAATTAAAGTCACTTGCTTTTAATTCAATTGCATATGTTCCATATTTAGCAACTGAAGTTGCATCAGATGAATATGAATTAATTGTAGTAGTTGTACCACTTGTTGAAACACCAACATAGTTTTTAAATTGAGTAAATAACTGATCACTATCAGACATTGAATCAATTACAGCATTTAAATCTGCTTTCTTTTCATTTAATGATTTAGTAGTGTTTATAATTCCACTGAAGTTATATTTAGAATTAGTTACAGTATCTAAATTAGTTGCTAGTGTTGTTAAATTTGCTAGTGTAATAATATTTGATACTTCAGCTTTTAAGTTTTCTTTACTTGTGTATTGATAAAAAGCACCAGTAGTTCCAATATTGTAATCATATGGTTTTGTGAATAATGCATTAGCAACATCTGAAGGTAAACTATTAGATGAAGATAATTGTAATCCCATAAATCCAACATTTACAGAATTTGTAGAACTACCATTCATTGTAGTTAAGTTATTAGAAGTAGAAGAAAAATAACTTGTATTAATGCTTGATTGGTAAGAAGCATTAGTTTCTAAATTATAAGCATTTGCTGTAGCATTTGAATTTGATCCACCACTTGATGAACTATTATATGGACTTTTACCTACATAATTACCATAAATTGCATTATTAGTGTTTATTGATAAATTTTCTTGAGTAACTAAACTTTGAGAAGTTGGAGTTGTGTAACTACTTGTAGTTTTTAAAGCACCAACATTTGTATTGGTAGAATTTTGTCATGCAACATAAGCTTTTTCATTTCCTATATAACTTCTCATATATTGTAAGAAGTTAGATAAATCAGTTCCTAATAGATATTTAATACTTGCAACTGTTCTATATAAAGTATTGTAATTAGATGCTTGAGTAGAAGGATCTAAAGCATTTTTATCATTTCATAAATCCCAACTATAATCTCTAATATTTTTTAATAGATTTGTAGCATTATTACTTGTAGTTATAGATGAAACAGTTTTAGTATTAGTAGTTGCCCCAAAAGAAAATAAACTATTAGTTTCTCCAATATAGTTGCTTAAGAAAAAGAAATTATAAAGTGCACTTTGTAAATAATTTTGTAAGTCTGTTATTGAAGAATTACCAGAAGAAGAGAAAGGATTAGTAGAACTTAAATTAAATGTGTTGTAATTGTTATTATTTGATGTAACAGAATAAAAATTACTAATATAAGAAGTTAAAACTGGATTTTGAATTTCAGCAGATACATAACTAGTATTTGATAATACTGAAGTCATTGCAGCATTTACATAATAATTATCTGAATATAAGTATTGTGTGTATCTATTGTAATCAGCATCTTGTTTATTAATTGCATTGACCACTGCATTTATAGTAGATAATACTTGAGCATATAATGAAGTAGTAGTGCCACTACTGCTAGATGATGTGTTAGCATTTTTTGTTGTTGAAGTAGCAACATATGGATTACTAGCAGTTGAAGCTAACATTGCATTTTCATAAAAGATATTAGGATTTACATAGTTGTTTTTAGCATCATCTATTGATCCATATGCATAGTTAAAATTAGATGCAAAACCATTACTATAAACACTATATCCATAATTTTGGTTGTATGTCTTTTTAGCAGCATACATTTTTTCTGCAGCTGAATAAATATTGTTGTAGTAAGTTAAAGCTGGTGTGAAAAATGAGATAGCCTTAGCTAATGCTTGATCACTTACACTAATATCACTTAATTCAAACATTGTTTGTCTACCAAGAGAAGTTCCATCAATTCCTGTTTGTGAACTATCATTTGCATATTGATAAATTAGTCAATCAATATTAGAACTAAAGAATGTTGATAACTCTGAACTTAAATCTATTGTAAAGTTGGAATGTCCTTGATTTCCCATGAAGTATCTATACAATACAACATTAGCTGCTTTTACTTTTTTATCATTTACTGTTGTAGCCTTTTCTATTAAAGTGCTTCCATCAATTGAAGCTGCTTCAACACCTGTAGAACTTCTAAAGAACATAAACTTATCTAAAGAATTGGTAGAATTGTTAGATGATGTACTACCATCAACTTTTACAGTACCTGGAATAAAATTATCTATCACATACAAATCACTATTAGCCACACTACTTAAAGAACCTGTTGTTTTAATAATGTTTGAAATATAAGACTTATCTAATTTTAAATATGAAATATTTGCAGATGAACTTCCAGAGCTTGTTGTATAAAGAGAGCTAGTTGAAATGAAATTTGATGTAATGTTATCAAAAGAAGTTGTTGCAGTTAAATCTATATTATGTTTTATATTGTTACTTATATCTTGCAATTGTGAGTTACTAGAACCATTTGTTTTGCCAAGCACCCCATACAAGTAAGAAACTGCAGACGCATATTCTGCACTTTGATCATTAAAGATAGTGCTATTTTTTACAAATTTTAAAGTTGAATCACCATCGGTAAGTGATTTTTCAATATTTTTTAAACCTACATCAGTATCACTAGTTTCTATGAAATTAGACTTAGAAATAGCTTTAGTTAAAAATTCTCTAAATTTCTTAACAGTCCCTCCTGAAGTGTTAGTTCCATTTTCATTACCAAAATAAGGAAATGCATAACTCCCTGAATTTACAGTAGTTGTAGTACCACTATCACTATCAGAATCTCCACTATCACCAGATGAAGAATCATCATCTGCAGTTGGTGTTATTTCACTTGTAGAATTTGATCTTCTTGTTACAAAAGAACTTGTTGAAGAAGTACTTCCATCAGAAGACGAATCCCCTGAAGAGTCACCACTATTTGAATCACCATCTCCAGATGAACTATTAGTTGGGATTTTATAAAGTGAATTTATTCCATCAGATCCAATTGGTGTTGAATAATTTCATTGAACATTATCAACAATATAAGGATTTTCATATTCAACATATTTTTGATAAATGTAATCTTGGAATGCTGCAAATGATTTATTAGGTTCTGCATCTGCACTAGTGGTTAAATCAACTTTGTTATCAAATTTAAATTTTAAATTTGAATTTGTTCCATTAACTCCTGAAGTATTTTTTAATGCATTTAAAATATCATCCTTGCTTGGATAAACTTCTATGCTATTAGTTGATGTATCATAAACCGATAAAAAGAATGTAGAAAATAATTTATCAGTAAAAGTAGATCTAGCAAAAGAATATAATTGACTATTAATATAAGCTTCTTTTGTTCCACCATTTGGATCTAAAACTTCTTGTTGAAACTTAAGTTCTCAATTACTTCCATGAGTTTTTTTATAACTTTTTACTGAATCATTGTAACTGTTATTAATTGAATTTCTTTGGTTATCCAATAGTGTTTTATATTCACTATTGTTATTACCTAAATTAACTAATCAGTTATAAAGAATTCTGTCTACTACTGATTTTAAATAAGCAGACATCCCACTAGTTGACTGTAATGATTTTGTAGCAATACTAGAAAGTGAAAGATTACTAGTGAATTGATCACCAGTAACAATGTAAGAATTTTTAATTAATGTAGAACTTACCCCACAAGAAGAAGCAATTACAGGAATTACTCCCAATCCTAAAGTTCATCCATATTTTAATAATTTTCCTTTTTTGGTTTTATTAATAAATTTATTATTTATTCTTTTCATTGTAATCTTTCCTTTTGTATTACTTTTTTAAATTAAGAACTAGATTGGTCTTTATAATTTGATGCTCATCTTGAACCTAATTGGTTATTCAACCTAACATCATATACTGTTACTTTTCTATTGGTTGTAGTGTTTGTCAATAAACTTGATATTGCAGTTCCTTGGATTGAAGAATCTGTTGCTAGTTGAACTACTAAGTTTCAAAATACACTTCTAGCTTGTTTTTCTGCTTCAGAATTAGTTGCACTTGGTGTTGAAGGTGTTGAAGACGAAGTTGGTTTAGTAGCTGGATCACTTGTGCTAAAACTGTTTTTTAAATAATTGAAGAAACCACTAGCACCATTGTTATTAGCACCATTGTTATTAGCACCATTGTTATTGTTGTTTAAATCTACACTTGATAATTGAATAACAAATGATCCATAGTTCATGTTATTAACATTATCTTGTGAATCTTTATAGAAATTTCCTTCATTTATATAGCCATTTCTTGGTTTATAAGCATCTTCTGGAATTTTTGCAGTGTCATCAATCAATGTAGTTAATGAATCCACATCATTAATATTTGAAGTATCAATATTAAATAATTTTCCTAGTGTATTGGCAAATGCAGTTACTTGTGAACTAGAATAACTTCTAACTAATGTCTTTAAATTTTCTTTACTACTTGCATACCCATACAGTAACCCTGTTTTATTAGTGTTATAAGTTGTAGGAGTAGTGAATAATGTTGCTGTTAATAATGAAGAAATGTTAGAAGAAGATACATTAGTTTGGATTCCTTGGAAACTATTCATATCTGCAACATGTGTATAGTAGTTTGATGAAGTTGTAGAGTCTGTGAAAGTTGAATTATTATTGTTTTGATCTACATATGTATTTATATTAGATTTACTAGGGTAATATGCAGATGATTGGGAATTTGCATTATTAGTAATTAATAATTGCTTATCTGTAGTATCACCATACAACAACTTTGTAGCATCTGATAAATATTTATCAGTTCCAGTTGTACTTGATGAAGGGTTTTTAGCTATTGCTTTCCCAGTTTCTAAATTTGCATCAGAACTTCCTTCTCACACTAAGAATGATAAGTTACTATCACTATCTGATAATTTAGAAGATAGTTGGCTTATAAAATTTCTTCCATTACCTTCTAGTAAATAATCAATTGTTGCTAAAACAGTTAAAAATGAAACATAATTATCTGCACTAGAACTAGTATAAGTTAGATTGCTATCTACTCACATATTTCTTCTGTAAGTATCAAAACTTGTATAAGAAATAGTTTGATAAGTAGATTTAGTACTATCACTATAATCTGTGTTTACTGTTTCTTTTAATCTAGTTCATTTATTAGAGCTACTACTAAATGTTGAATTGAAGAAGTAATTTGATAATGCACTATTAATATAATCTTTATCATCTGAACTTGATCCAGTTACAGAACTTGTGAAATTTTTAAGTTCATATGAATCATAGTCCATATAATCAGTGCTTGTTAAAGCATTTGCATGATTTGTATTAAATGCATCTATTAATATATTTTTCTTAATTAAATCACTCAATAAATTACCATCATTTCCAACCGCTAATATTGCTTGGTTTAAAAAGAAGTCATTTGTAAGAATATATTCACTATATTGAAAACCAGCAAAAGAAGAAGTTAAAGGACTAATAGATAATGAGCTAACATATGCAGAAATACTTTCATTTAGTTTTTTATAAATTCCACTATTTGTGTCATATGGATCAGTAGTGAAGTAACTATTGATTGCAGTGTCACTAAATGGGTTTTCTAATTTCAAAGTACTTAATTGTTTGTAGTATCCAATTGTTGCTGCAGTTGAAGTTGTTGTATTTGCACTTGCACTATTTGTGAAAGTATAAGGGAATTGTGAAGCAAAACCATTTAATACAGTTTTAGTTCCATAATTTCCAGAATATGTAGCTTTGTTAGAATATACAGCTTCTTGGTAAGTTTCAACTCTTTGATATCTATCAACAATATATAAATATGTTGTTAAATCATTTAAAGCATTTTTTTCACTTTGACTTAGAAAGTTAAAATCAAATAGATTTTGAGTTGTTTGTGAAGTTGCATATTTATAAACTAATCAATCTTTATTATTAGTAAAGAATGTACTTAAACTAGAAGATAAATCAATTGATAACCCTGCATTAGAATTTGTTTTATTTTGTAAGTGTCTATATAAAACAACATTACCAGCTCTAGTTTTTGCATCACTTAATGTTGTTGCTTGTGAAATATATTTTTCACCATCTAAAGTAATTGCATAAACACCAGTTGAGTCTCTTAAAAATAAAACATTATTTAGTCCATTGTTAGATGGAATGAATGCATCAATAGCAAATAAACCATTTGCTGTTTGGTAACCATTAGATGAACCTCCACTTCCACCACTACTTGTAGTTAAACTACTATAAGCCCCAGAAGATAATATTTTCTTAACTAAACTATCTGCTATTTGAGTATAGGGAATATAAGTTGATGTAGAAGTATTTGAATTAGATCCAGTAGAACTTAAAGTTGAATTCTTTAATGCTTCTTTATCAGAAACTATAAAGTTAGAAGTAATAGGGTCTAATGATCCTGTTGTTGTAGTTGCAGTTGCTCTAGTTAACTTACTTCTTTCAGTGTAATCAATTCCAGTTGTAGCAGAACCACTTCCACTAGAACCTGAACTAGCAACAGTAAAAGCAGTATCAAACAGATATGTTGATCCTAGTGCTAAAGGAGCTTGTAAATCACTATAAGAACTAGTATTAATTACTAGCTTATAACTAGCAGAAGTATCATCAGAATATAAACCAGTTCTATTTAAATTTGTTAATCCTAAATCAGCAGCTTTAGAACCAGTATCAATATATACATTTGATGTAGATGCATTACCAACAAAGTTTTGGTATTTTAAAACACTACTATTTGTATCATTAGTTTTTGTGTTATTAAAGTATGGGAAAGTATAACTTGCAGATGCAGTAGTACTAGTTGCTGACATCCCAATTGCATCTTTATCATAAATTGCATCCAATCCTTCTTCAGGGTTTGAATAACTTCATTGAAGATAGTTAATCATGAATGGGTTTTCAGATTGAACTCATTGATCAAAAATAAATTTTTGGAAGTTTGCATATTCAGTAGCAACATAAGTATCTACAGATTTATTAAGAGCTTTTGAAGAGAAAGAAAACTTGTATGAACCAGAAGTGTTAGAACTATCTTCTAATGCTTGTTGAAGAATCTCAACTGTTGGATTTACATAGTTACCATTACTATCAGTTACTGATAAATATAAATTAGCAAAAAGATCAGTTGAGAAAGTAGAGCTTGCTCAATCCAATCATTTTTGTCTTTTTCAAGAATCTTCAGTTCCACCATTTGGATCTAAAGTATCTTGTTGAAATTTTAAATTAAAGTTACTTCCTTCACTTTTTCTAGAAGAATCATAAGTGTCTTTTCAGTCATCATTAATAGTTTTAGTTTGAGTATTTAAAATTCTAGAATACCCAGCTCTTTCACTTGATTGACTAGATGAACCTGATAAATGATTATATCAATTGTAAATTGCTTGATTTACTAATTGAGATAATCATTTTTTATTACCAGTACTAGTTGTTAAAGAATACTTCACAACATCAGCTAATGAAGTGTTAGAAGCAATGTTTAAACCATTTCCCTTGCTTACAAGTTCATTTAATAAATCACTTGAAATTGAACTACAAGAAGTTAAAACAGCAGGTACAGTAATAACTCCACCAACTGTAAATAACATAGACATTAATTTTCTAATATTCTTTCTTTTCATAATCTATACCCTTAACTTCCATTAACTACTTGATGAAGAATCCCCACTACTGCTATCACCTGATGAACTAGATGAAGATCCATTTGTAACTTTTCAGTTCTCTAATCATTGTGGTCCAAGAGATGTGAATAGTCTTACATCATATGCATTAATTTTACCCTGTGAAGCAATGATTAAATTTAAGATAGTACTTTGTAAAGTTGTATTAACTGCTTGCTGAACAACTAAGTTAGAGAAAATATCATAAGCATTTTGTTCTTGTGTTGGAGTACCTGAAGAACCTGTAGTTCCATTATTATTTTTTAGAACAGTAATAAAACTATCTAATGATGATAAGTTGCTATTATTTATTTGAATAACATATGAAGAGAATTGAGTTGTAGGATTAGCTGAATCTGTAATAAATCCTTTATTATTGTTTTCTGAAGTTTCAGTGCCATTTACAATTCCATTTCTTGCTTGGAAAACTTGAGAAATACTTGTTGAAGAATTATATTTTAAATTAGTCAAAGCAGTAACTATTCTTTCTTTCTTTTGATTTAAAGATAACTTCTTATCATCTGCAACTTGTTTTAAAGATGATTGTTTTAGTTTTGATGCTAAATCATTTGCAATAGTATTAATAGAACTAATGTTAGTTATATTTTGAACATAACTAATTAGTGAGTCATAACTATCACCATATCCATACAAGATTCCAGTGCCATTAGGATTGTCTGTTGATAAGTTGGTAAAGATTCTATCTGTAATTAAAGAATTCATAGAATTAGTAGAATTTGTTTGTAATCCCAAGAAACCTAACATACCACTAGAAACTGTATAGTAGTTTGTAGCAGTAGTTGAATCTTGATAAGAAGATTTTCCACCAATATTAGGGCTTGAAACATCTGTTCAATTATTTTTGTTTAAATCTGTTTCATAAGTAATAGTTAAATTACCACTTGTAGTATATAAATTTTCTCCACCTATATATGAAGAAACAAAGTTATTATTAACATTTCTTTTTAATACACTAGCACTTAATAGTTGAGTAGCATCTGTTCCAGCTTGTTTTTCTAAAACTTCATTTTGAGAAGTTTGTCATGCAACATATGCAGTTGAACCAATTGTTACTTGAGTAGATAAATAATTTAAAAAGTAACTAGCATTATTTTCTATCATATATACAACTGAAGCTACAGTTGTATATAAACTTAAATAGTTTGAAATAGCAGTTGAAGTTAATACTTGGTTTTCTTGTTTTCAAAGTTTGATTTTATAATTTTTTAATTCTTCTTTTTGGTTGTTAACTGCTCCTGTTTGAGCTTCAATAACTTTGTTTCAAGCTAAACTTTCAGTAACCCCAAATTTTAATCATTTAACTGTATTCGAATCAAATGAAGAATTAAAAAAGAAATTAGACAGACCATAATTTAAATAATCTTTTATGTCTTGTGATCCCACTGATGCACTTTTAAACTGTAATGTTGAATCATCAAAATATGAACTTACATAACTTTTTAAATAATTAAGTTTAACTAAATTTTGTAAATCTGAACCCTCAGCTCCAAAAGCTATAAGAACAGTATTAACATAGTAAGAATTTGAGTAAATATATTGTGAATATCTAAACCCTTCAAATGACACATTACTTAATGCTGTTAAAGTATTTGTTAATGTAGTAATAGATGATTTTAAACTAGTATTTGAAATATATGTAGATCCATCATAGTTGTTAGTAGGTGCAGTTTGACCATTTGCAACTGTAGCAAAAGGATCTTTAACTATACTAGCTGTTGCTGCAACTTGGAAAGAAATAACAGAGTTTGAATCATATTTTGTAGCATCTGCATCTGTGAAAGATTCATAAGTTCAAGGAGCTGCTAATCCATTTTTATATACATCAATTCCATAGTTTGCACTATATGTGCTTTTACCATTATATAAAGCTTTGTTGTAATCATCTACTTTTGTATAATATGAAACTTCATGCAAATAATTATTAATTGCAGTAGCTAATGTTTTTTCACTGTCACTTAAAGAAGTTAGAGAAGACATCTCAAATAGATTTTGTCCTTCTGTTTGAGCATAGTTATAAATTAATCAAGTAAGATTATTTGTATAAAAAGTTTTTAGTTCACTTTGAACATCAACTGCAAAACTATAGTCACTTTCATTAGTGCTTTTATTAGTTAAGTTGTTGTATAGTGATCTAAATAAAACAACTTGTCCTGCTCTTTTTTTCTTTTCAGAAACACTTAGTGTTGAAGTTTGATTACTTGAACCATTAATAAAATAATAACCATCAATAGTTATTGCATGAACCCCAGCAGAGTTTCTTAAAAGCATGAAATTAGTTAAATTGTTATCACTGGGAATAAATGAATCTACGACATATAATTTATTGTCTCTTAAACCATTCAATTTACCATTTTTAGTAATTATCTGATTAACATATGAAGAATCTAAATCTAATTCATAGTTTTTCCCACTTGAACCTGAAAAAATATCTGTTTGAGAAACAAATTGTTTTGTTATTAAATCTAACCCTGTTGTTGTATCTGGATCTAAGTTACTATTGTTAATTGTTCCAATAGCTTTTTGAATATTGCTATCTATTGAATCTATGCCATAATGTGTAGAACTATTAGTTGCATCTGCAGAATATTCAAAATTTGTATTACCATCTGTAATACCATTATTTCTTCAGAACAAGTAGCTACTAGCAGCAGCAAATTCTATATATAGATCACTATATATAGAAGTATTTTTAGCAAGAATATAAGTTGACGAGTCATCTGTATAAGAATTTGGAATATTTAATAATCCATAACCGTTAGTATCATAAGAAGATTTAAAAGGAATTTTAACTTGTGTTCCAGAACCTCCACCTGAACCACCATT
Source organism: Malacoplasma penetrans HF-2 (assembly GCF_000011225.1). Classification (NCBI taxonomy): domain Bacteria; kingdom Bacillati; phylum Mycoplasmatota; order Mycoplasmoidales; family Mycoplasmoidaceae; genus Malacoplasma; species Malacoplasma penetrans. The sequence continues at coordinate 905,829 of NC_004432.1, forward strand.
ACCAGTAGAAGGCAAAGTAACATTTGTATCAGTTGCTGAATTTGCTGAATTAACAAAATTTGCAAACTTAGTTAAAGTCCCTGTTGCAGAAGTTGAAGAAGTTGATGAATCATTACCAAAATATGGATAAATATAGTTTCCGGCATTTGCAGTAGTAGTTGATCCTGAATCACTATCTGAAGATGAATCATCACTTGAATCATTTTCAGTAGTTGTAGTACTTTCAGCAAATGTATAGTATTGGTCAATACCTTGAGTTGGAGTACCATATTTTCATAATGACATATCAACAACATATGGGTTTTCAATTTGCACATATTGATCTCAAATGTATTGCATGAACTGTGCATATTCTTTGTCATAGTCATTTGTATTAGTAGTTGGAACTGCAAATTTAAACTTTTGGCTTTGCAATGCAGTATATAAATCACTTACAGTTTTTGAACTTAATTGACTTTGATCAACAATATTACTATTTGCATCTTCATAAGTTAAATAATCTGTATTAAATAAATAAGTTTCAAATTGACTAGTAGCTCATGAATGTCACTTATCTTTTTTATAAGCATCTTCAGTTCCACCTACTGGATCTAAAACTTCTTGTTGAAATTTTAAAGCTCAAGAACTTCCATGAGTCTTTTTATAAGAATCTACTAAATCTTTATAATCTTCATTAATTTGAGCTCTTTGATTATTATATGAGTTAGAAAAGCTAACATTTGAAGTTTGACTTAATTTATATAATCAATTAAGAATTAAGTCATCTGCAATTGTTTGCATATATTCTTTCATTCCAGTATCACTATTTAATGCATTATCTGCAAAATTACTTAAAGTAGTATTAGAAGATAAAGCAGAACCATTTCCTTTAGAAACAGTTCTAGAAATTAAAGTACTAGAAGAAGAACAAGAAGATAAAACAATTGGTGTCACACCAAATGCAAGCAAACCTAAAGCTTTAAAAGCTTGTTTTTTGTTTTTTATTTTTTTCATCTTAAAACCAAATATTTAATATTATAGTAGAATTTCACAAAACAATATAATAATATATCATACACAAATATAAAAAGATTTTAATAATAAAAAATGTTGAAAAATAAAAAAAGATAAGAGTTTGTCTCTTATCTTTTAAAAAAAATTAACTTTAAATCTTTTTATTTAGATATTGTTTTAAAGTTTCTAACTCAAGTAATTCCATCACTTGAAATTGCATTGTATGCTCTAATGTCATAGATATTAATTTTGTTGTTTCCAACAATATTTGAAATTCAATAAGTTTGATTATTTGCTTGTGAAGCATATTGAACAATTAAGTTACATATAATTTCATCTGCTAGTTTGTATGACTCTGCATTTCCACTACTTGCACCAAGTGCAGTTTGTAATGAACTTAAAGAATTAAAGTCACTTGCTTTTAATTCAATTGCATATGTTCCATATTTAGCAACTGAAGTTGCATCAGATGAATATGAATTGATTGTAGTAGTGCTACCACTTGTTACAGAATTTCCAACATAACCTTTAAATTGTTTGAATTCTTCTTCACTTAATGAATCAACTACATTAATTAAATCAGCTTTCTTTTCATTTAAAGATTTAGTACTATTTATAATTCCAGTAAGGTTATGAGCATAGTTTGTTAATGAATCTAAATTAGTAGCTAATGTTGTAAGGTTAGCTAATGTAATAGTATTTGTAATTTCTGATTTTAAATTTTCTTTAGTACCATATTGATAATACACACCAGTAGTTCCAATATTATAATCATATGGTTTTGTAAATAATGCATTAGCTACATCTGAAGGTAAACTATTTGATGAAGATAATTGTAATCCCATAAATCCTGTATTTACTGAAGAGTTAGATCCTCCACCACTACTTCCATTACTAGTAAATGAATTAGAAGTTATTGAAAAATAACTTGTATTAATACTTGATTGATAAGAAGTGTTTGTGTCTAAGTTATAAGCATTAGCTGGACTTGAAGTTGATCCTCCACCACTTGAAGAAGAAGTGTAAGGGCTCTTACCAACATAGTTACCATAAATTGCATTATTAGTATTTATTGATAAATTAGATTGTGTTATTAAACTTTGAGATGTTGGCGTTGTATATGTAGTTGTTCCAGTTTTCAAAGCACCAACATTTGTATTCTCAGAATTTTGTCATGCAACATATGCTTTTTCATTACCTACATAACTTCTCATATATTGTAAGAAGTTAGATAAATCAGTTCCTAATAGATATTTAATACTTGCAACTGTTCTATATAAAGTATTGTAATTAGATGCTTGAGTTGATATATCTTTAGAGTTGTTATCATTTCAAAGATCAAAACTATAACTTCTTATATTTCCTAAAAGATTTGTTGCATTATTACTTGTTGAAATTGAAGAACTGCTTTTAGTATTTGTAGTTGCACCAAATGAAATTAAACTATTTGATTCACCAGTATAATTGCTTAAGAAAAAGAAATTATACATAGCATTTTGTAAGTATGTTTGGAGTTCACCTGTGCTAGTACTATCAGAAGAATTGCTGGTACTAAAAGGATTTGCTGATAAAGAAAAACTATTTCTATTACTTCCATTTGTTACTGAATAAAAACTACCAATATAGTTATTTAAAATAGGATTTTGAATTTCTGCAGATACATATCCAGTATTAGATAATACTGAAGTCATTGCTGCATTTACATAATAGTTAGTTGAATATAAATATTGAGTGTATCTATTATAATCTGCATCTTGTTTATTAATGTTGCTAACAACACTACTTATGCTATTTAGTACTTGTTGGTATAAAGAACCACTAGTGCCTGATGACCCTGTAGTAGCATTAACATTTTTAGAAGTTGCAGTTGTTAAATAAGGGCTATTTGCAGTCGCTGCAACTAATGTGTTTTCATAAAAAATATTTGGATTTACATAATTGTTTTGAGCGTCAGTAGATTGTCCATAGTTGTAATTAAAGTTTGAAGCTAACCCATTACTATAAACACTATATCCATAATTTTGGTTATATGTCTTTTTAGCAGCATACATTTTTTCAGCTGCTGAATAAATATTATTGTAATAAGTTGATGCTGGAACAAAGAATGAAATTGCTCTAGCTAATGTTTGGTCATTTGCACTGATTTCACTTAAGTTAAACATTGTTTGAGAAGTTGAAGTTCCATCAATACCTGCAAAATTAGTTCCTTCATTAATATATTGATAAATTAATCAATCTATATTTGAGCTAAAGAATGTTGATAATTCTGAGCTTAAATCTATTGTGAAATTTGAGTGACCCTCAGAGCCCATAAAGTATCTATATAAAACAACATTAGCAGCATATGCTTTTTTATCTTTTACTGTTGTTGCTTTTTCAATTACTGTACTTCCATCAATTGATACAGCTTCAACTCCTGTTGAACTTCTAAAGAACATGAATTTATCTAAAGGGTTTCCAGTAGCAGTTGAAGAACTGCTAGTCTTTATAGTTCCTGGAATAAAGTTATCAACGACATATAAGTTATTTGAACTTAAAGCACTTAAAGAACCATTGGGATTAATAATGTTAGAAAGATATTCTTTTGGTAACAATAATGAATTAATACTAGGTGTTGAACCACTTGAGCTTGTATATAAATTACTAGTTGAAACAAAATTTGAAGTAATGTAGTCTAAACCATTAGTAGCTGAAGTTAGATCAATATTGTGTGTAATTTGACCTTTTATATCAGTCATTTGTGATGTGCCATTAGTTGTACCATTTGTACTACTTAAAACACCATACAAATAAGATACAGCTGAAGCATACTCTGCACTTTGATCATTAAATATTGTACTATTTTTTACTAGTTTTAAAGTTGAGTCACCATCAGTATGAATCTTATCAATACTTTTTAAACCAGTATCAGTATTTGTAATATAGTTACTTGTAGTTGAAGAACCATTTAAGAAATTTACAAATTTAGTAACTGTACCATACGAACTGTTAGTACCATTTTCATTGCCAAAATATGGAAAAGCATAACTACCTGAATTTGCAGTAGTTGTTGTACTACTATCACTATCAGAATCTCCGCTATCCCCAGAAGAAGAGTCATCATCTGCAGTTGGTACTGCTTCACTTGTAGAATTTGATCTTCTTGTTACAAAAGAACTTGTTGAAGCTGTGCTTCCACCAGAAGATGAGTCTCCACTAGAATTTCCTGAAGAATCACCACTATTTGAATCACCTTCTCCAGATGAACTATTAGTTGGAATTTTATAAAGTGAATTTATTCCATCAGATCCACTTGGTGTTGAATAATTTCATTGAACATTGTCAACAATATAAGGATTTTCATATTCTACATATTTTTGATAAATGTAATCTTGGAATGCTGCAAATGATTTATTAGGTTCTTCATTTGCATCAGCAGTTAAATCAACTTTATTATCAAATTTAAATCTTAAATTTTGATTTGCATTTGTACCATTATTAGTAATTCCTGATGAATTTTTTAATGCATCCAAAATATTCTCTTTTGTAGGATAAATTACTACTTCATTTTTTGAAGTATCATAAATTGATAAATAAAAAGTAGAAAATAATTTGTCAGTAAAAGTAGATCTAGCAAAAGAATATAATTGACTATTTATATATGCTTCTTTTGTCCCACCATTTGGATCTAAAACTTCTTGTTGAAACTTAAGTTCTCAATTACTTCCATGAGTTTTCTTGTAAGACTTTACTGAATCATTGTAACTGTTATTAATTGAATTTCTTTTGTTATCCAATAGTGTTTTATATTCACTGTTGTTATTACCTAAATTAACTAATCAGTTGTAAAGAATTCTGTCTACTACTGATTTTAAATAAGCAGACATCCCACTAGTTGACTGTAATGATTTTGTAGCAATACTAGAAAGTGAAAGATTACTAGTGAATTGATCACCAGTAACAATGTAAGAATTTTTAATTAATGTAGAACTTACCCCACAAGAAGAAGCAATTACAGGAATTACTCCTAATCCTAAAGTTCATCCATATTTTAATAATTTTCCTTTTTTGGTTTTATTAATAAATTTATTATTTATTCTTTTCATTGTAATCTTTCCTTTTGTATTGTTTTTTAAATTAAGAACTTGATTGATCTTTATAATTTGATGCTCATCTTGAACCTAATTGGTTATTCAATCTAACATCATATACAGTTACTTTTCTATTGCTTGTAGTATTTGTTAATAAACTTGATATTGCTGTTCCTTGTACTGAAGAGTCTGTTGCTAGTTGAACTACTAAGTTTCAGAATACACTTTTAGCTTGATTTTCAGCATTGTTATTTGTTGTACTTGGTGTTCCAGGAGTTGCTGATCCATTTGGTTTAGTAGCAGGATCATTAGAGTTAAAACTTTGTTGTAAATAAGTGATAAAAGCATTTGTGCTACTTAAATTAGAACTAGATAATTGTAAAACATAAGAACCATAATTAACATTATTTACACTATCTGAAGCATCTTTATAAAATGTACCACTATTAATGTATCCATTTCTTGGTTGGAATGCAGCTTCAGGTATATTAGTTTTATCAGTTCTTATTATTGAAGCTAATGATCTACCATTAGTCACACTTGAGGTATCAATTCCAAATAATTTTGATATTGTACTAGCAAAAGCTACTGCTTGAGAATCAGAGTATTCTCCAACCTGATTTGCAAGTGATTCTCTATCACTAGCATATCCATATAATAATCCAGTTTTACTATCATTATAAGTTGTAGGGCTAGTAAACAATGTTGTAGTTAAAAATGAAGAAATGTTTGAAGAAGATGTATTTGTTTGAATTCCTTGGAAACTCTTCATATCTGCAACATGAGTATAATAATTTGATGAAGTTGTAGAATCTGTGAAAGCTGAATTGTTGTTATTGTTCTCTACATATGTATTGGTATTTGATTTACTTGGATAATATGCAGAAGATTGAGAGTTAGCAACATTTGTAATTGTGTATTTATTATCAGTTGAATCACCATACAATAACTTAGTTGCATCAGATAGGTAAGTAGCAGTGCTAGAAGTTGAAGAACCTGTTTTAGCTATATCCTTACCTGTTTCTAAATTACCATCTGAGCTTCCTTCTCAAACTAAGAATGATAAATTAGTATCACTATCAGATAATTTTGAAGATAATTGGCTTAAGAAATTTAAACCACCATTATCTAGTAAATAATCAATTGTTGCTAACACAGTTAAGAATGATACATAGTTATCAGCACTAGAACTTGTATAACTTAAATTACCATTTACTCACATATCTCTTCTATATGTATCTAGATTAGTGTATGAAAGTGTTTGGTAAGTTGATTTAGTTCCATCACTATAATCTGTGTATACAGGTTGCTTTAATCTAACTCATTTATTCGAACTACTATCAAATGTTGAATTAAAGAAATAATTAGATAATGCACTATTAATATATTGAGATACATCTTCACTTGAACTATTTGAATTCCCTACAGAACTACTATAACTTTTTACTTGATATGAATCATAATTCATGTAATCAGTACTAGTTAATGCACCACTATGTTTTTCTTGGATAGAACTTACTAATATATTTTTCTTAATTAAATCACTTAATAAATTACCATCACTGCCAACTGCTAATATAGCTTGGTTTAAAAAGAAGTCATTTGTAAGAATATATTCACTATATTGAAAACCAGCAAAAGAAGAAGTTAATGGATTTATGGACAATGAATTAACATAAGTTATAATACCATCATTTAATTTTTTATAAATTCCACTAGTTGTATCATATGGATCAGTTGTAAAGTAATTACCAACTGATGAATCACTTGTTCCAAATGGATTTTCTAATTTTAAAGTACTTAACTGTTTGTAGTATCCAATTGTTGCAGAAGAGCTATTTGCACTATCTGTAAAAGTATAAGGGAATTGTGAAGCAAAACCATTTAATACTGTTTTAGTTCCATAGTTACCAGAATATGTAGCTTTGTTAGAATACACTGCTTCTTGATAAGCTTCAATTCTTTGATATCTATCAACTATGTATAAATAATTTGATAAATCACTTAATACATTTCTTGCACTCTCACTTAAGAAGTTAAAATCAAAAAGTTTTTGATTTGATTGAGTAGTAGCATATTTATAAACTAATCAATCTTTATTGTTAGTAAAGAATGTACTTAAACTAGATGATAAATCAATTGATAGTCCTGCATTTGAATTTGTTTTATTTTGTAAGTGTCTATATAAAACAACATTACCTGCTCTAGTTTTTGCATCACTTAATGATGTTGCTTTTGCAATATAACTTTCACCATCTAAAGTTATTGCATAAACCCCAGTTGAGTCTCTTAAAAATAAAACATTGTTTAAGTTTGTATTAGATGGAATAAATGCATCAATTGCATATAGGCCATTGCTAGAATTATAGTTATTATTACTTCCACCTGTTGTACTTGTTAAACTTGTATAAGCATTATCAGATAATATCTTTTTAACTAGAGTATCAGCAATTTGAGTATGAGGTATATAAGTAGTTCCATTGCTTGGTGTACCACTAGCACTTAAAGTAGAGTTCTTTAAAGTTTCTTTATCTGCAACAATAAAGTTAGAAGTAATTGGATCAAGTGAACCTGTAGAAGTATTAGTACTTGCAGTTTTTGTTAACTTACTTCTTTCTGTGTAATCAATTCCTGTGGTTGATTGTTGTGAACCACTGCCACCGGTTGTAGAAGTAGTAAATGCTGTATCAAATAAATATGTTGATCCTAATGCTAAAGGAGCTTGTAAGTCGCTATAAGAACTAGTGTTAATTACTAACTTATAACTAGCTGAAGTATCATCTGAATATAAACCTGTTCTATTTAAATTTGTTAACCCCAAACTTATTGATTTAGTTCCAACATCTGCATAAGCATTTGCGGTTTTTGTACCATCATTAATAAAGTTCTCAAATTTTAAAACACTACTATTTGCATCATTTGTTTTTGTGTTATTAAAGTATGGGAAAGTATAACTTGCAGATGCAGTAGTACTAGTTGCAGACATTCCAATTGCATCTTTGTTATAAACTGCATCCAATCCACTTTCAGGGTTTGAGTAACTTCATTGAACATAGTTAATCATGAATGGGTTTTCAGATTGAACTCATTGATCAAAAATAAATTTTTGAAAACTTGCATATTCACTAGCTACATAGGTATCTACAGATTTGTTTAAAGCATTTGAAGAGAATGAAAACTTGTATGAACCAGAAGTGTTAGAACTTTCTTCTAAAGCTTGTTGAAGAATTTCAACTGTAGGGTTAACATAGTTACCATTACTATCAGTTACCGATAAATATAAATTAGCAAAAAGATCAGTTGAGAAAGTAGAACTTGCTCAATCCAATTATTTTTGTCTTTTTCAAGAATCTTCAGTTCCACCATTTGGATCTAAAGTATCTTGTTGAAATTTTAAATTAAAGTTACTTCCTTCACTTTTTCTAGAAGAATCATAAGTATCTTTTCAGTCATCATTAATAGTTTTAGTTTGAGTATTTAAAATTCTAGAATACCCTGCTCTTTCACTTGATTGACTAGATGAACTTGATAAATGATTATATCAATTGTAAATTGCTTGATTTACTAATTGAGATAATCATTTTTTATTACCAGTACTAGTTGTTAAAGAATACTTCACAACATCAGCTAATGAAGTATTAGAAGCAATGTTTAAACCATTTCCCTTGCTTACAAGTTCATTTAATAAATCGCTTGAAATTGAACTACAAGAAGTTAAAACAGCAGGTACAGTAATAACTCCACCAACTGTAAATAACATAGACATTAATTTTCTAATATTCTTTCTTTTCATAATCTATACCCTTAACTTCCATTAACTACTTGATGAAGAATCTCCACTACCACTATCACCTGATGAACTAGATGAAGATCCATTTGTAACTTTTCAGTTAGCTAATCATTGTGGCCCAAGAGATGTAAATAATCTTACATCATATGCATTAATTTTACCTTGTGAAGCAATGATTAAATTTAAAATAGTACTTTGTAAAGTTGTATTAACTGCTTGTTGAACAACTAAGTTAGAGAAAATATCATAAGCATTATCTTCTTTAGTTGGAGTGCTTCCACTACTTGCTCCTCCATTGTTATTACTTAATACTGTAATGAAACTACTTAATGATGAAACATCATTATTATTAATTTGAATAACATATGAAGAGAATTGAGTGCTAGGATTAGCAGAATCTGTAATTAATCCTTGTGCATTATTTTCTGAAGTTTGATCTCCAGTTACTATTCCATTTCTTGATTTAAATACATCTCTAATTGATTCAGATGAATTAGTACTTAAATTAGTTAAAGCAGTAACTATTCTTTCTTTCTTTTGACTTAAAGATAGCTTTCTATCATCTGCAACTTGTTTTAAAGATGATTGTTTTAGTTTTGATGCTAAATCATTTGCAATAGTATTTATAGAACTGATATTAGTTATATTTTGTACATAACTAATTAATGAATCATAGCTGTTACCATATCCATATAAAATTCCAGTTCCATTAGGATTGTCTGTTGATAAGTTTGTAAATATTCTATCTGTAATTAAAGAATTTAAAGAATTACTAGAGCTTGTTTGTAAACCTAAGAAACCTAACATATTGCTAGATATTGAATAATATGAAGTTGCAGTAGTTGAATCTTGATAAGAAGATTTTCCACCAACATTAGGACTTTTAGTATCTGTTCATCCAGATTTATTTAAATCTGTTTCATAAGTAACCGTTAAATTACCACTAGAAGTATACAAGTTTTCTCCACCAATATAAGAAGATACAAAGTTATTGTTAATATTTCTTTTTAATACACTTGCACTTAATAAAGCAGTTGCAGAAGTTCCAGCTTCTTTTTCTAATGTTGTATTTTGAGAAGTTTGTCATGCAATATAACTAGTGCTTCCAACTGTTATTTGGTTAGAAAGATAATTCATAAAGTAATTTGCATTATCATTCAATAAATAAACTATTGAAGCAACTGTTGTATATAAACTCAAATAGTTACTAATTGCTGTTGAAGTTAAAACTTGATTTTCTTGTCTTCAAAGTTTAACTTTATAATTCTTCAATTCTTCTTTTTGTTTGTTAGTAGCACCTTGAGCTTGTTCTACAACTTTATTTCATGATTCAGTATCAGCTGCACTGAATTTTAATCACTTATTAGTACTAGCATCAAAGGTAGAGTTAAAGAAGAAGTTTGATAAACCATAGTTAAGATTTTCAGTTAAATCTTTATTATTAACTTGTGAAAGACCTGTTTTAAATTGCAATGTAGATTCATCAAAATAATTACTTACATATCTCTTTAAATAATTTATCTTAACTAAATTAGCTAAGTTAGATCCCTCTGAAGCAAAAGCATTCATAGCTGAATTTACATAAGATAGATTAGAGTAAATATATTGAGAATATCTAAAACCTTCAAATGATACATTGCTTAATACATTTAAGTTATTTGTTAATGCAGTAACTGAAGATTTTAAACTAGTGTTAGAAACATAAGTTGAACCATCATAGTTTAAAGCACTTGATGTAGTTGTAGTATCAAAAGGATTTTTTACAATACTTGCAGTTGCTCCTACTTGGAATGAAATAATTGGATTTGAATCATATTTATTAGAATCAGTATCAGTAAATGATTGGTAAGTTCAAGGAGCTGCTAAACCATTTTTATATGCATCAATTCCATAATTTGCACTATATGTACTTTTACCATTGTATAAAGCTTTGTTATAGTCATCTGTTTTTGTATAATAAGAAATTTCATGTAAGTAATTGTTAATTGAAGTTGCTAATGTTTTTTCTGAATCTGATAATGAAGTTAAAGCTTTCATATCAAATAATGTTTGATCTGTTTGTTGTGCATAATTGTAAATTAATCATGTTAGGTTATTTGTATAGAAAGTTTTTAATTCACTCTGTACATCAATTGAAAAACTGTAGTCACTTTCACCATTGTTTTTATTAGTTAAATTATTGTATAAAGATCTAAATAAAACTACTTGTCCAGCTCTCTTTTTCTTTTCAGCTGTAGTTAAAGTAGATTTAGCTTCTGAAGCACCATTAACATAATAATATCCATCAATTGAAATTGCATGAACTCCAGCTGAGTTTCTTAACATCATGAAATTAGTTAAATTGTTATTTTTAGGAATAAATGAATCAACTACATATAAATCTTTATTTAATAAACTTTTTAATGAACCGTTGGGATTAATAATTTGGTTAACATATGATTTATCTAGTTGTAGCTCATAGCTTTTACCACTTGAACCTGTAAATATGTCTGCAGTAGATACAAACTGACCTGTTAACTTATCTAATCCTGTTGTTGAGTCAACTCATGAAGTAGGATCAGATGTAACAGATGAATTTGATATATCTTTTTCAATTTCTTTATCTATTGAAGGAATTCCATAATTACCAGAAGTTGTACCAGTTGTAGCAGCTTCCATATTTACATCAGTGCCTGTTATCCCACTATTTCTCCAGAATAGATAACTACTTGCAGCAGCAAACTCTATATATAGATCACTATATATAGAAGTGTTTTTAGCAAGAATGTAAGTTGATGAGTCATCAGTATAAGAATTAGGAATATATAATAATCCATACCCATCTGAGTCATATGTTGATTTGAAAGGGATTTTGACTTTGGATGAAGTAGGAGAAGAACTATTATTACCTGTTGATGGCAATGTTACATCACTTTCACTCACTGAATTTGCAGCACTAACAAAATTTGCAAACTTAGTTAAAGTACCAGTTGCAGAAGTAGAAGAAGTTGATGAATCATTACCAAAATATGGGTAAATATAACTTCCTGTATTTGTAGTAGTTGTTGAACCTGAATCTTCACCTGATGATGAATCACTATTTGATGAATCTTCATTTTGTGTAGTTGTAGTACTTTCAGCATGTGTATATAAACTACCAAGACCTTGAGTTGGTGTTCCATACTTTCATAAAGACATATTAACTACATATGGATTTTCAATTTGCACATATTGATCTCAAATGTATTGCATGAACTTAGCATATTGAGCATCATAATCATTTGTATTTGAAGTTGGAACTGCAAATTGAAAATTCTGATTTTTTAAAGCAGTATATAAGTCACTTACAGTTTTTGAACTTAATTGACTTTGTTCAACTATATTTCCATTAGCATCTTTATAAGTTAAATAATCTGTATTAAATAAATAAGTTTCAAATTGACTAGTAGCTCATGAATGTCATTTGTCTTTTTTATAAGCATCTTCAGTTCCACCTACTGGATCTAAAACCTCTTGTTGAAATTTTAAAGCTCAAGAGCTTCCGTGAGTCTTTTTATAAGAGTCTACTAAATCTTTATAATCTTCATTAATTTGTGTTCTTTGGTTGTTATATGAGTTAGAAAAACTAACATTAGAAGTTTGGCTTAATCTATATAATCAATTAAGAATTAAGTCATCTGTAATTCCTTTTAAGAACTCTTTCATTCCAGTATCACTATTCAATGCATAGTTTGCTTGTTCTTTTAATGTAGTATAAGTTTCAAATAAACTACCATCATTTTTAGATACAGTTCTAGAAATTAAAGTACTAGTAGAAGAACAAGAAGACAAAACAATAGGAACTATACCAAAAGATAATATTCCTAGAGTTTTTAAAATTCTTTTCTTATTAATTAACTTTCTAGCCATTTTTCAATTACCAAACTTTCTGTTCTTATTTATTAAAATTATAAAATAGCACTCATAGTGCTCAATCGTTAAAATTTACCATAGTTTAACAAAAAAATAAGTCTAAGTCAAAAGTCCATTTAATGTTTTCTGATTAAATAGAAATTATATAAATAAGTATTTTAAATATTTAAAAATATAAAAAGATAGAGTTACTTCAATTGACTCTATCTTTTATTAAATGTTATAAGTTACTAAACTATTTATTTATAGATTATTAAGAAACTGTAAGATCAACCTTAAAAGAAAGTTCTTTAGGAACATTTGTTCCATCTTCTCAATAATAGTTAGTATTAGGAGTTGCTTTTAAAGTAATGGTAAAGTTATTAGCAGTAGATGCATCTTCTTGGATTGATATCCCTTCAAAAGTACAATTAAATACTCCTAAAGCTGCAGATATTTTATCTTTATTTAAAGTGTAATTAGTTCCACTTTTAGTTGCAAACCCTAATGATACTAATGCCTCATTAACATTTGTTTTATTAGCAGAAGATAATGCAGTTACACCAGTTGTTGGTTTAACAAAGTTTACTGTATCATCAATCCCAACATTATAGGTGTAGTTAACAGATCCATTAGATAATGCTTTTACATTACTTCCAGAAACTGATACACCAAGATTAGAAACTTTTAAATTAATATCAGATACTGGTATTGCTAAATCTACTGTGAAAGGATTTGTTGTCCATTCGGATGTTATTCTTATATTGACATGCAATAAGTCACCACCAGATAAACCTATTTCATTTTGAATAGCAAAACTAGAACCACTAAATTTTAAACCTGCTGCTAAAAGGATTCCATACAAACCTTTAGTTGTTAGTTTTGTTTTTAAATCATTAAGTGAAGTAATATCAATTTGTGCTGATTCTGATGAATATATACCAGTATAAGATGTTGATGATTTTCATGTATCATAAGCAACTCCAGTTCAAGTAGAAGTTGGGAAATTACCATTTACTGTTACATCTAAATCTTCAACTGTTTTTAAATCATTACCATTAGAAAAATAATTATTTAAATTTGATTTAATATCTTCAGCAATTACAGTATTAGTATCTTTTCTAGTACCACTTCCACTAGTGTCAAAGATTCTACTTAATGAACCTTTTAAATCAAGAGTTGAATTTAATGATGGTGTGATTTCATCAACACTTACATTAACATTAAAAGATACTGGTTTAGTATCTGAAGTTCCATCTTCTCATACAAAATCTTTATTAGGAGTTGGAGTGGCATCTAGAGAAATTTTATATGAACCTGTTGTTCCATCTGTTGTTGAACCATTTGGAGCAATTGAAGCATTAGCGTTAGAAAAAGTTACATTGTAAATTCCTAACTCTTCTTTTAATAAATCCTGGTTTAAAGTTATTTGGTTATTTGCTGCAACTTCAGCATATCCTAATTTAACTAAAATCTTATTTGCACTCTTAACTTCTGAAGCACTTGCAACAGGGGCATCAACTGGATTTGTAAATTGGCTTTGATCACTAATACCAACATTGTAAGAAAAATTAGTTGTTTTATTAGTTTGTGTTTCTACATTATCCCCACTTACTGAAACAATCATATTTGAAACATTTAAGTTAATGTTAGAGATTGGAATTTGTAAATCTATACTTTTAGTGTTGCTAGAAGCATCAGTTTCTATAACATTAACATGAACTAAATTATCACCAACTAAGCCTAGATTACTTCCACTAGCAATTGAATAAGTTGCAGTTGAATCAAATTTAGAAGCATCAGACTTAGAAATAATATCTTTCAGTTTTGTATCATTATTTAACTGTGATTTAAAATCATCTAATGAAGAAATATTAAACTGATCTAAACTTGATCCATATAAAATTTCATTACCTACAGTTTCTTTACCTCACCCAATATTTTGATCATATTGTTTGTTTCCTCAAGTTACACCACCTGAAAAACCACCATCTACACTAATTGATAGATTATTTACTTTTTCCAAATCTGATGCATTATCAAAAGATTTATCTAAGTTATTTTTAATCTCTTGTGCAATCAAAGAATTAGTATTAGAAGAAGACGAATTTTTAGCATCAAATATTTTGTCTAATGAACCAGATAAATTAATAGATGATTTTAATTTAGGAACAATTGTTTGAGCTTGTGGTGTAGTGTCTCCTCCACCATCTTGATTGTTGTTATCTTGATTATTTTGATTTTTAGAATTTGTTAAACTAGCTGATATTACATATTTAGATAATAATGTTATAGGAACAGCTGCAGTTGCAACAAAAATACCTGTTATTGACAGGATTTTCAATAATTTTTTTCTTTGTGATTTCATACCTTAAATTAACAATAGTGCCTTTCATGCTTATTACTTTAAGGAATAAAATCTATTAAAGTAAAAAGTAAATTGAAACAATATCAAAATTATTTCCTACTTGTTATAACATATTAAAAAATTTAATTATTTGTCCTAATCAATAGTTATTTAAATAGTAGTAAAAATGGTATTACAAGAAATTAAATGGTATGTATTACTAATAAATTGTATTGATGTGATTTTTATAATAATCATTAAAACTTTATATCATTTTACTGTTTAAGAATTGACTATCTAAACTTTTAATGATTACCTTTGATAAAGTTAATTATCTTAATCTCTTTTACAAAAAATAAAAAAATCTAAAGTCATTTATCAACTTTAGATTTTTATAAAATAAATAATTTATTAAGAAGAAACAAGATCTACTTTAAAAGAAAGTTCTTTATAATCTCTTGAACCATTCTCTCAGTAATAATTTACATTTGGAGTTGCTCTTAACACAATAGTGAAGTTGTTAGGTTTTGATTGATCTTCAGTAATTGAAACACCTTCAAAAGTACAATTAAAGACTCCTAATGCTGCTGAAATTTTATTTGAATTCAAAGTATAAGAACCTGAATTTCTAGTTGCAAAGCCTAAAGAAACTAAAGCTTCATTTACTTTATTTTTGTTTGCAGAAGATAATGATGTAACTCCAGTTTTTGGTTTTACAAAATTCACAGTATCATCAATACCAATGTTATAAGTAAAGTTTGTAGTATCAATTAATAAATATTGAACATTTTCACCATTAGCAGTAACTCTAAGTCCAGGAATTGTTAAATTAATATCAGAAACTGGGATTTGCAAATCTACTGTAAAATCTTCACCATATCCTGATTCTACAAATATATTCATGTGAACTAAATCTCCATCTGTAAATCCTAATAAATTTTGAATAGTAAAAGTTGAGTTGCTAAATTTCAAACCAGATTCTAACAAAATATTTTGAAGTCCTTGAGAATCTCATTTAGTTTTTAAATCATTTAGTGAAGTTATATTTATTTGTGGCAAAGAAGATGCATATACTGTAGAGTGTTTAACATTACTTGATCAGTTAGCATATGCTAAACCTGTTCATGAAGAAACAGAAGGAAATGAACCAGAAGCATCTATTGTTAAATTGTTAACAGTTTTTATATCATTTCCATTGGAAAAATATTTTTCTAAATTAGCATGAATGTCTTGTGCAATCATAATATCAGTACTTTTTCTATAGCTAGCTGGGGTATTTACATCAAAAATCCTAGTTAATGAACCTGTTAAATTAATAGTTTTATTTATTGCTGGTGTAATTAAAGCAACATCAACATTAGTATCAAAAGATATCTTTTTAGTATTTGAAGATCCATCTTCTCAAACAAAACCTTTGTTAGTAATTGGGGTTACATCCAAAGTGATTGTATAAACTCCAGAATACCCATTTTGTGTGTTTTTGCTTGGACTGATTGAAGCATTTGAAAATTCTACATTATAAATTCCAAACTCTTCTTGAAGCACTTCTTGGTTTAAAGTTATTTCTTTATTTGAAGCAATCTCAGCATATCCAAGTTTTACTAAAATTTTGTTTGGATCTTTTGCCTCACTAGAACTACCTCTTGGAGTAGAAGTTAATTGTGGCAAACTACTTTGAGAATTAATCCCAATATTGTAATTAAAGTTAATGGTAGTATTAGTTGTTCTTACATCAGTTCCACTAACTGAGATTTGCATATTAGGAACATTAAAATTAATACTAGAAATAGGAATTTGTAAATCAAAATTTCTTGTACCTGAACCTAATGTTTCAAGTACATTAATATGAACTAAATTGTTGCCTGGTAAACCCTGGTTTATTTTTTACACTATATTCAGCAGTTCAATTTAATTTAGAGCTATCATATTCATTTAAGATTTCTTTAATTTTTGAATCAGTTAATTGATTTTTTAAGTCAGTTAAAGATGAAACATTCAATTGCTCTAAACTAGCACTATATAAAATTTGATTCTCTTTTGTTAAACTGCTTCATCCATTGTTTCCATCATATGGATTACCATCCCAACTTGAACTGTCTAAAAAATCGCCATTAATAAGAATGTTTAAATCAGTAACACTTTTTAATTCTTCAGAATTCTCAAATGCTAAATCTAAATTTGTTTTAATTTCTTGTGCAATTCAATCATTTGCTTCAGATGCATTTTGTGAATTATAAATTTTATCCAATGGTCCAGACAAATTTATAGAAGATTTTAATTTTGGAATAATAGAACCATCTTCTGGATTGGTATTAGAATCATTTCCGTTACTATCACTTAAACTTTTATTTGAAAATACATACATAGAAACTAATGAAATTGGTGCAGCAGTTGAAGCTGCAAAAATTCCTACTACAGAAGAAATTTTTAATAATTTAGCTACATTGGATTTCATATTTAAAATTAATAACAAAACCTTTCTTGCTATCTTTATAAAATAGAGATGATTTGATAAAACTCATTAGTTATTATTAAAAAACTAAAAGTTTCTCCTTGTATCATCAATTAAATTTTACGTCTCCAAAGATAGTGAATTAAAACTATTTAAAGCAATTAGATTTACTAAAGAAAATAAAAATATAGTACCAACATACATAATAAAAAAATCTAAAGTCATTTAATAACTTTAGATTTTTATAAAATAAATAATTTATTAAGAAGAAGCAAGATCAACTTTGAAAGAAAGTTCTTTAGGATCACTTGAACCACTCTCTCAGTTATAGTTGGCATTTGGTGATGCTTTTAAAACAATAGTGTAGTTGTTTGGATTTGATTCATCTTCAGTTATAGAAATACCTTCAAAAGTACAATTAAACACTCCTAGAGCTGCTGAAATTTTTTCAGAATCCAAAGTATAAGTATATGGATTTGAACTAGTATTTCTAGTTGCAAAACCTAAAGAGACTAAAGCTTCATTTACATTTGTTTTATTTGCAGGAGCTAATGCTGTAACTCCAGTTGTTGGTTTTACAAAATCAACAGTATCTTTAATACCAATGTTATAAGTGAAGTTTGTAGTATCTACCTGTAAAGATGCAACATTACTTCCATTAGCTGTAACTCTAAGAGTTGGAACTGTTAGATTGATATTAGATGCTGGAATCTGCAAATCAACTGTAAAATTTGCTGTATATCCAGAATTAACAAATATATTCATGTGAAGTAAATCTCCACCTGTAAACCCTAATAAATTTTGAACAGTGAAAGTTGAATCACTAAATCTTAAACCTGAGCCTAATAGAACATTATAAATTCCTTGAGAATTTCATTTTGTTTTTAAATCATTTAGTGAACTAATATTTATTTGTCCTAGAGATTGTCCATACACTGCTGAATATTGGACTGAAGTAGATCAAGTACTATACTCTGTTCCAGTTCAAGAAGAAGTAGTTGGAAAACTACCACTTGCACTTACACTTAAATTTTCAACAGTTTTTAAATCATTACCATTTGAAAAATATGTATCAAGATTTGCTTTAATATCTTCAGCAATTAAAGTATTAGTGCTTTTTCTAGAGCCACTTGTTCCTTCTACATCATAAATTTTACTTAGTGGGCCTGTCAAATTTAGAGTTGTATTTAAAGCTGGTGAAATTTCACCAATATCTACATTAACATCAAAAGAAACTGATTTAGTTGAAGTTGTTCCATCTTGTCAAATAAAACCTTTATTTGCAATTGGAGTTGCATCAAGAGTTATTTTATATGATCCAACCTGTCTATTTGTAGAAGTATTTGGAGCAATTTTAGCATTAGAAAATTCTACATTATAAATTCCAAATTCTTCTTGAAGAAGTTCTTGATTTAAAACTATTGAATTATTTGTTCCAACATCTGCATATCCTAGTTTAACCAAAATTTTATCTGCATTTGTAACTTCACTTGAACTTGCTTTTGGAGTAGATGTTGGTTGTGGAGTATTGCTTTCAGTATTATTAATAGCAATATTATAATTAAAGTTTGTAGTTGCATTTGTTGTTTGAACATCAGTTCCACTTACTGAAATTGACATGTTAGAAACATTGAAATTAATACTTGAAATAGGAATTTGTAAATCAAAATTTCTTACACCTGAACCTAATATTTCCATTATATTAACATGAACTAAATTATTGTTTGTAAACCCCAGTTTATTTTTGACAGTATATTCAGCACTTTCATTTAATTTAGAACTATCTGATGATCTTAAAATCTCTTTAATTTTTGCATCTGTTAGTTGGTGTTTCAAATCATTTAATGAAGAAATATTTAACTGATTTAAACTAGTACTATATAAAATTTCATTTCCAGTGGTTGAACCACTTCAACCATTTGTTCCATCATATGGATTCCCACCTCAACTTGAAGTATCTGCAAAATTACCATTAACAGTAATGTTTAAATCATTAACATTTTCTAATTCTGTTGAATTATCAAATGCTTGTTCTAAATTTGTTTTAATTTCTTCTGCAATCAAATTATTTGTTTCAGATGCATTTTGAGAATTATAAATTTTATCTACTGTTCCAGATAAATTGATAGAAGATTTTAATCTTGGAACAATAGATCCATCTTGTGGTGTTGTGTTGTTATTGTTAGAATCATTCCCACCATCATTATTTCCATTATTATCATTTGGATTACTATTATCATTACCATTATTATTTCCACTATTATCATCAACATTTCCATTACTACTAGAAGTTTTAGTGAAAATTACATATTTGGAAACTAATGTAATTGGAACAGCAGCTGAAACTGCAAAAATTCCAATTACAGATAAAATTTTTAATAATTTGGATCTTTTGGACTTCATAATTTAGATTAACAATAAAACCTTTCTTGTTATCTTTAATAAACTTAAGATGATTTATCAATAAAGTTTTGAGGATTGATAAACACTCTAAACCTTATTTATATCATCTATTAAATTTTACACTTTTAAACATAAGGAAATCAAAGGTATTAGAATCTACTGAATCCAAAAATAACAATATATGTAGGTATTATTTACTATTAATTGCAAAAAATTTGTTAACTATATAATCACTAAGAAGAAGCAAGATCTACTTTAAAAGTAAGTTCTCTCGATTCATTTGTTCCACTATCTCAATTATAGTTTGCATTTGGAGTTGCTTTTAATGTAATAGTGTAGTTATTAGCAGAATCTTCTTGAATAGCAATTCCTTCAAATGTACAGTTATATACTCCTAAAGCTTTAGATATTTTAGTTGAATCTAAAGTGTAAGTGTTTGGATTAGAATTAGTATTTTTAGTAGCAAAACCTAATGAAACTAAAGCTTCATTAACATTAGTTTTATTTTCTTCAGTTAATGGAGAAACAGTAGTTGGTTTTGTAAAGTTAACTGTGTCATCAATTCCAATGTTATAGGTATAATTTGTATTTCCATTAGTAAGTGTTTGAACTCCTGTTCCATTAACTGAAACAGCTAATGCAGAAACTGTTAAGTTAATACTAGACAATGGAATACCTAAATCAACATTAACATTCCCATATGTTGAAGTGACTCTTACACAAACATGTAACAAGTCATCATCAGTAAAACCTAATTCATTTTGAAATGCAAAAGTAGCACCACTATATGTTAACCCAGATGTTAAAAGAACATTGTAAATGCCCAGTTGATTTATTTTAGTTTTTAAATCACTTAATGAAGATATATTCAATTGTGGCAATGATGGAGAATATATTCCTACATTAGTGCTAGTAACAGTGCTTTTTCAAGTTTCATATGGTGAACCAGTTCAAGTAGAAGTAGGAAAATTCCCATTTACAGTTACAGCTAAATCAGATATGGTTTTTAAATCACTTCCATTAGAAAAGTAATTTTCTGGATTTGCTTTAATATCTTCAGCAATTACAGTGTTTGTATCTTTTCTTGTGCCACTTGTAGTTGTTGTATCAAAAATTTTACTTACTGACCCTGTTAAATTAATAGTTTGGTTTAAATCAGGTGTGATATTACCAACATCTACATTTACATCAAAAGAAACTGATTTAGCAGTAGAAGTTCCATCTTCTCACACAAATCCTTTGTTAGCAATTGGTGTAGCATCAAAAGATATTTTATATGCTCCAGATTGTCCATCTGTTGTAGTTCCACTTGGAGCAATAGAAGCATTAGAAAATACAACATTATAAATCCCTAGTTCTTCTTGAAGAGCTTTTTGATTTAAAGTTACATTATTGTCAGAACCAATTTCTGCAAACCCTAACTTAACTAAAACTTTATTTACATCACTAATTTCACTAGCAGTTGCAGTTGGTCTAGAAGCGATTTGTGTTGAATTAGTTTCAGTATTAATTGCTACATTATAGTTAAGTGTAGTTGTTGCGTTAGTTGTTTGGACATTATCTCCACTTACAGATATTTGCATATTAGAAATATTAAAATTAACACTTGAATAAGGGATTTGTAAATCTAAATTTTTTACACTTGAACCAAGAATTTCAAAAACATTTATATGAATTAAATTATTACTTGTAAAACCAGGTTTATTTTTTACAGTATATTCTGCATTTGTTTTTAATTTTGAACTATCTGATGCATTTAAAATTTCTTTAATTTTAGCATCTGTTAGTTGGTATTTTAGATCATTTAATGATGAAATATTTAGTGTATTTAAGTCTGTACTATATAAAACTTCATTTCCACTTACAGTACTACTTCAACCATTTGTTCCACTATATTCAATACCAGCCCAACTTGAATTATCTCCAAAATCTCCTTCAACACTAATATTTAAATTATTAACACTTTTTAATTCTTCTGAATTTTCAAATGCTGAATCTAAATTATTTTTAATCTCTTGAGCAATTAAAGTTTTTGTATCAGATGAATTTTGAGAGCTATAAATTTTATCTATTGAACCAGATAGATTAATAGATGATTTTAATTTTGGTGTAATAGTTTGGTTTTGAGGGTTTGTATTTCCACCACCATTGTTATTGTTGTTATTACTATTACCATTAGAAGAGTTTTTAAATATTACATATTTAGAAACTAGTGCGATTGGTGTTGCTGCTGAAACTGTAAAAATTCCAGTTATTGCTAAAATCTTTCAAAATTTTCCTTTTTTTGACTTCGTATCTTTTTTTGATTTCATACCTTAAATTAATAAAAAACCTTTCCTACTTTTTACTTTAGATATACTAAAGTATTAAAACTGAAAAATAGAATGAGATAATTCAAAAATTAACTCCTATTTGTTATACCATATTTAACAATTTAATTATTTCACTCTAGCAATGTGTGTAGCCACACATATTCAGACACTAATAATAAAATTAAATAAAGAAAATAAGTAATAAATTTAGTAGCTTTGTTTATTGATAAAAACTAATAATATTTTTAACACTTAATAATAGAATTAGCAGATTTGTTTAGTAAACTTTCTATTCAGATACAGTGATTTATTAGTTTAATAGAATCAATTTTTAACCAATTAAAAACTCAAATCACTTTACTTTTTTATTGGTAAAGAAATTTGAGTTTGTTTTTTATAATCTTATATTAATTAGGAATTCATATTTGTATAAGTTGAACTTTAGTAAATTCAGGATTTCCAGATGCTACCTCAAACCCTTGGTCTACTGTTGCAGATAGATAAACTCTTCATCTTAAACCATGTTCTAAAGTATAGTATGAATCCTGAAACTTCAAAAATTTAAAACTAGCATTTTTTAAAATACCTAAATTTTTAGCAGTAGTATTTATTTCATCTAGTAAAGCCCTCAAAGAAGGGTCATCACTTTTTCCTTGTGCAAAGTCATCAATTCTTTTTTCCACTTGCTCTTTACTTGAAACTGTAGGTAGCCCTGAGTTTCTTCAAGCAAATGTTTGATTTTGGAATTGAGTAATATTACTTGAATATTTATAGAAGGCTGCATTTCTTTGAAGTAGTTTCACAGGGAAAGAAAACTCTTTAGAAGTTGTTCCATCTTCAAAGCAATAATCTGCATTTGCATTACCAGTGATTGTGACTTTAAAAGTTAAATAGTTACCTTCGTTAACTGCTGAATTATCTAGTTCCAATTTAGTATTACTAAATGTAGTATTAAATACACCTAGTGCTTTACTAACTTTATTATTGTCCAAAATAAGTTCTGATGATTCATTTTTAGAAGAAGACAAAAATCCTAAACCAGACATTACAGCACTTTCTGATGCATATCACATTTTCATGATTTCTGAAGAACCATTATATTTTGATATAGATTTGATGCCTATAGAATATTTGAATGCAACTCTTTGTTTAGTTTCTACAACATCATTACCAGTCACTTTAATATTTAAGTTTTCAAATGAGAAATTTATATTAGAAGTTGGAATTTGTAAATCATAGTCAGCCTTTTTGTTTGAAACTGATGCTTCAACATTAATATGAAATAAACCATCTGATAAACCAATTTTATTTTTAATTGATGGTGTAGTATTACTATCTACATTTAAACCGGCTGCTGTTAAAGAATCTTTTAACCTAGAACCAGCATTTAGTTTAGCTTTAAAATCATCTAAAGATGAAATAGTAAAATTAGGAGAAGATGAAGAATATAATAATTTGTTAGATTCTTCAATTGTATTTCCTCAATTTCCTTTACTAACATCATAACTTTGACCTGTTCAAGCAGAACTAGATAAGTTATCTTCTACAACAACATCAAAATTTTTACCTGCTAATACTTCAGGATTTTCAAAAAATAGTGATGGGTTATCTTTTATTTTTTGAGCTAATAATTCATTTGTTGTTTTATTTGAGCCTAAATCAAATAAATCTTCTGACCCCATCATTTGAATAGAAGATTTTAATTTTGGTGTAACTTTTGTATTTTCATGTCCTGAAGGATTAGAAGGAATTAAAGCATCACCAGATTGGTTATTAGCAAAGTTACCATTTAAAGCAGCTGAAGATAACACAGCAGCAGGAACTGCAGCAGTTACTGTAAAAATACCAGATAATGCTATAACTTTTCCTATTTTACTTCTTTGTGTTTTCATATATAGTTCCTTTTATTTAAAATGATCTCTATATATAATTCTTTAGTTTAATAAAGTTAACCTAAAATAAAAAGCTTATAAGTCAAACTAAATTAATTTAAACCTATATAAAAGAAATCAAGTTATTTACCTTTAATTTTTTTCTCTATTTTTACACCTTAATTATTATTCTTGAAATTGATTAAGTAATGATCTATTTAGGTAGCAATTATAAATAAATACATGATTATTTAGTAAGAAAATAAATATTAACTTCAAATATATACTTTAGATATTTATTAACTATATTTTTTTACTAAAGCTTTTAAATAATTTAAATTCCTTTTAATTAATCTTCTTGTGTTGAATTAAAAAACAGAGTTATTTTAATTAACTCTGTTTTTGTTTATAAAGATTAAATTTTAAGCACTTATTAAGAAGCTGTTAAATTAACAGTAAATGAAAGTTCTTTAGATGTATTTGTTCCATCTTCTCAATAATAATTGTTGTTTGGAGTAGCAATTAAAGAAATAGTAAAACTTCTACTAGAACCATTAGAAACATCTTTAATAGATATACCTTCAAAAGTACAATTAAAAACTCCTAATGCTGCTGAAATTTTATCTGGATTTAAAGTATAAGTTCCAGGGTTTGAATCAATATTTCTTGTTGCAAAACCTAAAGATACTAATGCTTCATTAACATTATTTTTATTTGCATCACTTAATGGAGTTACCCCAGTTGTTGGTTTAATAAAATCAACAGAATCATTAATTCCAATATTATAAGTAAAGTTAACTGGAACACTTTGTAAAGTAACATTATCTCCAAAACTAGCAATTTTTAAATTACTAATAATTAAATTAATATCTGATGTTGGGATTCCAACATCAACTGTAAATGTACCTTGAGTATAAGGAGAATTTACTAATATATTTACATGGATAAGATCCCCACCTGTGAAACCTAGTTGATTAAGAATCGTAAAACTTGCATCTCTAAATAATAGATTAGAGTCAAGTAAAAATTTACCTAGACCTATAGAATTTAATTTAGTTTTTAAATCATTCAAAGATGTAATGTTTATTTTTTGTGAAGATGAAGAATAAATTCCTTTAAATCTTGTTGTTTTACTTCAAACTTCATAAGGTTCTCCTGTTCAAACTGAAGTTTCTGGAAAATTACCTTCAACTCTTATATTTAGATTTTCTACAGTTTTTAAATCATTACCATTAGAAAAGTATTTGCTTAAATTTGATTTAATATCATCAGCAATTACATCATTTGTTCTTACTCTATTGTTGCCTGTTCCTGTATTAGCAGCAAAAATTTTACTAAATGGTCCAGTTATATTAAGAGTAGAGTTTACTGTTGGAGTTATTTCTCCAACATTTACTCATACTTCAAAAGTAATAGTTCTGACAGTATTTTGTCCATCATCTCAAACAAAATCTCCATTAGCAATTGGAGTTGCTTGAAGAGATATTTGATATAACCCAGATTTACCATTAGTTGTAGTTCCGCTTGGAGCAATAGAAGCATTAGAGAACTCTACATTATAAATTCCCAATTGCTCTTGGATAGCTTTTTGGGTTAAAACAATTTGGTTTCTTGTTGTAACTTCAGCAAGTCCTAATTTAACCAAAATCTTATTTGCATTAGTAACTTCACTTGCACTAGCAACTGGTGTAGAAGCAGGATTCATGAAATAACTTTTTGGTGCTAAAGAAACATTATAGTTAAAGCTTGCTACTGCACTAGTAAGTGGTTTAACATTATTTCCACTTACTGAAATAGACATATTAGAAATATTCAAATTTATACTTGATGTTGGAATTTGCAAGTCAAAATATTTTGTATTTGATCCAAGAATTGCAATCACATTAACATGAAGTAAATTATCATTTGTTACTGCAGGTTTATTCTGAATTGAATATATTGCATTTTGGTTTAATTTAGAACTGTCAAATTCTCTAATAATTTCTTTAATTTTTGCATCATTATCTAATTGTGTTTTCAAATCATTTAAAGAAGAAATGTTTAACTGACCAAATTTAGAACTATATAAAATCACATTCCCTTTTGTTAATCCTTTTCAACCATTATCCCCTTCATAATCAACCCCACTCCAACTAGAACTATTTGTAAAGTCTCCTTCAACTGCTATTTTTAAATTATTTACTTTTTGTAAATCTTGTGAGTTTTCAAATACTTGATCTAAGTTATTATGAATTTCTTGAGCAACTAAAGTATTTGTTACAGTTGCTTTTTGAGAGTCATAAATTTTATCAATTGTCCCTGATAAACTAATAGATGATTTTAGCTTTGGTGTAATAAATTGAGAATTATCACTTTCACTATTTTGATTATTAATGCTTGATGAATTTCTAAATAACACATACCTTGAAATCAAAACAACTGGAATAGCTGCTGAAGCTGCAAAGATTCCTGTTAATCCTCATGTTTTTATTTTTTTTCTTGATGAATTCATATTTTAAGTTACCTTTTATACCTTTCTTATTTTTTCCCCTTTGTTAAATCTAATAATGTGGTAATAAAAAATAAAATTAAGAAATTCTTAATTATTGAAATTTGTTATCAGATTTAGTTTTCTTATTATTTCATTTAGAACAATCAAATACAAGTTGCATTCAAAGACAAACAAAATAATTAAACAATATCCTTTAAGTAAGGAATTAAGTTATAAAGTATTGGCTAGATAATGAAAAATTAAAAAAAATTTAATAAACTTAAATGTTAGGGGCAACTTATTAGCATTTAAAAAATACATTAATAGATTAATTACTAAACAAAAAAAGCAAAGTTATTTTTAAATAACTTTGCTTTTAAAAACTTATCTTATTTTTTAATTAATAAGATTATGAGCCAAATGCATAATTAACTAAGAATCAAAGACCATTTACTTCTTTTCTAATGTTATGAGTAAAGTATCCATATTCTTTTTCTATGAAATCTTTACCAAAGTAAGGAGTTGTATTTTGTGCTGAATCTAAAGTTCCCATTTTTTTAGCATAAGCATAAATTAATAGTTGTTCTTTTAAAGAAGCAAGATTTAAATAATCACTGATAAATGTACTATATAACTGGTTATCATTGTTTGTATCTTGTCCAGCAACATCACTATTAAGCGATAAAAGAGTCACATATGAAGTTTTATAACTACTTAAAAATTGATCTTTTGAAACAAACATATAACCAATATTTTGTGTTTTGTATTCTTGTGCTACTTTATTTCAAAATGAACTATAACTTTGTTCTTGATTTGTATTACTACTTTCACTATTTTCTTTTGTAGTTCCACTAGCATTTTCTATTGTTAATGCTTCAGTTCTAAATCAGTAGTTTTAGTTGAAATAGTCATAGCTGTAGTAGAGAATTCAGTTAATTTAGTAATATATTGAGAATTGTCATTATCATTTGAAAGGTCTCAACCTTGTAAAGTTTGAAGTTCAGTTCTTGCTGATTCAAATCTTGATTGTTGAGTAGTGTTTTGACTAGCACTCATTGTTCTATCATTTGTTCCATTTGAAACCATTACACTTGCATCAACATCAGCAGATTCACTTGAATATTGATCTGAAGTACCACTGTCAGCTGAAGTTGAACAACTAGTTAATAATACCGGAACTGAAACTGCAACAGATAAAGTGGCAGTTCCTAATAATAATTTTTTTGAAATTTTCATTTTCTATTTCGCCTTTCTTAATTAACTTATTTTTTAAGTTACATTATATAGTAATAAATTAATAATTGTTTTTTTAATGACTAACTTAATATCTTGTTAACAAAGATAAGTTACTTAAATAATTCATAAAAGAAGTAGAAACAATTCAACTTATATCAACACTTCTTTTTTTAACTTAATATTATTAATATAGGAGAAACTAAATAAAATTACTAACAAATTTATAAAAATAATTGTTTAATGCCTAAACTATTCCCAAAATCACCTGACAAACATTATCTTCAGACTGAATTTAAATTCATGTGATTTTTTATATATTAAATATTTTATTAGTTATTTATATGACTAACTCAGCAGGAGTTAATGACCCTAAAACAACTTGAATTCTTTCAAAATTGTATATGTTAATTACATTTGTAATTTCTTGACAATTTTTTTCATAGCTAAGATTGCTTGTAAGAATATTATTTCAGTATTCCTGTTTAAATATTGATCAAAATTATTCTATAAGTCTATTATGTAAAGATTTCCCAACTTCTGACATTCATTGTTACAAATTATTTTTAATTAACATGGATTTAAATTTATTACTTGTGTATTGAATTCCATGACCACTGTGAACCATTTCATAATCACTCAAATCATTTTTTTAAAAGTTTCCATCACAAAATTTAAAATTTCCTTTTGAGATAGAATGATCAATAACCAGGTTGCTCCTTAAGTCTATAGCATCACTTAAATAAATAAAATAATTATTTACTTTTAAACAAGTTACATCACTGCACAAAACTTTGTTATCTTGGTTAATTTCAAAATTTTGATTTAACAAATTTGAAGTATTATCTTTTGTATTTTTATAATCAATTCTCCTAGAATTTTTTAAGCTAATTTTTAATTTTATCTCAAGTTCAACCATGTATTTACGTACAGTTCTATGACTAATACTTATTTTATATTTATCATTAATTGTTATTTTTATTTTTGAAATACCATAATTTTGATTTGAGTTAAATCAAATATTAAAAATTATTTTTTTATTTTTTTTCTTATCTTCTCTGACACTTTTCTCTTTTTCTATTTTTCTATTTTATTTTTTGAATATCTTTTTTGTATTGCTTCATAAAAATAAGATTTAGACACCCCTATTAATGAACAAATAAGTTTTATAAAAAAGAGTTTCCACTAGCTTTTCTCTTTTTTTCCTTTTATTTTTAATTTCATTAATAAGATATTCTTTATCTATTTCAATTTTTTTAACTTTAGAAATAATGTCAATTATGTCTATTAAATACTCTTTTATTGCTTTTTCATCTTATAGTGTTTTTTAAGTAATTCTTCTCTTAGTTCTTTCTTTAGTTTTCTTACTATTCTTATTTTGTTTTTGCTTACCTTGTATATTAACTAAACTTTTTTAACTATATAAGTTAGATATGTGGAATGTTTATTAGAACCATCATAAGTTAGTTTTTTATTACAAATTTTATAATTTATTAGTTCATTGTAAATATTTTTTTCTCCAACAATTATTATTAAGACTAATTTAAGTTTAATAATTAATGTTCCTATTTTGTTTTTCATAAAAAATTCCTCCATTGCATCTTGCAATAGGGGGATTGTTTAAATAATACTAATGTATTTTTTAAATTCATCTTATACAAAATTTGCTACAGTACCAAAATTAATTTTTATGTAAGTAATGTTATTTTTTCCATTTTATTTGCTTACAAAGTTAAAACATGTTGACTCTACTTTTTTAACTGCTAGGCACAAAAAAATTCTCTCTTTTTTTATAAAAGGAGAGAATTTTTATTGTCTTTAAAAATTTAAATTAAGCAGTAAATGTATAATCAACTAAGAATCAAAGACCGTTTACTTCTTTTCTAATATTATGAGTAAAGTATCCATATTCTTTTTCTATAAAATCTTTACCAAAGTAAGGGATTGTATTTTGTACTGAATCTAATGTACCTGTTTTTTTAGCATAAGCATAAATTAATAGTTCTTCTTTTAAAGAAGCTAAATTTAAGTAATCACTAATAAATGTACTATACAATTGATTGTCATTATTTGTATCTTGTGTAGTAGTACCAGTAGCACTACCTGTAGATAAAAACTCAACATATGAAGTTTTATATGTGCTTAAAAATTGTTCTTTAGAAACAAATAAATATCCTATATTTTGAGTTTTATATTCAGTAGCCACTTTATTTCAAAAAGCATTGTAAGCAGTGTCATGATTTGTATTATTTCCAGTATTTTCTTCAGTAGTAGAATTTTCAGTAGTGCTTCCACTACTACTTTCTATTCCTAAAGCTTCAGTTCTATATTGAGTTGCTTTTCCAGAAATAGTTGTAACTGTAGTAGTAAATCCAGTTAATTTAGTAACATATTCAGTTGAGTGTTCTGAATTGCTACCAGAAAGATCTCAACCTTGTAAAGTTTGAAGTTCAGTTCTCGCTGATTGAAATCTTTCTTGTTGAGTAGAATTTTGAGCATCACTCATTGTTCTATCATTTGTTCCATTTGAAACCATTACACTTGCATCAACATCAGCAGATTCACTAGAATATTGTTCTGAAGAACCACTGTCAGTTGAAGTTGAACAGCTAGCCAATAAAACAGGAACTGAAACAGCAGCAGATAAAGTAGCTGTTCCTAATAATAATTTTTTTCAAATTTTCATGTTTTTACCTCTATATTTAATTATTAAAATTTGTCTTTTTTAAGTCACACTTACATATAAAAAGATTAATGATTATTTTTAAATGCAAAAACACATTCCTCTATGTGTGTTATCGGTAAAGTTAAATCCCCACCTTTCGGCAAAGTTAATTCCCCACCCCCCGTGAGGACTTAACTAAAGAAATGGGGATTTTTATAATTTCTCTAATAGGGGGAATTATGAAAAAAATTAACAAAATAAGAATGATAGATAAAATTAAAGAATTGTTAAAAAATCAACAAGTAGTAAACATTAAGGCTTTATCTAGAGATTTACAAATAGACAGAAAAACTGTTAGGAAGTATTTAAGAATTTTAAGTAATAACCCAGAATTAAAATCTTGTGACTTCAAAAGAAAATATAAAAAACCATCTAAGAATTTTTTATCACAAATTGAACATATTATAGAAGAGAGAATTGAATCTTATAAAGAAAAAACCAATGGAACTAAACCATCAATATTTTCAATTTATGAACATCTCTTGGATTACTTACCTTCAAAGCTTGAAATATCTAAAACTGAATTTAAAAATAAAATTTCCTATTCTACTTTTAAATCATTTTTAAAAGAAAATTATGATTATTCTTCAAGAGCTATTACTCCTCCAAAAAAAATAATAAAGGAAACCTATCCTGGAAAAATTTTGGAAATAGACTGGGCTGAAAATATTGTCATTCATACAAAGGAAGATGGAAAGTTAAAAATTAATATTTTGGTTACAAAGTTCTCGTATTCTAGATATATGAAGTTATTTGTTTCTTATGAAAAGAGTTCTCAAACTGTATTGAAGTTTTTAGTCTCTGCATTGGCAGAATTCCAAGGCAGCCCTCTTTATTTAGTTTGCGACAACATGAAATCTATTATTTCTAAAAACCAAAACTATTTAAACAAAAAGCCAATTTTAGAAAAACATTGAAATGATTTTGAAAGAGATTTTGGTATAGAGATTATTCCATGTGATCCAGCTTCACCAGAACAAAAAGCTAAGGTTGAAAGTGCTGTAAGAATTGCAAAAAAAATAAAAGCTTGAACTGGAGTAATTGAAAACAAAAATCACTTAATAGAAATTGTTAAAAACATAGAATCTAAATACAACAACAGTGAGAATGGTGTGGGGTTTAAACCAATTCAATCTTTTTTAAAACAAGAATTGCATACACTTCAACCTTTACCTAACAAAAAAATTATTGAAGGTTATTTAAATTCAAAAGAAACAAGAATGGTAAAAAATGACTATAAAATAGCATTTTTAAGCAATTTTTACTACTTACCACCTTTATATCTAAATGAATATGTGCAAATATATCAAGATGATTCTAATGTCTACATAGAACATAATGGAACAATAATTGCAACATATGAAAACAGTTTAAAAGTAGCTAAGCATTCTTTTACTACAACAGAAATTCATTCAGAAATTTTAAAGTATGAATTTTTAAAAAGGGGTGACAATATTTCAGAAGAAGTCATTAGGAAAATGGCAAAAGAAACTGTTGAGTCATTAGACTTGCAGTATAGACTAAAAGTTTTTAATCAGAAAAATCAGGAGACCTAAAATGAAAGAAATTGAAAATTTGTTAAATGAAGTTAAATGAACAACAAATGAAAAGGTATTTAATCTTTTAATGGATCAAAGATATTCTAGTCCTTTAATTGTTGAATTTTTAAAATCAATTTTAAGAGAGGAGGTAAACTTCAAAACTAAAAGAAGAAAATATTTAAAAGTTAAAACAGGAGGATTTGGAATAATAAAAACTATAGAAGAATTTGATTTCACTTTTCAACCACAAATAAATCAAAATCAAATTAATTATTTTTTAAATTTTGATTTTATAAAAAATAAACAAAATATAATTTTTCAAGGTACTTCAGGGGTTGGAAAAACTCATCTTGCCACAGCTATTGGGATTGCTGCTGCAGAGTCAAAATATAGTGTTTATTTTATTGACTGCAATAGGTTGTTAAATAATTTACAAGAAGCAAAATTTAAAAACCAACTTGCTCAAAGAATTAAACACTATTCTAAGTACAAGTTACTGATAATTGATGAATTGGGATTTCTTCCCATGGATCAAGAAAAAGCAAATATATTTTTTCAATTGGTTAATAGTAGATATTTAAAAAGCTCAACAATTATTACAACAAATAAACTATTTTCAGAATGGGGAAAACTATTCCAAGATGAAGTTATAGCAAGTGCAATATTGGATAGATTATTACATAAATCCCATGTTGTTAGCATTGCTGGAAAATCTTATAGAAACTATGAGTCTTTAAAATTAAAAGAAGAAATTGAATGAAAGGATAATGTTAAATAAAACCCTTTTAAATAAAAAAAGTTAAGTCCCACATTTATACTAAGGGGTGGGGAATTAACTTTACCGAAAGGGTGGGGAATTAACTTTACCAAAAACAATGTGAAAAAATGTTCACACTGAAACAATCAAAACAAAGTAGAAATAAATTAAGTTATCTCTACAATAAAATGAAAACTAAACAATAAACAAAATATTTAAAATTTTCTTTTTTATATTTTTTATAAATTTAATGAAAATTTTGCTTAGATATAAATTAAGATTATTATTGTTAAGTTACAAAATATAGAAAAGGTAGAGATAACTTAATTTAACTCTACCTTTTTTTATTTGCAAAAGACATCGATATAAATGTTTTTTAAATTCACCTTATACAAAATTTGCTACATTACAAATAATTAAGTTTTATGCAGGTGATTTTATTTATCTATTTTATTTACTTACAAAGTTAAAACATTTTTACTATTATCTCTTAAGCTATTAGGTACAGAAAAAATTCTCTCTATTTTTATATAAAAGAGAGAATTTTTATTACATTTAATAATTTAAATTATGCACCAAATGCATAATCAACTAAGAATCAAAGACCATTTACTTCTTTTCTAATGTTATGAGTAAAGTATCTATATTCTTTTTCTATGAAATCTTTGCCAAAATAAGGAGTTGTGTTTGTGCTGAATCTAAAGTTCCCATCTTTTTAGCATAAGCATAAATTAATAGTTGTTCTTTTAAAGAAGCAAGATTTAAATAATCACTGATAAATGTACTATATAACTGATTATCATTATTTGTATCTTGACCAGCAACATCACTATTAAGTGATAAAAGAGTCACATATGAAGTTTTATAAGTGCTTAAAAATTGTTCTTTAGAAACAAACATATAACCAATATTTTGTGTTTTATATTCTTGAGCTACTTTGTTTCAAAAAGTATTATAATTTTGTTCTTGGTTTGTAGTATTATTTTCTTCTGTAGTTTCACTAGTACTTTCTATTGTTAATGCTTCATTTCTAAAATCAGTGGCTTTAGTTGAAATAGTCATAGCTGTACTAGTCAATTCAGTTAATTTATCAATATATTTAGTATTGTCATCAGCATTTGAAAGATCTCAACCTTGTAAAGTTTGAAGTTCAGTTCTTGCTAATTGAAATCTTCCTTGTTGAGTAGTGTTTTGACTAGAACTCATTGTTCTATCATTTGTTCCACTTGAAACCATTACACTTGCTTCAACATCAGCAGATTCACTAGAATATTGATCTGAAGAACCACTGTCAGCTGAAGTTGAACAGCTAGCTAATAAAACTGGAACTGAAACTGCAGCAGATAAAGTTGCAGTTCCTAATAATAATCTTTTTCAAATTTTCATTTTCTATTTCGCCTTTCTTAGTTATTTTTTAAGTTACATTATATAGTAATAAATTAATAATTGTTTTTTTAATTACTTACTTAATATCTTGTTAACTAAGATAAGATGCTTAAATAATTCATAAAAGAAGTAGAAATAATTTAACTTATATCTACACTTATATTTTTTAACTTAATATTATTAATATCAGGAGAAAGCCAAATAAAATTACAAACAAATTTGTAAAAATTATAAAAATAATTGTTTAATGCTTTGATAATTATTTAATGCTTTAATTAAAATAAATTTCTATTCCCGTTTGCATTACAGCCTTAATTTACTCTGTCTTTTTGTTTTCATAAAAAAATCTTCCACTGCATATACAATGGAAGATTAAACAATAATTGTTTATATTTAACTTACTTATTCAACAAGATCAAAATCATTTTTGTTTCATTTAATAATAGTTTTTTTATTTTCTGGATTTTCACTATTATCTTTAACAAAATTTATAAGATATCAGTCTAAGCTATAAAAAGGAATAAAACCTTTTTTAACTCAGTTAACTGCTTTTTGGTCTCATCTAATAATTAGATGTTCACTAATGCTTGTATCATCTACAAACTGATTATGTTCTATCTTATACAAGTTTTCTTTATTTAGTCTAAACTCTAATTTTTTTATTCTATTTAATGAATTGAAAAAATCAAAGTTTTTGTCTAATAAACCATTAAAGGAAAAGTAAACATTATCATTTGTTAAGTTTTTAGCTTTAACTAAATCTTCAAGAGTTTTAAAAGGAGCATAACCATAACTTCTTCCTCTAAAGTATGAAGAGATAGATGGTGCTAATCAAAACAAATTATTGATATAATTAATTTTTATTTTCTTACTGCTCATTATTACTTTTTATTTTGTCCATAATATGCATTAGGACCATGTTTTCTATAATAATGTTTTAATTGTAGCTCTTTTTTAGCTTCTGTAGCTTTATTATCAACTTGCATTGTATAAATTGCCATTTTAGCAACTTCTTCTAAAGTAAGTGCTAAATTAGATGCATCAATTGCATTTTTTAAACTTCAACAGAATGGACCATGTTCTTTAACTAAACAAGCGGGTGTTGCTGCATAATCTAAATTATTTAATTTAAATTTTTCAATAATCACTTTACCAGTGTTTTTTTCATATTCAGAATTAATTTCTTCTTTAGTTAAATCTCTTGCACATGGTACTGGACCAAAGAAGTTATCAGCATGAGTTGTTCCAAAGCAAGGAATATCTTTTCCAGCTTGTGCAAATGCTACAGCATGAGGACTGTGGGTATGAACAATTGCTTGTATTTTATCAAATGTTTTATACAAAATAGAATGTGTTGGCATATCAGTTGATGGGTTCAAAGTTCCAGAAATAACATTGTCATTTAAATCCATTACTACCATATCATCTGGTTTCATAGTTTTATAACTTACACCACTTGGTTTAATAACATAATAAGATCTATCTTTACTAATAGCACTAACATTACCTCAAGTATGGATTACTAATCCATATTCAGAAAGTAACATATTAGCTTGATACACAATTTCTTTAAGTTCTTTTAATTCTTGTAAATTAATATCTTTTAAAGTCATCTAGTGCCTCTTTATATTTTTGTTCAAAGAAATCATGTGCATCTCTTATTTCTTTTATATTGTCTTCAAATGTTTGGTTAGGTTCATTTTTGTTTCACATTTCTATCATGTAAGGACCACAATAGTTAATCTTAAAGATAGCTTTAAATGCTTTTACAAAATCTACAGTTCCTTTTCCAAATGGAATACATTTGAAAGTATCATGAGTTGTATCTTTAAAGTGAAATGCAACAATTTTATTTTTTGCCAACTCAATTTCACTTGCAAAGTTTTCTTTTGCAAATTGAGTTAAGTTTCCAATATCTGGATAGATTGATAACATTGGTGAATCTAAAGTGTTTACTACATTTAAGATTCTTGTTAAATCACCCATAAAGAAAGTATCCATTGATTCAAATGCAATTTGAATACTATAGTGTTGTGCTAAATCACATACTATTTTCATACTTTCAATAAAATTACTTTTAGTAATTTCATCATTTGGATTGTAGTATTCATCATATCCTGCTAATTGGATAATTCTGATTCCTAGTTTTTTTGCAAATATAAAAGCTTTATGAATTAGTTCCAATCCATGCTTTCTAACCTTTACATCTTTACTACCTAATGGGAATCTTCTATTAGCAGATAAACACATTGAATTAATATACATTCTATTTCTAATTGCTGTTTCTAGTAGTTTGTATATTTCAAGATCATTTCAATCTAATCTATTGATTCTTTCATCTTGCTCATCAATACTGATTTCTATAAAATCAAAACCTGCAGCTTTTGCAATTTTAAATTTTTGATCTCAATCAAATTTAGTATTGATAGCTTTTTCATAGATTCCAATTTTATATTTTTTAAGATCAGTATTTACTAATTTCATCTTGAAGTTCCTTAGCTGCAAGCTCTGGGTTTGCTGCATCTCTAATACTTCTACCAGCTATAAAAATATAAATTGGAATTCCTTTAAATAGTTTGATATCTTCTTTTTCAATACCACCAGTTACAGTTACTTTAAATCCCATTTCAGCTAATTTTCTAACTGTGTTGATATTCTTTTCATCTCATTTAGCTCCATCTTTTTGAGCATCACGACTACGATGTCATACAACTTGTTTTAATCCAACACTTTGTCATTCTTTTACTTGTTCTCAAGTAAAATGAGTAGTCATTTCTACTTGAACATCTTTATTAGGATAATTTTTTGAAGTTTCTATAGTTTGTTTTAATGTTGAAGTTTCAGCAGCACAAATAACTGTTGTAAAATCTGCTCCATTTTCAAAAAACATTTTTCCAAAGACACTTCCAGCATCTGCAATTTCTCCATCGGCAACTATGATCTTATCTGGGAATTCTTCCTTAATTTTCTTAATAGCATTTTTTCCTTCAGATGCTAATAAAATAGTTCCCACTTCTAATACATCTAAGTATTTAGCAGCTTTTTTAGCATCGGTAATAGCACTATCTGAAGATAGATTATCTAATGCTATTTGTAACATTGGTTTACTCATTTTTATATATTTTCTCCTTATAAATATTTTTTTAAATCAACAGATTTAATAACATTAATAACTTCTTCTTTTGATTTAGCTTTTCTAATTTTTTCAATATTTTCTTCATTTTCAAAAATTGAAACAATTTGAGGAAGAGCAACTCCTACATGGATATCAGAAGATGCACTAGCTAATCCTATTAGAATATCAATTGGTCTATTATCACCTTCAAAATAAATTTCTTTTTCTAATGTGATTAAACTAAACCCATTATCAAAAACACCTACTTCATTTTGAGCATGTGGCATTGCTACATGATCTGCAATGATAAAATAAGGACCATAGTTTTTTAAACTTTCTAGAATTGATAAATAGTAATTTTCATCAATTACTTTTTTTATCAATTAGTGGTTGCATTGATAACTTAATTGCCTCTTTATAATCAGAAGCACTTAAACCAACTTTAATGGAATCATTTTTTATTAGATTTTCTAATAAATCTACTTTATTACTCATTAATAACCTTTGATAAAGCAGCTTCTATTTCTTTTTCATCCATTAAATTTCTAACACCAACTATTTTGGCTTTTCTTGAACCATCAAAATTATCTACTAAGTGTGTAGAACAAATAATGATATCAGCAGAATTAACTAATCCTTTAGCTTGTCCCATTGATAGAGCTTCTACACTTGCTTCTAAATTTAATGATTTACAGATTTTTTCCACTTTTAGTTTGATAATCATAGATGTTCCCATCCCGTTACCACAAGCAGCTACAATTTTAAGCATTTCAATCTCCTTGAATTTTTATATTTTTTGTTTGTTATTTAAACCATAACTGGTTCAGCATTTTTGTTTTTAAAATTAAATAATTTGTTAATTGGTAAAACTTTCTTTAATGGAGGTACTTTACTACTTAATCCACTATCTACATATTGAACTGCAAGAAGCATAATTACTACTTCTAATGGAAGAATAATGTATGCAGCAATTGGATGCATTGCAGCAAAGATTAATGGGAAACCAAAGAATAAGTTTCAGTCGACCATTCCATTGTATCCAGTACTAATTGGAGAAATGTATGAACCATCAGATAGTTTTCCAGCTACTGCACCATTAGCACCTGCTACTTGTGCTAATTCTTGAACAGAACCTAATGCAAATGCAACTACTATAATTTCAATGAAACTAAAGATTGCAGGAACAATAATTGATGCTTTTCAACCACCATTAACATTTGCATTAACCCCAACAGCTCCAGAGTTAAAGAATAAAGTAATGAATAAAGGAATACAACAACAGTTGGTAAACCAGCTGCAGTTAGCCCAATAACAATTCCAACACCAATGTATTGTGCAATAGTACCAGAAATAAATCCATAAGTTACTGCATTTGGACTAAAACCATAAACTGCAGCAATATCAACAGCTACCACTGAACCTGGAATAATTTTTTCAGAGATACCTTGGAAAGATTGTTGTAACTCAGTAACAAACATTCTTACCCCTGTAATAATTGCAAGAATTGCAGCAACTAAGAATAATGCACCCATGAAGATTTTAACTACTCAGAATGAACCAATAGTTCCATTTGGTCATCAAGTGTTGCTACCTACAATATCACTAAATTTACTTCCAGTTGGTGCTGCTACTTCTAATACCACAGCTAAAACTAAGAATAATAAGATAATTAAAACACTTTGAACAAAAATATTATCTTCAAATATTCTGAATTTTTTGCTTAGTTTTCTATTTTCTGCACTTACTACTTCTTGACCTTTTTTAGTAAATTTAAAGAATCTTCCTAAATGGAAAGCAGCAGTAATTCCCATCATTTGTTGGTGACCAATTGCAAAATTAGCATTTTCAGTAATTTTGTTAGTTGCTTTAATAGTCATAGTTGTACCAACAGATCAGTATGACCCTAAGAAGATTCCAGCAAATAATACAGTTCCAACTTCAACACTTGGTTCTACTATACTTCCACCACTTAATGCAGTGTTAGCAAAGAATAATAAGTAAACAAAAGGAACTACAACTGCACTTTGTTGGAACATAATGTGACCAGTTGTCATCACTGCATGACAGTTTGTTCAACGTCTTAAAGAAACCAAAAGAATGTTGAAAGCAAAACCAACAAGAAGTGCATAACTAACTCATGAAGTATAGTTATTTCCAGTTGCAAAACTAGTTAAGAAGTTAAGACCACTATTTCATCCTTGATAAGGGTCTAAAGGTACCACAGTTGCTCCACCTCAACTTCTAAAACCATTAAATAATGGCGAAGCAATTCCACTTAAAGCTGTACTACCAACATTTAGTAATAGTACACCAATTGCTGTTTTTAATGCACCTATTAGTGAATCTACAAATCCACGTTTAAGCACAATATATCCAATAAAACTTAGTACAGCTAATAATATAGCTGGAACTCCTAAGAAGTTATCAATTCATACAGCATTTAAATATCAAGTAAATGCATTCCCTGCATCTCTAAAATTACCAGCAACTGCTGCAATTACTTTTGTCCCATTTTTATATTCCGGTGCTCCAACAGCTGCAACAATTACATATCCTAAAACAATTACTAAAACCACTAAACTTCATGCAAGGATAGATTTTCAGTGATCTTTGAATTTTCATTTTTTCTTTTTTTCTGAAAGTTCTTCTGACGTGGTACTAATGTCAGGAGTTTCAGAATTTTTTAAGTCTAAATTTTGACTCATTTTTTAACCTTTCCAAATAATTAAATTTTTTTAATTATTTAACATTTAATTTTCTTTTAATTTCTAAAGCACTTTCTTTTACTAAGTGAGGATTGAAAGTTCTAGGTTCATCAAAAGTTAAAATTTCTCTAGGGTTATTAATTAACATGTCTGCTAGATGTTCACTTTTCACACCAACTTTTTTTAGTAATGGAATGAAACGTTCAAACAAGTAAGGGAAACCAAAAGTTAATTTTCCTTTTTCAATACCATAATTTTCTTGATATAAAATTCTTCCAGCATCTAATGCTAATGTAATATTTTTAGAGTAACCTCTATCAACTAATCATTTAAGGTTTTCAGCTAGAGTTGAATCTGGATAATATTTAACTCTATCTGGACCATCAAAACAGATTGTTACTCCAAGTTCAGAAATAATCTTTTCATAGTAGTATTTATCTGGATTTTGTTTAAATGTGATAATTGAATTTTTCTTGGGTTAGCACCAAAATCAATCATATATTTTGCAGCTTCATATGCCATTGTTCCAAGTTGAGTATGTACTAAAATTGGACAACCAGTTTCTATTGA
Organism: Malacoplasma penetrans HF-2; assembly: GCF_000011225.1. NCBI lineage: Bacteria > Bacillati > Mycoplasmatota > Mycoplasmoidales > Mycoplasmoidaceae > Malacoplasma > Malacoplasma penetrans. Next base: position 946,439 of record NC_004432.1, read on the forward strand.
AGTTCTAGCAGCAATTTCTAATGCTTTAAATTCTAGTTTATCAATAGCAGCATATCCTGTTCCTGCTTTAATCATTCCAGCTTTTGCTGGACCTCTTTTTACATATGGACCATTATAGTTGTACAGATCCATTCCTTCATTAACTTCAGCTACTGTTAATTTCACAATTTCATCAATTGGAACTTCAGCTAATCAAGAGCTGTATTTATCATAGAATGCAGCTTTGTGAAATCCTGTACACATTATTAAGTTAACTTTACCTCTTAAAGCTTCTGCTATTTGTAAAGTTTTAACTACATCTCTACCGATGTTAGGTGGATCCATGATACACATAGAACGTCCTCCTAATCGGTGATATGATTCTAATTCTTTAATTGCTGCGTCAACGCTTAGCATGATGAAATCAGGGTGTTCATGAGATTCAGGGCCACCATTTTTAATTAAGTGGTCATGACAATCTGTGATCCCTAATTGACTAGGATCAATATCTCCTAGTATCGTTCTTACAAATTTTGACATTATTAAAAAATTCTCCTTTTAAATAAAAACTAATTTCAATATACAATATTTTAGATATTGGTTTTTGTTTAGTTTTTATTTAAGGCAGTTAGTTAATGCATTAAATCCATGCTACAAATAATTTAAACAGTGGAACAATATTTTATATAAACTTTATAAAGTACAAGATTTTTGCATTTTTTGTGGTTATAATAATTGGTTAAAAAACATATTAAATATTTATTAATACTCTTGCTTTTTTAAGAATTTTTTGTCAATAAATTTAATAGTAAATTGCTTAAATAAAAAAATACTCCTTCATTAAAAGGAGTATTTCATTTAGTTAATTTGCTTTATACATTAAGAGTAAACAGCAAAGTTCTTTATATGATTTTTTAAATAGTTCTTTGCATCATCAAATGTTAAAAAGTAATAAGTTCTATTGTCTATAGAAAGTTCATAAACTTGGTTAACTTCATTTTTAATTAGTATTTTATTTGATTTATCACTATAGAAAACTAAGTCTTTTCCTTGGTTTACTATTATAGTATTTAAAGCATTGTTTATTACTGTTTGTCTATCATCATAACTTCCATCAGCATAATTAGAGTTATCAGTAACAATAGTATCAATGTTTACTATCTTTCCATTTAGGTCATAGATTAAAATTATTTTTGCTGGTCTTAAATAATTGTTTTGATTTAAAGCATTTGATTTCTCTTTATATGTTTCATAAATAGAAACATAGTTTTTACTTAAAGCAGAATTGATTGAATTTTTACCACCTAAGTATTCTGCATAATACATTGTGTTTCAATTATTACTAGATTTTGCTAATACTAAAACATCATCATTAAAGTTAGATATTAAATCTTTATATTTTGATGGATTTAGTCTAATTTCATTTATACCAATTTCTTCAAGTCTTTTTGCATAACTATATAATCCTAAAGCAATTCCATAAGAAGAACTTAATTTAGCATTTTCAGAAATTTTTGTTAAGTTAGATTGAGTTTCTAAATTTCTTTTAAATTGATCTCTAGTAGTATTGAACAAACTATATAAATTCAAAACATCATCTTTTGTAATATAAGTTATTCCACCATTCTTTTTATTTAGTGAACTAAAGATTAAATTATTTGAATTATTATTTTTATTTGTATATTCTAAAACTTGTTTTCCATCTACTTGTTTTTTAACAACCTTAGATGAAATATTTTGTCATGCTTCTACTGCTATATCTTCATTATCTAATTTGTTTACTAAATTATCTAAGTTTTCATCAAATAAATCTTTTAAATTAGTGATTCCATTTTCTTTAAGTTCAACTTGGTCTTTTAAAGAAAACACAGGTGAGTCATTATAAGAAATAATAAGTTCAACTTTTTCCTTATCATATTTGAAATTTGAATCACTTGTTTCTTGTACTCCATACAATTTATGAATTAATACATCATAACTATTAATACTGTCACTACTAAAATCTAAAGAACTTTTAAAGTTATTTAATTGTTGCTTTTGTTTTTGTAATTCTACTGCTACATTATTTGCATTTCTATCAGCAGTATAAGTGTAGTCTGCATTAAATGTTTTATAAGAAGCATCTCACTGATTCTTTTTAGTTTTTATGAAATCAGTAAATATTTGATTAAGGTCTTTTAGTTCAATTTTATCTAAAAGCTTTTGATCAATTTCTCCGCCATCTTTTTCTTTTAATTTACTTTCAAATTTTTGTTTCAAAGTACTTAGGTTATTATTATCACTTAAATATTTTTCTACTTCATTTCTTAAATTCAATCCAGTTGTTAAAGATATATCAAATCTAGTTGATCCAATATCATATCCCATGTATAAACCTGTATTACCTTTTTTAAGTAATTCAAAATCAATTCCAGGAGCTCTATCAATAGTGTTGTTACCAATATTTCAAATATCAAACTTACTTCCATAAACATTGATATCAAAATATTCTGAAGCAAATTCATACCCTAATGGACTTCTTCTAACTGAATGTCTTCCACTTCTTGATAAAACATTAGGATCTAAGAAAGTATATATAGTGTTTGCTTGTCCTTCTCTACTTTGTAATAAATCTAATAAAGTTAAATCTTTATTATCTTTAGTTTTATTAATGTTAATTGTTTTTCCTGGTCTATAGTTTTCAATAAATGTTCAATCTCATCTTCAGTTTTTTTCTGGAAAATGTTTAAAACCTACATTAAAATTAATTTTTATTTTTGATAAGATATTTTTAAATTCTTCATTAAAAGCTTCTCTTAATGAATCATCAATTTGTTTTTTCTTATTTAAAAATTCTTCTTTACTTCTAAAGACATTAGAATTTTTATCATTATATTTAACTAGATTCCCATTATCATCTTTAACATACAATTCCATTTTGAAATTATTATTACTCTTTTGTCCCTTAAGACTTCTGATTGCTATCTTTTTAAATCTATTAATATCATCTTTATTTAAAGGATTTAATTTAACATCATATCCATTTTCATCTGTAACTAAATAATACGGAGTTGGAATTCCAACAGTTTGTTTTCTTAAAGATTCTCTAGCTTCTGATTCACTATAAAAGATATTTCCATTTAAATCATCATATGCCTCACTGATTAAACCATTGTTAACAAATGAATTTTTTGCATCATCATAATTATCAGTATATGAACCATTTGCAGTTTTATAAGCTTTAGAAAGTTTTGAAACATCATAAGTTTTAAGTTTTTCAGTATTTAAAATTTTTGTAGATGTATCTTGAATAGAATCTGCTAAATCACCAATTAAAAACTTTTCATTTATATTTTGGTTTTTAAGTAAAACACTATTAGTTGCTTCATCTAAAGAACTGTAATAAGCATTATCAAAATAAATTCCTTTATTTGTTGTTTCAGTCAAAGGTGAATTTTTTACTTCACCACTAGAACTGTTTTTAGTTGAAACTAAGCTTGTAGGAATTGCAGCTAATGCAACTGCTGCTGGTACTAATGCTATAGGCAATAAGATAAGTTTTTTATTTTTTAATTTCATAGTTATTTCCTCAACTCTGTAGTGTTTTGTTTTACTCATTTATAAAAATCATCTAATGAATAAAATTTTTCTTCATAATTGTATGAATAATAAACAACCTGCTGGTTGCTAACAAATGTTTCATATTCATAATTATTTAATAATCATTGGAATGCATTTTCTTGTGATAAGAAATACTTAACTTCTCCAACTGATGTTTTTGCTTTGAATATATTAAATGAGTTTGCTTGATTAGAGAAATCTGTAAATAAATCATTCCCAATTGTGTCAGTTTTATATATGGTTTTATTTTCTACATTAAATGAACTTAAAAACTTTTGTAATAGTAAAGTTTCTGCATCAACATCAACATCTGTTTTATTATTGCCAGTTTTTTGTTGTTGATTAGGATCAATAATCACATACCTAAATAAGTTATTTTTATCTTTTGAAGAATATGGAATTTCTTTACCAGTTTTCATATCATAACTAGTTCCAGGTAGTACATAATTATTGATTGAACCATCATTTAAATCATCATCTCTTTTAATTGGATAATTGTTTTGATCTAGGTTTGGAAGCATTGAAACTTTTGTAGGTTTAATGTTTTCCAAAATACTATTAATAATTGCTTCTTTATTACCAGATGAACTAGCAACAAAATCCTTGCCATCTGCATATTTATAAACTGTATTTGAATCTACATATTTAGATTCAAAATTAATAAATGCAGATTTGAAAACTTCATCTTGTAACTGACTTAAATTTTCATAAACTCCATTTGGTAAAGTTTGAGAACTTCCAAATTTTTGATTTGAAAAAGTGTAGAACTTTTTAATTTGTTCTGAATCAACTTGTCCATCAGAAAGTGCTTTTGCATATGCTCTTAAATAACTTTCAGTCTCTACATTAATGTTGTAGTTTCTTCCGTTTAAATAGTAGAAATTTGTAGATCTTGGTTCATTTAATTTAATTGGTTTTAAAATATCCATTTCCTGTATTGTTCTTCTATTAGTTTCTACAAGTCCAAATAGAATTGTTTCTTTAAAACCTCCATCTCAAATGTATTTAACACCATTAGATTCATATACATAAGATCTTGGTTGATAAGAAGGAACAAAAGCATCTAGTAAAAGTGTTACTGCCCCACCTAAAGCTGTAGCTGAGTTTAAAAAGTAAACACATTTTAAAAACCCATTAGCAATAGTTACAAACTTAGAAGAAGAGTCAAAAACCTTTTGATATGTCTCTTTAATTTTTGCAACATCATTGATAACGTATCTAAAATTCTTAATTGCAACACTAACTCTTTCAGCAATTGTAAATACTTGTCTTTCTAATGAAGTGCTTGTTGCTGCATTAACTTTATTAGCAGATCAAATAAAGGAATTAATTAAAGAAGGAGAAAGTGAAGCGTTAGAAGTTTTAGTTAAATTATTATTTAATTTAATTTGGTCAATGTTATAAACTCCAGTTTGTTCTAATGAATTGAAAAGAGTTGTTAGATCATTGTGTGAAATATTAGAATCAGGATTTAATGAAAAACTTCTCAAATTCTTAAAGATTGAAAATAAAGGGAATGAATTTCCAGTTTTATTTAACAAAGTATTAATGTTTGTTAAACCACTGAAAAAGCTTAAAGAACTTGCTTTTGAATAATCTTTTAAGTATACTGATAACTGGTCTTCAAATTCCAATCTAAGTGAATTGTAGATTAAGAAATTTCTAAAAATGTATCCTTCAGTAATATTTTCAAATTCTTCTTTTGTGACATTAATAATGCTTTGGTATTTTTGATAAAAGCTGTTAATCATATCTTTATCATTACAAGAAAAAATATCTCATATATATTGATAACTACTTACAAGTGAATAATCATAGTATTTTACTAAAGAAGCAAAGTAACTAGAATTGTATTTTATCAACCCATTCATATTTGAACTGTTTTGGTTTGCAAAAGAAGCAATAGTACCTGCAGTAATAATATTTTTATAGTGCAGTCTAATCTTATCTGTATAGTAGTTAATGTCACTGTTGTAATCAAAGTTCTTTATTTTGAAACCAAACAGTTTTGAAATAGATAATAATCCATCATCTCCAACTGTACTATCATCTAATGTTTTATCAGATGGTCTAATAATACTTTCTGGTAAGAAAACTCTAATTGTTTTATCAAAAAGTTCACATACTTGTAAGAAGTATTTTTTTGTTACAGTTAATGCTTTATTACTTGCTCCATTTAATGCTAATTGTTCAGTAATGTAAGTATACAAAATTGGGATTTTGTAAAAGCTATTATATCTTTTACCACTTTCCAAAATATCTTTAGTGTCCAAAATATTTTTCCATATTTCAGGATAATTTGAACTCATGTAAGAATTATATTGAGCAGTTTGATCCTTTAATTCATCTATACCAAATAATGAATCTGATGTAGCCATATCTTTTATTAACAAACTAAAGAATGAACCAATCATTTGATTTTCTCTTGTGTTTACTAATAAATCTCTATCTGAACTTGATACTTCTTTTCATAAACTTTTATCTGTAATACTTAATATATCAGCTGAACCTTTGTAAAAATATGGACCATATAAGTTGTATTCATCTGTAACACTAGTATCCACAATATATGAACCCATTCCTTGATTACTATAAAAAGCAGCAGGATCTGTTTTATCAATAGTTAAACTATTAAACAAATCATTTTCACTCATTCCATTGGCAAAGTTATAGTAATTGTCTTTTGCATCTTTAAACCCATAAATTTTTTTAGCATTGTTCTCTACAAAATTATTTACATCATTTTTTAATTGAGTATTCTTTTGATTTTCACTTGCTATACTTGAAAACTCTAATGGATTACTAACAAATCCATCTGGTGATTTTAAAGATTTGTATTGAGACAGTTTAAAGTTAAAATTTGAATTTGATTCATCATAATTATTCAATAAATAAGCATTTAAAGATTCTTTATTAGGAAAGTAAATGTTATTAAAGTAATAAGCATTATGAACATTTAAATAAGATTTTTTTGCTTCCTCTTCTGTGAAATAATATTTATTATTTCTCCCTCTATAAATATTTGTTGTTTCTTTGCTTTTTTCATTTTCTGCAGGTAATAATTTACCAACCAAAGTATTTGGGGTAGACCCAAGTGAGTCAGTATTATTTTTAATATATTCATTTAAATTTAAAGAAGAATTTACAGGAATAGTTTCTATATTGCTAGAGATACTTTGTTTAAAGTAATAAGGATCAGAAAACTTTTGAGAAGTACCATTTTTATTTACTAATCAATATTTATTATTTAATGATTCTTCAGTATGAGAAGTAAGATTAGATTTAGCATAATTTTGTAGTTCATTTAAATTATTAAACTCCCTATCCCCAAACTTATATGTAACTCGGTTAGATGCTAAAAAGGATGTAGAGGATGTAACTACAATAGTTCCTGATAAAACTCCACTAAATGTGGCTAGTATTACCTTTGTTAAACTTTTTTTCTTTATCATATTTGACTCCTTGATAAATATAGTTTTTTAGTAAAAGTTTTTTGAAACTGAAAACTTTCAAAACAGTGGACAAACAATAAAAAGTGATGGTATATATAAACCAAAAATTACTGTTGAAAAAGTGAATCATGTTTCATTTTTTGGTAAACCAAAAAAATCATATGAATTAATATCACTTGTATTTGCTGATGAATAAAATAAATATGCATTAGGTTGGATTTGTTGTAATGTATTAACCAAATTATCAAGATCTGTTAATGAGATTAATTTATCAACATAATTTTCCCAATCTGTTTGACTAGTAATAGAAGAATCAACTCTTGTTAAATCAATATCTGTATAAGTATAGTTTTGAGACAAAATTTTAAAACCACTACCATCATGTTTAACATATGTGTTTTTAACAAATTGCAAATCACTAACAACTGGTGCAGCTAATTGATTTTTAGTTTTGATATCAGTATATTTTTCTCTCATTTCTTGAGAAGTTAATACTCCTTGAAATGTATCAATATTTCAAATTGCATTGTTATCAAAATATAAATAATTAATTAAGTCACTTAAGAAACTATTATATTTTTGTGAAATAAGATCAAATATATTTGGTATCTGATCTCTTACAAATTCTTTGTTTTTATACAAATAGTGAAATAAATTGGTTCCTTCATTATATCCATATAAAGATAAGATTGTATTTAGTTCATTCGAAGAAAATAAATTTTGGTTTCAAATTTGGTTATTTTTAACAATTGATGTTAAAGAATTTAATTGTGCTGAATCATTTAAACTCACCACCGAATTTAATCTACTTAAATAATCTAGTGAATTAAATATTTCTTGTTTTAATTCATCTTGACTTAATTTAAATATATTTATATCTCCAAAGTTATTATTTGAAATATAGTCATTAGAATAAGATTCACTATTTAGTCTTTGTTCATCTAAAGCAAATCTAACAAGTGATCCAGAATAACCATTTTTATTTAAGCTATTTATTTTGTTGTAGTCATCTTTAAAATTTAAATGATCTTTACCAATCACATAAAAAGGTGAGAAGAATCAATCAGCTATATTAATATTTGATCAAAAACTTAATTGTGTAATTGAAGAACTAAAGTTAGATGATAAATTTTGAGAATAGTCTCTAATAGCATAGTTCGTTTTAATAGCTACATACTCATTAGTAATATTTCTGTTGCTATCTAAAATATTTATATTTTGGTATTGATATTTTTGAGAGCTTGAATATTCCATGCTATTGCTAACTGGCAATATTAAATGACTAACAAGAGATAAACCTGGTATTACACAAACTACTAAAAAGTTTGTAATGATAGATGTAATATTAGACATTCTATAACTTAAGAAAAGAAATAGAAAGATGAAAAATGCAGATATAAGAATTTCACCAAAAAAGTTTATTAAATATATTGTTGTATATTCACCTACATTATTAGAAATTGCTACAGAGATAGTCCCACCAACTAATGTATTAAATAGAATAGTTACAAATTGAATAAAGGATATTACTTGTACTTTTGATCAGAAAATTTTATTTCTAGATACTGATTGAGTAATTAAATCAAAATCAATTGAATTTCTAATATTGTTTGTGGATATTATATGGGTCATTAGAATGATTTTTAAAAGCATTACTACAAAAAGAATCAAGCAATAATAATACAGAACTGAATAATAATTATTATTCACAAAATAAAGACTTACTATAGCAGTTACCGGAATCAAGAATAAGAATGAAATAACAAATCAAAACACATAGGATTTTTTTAACTGTTGGAAATATAGCTTTGTTACATTAATGTTTTTCATCTTTGTTACACCCTAAATATTTCATTATGTTTATTAACAATTTCTTCATTACTTACTTTGCCACTCCAAAGCACTTTTCCTTTATCAATAAAAGTTGCACTATTAGCATAGTATTTAATTTCTTCTAAAACATGTGTAGAAATAAAAACAGTTACTTTGTTTTTTTGGCTAAGTTCTTTTAACAAACTTAAAAATTGTTTCCTAGTTATAGCATCTAAATTTGAAGTTGGTTCATCTAGGACAATAATTTTACTTTTAAGTAACAAAATTTTGATAATCAAAAGTTTTTGTTTTTGACCAGATGATAAATTATTTGGGTCTTTATCTGCATCATTTAATAAGTCAAAATCTTCCAAATATCCATTTATTTTTTTCTTTAAAATTTCTATATTACTTGAATCATACATTCTGCAAATTTCTAACAGATAATCAAAAACATTTCACTCATTTGGGAAAATTGGTTTATCTGGAACAAATGTAAGTTTTTGATTTGGATCACATTTTTTTCTATTGATTCCATTTATTAAAATATCACCTTGATAGTTTAAATTTAAACCAATAATCATTTTGATTAGTGTTGATTTTCCAGCACCATTTTGACCTATAATCACATGAAAATCACCTTCATCCACATTAAAATTACAATCTTTAATAAAGGGATCTTTCTTTTTACTACCATATCTCATGTACAAATTTTTTACTTCAATAGCATGGTTGTAGTGTCCTGAGCTTTTTTCTTTTAAATTGGAGGTATTTACTTTTTTAGAGAAAAATTCATAACAAAAAAGATAAAACTTATCAATGATATTAGATTCATTTCTATTTGATGAAGCCATTGAAACAGTTTTATTATTTGGTTTATTAAATTTATATTTTTTTATCTTTTTAAATTCTTTTGATTTCTTTAAAGTATTTGTCTCAGAATTTATATTGTTTAAATTTTCTTTGTTACTAAAAGTCATATTTTTTAATTCTTAAATTAAATAACTTAATCACAAAAAACTATTTAGATATTTAATGTTTAATTAAAAATTTATGAAAATGATTCCCTTCTTATAAAGGAATTACAATTTACATTTTGATTTAGGTGGACAAAAATTATTTAGTTTTAAAACACCCATTCATCAATTTTGACTAACTTAATCTAAGTAATTTCACATCAATATTTTTCTATTAGTAAAAAATAATAAAGTTTATCCAAAATTAAGTTAGAGAATTGTAATTTTTAATTAAAGCATCATAATAATTAGCTAGTAAAATAACATAGTCATTTAACCAAAGTTCTAATAGATTTTTGCTATTAAAAATTCTCCTTATGTTTTTAAATGTTTGAATAGGGTTTTCTATTCAGTATTATTTTTAACTTAATAATACTAAGCGTTAAATGTGATTGAAAATATAACTAATTAATAGACTGCATTTTTGACTAAAGTCTAAATTATTCATTAATACAAATGTTTATTAAAAATTTTAAAAAATAAAAAATATAATATTGTTTTGTTGGAAGATATTTCTATTGATAAAAAATTTTGTTGACAATAAAAATAGTATTAAGCAATAAAACTTAATACTATTTTTAATATTTGGTTACTAATTTCAATATTCAATTATATTAAACTGGTCAAGAATACTTTTTTAACTATTTACTATTAATCTTTTCTCTTCTTACAGATACAATTGCTTCAATTTCATCTTTATTTGCTAAATATTCTTTTTTTAGTTTTCAGAATTTGATAACTATAAAAAAGTAAGCAACTATTCCTGTAATAGGAATTAAAAAACTAACCATTATCATTCATTCATGGTGCTTATTAACTTCAAGATTATCACATTCTCACAAAAACCCTTTTTTAATAAATACAGTTGTTGCAATTCCGTGAACAATATAAATCCCCACAGCTAATGCTATACTCATATATAATCATGCACCATCTGAATTAGAACTACTGCTATCAGAAGATGTGACAGCCATCATAATTAAAAAACCAAACAATAACAAAGTAAGAATAAAGAAACAAATAATACCTGTATATGCTTGATATTTAACTTCTCTTAAATGCTTTAAATGCACAGCAAAATAAATTAATGGGTTTGAAAATTTAGAATTATTAGATTGATTTTCGAGTGTTTTATTTGATGAAACATTGCTTTGCATATTTTAAATATTTTGAAAATTATTATTATCCATTTTTTAAACCTTTCATTCAAATAAATTGATTCTAGCAAATTTCAAAAAAAAGGGGGGGGTAAAAAATATTAAGCAGAAACTGCTTAATATTTTAAAGATTATAAATAATTAAATACTATATTGAACTGAATACTCAGATAATGATTGTTGATTAGTAATTCCTTCAAAATGAATATAAACTGAAACTGTTCTTTGAGCTTCATTAGGAATAATAGTAAAAGTGTAATTGTTATTAGAATTTAAAATAGTTTGATATTGTCCACTTTTATAAGTAATCAATTCTTTTGCATATTGATAATTGTTATTTTGTAATCAATTAGCAAAACTAGTTGGAGTGAAATTATTAAAATCTTCTTCACTCACAAAACCTTTACTAGTTGAGTAACTTTTTAACATATTGTCAGAAACAAATGATAAGTTATCATTTGTACTATCTACATTACCTTTAACAAAACCTGTATAGTTTACAACCAAGTTTAAATCAGTGTTTGATCCATCAACTACTGATTGATCAATTTTTACATAGAAACTAATTGTACCTTGTGAATCATCATAATACATTGAAGCATCTATATTACTATTGTCTTTTCACCCTTTTGGAATTGCATTACCCATGCTAGTTACTAAAAGGTTTTCAATTAAATCTTTTAGATTTGTATATGTTGTACTTCCTACAGTTAAACTAGGACTACTTCCATTCAAGCTATTAAATATTTGAGATACTTGCATTTGTTTGAATTCAATTAATGCTTCACTACTATCATCAACAAACTCAACATTAAATCTTTGGTTATATTCATCTGTTGACATAAATCCTGTAAAAGTTCTTGTTGCTACATAATTTGTAAAACCAACATTGCCATTTCCAATTTCAGAAGCATAGTTACTGTTCAATGAAATTGCAACTGTTAAACTTCCAGTTTCATCATTTGCAGTTTTTGTGATTGTAAAATCATTTGAACTAAAACCAGTATAGCTTATGAATGAGTTAATGATGTCTCCATCAGTGATAGCTGAAGGAAGAATTAAATTCATATTTGTTCCACCAACTGTTGTTGGATTATTAAATCCAAAACTATAACTTGTTACTTTGTTTAAATTTGTATAAGTTACACTAAATGATTCACTAGTATTATTTGGTGAATATTCGCTAGGCATTGTTGCATCAATTTTTAGAGTACCTTGAGTATCATTTGCAGTTACTGTAAATCTCATTTTTGAAATTGGATAACCTTTACTTGAATTTGTATCTACAAATTGTAGAAACTCTGAATTTGTAGAACTACTTGAAGTATTTAAACTAGTAAAAGAAGAAGGTAGTGTATTTGCACTTAATAGATTTTTAAGTTGTGCTACATTTCTAATATCTACTGTTGAGTTATTGCTATTTGCACCCATAAAGTTAAATGATGGTGTTGTATTACTTTTATTAAAAATAGTATAAGTAGTTGTAGCTTCATAAGTTTTTACACTTTGAGATAAATTACTCAATGAAGCACTCATTGGAATATATTCATAAACTGCTTTAATTGTAATTTGACCATTGTTGTCATTTGTACTTGTAATACTATATGTAGTTTTAGGATAAAGTTGAGTCCCACTGCTATTAGTTACTGTTTGAGATTGGAAAGATGCTTGGAAAGGATCTAAAGCATTAATATCTGCAACTTGAACTTTAGAGGGTACCATATTTAAAAAGTCATAATCAGTTGAAGTTGATAATGTTTTTCATGAAACTTTATTATTAATTTTATTAGTAGTATTAAATGTTTTAGTAATTACTCTTGGAGAAACATCACTTGGTAAAGTAGATGAAAATCATGGGATTTGATATAAATCACAAGTAACTGTAATGCTACCATTAACATCATCAATTGTTGTTACTTTAAAACCATTGCTATCATTTTCTTTTAAAAATGAATTATTTAATGTAGTGATATCATTCTTTGTAATTTCACTTGGAATTTTTGAGCTTAAAACTGAATTATCAATTGTGAAATCTGATGCTTTTTGGAAACTATTAGTTCCATTTAAAAACCCAATAAAATCTCCTTGATCTTGTTGTGTGGAGTTTTGAGTAACTGCAATTGCTAACCCATAACTATTGGGGTTGTTTTCTACAGTAATAGTAGATGAATTTGTAGTATTAACTCTATTATTATAAATAGAGTTAATTAACATCAATTGACCAGTATAACCATAAACATTGTAAATAGTTAAATTATTAGCATATTGTTTTGCATCATTAATTCCAGCTAAATCTAAATAAGTAGTAGGAGAAATTGCACTATTTGACCCATTACTACTTTGACTATTTCATGAGGTTCCAGAAACTTTATAAATTATTGCTTCATCCTTAAATTTAAAATATAAGTTTTGATTTGAATCAAATGCTCATGATTTAATTCATTTACTTTGAGACATTGGATAAGAATTTAAAGTTACATTACTTCCAGTTCCATCAATTATTACAGCAGTATTGTATACTACTGTAACAACTTTCCCATCTAGCATTGTGTAGTAATCACGTTGTGGAGTAATTTGAGTATTTCTATACCCTACCATACCACTTGCAACTTTAACTTTGCTAGCTCAAATACCACTTGAAGCAACCATATTTAATTGGTCATCTACTAATAAAAAGTAGATATCATAATTCGCATTTGGATAACCTGCATCATTAGATGCAACTTGTGTAGAATAAGGTAAAACAGAGACTAAATTTCTATTATTACCAATAGGAATTAAATTATAAAAATATCATCTATACTGATTACCAAATTCTGAATTACCAACAGGTAAAATACTTGTGTTTGCAGAATTCCCTGTTAATAATGTTCTAGTGTTTGTAGTTGGGTCATATAATATCCCTTTTGCATCATATGCACTACCAGCGCCACCATAAACCATTACTTTACCTGATGATAATGCAGAAACAAAACGATAAGCAGAACCAACATTAACTGAATTTATTAAACCAGTATAATCAAGATCATGTTGATAAACAATAGCTCCGGTGGATGCATTAATTCCAATAAGTGGTTGTTTCCTAGTATTTCCAGATCAAAAACCTAGCACTCATATTAAGTTAGTGTTTCTATTATAGTCCCAGTTATATCAAGCACGAGGTCAAGCCCCATCATATGAAAGTGATGCAGAATTACTTCCATTATTTTTATTCCCATTAACATCTGGAACATGTTTAGTAAAATCAATACTTCATAAACTATTGCCATATCAATCTAAAGCTGTAATTGTATTTCCAATAAAAGTAACTGGCCCATTTTTAGTAGATAAATTTGCATTTTGGTCATTAACTTCAGATGGAATAACATCACTTGATGAAGTAGCTTGATTAGTACTTGAAATGCTAGTAATTTTAGAATTTAAATCTGTATTTGAAGCAGGCAAAACAATACCTAAACTTGCTGCAATTGCAGATATTGCACTTGTGAAAGATAAAATTAGCTTTTTATTTCTCTTTTTCATATGTCCTCAAATATAAAAATTAAGTTATTCTATTTTACTAAATATTTTTGCAGATTCAAAGTGCATGCATTCTTGTTTTGCTATGATTATTATTAAATATTTTAAAGAATAAAGTAAATATGAATTCTTAATAAATCTTGTTTAACTAAATAAAATACTTTTTTAAAACTATTATGTAAATATTTTGTAACAACTGAATTGACTAGTGAGTTTCAACTAAATTGAACAGTGAATTACAACTAAATTGACCAGTGAATTACAACTAAATTGACCATTAAAATACAACTAAGTTGAAAAGCTATGCTAGAATTTCATTAATTAAAAGGAAAAAATGAAATGCAAAATAGGGAATTTATTTATAAAAAAAGAATTATAGATGATGTTATAGATTTTTATTCAAATATATCAGGTGCTATATATTTAAGAGGTCCAAAATGAGTAGGTAAAACAACTACAGCTAAACAGCATTCTAAAACTGTCTATGAATTAGGTGTTAAACCTTTTAGAGATGCTTTTATAAGTAAATACAATTTTGATTACTTAGAAGTTTTTAAAAGCCCCAAACCTATATTGTTTGATGAATGACAAGAATTTCCTCAAATTTGAGATGATATAAGGGGAGATATTGATAGAAATTTTGGAAGTCCAAATCAATATTTTTTAACTGGGTCAAAAGAGATTTCTCCAGAAACAAGAAAAGAATTTATTCATCATAGTGGTATAGGGAGAATTCATGATTTAATAATGAGGCCAATGTCTCTATATGAATCAGGTGAATCAAATGGTTCAATTTCTTTATTGTCCCTATTTGATCCTTCTTTTAAAATAACCGGAATTAAAAGTGAACTATCTAACAAAGATTTAATTTTTGCAACATGTCGTGGTGGTTGACCAAGTTCTTTATCTTTAAAAAAAGAATATGCATTGAATGTTGTGGAAACAATTGTTAGTTCCACAGTCAATGGAAAAACTTTTCTGGAAGAAAATGAATCTAATCAATATACAGATCCTGAAATTATGAATAAAATATTAAGGATTTATTCTAGGAATGTATCCACTTTAACCAAAAATCAAACAATGCTTAATGATTTAAATTCAGATGATTTTAATTTAAGTAGAACAACTTTCAATAAATACAAAAATATTCTTATTGATTCATATTTAATTGAAGAAGCTTCTTCATGAAGTTCTTCTATAAGATCTAAAACCAATGTTATATCTACTCCAAAAAAATTATTTGTTGACCATTCTATTGGAATTCAAGCATTGAACTTATCCCCACAAAAACTAGAAGAAAGACCAATTGACTATGGTATATTTTTTGAAAATCTTTGTATCAGGGATTTAAGAATCTATTCTTCTAAACAAAATGGCAAGGTTTACTATTATAAGGATAGATATGGATTAGAAGCTGATGCTGTATTAACTTTAAAAGATGGAAGATATGCATTAATAGAAATTAAACTAGGTTTTAATTCAGCTTTAAACGCTTGTGAACAACTACTGAAACTTAAAAATAAAATTATTGAACATAACAAAAATGTTAAAGATAAATCTCATCTAATGGATTTACCAAGTGCATTGATTGTATTACACTCTGGGCAAGATGCATTAACTTACAAAGAAAATATTCATATTGTTCCAATTGGTTGTTTAAAAGATTAATATCCTGTAATCTCAATATTAAATAAATATTTAAATAATCTTTTTTAAAATTAACTTGAACTAAAAAAGTACTCCTTAAAATAAATAAGGAGTACTTTTTTCTTTTAATTATTAATAAAAATAAATTAAATTTACTAACTAAATACTATATTGAATAGAATATTCAGATAATGATTGGCTATTTGTAATACCATCAAAATTTATATAAATTGAAACTGTTCTTTGAGTTTCATTAGTAATAACAGAAACTGTATATCCAGTTGTTCCATTTAAGATTGTTTGATACTGTCCACTCTTATATGAAATTAATTTTAAAGCATTTTCATTATTATTCTCTTTTAATCAATTAGAGAATTCTAGTGGAGTTAAATTATCAAATTGTTCAGCAGTAAAACTACCATTACTTACCAAGAAACTTTTTAGCATATTGTTTGCAACAAATGATAAATTGTCATCAGTGCTATCTACATTACCTTTAACAAATCCTGTATAGTTTACAACCAAGTTTAAATCTGTTTCAGATCCATCAATTAAGTCTTTTGGAATATTTAAATAAAAACTTGCTGTACCTTGAGAGTTATCAACATACATTGTTGCACTTATACTTGATTGACTTGATCAATTTTGTGGAATTGATGTTCCCAAACTTTCAACCAATAATTTTTCCATTAACTCTTTTACATCTTTATAAGTGCTTCCATCACTTAAAGTTAAAGTTTTGTTAGCATCTGTTAAATCACTATAAATTTGTGAAACTTGCATTTGTTTTAATGCTAATAATTTTTCACTAGTATCACTTACAAAGCTTACATTAAATCTTTGATTAAACTGGTCACTATTCATAAATCCAGTAAAAGTATATGAGGCTGTATAATTTGTAAAACCAGAGTTTCCATTTCCAACTTGACTAGCATAGTTTCTATTAAGTTCTATTGAAACTACTAATGTTCCTTCTGCATCATTTGCAGTCTTTGTAATTGTAAAATCATTTGAATTAAAACCAGTATATTCAATAAGGTTATTAATAATATTCCCTTCAGTTACAACAGAAGGCAACATTGTAGAAAATGCATTCCCATCAATTGTGTTAGTAGTTGTTTTAAAGTTGAAACCATAATTAGAAGATTTATTTAAATTAGTATAAGTAACACTAAATGTTTGTGCACTTCCATTTGGAGAATACTGACTAGGCATAGTTGCAGTAATTGTTAGTTCACCATTTGTATCATTTGAACTTACTCTAAAATTCATTTTAGAGATTGGATACCCTTTACTATCACTAGTATTTACAAATTGTAAAAAGCTAGAATTTGTAGAATTGTTTGAACTATTTAAACTATCAAATGAAGATGGTAATGTATTTGCACTTAATAAATTTTTAAGTTGTGGAGTTGTAGTTACATCAATTCTTGTGCTTGAAGAAGAAGCAGTTTGACCAACAAATTTAAATGTTGCAGTGTCAGTAGTTTTAAATACTGTATATTTTGTACTTGAAGTATAAGTTTTAACAGATGAACTATTTGTATAAGTTACACCCATTGGTACATATTCATAACTAATTTTTACTTCTACTTCACCTGTAGCATCATTTGTAGTTCCAACACTATATGTTTTTTTAGGATATAGTTGAACACCTTGTGAGTTTGTAATAGTTTGAGATTGGAATGAAACTTGGAAAGGATCTAAATTTGTAACATCTTGAGCAGTAATAGTAGATGGTTTCATGTTTAAAAAGTCATAATCTGAAGTTTCAGATAATGTTTTTCAACTAACCTTAGTAGATATCTTTTGAGCAGTAAAACTTTTAGTTATAGTTTTAGGAGTTGCATCGCTTGGCAAAGTATCTACAAATCAAGGAATTTGATATAAGTTAACAGTTACTTTAAATGTACCTGTTTCATCATTTATTTCTGAAATTGTAAAAGGAGGTCATTTTGCAACATCAGCTTCTTTTAAAATTCCACCATTTTGTAACTCCAAATCACTTCTAGTAATTTCACTTGGAAGTTTAGAGTTTAATACTGAAGCATTAATATCAAAATCAGCTGCTTTTTGGAAAGAGTTAGGACCATTTAAAGTACCCTTATAATCACCTTTATCCTGTTGATTACTATTCTGAGTAATTGCAAAAGCTAAACCATAATTACTAGAATTGTTATCACTAGTTATTTCAGGGTTGGTAGTTAAATTAATATAAGGACTATAATGCGAATTTATCAAAAGTAATTGCCCAGTATAACCATACACATTGTAAATCATTAAGTTATCTGCACATGGTTTAGTATCAGCAAAACCATCTAAATCCAAATATGTAGTTGGAGTAACTGTAGTTGCTGTTCCACCATTTAAAGAATTTCACACATTTCCAGATACTTTATAAATTTTCTTTTCATCTTTGAATTTAAAATATAAATTTTGATTTGAATCAAATGCTCATGATTTAATTCATTTACTTTCAGACATTGGGTATGTACCTACTTGAACACTGGAACCACTTGCATCAATTACAATTGCAGTATTATAAACAACTGTTACAACCTTCCCATCTAACATCATGTAGTAATCACGTTGTGGTGTAATTGCAGTGTTTCTATAATTTTGCATACCATCAGCAACTTTAACTGGCTTAGATCAAGTAGAATCAGTTTTTGAAATCATATTTAGACTGTCATCAACCAACAAGAAATATGTATTATAGTTTGCTAATCCATTCCCTTGGTCACCAGTTAAACCACTAGAATTTGCATAGTTAACAACTTCTACTATGTTTTTATTATCTGCGATAGGCATTAAATTAAAAAAATATCATCTGTAATTTGAACCATAACTTGTATCTCCTTTGGGTAAAATACTTTGGTCTGCTGAATCTCCAGATACTAAAGAAACAGAATTACTTGTAGGGTCATACAATAAACCTTTAGCTTCATAATGAAAAGCTGCCCCGCCATAAACCATAACTTTCCCAGAAGATAAAGCTGTAATGAAACGATATGATGAATTAACAGCAGTTATATTTAATCCTGCAGATGAATAACTTATATCATGTGAGTGTTTAATCTCACCAGTTGATGCATCTATTCCTAATATTGGTTGGGTTTTGGTTGTTTTAGATCAAAAACCTAATACTCATATTAAATTAGTTGCTCTATTATAATCTCAGTTAAATCAAGCACGTTGTCATGAACCATCATTATAACTTGTACCTGGTTTTGCACCACTAGCATCAGCTATGTTTTGAGCCAAATCCAATGTTCATAACTGATTGCCATATCAATCAAGAGCAGAAATTTTATTTCCTGTAAAAGTTACAGGTCCGCTTGTTGTTGATAAATTTGCATTTTGGTCATTTGATTCAGAAGGAATCAAATCACTTGATGAAGTAGCTTGATTAATTGATTTTGTATTAATAATAGAAGAAGAATTTAAATTGTTTAAAGACAATCCAATTGATAAACCCATACCAACACTTAATGTTGAGCATATGGATGATAAAATTATTTTCTTACTTAATTTATTCATTATTTATCATTATTCGCAATCTATACAATATATAAAAATATTATTTGTTTTAAAGATTCATTTCAATATTGACAATTAAATGAACATGGTTACAAACAAAAATAGAGTTATACAAAAATAACTCTATTTTTAAAGAAATAATAATATTAAATTCATTAATAGTTTGTTTTATAAATAATAATTAAGTAGTAATGCTTACTGTTATTCAAAGTTCAAAACTAGATAATTGTTGTGCTCCTTGTGCTGTGCTTTGCTCATAGCCCACATTGGGGACTGCACCAATTTTTATTTGTCATCTGTTTTCTGAATATTTAATATAACCATCTGAACTATCTTTTTTTAATACAAAGTGTGAATTTGTTAAAACTTTAGATGTTCTTGATTTTGCAGTATCAGTTGCTAATTTTAAAAATTTTTCAACTGTAACATCAGAAGCACCATTTGCATGTGCTGCAAGTTTTGCTTCTAAATCTGAATCATTTGATTTGTTTGGTTTAATTCCAACATTTGTTCAACTAAATGATAGTTTATTAAATTCAGTAAGACCACTCCCTGTAATTCAAGTAGCTGTAGTCTCTGTAACTTTTATATTAAAAATGAATTTTTTAGAGTAGTCAGTTTCATCATCAAAATAATAACCTTGATTAGGACTTCCGTCAACTATTACAGTATATGTTAAGAAACTTCCTGTTACATCTGGTTTAATATCAGAGTTTAAAGTTAATGCAGGTTTACTAAATGTTGTATTATACACACCTAGTGCCTTCCCAAGAGCTTCACTATTTAGAGCAACACCTTCAGTTGATGTAACAGAAGAATCTTTAAACCCTAAAGTTGCTATAATTGAATCAACATTAGGGGTTACATTAAATTTTTTAATATCTCTAGGAGAATAATTTGTTTTACTTTTTATCCCAATGTTAAATTTTAAATTTATATCTGACTCGATTTGTTCAACATCACTACCACTTACAATAACTTTTAAATCTTTTATATCTAATTTAATGTCTGACACAGGAATTTGAAGGTCAAAATTTTTAGAAACAGATGTTGTACCACTTGCAGTTTCAGTAACATTAACATGTAATAAAATATCATCAGTTAAACCTAACTTATTGGCAACTGCATATGTTGCTGATTGATTAACTGTAACCCCTGCCTTCTCTAATTCTTTTTTTAGAAAATCATTAGTTAGTTGAGATTTTAAGTCGTCTAATGATGAAATATTTAATTGCTTAGATTTTGATGAATAAACAACTTGGTTAGCAGGATCTATTTTAGAACCAGAACCTCATTTATTATTTCCTGCATCATACTGATCCCCAGATCAAGAATCTCTAGAAAAATTTCCCTTAACTGCAATAGCATAATTTTTATTTTCTAATTCATCTGCATTTGTAAATATTTTGGAAGCATTATTACTCAATTTTTCTCCAAGCAAAACATTTATATCTTTATTACCTGTTGAGTCATATATATCAGTAAGAGAACCAATTAGATCAACTGAAGAATTAATCTTAGGAACTATTTTTTGATTTGTTATTCCCCCATTTCCTGATCCTTCACTACCTTGATCTTTACTATTATCTTGATTATTTCCATTATTACTTTGACTTCCATCATTTTTTTCCTTTATAGAAGAACAAGCTGAAACAATAGCTGGGATTGTTATTACTATCCCAAAAGTCCCTGTTAATAAAAGAGACTTCAACAATTTATTTTTTTTAATTTTCATATTTTATTAATAATTATTTCCTTTTGAATTTTTAAATATAAAAAAGACAAGTTCATTAGCTAAAAAAGAAGCATTATTTAAAGTAGAGTTAACTAAAATTAACTCTACTTTTTTACATGCTTCTATTTAACGTACCTAATTATTGCGTTGCACAATTAACAAATAATAGAATTTCTTTTATTGATGTTTAATAATATGCTTACATTTTTAGTGTTCTTTTGAAAGGTTTTAAACAAAAGAAGAGAAGATAATTTTAGTTAACTATACTTTTTTAAATTAATCTCTTTTTTATTTTTTTAATTATGGCATTTCAATTTAACTGATTTTTTTTAAAATTATTAAACACATTTTTTTATGGCGGATATAAAAAACTTAAACAGTTAATACTTAATGCATTAAACAGATAAAAATTAAAACACATAGTTCCCTTAATTATTAAGTTATTTTTTATACATAAATTGATTTTTATTTTCATAATAAAATCTTTTGAAATATCAAAGTTGAAATGAATAAACTAGAAAGAAAAGAAAACACCCAATAAATTGGGTGCTTTTTGGCTAGTCTATTTCAGCTAATTCTCTTACAATAGTTGGACATTTCATAATTCTAGAAACATCTGTTTTCAACTGAGCAACATCTGTTTTTAATTCAACAATGTCTGCTTTAACTTGAACCATGTCAGTTTTAAGTTGAGCAACATCACTGCTTATTGTTTTAAGTTATTTAAGAATTTCTTCCAAAATATCTGGAGATGGATTGTTTTCTCTAATCATGATATTCCCTTCAATTGATTTTGCTTTAAATTTCACTGTCTTAACTCTTTCATTGGTTTCTTGATCAATATAAGAATCAATCACTTTTTCACTATAATCTTTAAGATTTACAGTTTCAGAGTCTCTAATTCAATTAATGAAAACACTTGTTTTCATATTTCCATTGAAAGAGTCATAATATAAATTTTTAAAATAAATATCCTATTAAATAATAGGTTAACACACATTAATAAATCAATATAACTTTTAATAATTGTCATAAAACTAATAAATTACCAGCAATAAAAAACACCCAATAAATTGGGTGCCAATTAATTAGTCTATTTGAGCTAATTCTCTTACAATTGTTGGACACTTCATGATTCTAGAAACATCTTTCTTTAACTGAGTAATGTCTGCCTTAACTTCAACCATATCAGTTTTCAGTTGAGCAACATCTGTTTTTAATTCAACAATGTCTGCTTTAACTTGAACCATGTCAGTTTTCAGTTGAGCTACATCACTGCTTATTGTTTTAAGTTGTTTAAGAATTTCTTCCAAGATATCTGGAGATGGATTATTTTCTCTAATCATGATATTCCCTTCAATTGTTTTTGCTTTAAATTTCACTGTCTCAACTCTTTCATTAGTTTCTTGATCAATATAATAATCAATCACCTTTTACTATAATTTTTAAGATTTACAGTTTCAGAATCTCTAATTCTATTGATGAAAACACTTGTTTTCATATTTCCATTGAAAGAGTCATAATATAAATTCGTTTTTTAAAAATAGATATTCTATTAAATAATATGTTAATACACCTTAATTAATCAATATGATTTTCAACAATTTTCATAAAACTAAATCACCAGCAATAAAAAAACACCCAATAAATTGGGTGCCGATTAATTAGTTTATTTCAGCTAATTCTCTTACAATTGTTGGACACTTCATGATTCTAGAAACATCTTTCTTTAACTGAGTAATGTCTGCCTTAACTTCAACCATATCAGTTTTCAGTTGAGCTACATCACTGCTTATTGTTTTAAGTTGTTTAAGAATTTCTTCCAAAATATCTGGAGATGGGTTGTTTTCTCTAATCATGATATTCCCTTCAATTGATTTTGCTTTAAATTTCACCGTCTTAACTCTTTCATTGGTTTCTTGATCAATATAAGAATCAATCACTTTCTCACTATAATCTTTAAGATTTACAGTTTCAGAATCTCTAATTCTACTGATGAAAGCGCTTGTTTTCATATTTCCACTGAAAGAGTCATAAAATAAATTTTTATTTGTTTTTTCAGCATTAGTTTTAATGCTTTTTTTCAAATCATTTTTCATATAAATACCTTTCTGTTTAACAACCAACTTTAAGAGACTTCTTAAGACACATAATTGGGTTTGTAAAGAAATTAGTAAATATATAAACTAATTATAAATTACAAATCATATAATGTGTGCTTGTAGATTGAAAAAAAATCATGATTTTTCAAATGAAGACCCTAAAGGTTATTAAACTTTAATAATATGGATTTTGTATTGACACAAATCTTTTAAATTTAATTTAGTTAAAACATCAAAGACTAATGATGGATATCATAAAAACATTTTTTAAAACCATCAATAAAGATAAGCACCAAAGTAAACAATTAGGAAAATTGCTTTGCTGCTCTATCCTATATCAATACACTATATTAATGTTAATTTTTGAGGCCAATGTCATAAAAAATGCAATGATTTTTATAAAAAATTAACTTTAGCAACAAAAATAATGGGATAAAAATAATATTTATCTATTACCTTGAATATAAAAAACAGGAATTAAACCTATTAGTTTAATTCCTGTTTATAAATAAAAAATGATAAACAATAATTAACTGGTTGTTACATCAAGAGATATTATTTTAGAAGTATTAGTTCCATCTTCTCAAACATATTCAGTATTTGGTTTTGCTACTAAATTAATTGTATATGTGTTAGTATCAGTTGATTTTAAAACTACTGTGCTTGCACTAAATGTACAATTATAGATTCCAATTGCACTAGATATTTTAGTATTATTTAATGTAGTAACATTATTGCTAGTTGTCGCATATCCTAATGCAACTAAAGCTTTGTCAGCATCCACCACATTATCTTTAGTCAGTGTAGTAGCACCTTGGTTGAAATTAGTGTTTTCATTAATTCCAATATTAAAATCTAAATTTACTTCTTGCTTATCAATTAGTTCAACATCAGTTCCTGAAACTGAGATACTTAAATTTGGGATAACCAAATTAAGATCTGATATTGGAATTTGTAGATCTAATGTGAAGGATCTAGAACTATTCCCTATAGTTCCCAAAACATTTACATGAAGTAAATCACCATTTTCTAAACTTAACTGATTTTGAACTGTATATGTTGTGTTACTAAATTGTAAACTAGCTGCAGTTATTATTTTGGAAATAGTAGCATTATCTAATTTTGTTTTTAAATCATTTAAAGAAGTTATATCAATTGAACTCAAACTTTCTGCATAAAATACACTTCTTAAAACAGAAGTTTTTCATCCTCCAGTTCCTGAATATGGAGTCCCAGTTCAAGCATTATTAGTATCAAAACCACCATCCACTTCTATTTTAAAATCCTTATCTTCTAATTCTTTTGCATTAGTAAATATCAAATCTGGATTTTTAGTAAATTCTTCTTCTAGTAAAGTATCAGTAGTTTTTCTATTAGTCCCTGAACTACTGTCATAAATTTTTCCCAAGTCACCTGAGAAATTAATAGAGGATTTTAGTTTAGGTGTTACTTTTTGATTTTGTGGATTTTCAGTATTTCCTTGATTGTCTTGTCCATTATTGTTATTGTTAGTTTCATCATTATCTGTTGAAGAACATGAAGAAACTATTAGAGGAACTGCAGATACAATTCCAAAAGCTCCAGTTAGGGCTAAAGCTTTTAATAATTTAATCTTTTTGATTTTCATATTCAGTTAATGATTATTACCTTTCTTATTTTTGCTTATTAATTAATAAGAAAAAAATATTTGATAAAACAAGGTAAAAACATATAAGGTAGAAGTAAATAGAATTTGCTTCCCTTGGTTCTACCTACTTATATCAATTTAATTATTAAATTGAAAAGTGATCTAATTTACTGTAATTTATGCAGGAGTGGAAATAAAATGCATATAATTTTGCAATGAAAATTAAGGTATATAAAACTATAAGATTTATAAAATTTATTATTCTTTAATTTTTAGATTAATAAAAACAACCACAAATAAATCAATTATTTGAAGTTGTTTAACTTTTGTTTGTTTATTAGTTGTTTAAGTTGTTTTTATTAGTTTAAAGAAAATTAACTAGCTTGAGCAAATGTTATTGTTATTCATAATTTCATTTTAGTAAAATCAATTCCAGTTTTTGCTTCATATCCTGCTTTAACTTTAGCAATAACTCTAACTTGTCATTTATTTGATTCAAACTTAATATAGCCATTTGTTTTATCATCATCAGATAAATAAAAGTCAGCATTTTCCAAGATTTTTTGCTCTTTTGCTTTAGATGTCATTTCATCTAACATTTTTTGTATATTAGCATCTGTTGCAGTACCATTTGCATGATTTTGTAATTTGGTATTTAAAGTATTTTTATTTGATGTAGTTGGGTTATTTACTCCTGAATTTGTTCAAGCAAAACTCAACTTATTATATTCACCAATGTTTGTAGTGCTATATGAAGCAGTAACTTCAGTTATTTTAACAAGGAAAGAAAATTGTTTAGAAGTTTCTCCACCCTCAAAGTGATATCCCTCCTTTGGTGTTCCTGTAACAGTAATTTTATATGTAAAGAAGTTATTAGTAGAGCTTGGGTTATTAGTGCTATCTAATTCTAATACAGGATTAGAAAACTCTGTATTAAATACACCTAAAGTTTCACCTATTTTTTCACTATTTAGCGCAACTGTTGCAGCAGGTGTAGCATCAGTACTTCTTTTAGTCCTAGTAGTTGCTTTAAACCCTAATTCTTGCATTACTGAATCTTCAGTAGGTGTTGCATTCATTTTCTTAATATCTGCTGGACCTGTATAAGAAGTTTCATCTTTAATTGCAATGTTGTAATTTAAGTTTACTTTTTCATTTACCTCAGTAACATCAGCACCTGAAACTTTAACATTTAAATCTGAAATAACTAGGTTAATATCTGATGCAGGAATTTGTAAATCATAATTTGTTGCAGTTGCACTAGCTTTTGAAGATTCAACATTAACATGAATTAAATCATCATCAGTTAGACCTGGTTGATTTTTAATTGTATATGTTGCAGTTTCATCAACAGTTGCACCAGCTTCTTTTAATGCATCTTTCAATTTAGTTTGATCACTTAATTGTGTTTTAAGATCATCTAAAGATTTGATATCAATTTGAGGCGAATTATAAGAATAATGTAGTTTATTTGTTTCATCTATTGATACACCATCTCATTGTTTTTTTTTCAGTATCATAAGTTTTATCTGTTCAAGAAGATCTTGAGAAAGTAGCTTCTACCGAAACATCAAAGTTTTTACCATTCAATTTTTCAGAATCTTCAAAAGCTAAACTTGGATTATTTTTAATTTCTTGAGCTAATAAATCTTTAGTTGTTTTTCCAGATGCTGGATTATAAATATCTTTAAGAGCCCCAACTAAATTAATTGATGATTTTAATTTTGGAGTAACTTTTTGAGTGTCAGTAGTTCCACCACCAGAACCACCTCCACCTTGGTTATCTCCTGTGCCACCATTTCCACTTCCTCCATTGTTTTCACTTGTTGAAGAACAAGATGAAACAATTACAGGGACTGTTGCAATAATCCCAAAAGCCCCGGTTAATGCAAGAGCTTTCAATAATTTAATTTTTTTAATTTTCATAATATTTAGTTAATAATTATTACCTTTCAAATTTTGGAATATAAAAAAGACAAATTTATTGGTTAAATAAAAACTATTTAAAAGGAGAGGTAATTGAAATTATCTTTACTAAAAGTATGAAAAATTAGATTTTATATACCTAAAATAAATGTATTTTATTTGTTGTTAATAATTGTTTATTACCAGTTTTGAAAATATAAAGACTTATTAATAAGGTGTGTTAAATGAAAAAATGAAAAGGTAGAATTAATTTCAATTAACTCTACCTTTTTTATTTATTGTTTATTTTTTAATTTCTAAAGCTTTTTAAATTTTTAAGGAGTAGTAACATCAATTTTTACATCAAAAGATATTTTCTTAGCTGTGTTTACATCAGAACCATCAGCTCAAACATACTCACTGCTTTGTGGTTTTGCATCAAGAGTAATAGTATATGTTTTTTCTGAAGTTGCTCTACTAGAAACTGTTTTTTCTTGAATAGATGGATTTGAAAAATTAACATTATAAATTCCTAACCCTTTTATTATTGCATTATTGTCTAAAGAGAAAGTGCTTCCAGTTGTTGAACCATATTTTAATTGCTCTAAAACTTTATTTACATCTTTAGCATCATCTTCACTTGCAGCAGTTAAATTAGCTCCTTGGTTAAAGTGAACTTCAGAGTCAATCCCTATGTTGTATGTAAAGTTAGTAGTTGTTTTTGTTGCTGCTTCAATATTATTTCCAGTTACTGTAACACTTAAATCAGTAACTGATAAATTAATGTCAGAAGTAGGAATTTGAAGATCATAGTTTGTTTCTGCACCACTTGTTGGTGTAGCTTTAACATTAATGTGAATCAAATCATCATTAGTAAAACCTAATTTATTTTCAACTGTTAAAGTTGTTCCACTAGCAATAGTAGTTGCTCCTGCTGCTTCTAAAGCATTTTTTAAAACATCTGTTTTCTCTAATTCGGTTTTTAATCCATCTAGTGATGTAATATTAATTTGTTTAGAACTTGATGCATAAACTAATTTATTAGAATCTTGAATAGTTACTGTAGTAGTATCATCTTTTCAATTTCCTGTAGTTGCATCATAAGACAATCCACTTGCTCAACTTGCATTTGAAAATTTCCCATCTACAGTAACTGTTGCATCACTAATTACATTTTTTAATTCTGCTCCATTAGTGAAATAATTTTCAGGGTTTGCTTTAATATCATCAGCTATCAAAGTGTTAGTATTTTTTCTATCAGTTGTAGAAGTATCATAAATTTTATTTAATGCCCCTTCTAAAGAAACATCATCTTTTAATACAGGAGTAACTTTTTGAGTTTGGTCTGCACCACCATTCCCATTTCCATTATTATTTTCACTTGTTGAAGAACAAGAAGATACAATTACTGGAACTGTTGCAACAATTCCAAAAGCCCCAGTTAATGCAAGAGCTTTCAATAATTTAATTTTTTTAATTTTCATATTTAGTTAATAATTATTACCTTTCAAAATTTGAAATTTAAAAAAGACAAATTTACTAGTTAAATAGAGGAAAATCATTAAGTAGAGGTAACAATAATTATTTGTACAAAATCAAAACAAAATGCAAAAAATATATGTATTTTATTTCATTTTCAAAATTATTTATTAACTATATATAGTGTTTTTGATATATAAATGAAATATGTTAAATAGATAAAAATAAAAAAGGTAGAGTTAATTATTGTTAACTCTACCTTTTTAAATATATTTTTAATTAAAATTCTTGGATATTATCCAACTGAACCTTCCATATCTAATTTAATTAAACGGTTTAACTCAATTGCATATTCCATTGGAAGTTCTTTTGAGAATGGTTCTAAAAATCCCATTACAATTAAATATTCCGCTTCATCTTTACTAATTCCCTTGTTCATGAAATAGAATAGTTGTTCTTCAGAAATATTTGAAACCTTAGCTTCATGTTCTAAGAATGATTGTTTGTTTTTAATAATTTCTAATGGAATAGTATCACTTCTAGAAATTTCATCTAATAACAAAGTGTCACATTCAACTCTTGAATGAGAGTGAACTGCATCTTTTTCCATTTTAACCAATCCTCTATATCTAGTATCACCACCATTAAATGATACAGATTTAGAAACAATTCTTGATTTAGTATAAGGTGCTAAATGGATCATTTTTGCCCCTGCATCTTGAACAACATTGTTAGAAGCAATTGCAATAGAAATACAATCACTTGAAGCATATTTACCAGCCAATACACTTGAAGGGTATTTCATATTAATTCCAGCACCAATGTTTCCATCAATTCATGACATGTTTGCATTTTCATGAACAATAGCACGTTTAGTAACTAAGTTTAAAACATTTTTAGATCAGTTTTGAATAGTTGTATATTTAAGTTTTGCATTTTTATGAACATAACATTCAACTACTGCTGCATGTAAGTTACTCTCACTATAAACTGGAGCAGTACATCCTTCTACATAGTGAACTGAAGCACCTTCATCAACAATAATTAATGTTCTTTCAAATTGACCACTAGAAATTCCATTAATTCTAAAATATGCTTGTAATGGTTTTTCTAAATGAACATTTTTAGGAACATAAACAAATGATCCGCCACTTCATACAGCTGTGTTTAACATTGCAAATTTATTATCATCATATGGAACTAGTTTTCCAAAAAATTTCTTAACTAGTTTTGGGTATTTTAAAACTGCTGTTTCAACATTGGTGAAAATAACACCTTTTTGAACTAATTCTTCTTCTAGTTTTTTATAAACTGTTTCAGAGTCATATTGAGCAGAAACACCATTTAAAAACTTAGCTTCAGCTTCTGGAATTCCTAATTTTTCAAAAGTCTTTTTAATTTGTTCTGGAACTTTATCTCAATATGATTCCATTTTCTTAGTTGAAGATGTGTAATAAATAATATCATCATAATTGATATTAGATAAATCTGCACCTCAATCAGGATTAGGAGTTTGTAAAAACTTTTCATAAGCTTTTAATCTTATATCAAGCATTCATTCAGGTTCATTTTTAATTTTTGAAATTTGTTTAATTACATCAACTGACAAACCTTTTTTAGTATTAAGGATGGAATTTTCTCCATCACTAAAACCATATTTATACTCTTGATCTACTTCTTTTTTTTCTATCATAATCTTATTTTGTAACTAATTGTTCTATAGCTACAATCCCCACTTTCGCACATTTTATTCTATTAAGTTGTTTACTAATATTTTTGAATACTGATAAATATTGTAACTCTTCCTCATTAAATGAATCACCATCAATCATATTAAAATATTTTCTAATTAAATCGCTGATATCATTCACTTTTTTATTTTTAATCATTGTACAAAAAATATCTGTTGATGCAGTACTTATTGCACATCCAATTCCACTAAATTTTACATCTACTATAATTCCATTTTCTTCTTTTAAATATAAAGTTAAATTATCAATACAAGATGCTGTTCTATTATTAAAAGATACATAAATGTCATTTAATTTAGAAGCTTCATCTTCTGAAATTTTATTATCTGGAATTTCATAATGGTCCAATATTAGTTTTCTGCTTTGAGCTTCGTCATCACTAAAGTAACCCATTTAAAATATCTCCTTTTTTAAATTCTTTGACAGCTTTTATTAACTTATCTATATCACTTTTATTTGTATAAAAATGATATGAGACTCTTACTACATGATCAAGGTTTAGAATTTCATTTGCTAACTTTGCACATGATAAACCAGATCTTACAATAATTTTTTTATTTCCAAGATATGAAGAAAAATCTTGGCTAAAAATATTCTCTTTAATAAAAATGGAATTAAAGGCATTAATGCCTTTATTTAGTACTTTGATTCCTTCAATTTTACCAAGTTCAAAATCTAAGTATTTTTTTAATTCAAATATTTTGTTTTTTGCATTTTCTAAATCATCATCTAAGTAATAATCTAATGCTTTATTTCAACCATAAATTGCCATTATATTTGCTGTACCAGCTTCAAACTTTGCAGTCCCTGATAATAAGGAGTAGTAGTTTCTTTTGATTTCAAAATTCATTCCACCACCAACAATATTAGGTTTCATTTTTTCAATTAGATCACTGCTAATATATAAAAAACCAATACCAGTTGGACCCAGCATTTTATGAGCTGAACCAACCACAAAGTCAATATTAGAATTTTCTAAATTCATTCTATTGTGGGCCATGTATTGAGTTGCATCAACACAAATAAAAATATTTGGATTAATTTTTTTAATTTCAGATGCCAATTTAATTGCATCAATTGAATTCCCAATTAAATTTGTTTCATTTGCAAAACAAACTAATTTAGTATTCTTATTAATTTTTTTTAAAAAATTCTCAATGTTATCAGATTGATAATCAACCTCAACATACTGAATTTTTATTTCTTGATGAATTGCTTTATACTGTTCATAAATATCATATCAAGGTAAGATATTTGAAGCATGTTCAGCATTAGTCAAAACAATTTCATCACCTTTATTAAAAAAAGGTTTTAAGAAATGAGCAACTGAATTTAATCCATAAGTTGCATTAGGAGTAAAAACAAGATTCTCTTTTTTGGTTCCTAATACTTTAGATAATTTATTCTTTGTGTCATCCATCACGATGTGAGCTTGATGAGCAAAAGTTGAATCATCATTATGTGGATTAGTACAAACATTATTGCAATAGTAAACCATATTATCTACTACAGACTTTGGTTTTAAACTTGTTGCACCACTATCTAAATACACATAATCTGGATTGTTTTTAAATCATTCAATCTCATTTCTTAAATTTTTTAACATCTTAAGATATATCTCCTATCTCAGAAAAGATTCTTTCCATCAATCTTTCTCTAGAGTGTTCATCTTCAATTTTATATAGAATAACATTGAAGTAACTTAGTAATAATAATTTGATTGCATCACTTTTTTTAATTCCTTTATTTTGTAAATAAAATAAATGAGCTAAATTAAGTCTACCAATAGCTAAAGCATGTTTTGCTTTAATGTTATTAGTATCAATTATTAGATTAGGTTTTCCTTGAATTTCTGCATGATCAGATAATAGAACACCTCTAATTTTTTGCTCACAGTAATTATCTTTTGAATCATCTTTAATATAAGCTTGTAAATAGAATTTAGTAGATGAATGATTTTTGTTAATTCCAAATACTTCACAAATACTTGTTGATTGGTTACCTTGATGGTGAACATTAATATTAAAAGTTTTATCAAAATTATCATTTAGCGATGAAACAACCAAATGGAAAGTTGAGTTGTTTAATAAATAAATATCTAAGTCTACATAGACATCATCTTTAATAATATCAATTATTGATAATTCTAAATTTTCATTGCTATCTAAATAAATTTTGTTTGAGTAGTTTTTCTTATTTAAAAAGAATACATTATTTTTTTTATTCATAACAATTCCTTTTTAAATTTATTTAGAAGCTAGGTCAGTTACTCATTTATAACCTTCCCTGTTAATTCTTTCATAAATTTCTACTCCACCAGAAATTGCGATCTTACCATCAATAATTACATAGACTCTATTAGGAATAATTTTTTTAAATAGATTTTCATGATGAGAAACTACAATTAAAGCTTTATCTTCACTCTTTCAATTATTAATTTGATCAACTACCATTTTTAGTGAGTCAATATCTAATCCAGAATCAATTTCATCTAATAAAACAAAATCTGGTTGAATAATTTTCATTTGAAGAATTTCACATTTTTTCTTTTCTCCACCTGAAAAACCATAATTTACAAATCTGTTTAAATATTCTCTGTCTAATCCCATGCTCTTTAAGTTTTGTTCAAACACTGGGAAATATTGAGATAATTTTAATTTTTCTTCTGATCTTGCATTTAATACAGATCTTAAAAAATCTAACATTGTAACACCAGGGATTTCTTCAGAATGTTGTGGTGCTAAAAATAATCCTAATCTTGCAATTTCATCAGTTTCTAATTCTGCAGTATCTTGTCCATCAACTTTAATACTTCCATCAGTAATTTCAGTTGTATAGTGATGCATAATTGCCTTTAATAAAGTTGATTTACCATGACCATTTGGTCCTAATAAAGCAACTACCTCACCTTTATTTACTTCAATATCAATTCCTTTTAATATTTCTTTTTCATTAATTGATACATGAAGATTTTCAATTGTAAGTTTTTCCATGATTTTCTCCTTTTTATACAAACAATATTATAAATAATAATTGCTTATAAAAGCATTAAAAATTTTATAACCTATTGCTAATTAATTTAAATAAAAAATAAAAATAGTAGATTAAACATTTAAATCTACTATTTGAATTAAAAGAAATTATAAAATTGTTTCTTTTTTATTACCCATATAAACTATTGATTTATAAGGTAATTTAAATTTGTACTTAAAATATTCTGGTGCATTGTTGTTATCATAAACAATCAAATCAAGTGCTTTCATTTTAAGTTTTTCATAAAATTTATAATTGTGTTCTGTTGTTGTAAACAAATAAAAACTATCATAAGGTGTTCTTGTTAAATCATCATAAAATTTTCTAATCAAAATTTTACTTAATGATTTACCACGATATTCAGGTGCTACATATAATAGTTTAATCTCAGCTTTGTTTTGAAGCAGTGATTCATATTGTTGATACAATATTTCAAAACTTCTAGCTATATCAATTTCTTTGTTTATGATTAATTTTTCATTTTGTGTAATTGTATAGTCTCTTATATATTTTTTAAAAATATTTAAATTAATTCCAAAGTCTGTTTCCATTAAAGAAAAAATAGGTTTATCATTTGGAATACCATAATTTAACATAGCTATCTTTTTGCCTTCATCATTTTCAATGAAATATCCACCTGTTGCATTTTTAACAATAGTGCTTGTTACAAACCTAGATAATGCCATATTAAATTCATCATTTCTTTTAGTTAATAAATAATCAAAGTCAAATATCTCTTTTGCCAACAAAACAACATCATCATAATCTTTTTCTGTAATTTCTACAATTCTCATAAATATCCTTAAAAAATCAAACTTAATAGATTATAAGTTAATAAAATTGATAATTTTAAAAATCAAAGAAAGAAGAAAACACATATTTAATTAAAGAAACTTTTTTATTATAGATTCAAATATTTTTTATATCTTTTGAATTGTAAAAATACTTAGATAAATTTAAATAATAAAAATTTCCATCTTCATTACAGGATTGAATATAAGTTTTATAAGTTGTGTTATCTTGTTTTATATAAATAGTTTTATTTTTATAAAAATCAGTTTCATCATTTTTTGCAACTTGTACCATTTGTATTCCACTGTACTCTATTAAAGTTCCACTGAAAAAAGTTTGCATATTATAAAAAATAGAAAACAAAACTAAGATTACAAAAATAAAAAGCGAAAATAAAGAAATCACCTTAATTTTTACATTGATCATTATTGATCTCCTTTTCGTGTTCAAAGTATTTTCTAATCTTTTTTGAATGTGAAACACAAATAACAAAATTATGGTCACATATCTTTTGGAAAAAATAATTCATAAACAATTCAATATTTGAATCTGATATGTTTGAAAAACATTCATCCAATAAAATCAAACAATCCTTTAATTTTAAAAGTGAAATTAAATTTGATAATTGAGCCTCACCTTTACTCATTTCATTAGTTTGTTTAGATGATAATTTAGTAACTTTTAAAAAATTAGATAGTTCTTGAGTTAACAATGGATTTAAATGAAGTATGCCACTATAATCTACTTCCATTGCAGTTGCATCACTTGGAATATAAAAAATTTTATCTTCCAATTTCTTTAGATTGATACTATCTCTATCAATATCATTAATTAAAATTTCAGTACCTTTATCAGACATTAAATTCAAAGATAATATCTTTAAAAGAGTTGATTTACCAATTCCATTTTTCCCATATAAAATTGTTTGGTTTTTAAGCTTTATTTTAAAATCTTCAAAAATTGTTTTTTCATTATCATATTTAAAATTTAGGTTTTGAATATCAATTGATTTAATTTTGTTAATTTCTATTTTTTCACTTGTAGAAAAATTTTTATTTTCAGTTGTTAAAAAATCATTTAATAATTCTTTGCTTTTTTTGTAATTTGCATAATCACTTACAAAACTAAAAATTGAATTTGATGTGTTATCAAATAAATTTAAAACTGAAATTGCAAAAATCATTTTACTAATATCAATATTTTGATTTGAGTTATTTATGATTCAAAAAGTGGAAACAATAATAAATAAAACAAAAACAATTTTCTTTAAAAAATAATTTAAAAAATTATTTTGAAATAGATATGTGCTGTAGCTAATATTTTGTTTACTAAAAGATCAAAATAGTGATTTAGATTTTTCATTTAAAAAATTAAGTTTATAAATATTTTTTTCTTTATGTAAAAAATCATAATAAATCTGAAAATAATAATCTGATTCATTTTTTATTAAGTTATTATTCTCAAAGTTTTTCTCATTATATTTTTTTAAAAAATAACTTAATGTAATTGATATCCCACTATATACAATTGCAAAAATCATATAGTAAAAAGATAAGTACCCCATCATAAACATTAAACAAACAAAAAATATAACATCAGCAATTAATTGTGGTTTACCAACATATTTTGTAGATAAAACCTTTGATATTGCTGCAGGATATTGAAACAATTCTTTTCTTTTTGTATCTTTAAAAAATAAACTATTTTTGTTTTGTAAATAATTGGTATAAAAGATAAAATTTTTCTTACCCAAAATATCTAATTTTTTAGTTTTCATTAAACACAATAAATATTCAAGAAGTGACTGAAATAAAAACATAAAAATAAAATATAAACCTATAAAAAATAAGTTCTGAGGAATGTTGTCCCCAACAAAATTAATAGCAATTTTAACAACACTGCTAGCAATTAATGATATAAATAAAACTCCTAAATCAACTAGTACAATCAGCAAACAAAATAATGTTTCATTTGGCATATCAAAAAATTTTATTTTTTTAAAAGATATGTTTTCATCAATGTCTTTTTGAATATTTGATTTATAAAAAACAATAAAGGTATTGTTATATATTTTTTCAAATTCACTATATGGTATTTTTGTTTCTCCACTTACAGAATCTAAAACTTGAACATATCCTTTTCTAAATTTACAAACAACAAAATGATTACCAGCTTCACTTTTCAATAATGTAACAAAATAATCTTTATAGTGGGTATTTATTAATTCCTCAAAGGTAGCTTGATAAATTTCAGTTTCAATATTTATGTCTTTGGCTAGAACTTCAAAATCATAAATACTCATTCCATTTTTAGATAATTTAAAATCTTTTATGATTTCTTTTTCATTCAATTCTTTTTTATATAAATGATCATAAAGTGAATGCAAAACACAAACACCACAATCATTGCTTTTAGTTTGATCAGTAATTCTCATTATTACCCCCTCTATTATATGTATGTAAATTTTTGGGGTGAATGTCATAAAAAAATAGTTAAAAAATACGTTTTTTAAATATTTGATCTTCTTAAATTGTTTGGGTAAATAAAAAAGATCAAATCAATTGATCTTTTCATAAATATTATAATTGAGCTAGTTCTTTAGCAATTGTAGGACATTGTTTGATTTTTGAAACATCATCTTTAAGAATTTTGATATCACTTTTAACTTCTACCATATCATCTTTAAGAACAGAAACATCATTTTTAAGAATAGAAACATCATCTTTAAGATAATTAATATCTTTCTTCATTTCTTTCATATCAGAAAGAATGATCCCTAATGTATCTTTAATAAATTTAATTTCATTACTTAAATCAGTTGGTTTTTTATCATCATCACCAGGTGGTGGAACCTCAATAGGTTTTCTATGTCTTTTAGTTTTATAAATTTTCATATTGCCTTCAAACACTGATGTTTCTATTATATCACCAGTCTTTTCATCTTCATATGAGTCAAAACTAACATTGAAGTTTTTAACATCAACAAATTTGCAACCTTTGATGATACTTGTAAATTCTTTTTCAGAATATCTACCAGTAAATGGTTTAGACACTTTATTATTTTTATTTTCTTTATTATTTTTAGTCATGGAAATCTCCTTTTTTAATTTAATTCAAATTAGTAAAGTTAATAATGTTTATGAAACATTATTCTTAAGTTTTTTAATAAACACTTAAGAAATCAATAAATAGCAATAAAGTTTTTTGGCAAAGCTAGTCTCACAGATTTTTAGAAAATATTCCATTTAACTAGGAATCTATAAGTCTTTTTAAAACTTTTAAATATTAGATTGATCTGTTTATTAATTTCAGATTTTAAAAACTATGTAGGAATTAATTAAATTTTTATCATTAAAAAGTTAAATGATTTGAATCCATAGTTTTTAAAAGAAGACAATGTCTTTTTTATGTCTTCATTATATTAATGTAAAAATTTGAAGTTAATGTCATAAAAAAATGACAACTTTTAATTTAGTTGTCATTACAAAGAATAATAACTTGTACATTAAAGTAATGTTAGTTGAATTGCAAATCTTGTAATATTTTTGAGTGATCTTGTAATATTTTTGAGTGATCTTGTAATATTTTTGAGTGATCTTGTAATATTTTTGAGTGTTCAGAAACATCTTTTTTAAGAATTGACACATCATTTTCAAGAACTGTAACTTTTTCTTTAAGAATTTTAATGTCACTTTTAACTTCTACCATATCATCTTTAAGAACAGAAATATCATGTTTCATTTCTTTCATATCAGAAAGAATGATCCCTAATGTATCTTTAATAAATTTAATTTCATTACTTAAATCAGTTGGTTTTTTATCATCATCACTAGGTGGTGGAACCTCAATAGGTTTTGGATGTCTTTTAGTTTTATAAATTTTCATATTGCCTTCAAACACTGATGTTTCTATTATATCACCAGTCTTATCATCCTCATATGAGTCAAAACTAACATTGAAGTTTTTAACATCAACAAATTTGCAACCTTTAATGATACTTGCAAATTCTTTTTCAGAATATCTACCAGTAAATGGTTTAGACACTTTATTATTTTTATTTTCTTTATTATTTTTAGTCATGGAAATCTCCTTTTTTAATTTAATTAAGTTAGTAAAGTTAATAATGCTTATGAAGCAATATTATTAAGTTCTTTAAATAAACTTTTGAGAAATTAATAAATAGTAATAAAGCTTCTTCTAGTTTTTAAACATTAGTTTAGGTTTAACTATTTATTAATTTCCAATTTTAAAAACCGTAAAGCATGGATATAATTTTTTCATCCAGAAAGTAAAGCAATTTAAATCAATAGTTTTTAAAAGAAGACAATGTCTTTTTTATGTCTTCATTATATTAATGTAAAAATTTGAGGTTAATGTCATAAAAAAATGACAACTTTTTAATTTAGTTGTCATTACAATGAATAATTGTTTATGCATTAAAGTAAGGTTAGTTGAATTGCAAATCTTGTAATATTTTTGAGTGATCTTGTAATATTTTTGAGTGTTCAGAAACATCTTTTTTAAGAATTGACACATCATTTTCAAGAACTGTAACTTTTTCTTTAAGAATTTTAATGTCACTTTTTACCTCTACCATATCTGTTTCAAGAACTGTAACTTTTTCTTTAAGATAATTGATATCTTGTTTCATTTCTTTCATATCAGAAAGAATGATCCCTAATGTATCTTTAATAAATTTGATTTCATTACTTAAATCAGTTGGTTTTTTATCATCATCGCCAGGTGGTGGAACCTCAATAGGTTTTCTATGTCTTTTAGTTTTATAAATTTTCATATTGCCTTCAAACACTGATGTTTCTATTATATCACCAGTCTTTTCATCCTCATATGAATCAAAACTAACATTGAAATTTTTTACATCAACAAATTTGCAACCTTTAACAATGTTAGTAAATTCTTTTTCAGTATATCTACCAGTAAATGGTTTAGAAACTTTTTTATTTTTATTTTCTTTATTATTTTTAGTCATGAAAATCTCCTTTTTTAATTTAATTCAAATTAGTTAGTTAATAATGTCTAAGAAACATTATTATTAAGTTTTTTAAATAAACATTTAAGAAATTAATAAATAGTAATAAAGTTTTTTGGCAAAGCTAGTCCCACAGATTTTTAGAAAATATTCCATTTAGCTAGGAATCTAAGTCTTTTTAAAACTTTTAAATATTAGATTGAACTGCTTATTAATTTCAGATTTTAAAAACTATGTAGGAAATAATTGAATTTTTATCATTAAAAAGTTAAATAATTTGAATCCGTAGTTTTTAAAAGAAGACAATGTCTTTTTTATGTCTTCATTATATTAATGTAAAAATTTGAAGTTAATGTCATAAAAAAATGACAACTTTTAATTTAGTTGTCATTACAAAGAATAATAACTTGTACATTAAAGTAATGTTAGTTGAATTGCAAATCTTGTAATATTTTTGAGTGATCTTGTAATATTTTTGAGTGATCTTGTAATATTTTTGAGTGTTCAGAAACATCTTTTTTAAGAATTGACACATCATTTTCAAAAACTGTAACTTTTTCTTTAAGAATTTTAATGTCACTTTTAACTTCTACCATATCATCTTTAAGAACAGAAATATCATGTTTCATTTCTTTCATATCAGAAAGAATGATCCCTAATGTATCTTTAATAAATTTAATTTCATTACTTAAATCAGTTGGTTTTTTATCATCATCACTAGGTGGTGGAACCTCAATAGGTTTTGGATGTCTTTTAGTTTTATAAATTTTCATATTGCCTTCAAACACTGATGTTTCTATTATATCACCAGTCTTTTCATCCTCATATGAGTCAAAACTAACATTGAAGTTTTTAACATCTACAAATTTGCAACCTTTAATGATACTTGTAAATTCTTTTTCAGAATATCTATCAGTAAATGGTTTAGACACTTTATTATTTTTATTTTCTTTATTATTTTTAGTCATGGAAATCTCCTTTTTTAATTTAATTAAGTTAGTAAAGTTAATAATGCTTATGAAGCAATATTATTAAGTTCTTTAAATAAACTTTTGAGAAATTAATAAATAGTAATAAAGCTTCTTCTAGTTTTTAAACATTAGTTTAGGTTT
Source organism: Malacoplasma penetrans HF-2 (assembly GCF_000011225.1). Taxonomy (NCBI): domain Bacteria; kingdom Bacillati; phylum Mycoplasmatota; order Mycoplasmoidales; family Mycoplasmoidaceae; genus Malacoplasma; species Malacoplasma penetrans. The sequence continues at coordinate 986,687 of NC_004432.1, forward strand.
AACTATTTATTAATTTCCAATTTTAAAAACCGTAAAGCATGGATATAATTTTTTCATCCAGAAAGTAAAGCAATTTAAATCAATAGTTTTTAAAAGAAGACAATGTCTTTTTTATGTCTTCATTATATTAATGTAAAAATTTGAGGTTAATGTCATAAAAAAATGACAACTTTTTAATTTAGTTGTCATTACAATGAATAATTGTTTATGCATTAAAGTAAGGTTAGTTGAATTGCAAAACTTGTAATATTTTTGAGTGTTCAGAAACATCAGTTTTAAGAATTGACACATCATTTTCAAGAACTGTAACTTTTTCTTTAAGATAATTGATATCTTGTTTCATTTCTTTCATATCAGAAAGAATGATGCCTAGTGAATCTTTAATAAATTTAATTTCATTACTTAAATCAGTTGTTTTTTTATCATCATCACCAGGTGGCGGAATATCAATTGGTTTTGGTTGTCTTTTAGTTTTATAAATTTTCATATTACCTTCAAACACTGATGTTTCTATTATATCACCAGTCTTTTCGTCCTCATATGAGTCAAAGCTAACATTGAAGTTTTTTACATCAACAAATTTACAACCTTTAATAATGTTAGTAAATTCTTTTTCAGAATATCTGCCAGTAAAGGGTTTAGACACTTTATTATTTTTATTTTCTTTATTGTTTTTAACCATAAAAATCTCCTTTTTTAATTTAATTAAGTTAGTAAAGTTAATAATGCTTATGAAGCAATATTATTAAGTTCTTTAAATAAACTTTTGAGAAATTAATAAATGGTAATAAAGCTTCTTCAAGTTTTTAAACATTAGTTTAGGTTTGACTATTCATTAATTTCAAATTTTAAAAATATCAATTGTTGATTTAATTTTTATATGTTAAAAAATTAAATCATTGAATCAAAAGTTTCTAAAATGAAGACAATGTCTTTTTTATGTCTTCATTATATTAATGTAAAAATTTGAGATTAATGTCATAAAAAAATACTCAATTTCTTGAGTATTTTCATTTTTTAAATTTTATTCATGGTCTTCCATGACAGCATTTGCTTTATATAAACTATAGTAAAACCCTTTATTTTTTAATAGTTGTTTATGATTACCAATTTCTTGAATTTCACCATCTTTTAAAACAATAATTTTATCTGCTTTGACAACAGTAGATAAACGGTGTGCAATAACAATTACAGTTTTGTTATTAGTAATTTTCATTAAAGCATTTTGAATATCAATTTCAGTCTTTGTGTCAACAGATGAAGTTGCTTCATCTAATACTAATATTTTAGCTTCTGACATAAATGCTCTTGCAATTGAAATTAACTGAATTTGACCAAGTGACAAATCACTCATTTTTTCAGACATGATAGTCTCATACCCATCTGGTAATTTTTTAATAAAGTAATCAACATTAGATTTTTTACAAACATCTATAACTTGTTCAGCTGTTGCATTAGTGTTTCCATATCAAATATTTTTTTCAATACTTTCTGAAAATAAGAAAGGATCTTGTAAAACAATTGAAATGTTTTTAAATAAACTTTGTTTACTAATATCTTTAATATTAGTTCCATCAATCAAAATCTCTCCTGAATCAATTTCATAAAATCTTGAAATCAAAGATGCCATTGTGGTTTTACCACTTCCTGTTGGCCCAACAATTGCAACTGTTTCATTAGGGTTGATTGTGAAACTAACATTTTTTAAAATTGGTCTATCTTCAACATATGAAAAATTAACATTTTTAAATTCAATTTTTCCTTGAACTGTAGGTTCAAGTTTTCCTTGATCCACTTCATTGATTTCATCCAACACTGCAAACACTCTTTTTGATGCTACTGTTGTTTTTTGTAAAGTTCCAGCAAGTCTTAATGAATTACTTGTTTCACCAGTTGCAATTCTTGCCAATAAAACAAAAGAAGTTAATAATCCTATTTCATAACTTGGAAAAAAGATACTTCCACTATTAATATTGTTTACAAAAAAGATAATTCCTAACACATAAATAAAAGCATACATCACTGTTTCAATAAAATCATTTCAAGGTCAAATGAAATTTAAAATCATTTCAGCCCCTCTAGATTCTTTAGCTTGATTATGATTTATTTCTTTAAATAAATTAAATGCTTTTTCTTCATAACAAAAAGATTTAATTGCTTTTCTTCCAGAAACATATTCTTCAACAACTCCATTTAATTTACCAACTTCATTTTGCATTCTCATGTATTTTGGTCCTGCTTTTAAAGAGATAATAAATGACACTGTAACTAACACTAAATAAAAACCTAATGTGATAGCAGTTAAGATTGGTGAAATAATAAGTAATCCAATAAACACACCAATTACTACAAGTGGTGCTGTAAAGATTTCCCCAATACAAACAGATAAATTAATTGCAAGTGCATTAGTATCAGTTGTACCTCTACTAATTAAATCTCCCCTTGCTGCTTTTTCAACAATTTTAAAAGGCATTCTTCTAATCTTATTAAAGAATAATTCTCTAATAGAATAACCAATATGATAGGTCAATTTTAAGATTAGTTTTTGACTGATAATATATGCAAAAAAGTATAAAGTATAACCTATCATGATTAAAGCACAACCAATTGAGAAGTTAATAAATGCAGAAGCTGGTGAATTGCTATTTAAATCATAGAAAAAGTTTTGAATCACAATTCCTAAACCAATTGAAGTAGCAACAGAAAAAGTAGTTTTCAATAATGACAAAAAGATTGCACCATAAAAAGCTTTTTTGTTTTTACTCAACATCAATATTAGTCTTTTAAATACACTTATATATCCAATATGTTGTTTCATAATTATTCCCCAATTGTTTTTTGTGAATCATAAATTTTGTTATATAAAGCACATTTTTTAACTAATTGATTATGAGTACCAATGTCAATGATTTGACCTTTATCTAAAACAATAATTTTATCTGCATCTTTAATAGTTTTTACTTGTTGAGAAACAATGATAAAAGTTTTATTTTTAAAGTTATTTTTAATATTTTTTAAAACTTTATCTCTTGTTAAATTATCAAGAGCACTCAAACTATCATCTAAAATATAGATTCCAGATTTTTTTGCAAAAGCACGCGCTATTGCCATTCTTTGCTTTTGTCCACCTGAGAAATTATTACCATTTTGAAGTACTTCAGAATCATATTGTTTTTCAGTTTTATTAATAAATTCATCAGCACAAGCTAGTTTTGCAGCTCACTCAATTTTCTCTTGAGATGCTTGGTTATTCCCCATTGTAATATTTGATTTAATAGTTCCAGAAAAGATGAATTTTTCTTGTAAAGCAACACTAACTTGTTTTCTTATATTTTTAGTACTAACTTCACTACTTGTGTATCCACCAAATCTAATTTCACCTGATTCTGGTTCTGCTAAATTTGCAGCAAGTGCAACAATAGTAGATTTACCACTTCCAGTAGGCCCAATTATTCCCAAAATCTCTCCTGGATTTACTTTAAAAGAAATGTTATCAATAATAGGTTTTTCATCACTCACTATTCCATATGAGTAACTTACATTTTTAAATTCTAAAGAAGGCACAAATTCATTTTCAAAATCCACTTCAGTAGGTTGTTCAATATCTATTTTTAATATTTCTTCAATTCTTTCAATACAAATTCTAGTTCTATTAACAGAAACTAAAGTCATTGAAATTCCAAAGACACAAAATACAGCATAGATTAAATAATTAGCAAAAGCAATCACTTCATTAATTGCAATTGTTTGATTACCAACAGAAACATAGTTTACTGTACCACTAATAAAAACCACAATAATAATTGCTGCATTCAAAGCAAAGAATAAAAAGATAATCCCAAAGTAAACTAAAGTTTCACCCTTATAAATAGATTTGTATCAAGCAATATTGTGAATATCAAATCTTTCAGATTGATATTTTTGAATTCTAAATGATCTTACAGTTTTAGTACCTGCAATATTTTCACGCATTACTCTATTCACATTATCAAGTTCTTCAAAACTTGTTGTGAAATACTTTTTAGCTTTTTGGTTACTAATTCAGTAAACTGCTAAAATTGATGGAATTATTAATACAAAAACACTAGATAAAATAGGGCTAATTGTTAAACAAAAAATAACAACCCCTGTAATTAACATCATACTTTCAAAGAAAAACAAAAAGAAAGTAAAAATTGTTTCTTGATATTGATATGAATCATTTGTTGCTCTAGAAACAATTGAAGAAACTGAAAGCTTATTAAACTCATTATCTTTAATTCATTGCAGTCTTCAAAATAAATTGTTTCTTAACCTTTCTACAATTTCTACAGCAGATTTAATGTGGAAAAACCTTGAGGTTACTCTACATAAAAATCCAACTGTCACCATAGAAACTATCACTGCAAAAATAATTAAGACTTGATGAATTTCTTGATTCACTTGGTCAGATGTTAAATTTCCAATAGCAATATTATTAAAGTGTCTTGTAATCTCTGAAAGTAAGAAAGGTTGGAAAGTACTTGATACACATTCAATTGCTGAAAAAGTTAAAGCAATAATAAGAAAAAGGGTGTTTTTCTTTTTAAATTGCTTAAAAATTTTAATCATAATATATCCTCTTCTTTTACAAAAAATATAAAAAATACATAACAAAGATAGTATTTAAAAAATACAATCTTAAACAAAAATTTAAAAAGAAAAGGAATCTAATAGAAAGTTCTATAAGAACATCAGAATTTCTCAAAAAAAGGAGTAAATTCTTTTAAATTAAAAAAATTAATTCACTTATTAAGAAAATTTCAATTCATTAAAACAACATTCATAAATACTCCTTTCATAAATCTATTAAATCTTATCATAGAGATAAACATAATTATTAGAAAGATATTGAGAGCACAATCTAATACAAAATAAAAAGCATTATGGTTTTATCCATAATGCTTTAAAAATAATAAGTATATAAACTACACTAATCTGTTGAATCATTCAACAACGTAAGCTTCATTAATTCCTTCTGGTAATTCATCTCTTTCAGGGAATCTTACATATTTACCTTTTTTAGTTTTAAGATCAGAATCTACAAACTTACAAGGAGTGTTGCTAGCACCTGCTGCTACAATTGGTAAATCTTTAGATTTTGGTGCAACTTCAATAGTTTGTTCTAATTTAACCATACATGATGGAATAGTAACTTTTTTTCCATCTAATAAAATGTGACCATGGTTAACTAATTGTCTAGCTGCTCTTCTAGTTGGAGCAAATCCCATTCTATAAACTAAGTTATCTAATCTACTTTCTAAAGCAATGAAAGTATTTAAAGTCAAAGCACCTTTCATATGTTTAGCAATTACAAAAGTTCTTCTGAACTGTCTGTCATTTAGACCATACAAGTACATCATTTTTTGTTTTTCTTGTAATTGTTCACCATAACCTGATAATTTAACTCTTTTGTTACCATGTTGACCTGGTGCATAAGTTCTTTTTTTACCTTTAATAAACTCTCTTTCAGTTTCTAATAAAGAGAATCCATATCTTCTTGATTTTTTAGTAATACTTCCTAAGTATCTTGACATAATTAATATCTCCAATAATTTAAAATATAAAAACTTATTTTTTATAAAAATTTAAAAACAAGTAAAAAATAAAATACATAATAAGGTTCTTGATTCTTTAAAGATAATTTAATGTAGATATGTTCAGTATTTCAGCATACTTACTAATAAAGCTTAATAGCCATTAAATTATTTATTTAAATATCAAAATGCTGACTATGCAAAAATAATTATACAATAAAAAGCTTTTTTAATTTATTTAAATTGATTTATTTAATATGTTAAAATTCCATATTATTTTAATGATTTAATTATCATAACTATGATTACAAAAAGAGAAAGAATTAATAAGGTAATTTCTTTTATTAAAAAACCATCTAAAAGTTTTCAAATTATTTGAACTGCTTTAACATTTGCATTAGTTATAACATCTATTTTAATAGCTATATTTTTAGATACTAAGATTCTTAATTCTATTATTTATGGTTTTACTTGTTTCTTTTTTATATATTTTTTATATTTATTTTTTAACCATTATAAAAAATATATCAATCAGTTTATATCTTCAAAAATAAAGAATACTAATACTTATACAAAGTTGTCAAATTCAAAACTATTTAATCATTATGATAGGAAAATTTTATCTTATATACTATCAATTATTTATTCAGTGATTTATGTATTGGTTCTAATTACTTTTGGAATTATATATAGTTCAAAATATTATGGAATCTTTTCTGCTTATTATTTGTTATCAATATGTATAAAAATATTAATTATTTTAGGAATTTTAAAATTTAAAAATAGAGAAGATGTACAAAAAAGGATTCAATTAATATCCTCATTACTATTATTGTTATTAAACATTGTTATATGTCTTTTTATTACACTTATAATTTTTCAACCTAATAAAGTTCAATATGACAATTGAGTAATTATAATTTTTAGTTCTTTAACAACAATAAGGTTAATTACAATAATTGTTTCTTTAAAAAAATGAAAAACAAAAGAACCATTAAAATTAATTTTAAAGAAAATAAGGTTTATTGAACTTTTAGTAACAGTTGTTATTTTACAAACAACAATGCTTGCATATTATGGGGCAACTCAGTCTATGGAAATATTAAACTACACAATAGGGTTTGTGGTCTTTGTTTCAATTGTTATTTTAGTAGGATGAATTTTAATAAGTTCTATAATCCAATATGTTAAATTTAATAAAAATAAAAAAGATCAACTATTAAATAATTAAGTTGATCTTTTTTACATTATTAGTTTTTTCAACCAAAGTCTCTATAGTTAGTACCTTGAGTACCAGTTCTTGCTATATAGTTTGGATTAACCAATGAATAAGTAATGTTATTTAGTCCAGATTCAGATCTTGGAACATAACTGTAATCACTGTCTAAAACTGTTGTTTCATATAATGCTTGTGCAGTTCCTTCCCCTGCATATACACCAACTCATTTAGAGAAGTCTGAAGATTTTCTTTGTTTAAAAATATCATGACCAATGTATAGTTGTTGATATGAAGTTGGAGCAGTTGCTGAGTACACAAGTTTAGAGGGGTTAGTGACATATTCAGCAAATTTAGTTTGATCAAAAACATCATTTGCAAACAATTTATTCAATAAACCTATCGCTAATAAACCGTATCTGTTTCCAGGAGACATATTAGTTTGAGTTATGCTATTTTCATCATAGCTTCCAGTAGATGTTCCATTAATAGTTAAACCCATTGCTTGTAGAGTTTTGTCATCAAAAGCAGCTGCGATTCTTGCATCATCATCAAATTTGTTTTTTGAAGGCGTTCCATTAGCAGTAGAAGAACTGCTATTACTTGCCAGTGTTGAAACTGTATATTTTTTGGCATTACTATCCCAATTAGCACCCATTACTTTAACAGCAGAAACCATGCTTGATAAGAAAGTAATAAATGAGTTGTGAGCATTAGTTCCAGGAACTGCTTCAATATATGAATCACCATTTCTAAGACTTTGTAAAGTAGTATCAGCTTCTAACCAAGTACCAACACCATTATAATCTGGTGATCAGTAACTGAATCCTAATGGAGATGATTGCTTGTTAAATCAAACAGAAGCACTTGGAGTTGTCCCAAGTCTAGGGATTGCAGTCATTTGTAATAAACCATCACTAATATCATTAATCACTTGTTGCATTCTGTTAAGTAAGTTTTGATAGTTAGATGTAAATGTTTCTCCAAACTTAATTGAGAACTGTAAAGGATTTCTAGCATTTGCTCCATATTTTTCTAAAGCAGATTTTAATGCAGCTTTATCTATAGTTATATTTTCAACTGTCACATCTGAAGAACTATAGTTGTAGTATGGTACAGTAAAAGTTTCTAAAGTTTGTTTTACTTGATTTTTGTAGTCATTATATTTTCTAGGTAATCCACCATATAAGTTTTCATTTGAAACTTGTTCATAGTATCCACTAAATACACCATATGGAGTTGCACTTAATTGGAAATCACCAGAAGATGGTAAGTTAATTAAACTTAATTGATATCAGTTTATCAATCCTGAAATTGCAGCTCTTATAGTATATGATTCTTTAGAATTTCACTGGTAAATAAATTGAGCCATATTACCTAAATAATCATTTGCTCTCACTGTTGTTCCATCCAATACATATGGATTTGGAGTATAAGCAATATAGTTAGATTGACTAACTTGAACAACTTTTTCAAGAACTAAACCACTACCTCTAAATAATGAAGCAGCTTCACTCATTTTAGTAGAAGGAACAGAAGCTAAGAAATCATTTTGTTTAGATTTAAATAATTCAAAATATGTGTCTGCAGTTCCACTACCATAAGTTATAGAAACTGTTTTAATTCTAGATTCATTAGTACCATTTTTATTTGTTGAGCCATTAGAATGATTTAATAAATCTTTTCCAGCAGTTTCCATATAAGTGTTATTTAATTGGAAAATTAAATTAGCTGATGTGAAAGAAGAAACATAGTAAGCACCTGCAAATCACACATCTTGTGTAAATTCACCCAATCCACCAGAACCATAAATTCTAGATCAACTAGTTCCACTTTGGTCAATGCTGTATTCACCTGAATCATTTGAATATGAAATTGGAGTTCCACTTTGTAAATGAATGTTTTTAATTTTTTGGTTATCATGTGGTAATGCAGCAAAGTATTCTTTTGTTAACATACCAAAAGTGTAAGGGTAAGCACCATTTATATAAAAAGTAAAAATATTATCATTTTTGTTAGCATAGTTATCAATTCTAAAGTTTTCTCATTCAAGATAACCTTTAGATTCATAAGGAGCACTAGAATCAGAACTACTTGTTGTATATCCTGCAGTTTTATTAAAATCTAAACCTATTAAATCCAAGAAATAACCATTTCTGTTGTAACTTAAACTTGCTGCTAAATAATATATCTCAATAGCTCTTTCAAAATCTTTGCTAGATATTTTCCTTTTTTGATTTCCTTTGCTATCTACTCAATGGTTGTCTGTATCAACAATAAATTGATATACTGTTCCATCTGAAATAGCTTTTTTATAAATAGTCAGTTTGTGTGTTTGTAGTAACACCACTACTTGTTGGTTCTAAAGGAGATTCACTTAATTTATTTTGTAACTGTAAAATCCCTTTTGATCTTTGAAAAACTCAGTAATCTGTACCTTCATTATAAGTGGTTGCAGAAGAGTTTCCGTTTGTAGTAGTTGTAACACTAATAGTGTTTTTTAAAGCATCAATAACATTGTTATATGTACTATCATTTCAATTTGAATTTTCTAAAGATACATCAAATTGAGATTCTTTTGATTTTAAATATTCTCCAATTGCTTTTGCAGTTGTATCATCTTTAAAAACTATTACAGCTTTTGCACCATCTAAAGTTAAAAAATCTTTTGTAGTACTTTGTGTGTTTCCTTGACTATCAAAAGAAAACTCTCCAACTGTTTGATAAGAAACTAAATTGTACAATGCAGATTGAGCATAAGTACTAATTGGAGAATTACTAAAAGCACTATTTAATGGACTATTATTGTCAGCTAATATATCTGTTGGTGAATAAGTTTGAAATACACCACTTGACTGATATGGAATAGCACAAGAAGATAATCCAATAGTTACTGCAGATGCTAATGTTGCAGAACCAAATATCTTAAAATATCTACTCTTTTTCATATTTATTACCTTTTTTTAAATAATAAGTCACATTTAAATTAAATAATTATTAAATTAATTTACAGAGTAGATAAAAAAAGATTAATTCCTAATTGAATTAATCTTTTGTAAATTAATTATTATTTCAACCAAAGTCTCTATAATTTGTTCCTTGAGTACCTGCTCTTGCAACATAGTTTGGATTAACCCAAGCATATATGATGTTGCTTAGTCCAGATTCTGATCTTGGAACATAACTATAATCACTATCTAAAACTGTTGTTTCATACAATGCTTGTGCAGTTCCTTCTCCTGCATATACACCAATTCATTTAGAAAAGTTTGAAGAAGCTCTTGATTCAAAAATATCATGACCAATATAAAGTTGTTCAGCTGATGTTGGTTTGTTTTGTGAATACATTAGTTTTGATGGGTTTGCTACATATTCGTCAAATTTATCTTTTTTAAATACTTTGTTTTCAATTAATTTGTTTAGTAAACCAATAGCTAATAAACCATATCTATTCCCAGGAGTCATATCTTGTTGAGTAATATTTTTTTCATCATATGTACTGCCGCTAGCCGCTCCATTCAATGTAATTCCCATAGCTTGAAGAGTGTCATTACTGAAAGCTGATTTAATTCTAGAGTCTTTATCAAATTCATTGTCTTGTTTCACATTTCCGTTTGTTCCAGACCCACTTGATGTTGAAGAAACACTATACTTATTGCCAGTAGAATCTCAAGTTGCATTCATTACTTTAACTGCAGACACCATACTAGATAAGAAAGTAATAAATGAGTTATGTGCATTAGTTCCTGGAGCCCCTTCATATGTTTTACCATCTGATGTTTGTAAAGTTTGAAGAGTAGTATCAGCTTCTAATCAAGTACCAACACCATTATAATCTGGTGCTCAGTAACTGAACCCAAGAGGAGAAGATTGTTTATTAAATCAAACTGTAGCACTAGGTGTTGTTCCAAGTCTTGGCACAGCAGTCATTTTTAGCAATCCATCACTAATATCAGAAATTAACTGTTGCATTCTGTTAAGCAAGTTTTGATAGTTTGAAGTAAATATCTCACCAAACTTAATTGAGAATTGTAATGGATTAGATATTGTTGCATTATATTTAGCTAAAGAGGCTTTTAAAGTTGTTTTATTAATATTTATTGTTTCAACTGTTACTCCAGTAGATTCATATTTATAATATGGAACAGAAAAATCACCTAATGTAGAATTAACATTTTTCTTATAGTCATCAAAACTTCTAGGTAAGCCACCACTCAATTTTCCTTGTGATACTTGTTCATAGTATCCATTAAATACACCATAAGGAGTTGCACTTAATTGGAAATCTCCAGAAGATGGTAAATTAATTAAACTTAATTGATATCAGTTTATTAATCCAGCAATTGCAGCTCTTATAGTATATGAATCTTTAGAGTTTCATTGGTAAATAAAATCTGCCATATTACCTAAAAAATCATTTGCAACTACACTACTACCATTTAATACATATGGATTTGGAGTATAAGCAATATAGTTAGATTGACTAGTTTGGACAACCTTTTCTAACACTAATCCATTACCACTAAATAGTTGAGCAGCTTCACTCATTTTAGTAGAAGGTACTGAAGCTAAAAAGTCATTTTGCTTAGATTTAAATAACTCAAAGAAAGTATCAGCAGTTCCACTTCCATAAGTTATAGAAACTGTTTTAATCTTTGATTCTTTTACATTGTTTTTCTCAGTTGACCCATTTGCAGGATTTAATAAATCCTTTCCAGCACTTTCCATATAAGTGTTATTTAATTGGAAAATTAAATTAGCAGAAGTAAATGCTGAAACATAATATGCTGCTGCAAATCAAACATCTTGAGTAAATTCTCCTAATCCTCCTGAACCATAAATTCTAGATCAGTTAGTGCCACTTTGATTAATACTATATGAACCATTAGCAGATTTTTCATATGCAATTGGAGTACCACTTTGTAAATGGATATTTTCAATCTTTTGATTAGTATGTGGTAATGCAGCAAAATATTCTTTTGATAACATTCCAAAAGTATATGGATATGCACCTGTAATATAGAATGTGAAAATATCATTGTTTTTATTAGCATAGTTATCTATTTTAAATTTTTCTCATTCTAAATTACCATTAGATTCATAAGAAGAAGATCCATTTTCTTTATACCCTGCAGTTTTATCAAAATCCAAACCAATTAAGTCTAAGAAATAACCATTTCTGTTATAACTTAAACTTGCAGCTAAATAATATATCTCAATTGCTCTTTCAAAATCTTTACTTGAAACTGGTTGTTTTACATTACCTTTACTATCAACTCAACTATTATCTGTATCAATTATGAATTGATATACAGTTCCTTGAGAAATTGCATCTTTGTAGTATTGAGTTTGGCTATTTGTAGTGACACTTGCTTCAGTTGGTTTTAAATCACTTGTGCCTCCTAATTTATCTTGAAATTGCAAAACCCCTCTTGATCTTTCAAATACTCAATAATCTGTTCCTTCAGTAAATGTTTTACTTGTTGTACCATTACTTCCATTATTAGATATATTTGCAGTTATAGGACTTTTTAAATTAGTAATTAAATTACTATATCCATTTTCACTCAAATCAGAAATAGTACCACTTATATCAAAACTTGATTCTTTACCTTTTAAATATTCATCAATTGCATTTGCAGTTGCTTCATCTTTGAAAACAAAAACTGCTTTTGCACCATCTAAAGTTAAATAGTCACTTGTAGTACTTTTTGTAGAACCATCAGTATTAAATTCAAAATCACCAACAGTTTGATAAGTTACCAAATTGTATATAGCAGATTGTGCATATGTACTAATTGGGGAGTTATTGAAAGCACTATTTAATGGGCTGTTATTATCAGCTAAAATATCTGTTGCAGAATAGGTTTGAAAAACTCCATCAGATTTATAAGGGATTGCACAAGAAGACAATCCAACAGTTACAGCAGATGCTAAAACTGTAGAACTAAAGATTTTAAAATATCTACTCTTTTTCATTTTTCATTACCTTATATTTCCTTAAAAATAAAACAGTAATTTAATAAATGGTTATTTAATTTTTGGGAGTAAAAAAATAAAAGACAAATTTAGAAAGCACTAAATTAATCTTTTAATTTTTATAAATTAGTTTTTTCAACCAAAATCTCTATAGTTTGTACCTTGAGTACCAGTTCTAGCAATGTAGTTAGGGTTTACTAAAGAATAGATAATATTGTTTAATCCAGATTCAGATCTTGGCACATAACTGTAATCACTATCTAAAACAGTAGTTTCATATAATGCTTGAGCAGTTCCTTGTCCTGCATATACACCAATTCATTTAGAGAAAAGTCCAGAAGCACCTGCTTTTATAACATCATTTCCAACATAAAGTTCATTGTAATCTTTTGGGGTATTTGTTGAATACATTAATTTAGAAGGATTTTGAACATATGCATCAAACTTAGTTTGATCAAATACATTGTTAGCAATTAATTTATTTAATAATCCAATTGCTAATAAACCATATCTATTTGTAGCAGACATATTTTCTTCTGTAATCCTACTTTCATCATATGAAGAAGAACTATTACTTCCATTATTAGTTGTTAAACTAACACCCATCGCTCTTAATGTGTCACTAGAGAATGCCTTTTGAATTCTTGTGTCATTTTCTAAAGAAGATCCATTTGATGTTGATGAATTAGGTAAAGTTTTTACTTCATATTTATTCTCACCTTGATTTCATGTTGCACCCATTGCTTTAACAGCTGCAACCATACTAGATAAGAAAGTTATATAAGAGTTATGAGCATTAGTACCAGGAACACCTTCTATTGTTGTAGAATCATTTATTTTTAAACTTTGAACAGTAGTATCAGCTTCTAATCAAGTACCTACACCATTATAATCTGGAGATCAGTAACTAAATCCAAGTGGAGAGGATTGTTTATTAAATCAAACAGAAGCACTAGGTGTTGTTCCTAGTCTTGGGATTGCAGTCATTTTCAATAATCCACCACTTACTGAATCTATAACTTGTTGCATTCTATTTAATAGATTTTGATAGTTAGAAGTAAATGTTTCACCAAACTTAATAGAAAACTGTAATGGACTATTTCTTGCACCATATGATTCTAAAGCTTGTCTAAAAGTAGTCTCATTAATCTTTAATTTTTCAACAGTTACTCCAGTACTTCCATAATTGTAATAAGGGACTTCAAACTCTCCTAAAGTAGAACTTACTGAACCTTGGTAATCATTTAAAGATCTTGGTAAACCACCATATAAATTATTTTGAGATACTTGTTCATAGTATCCACTAAATACACCATATGGAGTTGCACTTAATTGGAAGTCACCAGAAGAAGGTAAATTAATTAAACTTAATTGATATCAATTGATTAATCCAGCAATTCCAGCTCTTATAATATATGAGTTCTTAGAATTTCATTGGTAAATAAATTGAGCCATGTTTCCCAAATAATCATTTGGTACTACACTTGAACCAGATAATACATAAGGATTTGGAGTATAAGCAATATAGTTAGACTGACTAGTTTGAACTACTTTTTCCAAGACTAAACCATTACCACTAAATAACTTTGCAGCTTCACTCATTTTAGTAGAAGGAACAGAAGCTAAGAAGTCATTTTGTTTAGATTTAAATAATTCAAAATAAGTATCTGGTGTTCCACTACCATAAGTTATCGAAACTGTTTTAATTCTAGATTCTCTAGTCCCAGATGAAGTAACATTACCATTTGTATGGTCTAATAAGTTTTTACCAACAGTATCCATATAAGCATTGTTTAATTCAAAAATTAAATTAGCTGAAGTAAATGCAGAAATATAATATGCACTAGCAAATCAAACACCATCAGTAAATTCACCTAATCCACCAGAACCATAAATTCTAGATCAATTAGTTCCACTTTGATCAATTGCAAATTCGCCTGAATCAAAAGTATAAGAAATTGGAGTTCCACTTCTTAAATGAATGTTTTTAATTTTTTGGTTAGTGTGTGGTAATGCAGCAAAGTATTCTTTTGATAACATTCCAAAAGTATAAGGATAAGCTTCTGTTATATGCAAAGTGAAAACACTATTATTTACACTTTTATAATTTTCAGTTTCATATTGTCTTCAGTCTAGATAACCAGAAGATCTATATGATGGAGATCCATTAGTGTATCCTGCAGTTTTATAAAAATCTAAACCAATCAAATCTAAGAAATAACCATTTCTGTTGTAGCTTAAACTTGCTGCTAAATAATATATTTCAATTGCTCTTTCAAAATCTTTACTAGATATTTGAGCTTGCTTATTCCCTTTACTATCAACTCAAGAATTATCTGTATCAACTATAAATTGATATACAGTTCCATTAGAAATAGCACCATTATAATATTCAGTTTGAGTGTTTGTAGTTACACCTGAATCTGTTGGTTTTTTATCAGTGCTACCCAATTTTTCTTGTAATTGTAAAACACCTCTAGATCTTTCAAATACTCAATAATCGGTTCCATCAGTATAAGTTTTTTTAGTTGTAGAAGAACCACCTGTGCCATTGTTAGTTTCAGTTCCTTCTATACTAGTTTGTAAATTACTAATCATGCTATTATAAGCATCAGTACTTAAATTTGTTGCAGATAAATCAAAAGCAGAATTTTTTGTTTTTAAAGCTTCATTAATAGAATTAGCAGTTTCTTCATTTTTAAAAACAACAACAGCTTTTGCACCTTCTAAAGTTAAAAAATCTTTAGTAGTACTTTGTGTATTTCCTTTATCATCAAATGAAAATTCACCAACAGTTTGATAAGTTACCAAATTATATATAGCAGACTGAGCATATGTACTAATTGGAGAGTTATTAAAAGCACTGTTTAATGGACTATTATTATCAGCTAAAATATCAGTTGCTGAATAAGTCTGAAAAACCCCACTAGACTGATAAGGGATTGCACAAGAAGACAATCCAATAGTTACAGCACTAGCTAAAGTTGCAGAACCAAATATCTTAAAATATCTACTCTTTTTCATTTTTAGTTACCTAACTATTTATTTTTTAATAATAAAACAGTTTTAGACTAATTGACTATTAAATTAATTATTAAAATCTTGGAAAAATAAAAAAAGATTAATTAGTTAATTCTAATTAATCTTTAAAAAAGTATTTGTTTTATTAATTATTTCAACCAAAATCTCTATAGTTTGTTGATTGAGTACCAATTCTTGCAGTATAGTTTGGATTTACTAAAGAATAAATAATATCAGTTAATCCAGATTCAGATCTTGGCAAGAAACTGTAATCACTATCTAATACTGTTGTTTCATATAATGCTTGTGCAGTTCCCTCACCTGCATAAACACCAATTCATTTAGAGAAATATCCAGAAGCACCCGCTTTAATAACATCATTGCCTATATATAATTCATTGTAATTAGTAGGAGCACTAGTTTTTGTGTTCAGTTTAGAAGGATCATTTACATATTCTTGGAATTTAGATTGATCTATAACATCATTTTCAATTAATTTATTTAATAATCCAATTGCTAGCAATCCATATCTATTCCCTGCAGACATTGATGAATCTGTAATATTACTAATATCATATGAAGAAGGAGTTGATGAAGCAGCAGAAAGAGAAATTCCCATGGCACTTAAAGTATCATTCTTAAAAGCTGTAGCAATTCTTGTATCACTATCAAAAGTATTATTAGTACTTAAATTTCTAGTTGTGCCATTTGTTGTAGAAGTAACTGTATATTTGTTAGGTGTTGAACTACTATCCCATGTTGCACCCATAACTTTAACAGCAGACACCATACTGGATAAGAATGTTAAATATGAATTATGAGCATTTGTTGCAGGAATTGCTTCAACAGTTGTTTCTCCAATTTTAGAACTTTGAATAGTAGTGTCAGCTTCAATTCAAGTTCCAACACCATTATAGTCAGGACTTCAGTAACTAAACCCCAATGGAGAAGATTGTTTATTGAATCAATCACTGGCAGAAGGAGTTGTGGCTAATCTTTGAATTAATGAAACTCTAATTAAACCACCACTAAGTCTTTCTATAGTTTGTTTAACTCTATTTAAATAATTTTGGTAATTTGAAGTAAAAGTTTCACCAAATTTAATAGAAAATTCTAGAGGGTTGTTTCTTGTTGCTCCAAAATTAGTTAATGCTGTTTGCAGCGAAGATTGACTAATTGTTAGTTGTTTTACTGTAACCCCAGAATTATTGCTGCTACTTCCAGAAGAACTAGAACTATAAGTATAGTAAGGAATAGTAAAGTCTCCTAACATATCATTTGTTGTACTAGTGTAAGTTGTGTATGTTCTTGGTAAACCACCATATAAATTCCCAGCAGCTACTTGTTCATAATATCCATTAAACACTCCATAAGGAGTAGCACTTAATTGGAAATCACCAGAAGAAGGCAAATTAACAGAACTTAAGTTTTTTCAATTAACTAATCCTGAAATTGCTGCTCTTATAGTATAAGAATCTTCTGAGTTTCATTGATAAATGAAATCTGCCATATTTCCTAAGTATTCATTTTTAATAACTGAAGTTCCAGACATTACATAGGCACTTGGAGTATATGTTATATAGTTTGATTGGCTAGCTTGTACAACTTTTCTAGGAGTTAAACCTCTGCCTTT
Source organism: Malacoplasma penetrans HF-2 (assembly GCF_000011225.1). Classification (NCBI taxonomy): domain Bacteria; kingdom Bacillati; phylum Mycoplasmatota; order Mycoplasmoidales; family Mycoplasmoidaceae; genus Malacoplasma; species Malacoplasma penetrans. The sequence goes on from NC_004432.1 coordinate 1,004,091, forward strand.
AAATAATCCAGCAGCTTCACTCATTTTATCTGATGAAACAGCAGCTAAGAAATCATTTTGTTTAGATTTAAATAATTCATAGAAAGTATCTGTTGTACCACTACCATGTGAAACTGAAATTGTTTTAATTCTAGATTCTCTACTAGTTTTATTTGTGCTTCCAGTAGAAGAATCTAATAAATCTTTGCCAGCACTTTCCATATATGTATTATTTAATTGAAAAATTAAGTTAGCTGAAGTAAATGCTGAAATATAGTAAGCACCTGCAAATCATACATCTTGAGTAAATTCACCTAGTCCACCTGAACCATAAATCCTAGATCAATTAGTGTCACTTTGATTAATAGCATAACTACCATCATTTACATCATAATCAATTGGAGTCCCACTTTGTAAATGGATGTTTTTTATTTTTTGATTAGTGTTTGGTAATGCTGCAAAATATTCTTTTGTTAACATTCCAAAAGTATAAGGATAAGCTTCTGTTATATAAAATGTAAAAACACTGTCATTCAAGTTTTTAAAGTTGTTCACATTATAGTTTTCTCACTTTATATAAGTGTGTCCTTCACTATCTGTTTCTTGATAAGAATAAGTACTTGAATTTGATGTGCTTGTATATCCTGCAGTTTTATTGAAATCTAAACCAATTAAATCTAAGAAATATCCATTTCTGTTGTAATTTAAGCTAGCTGCTAAATTATAGATTTCAATTGCTCTTTCAAAATCTTTACTAGATACAGTTTGTTTTACATTCCCTTTGCTATCTACTCAACTATTATCTGTATCAACAATAAATTGGTATACAGTTCCATTTGAAATTGCATTTTTATAATATTCTGTTTGAGAATTTACAGTTACTTCATTAGGTTGAGTTTCTGCAGTAATTCTAGATTGTGAATTAGAGCTACTATTTTTTCTTGGGTCTCAAGGAGTATTACCAATTCCATTTTGAAATTGTAAAGCACCATCTTTTCTTTGAAAAACTCAATAGTCAGTTCCTTCTTTGAATTTTGTAGAACTAGAAGATTGACCACTAGATGTGCTTCCATTTGTATCTAATTCTTCAACTTTTAATTCTTCAAGAATTTTTTCATATGAATCATTACTTAAACTACCTAGTTTTGTCAAATCAAAATCTGAGTGCTTAGATGTTAAATAATTATTAATTGCAGTAGCAGTTGTATCATCTTTGAAAATGAAAACTGCTTTAGCTGCATCTAATTTTAAATAATCACTAGTAGTACTATTTGTAGTGTTATTAGAACTAAAAGAAAAATTACCTACAGTTTGATAAGTCACTAAATTATATAAAATAGATTCAGCATATGTACTAATAGGAGAATTGCTGAATGCACTATTTAAAGGACTGTTGTTATTCTCTAGTAAATCTGTAGCAGTATAAGTTTGAAAAACACCACTATTTTGGTATGGTACATTACAAGAAGTTAAACCAACTGTTACTGCTGTTCCTAAAACAGAAGCACTAGCAAACTTAAAAAACTTACTTTTTTTCATTTTAGACTCCTTAATTTCTAATGTCATTTTTGTATTAAATTTTAGTTTTTTAGTTTTTATGATTTTTTAATCAAGTTTAAGTATAACTTACTTTGAATATAAATAATACAAAAAACAAATTAATAAACTTTGTTAAAAGTCATTAATTTGTTTTTGTTTTTTTAAAAATTAAATGTTTGAATTATTTTTTTCATCCAAAATCTCTATAGTTTGTACCTTGTGTACCAACTCTAGCTGTATAGTTAGGATTAACTAATGAATAGATTTTATCTGTTACACCAGATTCAGATCTTGGAATAAAACTGTAATCACTATCTAATACTGTGTTTTCATACAATGCATAAAGAACATCTTCACCAGCATATACACCTAATCATTTAGAGAATTCTTGTGATTTACCTGATTTAATTACATCTCCACCAACCCAAACTTCAGAATAAGTTGAAGGTCTTTCTTTACTATAAAGAAGTTTTGATGGATTAGTTACATAATCAGCGAATTTAGCTTGATCTATTACACCATTTGCAATTAATTTGTTTAGTAATCCAATTGCTAATAAACCATATCTATTACCTGGACTTACACTAGTTGTAGCAGCATAAGTTTCATCATATGTAGTTGTACCACTAGTAGTAGAATTAGTTTTTAATGCAATTTTCATATCTTCTAATGCTGTATTACTAAAAGCAGCTTGTATTCTTTTATCATCTTTAAAAGGATCATTTGTTGTTTCTAGTGTTGAAACAGTATATTTACCTGGTGTTGTAGTTGTACCACTAGTTGTGCCATTATTATAATTAGCATTCATTTTCTTAACTGCTGTTACCATACTTGATAGGAAAGTATTGAAACTATTATGTGCATTAGTTGAAGGAGCACCTTCAACTGATTGGCCACCAATAGTTTTAGTTTCAATAGTAGTATCAGCTTCTACTCAAGTACCAACACCATTATAATCTGGAGATCAGTAACTAAATCCTAGTGGTGAAGATTGATTATTATATCAAACTGTAGCACTTGGAGTATTTGCTAATCTCTGTACTATAGTTACTCTTATTAAATTATCACTTAAATCCTCAATAACATTTTTCATAGCATTTAAAAAGTTTTGATAATTTGTAGAGAAAGAACTTTCACCAAACTTAATAGAGAAGTTTAATGGATTGCTTGTTGTAGCTCCATATTTTCTTAAAGCATCAATAAAAGTAGATTTGTTAACATTGATGTTTTTTATATTGATTCCACTAGTTGTGTATTCATAATAAGGTAATGTAAAGCCACTAGATAAAACCCTTTCATTTGATGAAGTATATTCACTTAGATTTCTAGGTAAAGCACCAAACATATTGCCTTTTTCAATTTGTTCATAGTACCCACTAAATACACCATATGGAGTTGCACTTAATTGGAAATCACCTGAAATTGGTAAATTAATTAAACTTAATTGGTATCAATTTACTAACCCAGCAATCCCAGCTCTAATGGTATATGCATCCTGATTATTTCATTGATATAAGAATTTAGCCATATTACCTAAGAATTGATTTTCAGTAACTGCACCATTTGATGAAACAACATAAGGGTTTGGAGTATATGCCATATAATTAGATCTAGTTGATTGAACAATCTTTTTAGGAACTAATCCATTGTCTTTAAATAAACTTGCAGCATCACTCATTTTATTAGATGGGACAGCACTTAAAAAATCATTTTGTTTTGATTTAAATAATTCATAGTAAGTGTCATCATTACCACTACCAAATACTACTGATATAGTTTTAACTTTTGACTCTTTAGAAGTTTTTGTTTTAGCACTACCAGTTTCTGAATCTAATAAATCTTTACCAACTGTGTTCATATAAACATTATTTAATTCAAAGATTAAGTTAGCTGAAGTGAATGCTGAGATGTAGTAAGAACCTGAATATCACACATCTTTTGAAAATTCTCCAAGACCACCAGAACCATAAATTCTAGTTCAATCAGTTAGACTCTGGTCAATTGAATATGTGTTACCAAGTTTTACATAAGAAATTGGTGAACCACTCTTTAAGTTAATTGAAACAACCTCTGGATTTGTATGTGGTAAAGCTGAGAAGTATTCTTTTGAAATTAAACCAAAGGTATATGGATATGGAGTATCTATATATAATGTGAAAATACTATCATTTTTGTTAGCTCAATTTGTAGTGTCAAAATTTTCTCAATTCATTACACCATTATTATCTCTATATGAAGATGTGCCTCCATTATTGTCTGTATAGTCCAGTGTTTTATCAAAATTTAAACCAATTAAACTTAAGAAATATCCATTTCTGTTGTACCCTAGATCTGCTGCTAAACTATAAGATTCAATTGATCTTTCATAGTCTTTACTTGAAACTGATTGTCTAACATTTCCTTTACTATCAACTCATTTATTGTCTGTGTCAATAATAAATTGGTATACAGTTCCTGAAGAAATCGCATCTTTATAGTAGTCAGTCTGAGAAGTGATTGTTAATTCACTTGGTTGTCCATTACTTGTGTTATTTGTATTAGCAGGATCTCATGCCTCTTTATCTAATCCATTTTGAAATTGAAGAGCACCTAAACTTCTCTGAAAAACTCAGTAATCTGTACCTTCTTTTAATTCTGAAGTTGTTGATGAAGATGACCCCGATGAACTAGAACCACTACTAGTAGCAGAATTCTCCAAACTTTTTGTATCAGTTTTTAAAGAACTCATAACATTTTTATATGCATCTTCTGTTACTGCAGTATTAGTAGTTATATCAAAGCCTTTATCTTTCAATAAATTATCAATTCTCTCTGCTGTGTTTTGATCTTTGAAAACCAATACAGCTTTTGCACCATCTAAAGTTAAAAAGTCTTTAGTAGTCTCATCATCTCCTCCGTTGCTACTAAATGAAAAATCACCAACTGTTTGATAAGTAGTTAAGTTATTTAAAATTGATTGAGCATATGTGCTTATTGGAGAGTTATTGAAAGAATTATTCAATGGACTATTATTATCTGCTAAAAGATCTGTAGAATTATAGGTTTGAAACACTCCATTACTTTTATATGGCAAACTACAAGAAGATATACCAATTGTTATAGCTACACCTAAAATTGATGAGCTTGCTAGTTTAAAAAATTTATTTCTTTTCATGTTAACCTCCTTTGTTACTTTGTAAAAAAATTTTTTATTAAATTTAAGTATACTAAACTAAATGACTAATTTATATAAAAACAAATGAAAAGATATTTTGATAAATAATTTGTTAATAAAACAAAATATAGTTTTTATTTTCTAAAAACACTATTTGGAAATTAAAAATAATTTTTGTATTTATTATTTATTAATTTATTAAATTAGATAAATTGTTGAATGTTTTAATAATGAAATTGAATCTTGTAATTTTAATTTACCCAATGTAAACATAAGATAGTACTGATACAAAATAGTAAACTTCATTACAACATTAATATCAAAATTAATATTAATTTGATCTTTTATTTTTCCTATTAAGGTACACATATCCAAAAGCGTTTTTATTTTATTTTTTCAAATTAAGAAACCTAAAATTGAAATTATAATAATCTGTTTTTTATAATCCAAAGTTTCACTAGTGTATTTATCTTCCATGCAAATAATATCAGATAGATATTTATCTCAAGATTTGATAGCACATCAATCAAAAGTTGTAATTTTATTACCTAGAAAAATAATAGGTTGGGTAGTCATATAAAGATTTGTATTATGGTTACAATATTCAAATGAAATAATTTCACTTGGTGTTTTAATTCTGTTAATACTAGGAATGTTGATAATAGAAGAATTTTTAATTTCATTACTAAAGACAAGAAAAACCATTCCTGCTTTAATACTTAAAACAGAATTTATTATTAATAAAGATATTCTTTTAGATATTTTATTCATAATAAATCTCATCCTTCTTAATATTTAGTTTTTATTATATTATTCTTTTTATATTTGTAAAAACCTCATCCTTATAAAAGTTATTTAATTGTTAACTTTACTAAAATTGTTTTTCCTGTTTATGAATAATAATTAAATCTATTAAACACTAATAAAATGAAAAAAGCAAAGTTTATGTAAAACTTTTGCTTTTAAATTCTTTCTTTTTAAAAAATATCTAGTATTGGTTTTTCAAGATTCTGCTCATTATATTTTGTAATGATTTCTTTTAGTTTACTAAAATCAGAATACTCTTTTTTAAAGTTAGGATTCTTTTTAGAAAGGTTATCTATCATTTCTTTAACTGTTTTCTCATTACCCTTTGAAAATGTATTTATAGTTTTTCTAATTATTTTTGGATAAGGAGCACAATAATAATAAGTAATTATATGATCACGCTGCATATATAAAGGAGAAACATTGCCCTTATATAATCCTTTATCTTCCCAATGCAATATGATTAATTCAATCAAATTATATAATTGCTTTGCAGCTTCATGTCACTTTAGTTCTTCTATATTTTCACCATTAGATCTTATTTCATTTTTAGTTCTATGTTTCTTACCAATACCAAAAAATCTTCTTTTTGCACTTTCTAATGGGTTTTCATAAAATCTAACAACACTCTTAGGATCTAAGCCATATTTTTCTACTAAAGATTTAAAACTATCTTTACCAAAAATAAAATTCTTAATTTTTTTGTCTGTTTTATCTTCAAGTAAAAAAACATAAAAAACATCTGTAATTACTGCACCTGAAAAACTCTTCATTTCTTTGTCAGCTATTACTTTATGTTTGTGAACACTTTTAAAAATATATCTTTCTATAAATTCTTTTTGTTCCTTATCTCCTCTTATATATTTTTCATCAAAGTTAATAGAATTATTTTCATTAAACATTCCCATAGTTTATCCTCTTAAATTAAGATTATTACAAATGCAAAAAGTTATTAAATTAATTCAAGAAAATTATTAAAGAATTTACAAACTATATAAATCATTTAAATCTATTAGCACATAATCTTTTTTATCTTTTAAATCAAATCCAGACTTACTTACAAAACCCAACTTATAATCTTTTTCATTTAATTTATCTAATTGAGAAATCATGTGATTAACTACCTTTTCATCAATTGGTTTATTTGTATATTTAACTTCATAAAAGTAATATAAATCTTTAATGTCTTTATATACTACATCAAATTCTGCATTAACTATTTTATTTGGATCATCATATCAGTACTTACCAATATTAAAAAATGGGCTTGGTAATTTATCTTTAAAATTCATTAAAATCAAAGCTTGTTTTGCAATTTTTTCAAATTTTTTGGGAATAAAAAACTTTTCCAAATCTTCTTTTATATAGTTGTTGAAAAAAGCTTTGTGTTGACCATTTAATAATTTGAAATCTTTTAAATGGATATAGTGATAATAAAAATCTAAGAAATTATCTTCTAAATAATAAAATATTTTTTTATCATTATTAAGCATGTTGATAGGAAATTCTTTTGTGATTAAACCCATATCAAATAGTGGGTTTAAAATATTAGGTAGATTAGATGAAGAGACTGTAGTATTAATCAAATCAATGTATTTATGGTTATCATTACTGATTTGAGTAAAAATAGTATTAGTTGCTGGTAAATTTTTGATCTCATTTGAATACACATTTAATGGTGTTTCTATCAAATAATTATTATTTAATATTTTCTCTATAATATTTTCTTCAATTGTTAAGTTTGGATTAATCCATGATAAATAAAAAGGATTGCCACCAAATACTGAGTAAGCTTTAACTTTGTCTTCTAATGAATAGTTGCTATAAAATTTGCTAGCATGCAAATAATCCAAGTCACTTAAAATAATCTTATAAGTAAACCTTCCATATAGTGGAGCACTATAATAGTTTAGTTGATTCATAGCAGTTACATTAGAACCCATTATGACTAGTTTTAATTTTGACTCCCTATGATACTTATCAATAACTCTTTGTAAAATACTATCAATTGAGGGCATATCATTTTGTAGATAAAGGTATTCATCAATTATTAATAAAATTTTATGATTAATCCCAATTTCAAAAATTAATTCCAATAATGATTCAAAAGTGTCAAGTGTATTACTATCTTTAATGAAACTATCTAATGCTGAAAAAACTAATTCAGAAAAACATTTTAAATTAGTTTTTATATCTTGGTTAATACATTGATAATAAATCTTATATCCATCAAAATCTTTTAATGATTCTATTACAAATGTACTTTTCCCTATTCCTCTTCTACCTGTAATTAAAATGTTTTCAAACTTTTCAGATTGATAACATTTTTTCAAATCTATTAATTCCTTTTCTCTTCCTACAAACATAAAAACCTTTTTTACAACTTTAAGTTTTTACTCAATTTTTTTGAGTCAAAATTTCTGAGTAATAATATTTAATTTAATCCTTTTTTAAATATCTTAATACTATTCAAAACTTACTAAACAAAAAATGTGAGACAAGAATTTCTTATCTCACATTTTGATTAATAAATTATTAAAACTATTTTAATAATCTTCTAATTTTATTTCTTCTAACTATATATAAAGCAATTGCTAAAGAAACTAAAGTAATTCCAACCACACTTGTAATTACCGCAACTGATAAACTCATGTTTCTAATACTTGCAAATTTTGGACTTCAGCTAACTCCAAAAGTTTGGGTAGTACTAATAGAATCATATGTGCTTGATTTTGCGTAAACAGTAAACTCAAATGTTTCACCATTTCATCTATAGTCAAAGATTGTAATAGTGTCACCTTGTGAACTATCATATCCATTAATAGTTAAGATACTCAATATATCTGTTGAAGATAGTGCAGCATTAACATTATTGTTAGCAATTAATGATCTATAGCTAGTGCTGTTTCTATCAATTGAAATATTATATGTGCTTCCAATTGGTAACAACCCTGCATATCTTTGATAAATTACACCATCTTTTAAACCTAATTGGTTAGCAAAAGGAGTTTCAGAGAATGGAATATATTCATCTTTTGCATTTAATAAGTTACTAGAAACTGATTTACTAAAATCTATTTTTAATAAGAATGAACCATATTCACTATCATATGTTGTAGTACCTTCACTTCCATTTTGTTCTTGAACAAAAGTAACTTCAGGAGTGAATCCCATATAGTTAATTAAGTTTGAACTATATAAAGTAGAGAATTCATTTGGACTTACATCAGAAACTAATTTTGTACCATAATCAGAAAAACCACTAACTGTAGTTACATCTAAAATATTGTTTTGTTCAGAAGGGAATGGAGAAGTTCCAGAAGGTGTTAATAAATCTGTTTTTCTAGAACCTTGGAATCTAACACTACTTTTAGCATAGTTTGTAATTCCAGTATATCTAATAGCAAATTTACTAGGAGTATTGTTAGACAAGTTGTTATATTGAACTACAATCACAATATTTCCATTTTCATCATCTGGGAATAATGTAATAGTAGGATTATTTGGATACTTATCTTTAGTAGTAATAAAGTAATCGTTTACTGAATTTGGATTTCATAATGATGGTAATACATTAGCATATTGAGTTAAATTTCCTTCTAATGTCCCAACATCTACTGTTAAGAATTTTTCAGAACCATTTGTTAAAACACTTTGAGCTTCTGCTAATAAATCAGTAATACTAGAACTAGATTTATCTACTTTTGGTTTATCTGCATCTGTTTGACCAGCAAATGCAAAAGCATAAGTTGCAGCTGCTTTTTTAACAGTATATTGTTTATCATTAGCCATTGCATAACTAACAATTGAACCATATGCATTTTTATAAGTAACAGTAGCTTTTAGAGTAATTTGTCCAGCATTGTCATTTTTAGTAACAATAGCAAAGTTTATATTTAAATTACTATTTTGTAATGCCAATACACTTGATGGAATAGAAACAATTGAAGTTGCATTTCTTTTTAAAATATCTGTACTAATTTGAGATGGTTCTAATCTTGCAATATCAGCAGGTAAATTAGAAGCTCAAGTTGTTGCAGTTTGAATATTTGTAAATGTAAATTTACCAATTAAGAAACCTCTTGAGTTAAATTCTGAAGTTTGAGATCCATTACCATATCAAGAACCTACTAAAGTATAAGGAACTTTTACATATAGAGTTCCTGAAATATCATCAGCAATTAAAATAGCATTTGAAGTTTCTAAAGTTACATTAGATAAGCTAGTGTTGTTTTTAGTAATGTTAGTACTATTTACACCACTTGGAATTGAACTACTTCCAGCATTTGAAACATTGAAAGATGGAGCACTTGATTGTGAAGTAAATTGATTTGAAATCACACTACCATTTAAAAATCCTGTTCCAATAAAACCATTAGAACTTAATAAATAACCTGTATAACTTCTAGAAATTAAGTTGTCACTACTAGAAGAAGCAGAACTTAAAACTGGGAAAATCTGAGTTGTTTTTGCATTCTCTTCTTTTCCAGCAAAAGTTGCTCCTAAAGTTGTTGGAATATCCATTTTATTAAATGAATTTGAAACCAACATTGTGTTAACTTCTTTAGATTCTGTGGTTTTAAAATAAATTTGATTATTTACATCAATAAATGCAGAGTTAATACTTCCTGTAGTTATTGAGAAACCACCTAAATTACTATTAGAAGAACTTAATAAATCTGTAAAAGTAGAGTTAGACATTAAAGACTTATTTAAAGAAACACTGTAAATTTTGTTTTGAATAAAAATTACATAATCACTATTTCTTTTAAAACCATTAATATAAATATCACTAGCTTTAGTGCCTGTTAAAGATACAGATTGTGTTTTAGAACTAGTTATTTGATTCAAATCATCATTAACAAAATCCAATGAAAAATTTACATTACCATTTGTATCAGTAACTTGTGAAGTACTGGTTACAGCAATTGTGTAGTTAACATCTAGTGGAATCAAAGCAAATAAATGTTTAGAAGACAAAAAAGTAGATGTAATTTTAGCTGAATTAACCATACCTGTTTGTGGTTCAATTGTTAAGACTTGAGGATTAGTAGTTTTACTATTTCACAAATAAACAGAATTATTAAAATCAATAATTTGAATTTTGTCTACACTATTCCCCACTTCACTTGTAGAAACAATAGTTCCAGTTTTAGAAGAAACAATAATTAAATATTGAGTATCTGTTAATACATATAAATTATCAGTTTTATGGTTATAAGCTCAGTCAACTACTTTAGTACCTGCTTTTGTGAAATCAATTGCAGAAGAAGTTGATGTACTAAATCATGCAGCAGAATAATATCCATTGTTTTGACCGCTTGCAGAATTTAAAGTAATATATCAAGCTGGGTTTCCATATCAGTCAGTTGCACCAAATGATCTTGCTTCATCAAATAACAAAATAGGTCCATTATCATTAGATAAGTTTTTAAAACTATTTTGTTGATAATAACTTGTAGGAATTGAGATTTGTGCATTTTGAGTTTCTGTTGCCAAATTTTTTAACCCACTAGCTGTTGCTTTTGTTGAAGCACTAGTAACATCTAAACTAGAATCAGTTTTAGAAATGTTATTGGAAATATTAGAAGTGCTAGCAAGTTGAACAAAACCAACTGCTGATAATGCTGATGTTGCAAATACAGAAGCTAATAATATTTTTTTCTTATTCATATTTATTACCCTTACAACCAAATTAAATATAAATTTGTTTAAAAGAATTTAATTAGGATATATCTAATTAAATTCACATTATTTTTTCATAATATTTATATTTTAACTTAAAAAGTACCCAAAATGTAGCGCCCCCCCCTGTTTTAATTAGTGGTTATGTTTAGTAAATATATAGAACTAAAAAGAATTTATTTCTGGTTTTTATGACTTAATTAATATCTTAAAAAATATGTAGTATGTTTATTGAAACAATTTGTTAATTATATTCACTTTATTTAATTTTAATAACAGCAATTTAAAAACACTCCATTAATTTGGAGTGTTTTAAATCTTCATACAAATTAATTAGTTTTCTTCAAGATTCAATTTTTTATTAAATAATGAATTTCCATATAGTGCTGAAGCTATTGCTAATAATAAACTCATAACTAAAAAGAATATTCCATATATAAAGGCTGTAATATCTGGTAAATTCCCATTATCACTTGTTTGATTTTCAAACATAGCTTTTGATTGAGTTACAAAGTTGCTATAGTTGTCTATTCCTACTACTAGTAAAGTTATTCCTATAATTATAGATATTACTAAAAATGTTATAAGTACTGAAAATATTATTTTCTGTTTTGAATTAAATATATTTTTTATAAATTCAAACATAAATTACCTCTAGTTTTATTGATTAAAACTTTTTGATTTTTAAAAAGTTTTTCTTGTTTATATAAATTTGCTTTATTAACATTTTTAGATCTTTTAAAAATTTTAAAAACATCTTTAAAATTTTCTTGATTATTATTTTTATCTCTTTTTCTAATTATTCCATATAAGAAACATGTAATTAGCATACCAATAATAATAGTTACAAAGAATAATCCAATACCACCTACTAATCCAAATTGATTACTACTAACTGCACCTAAAATTCCAACTATTGGTCCACCATGTGCAGCTGCACAAGTTATACCTAAAGCACCAGCAATTCCACCAGTTATTGCACTTCCTATAACATTACATGCAATTGCTCTTTTAGGATCAGAAATTGCAAATGGAATAGCACCTTCACTAATACCAATAAAGCCCATTATAAATGCACTTATACCCATTGTTTTTTCTTCTTTATTGAATTTATTTCTAAAGATCATTGTACATAAACCCATTCCAAGTGGTGCAACCGGAATAGCTGCAGCCATCATTCCCATAGGTTCATTAACATTAGAAGAAATTAAAGCTGTACAAGTTAAGAAAGCTACTTTATTAATTGGTCCACCCATATCAAAACCAGCCATTGCTCCTATTAGAATTCCAATTGCAATACTTACTCCTAAACTAATATCTTTACTTACTGCATTTGAAGTATTACCTGAAACAAAAATACTTTTTAAAGCATTAATAAATTGCCCCATTACAAATGCAACTGGAGCACCAATTACAAATATTGCTATTAAACCATAGAATAAACCAACACCTAAAGGAATTACAAAAATAGGCATGATAGATGAAATTGATTTAGGAATTTTTCATGTATTAATTCATTTAACTGTATAACCTATTAAAAGCCCAAATAATATTGAACCTAAAAAGCCCATTCCCACACCATCATTTTGAATTCCAGCAAATGTATATATTGCATTTGGTGTATTACCTACAATTGAAACTATAAATGCTGGGGCAAGTGTTGCTCTTCCTGCAATTGAGTAAGCAATATAAGCACCTAAAACTCCTATCATTAAAGTGAATGCAACACTACCAATTTCATTAAGGTAGTAAAAGAAGTCTCCTTGAGGCGCTGAGTTATCTTGGCCATATATAGCTTTACCTAATCCTGCAGATAAAGCAATACATATACCACCTAAAATCACAAATGGGATCATATAACTTATTCCAGACAGAATATGTTTCATGACAGACATCTTTTTCTTTTCATCTTTATTAAATTCTTTTTGAGAATTATTTGTTTTTGTTTCTGATGATTTATAAATTGATTTAGAATTCAGTGCTTTATCAATTAATTCACTTGGATTATGAATTGCTTCTTTAATTGGTGTTTGGATTAATACTTTATTATTAAATCTTGATAAATCTAGACCTATATCACTAGCAACTATTATTGCATCAGCTTTTTGAATTTCTTCATTAGTTGCTTGATTTTTAATCCCAACACTTCCATGGGTTTCTACCTTAATTCAAATATTTTTAGATTTACCAGCTTCTTTTAATTTATCTGCTGCTAAATAAGTGTGAGCAACACCAACTGGACAAGCAGTTAAAGCAATAATTCTTTTTTGTGAATTGTCACTGACAGTTGAATTGTTAGTTGCAGAATCTTCAGTTGTAAAGTATTTATTTATTTCTTCATAAATTAAATCTTTAGAGTTTGTTTCTTTAATTTTATTAACAAAATTTTTATCCATTAGTGCAGTTGAAATTTTAGATAAGAAATCTAAATGAACTGAACTAACTTCTTCTGGAATTAATAAAACAAAAGCACAACTTGTTAATTGTTTATCTAAAGATTTTCAATCAATTGCTTTTTTAAATTTTATAAAAAGTATTGCAGGTTTTAAGATAGATTTTGTTCTAGCATGAGGTATTGCAAATCCATTTTCAAAACCAGTACTAGATTCTTCTTCTCTTGCTTTTAGTGCATTAGTAACATCAGTAACACTACTAATTATTCCTAATTCTTTTGCAAGGTTTGATATCTTTTTTAAAGCATCATTTTTTGAAGAAACTTCTAAGTTTGTTTTTATATATTTTTTATTAAATATATCCATAATTATCAACCTCCTTACAAATTTATTATTGCTTTATAAAATAAAAAATAAATTTAACTTTTTACTATTTACTTTGCAAAAAGTTAAATTTAGTACTTTGAGGGATTTTGGATAAAATCATTTAAATCAATTTTTTCTCAATCTTTACTTTTTCATAATTCATCATTTTTAATATTTGTAATTAAGTAAATTTTTTTATATTGGTTTATTTCTTTAATTTGTTCAAAAGAAGGATTCATTAAAACTTCATAATTTAATGTTTTTAATTTTGTTGTTTCTTCTATTTTCTTTTTAGCTATTTGGGAAAAAATAAAACCTGATGGACATTTAATAATTATTAGAGTGTCTTTCATTTGTTTTGAATCTCCTTTAGTATTATTTTAGAATCTAAATTTAAATCAACATTTGAACATACAGTAATTAAATTTGAGACATTTTCAATATGTTGAAGAAATAAATCTGGAACCACAAAAATAAAAATTTTAATTTTTTCATTTTTATAAGAATAGAATTCTTTCCCTTTAACTATACCCACTGAAATACAATATCCATTTTTAATAACACCTTCATTTATGTTTGCATGCAAAACAACAATATTATCTTTCACTTTAACAGTATTCATATTATTTTCTAATCTTTTATAAACATTATTGATATATGTTTCATCAATAAAATTATTTAGAAATTGTGAAGATAAGATATTTATTACATTATTTATAGAAGTATCATTATCTATTTCATAGAAATTATTAATATCTTTAGTGGATTCTTTTTTACTAATTATTTCTTTAACTTTTTCTTTAATAATTTCAATATCATGAGAAACTAAAAATTTATTTATATATAAAACCTCTATATTTGAATTTTCATAAATATTTTTAGATGAATTTGTAGTTAAAATCAGATCAATATTTTTTAATGAATGAATAAACTTTATATCAAAAAAATTACAATTTTTAATCTGATTATTTAGTTCATTATATAAAAATTTATAAACACTATTTATATCATTACAATCAATTGCTACATTAACTGTTGCAACCTTCTCTACAACAATGTTTGATATCAAATGTAAAAGGATGTAGTATATTTCAATATCTTGAAATTTAACATCCAATAATTGTTCAACTATATAAATATTCTTTTTTATAGCTAAAAAATAATTATTGTATTTAACAATAAAGTTTGGAATATTTTCTAATAAAAAAGTAAATTTAATTTTTTCTCTATGGTAAGCACAAGCAATGTGTTTGGTTAAATCTTCAATAACCATATTTTTATTATTCAAGTATACAAAAGTTTCTTGTTCAAATTTTTCAATCAACTTTTCTATACTAGATGAAATTTTTTCATAATTATCAATTTTCATTTTTTTGATTTTTCAACTTATATTTCCTGACAAAATGAAATAACAAAAATAGTTGAATTCATCTTTTACATTTTCTTTCTCAAATAATGCAGTATTTTTGCATTCTTTAAAATTTAAAAATATGTCTTTAAATTTTTCTTGTGAGAAAAATTCATTAAAGTGTTCTTCTATTTCTGAAAAGGTTTTACAATCTCTAAAAATTATTTTTGAATTTTTTTCATTATAAGAATTGATACCATCAAGACTAACTGGATTTATAAACAAAGATAAGTAAATGGCTTTCAAAAATTTGATGATTACATCTTTTAAATAATTTGAGATAGTTATTAGACATTTTTCTTCCAGCAAACTTAAAAGCAATAAAAATAATTTTGAATCTATTTCATTTAAAAAATCATTAATGAATTTATTAGAGGATTTTATTATTTTACAAAGAATTGATCTTTTATTTATTTCATTTATTTTTTTAATTTGAATATTATTTTTTTGGAATGATAAATCAAATATCCCTTTATAAATTTTAGATACTTCTGCAACATCATTTCTTATTGTTATTTCACTAACATTAAGAATTCTTTTTAATTCTTTTGTAGATACGGTTTTATAAATTAAAAGTAGAAAAATAATAATATCTTGTCTCTCATTGTTTGAGTAATAATAAATATTATCTTTATCTAATATTTCTTCAATGGTTTTTGCTTCTTCAGCAAAAACATAATTAAGGTTTTTATCTCTATCAATTGGTTTTAATTTTAATTCTTTTAATCAATCATTTAGCTGTTCAATATATAAATAACAAGATCTTTGTTTTAAATTCAAAATATCTTGAATTTCACTAATAGTTAATATTTTTTTCTTTAAAAACTGATTTAATAAAATTCTGATATTTTTATTTAATTGCATTTTTATTACACTTCTATTTAATATATATAATAATTTCTAAGCACCTGATTGAAACAATAACTTAATTACAAAAACATATACTTATATTAATCCACTCAACTTAATAATAAAGTTGCTTTACCTTTAATTTCTAATGCTGTATTAGATTTAGAAACAAAAGATGTTCCTATAGTACATTCATTGCCATTAATAATACAATTACCTTCTATTACAGTTCCTTGCATTCAAAATTTTTGAGGACTAATTATTTGATGATCTTTAACAATTATTTTCTTTAGTTTAAATAGATTGTTATCAACTAAAAAGTCATTTCTTTTCTTAACTGATTCTCCACTAGGAATTTCAAAAGGAAACTTAATTACATTCAAAGAATCTTCTATATGTAATTCTCTTTCTTTACCATCACTTTCTTTTCTATGATAATCAAATAATCTATAAGTAATATCACTTGACTGTTGTAATTCAAAAATTAAATTCCCTTTGTTAATAGCATGTACTGTTCCAGATGGAACATAGTAAAAATCATCAGGTTTAACAGGAATTTTTATTAAAGTTTCTTCTCATTTATCTTTTGCTATAATTTCACTCATCTCTTCTACACTTAAAGCTTTGTGACCATAGATAATAGAAGAATCTTTTAAACAATCTAAAATATATCAACATTCAGTTTTTCCTAATTTATTATGCTTATTTTTTGCATATTCATCATCAGGGTGTACTTGAACACTTAGGTTGTCATTAGCATCAATAATTTTTGAAAGTAAAGGATACTCATTTGTATATGAACCAAAGAATGTGTCTCTATAGTTATTAAAAAAATCATAAAAACTCATCCCTTTATATTCTTCATTAATTACAATACTAGATTTATCTTTTAAAGCACTAATTAATCAAGCTTCACCAGTTTTATCACTCGGAATATCATAACCAAATTTTTTAAGTTTATTACCACCTCAAATTTTTTGATCATAATAAGGTTTTAAAAATATTAAAGTGTTATTCATAATCATCCTAGAACTTAATTACAAAATTATATTAACTAATTTAAAGCAATTAAGTAATTAAAAAATTACAAATGCTTTTGCATTTTTCTAAATAATTATTATTTCAGTTTGTTATGTTGCTTTCACTAATAAAAAATGTGAGATAAGTATTTTCTTATTCTCACATTTATATAAATAAGGTAATTAAATTATTTAAGTAATTTTCTAATCTTGTTTCTTCTAATTATATAGAATGCAACTCCTAAAGAAACTAAAGTTATTCCTATCACACTTGTAATTACAGCAACTGATAAACTCATATTTCTTACACTTGCAAATTTAGGACTTCAACTAACCCCAAAAGTTTGAGTAGTACTAATTGAATCATATGTTAATGATTTTGCAAAAATTTGGAACTCAAACACTTCCCCATTTCATCTATAGTTATAGATTGTAATAGTATCCCCTTTTGAAGTGTCATATCCATTAATAGTTAAAATACTTAAAATGTCTGTTGAAGATAAAGAAGCATTAACATTATTGTTAGCAATTAATGATCTATAACTAGAACTATTTCTATCAATTGAAATATTATAAGTACTTCCAATTGGTAACAGTCCTGCATATCTTTGATAGATTATTCCATTGCTTAATCCCATTTGATTAGCAAAAGGAGTTTGTGAGAATGGAATATATTCATCTTTTGCATTTAATAAATTGCTAGAAACAGATTTACTAAAATCTATTTTTAATAAGAACGATCCATATTCACTATCATATGTTGTAGTTCCTTCAGTTCCGTTAGTTGTATCTTGAACAAAACTAACTTCAGGAGTGAATCCCATTGAACTAATTAAATTTGAATTATAGACTGTTGATAATTCATTAGGGCTAACTTGTGAAACTAATTTAGCCCCAAAATCTGAGAACCCACTAACAGTTGTAATATCTAAAATATTATTTTGTTCATTTGGGAAAGGTGAAGTTCCATCTGGTTTTAATAAATCTGATTTTTTAGAACCTTGGAATCTAACACTACTTTTAGCATAATTTGTAATTCCAGTATATCTAATAGCGAATTTACTAGGGGTGTCTTTTGATAAGTTATTATATTGAACTACTATTACAATATTCCCTGTTTCATCATCTGGAAATAATGAAACAGTTGGATTATTAGGATATTTATCCTTAGTAGTAATAAAGTAATCATTTACTGAATTTGGATTTCACAATGATGGTAATACGTTAGCATATTGAGCTAATGTTCCTTCTAATGTTCCAACATCCACTGTTAAGAAATTATCAGAACCATCTTTAACTGCTGCAGCTGCTTCAGTTAATAAAGTACCAATATCAGAATTATGTTTATTTACTTTTGGCTTATCTGCAGTTGTTTGACCAGCAAAAGCAAAATCATAATTAGCAGCTGCTTTTTTAACTTTATAAGTTTTATCAGTTGCCATTGCATAACTTACAATTGATCCATATGCATTTTTATAAGTAATAGTAGCTTTTAGAGTAATCTCACCATTATTATCATTTTTAGAAACTATTACAAAATTAATATTAAGATTACTATTTTGTAATGCCAATACACTTGAAGGAATTGTAACAATTGAAGTTCCATTTCTTTTTAAAAGCTCAGGATTAATTTGAGAAGGTTCTAATCTTGCAATATTTGCTGGTAAGTTAGTTGCTCAAGTAGTTGCTGTTTCAATTTTTTGAAAGTTAAACTTTCCAACTAAATATCCTCTAGAAATTACAGAGTTATTACCATTACCATATCAAGCACCTACCATTGTGTATGGAACTTTTACATATAATGAACCTGAAATATCATCAGCAATTAAAATGGCATTAGATGTTTCTAAAGTGACATTAGATAAACTATTGTTATTCTTTGCAATGTTTGTACTATTTACACCGCTTGGAATTGCACTGATACCAGCATTTGAAACATTAAATGATGGTGAGTTTGATTGCGTTGTGAATTGGTAATTTATAACACTACCATTTAAAAATCCTGTACCTATAAAACTGTCATAACTTAATATGTATCCTGTAAAACCACGAGATACTACTTGATTGTTTGAACTTGAATTTAACACAGGAAAAACTTGAGTATTTTTAGCATTTGCTTCTTTGTTAGCAAAAGTAGTATTTAATGTTATTGGAATTTCCATTTTATTAAATGAGTTAGAAACTGATAATGAATTAACATCTCTAGATTCTGAAGTTTTAAAATAGATTTGATTGTTTGCATCTAAAAAAGCTGAGTTAATAATACCACCACTTGGTAATGTGAAACCACCTAGATTAGTGTTGCTTGATCCTAATAGATCTGTAAATTTAGAACTAGACATTAATGACTTGTTTAAAGAAACACTATAAATTTTATTTTGAACAAAAATTACATAATCACTATTTCTTTGAAAACCATTAATGTAGATATCACTTGCTTTTGTACTGTTTAAAGTTGTAGTTTCAGAAACTGCACCACTTATCTTTTTTAAATTATCATCAACAAAATCCAAAGTTATAGAAACAGTAGAATTTGTATCAGCTTGTTTAGTAGTTGAAGTAACAGCAATAGAATAGTTAACATCCAAAGGGATTATTCCATACAGATATTTACCTGAGAATTCAGTTGTATTAATTTGAGAAGTATTCAATTTACCAGTTTGTGGTTCAACAGTATAAATGACAGACATAGTATTTTTACTATTTCATAAATAAACTGAACTATTGAAATCAACAATTTGAATTTTATCTACACTATTTCCAATTTCACTAGTAGATACAATAGTTCCTGTTTTTGAAGAAACTATTATTAAAAATGATTTGTCTGTTAACACATATAAATTATCTGTTTTGTGATTGTATGCTCAATCAACTACTTTAGTACCAGCTTTTGAAAAATCAATTGCAGAAGAAGTTGAGGTACTAAATCAAGCTGCAGAATAGTATCCATCATTTTTACCATCAGCAGAATTTAAAGTAATATATCAAGATGGATTGCCATATCAGTCTGTTGCACCAAAAGTTCTAGCATTATCAAATAACAAAATAGGTCCATTATCATTAGATAAGTTTTTAAAACTATTTTGTTGATAGTAACTTGTAGGAATTGAAATTTGTGCATTTTGAGTAGTATCAGTAGATAGATTTTTTAAACCACTATTAGATGTTGCTCTACTAGAAGCATTTGCATCTAAACTGGTTTCTTTTTTAAAAATATCATTTGAAACATTAGAAGTATTAATAAGTTGAGCAAACCCAACAGTAGATAATGCAAAAGTTGCAAATACAGATGCTAATAAAATCTTTTTCTTGTTCATAGTTGTTACCTCCTGATTAATAAAGATACAAACTATTAAAAATTTAATTATGGTTTTATTAATCAAATCTAAATTGTGTAGTTTAAAAACAATGTTATTCTAACTTAAAATAATATCCAATAATGGTGACTGGGAAATTTAGTTATTCATAAGTAATAATTTTTAATAATCAAAAGAAAATATTTTAGATTATGTTATTAATTAAGTAATTGTGCAAAATTTATAAAAATAAAAAATGTGAGACAAGAATTTCATATCTCACATTTTTTGATTAATAAATTATTAAAACTATTTCAGTAATCTTCTAATTTTATTTCTTCTAACTATATATAAAGCAATTGCTAAAGAAACTAAAGTAATTCCAACCACACTTGTAATTACAGCAACTGATAAACTCATGTTTCTAATACTTGCAAATTTTGGACTTCAGCTAACTCCAAAAGTTTGTCTAGTACTAATAGAATCATAAGTAGCAGAATGAGCAAAGACACTAAACTCAAACACTTCACCATTTCATCTATAATTTTCAATTCTAATAGTGTCACCTTTTGAAGTATCATAACCATTAATAGTCAAGATACTTAAGATATCAGTTTCAGATAATGAAGCATTAACATTATTATTTGTAATTAATGATCTATAGCTAGTACTACTTCTATCAATTGAAATGTTATATGTACTTCCAATTGGTAATAATCCACCAAATCTTTGATAGATTACACCATTTGTTAATCCCATTTGGTTAGCAAATGGAGTTTGAGAGAATGGAATTAAATTACCAGTACTATCTCTAAAATATCTAGAAACAGATTGAGAGAAATCAATTTTTAATAAGAATGAACCATACTCTTCATCATATGTAGTAATTCCATCTGTTTGATTGTTAGCATCACTACTTGATACAAAACTAACTGTTGGTTCAAATCCCATGGTAGTAATAAGTTGAGAATTGTATAAAGCTGATAATGAGTTTGGATCAAGTGAAGAAACTAAGTTTTCATCATAATCTGAAAATCCACTAACTGTAGTAATGTTGAGAATTTTTTGATCTGGGAAAACATCCTCATTTGGATTTCTGTTACTTTTAATAGTCATTTCAGAACCTGAAAATCTAATAGCACTAGTAGAATAGTTTGTTATCCCATTGTATCTAATTGCAAATTTACTAGGAGTGCTATTTGATAAGTTATTGTATTGAACAATGATAATAATGCTTCCAGTACTATCACTTGGTATTAAAGTAATTGTTGGATCACTTGGATATTTATCATTTTTAGCAATGAAATAACTTTTAACAACTTCTGCACTTCATAATGATGGCAACACATTAGTGTATGTATTAAAGATAGTGTTAACAGAAGATAATGAACCAACATCAACATTTAAAAATTCTGTTTGACTCTCATCACTTACTAAAGATTGTGCTTTAGTAATTAGTTCTCCAATAGCTTCAGTTCTTTGAACTTTATTTTTATCAGCTGTACTATCAGTTTGTCCAGCAAATAAGAATGCATAGTTTGCTGATTCTTTTTTAACATTGTATTGCTTATTGGTTGTCATTGAATAGTTAACAATTGAACCATATGCATTTTTATAACTAATTGTTGCAAATAAAGTAATAGTACCATTAGCACCATTAGAAGATTCGATTACAAAATTAATATCTAATTGACTATCAGTTAAAACCAAAATACTTTGAGGAATAGTAATAATAGAAGTAGCATTCTCTTTTAACATTGTTGTAGTTATTTGAGAAGGTTCATAATTTCTAATAGCTTGAGGTAAGTTAGTAGCTCAAGTTGTAGCTTGTTTAATATTTAGGTACTGAAATTTACCAATTAAATATCCTCTAGATCTTACAGTTGCACTACCATTACCATATCAAGCACCAGTTATAGTATATGGAACTTTTACAAATAATGTTCCTGATAAATCATCAGCAATTAAAATAGCATTTGAAGTTTCTAATGTTACATTTGATAAACTACCATTATTTGTAGTTATGTTCGTAGAGTTTACACTACTCGGTATTGAGCTAGTACTACTACTTCCTGTAATTGTAAATAAAGGTGAAAGTGATCTTGAAGTGTATGTGTTTGTTAAAATACTTCCATTTGTAAAACCAGTTCCTGTAAAATCTGTAGAACCTAAGATATAACCAGTATATCCTCTAGATATTATTTCATTTTGAGATTCAACTGGTACTGCAAATACTTGAGCAGATTTTGCTGAAGTTTCTTTACTAGCAAATACAGATCCTAATGTTGTAGTACTGATTTGCATATTATTAAAACTATTATTAACAGATAAAGAAGTAATGTCTGTGGAGTTTGAAGTTTTAAAATAAATTTGATTGTTACTATCAATAAATGCAGAGTTAACTTTTTCAGTTAGAGCAGTAAAATTACCTAAAGATGAGTTTGAATTAGCATCTAATAAATCTGTAAACTTAGAATTTTGCATTGCTGATTTATTTAAAGAAACACTATAAATTTTATTTTGAATAAAAATTACATAGTCACTATCTCTTTTAAAACCATTTAAATAAATATCTGCAGCTTTAGTATTATTTAAAGAAATAGTTTGAGTAGTGGGTCCTGTAATATTATTTAAATTGTCATCAACAAAATCTAAAGATAAACTAACTGTTACATCAGTTTCAGATGGTGCAGTAGTAGAAGTTACTGCAATTGAATAGTTAGTATCTAAAGGAATAATCCCATATAAATATTTTGAATTCAAAAAACTTGTAGAAGTAACATTACTTTTTACCATCCCAGTTTGTGGCTCTATTACATAAATAGTAGGTTTTGCTATTTTATTATTTCATAAATATACTGAACTATTAAAATCAATAATTTGAATTTTATTAACATCATTACCCACTTTATTAGTTGATACAATTGTTCCGGTTTTTGAAGCAACAATAATTAAATACTGAGTGTCAGTTAAAACATATAAGTTATCAGTCTTATGATTGTATGCTCAATCAACTACTTTAGTACCAGCTTGGGCAAAGTCGATTGTAGAAGAAGTAGAAGTACTAAATCAAGCAGCTGAATAATATCCATCAGATGCACCTAAAGTAATATATCAAGATGGATTACCATATCAATCATTTGCACCGAATGTTTTAGCATCATCAAATAACAAAATAGGTCCATTATCATTAGATAAGTTTTTAAAACTATTTTGTTGATAATAATTTGTAGGAACATTAATTTGTCCATTTACAGTTGTATCAGTTGATAAATTAGTTAATCCACTAGTAGTTGCTTTTGTAATAGCACTAGCATCTAATTCAGAATCAGTTTTAGTAATATTAGATGTATTTTTACTTAGTTGGACAAATCCAACTGAAGATAAAGCAGATACTGCAAATAAAGATGTTAATAATATTTTTTTCTTATTCATAAATAATTACCTTACATTTATTTACTTCTTTTAGAAAAGGCATTAAAAAAAGATAAGTTTTCTCTTACCACATTTTTTGCTTTTTCAAACATAAATAATTATAATTTAAAAATTTTTAAAAATATAGTGGCACACATTATTAATAAAGAAATAAAAAAATGCGAGATAAGAATTTTCTTATTCTCACATTTAATAAATAAGGCAATTAAATTATTTTAATAATTTTCTGATTTTGTTTCTTCTAATTATATAGAATGCAACACCTAAAGAAACTAGAGTAATACCAACAATACTTGTAATTACAGCAACTGATAAACTCATGTTTCTTACACTTGCAAATTTTGGACTTCAACTAACTCCAAAAGTTTGAGTAGTACTAATTGATTCATAAGTTTTAGATTTAGCAAAGATTTGGAATTCAAATACTTCACCATTTCATCTATAGTTAAAGATTGTAATAGTATCACCTTGTGAACTATCATATCCATTAATAGTTAAGATACTTAAAATATCAGTTGATGTTAATGCAGCATTAACATTGTTGTTTGCAATTAATGATCTATAGCTAGTACTATTTCTATCAATTGAAATATTGTAAGTACTTCCAATTGGCAATAACCCTGCATATCTTTGATAGATTACACCATTACTCAATCCCATCTTATCTTTAAATGGAGTATCAGAGAATGGAACAAACTCATCTTTTGCATTTCTTAAGTTAGAAGATACTGATTCAGTGAAATCAATTTTTAATAAGAATGAACCATATTCACTATCATATGTAGTTGTACCTTCAGTCCCACTAGTTTCATCTTGTGCAAATGTAACTTTAGGAGTGAATCCCATTGAACTAATTAAAGGAGAGTTATATAGGTTTGATAATTCACTTGGAGTAATATCTGAAACTAATTTAGCGCCATACTCTCCAAATCCACTAACTGTAGTAATATCTAGAATATTATCTTGTTCTTGTGGGAATGCTGGTTGTCCATTTGGTCTAGTTAAATCTGATTTTTTATTACCTTGGAATTTAACTGTACTTTTAGCATAGCTTGTTATTCCAGTATATCTAATTGCAAATTTACTAGCAGTAGTAGCTGCTAAATTATCATATTTAACGACTATGATAATATTCCCACCATCATCATCAGGAAATAAAGTAATAGTTGGATTATTAGGATATTTGTCTTTTGTAGTAATAAATGAATCATTCACTACATTTGGATTTCATAGTGATGGTAATACATTTGCATATTGAGCTAAGTCACCTTGCAGTGTACCAACATCAACAGTTAAGAAATTATCTGAAGTTGTAGTTACTGAATCTTTTGCCTGAGTTAATAAAGTGCTTATGTCTAAACTAGATTTATCAACTTTATTTTGATCAGCCGTAGTTTGGCCAGCAAATGCAAATGCATAACTAGCTGCTTCTTTTTTAACAGAGTACTCTTTTTCTTGAGACATTTTATAACTAACAATTGAACCATAAGCA
This sequence comes from Malacoplasma penetrans HF-2, assembly GCF_000011225.1. Taxonomy (NCBI): domain Bacteria; kingdom Bacillati; phylum Mycoplasmatota; order Mycoplasmoidales; family Mycoplasmoidaceae; genus Malacoplasma; species Malacoplasma penetrans. Next base: position 1,029,513 of record NC_004432.1, read on the forward strand.
TTTTTATATGTAATAGTTGCCATTAATTTAATAGTTCCATTGCCACTATTTTTACTTGTTATTACAAAGTCAATATTCAAATTACTATTTTGTAATGCAAGGACACTTGATGGAATAGTAATAATTGAAGTTGCATATCTTTTCAATAATTCAGGGCTAATTTGATTTGGCTCAAGTCTTTTAACAACATCTGGTAAATTTGTTACTCAAGTTGTTGCTTGTTGGATTTGTCTAAAAGTAAATTTACCTATTAGAAATCCTCTAGAATTAAATTCTGAAGATATTGATCCATTGCCATATCAAGAACCTGTTATAGTATATGGAACTCTTACATATAATGTTCCTGCAATATCATCTGCAATTAAAGTAGCATTAGAATTTTCAAGTGTTACATTAGATAAATTACTACTACCTTTTGCAATGTTAGTTGTATTTACACTACTAGGAATAGAACTATTACCTGCATTTGAAACATTAAATATTGGTGCACTAGATAGGGAAGTCATTCTTTGAGAAAGAACACTACCATTTAAAAATCCAGTACCTATAAATCCATCTCAACTTAATACATATCCTGTAAAAGCACGAGATATTACATCTTCACTAGTACTTGAATTTGCAACTGGGAAAATTTGTGTTTTCTTTGCTTTTTCTGCATTACTAGCAAAAGTAGTATTTAATCCAGTTGGAATTTGCATTGTTATAAATCCATTTGATACAGATAATGTATTAATGTTTTCTGAATTAGTTGCTTTAAAATATATTTGACCATTTGCATCTAAAAATGCTGAATTAATGTCATCAGAACCGCTAGTTAATGAAAAATTACCTAATGCTGGGTTTTTAGAATTGTCTAATAAATTTGTAAAGCTAGAATTAGACATTAGTGATTTATTTAAAGAAACACTATAGATTTTATTTTTAATGAAAATTACATAGTCACTATTTCTTTTAAATCCATTAATGTAAATAGAACTAAGTTTAGTGCTAGATAAAGAAATATTTTCTGTAGGTGACCCAGTAATTTTGTTTAAATTGTCATCAACAAAATCTAAAGATAAAGAAATAGAAGAATCAGTATCAGATGGTTCACTTGTAGATGTCACAGCTATTGTATAGTTAACATCCAAAGGAATTAATCCATATAAATGTTTATTAGATAAATGTGTTGAAGTGTTACCATTAGTATTTGACAATTTACCAGTTTGTGGTTCAACAGAATAAAATTTTCCAGTTTTGTCTTTACTATTTCATAAATAAACAGAACTATTAAAATCAATAATTTGAATTTTATTAACATTATTATTGACTTTATTTGTTGATACAACTGTTCCAGTTTTAGAAGAGACAATAATTAAATATTGTGTATCTGTTAATACATATAAGTTATCTGTTTTGTGATTGTATGCTCAATCAACAACTTTAGTACCAGCTTGGGCAAAATCAATTGCAGAAGAAGTTGATGTACTAAATCATGCAGCAGAATAATATCCATCCGTTTTACTAGTTGCTGAATTTAAAGTAATATACCATGCAGGATTCCCATATCAATCAGTTGCACCAAATGATCTTGCATCATCAAATAATAAAATAGGTCCATTATCATTAGATAGGTTTTTAAAACTATTTTGTTGATAATAACTTTGAGGAATAGACACTTGAGAATTTTGACTAGCTTCAGCACTTAAATCTTTTAGTCCACTATCTGCAGCTTTGGTATTAGCATCCAATCTAGAACCAATTTTAGAGGAATCTAGACTTGTTGTCTTACTTAACTGAACAAAACTTACTGCTGATAAGGTTGATGTTGCAAGTAACAAGGAAGATATTAGTATTTTTTTATTCATAATTTTACCTATGAATTTAACTAAGAGTTTATTATGTTAAAGGTTTAAATATAAAAACCCACAAGACATAACTTAGTTAAATCTTTCTTTAACTCATAAGTATTTTAATTTATACAATTATCAAGATATGAAACCCACAAGCATTAGTAAAAAAATACTTGCTTAAAATTAAGCAAGAAAAATATAAATTAATATTTACTGATAAATTGAAATGAACAAAATAAAAAAACCTTTGTTAATAATTTTATTAACAAAGGATAATTATTAATTTATTTTGACTACTTCAATTTTATCTAAATGTTTAGCTAAATCTTCTCTACTAGCAAGTCATTTACTTTTAACTGTACCAATTGAAAGTGATGTTGCTTGCTTTAATGAATCTAATACATTATTAGATTTTAAATATAGTGCTGCAAAAGAAGAAATTAGTGTATCACCAGCACCTACTGTACTTACTACATCTTTAATTGGTTGAATAGTAGATTTATAGATTTCATTTTTATCATTAATTAAATACGAACCTTTAGCTCCATTAGAAACCATAGCATTGATACAACCTTTTTCTTTTAACAATAATAAAGAACTTTTAATTTGTTCTTCATTATTGATTTTGATAGATAAGATTCTTTCTAATTCATCTAAGTTAGGTTTAATTAAATAAGGTTGGTATTTAATTAATTCAAGCATATTAGAAGAATCAATATCTAAAATGAATTTAATTTTTTTATTATTAAGTTTTTTAACAATCTCAATTAAATAAGATTCATCACAGATTCCCATGATTAGTACAATATCATCTTGGTTTAAAGAATCTAAGATTGTATTTAATTTATTAAATTCATTATTAGTAATTTCAGGTTTTTTACCATTGATTTCAAATGAGTGGTTATTTGAAAACATTTTTACATTAATTCTTGTTGGTTCATTAACATCAATGTTTACTAGTTCTAATCCCTCTTTTTTTAATAATTCTAAAAATAGATTTTTAACAGGATCTCCTAAAAAACTAATAGCTTTATTTTCAAATCCAATTCTTTTTAAAATTACAGAAGCATTAATTCCTTTTCCACCAGGAAACAATTGATAATCACTAACTCTGTTTAAACCATCACTTACAAAATCTTGCTTTGTATTAATAACATAGTCTATTGAAGGTGAAAATGTTATTGTGTAAATCATATTTTAAATTTAAGCTTTTAACTTCTTTATTACTAAATGTAGTTTGGTTTACTTTGTTTTTCTTTAGTGATTTGAATCAATTTTTCTTTTGTACTTGTTTAACTTCTTCTACATTTTCTTCTTGTTTAGAATCTTTTTTATAAACTTTACTTAATAATCAGATTACTAACATTTCAACAACTGCACCAGCTATTATTGCTAAAATGTAGAAAGTTATTCCAAGACCAATGTTTAATTCATTAGAACCAAATAATGTAGTTTTAACCAATGCAAAAACAAACACACCACCATGAGGAGCAGCTAAAGTAATTGATAATGCTCCAACTAATAAACCAGTAATAGCTCCACCAATTACATTTGCAGGAACTAATAGTTTAGGTTTTTTAGTAGTGAATGGAATTGCACCTTCACTAACAAATGATAGTCCCATAATTCATAATGTAATAGTTGTTTGTCTATCTTCTTTAGTTCAAAGTTTTCTAAAGAATGTTAGAGATAAAGCAATACCAATTGGAGGAACCATACCACCAGCCATACTTGCAGCCATTGCAATTGTAGCTTGACTAGAACCATCAGCTGCTGTTAATGAAACTGTTGAGAATACATATGCAGCCTTATTAATTGGACCACCTAAGTCAAATGCCATCATAGCACCAATAACTAAACCTAGAAGTGCAGAAAGATAAGATTGTCCTTGTAAGATGTTCAAGAATTGTCTAAATCCATAGTTTACATAAATTAAAGGAATGTTAATAATTCAGAATAATGCACCAATAATTAAAGTTCCAAATAAAGGGATAAATAAAATGTTTTTAACTCCATTTAATGATTGCGGTAAGTAAACAAATACATATTTAATAAGAACAATTAAAACAGCAGCCGTTAAAAATGCTCCAATGATACCACCAAAGAATCCACTTTGAGCATCACTTCCAGTAACTTGTTGTAGTCAGTTAATATTCCCAGTATTAATATCAACTGTTGTTACAAATTTACCAATAGACATAAAACCACAAACAAAACCTGGAAGTAATCCAAACTTACCTACCATTCCATATGCTATATAAGCACATAAAATTGGAACTATTACATCAAATGCTAACCCACCAAATAACTTAAATCATTTTGCAATTGGTAGCACTGAACCATAATTTCCGTCCCCTGCATTTTGGATATCAATTAAAAATGCTAAAGCAATCATAATTCCACCAAACACTACAAATGGAAGCATGTAGCTTACCCCATTCATAATTGCTTTATATGATTTTTTACCAAAGCCTTTGAAGGTAATTAAATCTTCTGAACCAATTTCAGTACTATTGCTAGAAGCTTTTTTACCTTCCATCTTCTTTCCTTCTTTATTTAAAGATCTTTTTAATTCTTTAATAGGATCTTTAATAACAGCTTTAGTTCCCATTTCTAATACATTTTCTTTACCAGCAAATCTATCTAATTGGACAACTTTATCAACTGCAATAATAACACCTTTAGCATTATTAATTTCTTCTTGAGTTAAAACATTTTTAGGTCCATCTGTCCCTTGTGTTTCAACCTTTACTTTAATACCTAATTCTTTTGCTCCATCTTCTAATCTTTGAGCTGCCATAAAAGTATGAGCAATACCAGTTGGACAAGCAGTAATAGCTACAACATCATATCCACTGCTTTCACTAGTTTCTTTTTTAGATTCTTGAGTAACTGATTCTTTAGATTCAGATTCAGTATATTCATTAATTAATTTAATTAATGAATCATATGAATTAACTTTTGCTAACTTATCTACAAATTCTTGATTCATAAATAATTTAGAAAGATTTGCAATTACATCCATGTGAGAGTTTTCGCCTTCTTTACTGCTCATAGCAATAAAGAAAACTTTTTCAACAGGAAGGTTGTCTAAGGATTCTCAGTTAACTGGTTTAATATTTGCAAATAGAATTACAGACTTATTCATCACATCATCTCTAATGTGAGGAATAGCTAATCCATTACCAATTCCAGTACTAAATTGGCTTTCTCTTTCTAATGCTTTATTTAAAACTGTTTCTGAATTTTTAGCATATTTCTTTTCAACTAATAAGTTTGCAAAGAAAGACAATGCTTCTTTTTTGTCTTTAAAAGATTTATTGGTAACAACTAAATCTTTTTTAAAAAATTCATTAGTTTTCATTTCTTTCGCCTTTCGTATATATGAAAAAAAGATTTTCATTTTCTAAATTAATCAATTTATCATGATCAGTTACTACCAAGATCTTTTTATTAATTGGTGTAAAGTCATACAAACTTTGCTGATTGATTTTTTGTTTTTCAGCTAACACAACAACTAAATCACTTTTAGAAGCTAAAATCTTTTTTGTTATTCCTTCTCTTTTTTCTGGAGTAGTCAAAATCCCTTTTTCATTAATTCCATTAACTCCCATAAAAGCAATTGGAAAGTTAATTTTATTAATGAAGTCCATATCAATATCTACAATTGATAAAGTTCCTTCTTTAATAGTTCCACCAATTATATTTACATTTTTAAAACCTAAATTAATTGCTCTAGTAGCATTTAAGATTGAGTTAGTATAGATTACTACATCTTTGTCTAAGTAATCTAATAAGAAATAACAACTAGAACCAGAGTCTAAATAGATGGTTTTATATTGACCAACTAATTTAACTGCTTTTTTTGCAATTTCTTTTTTCTGATTTATATTCTCTAATATTTTATTATTAGCATTTGCATCAACATTAGATTTAAGATCATCATTATAGATAATTTCACCAAATGTTCTTCTAATCATATTTTTCTCTTCTAACTTTACTAGGTATCTTCTAGTAGTAGAAAGAGTCAAATTAAACACTTGTTCAATCTCTTTTGGTTTAACAACCTTTTTTTGTTTTAAATACTCTATAATTTTTTGCTCTATTAAAATTGACATATTCACTCCAAAGAGTATTATATATAAACTTTTTTTAAAAGTGAATAATTATAAATAAATTTGAATAAGTTTAAATAAATTGTTAAGGGGAATAAAAAAACAGGATTCCCGATACATCCTGTTAAAAGTCTTTCTTAAACAAATAATGTTAAATGCACATTTGTCCTAAATAAATTACATCTTACCATTCATTTAAGTCCAACCGAATTTTATGCGTTCATTACATTTTATTTATTTAATAAATCTTCATAAATTTACTTTCAAAAAAATATTTCATCTTTCTTTACTTATTAAACTTTGTTTTACCTTCCTTTTCATCAAACATTTCCTGGTCAGAGAAATGTCCTTTTACTCATTCTTATAAAATAAGTTACTTTTCATAAATTATGACTAGTATTTAATTTAGAGCCAATTCTTTAGATAAATTAAACTTTTTATTACTTAACAATTCGCACATTTAAATTTTATTAAAATTTTACTTAATAAGCAAGAAAGCAAAAATCTATTTTCAATTAATTGTGGATTTTACAAGACTTTGTCCCTAAAAAAGACTAATCAATTATTTGTGATTTTGTCCCTCTTGGAGTTTAATCTAGTGAGGTGTTTTTTTATGAAAGAAATAATAAAAAACAATTTAACAAAATTTGAAAATAGTAGGTTCTGAATTTTAGAAGAAATGGGTTCTTTGAATAAAAAAGGAAAGTTAAATCCAAAAACTTTAAGTAATAAAACAGGATATTCAATCAAACAGTCTAGAAGGTTTATAAAAAGTTTTAAAGATAATACTTTTTTGATTAGCCATAAAAACAAAAATAAGGAAAATGTTAACAAAATAAAAGATGAAGTAAAAAGAGCAATTATAGAGAAATATATTGAAGTAACTACTCCATGCAAAGAAATGAGTGATGGTCATTATGAAATGACTCATTTAGATTTTTATTTAGATGAAATAAAAGACAAGTTTAATGTTAAATACGGATTTGTAAATAAACTTCTAAATGAAAATTTTTTACTCACTTCATATTCAAAAAAGACCACAAGAAAAACTATGAAGAAAAAACTTAAAGAAGGCAATTTAGCAGAGTTAAAAATCCAGGAAAAAATTTTGGAATTTCTAAGAAAATATAAACCAACGTACACAGAATATTTAAAAACTAAAAATCCCCCTTATGTAAAACACAACTATGATTTTGGTCACATAGTTGAAGTAGATGCTTGCGTTAGTGTTTGAATAGGAATTAAAAAATACTACATATACCATGCCATTGATGCTGGGACTGGTAAGTTACTAGGTTTTTGAATTGATGATGAGGAAACAAATTTTGGGTATTGTAAACTACTTAAACAGGTCCTAGAAAAGTATGGAGCTCCAAACATTATAAAAACAGATAGAAGAAAAACATTTTGATCTGAAAATTCAGTTACCAATTTAACTTATTGTTTAAATAAACTAGAAATACAAGTTAAGTCAGAAAGCCAACCAACTTTTAAAGCTAATGTTGAAAGATCATTTAAAAATGCACAACAAATTTATTACAAATTATTTTTAAAACATGGTTTGAATACTAAAGAAAAAATACAAAAGAACTATCAGTTAATTGTTGACGCTTACAATCAAAGATATAAAAAGTCTGAAAAAGGAAAAAGAAACCAATTCATAAAAATAAGTAAAGATGATTTAAAAGACTTGTTCTATACAACTAAGATTTGTAAAGTTCTAAAAGGTTTTTATTTTTTCCATAATGGGAAGGCTATGGGTTTGTTCACCAAAGAAGATAAAAGAGTTAATATGAAAAATCAAATCTTATTAAGAACCAACATGTTAACGGGTGAAAAATTTGTACTTGATAAAAATACAAAATATTTTGCCAGAGAAATAAATGATGATTTATTAAACGAATATATAAATGAGATTCATGATAATGAGTTTTTAAAATTAGAAAAAATTAAAAGAAAAAGTATAGCTGCTTCTAAAGCTATTTATCAAAAAAATGAAAACACAAGAATAGCTTTAGAAAGATGAAGCGACAGTTTAAAAGAAAGGGAGGAAAAAATTAAAATTAGAGAAATTGAACTTTCTTTAAATATTTAATTGAGCAATAAAAAGCAAAAACCAAAAATATCAAAAAGCAACTAAATTATATTTTTCTCATTGATATAATTTAGTTGCTCCAAGCTCTATTTAATAGTGACAAAGTCACATAAAATTAACATTAATAAGCAAGAAAGCAAAAATCTATTTTCAATTAATTCATAAAAATAGGTTATTAGAATTTCATCTTCTGTAAAATTAAAAAATAAAAAAATGATAGTCATTTAACTATCATTTTCTAAGATTAAAAGTTTTTAGTTTTAGCAAGAAGTTGCTGTCTTCTTTGCATTCTTCTCTTTCTTTCTTGCTCTTCTTGAAGTCTAGTAGAAAGTTTTTTAGCAATAGTTTTCATATCTCTTCTTTGTTGGATATATCCAAATACTACTACTGGAATAATTAATAGAATCATTGGAACAATTGCTGAAGCTGCAACTACTGCTCAATTAGTTCCAACAGAAGTATCAATTACTCTAGCAAATCCTGTATAAGTTTTTGAGCTTTCTTGTAATACAGTATTTGTAGTTGGATCTAATACTGAAACATTTAAAGTTAATGTTCCTGTATAGTTATCATATGAATAACTTGTTTTAATTTTATAGTTATCAGATGAGTTTGAGATACTGAATAGTTGAGTAAGTAATGCATTATTTTGAGCAGCTTCAGAAGGAATTAATTGTCTTAATGCTGTTAAAGCAGCATTATTACTAGTTCCATCTTCTGCATTAAATGTAATTGTAGGTTGTAATAATGAAGTAGTTCCAAGTCCTGAGATTGTAGTTGAGTATTCTACCAATTGACCTTTCTGTAAAATAACTGCAGTTACAACTAATGTTCCTAATGTATCATCAGCTTGTAAAGTTACAGCTTTTACTAAACTTGGATCTGCTTCAAGTTCTGCATTTAAGTCACTCGATAGATCTGCAAAGTAAGTTAATCTTCTATATAGTGCTTCACGAGTACTTGAACTTGTTCCAGTATCATCAAACTCCCCAGAAGTTGCTGTTGTTACTAATGCACTTGGTAATTTTGCACTATTGTTATTTAAGAAGGCTGAATTTGTATTTGTTTTTCAAACAATCATGTTTGAACTTTGATCACCAGTTGCAAATCCACCAATTGCTCTAGTGAATGTTTTAGTAGATGATATTGAACCATTTTCACTGTAGTTTTTTAACACTACTTCAACTTCTAAAATACCATTCACATTTGAAGGTGTTAAAGTTATTGTTGCTAATCCATTAGCAACTCAAGTTGATAAGTTGGCATTATTACTCAACAATGCACTAGATATAATTTCACTTTGTGTAACTGATGAAGGCAATCTGTTTGCATCAGCTGAATATCCTGTTCCAAAACTAAAACTACTTGTTTGGTTATTTGTACTTATGTTTGTAGATCCAGTTGATGTGTTTTGTTGGAATCCTGTAAATGTTGCAGATAAATTTGTAGAACTAATTCCAGGAAGAGAAGTATTAGTATCAGTTGTTGATAAACTTAAAGTTAAGAAACCTGATCTATCATCATAAGTTGCTTTAACATCTAATTTCTTTTGAACTATTAAATTAGAATAGTAATCTGAAAAGACCGCAAAATGTTGAAGCATTGCAATTTTATCTTTTGTATTTCCATTAAATGTATTTGCAATACTTGAAGCAGATAAGCTTGATATATCTTTTGTATCTATTTGAGTTACTTGGCTAGCTGATTTTCATCCAAAGTAAACACTTTGAGATGCAGAAGCATCTTTCATGAAAATACTAGGTGTAGTAAATGAAACTGTGTAATCTTCATTTGGATCAATTTTAGGGAAAGTTATACTTACAAAAGCATTCCCATCTTTATCATTTGGAACAATTGTTACATTATCACTACTTCCATCTTCATTAAAAGTCGGTAATACTATTGAACCATTTGCAACATTTGATGAGTTTAAAAATGCTGATCCTAAAACCAAGAAATCATCATAGTAGTTTTTAGCTGTAATTTGAGATGGTAGTTTAGTTGAGTATTTGTCAGTTAAAGATTTAACTTTTGCTGAGTTGCTTGAATTTGCAGCATAAGTTGAATCTACTGGAGTAACTGAAGCATTTGAACTTCCATCACTTGCAAACCCAAATCTATTGTATTTAAAGAATGGACTAGTAGAATTTCCATAAGTGAAAATTCAAGTACCTGATGATGCTGATAATGCATTATTTCTTCAGTAATAAGGAACAGCAACATTTATAGTTAATGTTCCAGAAATATCATCACCTGATGCAGTAATTGTAGGATTTACAATGTTTTGCATATTTAAGAATGTTGTAATGAAATTATAGTTATCAGAGTCTCCTGATGAAGAACTATTAATCAAACTAACAATTTGAGAAGGATACATGTCTAATACATATTGAGGTATTGTTAGTTTTGTAAGTTGTGTATAACTATCATAATCTGTATATGCATTAGTACCTTCATTTTGGTTATTAATAGTTCCTACACCATAGTAGAAAGTATAAGTGTATGATCCTATCACCATTGTTGTATATTCTTGAGTAACATTACCACCAGCACTTATTTTTCTTAAGTTTTGTGTAAATACTAAAGTTATTGTGTTGTTAGTGTTTGGATTTAATGGATTAGTAGCACTATCACCAAAATAATAATTGTTATTACTTGGATTAGAACTATCATAATTGTAAATTGATACAGTAACACTAGGGTCAGTTGTTATTTGGCCATCAGTTGAAACTACAGTTAAAAAATCTTTTCATGATGTAGTTGAGTTAATATAAGAAATGAAATCTGTATCAAAAGAACCACCATTACTATTAACTACTCTTTTGAATAAAACAGAAGAATCAACTTCATTTTGAGATTTAAAAATAAAGTCTCCAGCTTTTTCATAAGAATCTGATGAATATAATGAATCTCATTGTCCCACTAAATTACTATCATTCATCTTAACAAATTTACCATCTGTCATTTGCGCATATCAAACAGAAGATAAGTCACTTCCAGATAATGTGTAAATATTGTAAACTGTACCAACATTATAAATAGAGCTACTAAAATCATACATTTCACTAACATATTTAAAATTAGCATCTAATTTCAAAACTTGGTTAGTTGAAGTTAATGCATAGTAACCATAAACATTTTGGTAATCATTTAATGAGTAATATGGAACAATTTGTGAAATGAATCCAGATGTAGAAAATCCACTATATTCATATGCAACTGGTGCTGTAACTTGACTAAAAGCAATTGCATCAAAAGATGCATATCCATATTTAGTTTGATTAGGAATACTTACAACAATATTAATAACTGCAGTTGTAGATGATAATTTAGAGTTGTAATAAATTAGAGTATTAAACAGTTTAGATCCAGTTGTTAAACCAATACTTGAGAAATCAATATTTTGATAATTGCTTGCCTGACTAATAGCAATATTTGTATTAACATTGTTTGTTAATAAATCAGATCTAACTAATAATAGGGATTTACCATCAAGTGTTGTACTATTACTTTGGAAGATAAAGAAAAATCTTGAGTTAATGTTATTAACATAAATTGGTTTGTATACTGGTGAAGAACTAGCTCCATCCATAGACTGTACAAAACTAGAAAAATTGCTAAATGTAATAGTATGTGAAGTAGCAGTTTCTGTTTTACTATTAAATAATGAGTTAGAAACATTAACATAGTTCCCAGTATAATCACTAGTACTATTATTTATATCTCCTAACTGAAGAACTTCCATAGAGTTAGTAGAAACCCCATCCATAACTAGGAAATTATAATCATTTATATTAGTAGAGTCTTTAGATAAAATAGCTGCTAATCTATAACTTCCTGAATTTTTATCTCCAGTAATATCATTAGTAGTTACTAGGTTTCAATTAATTTGGAATAAGTAACTCCCTTTTAAATTTTCACTACCTGAAGTCCCATCAATAGAAGCCAAAACAAAAAGTGAAGGTGGTGAAGAATTACCACCAGCAGAGTGTAACATTGCTTTAAAATTTAAAGTTATACCTGTAGTGTTACTTGCTTCTGTTCCAGTAACTTGCTTAGTCACTAATTTAATTAAGTCATCAGAAGTTACAACCCATTGAGTTGTACCAGGATTAGTTGTGGTTGATGTATTTCCATTAGTGGTTGTAACTTGAGTAGACAAAAATTTAGCAACAGCATCCTTATTATCATATTTTACAAAAGTAGCGTATCCAGCACCTGAACTAGTAGAGTCATCTACTGCAGTATGCTGAACAATAGAAGGAATTGAAACAGTTGAAGTGTCATAATTTGATTGCCCATTTTGCATAGTCATATCAAATGGATAAACTGTTAATTTGGTATTATCAACAGTATTACCATTGGCAACAAAATCATTATTATTATCATTATCTCCCATACCACTAACGGCAGTGTTTTGAGTAGCTAATGAAATAGTCCTAGAACTAATATTATTTTGTGAAAAATCCTTTGATTTTGACAAAGTTTTATCATTATTAATAACAAAGGTAGCAGATGCTCCTGCTAAAATTGATGCTCCAGTAATCATAGTTGCTTTTAATAATTTAGATTTTTTAAATGCACCCATAAATACCAACCCAGAAAAAAGACTTAGGTTTGACCTAATTACTATTATTAAATAATAAAAAATAGTCAAAATCAAATTTCAAAATGCCAATTTTTTACATTTATTTATATTAAATTTTTATTTTTTAAATAAGAGTAAATAAAAAAATGATAGTCATTTAACTATCATTTTCTAAAATTAAAAGTTTTTAGTTTTAACAAGAAGTTGCTGTCTTCTTTGCATTCTTCTCTTTCTTTCTTGCTCTTCTTGAAGTCTAGTAGAAAGTTTTTTAGCAATAGTTTTCATATCTCTTCTTTGTTGAATATATCCAAATAATACTACTGGAATAATTAATAGAATCATTGGAACAATTGCTGAAGCTGCAACTACAGCTCAATTAGTTCCAACAGAAGTATCAATTACTCTAGCAAATCCTGTATAAGTTTTTGAACTTTCTTGCAATACAGTATTTGTAGTTGGATCTAATACTGAAACATTTAAAGTTAATGTCCCAGTATAGTTGTCATATGAATAACTTGTTTCAATTTTGTAGTTATCAGATGAGTTAGAGATACTGAATAACTGAGTAAGTAATGCATTATTTTGAGCAGCTTCAGAAGGAATTAATTGTCTTAATGCTGTTAAAGCAGTATTGTTACTAGTTCCATCTTCTGCATTAAATGTAATTGTAGGTTGTAGTAATGAAGTTGTTCCTAGACCTGAGATTGTAGTTGAGTATTCTACTAGTTGTCCTTTTTGTAAGATAACTGCAGTTACAACTAATGTTCCTAAAGTATCATCAGCTTGTAAAGTTACAGCTTTTACTAAACTTGGATCAGCTTCAAGTTCTGCATTTAAATCACTTGATAGATCTGCAAAGTAAGTTAATCTCCTATATAGTGCTTGTTCTGCGTTTGAACCACTAGTATCATCAAACTCTCCAGAAGTTGCAGTTGTTACTAATGCACTTGGTAATTTTGCACTGTTGTTATTTAAGAATGCTGAGTTAGTATTTGTTTTTCAAACAATCATGTTTGAACTTTGATCACCAGTTGCAAATCCACCAATTGCTCTAGTGAATGTTCTTGTAGATGATATTGAACCACTTTCACTATAGTTTTTTAAAACTACTTCAACTTCTAAAATACCATTAACATTTGAAGGCGTTAAAGTAATTGTTGCTAATCCATTAGCAATTCAAGTTGATAAGTTAGAACTACTTAATAATGAACTAGATAAAATTTCACTTTCAGTAACTGATGAAGGTAATCTAGTTGAATCTGCTTGATAAGATCCAAAAGTAAAATTACTTGTTTGTTCACTAGAAGTAATATTTGTAGATCCATTAGCAGTATCAGTTTTAAATCCTGTAAATGTTGTAGATAAGCTAGTTGAACTAATTCCAGGAAGTGAAACAGTGTTATCTTTTGCAGATAAAGTCAATGTTAAGAATCCTGATTTATCATCATAAGTTGCTTTAATATTTAGTTGTTTTTGTATTAATAAATTAGCATAGTAATCAGAGAAAACTGCAAAATTTTGAAGTGTTGATATTTTATCTCTAACATTACTTCCATTAAAAATAGAAGCAATACCAGAGGCAGATACATTGTTTATATTGTTTGAATCTATTTGAGTAACTTGGCTAGTCGATTTTCATCCAAAGTAAACACTTTGAGATGCAGAAGCATCTTTCATGAAAATACTTGGAGTTGTGAAAGATACTGTGTAATCTTCAGCTGGATCAATTTTAGGGAAAGTTATGCTTACAAAAGCATTCCCATCTTTATCGTTTGGAACAATAGTTACATTTTCACTACTTCCATCTTCATTAAAAGTAGGAAGTTGAATTGAACCACTTGAAATATTAGATGTATTTAAGAATGCTGAACCTAAAACCAAGAAATCATCATAGTAGTTTTTAGCTGTAACTTGAGATGGTAACTTAGTTGAATATTTATCAGTTAAAGATTTAACTTTTGCAGCATTGCTTGAATTTGTAGCATAAGTTGAATCAACTGGAGTAACTGAAGCATTTGAACTTCCATCACTTGAAAACCCAAATCAGTTGTATTTAAAGAAAGGGCTAGTTGAATTTCCATAAGTAAAAATTCAAGTACCAGATGATGCTGATAATGCACCACTTCTTCAGTAATAAGGAACAGCAACATTTATAGTTAATGTTCCGGAAATATCATCACCAGATGCAGTAATTGTAGGGTTTACAATGTTTTGCATATTTAAGAATGTTGTGATGAAATTGTAGTTGTCAGAATCCCCAGAAGAAGAACTATTAATTAAACTCACAATTTGAGAAGGATACATATCAAGTACATATTGAGGAATAGTTAACCCAGTTAATTGACTATAAGTGTTGTAGTCTGCATATGCATTTGTACCTTCATTTTGGTTGTTAATTTTCCCTTCACCATAATAAAAGGTATAAGTGTATGATCCAATAATCATTGTTGTGAATTCATCAGTTACAGTTCCACCAGCGTTTATTTTTCTTAAATTTTGAGTAAAGACTAAAGTAATTGAATTGTTTCCTGATGCTGTAAGTTTATTGGTTGCATTTTGCCCAAAATAATAAGAATCTTTATTAGCATAATTATAAATAGATACAGTAACACTAGGATCTGTTGTAATTTGACCATCTTTTGAAACTACAGTTAAAAAGTCTTTTCAAGATGTAGTTGAATTGATATAAGTATTAAAATCTGTGTTGAAATCAGTAGCAGTATCACTATCTACAATTCTCTTGAATAAAACAGAAGAATCAACTTCATCTTGAGATTTAAAAATAAAATCACCAGCCTTTTCATATGATTCACTAGTATACAATGAATCTCATTGTCCTACTAAATTACTATCATTCATTTTTACAAATTTACCATCTTTCATTTGTGCATATCAAACAGAAGATAAATCACTTCCAGATAGTGTGTAAATATTGTAAACTGAACCAACATTATAAATAGAGCTACTAAAATCATACATTTCACTAACATATTTAAAATTAGCATCTAATTTTAAAACCTGGTTAGTTGAAGTCAAGGCATAATAACCATAAATATTCTGATAATCATTTAATGAATAATATGGAACAATTTGTGAAATAAATCCAGAAGTAGAAAATCCACTGTATTCATATGCTACTGGCGCAGTTACTTGACTAAAAGCAATTGCATCAAAAGATGCATACCCATATTTAGTTTGTCCTGGAATACTTACAACAATATTAATAACAGCAGTTGTAGATGATAGTTTAGAGTTGTAATAAATTAATGTATTAAATAACTTACTATTGTTTTCAAGACCTAAATTAGAGAAATTAAGATTTGTAAAATTGCTAGTATTTGAAATTGTAATATTAGTGTTAACATTATTTGTTAATAAATCTGATCTTACTAAAAGCAATGATTTATCATCAATTGATGATGTATTATCACTTTGGAAAATAAAGAAAAATCTTGAGTTAATGTTATTAACATAAATTGGTTTGTATTTAGGGGATTGATTACTCATTGTTTGAATAAAATTAGAGTATCCGCTAAGAGATATAGTATGAGAAGATTGAGATTCTGAATTACTATTAAATAATGAATTAGAAACATTAACATAGTGACCTTCATAACCACTGTCTGAAGATATTTCTCCTAACTCTATTACTTCCATAGAGTTTGTAGACACACCATCCATGACTAAAAAATTGTAATCTATTATATCAGATGTATCTTTTGATAAAATTGCTGCAAGTCTATAACTACCTGCATCCTTATCACCTGTAATATCATTACTTGTTACCTGATTCCAATTTATTTGGAATAAATAACTACCCTTTAAATCCTGACTATTTGACTGTCCAGTTGCATCTTCTATTGAGGCAAGAACGAAAAGTGAGGGAGGAGAAGAATTTCCTCCTGCTGAATGTAACATTGCTTTGTATTTTAAACTGTACTTAGCTACATCACTGTCATTAAGATCACTATTTTTAACTTTTTTGTGAGCTAATTTTATCAAATCATCAGAAGTAACAACTCACTGTGTTGACCCTGGATTAGTTACAGTTGGTTGTGTTTGACCACTTGTTGTAGATGTAACTTGTGTAGATAAAAATTTAGCAACCGATTCTTTGTTATTGTATTTTACAAAAGTTGCATAACCAGCTCCTGAACTAGTTGAATCATCTATTGCAGTGTGTTGGATTATAGAGGGAAATGAAAAAGTTGAAGTTTCATAACTTCCACTACTTTGAGTCATATCAAAAGGATAAATTTCCATGTTTGAATTATTTATAGAATTATTATTTTTTTCAAAATCATTAGCACTATCAGAATCTGACATACCACTAACTGCAGTTTCTTTATTAGCAGAACTTATAGCTCTAATACTAGAATTTTGTGAAAAACTACTTGAATTTGACAAAATTTTGTCATTATTTATAGCAAAACTGACTGAAGAAGCAGTTAAAACTGCAGCTCCAGCAAAAATAGTAGCCTTTAATATTTTAGATTTTTTGAATATACTCATATCAAAAACACCAACCCTCTAAAAAAGATTAAACTTAGCACAATATCTTTATTAAACAATAAAAAAGAGACAAAATCAAATAAGCAAACTAATTAGTATATAACAATTTTTAAATTTTTTACTAAAAATTTTAAATTAAATAAATAACTAAATCAGTACTAAAACATAGTAAAAATAGGTGATTTCAAATATGTGTAAATAAAAAATGATAGTCATTTAACTATCATTTTCTAAGATTAAAAGTTTTTAGTTTTCACAAGAAGTTGCTGTCTTCTTTGCATTCTTCTCTTTCTTTCTTGTTCTTCTTGAAGTCTAGTAGAAAGTTTTTTAGCAATAGTTTTCATATCTCTTCTTTGTTGAATATATCCAAATACTACTACTGGAATAATTAATAGAACCATTGGAACAATTGCAGATGCTGCAACTACTGCTCAATTAGTTCCAACAGAAGTATCAATTACTCTAGCAAATCCTGTATAAGTTTTAGAACTTTCTTGTAACACTGTATTTGTAGTTGGATCTAATACTGAAACATTTAAAGTTAATGTTCCTGTATAGTTGTCATATGAATAACTTGTTTCAATTTTGTAGTTATCAGATGAGTTTGTAATACTGAATAACTGAGTAAGTAATGTATTATTTTGAGCAGCTTCAGAAGGAATTAATTGTCTTAATGCTGTTAAAGCAGCATTGTTGCTTGTTCCATCTTCTGCATTAAATGTAATTGTAGGTTGTAATAATGAAGTTGTTCCTAAACCTGAGATTGTAGTTGAGTATTCTACTAACTGACCTTTTTGTAAGATAACTGCAGTTACAACTAATGTTCCTAAAGTATCATCAGCTTGTAAAGTTACAGCTTTTACTAAACTTGGATCAGCTTCAAGTTCTGCATTTAAGTCACTTGATAAATCTGCAAAGTAAGTTAATCTTCTATATAATGCTTGAGTTGCTGTTGAGCTACTTCCAGTATCATCAAACTCTCCAGAAGTTGCAGTTGTTACTAATGCACTTGGTAATTTTGCACTGTTGTTATTTAGGAATGCTGAGTTGGTATTTGTTTTTCAAACAATCATGTTTGAACTTTGATCACCAGTTGCAAATCCACCAATTGCTCTAGTAAATGTTCTTGTAGATGATATAGTAGAATTTTCACTATAGTTTTTTAATACTACTTCAACTTCTAAAATACCGTTTACATTAGATGGTGTTAATGTAATTGTTGCTAATCCACTATCAATTCAACTTGATAAGTTGCTGTTATCTCTTAATAATGAACTAGATAAAATTTCAGATTGTGTAATTGAAGATGGTAATTTTGAAGAATCAGCTGAATAAGTTCCAAAACTAAAATTTGTAGTTTGTTCACTTGTTAAAATGTTATTAGTTCCATTATTTGCATCTATTTTAAATCCAGTAAATGTTGTAGATAATTTAGTTGAACTAATTCCTGGGATTGAAATTGTGCTATCTTTAACTGTTAAAGTTAATGTTAAGAATCCTGATTTATCATCATAAGTTGCTTTAACATCTAATTTCTTTTGAACTATTAAATTTGCATAATAATCTGAGAAAACTGCAAAGTGTTGAAGCATTGATATTTTATCTTTTGAGTTAATTCCATTAAATGTATTAGCAATATTAGAAGGAAGAATATCTGAAATGCTTTTGTTATCAATTTGAGTAACTTGACTAGCTGATTTTCATCCAAAGTATACACTTTGAGATGCTGATGCATCTTTCATAAAAATACTAGGTGTAGTAAATGAAACTGTATAGTTATCAGTTGGATCAATTCTTGGGAAAGTTATACTTACAAATGCATTTCCTTCTTTATCATTTGGAACAATAGTTACATTTTCACTACTTCCATCTTCATTGAAACTTGGTAACACAATAGAACCATTTGCAATATTTGAACTATTTAAGAATGCTGAACCTAAAACTAAGAAATCATCATAGTAGTTTTTAGCTGTAATTTGAGATGGTAATTTAGTTGAGTATTTATCAGTTAATGATTTAACTTTTGCTGCATTACTTGTATTAGATGCATAAGTTGAATCCACTGGAGTAACTGAAGCATTTGAACTTCCATCACTTGCAAACCCAAATCTGTTATGTTTGAAGAATGGACTTGTTGAAGTTCCATAAGTGAAAATTCAAGTACCTGAAGATGATAATACCCCATTTCTTCAATAATATGGAACAGCAACATTTATTGTTAATGTTCCTGAAATATCATCACCAGATGCAGTAATTGTAGGGTTTACAATGTTTTGCATATTTAAGAAAGTTGTAATGAAATTGTAGTTATCAGAATCACCAGAAGAAGAACTGTTAATTAAACTCACAATTTGAGAAGGGTACATGTCCAGTACATATTGAGGGATGGTTAAATTTGTTTGCTGTCTATAGATATCATAATCAGCATATGCATTAGTACCTTCATTTTGGTTGTTAATTTTACCTTCACCATAATAGAAAGTATAAGTATAAGAGCCAATTACCATTGTTGTGAAATCTTGGGTAACAGTTCCACCTGCATTTATTTTTCTTAAATTTTGAGTAAAAACTAAAGTTATAGAGTTGTTAGTGTTAGCATTAAGTTTATTTTGAGCATTAGTACCAAAATAATAATCATTACTTCCTGTAGAACTGTAATTATAAATAGAAACAGTAATGCTAGGATCAGTAGTAATTTGTCCATCAGTTGAAACAACAGTTAAGAAATCTTTTCAAGCAGTAGATGAACTTATATAAGAAATAAAATCTGCTGCAAAAGAAGTACCACCTGTATCAACCACTCTTTTGAATAAAACTGAAGAATCCACTTCATCTTGTGATTTGAAAATAAAGTCTCCAGCTTTTTCATATGACTCACTAGTATATAGTGAATCTCATTGACCAACTAAATTGCTGTCATTCATTTTAACAAAATTACCATTAGTCATTTGAGCATATCAAACAGAAGATAAATCTGTTCCTGCTAATGTGTATATGTTGTAAACTGTACCAACATTATAAATAGAACTGCTAAAGTCATACATTTCACTAACATATTTAAAAGTTGCATCTAATTTTAAAACTTGGTTAGTTGAAGTTAATGCATAGTAACCATAAACATTTTGGTAATCATTTAATGAGTAATATGGAATAATTTGTGAAATAAATCCAGATGTAGAAAATCCACTATATTCATATGCAACTGGTGCAGTAACTTGATTGAAAGAAATAGCATCAAATGAAGCATATCCATATTTAGTTTGACCTGGGATACTTACAACAATATTAATAACTGCAGTTGTAGAAGATAATTTAGAGTTGTAATAAATTAAAGTGTTAAATAATTTATTACTGCTGTTAGTTAAGCCAATAGTTGAAAAATCAATATTTTTTAAATTATCAGCTTGATTTATTGTAATGTCTGTATCAACATGGTTTGTTAATAAATCAGATCTAATTAGAACTAAAGATTTACTATCTATTGCAGTGCTGCTACTTGAATTTTGAAAAATAAAGAAGAATCTTGAATTAATGTTATTAACATAAATTGGTTTATAAGTTTGACCTGTTGTTAAAACTGAAGACATCACTGAATTACTTACTGTAATGCTGTGTGAGGTTGCAGTTGCATTAGAACTTTCAAATAAAGAGTTTGAAACATTTACATAATTTCCACTATAGTCAGTACTACCACCATTAGTTGTCATATCTCCCAATTGAAGAACTTCCATAGAGTTAGTAGAAACACCATCCATTACTAAAAAGTTGTAGTCAATTACATCAGTTGTATCTTTTGATAAAACTGCAGCCAGCCTATAACTTCCAGCTTTTTTATCACCGGTAATGTTTGTATTTGAATCTTCTAAAGCATTTCAATTTATTTGAAATAAATAACTTCCATTAATGTCTGTAGAACTTGTGTTTTCTATTTTAGCTAGAACAAAAAGCGATGCAGGAGAAGAATTACCACCAGATGAATGTAGCATAGCCCTAAAAGTTAATTTGTAATCAGCAGTTACTGAAGATAAATCTGTTCCTTTTACCTGTTTGTGAGCTAATTTTATTAAATCATCTGATGTTACAACTCATTGTGTTTCTCCGGGATTTTTAGCTGTAGATTGGCCACCAGATGATGTAGACTGTTCTTTTACAGATAAAAATTTGGCTACTGATTCCTTATTGTCATATTTTACAAAGTTGCATATCCAGCTCCAGGTGTAGTGGTATCATCATTTGCTGTATTTTGTATTATAGATGGTATGCTATATGTTTCAGTTTGATAATTACCACCTTGTTGGTTCATATCAAAAGGATAAATAACCATTTTACTATGATCTATATTTGTATTAGTGTTTGGCAAAAAATCATTAGTAGAATCTGTTGAACTCATCCCACTTGTAGCAGTTTGTTTTTGTGCACTATCAGCACCTCTAGTAGAAGCACCAGTTGATGAATTTTGTGCTAAAGATGATGCTCTAGACACATTATCATTATTTACATTTAGTCCAATAGATAAACTTGCTGCTGTTAAAACAGAAGCACCAGCACATATCATGGTTTTTAAAACTTTAGATTTTTTAATCAAACTCATAATTTAAAATACCAATTCCTTAAATGATAAAAAACTATATAAAAGACACTATATATATTAATTTGACAGCAAAAAAAAAAAAAAAACAAGACTTGATTTTAAGATTTTAGTAATTTTTTGATAAATTTTAATTATAAACCCAATTAAAAATAATGATTAAAAAGTTTTAGTTTTTAATATTTTTAATAAAAAACTAAATATTAAAATTTAAGTAAAAATACTTATAAATTAACAGCTCCCGTTTTGCATAATTTTATGCAAAATGGGAGTTAAGGTAAAAATATGATAAAAAGAAACATATTAAATACAGTGAAAAATTTATTGGAACTATATCCAATTATTTTACTTACAGGTGCAAGACAAGTTGGAAAAACTACATTAGTTTCTCAATTCCAAAAAGAAAGTAATTATAAATATATTTCTTTAGATGATAAAGAAATTTTAGAATTAGCAATAAAAGACCCAGTTAAATTATTAAGAGATTTTTCTCCACCTTTAATAATAGATGAAGTACAAAAAGCAACTAATCTTTTTGACCATATTACTAGTATTGTTAATGAAACAAGAAGAACTAAAGGCAATAAAGAAGCTAATGGGATGTTTATATTAACAAGTTCATTAAAGTATCATTCAATGAAAAATGTAACTGAATCAATGGCTGGAAGAGTTGCAATTATAGAAATGCCACCACTTAGTCAAAGTGAAATAAATAATCAAATTGAAAATCCCTTTTTTATTGATTCACAATCAATTGAACCAATAATAAAAAGATCTTCTTATGAATATAAGATAAATCAAGAAGATTTATTTGAAAGTATTATCAATGGTTTTTACCCCATCAACTGAACTGACCAAAAAATTAAACCTAGTGTATTTTATAAAAACTACTTAAAAACATATTTAGAAAGAGATGTAAGTCAATTAATTAACTTAAAAGATAAAAATAAATTCAATAGTTTTATCAAGTTATTAGCTAGCAGCACTGCAAATGATTTTATTCCTGAAAAACTAGCAAATGATATTGGAGTAGATAAGAAAACTATTAGTTCATGAACATCAATATTAGAAGCAGGGGATATCATTTCTTTACTAGAACCTTATAATGAACAATCAATGAGTAAAAGAGTATCTAAAAAGAAAAGAATTTATTTTAATGATACAGGTCTTGTTTGTTATCTATTAAATATTTCTAGTCAAAGAAATATAACAAACAAAAATAAAGGAAAATTAGTAGAAACTTATATTTTTAATGAAATAAAAAAATCATATTTAAACAATGGAGTTGTATATGATTTTAGCTATTATAGAGATTCAAATCAGAATGAAATAGATTTGATTATTTTTAACTATGATAAAGGTAGTTTAAATTTAATAGAGTGTAAATCTGGAACTAATTATGGTTTAAAAGATATTAAAGGATTTAAACAATTGCAAACCACAAATTATGAAATTAGTGGTCAAACAATTATTTGTTTAACTGATGAACCATATCGTTTAAATGGAACAACTATAGTTTTACCAATTACTGCTATTTAACATATATAAAAGTAAAAACAAAAAGACCTTCAAATATAAATTTGAAGATCCTTTTGCTTTTTATACAAAAATAGAAGTAATCAAACTTCTAAAATGGAAATAAAAATCTAATTATATTATCTCCTTGAATTTAAAATCCATATAGACCCAAAGTTATGGATTTATTGCAAGTAAGGAGCAATCTCACAACAATAACATTATACATTAAGTCTGTATTTTGAATAATAAAATTTGTTTTTTTAATTGTTAATTTAGATTTATAATGCTGAAACTAAAATATTTTCAACTAGTTCTCAGATTAGTGTATTTAATAAATTTCATATTGCAGTTATAGTATTATTTGTTATTTAAACCATTTCTTCAATCAATTAATAGTTGGTTTTCATTATTATTTAACTGATTAATTTCATTCATATAATTAATTAGTTCATCATAATTTGATAAGCTAAATAGTTTTATATTTTCTTGCATAAAAGCATCTTTAGCAATTTCTAAATTATAGCTAAAAATAGCTACAATACCAAGAACATTTACTCCATGTTCTCTTAAACATC
Organism: Malacoplasma penetrans HF-2; assembly: GCF_000011225.1. NCBI lineage: Bacteria > Bacillati > Mycoplasmatota > Mycoplasmoidales > Mycoplasmoidaceae > Malacoplasma > Malacoplasma penetrans. The sequence continues at coordinate 1,053,336 of NC_004432.1, forward strand.
TAGCTACATTAATTGAAGATTTACCAGTAGATATTAAATCTTCTATAATAACAACATTTGAACCTTTTGTTATTAGCCCTTCAATTTGATTAGTTTTACCATGTTGTTTACTGCTGTTTCTAACATATACCATAGGTAAATTCATTAAAGAACTTACTCAAGCAGCATGAGGGATTCCAGCAGTTGCAGTACCTGCAATTACTTGTACATCTTTAAAATTAGTGTCAATTAATTCTTTAAATGATAATGCTATTTCATTCCTAACTTTTGGATAAGAAATAGTTAAGCGATTATCACAATAAATTGGTGATTTAATTCCTGAGGTTCAAGTGAATCATTTTTCTTTATCTTTTCTTACTTCAATCGCTTTTATTTCTAATAATGATTTAATAATATTATTTTCAATACTCATATAAATAATCTCTTTCCTAAACAAACATTCTTTTAATTTCTAAATATTTTTCTAATGGGTTGTTATCTTTTGTAATTGGTCTACCAACCACTATAAAATCAGCTAATTGATTTTTAGCATCTAGTGGACTTGCTACTCTTTTTTGATCTCCACTATCATCTTTTTCTAACCTTATTCCGGGATTGATAACTAAAAAATTATTACCATTTTGTTCTTTAATTTTTTTAGTTTCTCATACTGAACTTACAACCCCATCTATATTTGCTTCTTTAGCTAATTTCGCATAATTTAAAACTGAATCTTGTAATGAAGTTGAAATCTTTTGCTGAGTTTGCATTTCTGTTTCACTTGTAGAAGTTAGTTGAGTTATTCCAATTATTTTAGTATTTTTGTTTTGATCAAAAACTGCTTGCTTTGCTTGGTTTAACATTGTAAGACCACCTGCACAGTGAACAGTTATAATATCAACATCAAATTTCATTAGTCCTTTAACTGCATGATAAACAGTATTTGGAATATCATGTAGTTTTAAATCTAAAAAGATTTTATGACCTCTATTTTTGATTTCATGTAATACTTGTAAACCATTTTGATAAAACAATTCCATTCCTATTTTTACAAATAAATTTTGATTCTCAAATAAATTTAAGAATTTACAAGTTTTATCTAAACTATCAAAATCTAAAGCAATAATAACTTCTCTATTACTCATTTTATCTATAACTCCTACCTTTTAAATCTCATATATGATTTACATTTAATTCATCTAATTTACTTTCTAATTGATCAATAATTTCTACACAAATATAAGGATTAATGAAATTTGCTGTTCCTATTGCAACTGCAGATGCACCTGCACTTATAAAATCTATTACATCTTGAACATTACTGATTCCACCCATTCCAATAATAGGAATATTAACAGCTTGAGAAACTTGATAAATCATTCTTATAGCAACTGGTTTAATAGCTGGACCTGATAATCCTCCAGTTTTATTTGCTAAAATAGGTTTACCAGATTTAGGATCTAATGCCATTCCTATTAATGTGTTTATTAAACTTAAACCATCAGCTTTTGCTTCTTCAATTGCTTTAGCCATTCCAACTATATCACTAACATTAGGAGATAGTTTAACATAAACTGGTTTGCTACTCACTTTTTTTACTTTTTTTGTTAAATTGTAAGCAACATTACAATCTGTCCCAAATTGAATTCCACCATTTTTAACATTTGGGCAAGAGATATTTAATTCAAGTGCTACTACATTTTTTGCTTGACTAATTCTTTTAGCAACATAAACATAATCATCAATATCATCTCCTGCTACATTTGCAATAATAGGTACATCATATTTTTCCAGTTCTTTTAACTCATGGTTTATGATGTGATCTACTCCTGGATTTTGTAAACCAATGGCATTTAACATTCCACTACTAGTTTCTGCAACTCTAGGAGTAGGGTTTCCAAATTTTTCATTTTTTGTTGCTGCTTTTATTATGATTGCCCCTAATCTTGAAAGATCATATAGTTCACTAAATTCTTTTCCAAAACCAAAACAACCAGATGCAGGCATAATGGGATTTTTTAATTCAAATCCTGGTAAATTTATTTTTAAACGGTTATTATTTTTCATATTTTAAAACTCTACTTCATTACTTTCAAATACAGGACCATCACTGCATATTTTTTTATAATTTTTACCATCTATAGTTGGTTTTTTGGTTTTAGCAACACATGCATAACAAGCACCCATTCCACAACCCATTCTTTCTTCTAATGAGATATATCCTTGTTTGTTTTCCATTAATTCAATTAATGCTTTAAGCATCTTATTTGGACCACAAGCATAGTATTTATCAAAGTTAATTAATTCACTTTTTATTAAATAATTTAATAGTTGAATAACATTTCCACAATACTTAGTTTTTTTATCATTTGTAGCTATATAAACTTTGCTTATCTTTTCAAATTCCTCTTTTAAAAAGATATCCTCTATTTTGTTAAAACCTAAAAGAGTAATAACATTTATACCTTTATTATTAAACTGTTTAGCTAATTCAAAAAGTGGTGGTATTCCTACACCTCCACCTATTAGTACTGCAGTTTGATTTTTTTCTAATGAATTAATGTCATAACCATTTCCAAGTGGCCCAAAAACATTAATAAATTCATCTGCTTTATAAGTAGATAAAATTTTTGTACCTTCTCCAACTACTTTATAAATTAAAGTAAATTGGTTATTTTCATAGTCATAACTACTAATGGATATTGGTCTTCTTAATAAAGGTTTATCTCCATTTCTCTGGATTAAAAGATTAACAAATTGTCCAGGTCATTTAATTAGTTTTGTAAGATCTGATTCTAAAACCATTTGATAAATATCATTGGTTAGTTGAATGTTTTTTAAAATCCTACATTCTGTTACTTTTTTCATTTTTGTTCCTTGTGGTTAATTTTTAAATTGTGGTTTTAATAGCATTAATATTTACTTTATTTTTTAAAAATATTGCTATATGGTTTATACTGATAATTCTTTTTCATTTAAATAAACTATTTTTCCATTTGAAATAGTTAACAATGAAACTCCATAAACTTTTTGATTTAAGTAAGGAGTATTTTTTGATTTACTTAATATTTCATCCTCTTTAATTTCAAAAGATTTATTTAAATCAAAAACTGCTAAATCAGCAATTTTGTTTTCTTCTAATACACCATAAGGTAGTTTAAATATTTTTGCTACATTTTTTGTAAATAGATCAACTAATAGTTGAAGTGAAAAGACTTTTGTTTTCACAAATTTTGTATATAGCAAACTGAAAGCAAACTCACTTCCTATAATTCCAAAAGCTGCATCATTAAAGCTACAATTTTTTTCTTGTTTACTGTGTGGTGCATGATCAGTTGCTATAATATCAATCAATTTATTTTTAACTGCTTTTATTAAAGCCTTTTGATCTTGTATTGATCTTAATGGTGGATTCATTTTTCATTTACCATTGTCATTTAATATATCTTGATCAATACTAAGTAAATGATGTGGTGTTACTTCACAAGTAACATTAATCTTTTTCTTTTTTGCTTCTTTAATTAGTTCTAATGATTCTTTGGTAGAAACATGACAAACATGGTAATGGCATTTAGTTGCTTTTGCTAACACTAAATCTCTTGCTATTTGAATGGTTTCAGCCAATGGATTAATTCCTTTTAAATTAAGTTTTTCACTAGCAACACCTTCATTAATAACACCTTTATTTGCTAAAGAATTATCTTCACAATGTGCACAGATTGGTTTATTATGTTTTTTTGCTAATAGCATTGCTTGATACATTAGATTATTATTTTGTATTCCTTTGCCATCATCACTAAAACCAAAAACATATTTAGATAAATTTTCAACATCTGATAATTGTTCACCATTTTCATCAACCGATATCGAACCATATGGAATACATCTAATAACTGAATGCCTTTTAATTAAATCTAATTGAACATTAAGGTTTTCTAAATTGTGCGGTACTGGGTTTAAATTTGGCATAGTCATAACTGTAGTAAATCCACCTTTTGCAGCAGACATTGAACCTGTTTTTATAGTTTCTTTATGAATAAAACCTGGTTCTCTGAAGTGGACATGAACATCAATTAATCCTGGGATTACTAAATTAGATTTGATATCAATCTCTTCTTCGTTATTTTTATTTTCTATCTTTTTTGCTATTTTTATAATCCTGTTATTTTTAATTAAAATATCGGATTTTATTAACTTATTATTTTTTAATATTGAACAGTTTTTTAACAACATAATTAAGCCTATAAGTTATTCTCTGCAATGATATATTCTAAAACTGCTTGTCTCATAAACATTCCATTTTTCATTTGTAAAAAGATTACAGATTTATCAGATTCTACTAATGTTGTATCAATTTCAACTCCTCTGTTTACTGGTGCTGGATGCATTACAATAGCATTTTCTTTTAGTTTGTTATAACGAGGTAGTGAAAGTCCATGTTGTTGATGATAGATATTTATAAATTCTTGGGTTTTGTCTTGGCTCTCGTGTCTTTCATGTTGTACTCTTAGTAACATACAAACATCTATTTCATTTATGATTTCATCAAACTCTTTATAATTGTTAAATTCATCATCTTTGAATTTATCTGGGGCTACAAAATGTACAATTGCTCCTAATTTTGTTAAAGCTTTATAGTTACTTTTAGCAACTCTAGAATTTTTAATATCTCCAACAATTGCTATTTTTAACCCTTCAAATGATTTAAACTTTTCATAAATTGTCATTAAATCTAATAGACATTGTGTTGGGTGTTCACCACTTCCATCACCACCATTAATAATTGGTATTTCTAAGTTTTCTAACTCTTTATAGTATTGTTTTTGACTATGTCTAATAACCAACATATTAACACCAATCATTTCTAATGTTTTACAAGTATCATATAAAGTTTCACCTTTATTAACTGAAGAAGTTGAAACTTCAAAATCTATTGATTTTAAGCCTAGTTTATTTTGTGCTACAACAAAACTCATTTTGGTTCTTGTTGAGTTTTCAAAAAATAAATTAGCTACATATAAATCATCTCTTTTAATTTGATTGTTATTTTCTTTGATATCAATTGCTCTTTTAATAAGATTTAAAATTTGTTCATTTGTTAAATCATCAATTGATAGTAAATTTGTTAATTCATATAAAGCCATTATAAAATTTCAACTCCTTCTTTGTTATCTATTTCATTTAAAAAAACTTGGATTTGTTCATCACTACTTGTAGGAATATTTTTGCCTATAAAATCACCCCTAATAGGTAGCTCTCTATGTCCTCTGTCTATTAAACAAGCCAGTTGAATTTTTGAAGGTCTAGAGTTTATTAATATAGCTTCTAATGCTGCTCTTATAGTTCTTCCTGTATATAAAACATCATCTACTATGATGACTGTTTTATTATTTAGATCTGTTTCAAAATTAGTAGATTCTATTGCCTTACTAAAATTACGATCTTTTTGGTCATCTCTATAAAAAGTTACATCAAGTGTTTCTAGAGGTAACATTACTTTTTCTAATTCAAAAATGTTTTTTTGAATTCTAGTAGCTAATACATCTCCTCTCTTTTTTATTCCAACCAGTACTATATTTTTAATGTCTTTATTTTTTTCAATGATTTCATAAGAAATCCGCATTGTAGATTTTTTAATCCCAGATTCATCTAATAAAACTTTCACAATTACTCCTTTGCTTTAAACCCAAATAAAAATACCTAAACCTCTTTTTCTGTAAGGCTTAGGTATAACAAAAATACATAGTTAAATTTTATTTAAATGAATTTGTTATTCCTTTGCTTGCCTCACAGGACAAAATTAAAAGGATTTTTATTCAAAGAAAATTATATATAAAAAAATAAATTTAATATTAAGTTTTAGAAAATTCACAATTAATTTTTATTAATCCAAATATATAAAAATTGATTATTGGTATTTGTAATGGTTTATATTAGCCAAAAAAGATATTTAAATTAAAAATAAAAAGCATTAAAATCTTTTAAATTTTAATGCTTAATATTATCTAAACTTATTTTCTTTTTTGCTTTTTCATTTGCTTCATTAATTTACTATAGTTATTAATATAATTTGAAGTCCTGTTTTTATTACTTAAACAATGCCCATTAATTGTATTTCTAACTCTTTTAGGTCTAGCAGAATGTTGAATTTTTCTTGGGACATATTCTAGATTTAGATCCTGTTCTTGGGAACCTAATCCATATTTATTTCTTTTTGAGTTTATTCTTTTCTTATAAACAAAAATAGAAGTTGAACCACTTGCTATCATTAAAAGAATTATTCCAACAATAATTGAACATATGATTAATCAATTATTTGATATCGCTTGGTTAGTAACAAAACCATTTAAAACAACAGAAGAAGTTAAAGAACTACCCACCACATCACCAGCATTTGGAAAAGTGAATGTATAATATACAGTCACTGTACCATTTACATCATCACTAGTTAATTGCACATCACTTATATAATAATAATTGATTGCAGTAGTATCAGTTGGTAATTTTATTAAATCAAATGTTTTTAAAAAGTCTGAATAGTTATTAGTTTGAGAATTATAAAATTCATTTACAAATTTACTGGCTTTAATTTTTGAATAATCTAAATTTAGTGATGAGCTTGATTTAACAACTGACTCAATACTAATTGTATTTTCTGTTGAAGTTAAACTATAGTTATATTCAATTGAAGTTAAACTATAACTAAAAGAATATGAAGCATCTAAGTTTAAGACATTATTGCTTGATGCTTTTATTGCATTAATTCAATCTGAATCTAATACTAAGTTAGATCCATCTGCAGTTTTTAAATTTGTAGAAATGTTGTCTTTATAAGATAGATTAAAAATTATTGTATTGTTACTGCTTGAAATTATGTTGTAATTCATGTTTTCAAATGTAGTTCAGTCATTATAAAAAGATAATGAATTAAATAAGATGTTATTAAAATCACTTTCTACTTTTGCTAAATCATATGATGAAGCAAGTTTACTTGCTGAGTTTTGATTGTAATAAAGAGTTGATGTTGAAACAGATCCTAATAATCTAGAAAGTGTTAAAAATCCTGCTCCTTTAGTTGAATCGATTGTAAATTGCAAATCAGAATCTGGAACACTAGAAGATACTTGTCCTAAGCTTCTATTGTATTTAATAGTTCCTGTTAAATTACCCTCTAAGCTTTGGTTAATATATTGAGTTTTATTTGAAGTTAGTGAATATGTTGGAGTTCAAGTTCAATATGAAGGATCTTTAGAATAACCAGATGATAGATTTAAACTATCAATAATATCTGTGATTGTAACTTGAAAAGGACTTTTAGATGCCTTTAATGTATTTCAAGCTTTATCATCTAAACTCAATTTACTTCATGCATTTAAGTATAAGAAATTGTTAAATGTATAAGATCCACTTCTTTCTAAAACACTTGGAGAAATAATTGAATTTAAGTTTCATGTAATTGATAAAGTACCATCATTATCATTTGCAACTACTGTTATATATTGGGTGTCACTTGGAGTTGTATTATCATTTGTTGAAGTATTATTTTTCATTAAAATATTTGCTTCAGTTAATTTTATAGAACTACCAAAATCTAAGAAAGTACTTAAAATTTCTGCAGCTGTAATAGCTGAAGGATATTTAGTTTTTCTTAAATTTAAAATATTTTGATATTTAGTTGAATTTACTTCATTATTATTTACTACTTTAAAACTTAAAGTAGAGTTTGTTGCAAGACCTGATATATTAATTGAAATTGGAATAGTAAAGAAATTTGATGTATCACTAGTTGCTGTACCTGTTAATCATCATTTAGTTACATTTAAATTTACAGTCCCTTGAACTGTACCTTTGTCATTCAACACTGTTAACCCATTGGTAGGAATTACAATTGATGAAGTAAACACCTTATTATTATTTGAAATGTTTTTCAAATATATAAATTCTTCAAGTATTGTAGTACTTACATCTTGAGGTAATAAGTAATAATAATTAGTTACTAAATTTTCATATGAATTAATTGTTGTTGCATAGAAATCATCAAAAGTAACATTTTGGTTTCTTCCTGGTGTAAAGTTAACAATAGTGAATCTTTTAGTATTAGTAGAATTAGGTGTAGTTGAAGTTGCATCAGAATAAGTTAATGAAGACACTAATCCTTTTAGAACTGTAACATTTCCAATACCTTCTTCAAAAATTGGTCTTCATATTAAATTAATTCTTGTTGTATCACTTACTGAAGTTACATTTGGAAAAAATCTATAGTTACTAATTCTTATTAACTGGTCAGTTTTACCTGCAACCTTACTAGTTAATAAATCAGAAAAATAAAATGTGTTTTCACTTTTATTTTTAATCAATGCATAAGGATTGCTATTATATGGATTAATGTAAATATCTAAAATAGTTCCACCTGTTGTAGGTGATACATAATAATTATTTTGTACACCATCATTCCCATTAAATTCAATAACTTGATTTATGTTCTTACTATTCCCTCAAGAACTGGTTGCAGATGAATCAGGACCTGTTTTTATACCATTAGGATTACTAATATCATTAACTAATGAAACATAAGCTACTGGTATATTATTTGCAAATGAATTAACAATTTTAAAAGTTGCATTATTGATATTAAAGTTAGTTGCTGAAACCTCAGAGAAAATAATTTCATTAGCAGTACTGAATGTATTGTTTACTAGTTTTACACAAATTATAGAAACATATTTTAGATTAGCATTAGTACCTTGCTTATGACCACTTAATATCAAATAAGATGTTGTAGCATCATAAGATTGTAATAATCCAATAATACCTGACAATGTATAACTAGTTCTAATGTTTGTAAGAGTAGCATCAGTATTAATAGTTCACTCAGATGCATCATAAGTTGTTTTTACAGCAGAAAAATTAACAAGAGAAAACTTAGTTGCTTCTAATTGATAGTTAGTTGTATTTATATTAGATGGCAAAATAATAGCTGAATCACTACTTAATAAATTAATAGAATTAACACTAGATATAACATTAGAATTTCTAGTTGATGTTAAAGAAGAGTTAGCGACCTTATTAGTATCACTATCATTTACATAATATTCAGTACCATCTGAATTCAATTGGAAAACATAAGTAACATTAGAATTAACAGTTCCATAAACTAAGATTCTGTCATAATTTGCCAAATAATAAACATGGATAGAAATTGTAGAAGAAGAAGGATTGTATCCAGTAATATTTGCTTGTGTAAGAAAAACAGAATTAGAAACATCATAAGATCATGATTTAGAACCAAATCATGAAATCATATTTATAGTTTTATCAGTAACAGTTAAATACCCATTAGGTGTATTTGGATTTGATTTGTAATCATTATTAGAAATAAGTGATTCATCATTTCAATTAGTAGTTTTGCTATTTAAATTGCTAGATGAAGAAGAATACAAATTAGAGTTTTCACTAACATTATTTTGAACAATGTTGTTAATATTTTTTAATCCAATAGATAAACCAACCATTGATCCAATTATTGAAAAAGAAACAGATAATAAAATAGTTTTAAATAATCTTTTTTTATTAGCAAACACTAAAATCACCTATTAAAAATCTATATAAATTTTACCAAAATAAAAATATCAATTTATGTTGTGGGATAAAAAAAAGAAAGATAATTTCAAATTATCTTTCTGACTTCTTCATTTCCTTTAATAGCTTCATATATTGTTTAGCTTTTGCATTACCTGTTTTAGTATTAACAACATTATTACCATTGATTGTGTTTCTAATTTTATTTTTATGAACATTAAAGATTCCTAATTGTCTTTGAGAAACTGCTAGATTTAATTCTTGATTTTTAGAACCAATTCCATAATTAATTCTTTTTGTATTAATTTTCTTTTTATAGAAAAATACAGAACCTAATCCAGAAGCCAATAACAACAATATAACTGCAACTGCAATTGAACAAATCATTAATCAATTATTAGATAATGTTTGATTAGTTGCAAACCCTTTTAAGATTATTGAAGAAGTTGAAGAACTTCCTTCAATATCTCCAGCATTAGGGAATACAAATGTATAATATACAGTTACTGTTCCTTCTGCATCATTACTAGTTAATTGAATATCATTAACATAGTAGTAATTAATTGCTTTAGTATCAGTTGGTAATTTTACTAAATCAAATGAATCTAAAAAGCTTCTGTAACTATTAGTTTGTTTATCATAAAAACTATTTATAAACTTGCTTGGTTTCATTTCTGAATACTTTTTATAAGTTTGATTTGATTCATCAATTGCAGTAATACCAATACTATTATTTGTAGAGTTTAAGTTGTTGTTGTACTGAACTGAAGTTAAATTATAACTAAATGAATAACTACTTGATAAAGCTAAAACATTTTCATTTGATGTTTTTATAGCACTTATTCATTCAGCATCTAATACTAATTTAGAACCATCTCCAGTTTCTAAATTAGTTTGAATTGAATCTTTATAATCTAAAGTAAAAACTATTTTGCTATCAACATTAGAAGTAATAGTATATTTCATACTTTCAGATGTTGTTCAACTATTATAGAACACTAATGAGTTTGCTAGAATGTTAGAGAAATCACTTTCAACTTTTGATAAGTCATATGAAGATGCAAGTTTACTTGCTCCATTTTCATTATAGTAAAGTGTAGTTGTAGAGTTTCCACCTAACAGTTTAGCAATAGTTAAAAATCCTGAACCTTTGCTACTATCTATTGTGAATTCTAAATCTGTATCTTGAACATTGCCAGTAACATTACCAGCTTCTGTTTTGTTATATTTAATTTTTCCAGTTAGATTGCCATCAATACTTTGTTTAACATATGCCTCTTTATTAGAGGCAATACTTACTGTTGGTTCTCAAATTCAGTATTGTGGTTCAGTTTTGTATCCTGAAGATAAATTTAAACTATTAATTATGTCAGCAACACTTACTTGGAAAGGACTTTTAGATGTCTTTAAAGTACTTCAAGCTTTTTCATTTAAAGTAATCTTACTTCAAGCATTTAAATTTAAAAAATTATCAAAAACATAAGATCCATTTCTATTAGTTACACTTGGAGACATTATTTGAGTGAGGTTTCAACTAATGGATAAAGTTCCATCATCATCATTTGTAGTTACAGTTATATATTTGTCTGTTCCTGTATTTGTATTAGTGTTAGATGAAGCATTTTTGGTTTTATTTACAATTGAAATATTTGCTTCCGTAAGTTTAATTGATGATCCAAATTCTAAGAAATTATCTAAAATTTCTTTAGCTGTAATATTAGAAGGATATTTGCTTTTTTGTAATTCTAATATTTTTTTGTATTTATTTGGGTTTATTTCACTATTGTTCACAATTTTGAAATTTGATGTAGAGTTTGTTGCAAGTCCACTAATATCAATAGATATTGGAATAGTATAAACTCCTGATGCTAATCATCATTTGTTAATATTTAAATTAACTGTACCTTTAATTGTTCCATTATCATTTGAAATTGTTAATCCATCTTTAGGAATAATTATTGTTGAAGTGTAGGGACTATTAGTTGTGCTTCCATTAACACTTTTTAAGTAGATATATTTTTGAAATATTGCATTATCAATATCTTGGGGTAACAAGTGAGAATTTTCAGTTGCTAAACTTGTATAGCTATTAAGTATTGTTGCATGAAAATCCTCATATGAAGAAGTTTGCTGTGTGCTAGTTGTAAAATTTGTAATAGTAAATTTTCTTGTTAACTTTGTATTGGGTGTAGCTGATCCATTTGCATAAGTTAAAGATGAAACTAACCCTTTGATAACTGTAGGAACATTACTTGTATTTTCAAAAATTGGTTTTCATATTAAACCTATTCTAGATGTATCATTACTTGTGTTAATCCCAGGAAAATTACTTCATTCTTTAATGTTGATTAAATAATCTTGAGCATTTCCAGAGTTGTTTTTATTTGCTAATAAATCAGAAAAATAAAGTTGATTATATTGATGATGTTTTAATAATACATATGGTCTATTATTATATGGATTGTTAAAAATATCTAATACTGATCCTTGTTTTGAAGACTCAGTAAAGAACTTAATCATATTTGAAGAGTTATTATTAATTTCAATAACTTGATTTGCATTTTGAGATGAATCAGATGCAACTCCTGGTTTAATAGAATTTTCATTACTAATATCATTTATTGAACTAACATATGAAACAGGACCACTAGTTGGAAAAGTATTAACTAATTTAAATTTAGCATTATCAATATTAAATCCTGTTTCTGATACAGTAGCAATATCTATTTTCCCTGCACTAGTAAAAACATTATTTGTTAATTTAATTCAAGCAATAGAAACTGTTTTGGTACTAGCTGCAGTACCATTAGAATAACCTTTCATAATTAAATGAGAAATTTTCCCATCAGAAGATTCTGTTAAACCTATGATTTCAGAAATTGTATATCCTGTTTTTATTGAAGTTGCTCCAGCATCACTACTAGTTTTCAAATCAGATGCATCATAAGTTGCAGCAACAGTAGAAAAATTTTCTAAATTGAACTTAGTGGCTTGCAATTTATAAGTTGAAGTATCTATAGTTTTAGGCAAAATAATAGCAGATTCAGTACTCAATAAATTAATTGAACCAACACTTCCTATTACACTGCTATTAGAGCTAGATATTAAAGAAGAGTTGCTAACCTTATTAGTGTCATCTTTATTTACATAATATTCAGAACCATCAGAATTTAACTGAAACACATAAGTTGTAGAAGTATCATATGTTCCATAAACTAATATCCTGTCATATTTTGCTAAATAATAAACATGAGATGTAATAGGTTTTGAAGTGTTAAATCCCGAAATTTGAGTAAGAAAAGGGGAACTAGATAAATTATAAGATCAAGATTGAGATCCAAATCATGTGATCATATTAATAGTTGTTCCATTTGTTACTAAATACCCATTTGGAGTATTAGGATTGGATAAAAGATCATTTGCCCCAATTAATGAATCATCAGTTCAAGTATCACTTGCTCTAGTAGAATTAGCAGCATTATAGTTGCTTGCAATTTCACTGGAAGCTAAATTATTAATATTAGAAAAACCTACTGCAAAACCAATCATTGATCCAGTTAAAGCAGTTGCAAATGATGAAAGTAAAACTTTCATAATTGATTTTTTGCCATGAAACATTTTTTATAACCCCATAACAAACCTAAATCTATTTTAACAAAATAAAAATTGTAAAGACATATCGAGCAAATAAAGATAAATAAAAAATGAAAAAATGTGTTTCCACTATTTTTTCATTTTTTTAACTTCTTCTAACTTTTTACTATAAGTTTTTAAATCTCTATTTGCTCTAGAATTTTGATTTCCATAGTGATAGCTATTTATTGTATTTCTAACTCTATGTTTATGAATGTCTGATTTAGAAAAATTTCTTTGAACTTTTTCTAAATTTAATTCATAATCTTTTGAACCTAAACCATAATTAATTCTTTTCTTGTTCATTCTTTTTTTATAAACAAAAATAGAAGTAGAACCAGAAGCTAACATTAATAGAATAATTCCTACAATTGCTGAACAGATTATTAATCAATTATTTGAAAAAGATTGATTAGTTAAAAAGCCACTTAAGATAATTGAAGAAGTAGATGAGCTACCTTCTACATCTCCAGCATTTGGGAATGTGAATGTGTAATATATAGTTACTGTTCCATTAACATCATCACTTGTTAATTGAACATCACTTATATAGTAATAATTAATTGCAGATGTATTAGTTGGTAGTTTTACTAAATCAAACGCTTTTAAAAAGTTATCATAACTATTAGTTTGACCATTATAAAAACTACTTATAAATTTACTAGCTTTCATTCCAGTGTAATCAATACTAGATGTTGTAGAAGAATTCAAAACTGATTTAATATCTATCTTATTATCAACTGTAGTTAAGTTATAGTTGTATTCTACTGAAGTTAAGTTATAAGCAAAAGAATAAGAAGATGCTAAATTCAATACATTATTATTTGAGCTTTGAATTCCATTAATCCATTCTGAATCTAAAACAAGATTTGTACCATCAGCTTTTTTCAAATTAGTTTCAATATTATCTTTATAAGATAAACTAAAAACTATTTGACTGTTGTTAGTTGATGTAATTTGATAGTTAACACTAGAAGATGTAGTTCAACCATTATAGAAAACTAATGAGTTTTCTAAGATGTTTGCAAAATCACTTTCTACTTTACTCAAATCATATGATGAAGCCAATTTACTAGCAGCATTTTCATTGTAATAAAGTGTAGTTTCAAAATGACTTCCTAATAGTTTATCAATTGTTAGAAAACCTGTTCCATGAGTTGATGTGATTTCAAATTTTGTGTAACTTTCTGGAACTGTACTTGGTACACCAGCTTTATCTCTGTTATATGTAATAGTTCCAGTAAAGTTACCATCAACACTTTGTTTAACATAATTAACTTTGTTATTTGACTCACTATAAGTTGGTGATCAAGTTCAATAAGATGGATCATTAACATAACCAGATGATAAATTTAAAGCAGAAATTATATCTTCAACATTTATTTGGAAAGGACTTTTAGAAGTCTTTAAAGTATTTCACACTCTATCATTTAAAGTAATTTGATTTCAAGCATTTAAATGTTTAAAGTTATTAAATGTATATGATCCACTTTTTACTGTGATACTAGGTGAAATTATACTTGTTAAATTTCATGATATTGCAAGTGTTCCATCATCATTGTTTGCAGTAACTGTAATATATTGATCACTTTGTGGAGTAGTATTTCCACTATTTGAATTAGCATTAATCATTAAAACATTAGCAGTAGTTAATCTTAAAGAATTTCCAAACACTATAAAGTTATCTAATATTTCTTGAGCAGTAATTTCATTAGGGTATTTAGTTCTTTGGAACTCAAGAATCTTATTATATTTTGTTGTATTAATATCTTTACTATTTACTATTTGAAAATTCAATGAACTATTAGTTGCTAAACCTGTAAGATTTACACTAACTGGAATAGTATAAATATTTGAAGTCCCTGTACCTGCAGCTGAAGTTAATCATCACTTAGTTATATTTAAATTTATAGTTCCGCTTAATGTCCCATTAGTATTGTTTATAGTTAAGCTATTGTTTGGAATTGTAATATTTGAATTGAATGGTCTGTTTGCTGAAGTTCCAGACCCATCTGCATTAGTTAAATAAATGAATTTTTCAAAAATATCATTAGTTATATCTTGTGGTAATAGGTAATAATATTGACTAGTCAAATTTTGATAAGAGTTAATAACACTAGCATTAAACACTATAAATGTTGTAGTTTGACTTGCTGTTGTAAAATCAGTTACACCAAATCTATAAGTTATAGATGAACTAACAGTAGTTGTAGCATCATCTGCATATCTTAATACTGAAACAATACCATTAACTGTTCTTGGAGTGGTTACACCAGATTCAAAAATTGGTCTTCATATTAAATCAATTCTAGAATTATCTGAACTTGAAGTAACTGAAGGAAAGTTACTTCATTTTTTAACTGACAATAAATAATTGTCTGGGCCATTAGCAGCATTTGCTTTGTTATTTAATAAATCTGAAAAATAAAAGTTATTTGCATTGTAGTTTTTTATTACTGCATAAGGTCTTGAATTGTATGGATTAATAAAAATATCCATAATAGAAGCAGCTGCTTTTTTCATCACAAAGAAATTACTAATAGTTCCACTATTTGGAGCAAATTCAAATAATGTAGTATTGTTGTCATCTAAAGGAGAACTAGTTGCTCCACTATAAGCTCCTAGCTTAACTGAATTTGGATCACTAATATTATTAACTAATGCAACATAAGAATATGGAACACTATCTCTAACGGTTGTTAGCATCTTAAAATATGCTTTTTCTAAATCAACTGTAGAAGTAGTAAGATGAGAAATGGTTTTACTTATCATTGTTTCATAAACATTATTTGTAAATTTAAAATATACCAAATGAACAAGAGTTTGACCTGTAGAACCATTTGCAGAAGATGCTTTAGTAATTAAGTAAGAAGTAGAACCATCACTAGATTCTGAAACACCTATAATTGAACCAAAAGTTCAAGTTGAGTATGCAGTTGATGGAACTCTATCAGTACTAGTACTTCATCCAGTTAAATCATAGTTAATTGGAGTTGCAGTAAAACTATTAAATGTAAATTTAGTTGCACTTATAGTACTAACATTCTTATCAAAATTCTTAGGAAGAATAATAGCACTATTATCATTTAATAAGTTTATAGAGTAAGCAGAACCAATTACACCTGTATCTCTTCCAGAAATTAAAGAAGAGTTTCTAACTTTATTACTATCATCATTATTAACATAGTATTCAGTTCCATCAGAATTTAATTGGAAAACATAAGTTGTTGTTGAGTTAACTGTTCCATAAACCAACACTCTGTCATAATTTGCCAAATAATAAACATGAATAACCAGTGTACTATTAGCAGCATTATAACCAGTAATTCCTTGTGCTAAAAAGGGAGAATTAGCAACATTATAAGATCAAGATTGAGTACCAAATCACGTAATTAAATTAATTGTTTTATCAGTTTCAGAAATTGTTAAATATCCATTTGGCATATTAACATTTGATAAATAATCATTCTTAGCAATTAATGATTCATCATTTCATGTACCTGATGCTCTTGTATTGCTAGAAGAAGAAACTACACTATTTGAATTAGCATTCAAATTATGTGAACTAATACTTTTATTTAAGTTGTTGAAACCAACCATAAATCCAGCAAAAGAACTAGCTATAGTTGTTGTTAAAAGTGAAAAAATAATTCTGTGCAAAGATTTGCGACTTATCATTACTTATCTCCAAAAACTAATAAAATATGAATCATGTTATTTATATAAAGTTAGATATCTTTACATATAAATTTTATCAAAATTGAATTATTAGTCCATTTGATAAAAAAGAAAAAAGACAACTTAATAAATTGTCTTTTTTTCTATTAATAAAATCTTATAAAAAAATTTAATCTATCATTTTCCCATTAAGGGTGAATCTTGAAGCACTAGTAATTAATACTTTAACAATTTCTCCTGATTTTGCACTACCTGTAAAGTTAACAACTTTTCACTGAGGAGAATATCCTGAAATTACAGTTTTATCTTTTTTAGATGGTCCATCAACTAAAACATCTAAAACTTTATTAACATATTTTTCATTGTTCTTTTTAGAAAAAGTTTTTACCATTTCATTTAATTCTTGAAGTCTTTCTTTCTTCTCTGATAATGGAATTTCATCAGGGATAATAGCTGCAACTGTTCCATCTCTTTTAGAGTAGATAAATGTAAAGGCATTATCAAATTCTATTCTTTTATATAATTCTAAAGTTTTATTAAATTGTTCTTTTGTTTCATTTGGAAATCCAACAATTAAATCTGTTGTAATCGAACAATTTGGAATATTAGCTCTAATATAATCTACTAAATCAATGTAATCTCCAATTTTCATTGGACGATTCATTTTCTTTAAAATAGTTTCATCCCCACTTTGAATTGGTAAATGAATATGAGGCATAATATTTGGATATTTTTTCATTGTATCTACAATGCTTCTAGTAAAGTTTCATGGGTTACTAGTTGTAAATCTTACTCTTTCAATCCCTGTTTTAGCCACATCTTCTAAAAGGTTGTTAAATAAGTAATTTTCTCCATTATCAAAATCTATTCCATATGAATTTACATTTTGACCAATAAGAGTAACTTCTTTATATCCTTCAGAAATCATTTGATGAACTTCATCTAAAATATCTTCTTTTCTTCTACTTCTGATTTTTCCTCTAGTCATTGGAACAATACAGTAAGTACAGAATTTGTCACATCCATACATTACATTAACAAATCCTTTTAGATTGTTAGTTCTTTTAGAAGGTAAGTTTTCAATAACATTCCCTTCATGTGATCAAACTTCTACAACTAAGTTCTTTTCAAATATAACTTGTTCTAATAAGTTTAAGATTCTATGGACATTATGAGTTCCAAAAATAAAATCTACATTAAAGTTTGATTTTAAAATTCTGTTAACTACAGCTTCTTCTTGAGCCATACAACCACAGACACCAAAAATAAAATTTGGATTAGATTTTTTAATTCTGTCTAAGATTCCAATATCTGCAAAAACTTTAGATTCAGCATGTTCTCTTACTGCACAAGTATTTAATAAAACTAAATCAGATGTGTTTACATCTTCATTGTATTCATAACCAATTAGTTCTAACATTCCCATCATTACTTCAGTATCTCTTAAATTCGATTGACAACCAAAGGTTTTAATATGATAAGTTTTACCTTCTCCATAATTAATTATGTTTGCAGGGATTTCAAACCCATCTTTAATGATGTCAGCTTTTTTAATTCTTTTTCTAGCTTGTCTAATATCAGGTAAAAAATATTTTGATAAATCTCTTTTTTTAGTACTTTTACTGTCCATAATATGTGATTTCAATAAATTTAAAACATAAATATTTAATATTTTATGTATTATATTATAATTATTTAATAGTGAAAATTATTAAATATTTGAATACTCTTATATTTAAAGAAATTAAGTAAAATCAGAAAACTATGAAAAAGAAATTATTCTCAAGATTATTTAAATTTGGTTTACCTTTAGTTGCAGTAGCAGTTGTTCCATCAGTGGTTTCTTCTTGTTCTTCAACTGTAACTACAAAAACAAAAGTATTAAATGCTTCTAATTGAAATAATGGAAATGTTAAATACTCTGAATTATCAAGTAGTAATACAAGTTTAGAATCAGCAACATTTGGATCAAGTTTCAACAGTGGAAACTATATATTTATATGAGGAACATTAGCAGATAGTTCTTTTGCAACTTTCTTATATGGATCAAGTGGTGCTTCAGCTACTGAAGAAAAAAGTTTTGAAAACAGTACATTTTTAAAAAGTTTTTTTAGTAGTGAATTATCAACTAGTAGTGTTTTTGGAAATGTAAGCCTATTACTATATATTGATACCCCCCCATACAATGGTGATGTAACTGACAATAGTGCTGGTGAAACTGGATATGATTCTCCAACAGAACAATATACATTAGATAATGTTTTAAAAGAAGCTAATGAAGGTGCAGCTGTAGGACGATATACTGCAGAAACTCTTCCATTAAGTTATCAATTAAAAGTTGGAAACTACATGAGAGGTAACAAAGAAGCAGTTACTTATAGAGAGTTTGTTCAATATGTAAAAACTGTAAGACCAAGTGTTTCAGGTCCAGAAAATAGTGGAATCATAGCTTTCAAAAAAGGTAAAAATCCTGCAGCATTCTCAACATCTTCTACTATATCTGATCTAACAAGTTACTACACACCAAGCGCAGATGATGAATAATCAAATTATTAGTGTGATAAAAAAATCTAAGTATTGAACTTAGATTTTTTTATTTGTATTTATTTAAACTACTTATTAATAATTACTTTAATATGATTCTTTTTACCTTTGTGTAAAGTAAAATTAGTTTGATCTATTTTTAAATCTTCTAATTTTGTATTAACATCAGTAATTTTAGTTTCATTAACAGATACAGCATTTGATGTAATCAATCTTCTAGATTCTGCTTTTGATGGTGACAACTTTGTAACAACTAAGATATTAGCAATTGAATAATCATTATTTAAATCACTTGCTTTTAATTCATAAGTTGGTAAATTATCACTTGCATTTTCAAAGGCTGCTTTAGATTGTTCAATAGCTTTATCAAGTTCTTCTTGACCATGAATCATTTTAGTTAATTCACTAGCTAATACTTTTTTAGCTTCAACTATTTTTTTACCTTTTTCTTTACAAAGGTCTGAAATTGTTTTGTCATCAAGTTCAGTTAATAATAACAAGAATCTTTCTACATCTTGGTCATCAATATTTAATCAATATTGATAAAACTCATAAGGAGAAGTTTTGTTTTTATCTAATCAGATAGCACCAGTTGCAGTTTTACCCATCTTAGTTCCATCATGCTTAGTTAATAAGTTTAAAGTTAAAGCAAAAGCTTCTTTACTTGATTTTCTTCTAATTAAATCAACACCAGCAAGAATGTTAGATCATTGATCACTTCCACCTAATTGAATGTTTACATTGTAATTTTGGTTTAAGTAATAAAAGTCATAAGCTTGCATAAGCATGTAGTTAAATTCTAAAAATGATAATCCACTTTCTTGTTCAAATCTAACTTTAAATGCTTCTGCTGCTAACATTTTATTAACTGAAAAACAAACCCCAAATTCTCTTAAAAATTCAATTCAATTAATTTTTAATAATCAGTCAGCATTGTTAACCATTACTGCTTTGTTTTTACCTTCAAAGCTAATAAACTTAGACATTTGCTTTTTTAAACATTCACAATTGTAATCAATTGTTTTTCTATCTAATATTTTTCTAATTTCACTTCTACCAGATGGATCACCTACAGAACCTGTTCCACCACCTACTACAATAACAGGATTATTTCCTGCTTTTTGTAAATGTTTTACTGCCATCATAGTTAGAAAGTGTCCAACATGTAAACTATCTGCAGTTGGATCAAATCCTATATAAAAAGAAGTTCCTTTGATTAATTCTTTTTCAATTAAATCAAAATTAGATCCTTGGTAGATGTATCCTCTTTTTTTTAAAAATTCTAAAATGTTCTTATTTTTCATACTTAATAATTATCTAACAAAACCAATATTTTTAGTTATCAATATCATATATAAAAGATTCAGAATATTTAATCTTATATGTATTTAATTTCTTTAGTTTTTCAACATCTGATTCTTCTAAAATAATTTGGAAAGCTTTATAGTTTGAAACAACTCTATCAGGATTACTAGTTTTTACAATAATGCTACAGTTTAATGAACCTACATAAGCAATTAGAACTCCAGCAACATCTGTGTTGTACTTTTTAGCCATTTCAATTAATACTGGATTTTTAAGATTATTTTCAAGATCCCCTAATGGACTTCAAGCTTGAACTTCAATCCCTTTTGAGTGGTTATAAACTACTCTATCTTCTCTTAAGTTGTTAACTGATAACTCAATTTGATTTGATAATGGGTAAACACCAGTTCTTTGTCTCATAATTTCAAGTGCATCTCTATCAAAGTTAGATACTCCAATTTCTCCCACTAACCCTTCTTTTTGACATTCAATTAATTGTTCTCATGCACTTAAATCCATATTTAAATTAAAGTGTCTTCTGTGTAATAAACACATATCTAATTTATTTGTTTGTAATTTTTGACAAGACAATAAAACTGCATCTCTTACATTTCCATAATGTTCTGGTCAAATTTTAGTTTGTACAAGAATTGGTTTATCAAAACCTTCTTCTCTTAATTCTTTAATAGCTTTACCAATTGCTTCTTCATTTTGATAATAATATGCAGTATCAACAAAGTCATATCCACTTAATACTGCTTGTTTAATACATTTTTTTAGTGTTGGTACATCATTCACTTCAAATGATCCATATCCTATTCTTTTTTTCATAAAATAACTCCTAAATTTAGATATCAAATTAATTATATTTATTAATAATGTCTTTTATGAATTTGATGAATAATTTTAAGAAATTTTATGTTCTTTTAGTAATTCATATTTCATAGTTTAGTTTTGCCTATATTTACATAGAAATTTTAAAAATATAAAATATATAAATAGACTATATTAAATAGGATCTTTATGAAAACTAAAAAATCATCTAAAAAATTAGGTAAATTGTTCCATAAAAAAAATAATGATCAATTAAATCAAGAAGTTGTGAAATGGTTGAACCTAATGAATTTGATCAATTTGAATTTGACCAATCTTATGATCAAAACCTTTTTTACCCACAAGAGTATGTAGATACTGTTCAGTATTATCAACCAATTGAATCAATTCATGATCAACAATTTGAACAACCAGTAGAATATGTTCAAGATCAACAATTTGAGCAACCTGTAGAATATGTTCAAGATCAACAATTTCAACAACCTGTAGAATATGTTCAAACTCAGTTTGATCAAAATATTCAACAAACTCCACAAAATGAGAATGCTGAATACATTGATACATCTTCATGAACTGAACAAGATTTTATTAATTATTATGCTCAAGTAGATTTTTATAATAAATACCCAAATGCTTTTGTATACCAAGGAAAAATTTACAATAGTGATTTAGATCAATATGTTCCTTCTAAAATTGGCGACTTACCAAATGAACCAAATTTACAAATAGTAAAAGCTCCAGAGTTTGAAGAAAAAAGTATTAAGAGAAATGATTTTTTAAAAAACAATTAATAAAATGAACCTAAAAGATTTAATTAAATTATTAGAAGTAAAATTCCCACAAATAGATTCAAATGAAGTTGAATCTAAAATAACTATTTATAAAAATTATTTACAACAAGAAAATAAGATTCATAATCTTACTAGACTTGATAAAGAAGAAGAAATTTATCAAAAGTATTTTTATGAATCTATTTTAAATTTTCACAATGATTTATTTGATAACAAAAATATAAATCTATTGGATATTGGAAGTGGTTCTGGTGTTCCTGGAATATTTTTAAAAATATTATTTCCTCATATTAATTTATATATTGTTGAATCAAACACTAAAAAAGTTAATTTCCTAAATAACTTAGTAGATAAATTGGAATTAGAAAATGTTTTTATTTCAAACCAAAGGTGTGAAGATTACATCAAAGATAAAATTGAATTTTTTGATTTGATAACTTGTAGAGCAGTTGCGGAATTAAGAATTTTATTAGAATTAAGTTTTCCTGGATTAAAAATTAATGGTATTGGTTTTTTTCTAAAATCTAATAATTATCTTGTTGAATTAGATAATGCAAAAAACATAAGTTCAAAATTAAAAATAGAAGAAGAACCAAAAATAGAAACAATTGAATATGATGGCAAAACTTTTGTCAGCTTAAAATACATTAAAAAAAATAAAGTAAATAATATTTTCCCAAGAACTTGAAAGGAAATATTAAACAATGATAAAAATTAATTTTATTGGTTTAAAAGATGGTGGAAAATCACTTTCTTGTTTTTTGTTAGCTAAATTCTTTTCAAAAAAAAATAAAACATTAATCTTAAATATTGATCTATTTAGCAAGTATGGATTATTCTTAAAGAAAAATTTAGTAACTAAAAAACTTGAATGAAATAACAAAACTATAAAATTAATGCCAGTAAATACTAACTTAGATTTAATGGATTTAAATATCAATCCAGATCTACAAGATAATTTAGAAAACCTAATTGAATATCTTTCTAATTCTTATGAAGTAATACTAATAGATAATCTAGTTGCATTACCTTCAATTAATATAAATGTAATCCATAATTCAAACTTTATTATTTCACCTTTTAAAATTGGCCAAGATATCTTAAGTTTTAAAAATAAAGTGCTAAATTTATTTTTAAGTAATTCAATAAATTCATCTAACTTTAAATTCTTACCACTGCTTTCAAATAACAATACTATTAACATGAATGAAATGTTAAGACTTAGAAAACAATTATCATCTATATTATTTGATATCCCTATTCCTTATTGTGAGTTTAAAAAATATAGTGATTTAGCAAAAAATACCAAATTGCTTAATCAGTACAATTTGGTATTTGAAGAAATAAAAAATAAAATAGAAATCAAATAATTATTAGTAAGCTCTTGCAAAGTAAACTAGCTTTGCATTGGGTTTATTAGTAAAAAAACATTTTTTAGTTTTATCAATTTTTTGATTTCAATCAAAACATCTTGGTGTTGCTGTAGTTAATTCTTTTAGTTTTTTTTCATCTTCTGCATTTCCAGATCAGTAAGCAGAGATGATTTTTTTATTGTCTAATGCTTTTTTAAATTCATCTATATTATTTACAAATTCAATTGATGAATTTAATCTCTTCTCAGTTTTATTAAATAAATTTGAAGAATATTCTTTAATTAAGTTTTCAATAAAGTTTTGGTTAAATTCTTTAAAGCTAATATTTTGTTTTTCTCTAGTGTCTCTTCTATAGATTGTTATAGTATTATTTTCAATTTCTTTTTTACCTAAAATTAATTGGAAAGGAATTCCTTTAATCTCATTTTCTTGTAGTTGAAGACCAAGAGATTTTTCAACAAAATATGTTTGGTATTTATAACCAAATAAGTTTTTATAAATTGCTTTTAATTCATCACTATCTTTATTCACTTCATTAGAAGTTACAATTGCAAACTGAATAGGTGCAATTTTAAAAGGTAATACCAATCCATTATTATCTGAGTGACTCATGATAATAGCACCAATAATTCTAGTAGAAAGTCCTGCAGATGTTTGAAACATTAAATCATAGTTATTGTTTTTTGTTTGATATTTTAAATCATAGCTTTTAGCAAAATTAGTTCCTAGATAGTGAGAAGTGGCTGATTGAAGCACTTGGCCATCTGGCATTAATGCTTCAATAGTAAAAGTATTATCTGCCCCTGCAAATCTTTCATTCTCAGTTTTTTCACCCATTAAAACTGCAATTGATAAATAATCATTTACAAACTTCTTGTATTCATTAACCATTGTAATTGAAAAATCAAATGCTTCTTTTTTATCAGCAAAAACAGCATGTTGTTCTTGTCATAAAAATTCTGATGTTCTTAAAAAAGGTCTAGTATTTTTTTCTACTCTAAAAACACTTCCTCACTGATTTAAAATACAAGGTAAATCATTATAAGATTTAATGTTCTTTTTAAAATAATTACAGAAAGAAATTTCTGATGTTGGTCTAATTACTAATTCATCTTCTAATTTCTTTTCACCTAAATGTGACACTTTAAATAATTCTGGATTAAAACCTTCCACATGTTCTTTTTCCTTCATAAACTCTGAATATGGAATTAACATAGGAAAACAAACTTCAGCAGTGTTTAAACTAACTAATATCTTATTAAATTCTTCTTGAATTCTTTTTCAAATTGCAAACCCATAAGGTTTAAACATTATTGTTCCTTTTACTAATCCATAGTCAACTAGATTAGCATTTTCAATAATAGATGTATATCACTTTGAAAAATTTTCTTCTTGTTTAACAATTTTTGACATATTATTCTATAACTTCTCCAAAATTACTAATAACCCATTGAACATCATCATCTTCATTACAACTATCTAAAAATCTTTCCAATCTTGCATAGTCTTCTTTGTTTAAATCAACATAGTCAGTTGGAATGTATTTAATTTCACTTTCAATTATTTTTAAACCTAATGTTTCAAGTTCTTGTCTGATTTTATAGAAATACTTAGGCATAACAATAATTTGGAAACAGTCCTCATGCTGGTTTGTTTCTTGGATTGGTTCATCATTGTCTGTAACTTCAATTTTTTCTAATGATAATAAAATCTTTTCCATTAAATCATCTTCAGTTAAATCTTTGTTAGAAATGATAATTTCACCACCATAAATAAAAGAATTTTTTACACTATTAGGTTTTGCTATTTCACCTTTTAATTTACTAAAATATCCTCTTAATGAACTAATGGTTCTATTATCATTATCAGATAATGTTTTAATAATTATTCTTAAACCATTTGGACCATATCCTTCATATTCAGCATCAGTTAAAGATGATGGATCTTTAATAGAACCATTAATGTTTTTTTCAATTGATTCTTTAGATAAATTATTTTGTAAGGCTTTATCAATTGCTGCTTTTAATCTTGGGTTTGCTTCAGGGTTTGGTCCACCAACTTTAGCAGCTGCTTTAATTTCTTTAGCAAGCTTGTTACCTAACTTTGCTTGTGTTTGTTGTTTCTTGTTAATTCCAGATGCAATTAAATGTTTTCTAGGCATATTAATATCCTCTTTCCTTTTTTAATCTTGTTTTTCTAGCACTTTCCATTTTATATTTTTTTAATCTTTGTTGATTTACTAATTCTTCAATTCTTTCTCTTTTTGCTTTTCTTTTAATTTCTTGAATTTGAAGTTTTATTTTCTTCTTATAATTTGGTTTAACTTTTTTACTAGCTTTGTTGATTACATCTCTGATTTGTAAATCAACTTTAGTTTCTTTTTTAACTCTAGTTTTAAATTTGAATTGATACTCATTTAAATTGTGTTTGTAGTATTTTAAATGATTTCATCTAATTCCTTTTCTACTTAATCTTTCAATTTGATAAATTGAATTACTGTCATTAAATACATAAGAAGCACCTTTATATGATTTTCTACCACTTCTTCCAGCTCTATGAACATATCACAAATCTTCTTTTGGTAAATCATATGAAATAACATGGCTAGCACCTTCAATATCCACACCACGAGATGCAAGGTCTGTTGCTATTAAAAGGTTAATATTGTTTTCTTTAATTTCTCTAAAGATGTTTTTTCTTTGTCTATTTTCTAAACCACTATGTAATTTTAAAACTGGGATTTTATTTTGATAAATATAATCATATAAAGCATCAACTTCTTTTTTAGTATTACAAAACACAATTCCAAAAAATGGATTTAATTTCTTAATAATGTTTAACAACATTTTATTTTTATCTTCATTGTGGTTGTAATGAATTACATAATGTTTAATATTTGGGTTTTCTCAAATATTTTTGCTTTTATCTATGATGATAGAGTTTTTGAAAAATTTAGAAACTTGAACAGATAAGCTTTCATGTAATGTTGCAGAAGTTGCAATCTTTTTTATGTTATTAATATGTTTAAGTGAACTAAATGCCTGATTAACTAATCCAAAAAAACCTAGATCTAAAGTCATATCTGCTTCATCTAGAACTATGTATTGTAAAGATCTAACGTAAGTTTTATACTTTGTTAATTCATTAAATTTACTTGGTGAACAAACTATGATTTGATGATTAGGTGATTTAGACTCTAAAGCAAAATCTACATTTGAAGCATTATTAACAATAGATAAATAAGATAGTTTGTTATTATGCTTTTTAAAAAAAGAAAGAATCTTAGTGATTTGTCTAATCAATTCTTTTGTTGGAACTACTATAACTGCTTGAAGTTCTTTTGAATCTAAATTTATATTTTCTAAAATAGGTAGTAAATAACATAATGTTTTACCAGTCCCAGTTTGAGAAACTAATACAACATTTTTGTCTTTATTAATTATTGGAATTGATTCTGTTTGTAAAACATTCAATTCTTTAATATCCATCTCACTAGTCAGTGTAGTTTGTATAAAATCTTTAAATTCTTTTATCATGATTTAAACCTATCTATAAAATAATAATTTATAAGTTAAGATATTGATTAATTTTTAAACCAAAAATAAATTTTACAATATCTATGTTAAAGACAAATAAAAAAATCAAATTAATACTTTTAAGCATTAATTTGATTTTTAAAATTCTTTAAATATTATTGAACAACAGCTGGAGTTGAACCACCATTTGCAGGTGCAGGTGTTGGAGTGTTGTAACTTGTTAAACTAGACATATCAACATCTTGTCTTTGAACTGCAGAAGCTTGGAACATAGGGAATGTTGCTAATCCAATTTTACTAGCTACAGCAATTTTAGGGAACATGAAGATTTCAGCATTAAAAGAAGTTACTTTTTGGTTATATAGTCTTCTAGAAGCAGCAATTTCAGTTTCTAAGTATTGAGATGTACTCATTAATTCTGTAATAATAGCATCAGCTTTTAATTGTGGGTATTGTTCATATTGAACATTTAAATTCATCATGAATTGAGATAATTGGTTATCTAATTTTGAAGTTTCATTACTATTAGCTACACCACCTCTATATTTTGTAACTAATTCTAATGTTTCTCTTTCATGTTTCATATAACCTTTAGTTTGTTCTAAAAGTTTAATTAATGTATCTCTTCTTTTTGCTTCGTTTACTTGGATTGCACTTGATGCTTCATTAATTCTCATTTGAGAATCAATGAATTGGTTTTTTCAAGAAATACTAATTCAGTAAATTACTGAAAAAGTTAGAATGATTAATAGAATTCATCCAAATTTTTGAGCAGCAGAAGCTTTAGCTACTCTTTGAGTATTATCAACGTTTAAATTAAACCCTTGTGGATTTTGTGGTATTCTTGTATCTACTAGCATTTTTATTCCTTTCATAGATTTATAGAAACAATATTATTATATTAATTTTTAATAAATAGTTACATACTAAATATCGATTTAAGTTCTAATAAAATAGATTCAACAAATTCATTTTTAGTATCTTTATTATTTGATATAAAGTAGAACCCATATTGATCAATTACAATTGAAGATTGAGCATCTTTGTTATATTCATTTAATTTATCTGAGATAGTTACTAATTGTTTAGTTCTTGAGAAATTTTCTAATCAATTTGGGTTACTACATCAAATTCCTTTTTGAATCATTAGATTAACAAATTCTTGGTTTTCATATGTCCCTTTACCAATAAGGTGTCTAACATTTGGAGTAATATAAATTCTTGGAACATTTTTATTATTAGCAAATAAGTTAGATAAGAATTTTTCTTCAGTAAAGAAATAGAATTTTTCATATGGTACACCAATTACTTTTGTACCAACATGCATCCCAACTACTGTTACATAATCTATTAAAGTTTCAGATCAATAAGAATTCATATTGTAGTGAAAGTGAATAATATCTTTTTTATTTTTTACTGATTCATTTAATCTAAATCAAATTGGTTTAGTAGGTTTTTTGTTTGTATTGAATCAAAAGAACTTAGGATCTAAAAATCTTAAAGCATTATAGTTTGAATCAAAGTTAGAAATATTATCTACATCATCATATACTTCACTCAAATTGTTACCAATTGTATAGTTATTTGAATTGTGTTTATATCATTCACGATTGATTGCAGGAGATAATAAAGGTAACTGTAACATTTTAATAATCTTGTTAAAGTAGTTAAATGCTATATCTTTAATTCTGTTACATAAAACATCTAAGTTAACTTCTGCATTATTTTCTAAGATATTAATATCTTCAATAAAGTGATTTGCAGCCTCTAATGGAAAAATATCATGAGAAGTATTAAATATATTGAAAGAGTCTTTTAGTTTGAAGAAGTCAAAAGTATATTTACCATTTAAGTCCAATCATTTTAAATAATCTTCTTGTGCTTTAATAGTAAAGAATTGATTAACTCTTTGCTGAATAGAAATATCATTTTTAGCATCACCAGAAACATCTAAACCATAAAGTTTTACAAAGTTCTTATTTTCTAATTCAATATATTTGTTTGGTTTTTTGTTGTTAGTGGAAAAAAGTAATTGTGGTTCATAATGAGTCATAAATACTAAAACATTATCAGCATCAATAAATGGAGTATTTTCGTGGTGGTAAGCTGTTAAGGTTTCATATTTAGTAACTGCAACTGTTCTTCTTTTACCATTTGAATCTGTTACTGTTTCATATGAAGTATAAGGGAAAGATTCAGATCTACTAGTTGTAACTTCTCTTCAAGCTAAACTTCTAACTAAAACATCATAGAAAGGTGTATTTTTATATAAACCAGAAATACCACATTTAACATCTATATTATTTTTGTTATCTAATAATTTTAAAATTCTAGTAGTTGGAATTAATTCAGAAATTTTAAACCCATATCTTTCAAATGTATATTTATACAAGTCATATAAAGTAATTGTAGATAGTAATGAATGCATTAATGCAAATCTATTATTAGAAGTGTCTAAAATATTATTTTCTTGTTGATTTTTAAATTCTTTAAATTGATTAATCATAGCTAAATTAGCTTTATATTTTTTAAAGAAAAATAAACCAATTATAAATACAAAACTAATTATGAATAATGCATGTATTCATTTTCTTTTTGTGTATTGAAGTTCTTTTTTCTTATTAATGATTGAACCTTCTAAATCAGTAATTTGTAAGTCTAATTCATATGTCTTTTTTACAACACCCTTATATTGATTAAACTTAATAGCAAAATAATCATCAAACACGGTTCCAATTGTGTTGTTGATGTGATTGTAAAACATCTCAATAGGATTGTTAGTAACTGCTGAATAGTTAATTGTAAGATTTCTTTCTTTAATTGGACTTGCAGAAGAATTTTTATTTAACCCATTTTGATTATTTTTCTCATTTGGATTAACAATAAAATTTTGAACCATATTCATAGCAGCACCTGCAATTGCAGCATTGCTAATATTATTGTTATTAAGATTAGGTTGAGCTTCAGTTTGTTTTACAGGACCATTATCAAGTTCTGTAATTTGCTCAGCTTGATAAGCAACTTTTTCTAATTCATTATTTACTTCTTTAGTTTCACTTAATAAAATTTTATCTTTTTCAGAATTCATTTTTTTCCCTTTTAATATAAAAAATAAAAATATAAATTTTGATTTAGTTAGTAATATCATAAACCTTTATTGATAAAGTTAAACAAATAAAAACTTTCTTAATGCATTACTTAACTAAGTAAGCAAAGAAAGTTAATGTATTAAATATGATAAATCACTTAGTCAATTTTTCTTTTGTTTTCAATTGAGTATTTTAATGATTCTCAATCAATATATTCAATTGAAGCATTCATTGGAATACCTAATGCTAACCGATATAAATCAATATTGTAGTTTTTTTCTTTAATAAAATTTTTAATGTAAGAAGAAGTTAATTCACCATCAATTGTCATGTTAGTACAAATCAGAATTTCTCTCACATGGAATTTATTAATCATGTTTTCTAACTTCTCTAAATTTATTTTTTTAGCAGTTTTTAAATCCTTATGTTTTATTTCTGTATTTAAAACAAAATACAATCCACTAAAACTATTAGAAGCTTCAATTTTTTCTAAGTCTTCTAAATATGAAACAATACATAATTTATTTTTATCCCTGCTATCAGTATTACAAATATCACAGTATAGAGAATCAGAAGTTAGATTATTACAATTTAAACAAAATTTAATATTTGATTTCAAACTAGTTAGTCTATCTAAAAATTGACTATAAAAAACTTCATCTGCTTCTAAAAAGAAATAAGCAATTTTTGAAGCATTTTTATTTGAAATAGTAGGTAAACTTTTTAGTGCTTCTACAAAATATTCAAATTCTTTTGGTTTCATAATTAAAATGGCATTGCACCTTTAGTAATCTTTTCTTTTTCTTCAGTAATTGCAGAAATTGCTTCATTAATAGCTTCTGAAATCATTTCCTCTAACATCGTTTTATCTTCAGGATCTATTAATTCTTTATTAATATCCATTTTGATAATTTCATAATTTCCTTTAATTTGAATAGTAATAGATTTTTGATAAACAAATTCAAACTCTTCTTGTTCAAACTCTTTTATCTTCTTTTCCATTTTGCTTTGTAAAGCTTTTGCTTGTTGCAACATTTTTTGCATATTCATAATTAATTACTCCTCATCAATTATTAATTCACTTAACATACTTTCAACTAAATCTTTTGCTGTTGGTTTAGATTTAATTTTAGTATTTAAAAATTCAATATCTACATCTTTTGTATTAGATGGACTTAGTTTATTATTTCTAATTTCATTCCCAACTTTAATTGCTTGGTCTTTAGTTATTGCTATAACTAAATAAACTTTATTAAGTTTATTTTTTAAATATTCTAAAAACTCTAATGATTGATTAATTTTATTAATGTTTTCAATTTCTAAATCATCTGCTGATGAAAATGCTATTCCATTATTAGAAACCACAATAAGTCTATCCATTTGTTTAATAGATGATTCAAATGAATTTGAAGGCATTGAGTCTTTAATACTTTTAAAGAAGTTATTAACTTTTTCTTTTTCACTATTGTTACTATTAACTGCAATCTTTAAAAAAGCTTCATCAATATCAATTTCTTTAAAAGATTCTTCCTCTTTTACTTTATTAACACTTTGTGTAATTGGTTTAGCAATTTCTTCTTTTTTCTCAACTTTATTTTCTTTTTTATCTTTAGGTAATTCTATAGGTTCTTTAGTTGGATCAACATTGCCCTTTTTAGTATTTACATTTGAGTCTTCTGTTATGTTTTCTTCTTCAATAGATTCAAATTGTTCTTCTAAGTAATCAGTTGGTGAATCAGCTTCAATATTATCAAAAGAAAAAAGTGAAAGTTGCTCTGAAGAAGATTCAATTGATTTTGTTTTGGGTTTTTTCTTTTCAGTTTTTTCTACAACCACTTCAGGTGCTTTAACAATTTCTTTTTCAATAACTTCTTCTTTTATAACCTCTTTAGGTTTATTAGCTTTATTTGTTTTAGCTTTTGATTTTTTACCAACTATACCAAACTCATCAAAAATATCTGAATCTTTATCTAAATGATCTACTTGAACAAAGTTATCTACAAAATTATCAACAATATTTATTTTTTTATTTTGAGGTTCAATAACCTCTTTTTTCCCTTCAGGTTTACCTTTAATCTGAACTACTTTCATACTTTCAGATAATTTAACTTGTTTGAAGTTACTAGTATCTAAAATAGGTTCTTGAGCAGAATTATTTTCTTTTTCTTGCTCTATAACTTTTTCTTCTACTATTTCTTCTTTTTTACTTGGTTTAACTTTTATTTCTTCTGCTTTTATTTCTTCTTTTAATTTATCTGGTTTGTTTTTTTCTGTTAACTCAACTTTTACAGTTTCTTTCTTAGTTGGTTTAACTTTTTGTTCTAATTGTTCTTTAAGTTCTGTTTCATTTTTAACTACATATGAATTAGCTGTTAGATTAGTATCAAACTCAAATTCAAATAACTTACAAGATTCAAAACAAGATAATTGAAAGTAGAATTTAGGATTAGAAGAAGTTTTTATTTTATTTAAATTATCTTGTCATACTTCTAAGCATTTAATAATAAATTTAGGTTGTAGTTCCAAAAAATTAGTTTGTTCACTTGGAAGGTATTTAAGTAATGAAACATTTTTAGTTCTTTCATAAACTAGTTTGTCATATAAAAGATTTATTAGATCAATTGATAATTGATAAAAATCAATTCCTTTAACTTCATATTCATTAATTTTATTTATTATTTGTTCTACATTACTATTTCAAACAGATTTAAGTAAATTGATTTTTTCATTTACATCTAAGATTCCAAAAACATTATAAATATCTTCTATTTTGATATCAGAGTTTGTATAAGAATCTAGTTGATCAATTAATGAACATGCATCTCTTAATGAACCATCTGCAAGTTCTGCAATCTTATTTAAAGCATTATCTTCAACTTTAATTTTTTCTTTTTTTGCAATTGATTTCAAACATTCTTTTAATTCACTATTATTTAGTTTTAAGAAATTATATCTTTGACATCTTGAAATAATAGTTGGTGGAAATTTATAAGATTCAGTTGTTGCAAAAATGAAAACTAAATACTTTGGTGGATCTTCTATTAATTTTAAAAAAGTGTTTCATGCAGCATTAGAAAGCATATGAGCTTCATCAATTATATAAACTTTGTATTTCAAAACACTTGGTAAATAATTGATAGTATCAATAATATTTCTAACTTCTCCAACCCCATTGTTAGAAGCTGCATCTAATTCAACAATATCAACAGCTTGATTTTGATTAATCAGATTACAGTTATTACAATTATTACAACAATCTCCATCTTTAAGATTTAAACAATTTAATACTTTAGAAAAGATTTTAGCTATTGAAGTTTTTCCAACCCCTTTAGGACCAGAAAAGATATAAGCATGACTTTGTTTGTTTTTAATAATTGAATTTGAAAGAGTTTTGATAATAAATTTTTGACCAATTATTTCATTAAATGAATTAGGTCTATATTTACGATAGAAAGCTATTTTATTGTTCATATTTATATAGTTATTTTCAATATGTTAATTATAATTTACAAATTAATAACTATTAATTAAAGTTTTAAATTATCAAAATCTGATAATTATAGCTATTTCATAAAATAAAAAATTCTAGAAATAACTTTCTAGAATTTCTATGATTTATAAGTTAGTGTTTTTTAAAGAAATAAATTCCCATTAGAACTATAAAAATAAATCTAGCAACAAATATTCCAAATATTAAAACAGCAGTAATAATAATTAAAGGAATTCCATAATCAAAAAAAGCTGCATAAAACCCAACAAGCATAAAAGCATAAAGGGAGATAAAGAATATAAATAGTAACAGATTTCATTTGTTGTAATATGATAATCTTCCAACTACCACATTTAAACTATTATCTGGATTATCATCGTATTTTAAACAGATAAAATGGAATCCCATTGATAAACCTAAATTGATTAAAGTGATTGCTACTGAAGCTATTGAGAGTGGAGAGAAAATTCCAAAATAATAATAGTCTTTTCAAACACCAATGCTATTACTAAAATCCATTTTTATTGATAATTGAAACATTGAATAAAAAAGCATCAATGCAAAGACTAATAGATTTAATATGAATAAAGCAATAATTGATACCAACATTATTTTAGAAACTATAAGTCATTTATCTAATGACATTGGTTTGTATTCTCTAACTTTACCAATTACAGAATCTAATAATCTTTGGTTTTCACTGTCCAATCCAGTAGTTGGAGTATTTTCACTATTAGAATCTCTAGTAACCTTTACAGTATTAGTTATATTAACTGGTTTAAAGGTTCCTTGTGATTTATTGGTGTTGTTATTTGATGGATTATTTCAAGGTCTATTATTATTCATTTAAAATTCCTCTACTAAATTTTGATTCTACAAATGAAAGAATATTTGTAAACACTGAAACAAAGTTAAATATCATTGATAAAATTGCAGCACTATAATAAATAGTTTTATTTGTTAAATGAAGTGAAGATAACTGACTATTCAAAAGACCTAATGAAATAGTTATTGATAATAAAACCACTAAAGCAAATGAAGCAGCAATAAACTTAGTTAAGCAAAATATTCTTACATAAGTGTAGTTACTTCTGTCATCTTCATCATCCATATTTAAATCATGATTAGGAATTAATCTAAATAGATCAATGCCTAAAACAATACAAATAATTAAATTAATAGCTGTAATAATAGAAAAGAAGATTAAGTTGTTTAAGTGATTCTCTTGTGGGATGCTAGTAGTTGCAAAAATGATTAACCCAAAAGATAAAAGAAATAAAACTGATGAAACTATAAAAATTGGAAACCTACGTGAATAAACAAAATTAGAAGTAAATTCTTTTTTGTTAATTGGTGATTTTTTTATTTCTATTCTTCTAGTAGCAGTATTTTCAATTCTTTTGGTAGTTAAATTTTTAGACTTTTGATTTTCTGTTTTTCTTCTAACAGAATCATCTTTTCTTTCTAGTGCCTTATTACTTAAATCAATCATAGGATATAAACTTTCTATAAAAATGATGTCTTTTTTTAAAACTCACTTTTTAATTAATTATATATAAAACTTAATTTAAAAATTAATTCCAAAAAAATTTTTAGCATTATTTAATACTTTTTCAGACACTACATCAACTTCAAGATTTTTTAATTTTGCAATTTCTTCTACTGTGTGTTTTACATAATGAGGATAATTTTGTTTGCCCCTAAAAGGAACAGGTGTCAAATAAGGAGAATCAGTTTCTGTAACCATACAATTAATATCTATTCATTGTACTGCTTCTTTTAAAGATAAAGCATTTTTAAAAGTAACAATTCCTGGAATTGATATAAAACACTTTTGACTAACATAATATTTTGCTTCTTCTAAGTTAGAAGAAAAACAATGAATTAATTTTTTGATATCTTTAAAATTTTCAATAATTGGTTTGATATCTTCAAAAGCATTTCTTAAATGAAACATAATTGGAAGATTATGTTTAACCCCCAATTTAATTTGCTCTATACAAAAATGAATTTGTTCTTTTTTAAGTTCACTGCTGTAATAAAAATCTAAACCAATTTCACCAATTCCAACAATATGGTTTCTATTGTTTGTTATTAAATTATCTAACTTGTTAAAAATATCTTTATCACCAAAATATTGTTCAATATCATTTGGGTGAATCCCAACACAAGCTTTCATACAATCACTATATTTTTTAGATAATTCAACTGCTTTTACTGAACTGTTAAAATCATAAGCTACACAGTTAGTAAATGTTTGGTTTTCTTTTAATTGCTTAATACATTCTTCAATTTCATTGTCATAAACATCCATGTTTAAATGGCTGTGAGTATCATAATATTTGATCATATTAAAATCCTTATTTTCCTAAACAGAAATTTTTAAACATTTTATCTATTATATTTAAATCTTCTGATAATCCCATTATTGTACATATTTTTTCATATGCTACTTTTAAATCTTCAACTAATAAATCTAAAGGAAATCCTGATAAAGAATTAGCATAAGATTTTTTTAATACTAATAAAACTTGTTTAATTATTTTTAATTCATTATCTGAACATATTGCTAAATTATTTGCAATATTAAAATCACCTTGTTTTAAATTAGTTTTTATTTCATTAACTAAAGGTTTAACATCTTTTTTTAATGCTGAAATACTAATACCTTTTAATTCACTATTAGCATTTACTTTTAAATCAGATTTATTTTTTACAATTATGTAATTTTTATTTTTTATTAAATTTAAAATTTCTTTTTCTTTCTTATCTATTTTTTTGGAGTCATCAATTAAAAACAAAATCAAATCTGCTTCTTTAATAGATGCCATTGTTTTTTTAATACCAATATTTTCTATTTTATTTTTTGATTCTCTAATTCCAGCAGTATCTATAAAGTTTAATAATAATCCTTCTAAATTAATAGATTCAGTTACTAAGTCTCTTGTAGTTCCTTTAATATCAGAAACTATTGCTTTATTCTTTTTAATTAATGAATTCAAAAGAGATGATTTACCAACATTTGGTTTACCAACAATTACTACATTTAAACCATTGTATA
Source organism: Malacoplasma penetrans HF-2 (assembly GCF_000011225.1). Classification (NCBI taxonomy): domain Bacteria; kingdom Bacillati; phylum Mycoplasmatota; order Mycoplasmoidales; family Mycoplasmoidaceae; genus Malacoplasma; species Malacoplasma penetrans. Next base: position 1,090,228 of record NC_004432.1, read on the forward strand.
AATAACTTACTTTATTAAAGTCATTGATAGTTTTATTTAATTTATCTATGATCTCTTTAACTTCTAAATTAAATTCTTTAGCAGTTACTTGTTCTACATCTTCATATTCTGGATAATCTATGTTTACTTCTATTTTTCCAATTAAGTAAAAGATTTTTTCTTTAATATCTAAAAAGAAATCATTGTTACTATTAATGATTCCATTTGATGACAAATTAGTTGCAATATCAGTTTTAGAGAAGATCAAATTATTAATAGAGTTCGCTTGTCTTAAAGTTAATTTATTATTTAAAAAAGCACGTTTAGTAAATTCACCATTCTCAGCTAATCTAGCACCAGATTCTAGAATTAAATCTAGTATTTTATTAGTAATTAAAACACCACCATGACAATTAATTTCTATTAAATCTTCACCTGTAAAACTTTTAGGTGCTACATATTTTAAAATAATGACTTCATCAATGATCAAGTCATTTTGGTAAATAAATTCTTTAACAAAAGTATAACCAGTTTTAGTAATTTCTTTTTTTGTAATTTTACTTACTATTTCATAAGTATTAGGACCTGAAATTCTAATTATAGAAATTGCAGAATTAATATTTGGTGTAGCAATTGCAGTTATTGTGTCATTCATAATTATTTCAACATAGAAAGTATTTCATTAAATACTAAAGTTTTATTTAAATTGTATTTTAGACTACTAATTAAATGATAAATTTTTTCTTTATTTTCAGGAGAAACTTTAGGTTCTAGCAAAAATAATAATTTAGCAATTTCATAATATGAAAAAGTTTTAAAGCTTATTAAAGATTTATGAATAGAGATTAATTTATTTTTGTCATTAATTAAAGTTTCATAAACATTAACAATCTTAGAAAAAGTTTCATTATTATAAAAATCTAAAACTTCATCAATTGAATAAAAGTTTAGTAAGAAATAAGAAAAATATCTTTGGTCAATCTTGTTGCTTTCCAATTCTTTAATAAACCTTTTTTCTTCACTAATAATCTTATAGAAAACACATCTACTTTTAATTGTGTTAATAATGTTGTTGTGATTTCTTGTAACAAAAATGTAATAAGTATTTTTACTAGGGTTTTCAATATTTTTTAAAAGCATATTAGCAATTTGCTTATTTACATTTTCAATACCATAAATTATTAAAAATTTATTTCCATATTTTTCAACTGAAGGATATGAAAGTTTATTAATAATACTCAATAAGTCTTCTTTATGAATTGAATCTTTATAAGTGTTTATTAAATGAAAATCAAAATATTTACCTCTTGTAATTTTTCAACAAGATTCACAAGTATTACAAAAACTTTCTGCTTTAGTACAACAAATTGATTTCATAAAATCATAAATAAAATTCATTGTAAAACTAGCAGTTGACTCTTCTAATAAAAGTGGACTTGGTTTATTTTTTATTAAACTTTTTAAAATCTTTTCATTATGGTTCATATTTAAAATTTATCTCACTCTTTCAAGAATAGTTGCACAAATTTTATTTGCTAATTCTTCTACAGGTTTTAAAGCATCCAACCTAATCACATTTCTGTTATCAAACTGAAGAATTGAAGAATACCCTCCAATTATTTTTTTCAAGTTTTCTTCTTGTGCATATTGGTTGTCTAATCTATCAAAAATGTCTCGGTCTTTATCTTTTGTTTTTCTCTCTAATAACACTTTAGGATTTGCTGAAAAGTAAAAAACAATGTCAGGTTTAATTTTAGAGATTCCAAATTGATTAACTTTATAAACGTTTTTATAACCTAAGTTTTTTACAATCCCTTGATAAACTAAAGAAGAATGAATAAAACGATCACATAGAATAATTTTCTTATTTGCTTTTGCTTTTAAAATTACATTTCAAACATGTTCAGTTCTAGAAGCTGCAAAAAGTAAAGCTTCAGTTCTTGGATCAATATCATAATTGACAAGTATCTCTCTAATTTTTTCCCCAACTTCAGTACCACCTGGTTCTCTAGTCAAAATTACAGAATCTTTGTTATTAAAAAAATTTATTAATTTTTGGTAAACCAATTTGCTAACTGTAGATTTACCACAAGCATCTGGTCCTTCAAATGCTACAAATAATCCTTTATCTAATTGCATATAAAAAATCCATTATGTATAAATATTTTTAGTCTTATAAAATTATATAAATAAAATTGTTTACTTTATCATTAAAGATACTTTTTAAATTTTTTAGACTTATTAATTTTTTTGCTTTTTTAGTAATTAAAAGAAAAATTAGCAACATAAAAAAATTAGGATATCTATAAAGAATTATGAAAATTCTTTTGATACCCTAATTTAAGATATATGTTTTTGTTCCCTTGTTATTTTTTGTTAATGTTTATTATTTACCAATTCTGTTATCTGCTAGTAAAGCTACAAGTCTTAGTAAATAAAATAACATCATAATTAGATTGATTAAGATTTGGAATCCTATAAATAACCCCATTTTAGCATTCATACCTTCTTCAACATAGAACTTGTCCATATTTTGAGCTAATCATAAATCATAAGCTAAAAATAATACAGCCATTAGAATTCCAATTACTGAAACTACAATAGCAATTGTTCTATAAGCTTCTCCAACTAAGAAGATACTTGCAATAATAAGTCCCATCATAGCAATGAATCCAAAAATACTTGCTACCATTACAATTTTTGAGAATGTTACAAATGCTTTTAAACTCATTAATTTTACAACTGCAAATGTACCAATAAATATTAAACCAACTATTCCAAACACAGACATAATTAGTAATAAACCTTGGTTTTCAAATTGTTGTTGTAAATATGCAAATAGAGATCCAAACCCTATTCCATATGCAGTTGTATATATTAATATGGTGATTAGACCAAATGCTAAGGATGCTTTATGAACTCTAAAAGCTCAAATCATAGACATGATTGAACCTACAATAATTCCCACTGAAGCAAAACTTAATAACATCACTTGAGAAATTTCATTACCCAATGGTAGAAAGACTGCATATTCTAAAATGAAACCGATTGCAGCAACATATAGAAATCCTAAACCTGCAGTTAGCATACCAATGTTTAAAACTGACATTTGTTTTTTGTTATATTTTAATTTAGTGGTTTTGTAGCCTTCAACATGATATGCATTATTGTTAGATGATGCAAAATAACCTTTATTCATCATGTTAAAACCCTTCCTTTTTTTATAATCTATATTATATAACTTATATTACTTTAATCAAACTATCAAGGATATTTGAATGCTTATATAGCATTAAACAAATAAAAACTTTAATTTATAAAAATAAAAAAAATTGGAACCTTAGTTCCAATTTCATTTATGTAATTTGTTTAAGTATAACAACTATTTTTTAGCTGCAGGTTTCTTTGCTGCTGGTTTTTTCTCAGCAGGTTTTTTAGCAGCAGTTGTTTTTGAAGTTGCAGGTTTACTTGCAGTTTTAGCTGTTGAAGATTTTTCTTTAGAAGCAGATTCTGTTGTTGTAGTTGTTTTTTCTTTAACAGCTTCTACTTTTCCTTCTTCACCTTTATTTTTAATACAAGCAACACCTGGTAATTCAACACCAGAGAAGAATTCTAATGAAGCTCCACCACCTGTTGAAATGTGAGAGAAGCTATGAGTTACTCCACACTTAGCAGCAGCTGCAGCAGAGTCACCACCACCAATTACAGAATAACATCCTTTTTTAGCAGTGATTTTTGCAATGTACTTACAAACTTTTAAAGTACCTTTGTTGAAAGCATCATTTTCAAATACACCTAAAGGTCCATTTCAAATAACAGTTTCAGCAAGTTTTAATTCTTTCTTAAATAATTTGATTGTTTTTTTACCAACATCAAATCCAGCTAAATCAGCAGGGAATTGTTCCATGTCATATCTTTTACCTTTAGCAGCTTTAATACTATCAGCAACAACTGCATCTACAGGTAAAACAATTTTGTTACCAAATTCAGAAAGTAATTCTTTAGTTAATTCTAATTGATCATCTTCATATAAAGATTTTCCAATTTCAAATCCTTTAGCTTTTAAGAAAATAAAAGCCATTCCACCACCAATTAAAATTTTGTCTGCAAATTTTCCAATATTTTTAATTGAAGGAACTTTATCTGAAACTTTTGCACCACCAAAGATAGCCACTACTGGTTTTCTAGGATTTACAACAGCTTTTGATAATTTTGCTAATTCTTTATTTACTAAGAACCCAATTGCAGATTCTTTAATGTTTTTAGCAATTCCAACATTTGAAGCATGTGCTCTATGACTTGTTCCAAAAGCATCATTTACAAAAATATCAGCTAATGAAGCTCAGAATTTACCAAGAGATGGATCATTCTTAGATTCTAGTTTTACAACTTCACCTTTTTCATTAACATCAGCATATCTTGTGTTTTCTAAAAGAAGTAATGAACCTTCTTCCATTCCATCAATAATTTTAGGTAAGTCTTTGTTTCTATTATTTTCTTCAAATAAAACAGTTTTACCAAGTAATCTGTTTTTTAAAGCTTTATGAACAACTTTTAAACTTTTTTTACCACTTGAAATATCTTCAAGAGTTTTTACTCTACTTAAGTGAGATAAAACAATTAGTTTTACACCCTTATCTAATAAATAGTTAATTGTTTGTAAAGCAGCATCAATTCTTGTGTAATCTGTAATTTCTCCAGATGTTTTATTAATTGGAACATTGAAATCACATCTTAAAATTACTTTTTTACCTTTTAAATCTGTTAGGTCAGTAACAATTTTTTTATTATATTCCATTATTAAATATCCCTAAAAATTATTATTTAAGATTCCCAAAGTATTCTAATACTCTTACAAATTGAGCAACATAAGAGTATTCATTGTCATATCAAGTAAATAATTTGAAAGTTTTCTTTCCATTAGTTTCTAATTCCATTGATAAACCTGGATCAAAAATTGAACCATGAGTATTTCCAATAATATCTGTAGAAACAATTGGATCTTCACAATATTCTAATGTTTCATTAGCAGCTTTTTTCATAGCCTTGTGAATTTCTTCAACAGTTGTATCTTTTTCTAATTCAACAGTAATGTCTACTAATGAACCAGTAATAGTTGGAACTCTTAATGCCATACCATGCATTTTTTTGTTAAGTTCAGGTAAAACTAAACCAATTGCTTTTGCAGCTCCAGTAGATGTTGGAACAATAGACATTGCAGCAGCTCTTGCTCTTCTTAAATCAGAGTGAGGTGCATCTTGTAATCTTTGATCAGCAGTATATGAGTGGATTGTGTTCATGAATCCTCATTTAATACCAAATTCTTTACTTAATACATTTGCAACTGGTGCTAATGCATTTGTAGTACATGATGCTGCTGAAACAATTTTGTCAGTAGCTTTAAGTGTTTGGTGGTTTACGTTGTAAACAACTGTAGGAATGTTTCCTTTAGCAGGAGCAGAGATAATTACTTTTTTAGCTCCAGCTTTTAAGTGCTTAGATGCACCTTCTTCATCAACAAATCTACCAGTAGATTCTACAACAATATCAACACCTAATTTTGCTCAAGGTAAGTTAGCTGGATCTTTTTCAGCTAAGATTGGGATTTTCTTTCCATCAATGATTAAATTGTTATTTTCATCATATGATAACTTCCCTTTAAATGTTCTATGAGCCGTGTCATATTTTAATAAGTGACATAATGTTTTAGCATCAGTCAAGTCATTAATTGCAACAATTTCAACGTTCTTACAAACATCAAAAATTCTTCTTAGTGCTAGTCTACCAATACGACCAAAACCATTAATTGCAACTTTTATCATAAATTTCCTCCATGGGTATAAATAAATCCCAAAACTAATTATAAAACAAATGATTATTAGTAACCATTTAATGTAATAAAAATTTTTATTTCTTTCATTTTTTTATAGACATAGTATTAGCAAACAATTTAAAATAGTTTGATTTTTTTTATGTAGTTAGTTCATTGATTTTTAATGTTTTAAGTTTTGAAGAATATTTAAAAAATAAGAAGTATTAAAAATAGCTTTTTACAAAATTTGTAAAAAGCACTAATTATATAAATTATCAAGTGACTATTTTATCTACTATTTCTTGTTGTTCACTAGCAGTTTTTCTTAAATAAATTCTAGTAGTTTCAATGGATTCATGACCCATTAAATCTGCTAGCAAAGAGATGTCATTATACTTTTCTAAAAAGTTTTTAGCAAATCTATGTCTAAAAGAATGAGGATAAACAACACTGGGATTTAATTTGTATTTAATTGCATAGTTTTTTAATTGTTGTGAAATTCCCCTAGCAGTTATAAGTTTTCCATATCTATTTAAAAAGATGTAACCACTTTCTAAATTAAGTTTTTTTAGTCACTCAGTGGCTTCTATTCTTAGATTTCTAGGAATGTATATTCTTCTAATTTTCCCACCCTTTGTATAGATATCTATATAACCTAAGTGTACATGTTCTACTTTAATTTTTATTAATTCGCTAACCCTTGCACCAGTTGCAGCCAGAAATCTAACAATGAAATACCATTCTTTATTCTTTTCTTTTTTTAATTTAGTTTTTAAAAAATTATAATCTGCATCTGAAATTACATTTTCTAAAAATAGTCTTTGTTGTACTTTTACTGATTTTAATTTCAGATGACCTAAGTTTATGAAATCCAAGTAATTATTAATTGCTTGGATTTTTAAATTTATAGTTCTAGCTTTAAAAGTTTCAATCATATTAGCTTTTCATAACAATAGATTGTTTTTATCTATTTTATCTTTATTAACAATATATTGATTAACTGCAGTGCAGTAAGCATCTATTGTGTTTTTAGATAAATTTTGTTGTATTAGATAAGTTTTAAATTCTTTAATCATCATCAACCCCTCCATAAAACTTATATAAATACACTATACATAAAGTAAAGATAACTGTTATTATGAGAAGATCAATGATGGTGAACCCCACAAGATAGAGGTTCCCTTTGAAATACCAAACAATTGAACTTGAGTGAGATTAAAGAATTTAGGTATATTTGGTATGGGTCAAACAATATTGACAAAAGATATGATTGATTGTGGGGATCCTGTCTATAGTGCAACCATTGAAGATAAACCATTAGGTTACATACAAAAAGAAAAAAATAAAATAAATTTAAAATTAAATGATTTTGTTATTCCAGCAAGAGGAGCATCTATTGGCAAAATTACTTTAATAAAAGATGAAACTGCAACTTGTACACAAACAACAATGTATATGAAACCATTTAGTATTGTGAATAGCAAATTTTTATTTTTTTTATTTAAATCCATTGAATCCTACTTATTTCAAAGTTCAGGTTCTGCACAACCACAAATTACTGTTAATGAAACAATTGAAAAATTAATTCCAATTCCACCATCAAACGAACAAAATTCTATATATCAAAAAATAATAATTCTTAACAAAAGTGTTGATGAATATGATGAATTAAATATTAATTTAATTAATCTAGATAAAATTTTTAAATTAAATTTAAAAAAATCTATTATTCAATATGCAATTGAAGGTAAATTAGTTAAACAAGATCTGAATAGTGAAACAGTAAGTGAATTAGTTAAAAAAATATCTGAAGAAAAACAAAAATTGATATCTGAAGGAAAAATTAAAAAAGATAAAAATGAAAGTTTTATTTTTGAGGATAATAATTGCTATTATGAGAAGATAAATAATGGAAAACCCCAAAATATAGAGGTTCCTTTTGAAATTCCTGAAAATTGATCATGAGTTAGATTAAAAACTATTTCAGAAATTTATAATGGTAACAGCATAAGTAAAGAAGAAAAAGAAAAGAAATACACGAAATGCTCAGGTTACGATTATATTGGAACTAAAGATATAAACTTTGATTTTTCTATTAATTATGACAATGGTGTTTATATACCATTAAATGAAAAAAATTTTAAAATTGCACCGAAAAATAAAATTTTATTATGTATAGAGGGTGGAAGTGCTGGTAAAAAAATTGGTATTACAAGTAAAGATGTTTGTTTTGGTAATAAGTTAGTGTGTATTAATGACTTTCTTTCTAACAATCTATATTTGTTTTATTTTCTTCAGTCTTATTATTTTAAAAACATTTTTAATCAGTTAACAACAGGAATCATTGGAGGCATTTCAATTCAAAACTTAAAAAATATCATGATTCCTTTACCACCAAAAAGAGAGTGTGAAAAAATTATTAAAATTACACATAAAATCATTTCTCTGCTACGCTAGTTTTTTTAAAAATCACTAAGCGTTTTATAAATAATTAAAATAATTATTTATTAAAAAATATGTTATTAACAATATAAAATAAATTTTGTTTTTAAAATTCAAATATTGTAAAACCATTTTAAGTTAAGCAATCGAATTAATTAATGAATGTATTTTAGATATTGATTTTATTATTCTTCTTTGTTCATTAATGGGTGGCAAAGATACCAACATATTAATCATTTTTTCTTTATTTATTGTACTACCCTTTATTGCACTTGTTTTTTCTATAAAAGAAACAAAGGTACCCAATGTATAAAACAGAAAGTCACGAATAGCATAATCTTTATCATAATATGGATTAATTGTAACAATTGCTTCATTATGAACTGCATCTATTTCTAAAATACTTGTTCTTCCTATAGTTAATTTAAAACTCATTAATAAAGATTCTTTTTTTGAAATTCTTGTAAACTCATTTTTAAATGCTTCATTTGTTATATATTCTTTTGTAGAAAAAATTTTACCTAAGTCTTTCATGTCAGAAATAGTTACTCAATTAATATCATTAGAATTCCAATTGGTATTAATTGATCTTTTAGGTGTTTTCCCCAATATCAATTCACAAATATTAGACAGCTTTATTCAATGTCAAGTTTTCGGAATACCAAAAGGAACATCTATCTTTTTAGGTTCAAAATTGCTTACCTTCTCATAATAGCAATTATTGTCTTTAAAAATGTAACTTTCATTTTTATCTTTTTTAATTTTTCCTTCAGATATTAATTTTTGTTTTTCTTCATATATTTTTTTTACTAATTCACTTGCTGGTTCATCATTTAGATTTTGTTTAACTAATTTACCTTCAATTGCATATTTAAATATAGAATTTTTCAAAGATAATTTAAATTTTTGATCTAGAGTTTGTAGTTTGTTTTTTAACTCTGAATATTTTTCTATAAAAGAGCTTATTTGTCCAATAAAATTCACAATCTTATTTTGTGTAAAAATTGGTGGGCAAGGAATTAAAAATTCCTTTATTAAATCCATTGAAATATTATCATTTGTACTTGTTTTAGAATTATTTATAATTGAAATAATATAACTTGAATTCAATACATGATGCAAAAATTTGGAATTTAAAATAATTGAAGTTATTTTGGCAATTCTTTGATTTATATATGAATCTTCATTAATGTATTCAATTATGCAGTTTTTACCAACTGTTCCACCAGTCATACACATTAATATATCATTAAGTTCAATTTTGTAAGGGTCAAGCCGACTGAAATATTTTGTCCTCTTTATTTCATTTTCTAAAATACCTTTGTCATCAAAATCAGAAATTCTAACCACTCTTATCCCATGTGAAAGAAACAAATTACTTTCAAAAGCATACCCTCCATTTAAATTAGATATATTTTTTAATCTCACTCAAGTTCAATTGTTTGGTATTTCAAAGGGAACCTCTATCTTGTGGGGTTCACCATCATTGATCTTCTCATAATAACAGTTATCTTCACCTTTAAAAATGTAGCTTTCATTTTTATCTTTTTTAATTTTTCCTTCAGCAATTAATTTTTTCTTTTCTTCATATATTTTTTTTACTAATTCACTTGCCGGTTCATCATTTGGATCTTGTTTAACTAATTTCCCCTGAATAGCTAATTGAAGTATGGATTTTCTTAATTGTTCCCCTGTCATAATTAATTAGTTACTTTCCTCATCTAATATTTTTAATATTTCATCCACTGTTGTTTTTATATCACTTTCAAGCCTAGATCTCTCTTCACGATATTTAGCAATTAATTCTCTAGGTTCTAGTATTTCTTCCTCAATTTGTGGAAAACTACACAAATTTAAATCATAATTTCTTTTTTTTAATTCTTCTTTTGTATATTTTTTGGCTTTAAAGTTTCCATCAACTTCTATTTCTTCCCTATTATTTCATCACTCAATAACAGGATTAAAATGTTCTATTTTAATTGGCTTAGTTTTAGAAAAATTTTTATATCCTTCTGGCATGTCCATTCTATAAAACCATGTTTCCTCAGTTGGTTTTGTATTTTCAAAAAACAAGATATTAGTATTAATTGTTGTATAAGGAGAAAAAACACTATGAGGCAATCTAATAACTGTATGAAGATTAAATTCATTTAATAATTTTTCTTTAATTGCAACTTTTGCATTACTAGTATCAAACAAAAAACCATCAGGAATAATTGCTGCACATCTTCCATTCTTTTTAAGTCTATACATCATTAAAATAATAAATAAATCTGCTGTTTCACTACTTCTTAATGTACTAGGAAAATTATTTTTAATGGCTTCTTTTTCAGAACCTCCATAAGGAGGGTTCATTAAAATTATTTCAAATTTATCACTTTCTTTATAATCTCTAACATTTTTCTCTAAAGAGTTTGTATGAAAAATTTTAGGTTCATCTACATCGTGTAACAGTACATTTGTAATACACAATAGATATGGTAATGGCTTCTTTTCAATTCCATAAATTGAATTATTATACATTACATTATCTTCGGTTGTTTTACTATTCTTTTCTAAATGATTTAATGCAGAAGTTAAAAAACCACCTGTTCCACAGGCAAAATCTGCAACTCTTTCACCTAACTTTGGATCAATCATTTTAACAATAAAATCAGTTAAAGCGCGAGGTGTATAAAATTCTCCTGCATTACCTGCACTTTGTAAACTTTTCAAAATTGTTTCATAAATTTCACCAAATTCATGTCTTTCTTTGTATTTGGTGAAATCAATTTCATTAATAACATTAATAACTTGTCTTAAAAATATTCCATCCTTCATGTAATTTGCTGCATCTTCAAATACGTATTTTACAATTTTTTGTCTTAATGGAGTTTCAGTACTAATTTGTAAATTTTTTAAAGTAGGAAATAAATCATTATTAACTAACTTAAGTAAATCATCACCAGTTAAAACATTATTGCTACGATTGTCTATTGCTCAGTTCCGTCATTGCAAATGTTCAGGAATAATGCTTTGGTAATCCTTAGATAATATTTTCCATTCTTGTTCTTTAGAATCATAAACTTTTAAAAAGAACATCCAAGTCATTTGACTAATTCTTTGGGCATCACCGTCAACACCCGGATCTTTTCTCATTATATCTTGAATCCTTTTAACTAAATTACTAACTGCCATTTTTTTCTCCTTTAATTTTGATTAACTATATAAAGCATTGTGGATATCATTTACTGCATCAGTATAATTATTTTTCCCACCAAAAATTTCAATAACCTCTATAATGGATCATTTATTATTAATCTCCTTCAATTTAAGATTATTTTCATCTGCAAAATCTTGTAAATTACCATTTGAATATTGTTCCAATAAAACTTCTAATATTTTTCTTCTTTCTTCAGGTTGTTGATCTAGAATTTCAATAACTTTTGGTTTGTTTGCTCTTTCTTTTCTAGTTATTGGTTTCATTCCATAAGCAATTTTACAAAGTAAATCAAAATCATCAACACTAGAATCAGAATTAAACAATTCTCTTATTTTTTTAATAAAAAAACCTTTATTTTCCAATTCATTTAAGATTATTACTCTTTTGTCTTTATCCTTTCAAAAATTCAAAAAATCATTATATTGACCAAACTCTTTTAATATATAATCTCTCGCATCAACTTCAAATAATTTAAAGTCTTGTGTTATGATTTTACCTTCTTCATCATAGTATTGTTTAATTTCAGAAACTAGCTTTACTTCTTCACTATTAACATAAATTTTCTTTCTTGTTTCAATCCCATCTTCTGTGTCATCGATTTCATCTTCAGGAAAATTATAAGTAAAACCATCACCTGTAAAATCTTTTAAATCATAATCTAAGCTTTTTATTTCTGGACCATTAAATTTTTCATCAGCAAAAAATCTAGAAGCCCCATTAAAATCAAGAATAGTAAAATATAACTTATTTTTATCTTCTTGAATTCTAGTCCCTCTCCCTATAATTTGTTTAAATTCAGTCATGCCATTTTCGCCAAAATTGTTGTCCAAAACAATAACTTTACATGTTCTGCAATTAACACCAGTAGTTAACAATTTTGAAGTTGTAACAATTGTTGGGTAGTCTAAATCATCATCACAAAAATTTTCCGATTCTCCTTTTCCTGTTGATTCATCACCAGTTATACGCATTACATACCTGCTATCTTTTGCACATAAATCTGAGTTTTCATTCGCTAAAGCTCTACGCATTCTTTCAGCGTGTTCAATATCCACACAAAAAACTATTGTTTTTTTATTTCTATCTGTTTTCTTCAAAAAATCTGTTATACACTTGGCTACCAATTTATCTCTTTCTTCTATAACAATTTTTGTATTAATATCTCTAGGATTATAGAACCTATCTTCTACCAAATTTCCCTCTACATCCAATTTACCTTTTTCAGGTCTATAACCAAAACTGTCAATATTTGTATTAAATCTAATAACTTCAAATGGAGCTAAGTAGCCATCATTTATCCCATCTTTAAGTGAGTAAGTATAAATAGGTTCTCCAAAATAATCTATATTTGATATTTCACTAGTTTCTTTTGGGGTAGCAGTCATACCAATTTTTGTAGCAGAATCAAAATATTCTAATATTTTTCTTCAATTAGAATCATTTCTCGCACTTCCTCTATGACATTCATCAACAATTATTAAATCAAAAAAATCAGGCTTAAAACTTCGTTTCAAAAGTTCTAAATTATCTTCTTCATTCGATTCACTTAATTGTTGGTATAAAGATAAGTAAATTTGATAAGAAGTGTCCATATTTCTTTTTTCAATTTTATATAAACTATTTTTAAAAGGTTTAAAGTCTCCAGCAATAGTTTGGTCTATCAAAATATTTCTATCTGCTAAATATAAGATTTTCTTTTTTATTCCCGATTTCCACAAACGCCAAATTATTTGGAAAGCAACATAAGTTTTACCTGTTCCAGTAGCTAAAACTAATAACAATTTATTCTTACCTTTAGCAACTTCTTCAACTGTTTTATTTATTGCAACTCTTTGATAGTAACGTGGTGGATGGTGTTTCTTCACCAGAATGATATTGAGTTTCAATAATTTTTTTAAGATTTGGGAATAACTCAAATTCTTCTTTATATTTTTTGTTATATAGTTCCTCAGGTGAAGGAAAATTGTCCATTGGAATAATAACTTCAGTTCCTTTTTCTAAATCACAAAATGAAAAACCTTTACCATTAGAGCTAAAAGCAAATCTAATATTTAATCTTTCTGCATAATCTTTTGCTTGCTGCATACCATAACTTATAGAATAAGATCCGCTTTTTGCTTCGACTACAGCTAAAGGTAAGTTGTCTTTATAAAAAAGAACATAGTCTGCTTTTTTAGGGTTTTCTCTTTTTGCTTTTCCTTCATGAATTATGATTTTCCCTTTAGTTAAATATTCCATTCTAATTTGGTTTTTCAATCATCCAGCTTTTTCAAGTGCTGGTGTAATATAGTTGTATTTAACTTCTTCTTCATTTAGTTTTGTTTTAGAACCACTCATTTGTTAACTCCATAAAATAGATATATTTAGAAATTTTCACTACTTTTAATTTTAATAAAAGACTTACTAATTTGATTTTCATTTTTAATTATTTTTACAAACCAACCATTCACACCCATTCATAAAATAAAAAAGATTCCGGCACCCATATGAAGTGCCGGAATCTCATAAAAAATATAAATGGGGCGGTTAACGGGAATTGAACCCGCGTGTGTCTGAGTCACAGTCAGATGTGTTAGCCGCTTCACCATAACCGCCATACTTAAAAATTATACATAATTATTAACCTTTTTAAATAAGGTTTATTAATAAATTAATTGATTATGTATAATTTTTTAATATTTAAAAGATAATATTGATTATTCATTAATATTATCTTTTATTGGACCACCACCTAAACAAACTCCCTTTTGATAAGCTACTATATATTGACCAGGAGAGATAACTTCAGGTGAATCAAACTCAAATTGAACTACATTATCTTTTAAGATTTTAAAGTGTCCATTAATTTTGTTCTTACTATGTCTAATTCTAATTTCAACTTTGTTATTATTTGGAACATAACCAATCCAATTAAAATAACTACAAGTTGCAACTACTGAACTTAAGTTCTTAAGTTTTGATTCATTAGAAGTTACATACAAAATATTATTAGATATATCTTTTTTACAAACAAAGTATCTTGAACTATTACCACCTAAATTCAATCCTTTTCTTTGTCCTATTGTATAGAAGTGGATTCCTTCATGGGTTCCTACTTCTTTTGAAGTATCAATATCAATAATCTTTCCAGGTTTTTTATCTATGTAGTTATGTAAAAAGTTTTTAAAGTTTCTTTCCCCAATAAAACAAATACCAGTTGAGTCTTTTTTATCCCAATTATCTAAGCCTATTTTATTAGCTATTTCTCTAACTTCTTTTTTAGTTAAATCTGCTAAAGGAAAAATAGATTTAGATAATTGTGACTGATTTAAAGAACATAAAAAATATGTTTGATCTTTTTCTATATCTTTTGCTTCTAGCAATTCATAAATATTATTTGCTTGATTAAACCTTACATCTGCATAATGTCCAGTTGCTATATAATCACAATCAAAATTTTCAAAGCAATATTTATGAAATGCTCCAAACTTAATATATTTATTACATAAAATATCTGGATTTGGTGTTAACCCTTTTTTATATTCATCTAAAAATGGTTCAAACACCATATCTCAGTATTCTTTAATAAAATTTATTCTTTCAAGTTTAATTCCTAATCTTTGACAAACTTTACTTGCTATTTGATAATCATATTCAGCTTCACAAGTATCTAGTTTGCTTTTGATAGCATCATTATTAGATTCTTTATTAATGTATGGGTCTCAGTTTTGCATGAAAACACCCATTACATCATATCCTCTAAGCTTTAATAAATATGCAGATACTGAAGAATCTACACCACCTGAAATTCCTACAATTACTTTTTTCATATCTAAATAAATATAACATAAAAATAAAAGATACACTCTTTATCCCAAAGAGTGTATCTAAATCTACTCACTTTTGCTACCATTCTAGGTAACTTTTGCACAATACCAATCATCTAAATATAGATATCGCTGAAATTTCACTAAAAAGTTTAAAGCATGTATTATGAATATGCAGAATCTTTAATTAAACAAGTAATCAACAAACTTAATAACCCTACTTCATGACTCATCAGGTGGCCCTTATCATTTTTAATCATATCCCATAAAGGTTTATCCGGCCAAGAATAGTCTTTATGTTCAATAACCATTATATGACACCAACTCTGCCCGACACAGAATCAGCGAATCATCAATCCATAGTTTTAAATCATTCATTAACTAATTATTCTTTTAAATCATCAGCCACTAAGTCATCAGGTTACTTAGCTTTTTATTCTTTTGACTAAAAATAAAAATTAGCGAAAAGCGCAACATCTAGTTCAAATAATTTTAAACCTTATCGCGCAATATAATTAGAGCACGTTTTTTTAAATTTTTAAAAAAAATTAAAAAAATTTTAATAATTTTTTATATTTTCTTTATTTTAAAAGTTTTTTACTTATTAAAAAATATAAGAATTGGTGAAGAAAAAAGAAAGAAATTGGAAAGATTTAGTGAAGATTTTGGAAAGAATTAGGAAAGAAAAAATTTTCACTAACTAAATAAAATTATTTGTGGATAGTTGATCTATCCAAAAAAATTTAGTAATAGATGATTATTATTACAAAATTAATAATTTAATTTATTGTATATTGCTTAAATGCAATGTCATCTTATTATTCTTTCAAAAACACGAAATAAATTAGGAGGTACTTTAATGAATAAAAATAAGGATATGCTAAAATTAGTAGTAGATTTAGCAAAAAAAGTTACAAATGTTGAATTTGAAGATCTTCAATTAAATGAAGATAAAAAAGCAGGTTCAGTTTTTGTGAAATTTGAATTGGAGCAAGACATGAGCGAAAAAATCACTTTAGCTTTAGTTTATAAAGAACTTAAAGAAATGAGAACAGAATTTAGAACTGATATTTCAGAACTAAAAACTGATGTTGCTCAACTGAAAGTTGATGTAGCTGAGCTAAAAACTGATGTTGCTCAACTAAAAGTTGATGTGGCAGCAATCAAAGCTTGCCCTACTATTCAAAAGGAATTAAAACTTGCTCAATAATTAAATATTAAATAATCATAGAAAAACAATTACTAAATTTGAAAAGCTGGATTTCAAAATCCGGTTTTTTTATTATCACTAACAAAATATATAATTATTCTTTTATTGAACTAATGGTTTTATATAGTTGCAAGTATAAACGTTTAAAATCAAAGATTGAATATGATAAATCTAACTTATAGGTTTTATATAGTGGTAAGTATAAATGGTTAAAACCCATATGCTAAAATTAGTAGTAGATTTAGCAAAAAAAGTTACAAATGTTGAATTTGAAGATCTTCAATTAAATGAAGATAAAAAAGCAGGTTCAGTTTTTGTGAAATTTGAATTGGAGCAAGATATGAGTGAAAAAATCACTTTAGCTTTAGTTTATAAAGAACTTAAAGAAATGAGAACAGAATTTAGAACTGATATTTCAGAACTAAAAACTGATGTTGCTCAATTGAAAGTTGATGTAGCTGAGTTAAAAACTGATGTTGCTCAACTGAAAGTTGATGTAACTGAGTTAAAAACTGATGTTGCTCAACTAAAAGTTGATGTGGCAGCAATCAAAGCTTGCCCTACTATTCAAAAGGAATTAAAAATTGCTCAATAATTAAATATTAAATAATCATAGAAAAACAATTACTAAATTTGAAAAGCTGGATTTCAAAATCCGGTTTTTTTATTATCACTAACAAAATATATAATTATTCTTTTATTGAACTAATGGTCTTAAACAGTTGCAAGTATAAATGTTTAAAATCAAAGATTGAATATGCTAAATCTAACTTATAGGTTTTTATAGTCGTAAGTATAAATGGTTAAAACCCATATGCTAAAATTAGTAGTAGATTTAGCAAAAAAAGTTACAAATGTTGAATTTGAAGATCTTCAATTAAATGAAGATAAAAAAGCAGGTTCAGTTTTTGTGAAATTTGAATTGGAGCAAGACATGAGCGAAAAAATCACTTTAGCTTTAGTTTATAAAGAACTTAAAGAAATGAGAACAGAATTTAGAACTGATATTTCAGAACTAAAAACTGATGTTGCTCAACTGAAAGTTGATGTAGCTGAGCTAAAAACTGATGTTGCTCAACTAAAAGTTGATGTCGCAGCAATCAAAGCTTGCCCTACTATTCAAAAGGAATTAAAAATTGCTCAATAATTAAATATTAAATAATCATAGAAAAACAATTACTAAATTTGAAAAGCTGGATTTCAAAATCCGGTTTTTTTATTATCACCAAGAAAATATCTAATTATTCTTTTATTAAACTAATGGTCTTATATAGTTGCAAGTATAAATGTTTAAAATCAAAGATTGAATATGATAAATCTAACTTATAGGTTTTTATAGTGGTAAGTATAAATGGTTAAAACCCTATATGCTAAAATTAGTAGTAGATTTAGCAAAAAAAGTTACAAATGTTGAATTTGAAGATCTTCAATTAATGAAGATAAAAAAGCAGGTTCAGTTTTTGTGAAATTTGAATTGGAGCAAGATATGAGCGAAAAAATCACTTTAGCTTTAGTTTATAAAGAACTTAAAGAAATGAGAACAGAGTTTAGAACTGATATTTCAGAGCTAAAAGCTGATGTTGCTCAACTAAAAGTTGATGTCACTCAACTGAAAACCGATATGGTTGAAGTTAAAGCAGATATTGCAGCAATCAAAGCTTGTCCTACTATTCAAAAGGAATTAAAACTTGCTCAATAATTAAATATTAAATAACCATAGAAAAACCAATTACTAAATTTGAAAAGCTGGATTGAAAAATCTGGTTTTTTATTTTAATAAACAAAAAAAATACTCTTTTTAAAAGAGTATTTAATATTTGTGCTTTGCTTATAAATTAAATTTTTCTTTGAAATCCATTTGGATCTCTAACATAAATAGTGTTTGGAGAACTTGGTCTTAAACCAGCTCCTTGCCCAGGTCTATAAACTCCTGTATTTGATGGAACAGGTCTTGGCATTCCGTTTGGACCAACTGGAATTGGACCATTCATTCCATTTTGTGGTTGTTCTACTTGTTCTTCTTTAGCTGTTAAATCAACTACATTACCTGAATTGCTAGGTTGTGGTTTTACTGCATCTTTGTTATCGTTTTTAGCATTTTTAACTACTCTGTGTCTTTTGTATAAAAGATCAGATTTAATAATTCCTGATAAAACTAGTAATGGTCAAAGGATAACAACAAGTGGTAAAAACACAAATGAAGCAGGTGTAGTTAAAACAGTAAGGTTTCTTAATCCTTTATGAGCAACATCAAGTTTAGAACCATATTGACATGCTGCTATTACCGGTAATAAGAAGAAAGCAATAAAAGATAAAACTATAAATCCACCTAATAACCCTAAAGCAATATAGTCGTTAGTATATGAGTTTACTACTGCTTCAAAGATGTTTTGAGATTCAAAAGCAGATTTTATTTTATAAAAAGCTGCAAGCCCTAAAGCAATAGCTACAATTTCTATAACTAATGAAGAGATAAGCAAATCTCTGATTTTTTTAAAAATCATAATATATCCCCTTTTTTTATTTTTGTTCTATATTATTTCTAATACCTAATAATTTTATAATATTTAATATGCCTATGCAATTAGTGCAAAGGTAAACAAAGACAAATAAAATTGCTAAAGTTATTTCATAATAGAATAACTTTAGCAATTCATAAATATTGACTAATTACTTTTCTTTTTAAAAAAATTAACTTGTGGTTTACTTATTTGAAGGATTGATTTAATTGAATAAATTAAAGGAATTAATATTGTTATAAAAGTAAAAATAAAATTTAAGTAAGATAATAAACTATATTTTTTATCAACTATTTCTTTATTTTTATAGATCTTTTTAAAAAGAATAATTTCATATAGTACATAGAATAAAGTTAAAAAAGATAAAACAGTAATTAATAAAACAAATGAAGTTAAATTTTCTTTTGATCCAATATTTAAATAATCTAAAAAAGTCAAAATAGAAAATACAGCAAAAGGAATAATAAAAATAATTAGAAGTAAACAAATCACTGATAATTTAAAAATTGATTTGTAAGTATCTGCTTTTATTTTAATCTTTTCTTCATTCATTATCTATCCTTATTAATCAACTTATTTTATATTAAAACTCATCTAATGTTTTTTTAATAATACTGAACATATTCTTTTCATAAGGTGAGTGGCCTGACTCTTTAACAAAATTTGTTTCACAATTATTTAATTGTTTAGAAAGTAAGTAAGCATATTTTGGCAAACAAACCAAATCATATCTACCTTGGAAAATATATGTTTTGATATCTTTGATAACATTTGCATTATTTAATATGTAGTTATCTTCTAAAAAAGAATTATTGTATGCATAGTGTGCTTCAAGTAATGAAATCTGATAGTTGTCTTCAAAGTCACTATCAAGTTTTTTAGGTAAGTTTAAAGTACAATTTATTGTTTCTCAGTTAGCTCATAAAAAAGATGCTTTCTTTTTTAATTCCAAATCATTCCCTATAAGTACTTTATAGTAATATTCAATGTTATTGTTTCTGTATTGCTCAGGAACAAAATTTTGAAACACCTCAAAGTATTCACTATAAAATGAGTCACTACCTTTTTGATATAATCACTCTCACTCTTCTTTAGTTCCTAGAAATACTCCTCTTAAGAAAAGAGCAATAACTCTATAAGGATAATTAATTGCATAAACTAAAGATAGAGTACTTCCTCAGCTTCCACCAAAAACAATTCATTTATCTATTTGGAAATAGTTTCTAATATTTTCAATATCTTTAAGTAAAGAGAAAGTGTCATTGTTTTCTAAACTAAATTTAGGTCTACTTTTTCCACACCCTCTTTGATCAAATAAAATTACAAAATACTTATTTAAGTCAAAGAATGTATGAGACTTTTCTGAAATTCCCCCACCTGGTCCACCATGTAAAAACACCACAGGAATGCCATTAGGATTGCCCATGGCTTTGTAATATATTTGGTGATTATCACATTGAATATATCCATCTTTAAAATATGACATGTTAATTTATCCTCCTATAACATTTCAATTTTATTTGGATAAAACTCTAAAAATTCAATATTTTTAAATTTCTCTTTAATTGTCTTTATAAAAACTTTTTCAACAGAATGAGGAATTTCTAAAATAGTAAAATAGTCTTGACTGTTTTTATTTCATAAGTGTCATTTAACTTCGCTAGTAATGAAAAAATCAATTTTATCTTTTTTAATAATTGTTTCAATTTCACTTGATCCACTACCACCAACTGCTGCTATTTTAATATGTTTAGGTTTGTTATTATTTTTATCTAATTTAGAAGACAATACATTAACATATTCTATTTCCAAATTATTTTTTATTTTTTTAACTAAATCAGCAAGTGTTAGTTTACTATTTGAAACTCCAAAAAATAAGTATGGTGATTTTTTTGAACGTGAAATATTAAAACCTTTAAGTCTTTTTATAATTTGATAAGTTGTTCCTTTAGGGTTTTTATCAAAGCAAGTATGTAAACTAATTACAGAAATATTATGTTCTTCTAACTTTTGAAAAATTGATTTAATATGTTTCTTTTTTTGATCTAGTGGATCTATAAAAACAGGGTGATGACTAAGAATTAAATTTGAATTATTTTCAATTGCATAGTCAACAACATCTAAATTAATATCAAGAGAAAGAATTGGGTTTATAAGAACATTATCACTTCCAAATTCATATATTCCAGAATTATCTCATTCATCCTGAGAATCAATTTTATAAATACTATCTAATAAATAATAGAAATCTTTAACTGTCATTTTAATCTTTTTTCTTTTCTAATTTTTTTAATTCTTTTTCATAAATTTTTAATTCTTTATATTTAGATTTATTTTTTCTTTTTAAATCATCAATATTCTTTAATAACTTAATTTTATTAATTAAAAATTCTTTATATAAAAGATTTTCTCTTTTTAGTTTTCAATTACCACAATACAAATTCTTTTTACTTTTAGAAGCCTTTATACCATCTGTTTTACTTAGCCAAATAACAGAGTAAAAAATATCATTATCTAAAACAATAAAATCTTTTTTAATTTTATAAAAATTATTATGAGCAAAAAGTCTTATTAAATGTTCATTGTTATTAGGGCACAAAATGATATTAGAAATCTTATTACTAGATTTACACAAGATATCAATCATGGTTAAAGCACCCATTCCAGAAATTGTGCAGTAATCAATTTCAATATTTGAATCAAAGTTAGCAAAACCATCAGACTTAATATTAATAATATTTTTAAAACCTTTAGTGTTGTTTACAGAATTTAGAAAAGGCTTGTCATTTTTTTCTAAATTATAAATAGTTTCTGCTTTGTTGTTAGATGACAAAATAGTAGAGAGTTTAGCATGATCAGAGCCAACATCTACTACTATTTTTGCATTATTAATTAAATTCGTAATTGATTGAATTCTATTAGAAGTCATTATTTTCATTAAAGCCTTTTAAAATACCAGACTTAGAAGGGTGTTTGATTTTTCTAAGAGCTTTAGCCTCAATTTGTCTTACTCTTTCTCTAGTAATTCCATATTTTTCTCCTACTTCTTCAAGAGTCATAGGATGTGAGTATGGAGGTAAACCATATCTCATTCTGATGATGTCTTCTTCTTTTTCTTGTAAGAACTTTTTAAGAATGTCATCAATGTGTTCACCCATTAATTCTTTTTCAGTAAATTGTTCAGGGTTTAAATTGTCATCATCTTTTACAAAGTCAACAAATTTAGATTCTTCATCTTTTCCAACAGGTTTATCAAGAGAAACTGGGTCAATATTTAATTTCTTAATATTTAAAATCTTTTTAGCAGTAAAACCAGCTGCTGTTCCATCCATTGCATCTGCTAATTCTTCTGGAGTTGGATCTCTTCCATATTCTTGCATTAATTGTCTTTCAGCTTTTGAAAGTTTATTAATAGTTTCAACCATATGAACTGGAATTCTAATAGTTCTTGCTTGATCAGCAATTGCTCTAGTAATTGCTTGTCTAATTCATCATGTTGCATATGTTGAAAACTTATTACCTAATTTGTAATCAAATTTAGTAATTGCTTTCATTAATCCTAAAGAACCTTCTTGTAATAAGTCTTCTAAATCTAAACCTCTGTTTAAATATTTTTTAGCAATAGAAGTTACAAGTCTTAAGTTTGAAGTCATTAATTGATTAATTGCATATTCTCTAATAGTTTTATCTTCACTATCAAGCATCTTCCCAATTTCTTGTTCTTCTTGAGAAGTTAACATTTTAGATGAACCTAAAACATTTAAAAATGACTTAATTCCATCGTCTACTTTATCTCTAGTAGAACTCATTGGAGTTGTAACATCATGAACAATGTAGTCAATTTTACTAGCTACATTTGATTTTAATTCTTTTATGTCATCACTATTGTTAGAAGTAAAAGGGTTTCTATCAATTTCAATACCCTCTTGTTTTAGTCAGTCAAAAATTTCTAAATAATCATCATTTGTTAAGTCAAATCTATCAAAGTAAATTAAAATTTCTTCAGCTACAACCTTATTCTTTTTTCTTTTTTTAGATGAAAGTTCTTTAATAAATTTCTTTTTTGCAGTTACTAAATCATCTCTATTAATATTCTTTTGAAGATTACCTTCAAGAATCCCACTGCTAATAAAATCTTGATTTAAAGTACCTTTCACTTCTTTCTTTTCAGTTTTGTCTTTTCTACCTAATTTTAATTTCATATGACCCTCTTGTGATTTAAAAAAATTATTGAATTTTGTAAATATTAATTTTTACTTTTAGATAGCTTTAAATTATTATTCACAAAAGCAAATTTATAAATATTATAATGAAATTTGTCTAATTATTTATAAGAAATAAAATAACAAATACCTTATAAAAGTAAATATTTGTTATTTTAATTTTAATTAAACTTATTTATTTCTTCTAAAAATTCTATCAAACAATGATCTTTTCTTTTTAGGAGCTGGGGTTCTTCTTGAAGAGTAATAACTATCTTCATCATCATAGTATCTACTACTAGGTCTATTGTAACCTTGGTTTTGACTATTGTATCTAGCAGAACCATATTCTTGAGAAAATCTTGAAGTTGATGAAGGTTGTTGTCTATCTCTAACATAAGAAACATCATCAGTATCATCATCTGGTAAACCTAAAACTTTAGCAGTACTAGGGTATGAATTTTGAACATTAGTGTTATCTAATGAATCACTTCATAAACTTTCTTGGTTTCTATTTGAATCCATTTCTTTTAATGTTTCATAAACTGAATTAGTAGAATTTGAAGCACCACCTAAATATGAAGATTCAGTTGAAGCAAGCTTAGGTTCAGGAATATCAACTAATGGAACATCACTAATATCAAAACTTCCTGTTAATAGAATATTAACTTCAGCATCTTCATAAACGTCATTATAAGCAACACCATGAACAATGTTAACATTACCAGATTCAACAATTTCTTTTAAAGCACTTCTAGTATTTTCTAGAACATAACTTGGAACATTTTCATTTAACTTGAAGTTAATTAATGCTTTTTCAGAATTTTTAATGTTTACATCACTAAATCCTGTTTTGATTCCAGTTTCAATTGCATCTTTAATTCCATCTTTTGTGTAATCAGTAACATTAATTCTCATGAATAAGAATCCATTCTTATCTTCAAAGAAGTTTCTAACGTCAGCAAAGTCCACATTAATGTCACTTGGCATTGTAATAATGTTAATAATTTCTTCAACAATAGTTTTGATGTACTTGTTAGCACTTTCATATGCTTTTTTAATAGACATTTTTTCTTTGTCTACATTAATAATTTTGTCATTGTTAACAGTAGTTAAACCATTACAACATAAAGCTAAGTTTTGTAAACCTAGTAAAGCATTAGAGTAAGTCTTTTCACCTTCTGCACCAATTGAAGGAAGGTTAAATAAACCAATTGTTAAAATTCCTAACTCTTGAGCTGCTTTTGCAATTACAGGAGTTGCACCAGTTCCAGTACCTTTACCAAGACCTGCTACTAAGATTAAAACATCAACACCTTCTAACATTGTTTTTAAAACTTCAATGTCAGCTTCTGCTGCTCTTTTACCAGTTTCTGGATCACCACCTGAACCATTACCATTTAATTCTTCAGAACCTAGAATGAAAATATCTTTCATATTTTCACCTAAGTTACTTAAAGCAATATAGTCAGTGTTTAATGCAATAATGTTACAAAAACTTGGTCATTCACGTGAGTTAACCATGTATTTAACAATATTGTTACCAGCACCACCAATACCAATAATTTTTACATTAAAAGATTTAGAGAAAGTTTTTTCTCTATTAGATAGAAGACGAACCAATGTAGAGTTGTTAATCTCTTGTAAAATATTAATTTCTTTTTTAATTTTAATTTTTGGCTCTTCATCTTCAGCAGCATTAGTTCTAGCTACTGGGTTTTGTTGCTGAACCACTGTAGGCATAGATTTAGCTTGTTGACTTTTTCTACTTACAGAATTGTTATCAATATAATATTGATCTTCATTTTTAATAACTAAAGGAGTAGTACTATGTTCAACTCTTACTGATTCTCTTGCATCTCTAGGGTTTCTATAGTTACTTTCTTCTCTGTCATCATGTAATAAATAATTTTCTTTGTTAAAAGAACTTTTTTTTCTGTTTAAATATTCATCAGCATTAACTGAGTCTAAAATTCTATCAACAATATTTTTATTATTAGCCATATAATTTTTTACCTCGAAGTATTTAATTATTGATTTAAATATTCTATTTAAGTTAAAAAATAAAACATTTAAATAAATTCGATAACTAATTTTAATATCTTTTAACTAAAAGTATACAAAATAAAAATAAAAATTTTATATAAAGTTTATTTTTTGCTACTTTATATAAAATTTAAATTTTAAAAATTAAAGTTTTAATTTGTATTAATCTTGGAATTTATTTGAGTTGTTAAACTGTAACTTACTGTTGAACTATTACTAAGTTTATAAGCACTAGTGTTAAACCAAGTCATTAAACCTTTATAAAAAGTTGAGTCAGTGCCACTACTAATTTCACCCCAGTAAATTCCTGCAATTTGGAAAGAACCATTTGAATCCTGAATAACTATAGGAGACCCAGAACTTCCTGCATAACTTGATGCATTAATCATTGATTGAATCCCAATACTTACATAGTTGTAGTCTTTGTAATCCGAATTATTACTATCATTATAAAAAGCAATTGGGAGAGAAACTGGTAAATATTGTGTGTCTGTTCCATTAACAAAAGCCTTTGCGGGAAATTGAATATCTCCATAGGTTGAGAAACCTGAAAATGCAATCCAAGAAATATCTGATAATGAACTTCCTTGGCCACCACTGCTTCTGTTGTATGAAGGAAACCCAGCCATATATAAATTTCTATTTTTTAAATTTTCTAAATCTTCAACATTACCTGAATAAATATTAGTGGGATTTTCAAAATAGTTTGAAATCCAATCTTTAAAAGTATTTAAATATCTATTTTTAGTTGATTGATTAATATTTGTACTTTTATTAGTCATCATCCCAGAAGTAGTTAATGAAGAAGGATCAATTTGATATTTTAAAACAGCAATATCTTGTGCACCATTATATTTTGTATTGCTATTGCCCGCTGTCTTCCCAGAATATTGTTTGTCAGTACTATTAAATTTATTTTTAAATTCACTATCTGTAGTTGTAGTAAAAGTAACAGTAGGGGTAGTAACAGGAAAATAGACAATATCATTTGAATATTTTGAATTATTTGAACCGCTTGTCGTTATTCCAACAAATGCATTAACAGAATCTGCATAGTTTTTATAACTAAAATAAGTGCCCCTTGTATTGCTCTCCACTGTCTGAACATTACTTTTGCCAATAAAACTCAAAATGTTAGCAACATGTAAATTTGTTGCAATATAAAAAGTATTTGAACTTTGGTCTGCTTGATAAATTCATCCAGTCCCAGCTTGATAAGGACTACTAGAATTTAAAACAGGAGTAGTTACACTATTTTCACTATAAGCATATTGGAATAGTAAAGAAACAGTTCTATGACTAATTCAATTAGTTGCACTTGAACTTTTGTTATAAGCTAATGGATTACCATTAGCATCATACAAAGTATTATTTTTCTTAATAACAAAATAAATCCCAACTCCAGCACCAGAGATAGTAACTGCACCAACTGCTGCTATTAAACCAAAAAAATCATAACTTCTTCTTTTTAGTTCATTTAGCTTTTGGTTTTCTAAAGAAGTCTTCTTCATCAATTTCCATAATCCTGTTATTGTTGAAGATATCATTAAAATTCATTTTAGGATTTTGTTGATAACCTTGATTTTCATATTCTTGATCACCATAATAATCATCAAAATCACTATAGTCATTATTGTTATAAAAACTTAAGTTTGATAGAAACTTTCTATAAATATTTAATTTGTTTTGTTTCATGATTCATTATTTATTAAATAAATTGTTACACTATTTGAGCATTTAATCAACTACACAAAATAAAATAAATTAATCTGTTTCACTTGTTGATGGACTTGATGATGAAATGGCACTACTAATATAAGTTGTTAAATTATATGAAATAGTACTACTTCCTAATTTATAACTGTTTGTTGAAAACCATGTCATAATTCCTTTTTTATAAGAAGAAGATGACGACCCAAAGTAAACTCCACCTCAATAAATTCCAGCAATTTTAAAAGATCCATTAGAATCTTGAATAACTACAGGAGATCCTGAACTTCCAGAAAAACTAGATGCTTCTAAATATGAAGATACTCCAATACTAATATAGTTGTAGTCAGTATAATCATTAGTTGTTGAAGAACCACTAGAAGAATCACTACTAGATGAAGAATAAAAAGCTATAGGGCTATTTAAATAACTACTACTGTTATTACTAAGATATTCATTACCATCATAATTTAAAGTAGATAGAGAACTATTACTACTTCCATTAACACTTGTAGCTACAGTAAAATCAGAAAACCCTAATCAAGTAATATCAGATAATGAAGAACCTGTATCATGAGTTTGAGAGTTATATGCTGGAAATCCTGCCATATAAAGTTTTTGAGTACTCAAACTAGATAATTGGTCTATATAGTCTGTATAAATTGTTGTGGGGTTATTAAAGTAAGTTGAAATTCAATCTTTAAAAGTAGTAATATATGTGCTTTTACTAGAAGAATCTAAATTATCATTTTGATTACTTCTAATACCACTACTTGTAGTATAAGTATTTGGATTAATAGTATATTTTAAAACTGCAATATCAACAGCACCATAAAATTTTTCTGCCAATGATTGCCCATTTGTTGTACTTCTTCCAACACCATAATAATTTTTTGCAGATGCACTATTTTGTGAGTTTGCAGAACTAGTACTAATAGTTTTATTGAACAAATTATTAAAATTACTATCACTAGTAGTTGTATAAACAACTTCTGGTTTAGAAACAGGAAAATATGCAATAGTATTAGAGTAATTATTAACATTTTCTGTTAAACCGATTGCAATACCAACATATGCTTGAAAGTTGCTAGTACTATAAGTATTTGTTACATATGAACTGCTTTCTTCAGAGTATGAAGTTACACTATGTCCTAAAAAACTTAAAATATTTGCCACATGTAAATTAGTTGCAATATAAAAAGTATTTGAACTTTGATCAGCTTGATAAATTCATCCAGTACCAGCTGTGCTTCCACTTTCATTCCTAGATGGTAGTGGAAATCCATTACTGCTAGAACTATAAGAATAACCAAATAGCAAAGATACAGTTCTTTGACTGATTCAATAATTTGCAGATGAAGATGTGTTATAACTTAAACTTGTTTGTTCACCTGTTTTAACATCATCTTTTGAAGTTGATCTAGAAGTTATAATATTAGCTATTGAAAAAGAAACAGCAGCAACACCACCAACAACTAAAGCAGATATAGACCCTGCAACTATAAGTTTTTTAAAGAAATTCTTTCTAGGTTTTTTATTGTTATTAGGTATGTTTAAATCTTCATACCCATATTCATAACCATCATCATATCCATATTCTAAATCATCTGGATAAATATCTCTTACAGATCTATTATTTTGGTAGTTCATAGTCTACTCATTTCTCTTTTTTAAAAAGATTTTTTATTAATTATTATCTACCCTAATTTTCTAAATATCAAGTATATTTTTTAGGATTGATATAAAATATCAGCAACCAACAAATTGGCCACTGATATTCTTTTATTTAACCTATGTGTGATATTAAACGACTAAATCCATTAACAAGAGTTTTAGAAGTTGTGTCATAAAACTTGATAGGAGAATAAACATTAAAGCTAACAGTAGTCATTCTGATCTTAATATCAACATCAACACCATAATCTGCTTGGTAAACTTTTAATGGTAGATTAAAGTTCATAATTGGATCTATTGTAGCACTAACTGATAAGTTAGTATTATCTGACATTTTGTTGAAACTTTCTTGGTTTACCAATTTATACATCTTACTTGTTAAACTAGTTTTTAATGCATCAGAAAGTTTTGGTTTAGCACCATATAAAGAACTACTATCATTGCCATCTTTTCATTTATATAAAGCACCAGTAGACATGTAATCACTGACAACTTGAGTTGTGTTTTTATCTACTTCAAATTCTTTCAAAACATCATCAGTAACAATTGAAGACATTGTATTTTCTAAAGCAAATCCTGTTGTATACAGATCTGGACTATAAGTTTCAATAGTTGCTATATTTTGATCATTTACTTGATCTGATGTAAAAATTTCAGCGAAATCATAATCTCTTAAAACAACATTCTTTAAGAAGTTTTTTCAGAAATCACGGAAGTAAAAATCAATTGCAATATCCGTAGATAATGATCAACTACTATTTGAAATATCAACACTTATTAAAGAAACAGAATTTGTTTTTGAGTTGTAGTTTGAAGTAATAGATTGTGTAAAACTTGGATCATCCATTTTAACATTCTTATTAAATTCAAATTGATATCCTAATTTATAGTTTGTTCCAACCCTAATTGGGTAGAATCAAATATTTGAACCACTTGATGAAAAACTTACAGTAGTTTTATTTTGTTTATAGAAAGCTTCATTGCTGTTTGCACCAATTCAAATATTATCAGGAATATATTGCATTAAAGCTTTAATAACTCTTGCTTTCGCAAAATCACCTACAGCTGGTATACTACCCACAATGCTATCAAGATCAGTGCTAGTAAATTGTTTAATCAATGCAGAAATAGTATCTACAGTTAATAAATTTTTGAACGCAGCAATAACTGGACTAAAATCTATTTTTTTATTTAAGGTGTAGTAAATTTTATAATCAAAACTAATTGTTTTCTTAGTCTTATCAATTTCTGGATCTTTAGCAAAACTTGTATGGAAAGTTAAATTCTTATATGCATCTTTATCATAAAAGTTTTTATAGTTTTCATTTCTTGCAAACATCTCTTGAATTGCAGCATGTAAACTAGAAACAAATTTTACAATATTATCAGTTGTAAAGTTTGCATTGCTTTGAGTAATTAATCCTAAGATTTGAGATATCTGACTATCAGTGCTTCCAACTAACTGAATAATAGCATTGTAAAATTCTGTTTTTTCTGGACCACTTAAAACATCAAAGAATTTATTATATTGATTGGTTGTTGTGTTTTTTGACAACAACAATTTCAGAATAGTTACAATTGGTGAAGTTGTAGTAGAAGTTGATGAATCACTAGAATTATCAGAAGTATCTTTGGTATTAGTATTAGTTTCAGGAGTATATGTAGGATCTACGATTTTTAAAACTAAATCCAAATTATTATATAAGAAGTCTACAAGACTAAGAGGTTTTGAACCATCAACTCCTATAATATCTTTAAAAATTGCATTTTGAATATCTTCACTTAAAGCTAAAGTAGTAAAGAAAGATTTAATACTTTTATATTCAGCACTATCAGAAGTAATATTAGGTTTAAATAAATCAATATATGTTCCAGCAACTGATGCAACACTACCAACCATTTCTTCTAAGAATTGAAGAATAACACTTTTGTATTCTTTAATAACTTCTAAAAATGGTTTATTAGAATCACCTAATGCATCATTGATTAGTGGTGATAGGTATGAAGGTAAAAAATTAGCTGCAACAAGAATTTTTGTAGCATAAGGAATAGACTTATAGATTAAATCCTTTACAGTTGGATTTGAAGCTAATATACCTAAAATTTGAATACCATTTTCAATGTAATCCATTGTGTTTTGATATTCTGAATTAAATTTAGTTTTTAAATGATTTTTTAAATCATTTTTAGAAAGATTTAAAATCTCTGATTCATGTTTTGAATACAGTTGTAAATAATTTTGTTTACCTGTTAGACCTTTTACTTTATAAGGGAAAGAGAAAGAGAAACTATGAAGTGTTGGTGTAAAGGTTCCTACATATGAATCATTATTAAAACTAATTGTTGCATTATCAACTTGTCATCCAACTAGGAATTCATCGGTCAAATTATTCACACAAGATTTTAAAACTTGGTCTTTTACACTTACTTTAAGTTGATAAGTATTATTAGCAGAAAGATTGTAAGTTTTATTTAAAACATTAATAGATGCATCTTGGATTCCTAAGATATTGACTGTTAAATCAAAGCTAACTTTAGTTTTGTCAAAAACAACTTTTGAATTTTCCAAATCAGAAATTTGGTAATTATTAACTTCAATACTTGAAATAGTAAATGATCTAGAGTTTTGGTTTCAAATTAAATAACCAAAATAGTTAATATCATTTTTAACTCCAGATTCACTACCAGTATGAGTAGCTAAATTATAGTTTTGAGAGAAGTCATCAAAATTTTGTTGTATTCCATATTCATTGGAAGAAATGTAGTTAAAATCAGTAATTGCATTAGAGTTTAAACTAGCAAGCGATGACGGAATACTACCTTTCTTATTGTTGTTAAAGTTTGGATAGGTAGTGTTGGTTGAAGAATTATTATTGACAACATCCTTAGTTGTTGTAGCAGCAGCAACTGATATTGCAATTGGGACTGCTAAAGTAAACAAATAAGAAATCTTGATCAAATGTTTCTTATTTATCATAAAAAAACACCTCATGCATTTATTTTTGTTTTTGTTTCTACTATCTTTCTAGTATATATAATTTATCACTAACTAATAAATAAGTATACAATAACAATAAATTTCCTGAAAAAAGAAAAAAATAAAAAAAGCAGTAATATTAATAAATATCACTACTTTTACAAAAATTTAATTATAAGTCTATTTAATATTTGATAGTTTTGATAAGTTACCTAAGGCAAACCCAGATAACTTACTAGGAATTTCTTCTAATAAGTTTTTAGATAGTAAATAAATAGCTAATTTATCTAGGTGAATCTTAATAGATAAAGAAATTCCCTTTAATCCATTTTCAGTAATATCTATAAAATCATTTCTAAACTCTTCTTTTGAAAAGATATTATTGTTTTGCTTTTGTAATACTTCCCAGTTAGGTCTTACTGCTAAAGTTATTAACTCATCTATTTCACCAATTTCTTTAAATCACGCATATAAAGAAACAGTATTGTTAGCATCATAACTTTGTAAAAAGTTGTGATTAAACTTTTCCTTAAAGTTTTTTTCTTTATAAAAGATACCACACATTTTTCTTGATTTTACATATCTATATAATCCTTTATTAAATGAACTTAAAGGATTGGAAAGATTAATCAAGTGAGATGAACATCAATCAAAATCTTTTTGAATCTCTTTTTCCTGAGTATCTTGGCTTTCTTTGGCAAACTCAAATATAACTTTTCAAATACTTTCCAACTTTTCTTTTAATACTAGATTATTTAATTTTGGATCATTAGTTCTATCAGATTCTTTAAATGGAACTTCAAAGTTGTATATTAAACTTTCTTTTAAAATTCCATTTACCACAACATCTCTATCTATTAAGTAATACTTTGAAAATAAAGCCACATCATCTTCAGGTTCATAATAGTAGTACATATATCTTATTAGATTGTCATAAGAATTAATTATTTCATAAATTGAAAAATCTTTTGTACTATCAAAATCAATTGGACGAATTGTTGGACTATCTGAATTTAACTTGTTACTTATATTTGTAGATACTGGTAAATCTAATGTAATAATTCTGTAACCATTATCAGTAAACCAATTAAAGATAACTTCTCTAAGTTTTTCAATATAATTAACAGTTTTTCTAAAACTTAATTTAGGAATAAAAGCATTAGACTTATTCATTTTTATTTTTTATCTTTCATGTGAGGGAATAGCAATACATCTCTAATACTTGATTTTTCAGTAAATAACATAATCATTCTATCAATTCCCACACCTAATCCTGCAGTTGGTGGAAGACCATATTCTAAAGCCTCAATGAAATCCATATCCATTTCAACAGCTTCATCATTACCTAATGATTTTTCTTTTACTTGAGCTTCAAATCTTTCATATTGATCAATTGGATCATTTAACTCAGCAAATGCATTTGCATATTCTTTAGTATTAATAAATAATTCAAATCTTTTTGTAAACCCTGGGTTTTTATAATCTTTTTTAGATAATGGAGAAACATCAATTGGATGTCCATAAACAAATGTTGGTTGAATACATTTAGCTTCACAGAATTCTTCAAAAAATAAATTAATAATATGACCTAATGTTGATTGGTGCTTTTCAAATTTTACATTATGTTTTTTAGCAAGTTCTTGTGCTTCTTGATTAGATTTTACTTCTCAAAAATCTACTCCAGTTTCTTGCTTAATAAAATCAACCATATGAATTCTTCTGAATTTTTGAGTTAAATATATTTCATTTTCCCCCATTTTAACAACTGGTTTTTTCAGTGATTTAGCAACATATTTGAAAAGGTTTTCAGTTAATCTCATCATATATTCCATGTTTTCATATGCAGCATAAACTTCCATACTAGTAAACTCAGGGTTATGAGTTGAATCCATCCCTTCATTTCTAAATATTCTACCAATCTCATAAACTTTATCAAAACCACCAACTATCAATTTTTTTAGTGGTAATTCAGTAGCAATTCTTAAATAAAAGTTTCTTTCCAAAGTATTATGAAAAGTTATAAAAGGTCTAGCATTAGCACCACCTAAAATAGGGTGAAGAACTGGAGTTTCAACTTCTAGATAATTTTGAGAATCCATGAATTGACGAATTATTTTAAGAATTCTAATTCTGTCTACAAACACTTTCATAGAATCTTTATTAACAATTAAATCAACATATCTGTGTCTTGCTCTTAATTCTTCATCTTCTAAACCATGCCATTTTTCAGGTAGTGGTTTTAAAGCTTTTGATACTATTTTAATTTTTTTAACATCTAAAGTTAATTCACCTTTTTGTGTTCTAAAAGGAGATCCAAAAATTTCTACAATATCACCTAAATCTAATACTTTATTAAAATACTCAAGCATTGATTTGCTTACTTTTTTCTTATTTAAATAAAATTGAGTATCTCCATAAAAATCTCTAATAACACCAAAAGTTTGTCTTAAAGCAACAACTCTTCCAGCTAACTTAATATTGTTATTAGTGTTATGAGTTTTTAATTTTGCAAACTTACTATTAAAATCTCCTATAGTCATTGTTCTAGAAACTTTTTCAATTTCATAAGGATCTTGATTTGCTTCTTGTAAATTTTTTAACTTTTCTCTTCTTATTAATTCTTGATCATTAAATTTTCTTTCCATAATTTTAAAAGCTCCAGTAAAAATTAACCATTAATTATTTTAATGATTAATGTTTTATGTTAATCAATAAAATAAAAAAATATTAAATAATAGTTTTCTTTAAATACAGATAAAAAGTAGTATTGCTACTACTTTTTATTAGAACTACTAATCTTTTTCTTTCACAAATCTTCTTTAAAGTATCTGTTTTTTCTATATAACTGTTTTAGTGTTTCATCATCTTTTTTCTTCTTATTTCATTTATAAGATTTTTTAATGTATTGAAGCAGTTTAATTTTCCAAAGTAAAAATCAAATTAATCCACCCACTAGTAATGCGCCTATTCCACCAGATGATGCAATCATTATATGTTTAGCAACTGATGATACTGGAACATTAAAGTTATAAATATAAACAGTTCTAGTGAAGTTTTGATTATTATTACCATAATCAA
Organism: Malacoplasma penetrans HF-2; assembly: GCF_000011225.1. Classification (NCBI taxonomy): domain Bacteria; kingdom Bacillati; phylum Mycoplasmatota; order Mycoplasmoidales; family Mycoplasmoidaceae; genus Malacoplasma; species Malacoplasma penetrans. The sequence goes on from NC_004432.1 coordinate 1,124,885, forward strand.
ATAAAGGTTTGTCAATAAGTGCTAGTTGAATAGTAGCTCTAGTATATCCTCTATCAACATTAGTTTCTAATGATATTGAATATGTATAACCTTGTGTATCTACTAAGTTAGCTATATCACTTTCACTAATTTGAGAAGAATATCCATTAGCAAAAGAAGATGGGAAAGGAGAGTTTGATTTTATGTTAATACTATACTCATTATTATTAGCTTCTAATTTTGAACCACTACTTCTATCAACTAGATAAAAGAATTTATTTGTAGTTGTAATATTTCATTTCAATTGATAAGGATAAGTAACTCCGCTGTTTGATAAAAATTGTTCATTAAAAACCAATTTGCCATTGCTTGTTGTATATTGGTTACCATTATAATCTACTACTGTTTCTGAATTATTTTTAATGCTAATTTGTAAATCTAAATATCCATCACTATCACATGAATTTTCATTTAAACAAACGATATTAAGATTGTTTTTATCAGTTAATGAAAAACTAATATTTTGTAACAAGATAACATCTGCTAATTGAACTTGTCCATTTAAATAAGCATTATATTGTCCTCATATTTCACTTGGTAAATAAGAACCACTATAATCAGTTACCCTAGGAGTAGCAGATCAACCACTATTGCTTGCAATGCTTTTAAAGTTTGAATATGTAACATTATTTATAATTGATGAATATGAGTTTTTTACACTTTGAGGTAGATCTTCAAAATTGGGAATTTTTGAAGTATTAGTATAAGAAACCGAAACACTAACAGTTCCATTTATATCATTAGCATTACTAATAGTAATAGTTCAATCAGATAAAGTTTTACCAATACCATTTCCAGAATTTACAAAATTATCTAGAATGTTTTGTTGGGTTAATTGACTAGGATAAATGTTACTTGTAAAAGTATTTATATTAGATGAAGCCATTGTAGAAACTCTATAATTTGCAAGTGACATAAAACCTGTATAAGTTTTAGTTAAAACTCTATTACTGCTGTTTGCAAATCCATTAGGCATCCCACTAGTAGGGATGGTAATAGTAACTGTTAATCTATCTAAATTTGCTGATGAAGAATAAGACAAAGAAATCATATTTGTAGTGATATCCAAATTAGAACCATCACTTTTCTTAATAGTATAAGAAATGAAGTTATCTAATATATCTTGTGCTGTTATTTGACTTGCATACTTAGTTCTTTTCAATTCTTCTATTTTTTGTACTTTAGATGTTTCAATAGTTGAACCAGCATCTAATCAATTAAATACAAAATTAGTAGATATTGCATATAAATTTTTAATGTAAAAATACACAGTAAATGATTCATTATATGAAGAATTAAATCTAGAAGCATACGTGAAAGTTAAACTAAATCTTGTAGTACCATTAGCAACATTAGATTCAGAAAGTGAAAATGATGGAGTGGTGCTTGTTATATTAGTTCAGTCAATATAAGGACTAACTGCTGATCAAGTTAAACTATTAGCTAAATAATTTTGTCCAAAAGCATTTCATAAATTAGTGCTGTTTGCATCTTTATAAAACCATCTATTAAACAACATATTGTCTGATAGATTAGTATAATTACCACTAACATTTTGCATATACTTAATTGGGTTTTTAGCATTGTCTTGAAGAACAACATATTCTGAAGATGTGTAAGATAAAACAGGTGCAAGAAAATAATTTTTTGTTTGACTATCAGTTGATTGTCTAATTGAAGATAAACTTAATGATGTTTGATTTATATCTACATAACCTAAATATGTATTACCACTATTAGTTATTTGGTTACTAGCCACATAAATTCTATTACCATTAGAACTTCTTGTAACTGAGGCAATTGTATGTCCTTCTAAAGATAAAGTTTTGTATGACGGATTTAAGCCACCTGATGTTGTAACAGTAAAAACTTGTAAGTGGTTATTGCCAATAGCTCCATCTAGAAATATTAATTGATTAGTAGAAGCAAAGAAAATGTTTTTAAAACTAACTGTAGTTAATGTATTTGTATTAGTTATATAATTACTACTTAAAGTTATATTGGGTCCAGTAAGAGAAAAATTATTACTAGATAAACTTACTCTTGAAATATATTGTTTGTAATTATAATTTGCTCCACTATTAGAAGTGCTTGTTGAATCCATATAAAGAACAAACAAGTGATTTCCAGAAGATAAGAAATTTAAAATTTTCTTATCTGCAAAAGTACTAGTCACTGAAGATGATGTAATGTTAGCAGAAGCTAAAACACTATTATTAATAGTAAAGTATTTCAAATCAGTTAAGCTATTGTTCTTTCAAACAAATAATGATGTAGAAGTAGCTTTTGAAATATTAGTATAGTCTGCAGCGTCTAATGCTTGAAACAATTTAGTTACATCTATTTCATAATTTCCACTACTTGAAATAAAAAGACCTGTATCTAAATTAATTAATGTAATAAATTGATGTGTATTGTCTCCCAATAAAACAGCTAAAGTTTTATTAGTAGAATCCATTAATGCTCATTCCTTGATAGTTACATTATTAGCATCTGAAACTGTTCAATTTTGACTTTCATAAAATCTTTTAACAATATCATTTGATGAAAATTGTTGTGCTCAAATAAGCTTTCCAGAATATGAAGTAAAGTAGAAAGTTTTTTTATCTAATGAAATACCTAACATTCCTAAATTTGTTTGAACAAATTGAGAATTGTTAGTTTCTGCAAATAAATCATATCCTTCAAAATTATTAGGTAGTGATGAAGAAGCTGGCATAGAAAAATAATTTGTATGATTGTATTGCTCAGTAACAGATCTAGTAGAAACATTAAGAGTTGATGAATCTAAAGCTGTACTATTGACATCAAGATTATTAATAAAAAAATTTGATGCAATTGGTAAAGAAATTGCAGCAGATATTATAGAAGAACAGAACAAAATTTTTTTATAAATCATTTTTTTATTTTTTAAATAAGACATCAATAATACCAAATTTAAAATATCAATTTTTAGTCATATTATTAATAGTAAAATAAAATATTCTTATTTTCTATTCCTCAAAACTTTATTTATAAAAAAATTAATAAATTCATTAAATTGCATTAAATCATTCAAATAAAAATTTTATTTGGTTTTATCCAAATAGAATTTAAACTTAACTATTTTTTGCTAATCTTTTTATTTCATAAATCTTCTTTAAAATATCTATTCTTTTTGTATAGTTGTTGCAAAGCTCTATCCTGATTTTTCTTTTTATTTCAGCTATAAGATTTTTTGAAATAATCTATTAATTTTACTTTTCAAAACAAGAATCAGATTAGTACAACTAATAATAAAACACCAGTTGCACTTGATAGTGCAATTATTGTTATCTTGGCAACTGCAGACATTGGAACATTGAAATTATAAATATAAATTGTTCTAGTAAAGTTACTATTACTGATTCCATAATCAAATAATGGAGCATCTTTTAATGATAATTGTATTGTAGCTTTAGTAAATCCATTATCAACATTTGTTTCTAATGAAATGTTGTAATCATATCCTTGTGTATCTATTAAATTCATAATATCAGATTCTTTGATTCCAGAAGAGAATCCATCTGTTAATGAACTAGAAAAAGGAGAGTTAGATTTTATATCAATTCTATATTCATTGTTAGAAGCTTCTAATCTAGAATTTGTTTTTCTATCAACAAGATAAAAGTATTTATTTGCAGTAGTAATATTTCATTGAACTTTATAAGGATATGTTACTCCTGAATTTGCTAAGAAATCCTGTGAAAAAACTAATTTACCACCATCTGTTTTATATTGTTTACCATCATAATCTACTACTGTCTTTGATCCATCTTTAATTGAAACTTGTAGATTTAAATAACCATCACTATCACATGAATTTTCATTTAAGCAAGTGATATTAAGATCATTTACTGAAGTTAATGAAAAATTAATCTTTTGTAACAAGATAACATCAGATTGTTTTACCATACCATTTAAATAAGCTTTATATTGACCTCAAATTTCACTTGGTAAATAACTGCTATCAAAATCAGTAAAACTTGGAGTAGAAGTTCAACCACTATTACTAGATATAGATTTAAAACCTGTGTAAGTAATACCAGTTAATATATTTGTTATTTTTGTTTTAACAGCATCAGGTAAATTATCAAAATTAGGAATTTGTGAAGTTTGGTTATATTCTGCTGTTACTTTTGCTGTTCCCTTAATATCATCAACCTCTGTTATTGTTATTGTTCAATCATTTTCTGTTTTAGATAGGCTCGATCCAATGTTTAAAAAACTACTCAATATTAGATTATTAGTTAACTGACTTGGATATATGTTTTTTATAGATGTAGTAATATCAGATGAAGATTTTGTAGTTGTTAAATAATTTTTAATAGATAAAAAATTTGAGTATGTTTTAGTAAATGTTTGTTTCCCACTAGAAGCAAATCCATTTGGCATTCCAGTTGATGGAATATTAACAGTAACAGTTATAGAATCCAAATACTCTGAATAACTTAACCTAACCATCGATTCATCAATTGTTAAAGAAGTTTGATCTGCTTTTTTAATACTATAAGAAAAGAAGTTATCTACAATATCTTTGGTTGTAATTTGATTTCCATATTTTGAATTTTTTAATTCTTGAATTTTTGCAATTTTATTTTTATCACTTTGATCATTTGATGTTGAGGTTGTATCTAATCAAGTAAAAACAAAGTTAGATGAAAATCCATATAAATTTTTTATATGAAAATACACATTAAATGATTCAGTAAAAGAAGTTGAGAAATTTGAAACATATGAAAAAGTTACTCTAAACGATAAGGTACCATTATCGTTACTTTGCTGCTGGATAGCAAAGTTATTTGTGGAACTATTTAAATTAGATAAATCAAAATAATTAGACACTGTTGCTCAAGTAAAACTTGATGGTAAATAATTTCTTCCAAAAGCTGTTCAAATAGTTTGGTTACTTACTGTTCTATATTTTCAGTGTTTTGACACCATTTTTCCAGTTGACTCTTGATAATTACCTGAAGAGTTAATTAGGAAATTAATGTTATTTTTATTGTTCTGTTGAAGAGCAAAATATTTATTACTAGTATCAGATAAAATAGGAACTAAGTAATAGTCTTTGTTTGCTGATGCAATTGATTGTCTAATAGGTGATAAAGATAAAGAATTTTGTGAAACATCAACATAAGCTAAGTAAATATTTCCATTAGTTGATTGATTGTTAGCAATATAAATTTTATTATCATTTCCCTTTGTAACTGAAGCTAATGAATAACCTTGTAAAGAAAGAGATTTATTAGTTGTTAAATTACCACTATTGTCAATTAAATATGCATTTAAATGGCTATTAGTGCCACTTCCACTAATAAACACTAATTGTCTTGTGTTGTTACTACTAACAGCAAAGAAAATATTTTTAAAATTGGTTATATCTAAAGTAGAACCACCAATATAATCACTTAATTGCTTTTCACCACTTAAAGATATACTATTACCTGAAATAGATACTTTAGCTAAATACTGTTTGTATTTATATTGAGTATTATTATTTGTGTTTGTATAACTGTTGCTTTCAACATAGTATGCAAATAAATAATTTTGACTAGAAATAAAACTAACTAGTTTTTTATTGTTTAATGAATTTTCTGCAGTGGTTGTGTTCAGTGAAGTTAATGTTAAAGCATTGTTATTGAAAGAAAGATATTGTGCAGAATTTACTCCATTGCTTTTTCAAACTACTAATGTTGTAGAAGTAGCCCTTGATATATTAGTATAATCTGCAGTTGGTAAAGCTTTAAAAGCTTTAGACACATCAACTGTATAATTATCAGAAGTAACAAAAAAACCTGTATCTAGAGAAATTATAGTTACAAACTGATGGTTGTTACTATCACCTAACAATACAGCTAAAGTTCTTGAAGATTCATCAAATAAAGTTCACTCTTTGATAGTAACATTGCTTGAATGTGTAACTTCTCACCCTTCACTTTCATAAAATTTTTTAACTATATCATTTGAAGCAAATTCATGAGCTCAAATAATCTTTCCAGAATAAGAAGTGAAGAAGAAAGTTTTCTTATCGGAAGAAATTCCTAATACACCAGAATTTGTTTGAACAAAATTAGAATTATTAGTTTGAGCAAACAAATTATATTGAGTAAAGTTTTGGGGCATATTTGTAGGAAAAGAAGCATAGTTTGTATGTTCATAATTTCCAGAAATTGCTCTTGTAGAATTTGAAGAACTTAATTCACTTGAAGATAAACTCATTTGAATATTTTGACTATTGGAAAAATTTGCAGTCACTATAACAGAAGCGCCTGCCACCAATAAAGATGAAGTAAAAATAGTTTTAAAATAAAGAATTTTCTTTTTATTAAAAGATGACATTCTAATTACCAAATTAAAATAATTAACTCTAAACTAGATATCCTAATATTAAAGTAAAATAATTTTCTTTTCCATGGTTAGTCATAGTTAATATGAAAATATGAGTTTTATGTTTTAGTAATTTTTTATTAATACTTTTAATAAAAAACATAAATTGTTTTAAATTAAATCTTCATGTTATATACCTTTTTATAAAATCATAATTGCTGTATTTTTATACTTAACTTTATAAATAAAAATTCTATTTAGTTTTACCCAAATAGAATTTAAACTTAATTATTTTTTACTGATCTTTTTATTTCACAAATCTTCTTTAAAATATCTATTCTTTTTATATAGTTGTTGCAATGCTCTATCTTGTTCTTTCTTTTTATTTCAGTTATAAGATTTTTTAAAATAATCTATTAATTTTACTTTTCAAAACAAGAATCAAATTAGTACCACTAATAATAAAACACCTGTTGCACTTGATAGTGCAATAATTGTAATCTTAGCTACAGAAGACATTGGAACATTAAAGTTATAAATATAAATAGTTCTAGTGAAGTTACTATTGTTAATTCCATAATCAAATAATGGAGCATCTTGCAGTGACAATTGAATTGTAGCTTTTGTATAACCATTATCAACATTAGTTTCTAATGAAATATTGTAGTTATATCCTTGTGTGTCTATTAAATTCACAATATCAGATTCTGTAATTTTAGAAGAGAATCCATCTGTTAATGAACTAGAAAATGGAGAGTTAGATTTTATATCAATTCTATATTCATTGTTAGAAGCTTCTAATCTAGAATTAGTTTTTCTATCAACAATATAAAAGTATTTATTTGCAGTAGTAATGTTTCATTGAACTTTATAAGGATATGTTATTCCTGAATTTGCTAAAAATTCTGATGAGAAAACTAATTTGCCATCACTTGTTGTATACTGTGTTCCATCATAATCTACTACAGTCTTTGAACCATCTTTAATAGAAATTTGTAAATCTAAATAACCATCACTATCACATGAATTTTCATTTAAACAAACAATATTTAGATTGCTTATAGAAGTTAATGTAAAATTTATATTTTTTAATAAAATAACATCAGATTCATTTACTAGCCCATTTAAATAAGCTTTATATTGTCCTCAAATTTCACTTGGTAAATAAGTTCCATTAAAGTCTGTTACATTCGGCATAGAAGTCCAACCACTATTGCTAGAAATTGATTTAAAACTAGAGTATGTAACTTCTGTTGCAATTTGTGTAATTTTTGTTTGAATATCTGTGGGTAAATCAGAAAAATTAGTAATTTGTGAAGTTTTATTGTAACTTACTGATAATTTTAATGTTCCTTTAATATCATCTGCTTCAGATATAGTAATAGATCAATCATTTTCATTTTTAGAAATACTTGATCCTACATTTAAAAAATTGTTTATAACTTGTGTTTTTGTTAATTGACTTGGATAAATTGTTTTTGTGAAAGTTGAAACATTAGAAGAAGATTTTATAGAAGAAAGATAATCTTTAACAGATAAAAAATTTGAATAAGTTTTAGATTGTCTTTGCTTTCCACTTGATGCAAACCCAGCAGGCATATCTGTTGTTGGTATGTTAATTGTGACTGTTATTGAATCTAAATTTTGTGAATATGTTACTTGCACCATTGATTCTTCTATTGTTATTGTAGTTCCATCAACTTTTTTAATAGTATAAGAAATAAAGTTTTCAATAATATCTCTAGCAGTTATTTGATTTCCATATTTAGAACTTTTTAATTGAGTTATTTGTGCTATTTTATCTCTATTTTGATCATTAACTGTAGAAGTGCTGTCTAGTCAACTAAAAACAAAATTAGATGAGAAATCATATAATCCATTAATGTAAAAAGTAACACTAAATGATTCATTGAATGAAAGTGAAAAATTCGAAACATAAGAGAATGTTACTCTAAAAGATAAAGTACCATTATCATTATTAACTTGAGAAGCTGAAAAAGATGTAGAAGTAGCATTTAATGAACTTAAATCAAAATAAGAAGAAACTGTAGATCATGTAAAGCTTGAGGGTAAATAATTTTTACCAAAGGCATTTCAAATTGTTTTATTGTTTACAGTTCTATAATTTCATTTTCTTAAAACCATTCCACCACTTGAAACTTGATAATTCCCTGATTGATTAACAAGGAAGTTTATACTGTTTTTATTATTTTGCTGAAGACCAAGAAATTGAGTACTACCATATGATAATATTGGTAATAAAAAATATTGCTTATCACTAGTATCTGTAGATTGCCTAATTGGTGAGAAAGTTAAAGCATTTTGTGACACATCCACATATCCTAAATAAATATTTCCGCTAGTTGATTTATTGTTAGCAATAAAAATCCTATTATCACTCCCTTTAGTAACAGAAGCAATTGTATATCCTTCTAATGAAAGTGTTTTATTTGTAGTTAAATTACCACTGTTGTCTACAGAAAAAACATTTAAATAACTAGAAGTTCCTGCTCCACTAATAAAAATTAATTGTTTTAAATTATTAATAACTACAGGAAAGGCAATATTTTTAAAATTGTTTAAATCTAATGTTGATGATGAACTTACATAATCATTTAAAGATTTTTCACCACTAAAAGAAAAAGCATTGCTACTAATAGACACTTTGGACAAGTATTGCTTATATTTGTAATTTGTATTATTTGTATTTGAGTAACTACTTGCATCTATATAATATGCAAATAATTGATTTTCATTAGATATAAAACTTATTAATTTTTTATTTGCCAAAGTTGTAGCCGCAGATGTTGTAGTTGTGCTAACAGGAGTTAAAGTATTGTTACTAAAAGTAAAATATTGAAGATCTGTTACACCATTATTTTTTCAAACTATTAATGAACTTGATGTTGCTCTAGAAATATTAGTGTAATCTGATGATGGTAAAGACTGAAAAGCCTTAGTTACATCAACTGTATAATTGTCTGAAGTAACAAAAAACCCTGTGTCTAAAGAAATTAAAGTAACAAACTGATGATTACTTGTATCCCCTAATAGTACAGCTAATGTTTTTGCAGTTTCATCAAATAATGCCCATTCTTTAATAGTTATGTTATTTGCATCTGTTGCTGTTCAATTTTTACTTTCATAGAATTTTTTAACAATATCATTTGAAGCAAACTCTTGAGCTCAAATTATTTTTCCTGAATATGAAGTAAAAAAGAAAGTTTTTTTATCTGTTGAAGTACCTAATATACCCATATTTGTTTGAACAAAATTTGAGTTATTTGTTTGTCCAAATAGATTGTAGTTTTCAAATCTTTGGGGCATCGAACTAGGAAAAGAAGCATAGTTTGTGTGCTCATATGTTCCTGTAATTGCTCTAGTAGAATTTGAAGAATCTAAATCATTTGAAGACAAACTTATCTGAGAGTTTTGAGTGTTAGAAAAATTTGCAGTTGCAATAACTGAAGCTCCTGCAGCTAATAAAGATGAAGTAAAAAATATTTTGGAATAAAGATTTTTCTTTTTATTAAAATGTGACATTTAAATGACCAAATTTAAATAATTAATATTAAAAAGTAATCTATTTAATATTAAAGGAAAATAATTATCTTTTCTATACTCAAACAAAATTAAGGTGAGTTAAAAATAAAAAACAAAAACCAATTAGTTTTTGTTTTCAATTATACTTAATTACCTAATTTAATAAGATTTTGATGAATTTCATTAAATAATGATTTAATAACTAACTCTTTATTATAATTTCATTCATGATCCAAAATTCTGAATATTTTATACCCTCTTGCTTCTAAAAAATATTGAGATTCTACATCTTCATATTTTTTAATTTTAGTAGGAATATTTTTTCAGTGATTTAATTCAATTCCTAAAATCACTTTATTATAATCTGGCTTAGTTATCACAAGATGAATCTTTTTATTACCAACATCATATTGAGTAGCTATCTTTAAATTCATTTTATAAATATCATTTTTAATATACTCATAAACTTCCTTTTCAAAATCTGAGTTAAATAATAATTTAGAATATTCAGTTGCTTTATCTACCAATTTATTTTTATTTAATTGTTCTAAAAAGAATAAGAACTTTTTGAATACCATTAAGTTTTCATTATTACTATCTGCAATATCACTAGCTTTTAAACTCTTAACTACAATCATTTTAAATTTAGCTCTAGTAATAGCCACATTTAATCTGTTTTTACCACCATCTTGAATGATGGCTCCAAACTGAGATCTTATTTTATCTATGTCATTTTTTCTACCGTATCCAATTGATAGAATAACTAGATCAGCTTCATTACCTTGAACATTTTCAATATTTACAACTTCTATTTCATCATTTAAAAACTTTGAAGATATCTCTTTTGATATATTTTTGTTATCTGATAAAAGTGATTGGATATAAGTTTTTTGGTTCACATTAAAAGTTATTACTAATACTTTTTTATAATCATCTTTATATTTTTCTAGTGTTTGTAAAACTATTTCTGCTTCTTTTTTGTTAACTCTATCTTCAAATAATCCATTTGCTTCAATTAACTCAACAGCAGGGAAATAATTAAATCCATTTGCAGTTGCATAATTCAATTTACCATCATAAATAAATTCACTTGAGAATTTAATTAACTCTTGAGATTTTGAACGATAGTGGTTTTTTAACATCACAACAACTCAAGCAGTTAACTTTGCTCTATCAAGCAATGACTCTTGAGTATCTAAATCATCAATTTCATATTCATCTTCTTCATCATCCATTCTTGAAACAAAGAAGTTTGATGGTCTTAATTGTTTATCATCTCCCGCAACTATATTTGTTTCACATCTATGTAATAATGGATATGCTCTTTCTAAAAACATCTGACTTGCTTCATCAAAAATTCCATAATTGAAGAAATTCTTTTTGAAAGGAACAAATGTTGCAACTTGTTCTGGTCTTGATACTCAAATTGGAAAAACCAATTTTAAAACATTTACATAATCTAATATGTATTGATAAATTGATGGTCTTCTTTTTAGACCAGCAACATTAAAAGCTCTTTTAACCATTTCTTTATCTCTAGAAGATAATGTATAAAGCTTTTTCAAAATATTGTTTCTTTCAATATTCATGATTAGATTAGTAACACCAGATCAGTCAATTTCCATGTTTTTATTAATGAAGTGAGTAAGTAAATTTTCTGATAAAAATTCTGGGAATTTGCTTACAAAATCAGTATAGATAACAAGTGCTTGATTAATGCTTTCTCATCTACCAATATTTATTTTGTAATATTCAATCATTTTTAATGTATTTAAATCTAATTGATCATAACCATTCTTAATAAACTTTATATATGACTCATTAAAAATGTTATTATTGAAATAGTACAAAACATGTAATGTGTTAAATAAGAAGTAGTTATTAATAATGTATTCAAAATCTGTATATTCATCTAAATGCAAGTTATTCAACTTCATTAGATTATCTAGTATTAAATTATCATTTTCAGATAGTTTAGTTTTGTAAAATAATTTTGAAAAAGGTTTTTTATTAACTATATTTAAATTTTTAACAAACTCATCCAAAATATATTTTTTATGTGAATACTTAGAACTAGATAGTATGTTTAAAAAACTTTTTAATTTATTTTTGTTTTGATCTATATTTGTAAATAAATCATTATTTACTAAACCAGCTAAAGCATTTTTAATCTTTTTGAATTCAATCACATCTTCAAAAAATTTAGATGGCTTTGATTTCAAAATAAATTTGTAGTTTGGATTGCTATTTAAAAACAAAGTTAAATTATTCAAAGATTGTCTACAAGTGTTAATTGTATATTTATCATAAATATCAATATTGTGTTTAACTATATATTCATCTAATTCTTTTGCTTCAAAAACAAAATAGTCGTATTTATCTTGCTCAACAATTTGATTTTTTATTACAAAATCTTTATATAAATTAAGTTTTGCAAAGTAGTTATTTGTTGGTAAATTATTTTTTAATATTGAACTTTCTACACTTTCAATAACATGATCTTTTTTTATTTCATTAAGATACTCAAATCCACCAACCTCTTTAACTAATAAAGTGAATTTTTTAAAATCAAAGTTTTGATAAGAATAGTTTTCAAATTCATCAAACTTACTAATTAACTGTTTGAATTTTTCAAGTTGTGATAATTTACTATTTATGTCTTCAACAAAAATACTGTTACTTAAATTTTGGTGATAGTTAGTTAATCAACTATTACCTAAAAATTGGTTTATTTTGTTAATAGAATCATAAAATTTTTCTTTGTCATTCAAGTCATGAATTGAAAGCATAAAAATACTTAAATCTTTAAGTCTGTCTTTTAAAACATCCAAAGCAGCCACTTTTTCTGAAACCATTAAAATACTTTTGTCTTCATTTAAAATATTGGCAATAATATTTGATATTACTTCAGATTTTCCTGTTCCTGGAGGACCATAAATAATAGTGTCATTAATCAAAGAAGATCTAACTGCATACCTTTGATAAATATCTAATTTATCAATTTGTATAATGGGTTTATTACTAACTTCTTCAATAGCTATTTGATCAAGTGAGATTTTAGGGTTTTCTGTAAATAACTCATTAGCTTCTCCTGAAGCTAATAAATTTGAAAGTTCTTCTTTCAACTTTCCACCACTTGGGTCAAAAATTCCCAAACACACTGTGGGTTCAATAACTAATTCTTTATATTTTTGAGAAATTGTATCTTTCTTTTCGTTTGGAAAATCATTCTCATTATTCTTTACAATTTTTATTTCATTATTAACAATTGTTTCTAATTCTTTTTTTAAACTTTCCAAAGTATTAATATCTTTATAATCTGAAATATTCTTTTCTTGTTTTTTACTATCTCTTTGTAAAAAGACAATAAGTTTTTCATTTAATTCAAAAGCATCATTAATTTTATTAATGTATATAACTTCATTCTTCTCTGTAATCTCCACAGGATAGATTAGTAATGGTGCATTGATTGTGGATTTATCATTTGGTGTTAAACCTTTTAAAAAATATTTAGTTAGATATAAGTTTCAGCTACCTTTGTCTTTTTTAATTTCTTTAGCTTTTCTATTCAAACTCAAAAATTTGTTTTTAATATTTTTTAAGTAACTTAGACATAGTTCTATAGTTGCAAGTTTATGTTCTTTGAAATTTTTTTCCAATAAAGTCAATTTAGTATTTGATAAATTAATATTGTATTTGTTAACAACATTTATAAAATTTTGATAATCATTAGACTCTAGTAATTCATAACTTATTTTCTTTGCATTAATATTTAAATTTAGAGCAAGAGAATCTAGAGTGTTCTCAAAGAAACTATTAATATCCTTTTTACTAGCAAAATTTAAAATGGGTAAATGTGTTGAATCAACCTTACATAAAATTGCTTTTTCTCTTAAACTAACATTAATTAAATTAGAAATTTTATTTTTTAAACTATTCATTATTGCTCTCTGTAACCATAAACAATGATTAAATTTTATTATGTTAATTTACAGTTTAATTAGTTTTTGTTTTCCAATAATTTAAAAAATAGAATAATTTCTAATTACAAAATCAATAACAAATATTCTATTAATCAATATGATTTTCAACAATTTCATAAAACCAAATCATCAGCAACAAAAAACACCCAATAAATTGGGTGCCGATTAATTAGTCTATTTCAGCTAATTCTCTTATAATTGTTGGACACTTCATGATTCTAGAAACATCTTTTTCTAACTGAGACACATCTGTTTTTAATTCAACAATATCTGCTTTAACTTCAACCATATCAGTTTTCAGTTGAGCAACATCTGCTTTAACTTCAACCATATCAGTTTTCAGTTGAGCAACATCACTGCTTATTGTTTTAAGCTGTTTAAGAATTTCTTCCAAAATGTCTGGAGATGGATTGTTTTCTCTAATCATGATATTCCCTTCAATTGATTTTGCTTTAAATTTCACTGTCTTAACTCTTTCATTGGTTTCTTGATCAATATAAGAATCAATCACTTTCTCACTATAATCTTTAAGATTTACAGTTTCAGAATCTCTAATTCTACTGATGAAAACACTTGTTTTCATATTTCCACTGAAAGAGTCATAATATAAATTCATTTTTTAAAAATAGATATTCTATTAAATAATATGTTAATACACATTAATTAATCAATATGATTTTCAACAATTTCATAAAACCAAATCATCAGCAACAAAAAACACCCAATAAATTGGGTGCCGATTAATTAGTCTATTTCAGCTAATTCTCTTACAATTGTTGGACACTTCATGATTCTAGAAACATCTTTCTTTAACTGAGACACATCTGTTTTTAATTCAACAATATCTGCCTTAACTTCAACCATATCAGTTTTCAGTTGAGCAACATCTGTTTTTAATTCAACAATGTCTGCTTTAACTTGAACCATGTCAGTTTTAAGTTGAGAAACATCACTACTTATAGTTTTAAGTTGTTTAAGAATTTCTTCCAAAATGTCTGGAGATGGATTATTTTCTCTAATCATGATATTCCCTTCAATTGATTTTGCTTTAAATTTCACTGTCTTAACTCTTTCATTGGTTTCTTGATCAATATAAGAATCGATCACTTTCTCACTATAATCTTTAAGATTTACAGTTTCAGAATCTCTAATTCTACTGATGAAAACACTTGTTTTCATATTTCCACTGAAAGAGTCATAAAATAAATTTTTATTTGTTTTTTCAGCATTAGTTTTAATGCTTTTTTTCAAATCATTTTTCATATAAATACCTTTCTGTTTAACAACCAAATTTAAGAGACTTCTTAAGACACATAATTGGGTTTGTAAAGAAATTAGTAAATATATAAACTAATTATAAATTACAAATCATATAATGTGTGCTTGTAGATTGAAAAAAAATCATGATTTTCCAATTGGTGATCCTAAAGGTTATTAAACTTTAATAATTTAGATTTTGTATTGACACAAATCTTTTAAATTTAATTTAGTTAAAACATCAAAGACTCAATGATGGATATTATAAAAGAACAATATGTTTCAAAACCATCAATAAAGATAAGCACCATAGTAAACAATTAAGAAAAATTGCTTTATTGCTCTATCCTATATCAATACACTATATTAATGTTAATTTTTAAGGCCAATGTCATAAAAAATGCAATAATTTTTATAAAAAATTAAATATTAATAGGAAAAATAACAATTTTTATAAATTTATAGATACTTTTTAAATCAATAGAAAAAAGACCTTGTGTTTACTGATTGTTATTAATTTAAAACTTACAAATTCCACCACTGAATGGCAACAGATTCCACATAAAAAATCCCTATATTGTTTTGCAATAAAGGGATTATTCATTTTTAACAAATCTTATTTTTTCTTTTTTAAATCTTCTTCATTAAATTTAAAAAATCTGTTTTTCTTATATAGGTTATTAATAACTTTATTGTGTTTTTGTTGAGTGTTTCATCCAATAGATTTCTTTTTATAATTTATTAATTTGAATTTCCATAGTAAATATCAAGTTAATACACCCAATAAGATTGCAATTAATGTACCCCCAGAAGAGTAAATTAGAATTTTTGCAGTCTTCGACATTGGAACATTAAAGTTATAAATATTGATAGTTCTTACAAAATTACTATTATTTGAATCATATTCAAATAATGGTTTGTCAATTAAAGACAATTTAATAGTTGCAATAACAGATCCATTATCTATATTTGTTTCTAATGTAATTTCATAATTATATCCTTCAGTTTGAATTAAACTTTCAATGTCAGCAACTGAAACTGATGATGAAAAGTTATTAGCAAAATTACTAGAACTTAAAAAAGGTGAATTCTTTTTGATATCAAAATCATATTCATTATCAGTAGGATTAATTCTTGAGTCATTATTATTTTTATCTACCAAATAAAAATATTTATTTGAAGTAGTAATATTTCATTTCAGGTTATAAGGATATGTAATTTGGCTTGCAGTTAAAAAGCTTGGGTCAAATAGTAGTTTTCCATTTGATGTTTTGTATTGAGTACCATTATAGTCAACAACAGTTTCAGCATTTTCTTTAATAGATATTTCTAAATCTAAATATCCATCACCATCACATGAATTGATGTTTAAACATGTTATTACAAGATTCTTTTTATCAGTTAATAAAGAGAAGTTTAAATTCTGTAATAAGATAACTTCATTTTCAGATACTTGTCCATTTAAGTAGGCACTATACTGATTTCATATTTCACTTGGTAAATATGATCCTGAATAATTTGGAATATTAGGAGTTGTATTTCAACTACTAGACTGATTAATAGATTTGAATCCACTATATGTAATTGAACTTATTATATTGGAGTATTTATTCTTAACATTTTCTGGTAATTGATCAAAACTTGGAATACTTGAAGTACCTTTATATGCAACACTTAAAGTTGCTGTACCTAAGATATCATCATATTTTGTTATTGTTACAGTCCAATTAGATAAATCTTTTTGAATACTAGCCCCAAGAGTCAAGAAATTATCTATTATTTCAGTTTCTTTCAATTGGCTAGGATAAATGGTTTTTGTAAATGTTGATATATAACTATTATTTTTAACTGAAATTTTATAATTTTTAAGAGACATAAAACCAGTATAAGTTTTATTTAAAGTTCTTTTACCACTATTTGCAAAACCATTTGGCATACCATGAGTTGGTAAAGTAATAGTCACATTTAAAGTATCTAAATTATCAGATGAACTAGTCGATAAAGTTATCATTGATTCAGTTATTGTTAAATCTGTATTATCTGTTTTTTTAATAGTGTAAGAAATGAAATTATCAAGAATATCTTTTGTTGTTATTTCGGTTGCATATTTAGATTTTTTCAAATTTTTAATAGCTTCAACTTTAGATTGGTTACTATTATCTACATTACTACTAGCAACATCATCTAACCAATTAAAAATGAAATTTGTTTGTAGTGCATATAAATCTTTAATATAAAAATAAACTGCAAAAGTTTCATTGAAAGAACTTAAAAAAGAAGAAGCATAAGTAAACCTTATTCAAAAATGTAGTCTTCCATTATTGTCATCTTTATTTACAACATTAAAAGTCAATCTATTACGATCAATATTACTAGCATTTATATAAGATGAAACATTGTTTAATGCAATACTACTTGCTAAATAACTGTTGCCAAATGCATTTCAAATTGATTTACCATTAACATTTTGATACTTTCAATTTTTAGATAGCATTCTAGTTTTTGTATTTTGATAATTACCACTAGAATTTATTCAATATTCAATAGTGTTTGGTTGATTATTTTGAAGTATTAAATATTCAGTATTTGTATATGAAAGCACTGGAACAAAAAAATAGTTTTTTGTTGATGTGTCTGTTGATTGCAAAATTTGTGTAAATGACAAAGACGTTTGAGAAATATCTACATATCCTAAATAAGCATTTTCACTTGTTTCATTTTTACTAATAAATATTTTTCTTCTATCATTACCAATAACAACTGATGCCAATTTATCTCCAGCAAAAGATATTCTTTTTAAATTAGAGTTAGAAAAACTATTTAAATTAGTTAATACATTTAATGAATTATTTCCTTCTGATCCATCTATGAAAATTAGTGAATCATTGTTGCCATTACCATTTCAAAAGAAAATATTTTTAAAAGTTGTTGTATCTAAACTTGCACTATTTATAATGTAGTCATTTAATTGAACCTCACCACCACTTGTGAAGTTACCAGAAGAATTATTTATTAAATTTATATATTGTTTATGTTTATATTGGTTATTACTATTTTGATAGTTGGTGTTTTCTACTGAAATTGCAAAAATCTTGTTAGTTGAGGCAACAAAACTTAAAATTTTTCTATTGTTAAAAGTTGAAGAAAGACTAGAAAAATCAGTATTTTGAGTTGTTAAAGTAGAATTATTTATACTGAATAATTTAGCATCAGTAGTGCTGTTGTTTTTTCAAACTAAAATAGAATTATTGCCAAGTCTAGAAATATTGGTATAACCTGTTGATGATAAATCCTGAAAAACATTGCTAACATCTAATTCATAATTACTTGATATATCTTTGGATAAGAACATACCATTGTCTAAATTAAGTAAAGTAATAAATTGATGGGTATTATCACTCAATAAAATAGCTAGAGTTTTATTAGATGAATTTAAGTAAACTCACTCTTTTATAACTAGATTATTCAAGTCTGAATCAGACCAACTTTTGCTTGTATAAAATGTTTTAACTATTTCATTTGTATTAAATTGATTTGCTCAAATAATTTTTCCTGAATAAGAAGTTAAAAAGAAAGTTTTTTTATCTTTAGAAATACCAAGAATTCCTGAATTTGTTTGTACAAACTGAGAATTATTAGTTCTAGCAAATAAGTCATATTCAGTAAAATTATTTGGCATTGTGCCAGGCAAAGAAAAATAATTTGTATGAGATGCAATAGTTGATCTTGTATTTTGATTGCTAGATGCATTGAACTCATCAGAATCTTTTTCTATCTTTTCTGATTTGTTATTAACATTGTTATAAAAACTCGCTATTGCCACTGAAGAAATTCCAGCAGCAAATAACGAGCTACAAAAAACATATTTTTTTATTTTATTTTTCATAAAAGACATTATTAAAACCAAAAAAGAATTTGAACAAAAATCTCTAATTTAATGTTATGTAAAAATAAATATTTTTCAATTTGAACAAATACAAATAAAGTAGTTATTAATGCTTATTAAATTGGTTACTTTTTTAAAAGAATTCTTGCTATTAAATACTCTTCGAATTTTATTGGTTTATTGAATTGAACTTTATAAAGTTTCATAGGAGTTTTAACCACATCAATTATTTCTCCATTCATTTCTCAAATATTTGAAATCCTTACAATGTCTCTATCAAAATTAGAATAAACAATTTCAAATTCATTATTTTTAGAAAAATAATTTCTAGATTTTATTATGAAAGTATAGTCATCTATTTTAGATTCAAAATTAAAAGCAAAAATCTGACTAATGTCTTTTTCTAATTCAAAATATAACATCTTTTCATAGCCTGGTAACCCATGAAACCAAGCAGTATCTGCTAACCTATTTTCAGCTTTTTCCAAATCTTGTTTTAATAAAGATTTATCGACTTCTTTTTGTTGTTTGTAAAGTTTAATAAATTGAGAATAACAATTTGCAACTGTAGCAACATAGTGAATTGATTTCATTCTTCCTTCAACTTTAAATGAAGCAATGTTTAGTTCCAATAATTTATCAAAATCAACTAGTAACTCCATATCTTTTGGAGACATAGTGAAATACTTGTCTTTTAATTCATCTTTAACATCTTCATTGATAATTTTATATTTTCATCTACAAGATTGAGCACAACCACCAACATTAGCATCTCTTAAAGAAAAGTTATTAGACATCATGCATCTACCAGAATAAGAAATACAAACAGCACCATGAATAAAGTATTCAATTTCTATTTCATTATTAATATTTTTTAATAATAATTTTAATTCTTCATAACTTACTTCTCTTCCTAAAACTATTCTAGTTGCATTGTTTCTTTTTCAAAATCTACAAGCTTTAGAATTAGTAATAGATTGTTGAGTAGAAATATGAACTTCAACATCTTTAGTCATTTTAGAAATTGATTGAACAATAAAAGGATCTGCTACTATTGCACCATCAATTTTTGTATCCATCATTTTTCTAAAATAATTTTCAAAGTTTTTAACATCAGCATTGTGACAAATAATATTTAGTGCCACATATACTTTTTTATTTAAACTATGGGCATAATCAACAATTGTTTTTATATCTTTAATATCAAAGTTTGAAGATCTAGCTCTTAATGAATAAGCTTTAGGGCCTATATAAATAGCATCAGCTCCATAGTGTAAAGCATATTTTGCTTTTTCCATAGAACCTGCTGGCAACAATAACTCATGAATACTTTTTTCTCTATTCATAATTATTCCTCATATTTTTTAGTATGTAGAACATCACTATGTTCACCAAAAAATCCAGGAGAAATATCTAATTCACTTTTTTTACTTACTTGTTCATATAAGATGTTTAATTGTTTTTCATTTAAATCATTCTTTAATGCAAATTTATAAGCTTCTAAAACAAAATCTAATGTCATATCATCATCATGAACAAATAATGAATCTATGATTAAGGCATCAATGTTCATATTTTTTAATTCATTAATTTGTTTTAAAGCACAAATATAATATCCACTTAACATATGAGTTCCTGTTGGATCTTCATAAATAATATTTGGATAAACTCTTTCATCTTCTTTGATTAATAAATAATCAATGCTATTAAATTTAGCTTTATTAGCATTAACATAATCTAAAAAACTTGAAATCATTTTTCATCTAGAATGCATGATAAAACCAAGTCCAAAACCTTTGATAGAAACATACATATTTTCTTTATTATCACAAATTCTTTTAACTTCACTTAATGTCAATTCAGTTGCTAAATTAACTTTATTAATATTATTAGATAAGTAGAAATTAAATTGACCATAACTTGTAACTAAAGTTTCAGGGTTATAGTGAACCTTTAAATTTAAATTTTTTTCATAAATTATTTCAGGAACTGCAAAATCAGAAAACATAATTAAATCAACATTTAATTGTTCTAATTTTTCTAAAGCATTTTCTAATTTTTCAATTTCAAATTCACTATATAAATTATTTAAGAAAACACAAAGTTTACTATATTTAAATGATTTCTTAACTCTTTCGATTTCTTCAAAATCAAAATAACCATTAAATCTACATGAGAAATTTTCAAGCCCAACAACAACATATTCAACTTCTCTTTTATCCAATCTATAAGCTAATTTTTCATTACAACAATGAACAAATAAATCTATCTTTTTTGACATACAACAATCCCATCCCCTATTTCATGATATGTAACAATTAAATCATTTAAACTATCTAAATAGTTTTTAAATTCTTCTAATTTTTTTATTAATTTTTCTGTTGATTTTAATGATTTTAAAGATAAATTTGATGAATTATATTTATCTTTAACACGCTTCAAATCAATATTATCAACAATAATAACACCTTTGTCTGTTAAATAATTTAAAGCTTTTTTAAATATTTCTGTTTGCTTACTTTTTGAAGCATCTATAAAAATTAATGGATACTTATTATTAATTACATTTCCATTAAGAAAATCTTCATATATAAAATTAATTTTTTTACTTAATGAATTTCTTTTAGCATATAAATAAAAACCAAATTGTTTTTCATATGTATCTATTGAAAAAATAGTACTATTTAAAGAAAAATAATTTGCACTATATCCAACACCTGATCCTATTTCTAACATTTTTGTTATTTTATTCTCATTAATAAAATCACAAATAAAGTTAGCAGTTTCAGCATCAATTGGATGTTGTGGTTTAAACTCTAAAGCTTTTAGATAATAATCTTTTAATGTTTCCATAATTTTTACCTTATTTTTATTTTTTACTAGCTAAATAATTTTCTAAAATTATTGAAGCTGCAATCATATCTTTATTCTTTTTTAACTTACTTGTTTTAACATTAAAATTCATCAAAGATTCTTTTGAACTCTTTGTACTGTAAGATTCATCAAAAAAACATATTTCAATATTTTTATTTTTCAAAAGTTCACTTAATTGATTTTTGAAATCAATAATTAGTTGATGTCTTTCAGAAACATAAGAATTTTGAGTTTTTGGAAACCCAATTACAATCTCTTTAATATTTTCTTCTTCTACAATTTCTAGAATCTTTTTGAACTTTAATTCATTATTTGTAATTTCACAATATGGTAAACAGAGATTTAAATTAATATCATTAATTGCAGTTCCAATTATCTTAGTTCCAAAATCAATTGCTAAAATCTTACTATTTAAGTTTTGCATTAATTGTATCTAAAATCTTATTAAGTTCTTTTTCATCAATTTTTAAAATTGTACCTTGAACCAAATATGATCTACCTCCACCTTTACCACCTAATTTGGCATTTAAATCTTTAGCATATAAATTGAAATCTAAATTATTATTTTTAGCAAAAGATTCATTACTACACAATACATATTGGATTACACCATCAACTTCATTAATCACTAAAAAAACAGTTGACTTAGCTTCATTGATTGCTAAAACTAGTGAATTAAATAAAAGCTTTCTATCAATATCTTTTAATAAGAAAAGTTTTGTTGATTCTTTTACTTCAGTAAATTTATTTTTAATTTCATTAGATTCTTTACTTAAGTTTTCTTTCTCTTTTCTAATCACTAAAGTGTTAATTTTATTTTTTAAAATTTCATTAATTTCTTTAAGTTCTAAATAATGGATAGAATTAATATCTGTCTTTTTATATTTTTCTACTTCATCATCTTTAATATTTAATTCTTTATATTTTTTAAAGTAATTATTAAAATCATCAATTGCTTTTTTGATTACATTATTCTTAAATTTATCTACTAAATAATTTGAAGAAACTGCTTCAATTCTTCAAGAACCAGAACCCTTAGAAGTTAGTCCTGTAACCATAAAGTCTTCAATATCTCCAGTATTGTAAACATGAGTTCCACCACATATTTCAATAGATTCTGGACATAAATATAAAACTCTTAGTTTCCCACTAATTTTTTTATAAACTTGTTCAAAATAACCAATAGCACCCATTTCTTTTGCTTCATCTAAAGTTTTCATTAAAACTTGAGTTGGATTTTTAGTAGCAATAATTCTTTTAACTTCTTTTTCAACGCCTAAAATTTCTTTGTAAGTTAGTTTTCTATTGAAACTGAAGTCTAATGTAATTTTTTCAATTGATTTAAAAGCACCCTCTTGTTTAATAGTGGGTGATACAACTCTTTTTAAAGCAGAATGCATTAAGTGTTCAGAAGAGTGTTGCTTTCTAATAATGTTTCTATCAAAAGAATTAATTTGACCATCCACTTTTTCACCAATTTTAAAAGTACCTTTAACTACTTTATGTAAGTGATATCCTTGTGGACTTTTAATTACATCTACAACATCAAATTTATTAATTTTACCGGTGTCATGTTCTTGACCACCAGTAGTAGCAAAAAAACAAGTTTTATCTAAAATAACTCAACAATCTTTATTTTTGATTTCTTCAACTGGTTTTCAATTCTCATCAAATATTTTTAAAACTTTTGAATTTTTAACTGATTCAATTTCATAATCAAAAGAAGAATCTAAAGTTGGTAAATTTAATAATTCTTCATTTTGATTTTCCATCCCTTTTACCGATGCATTAGCATTAGCAATTAATCTATGTTCATCAAATAGTTTTTCAAATTCATCAAACTCAATTTTTAATTTAGAGATTGATATTTTTTTATCACTTGGATTAATTGAATTAATAATATCTTCAGCTAATTTTAAATTCTTAGCATCCTTTGACTGAGTTAACAGTTCTTGTAAACTTTGAACAATTTCAATTGGGAATCCATATGTTGTAACTAAATTAAATAAATCACTTGCATCAAGAAGTTTTTTATTTAATAACTCATTTAATTTTTTGAATGAATTATTAATTGATTCACAGTACAAGTCATACTCTAATTTAATAGTATTAATAACATTGTTTAAGTTTTCTTTTAAGTATGGGTAATATGTTTCATTGTTTGAAATAATAGTATTAATAATTTCTTTACTGTTTTCAAAAGATACTTTTAAGTAATTTAGATATAAGAAACTTCTTCTCAGTAATTTTCTTAAGATGTAGCCTCTATCTTTATTTGATGGTAATGCACCATCACTAATTGCAAAAATAACAGCTTTAAAGTGATCGATAATTACTGAAAAACATTTATTAATAAAAACTTTTTCAGAATCTTTTTTAGATTCAAAATATAGGTTGTTATCATATTTTTTATTACTATATTTTTCTATTACACTTCTAACATTTACAAATGCATCTGTATCATAGTTTGTTGGAACATCTTGTAAGATACAAGCTAATCTTTCAAGTCCTGCGCCTGTATCAATGTTTTGTCTTGCTAATTTTGTGTAATTGTTTTTACCATCATTATTAAATTCACTGAAAACAATATTTCATATTTCAATGTATCTATCATTTTCAATATCTTCAAAAAATAGTTTTTCACCTAATTTTTGAAAATCATATTTTTCTCCTCTATCATAATAGATTTCAGTACAAGGGCCACAAGGACCAGAACCAATTTCTCAGAAATTTCTAGATTTATCACACTTTAAAATATGACTTTTAATTGCACCATTTTTTACTCATAAATCAAAAGATTCTTGGTCTTCTTCATAAACAGTAATATAAATTTTTTTAGGATCTAATTTAAAAACTTTAAAAACAAGTTCAGCACCAAATTCAATTGCTTCTTTTCTAAAATAATCTCCAATTGAAAAATTACCAAGCATTTCAAAAAATGTATGGTGTCTAGAAGTTAAACCAACATTTTCAATATCATTGGTTCTTAAACATCTTTGACTATTAGTAAGTCTTTTAGATGGTGGATTTTCTTTACCAGAAAAAAATGTTTTTAAAGTTGCAACACCAGAATTTATTCATAATAAAGAATCATCATTTTTAGGGATTAAAGATTTTGATTCTACTTCAGTGTGGTTTTTGCTTTTAAAAAAATCTAATCATAATTTTCTTATTTCATTAGTTGTTAATTTTTTACTCATTGTGTTATTTCCAAATTTCTAAACTTAATAAATATCAATGTATTAATTTTAAAATAGATTATTTTTTAATTATTAAGTTTTTAAAAATTTAAAATTATCATTGTTTTCTCAATAATTTAAAAGATTTTGTTAAATATACTAATAAAAGTGAATAAATATTAGAATAATAAAAAAATATTTTTTTGTTACTATATTAGTTCGTTCATTATATAATAATTTTCAATTGAAAAAATGGAGGCAAATATGAAATTAAATAAATATGTAATATCTGAACATAATTTGAATTCAGCCTCTCTTTTTCATCTACGTTCATTTTTTTTGAAAGAAGCTTTTCTAAAGTTCAAAATCAAAGAAAACTTGCTAATCTACAATTTAAATATTCAATTAGATTTACTATTTGATTTATTAGTTGTATTTTTTTACCCATTTAAAGAAATGGATTTTAAATTTGCTATTTCAACTGATACCCAGACATTCAATTAAATACATTTTTAAAAAATGATGTTTTTAATTGTCTATTTAATTTAATTTTTATAATTTAAAAATAATGATTATGGTATGAGGTAAACGAATTGAAAAGAAAATTAATACATATAGTGCATAGATATAAGGTTTAATAATTGATAATGTGAAAGCAATAAAAAAATTTTTATTATTTTCAGTTGCTAGTTTATCAATACCAACCTTATTAACATCATGCTATTCAAACAACTCTTTTTTTATGGCTAATTATGAAAACTATATTAGTGATGATTTATTAGCAGAATTAGAAAATGGAGCAACAACTTCTAATTTATTAATTGATAACCAAGAGACAGAAGTTGAAATTAATAATTTTAACTTTAGAACTTATTCTACAAATGAGGACTTAGAAAGAAACTTTAAAACCAATTATGATGTTGCAATTCCGTCAACTTATTTAGCTGCAAAGTTAGCAAATAAAGGTGAATTACAATTAATAAATTGAGAAAAATTCAATTTATATAAATTGGATGAAAATGGAGTTCAAACCAAAGATAAAATCAAAACTTCAGTAGATGCATTATCTTTATTTTCATTGCATGCTAGAAAAGAACTTGCAGCATATGATTTAACAGATGCTTTTGCAAGAGACCAAGTAAGTGAGAATCTTAAAAGTGCAGGTTTATTAAATTATTGTGTGCCTTACTTTATTCAAGATGTTTCATTTGGATACAACTTGAAAAATAACATTTTTCAAAATACATCTGATTACAGTTGATTAAATATTAAAAATACTTTGAACAACAATATTAATAATGGAAATATAAAAAGAGTTGCAACAGTTGATGATTATTCAACTTTATATCCTATTGGAAGATTAATTGAAACAAATAATGACAGAGTTAATCCGGGTGATCATGTTACTAGTTCTCAATTAACACCTTATCAAGGTGGTTTAACAATTGAAGAAGCAACAAACACTTTTAAAGAAATGTTTGGGGACAGCAATAAGAAAAATGCTTTCTTATTTAACTCAGATTCAAACATACTATTGAATGATTTTGCAGCAGATAATTCTCAAGCAATAATTTCATATAATGGTGATTTATTTTTTGCTATGCAAGGTGGGGATATCTTCTCTAGTACTACCAATAAAAATACTTTTGCTAGATGACTAACAAATCATATAGAGAATAACCAATTAACTTTAAAAGCAGTTAAAAGTCCATCAACATTATCAGTAATGGATTGTATGGTTATTAACAAAAATAGAATGAATGATGAAAACCATGAAAACACAGCATATTCAGTTATTAAAAAAATAGCTCTTGAAGGGTCAGACCAAAGTTTGTATACAAATGCCTCAAAAACAACATACAATGAAAACTCTATTCAAGAAGTTGATGAAACTGACAACTATGTATATGGTCCAATGCAAAACTTTGATTACATAAATTACACTTCACCACTTCTTACATTAAATGCATATGTATTAAATTCAAGTTCAGCTCAAGCAGCTGGTAATGCAAATGATAAATCATTATCAACAACATTGCAAAATAATGGCTATTTAACAGATCTTTATAGTTGATTAAAAGATGAAAATATATTGGAAGATAGCTTATACAACCAATACATAGATTTGCTTGTAAGTATTTATAATGTGTCTAACAATGTAAACAATAACCTATTAACAAGAAGTCTTTCTGATTTAGTTAAAGATAATATGTCATGGGCATGATTTAATTTGAAAAGTACTTTGTAAGTATTGCAAATAATAATTCATTAAATCAATTACACTTTAATAATTATTTATTAAAATTAAATATTATTTAAGGAATTTTTATGAAAACCAAATGAGCATTTATTGACCTTGATGGGACTTTACTGAATTCTAAGAAAAAAGTTTCTATAGATAATTTAGAGGTTTTAAAAGAATATTCAAAAAATGGTGGAAACATTGTATTAACCACAGGAAGATGACCAGTATCATCACAAAAAATAAATAAAGATATTGAAAGATTTTCAAATATTCAAAACAAGTACTTAATTGCTTTAAATGGTGCTTATATCTATGATTTAAAACAAGATAAAGTAATTCATAGTAAAAGTATTGATGAAAATATTTTTAATGAAATATTAGAAATCATAAAAAACTATAAAGTAGCAGCCTGAATATATTCAAAAAAAGGTATAGAAGAAAAGAAAATTTTTTCAGTAAAAATTCCAATTAAAAAAATAATTCAAAAATTTAACTCTGGAAAAATAATTGAATTAAAAGAAAACCAAATAATAGATGATGTTGTTTATAAATTCTTATTGTTTTCTTTTCATGAAAATGAAATAGACAAAATTAAAAAAATTTTTGATGAAAAATTTTCAGACCATTTATCAATTATAAGAATTAATAAAAAAACTTTAGAAATAACTGCAAACAACACTAGTAAAGGTGAGGCAGTTAAATTTATTCAAAACATTGAGAAATTTGATTTATCTGAAACAGTATCTTTAGGGGATTCTCAAAATGATATCTCAATGTTCAAACTGTGTAATATTAAAATAGCCTTCAATGCCAAAGATAAAGATTTAACAAGTTTATCTAGTGTGGTTTATGACAATCAAAAAAAATTTAGTGAAGCTTTTAATAAGTTTGTAATTAATTATGATTCAGATCAATTTAAATTAGACACAACCATTTATATAGATTTATTAAATTGATGTAAAAATATTAGCAATCTAGAAATATATAAATACGAAAGAATTCACAACTACTTGATTGCCCAAAATAAACTAATAATAAAAAACATTTTACCAACTTGATTTTGTTCTATAATTTTTGAACCATTATTAATATCTAAAAATACTCTTTTAGAAAAAGAATATAACGAACCATTCAATGAAGTTCAAACAGAACAAATGAAAAAATATATTAGACAAAACAAGATTAATTTAATGATTATAGAATACAAGGATAATTCTTCAATTCTAGTGTGTGATCAAACAAAATTATTAAACAGCTTTGATTTAAACTTAAGTGCCTTTAAAGAAATAAAAACATTAAACCATTTTGATGTTGAAAAAGAAATTAATAATAATGTTGTTAGCATTTCTTTAGATGAATTAAATAAACTAGATTACACAATCTTTAAGACAGTGAAAACAAATGATTTTTATCATATATTTTCAAACCAAATTAGTAACCAAAAAACAAATGGTAACATTTCTAAAAAATTTAATATAAAAGAACAAAAAACCTTAGATAATTTATTAAGTGATTTAGATAAATTTATCAAACAGACTTATGAAAGTGAAAGGGAAAGATAAATGAAAACAAAAGATAATGAAGTAATTAACAGTGAATCAGAGTTCTCTGAAAAAGATGTACCCAATTTTATTGAGATTAAAAAAATTAATAAAACTTATCCTGACGGATATGTTGCAGTAAAAAATATTAATTTTGAAATTAAAAAAGGTGAATTTGTTACAATCCTTGGTCCAAGTGGTTGTGGAAAAACCACAATCTTAAAAATGATTGGTGGTTTTGAATTACCAACATCTGGAAAAATCTTAGTAAATAAAATTGATATTAAAGATTTACCAATCCAAAGAAGACCAACAGCAACTGTATTTCAAGACTATGCACTATTCCCTAATATGAATGTAGAAAAAAATATTGCATATGGTTTGACTGAAATTAGAAAGCCTATTGAAAATGTATCTGCAGATTATCAAAAGGAAAGTGAAAAATATTTTAATGATTGTTTAAAAAAATCAAAATCAAAAATTAAAGATATTGAAAGAAAAAGAGATGGTTTTTTAAAAGACATTCAAAAGTTAGAAAACAAAATCAACAACTCTAAAATCCTTAGTGAAGTAAACACTATGACAGAAGAAGAGTATGAAGAAAAAATAGAAACTTTAGAAAAAGAATATTTTGAAAAAAATAAAAAAGAATTACATAAATCTATCCCAGTTAAAGTTAAATTTATCGAATTCATTAATAACACTTTAAGCTTTTTTAGAATTAATAAAAATATTGATTTCAAAGCAAATGAAACTGATGAGTTAGTACAAACTTATTTAAAATATGAAAAAGCATATCGTGTTAATCTAATTACTAAACAAGAAATAGATTATTTAAACCATAAAGCAGCAGATTTAGACTATTGAGTTTCTTACTGACAAAATTATCCATATCAAGAAAAAGAATGATTTGATAAAAAGAAGTTAACAAGAAAATTAACAAAACAAGAAATCAAAGAAGAAGTTCAACAAATAATAAAGATTATAGGTCTTGAAGGAAAAGAAAAAAAATGACCTTCAGATTTATCTGGTGGAATGCAGCAAAGAGTTGCACTTGCAAGAGCTTTAGTTATTAAACCAGAAACACTATTATTGGATGAACCTCTTAGTGCATTAGATGCAAAAGTTAGAGCCCAAATGCAACAAGAACTTAAAAACTTACATAAAAAATTTGGAATCACATTCATTCTAGTAACTCACGATCAAGAAGAAGCTTTGACACTATCAGATAAGATTATTGTTATGTCTCAAGGTAAGATTCAACAAATTGGTACACCAAATGAAATTTATGACTTACCAGCAAATAATTGAGTAGCTAACTTTATTGGTAAAGCAAATATCTTAAATGCTACTTATTTAAAAGGAAACAAAATTAAATTATTTGATAATGTTCTTAATGCAGATAGTCGTTACAAAGATAAATTTAAAGAAAATGAAGAAGTAAATGTAATGATAAGACCAGAAGACTTTGATGTAGTTGGTAAAGATAAAGGTAAGATCAAAGTTACAGTATTAGAAACCACATATAAAGGATTAATGTGAGAATTAATTTGTGAGTTTGAAGGTGTTTTATTAACATTAGAAGCTGTTAATAAAGTTAATTTAGAACAAGAAATATATTTAACTTGAGATGATGAAGATATGCATATTATGAAAAAAGATGATGAGAATGATACATACACAGATGAAAGTAGTGAATTCTTAGCATTAACAAAAAATGCATTTAAAAAGAAAATAAAAGAAATTAAAAGTAAGAAAAATAAAAATAAGGTAAATGGTAAAAAAGGAGATAAGAATGATAACTAAATTTGGTATTTCAATTAATAAAAGTAGTTCTTCTAAATTTTTCTTATTATTACCTTACTTCTTAATCACTTTATTGTTAATAGTAATTCCACTAATTATTGTTTTTATTAAACCTTTCCAACCAACAAACGATGCAATTGATGGAAGCCAAATTCCAGTAAGTGATAATTGATCTTTTTTAACAGCAACAGTGTGAGGAAAAATTGGAATGTCAATTTTAGTTGCAATTATAGTAACTGCAGTTTGTGTGGTTTTTGGATATGCTTTTGCTTACTTTTTATCACTATCAAAAAGTATGACTTCAAAAATTGTTTCCATATCATTAATGACTTCACCTATGTGAATAAGTTTTTTAATTAAATTAGTTGGATTAAAAGAATTATTTGATACATTAGCTGGAACTACTAATAGTACTTATGGAATGATTTATACTATTATTGCTTTAATATATGTCAACCTTCCAATCTTCATTTTAACTATCTATACATTTTTAAATACTATTCCTAAAAACCTTTTACAAGCTAGTAAGGACTTAGGAAAAAATAGTTTTCAAACGTTCTTTTTAGTTATCTTACCTTATACAAAAAATGCAGTAATTAGTGGTGCTATACTAGTATTTTTACCAACACTAACAACAGCCGGTGTTACTCAATTTATGGATAACTCAAATAGTGGAAGTTTAATAGGTAGTATTATGTTGGATAAAGGGTTAGAAGCAACATCAAGTCAAATTGCGCTTGCAAGAGTTGCAACTCTTTCATTAATCATTTGTTTAGTTATCTTAGTGTTATGAACAGTAGCTTTTTTAATTCCAAAAACAATTAAACATTATAGAGGAATCAGAAGAAGCAGAAAGGAGAATATAAATGCATAAGTTAGAATTAAGTTCAGTATTAAATTTTCTTAGAAGATCTTATGTTTATATTCTTTTAGCTTTAATTTATATTCCTTTAATTTTTATTATTGTTTTAAGTTTTAATGGTCAAAGTGAAAGAGGAAATATCCTGTTAGATTTCACTAATAATCAAATGACCGGAGAAAACTGAGACAAACTATTTAGTGATACTTCAAGTGATGGATTCTTATCTAATTTATTAAACTCAATTTTAGTAGCATTATTAGTTACACCGATATCAGTAATAATTGGATTGTTTACAGCATTTGGAATGTGAAATTCAAAAAAGAAAGTAAACAATATTATAAGAACAGCATCTTCATTAAATATTTCTATTCCTGATATTATTTCTGGGATTAGTTTATCTTTATTATTAACTATAATTTGAATTCCATTAGGATTGGACTATGGGTATACAACTGTTGTAATTTCTCATGTTTCATTTTGTACTCCATATGCAATTGTTGCTATCTATCCTAGAATGGCTTCATTAAATAAAAATTTAATTAATGCATCAAATGACTTGGGTGCATCTAAATTAAAAACTTTCTTTAAAGTTATTGTTCCTCATGTTTATCCATCAATTATTGCAGCTGCAATTATAGTAACTGCTATGAGTTTTGATGATTTTGTAATCACACTATTAGTTAGTGGGAACTTTAGAACAATAGCAACAAAAATATATTTATCTGCAAAAGGTATTAAAGCTTGAATTGTAACTTTCGGAGCTTTATTAGTTATTTTATTTATTACAGGTACATTTATCCTTGCAGGTATTAAAATATATAAAGAAAAAAATAAGAAAGCTTTATGAAAAAGATAACAAAGGGAATATTTTTATTATTTACTTCAATTGTTCCTTCAGTTGCATCATCTTGTGCAAATAATGAAGGATTTTATGTGGCTAACTTTGAAAACTTCATGAGTCCAAATCTTTTATCAAATTTAGAAAATAACAAATATAGTTCAACACTAAATCTTAATAATACAGAAACTGAAATTGGTATTAATAATGTTAGTTTTAGAACTTTTTCTACTAATGAAGATTTAGAAAGAAACTTTCATACTAATTATGATGTTGCAATCCCTACAGCATATTTAGTTGCAAAATGAGCAAACAGAGGGCAATTATCTTTAATTGATTGATCTAAATTTAATTTATATAAACTAAATAAGTATGGAAATAGAACTAATGAAAAAATTCAAACAGCAACTGATGCTTTAACTTTATTCACTCCACAAGCCAGATCAATCTTATTATCTTATGATTTATCTGAAGCTTATGCAAGAGATAATATTGATTCAAATAATAACTATGGTGGTTTATTAAACTATTGTGTACCATATTTTTTACAAGATACAAAATATGCTTATAAATCTAAAGACAATGCTAATTTATTCCCTAACTCTTCATATACTTGAACTCAATTTTTACCAGAATTAAAAAATAAAATAAACAATAGAGATGTTACTAAGATTGCATCACAAAATGACTTTAGATTCTTATATTCTATGAGTAGGCTAAGTGAAACTGATGGTGCAACAGTAAATCAAACAATAGAAACAAATCAGTTAAAAACGTTTAATGAGAACATTAATAGATCAGAATATGAAAAATCATATATTAACTTTGTAGAAAACTTACCTAAAAATACTTTCTATTTAAATACTGATTCAAATAACGTTTTAAATGAATTTGCAAGTTTAACAGGATCTGATTCTATCTTGTCATATAATGGTGACATTTTATATTCAGCACAGGGCGGGGATAACTATGCATATGATGAAGAAAATCCAAGTGCATTTAAAAACTGAATTAGTCACTTCATTCAACAAGACGACATAACTATTAAAGTTGTTCAAACAACTAGTTCTCTTTACTTGTTAGATTGTATGGTTATTAATAAAAGTAAAGTTTCTAACAATCAAGAAAAAGAAAATAAAGCTTATGCCCTTATTAAAAAAATAGCATTAGAGGGGTTAGATCAAAGTTTATATCAAGCTGATGATAAATCTCAATATAATAACTCAAATAATTCAAGTTCTCATCCAATTTTTAGTCAAGGTGAAGATGAATATTTATATGGACCAATGGAAAACTTTAGTTATGTATTATACACTCCACCTTCACTTACTTTGAATGCATATGTGTTAAATTCAGCAAGCAGTTTCTCAACATATAATACAGAAAGTTATACAGGTGTTGAAAATGCTGGAATGAGTAATAGTTCAAATCTATCAAGTATTTCAGATACATTAAGTGAGAGTTTAAAAGGAAATGGTTTCTTTACAAATATTTATAATAAATCATCAATGATGAGTTCAAATATTTTTACAAATGACCAGCAATATAATAACTACATAAATCTATTAATTTCTATTTATCAACTTACTAAAAAAATATCTGTAAATGAGATTCAAACTAATATTAGTGACTTAAATAAATCAAACATGGGTTGGGCATTTTTAGATGTACAATCAAAATACTTTTAAGGTAATAAAGGAGTTAAAAAATATGTATATTTTATCAATTGAAACAAGCTGTGATGATACTAGTGTTGCAATATTAGAAGACAACAAAGTTTTAAGTTGCATTATTAAAAATGATAGTAAGCAATTAAATCCATTTGGTGGTATAGTTCCAGAAATTGTAGCAAGATACCACGAAGAAAATATCATTAAAGCATTAGATTTAGCATTACAAGAATCTAATATAAGTTTGAATCAAATTGATAAAGTTGCTTATACTAATCAACCAGGTTTACCTGGATCACTATTTGTTGGTGAAATTTTTGCTAAAACCATGGCATATGCACTAGATGTAGAATGTGTTCCAATCAATCATATTCATGGACACATTCTAAGTCCCTTTATTAATAGTGTTCCTAAATATCCTTTTATGTCTTTAATAGCTTCAGGAAAAACTACAAGTATTTTTTTAGTTAAAAGTGCTAATGAAATAATAGAGTTAACAAAAACAAGAGATGATGCAATTGGAGAAATTTTTGATAAAGTTGGAAAAGCATTAGGATATGACTATCCAGCCGGTCCTAAATTAGATAAGTATTTTGATATTTCAAAAGCAACTATCACACCATCTTTCCCTCCTGTTAAAAATGATTTTTCATTTTCAGGAATCAAAAACAAATTTTTAAGTATCATTAATAGTTCAAAAATGAAAAATGAAGAAATAGACACAATTACAATTGGTTCTTCTTTTTTAAAGTATTCAATTGATTTAATAATAAAAAAACTTAAATATTACAAAGATGAATATAGTGTAGACTGTGTGTGTATTGGTGGGGGAGTTGCAAACAATAACTATTTCAAACAAGAAATAAAAAAACTTTTTTCAGACAGTTTTGTTCCTGAAAGTAAATACTCAACAGATAATGCTGCAATGATTGGTTTTGCATATTATGAAAAAAATAAGTAATTGTTTTATAAACAATTAAAAAAAATAAATTGAAGTTTTAATATCCCTATTGTTAATAGGGATATTATCACTT
The DNA here is from genome assembly GCF_000011225.1 of Malacoplasma penetrans HF-2. NCBI lineage: Bacteria > Bacillati > Mycoplasmatota > Mycoplasmoidales > Mycoplasmoidaceae > Malacoplasma > Malacoplasma penetrans. The sequence goes on from NC_004432.1 coordinate 1,159,990, forward strand.
TTTTATTTTCTGTCAAAAAATTGACTTGCTTTTTTTACTCATTATAGAATGATTTTGTCATTTTGATTTTTTGAAATAGAAAGGAGAATTTAATATAAAAAAATTAAATGATTTGTTTTATGATTACAAAATAAAAAAAGTAAAAATACAGAATAAGATAATTTCTAGTAGAGACATTAGTGGAAGAGTTCACTTTAATTGGTCTGAAGTTTGAGAAGAAAAAAACTTCATTGAAACAGTTGAAAACATCTTAAAAAATATCCCCAAAGAGGATAGTAAAATTTTAGTTTCTGTATATTTGGAAAATAAGATGTGAGAAGATTTTAACTACAGCTATTCTGCATTTTATAAGAGATTGAAAAAAGCTGAAAAAACCTTTTTATCATTTTTAAACTAACATGAATACATGATATTCAATTGAAAAGAGTTCGACATATTTTATTAATTCATTTAAAACAAATAAAGATCCATATAACACAAGAGAAAATTATTATTTTGATGTTAGATATGGTGAATTAAAAATAAGTTTTAATGAAAATAGAGTAATAATTGATTTAACCTTTCATGTAGCTGGAACTTTTAATTTACCCCCTGGATGCATAACAGCTGATGTAATATTGCCAGGCCAAACAGTTGGTTCAATCAGTTTATTTAGACAGCAAAATAAAATCCCTGCAGATTTTTTGTATGGTTTTCCAGACGCAAGTTCTATCTATACTGGGAGAATTATTTTGGATTCTAATGAAGATAAATTTTTATCTAGTAATGAAAATTCATCTTACCAAATTCTTGTAACCTTTGGTATCAATAGTAGTTCTTTAGGTCATATTTCTGTAGAAGACATAAAACCTAATGTCTTATCTGAATTCATATCAAACATTAATAATACATCTTTAAAATTTGATGTTAACTTATATCAAAAAAATGAATTTGATTTAGATAGAAATTTTGTATCTACAGCTAATCAAATCCACTCTATTTGAGTATCTTCTCAAGTGAAAGAGTTAGATAATACCATTACTTATGGAAGTCAAAAAAATAATTATCTACCCTTTCAATTTATAGGGTATGATTATAGAAATTTTCAAACCCCCATTAAAGACATATTTAATATAAAAAAGCTAAATAATACCTCTATTAAAATTGAAGTAAAGAAATTCAAAATTAGATATTATTTAGAAAATAAGTTATATGAAACCAATGAAATAGATATAAATAACAATGTAACTATTAGTAGTAATTTTTATACTTACAGTTTGAATGATTATCAGCTTTCATATAATGAATTATCAAATTCTTATAAATTAGAATTCGGTGATAATGGAATATTTTTTGATGACAACATAAGTGGTAGTTACTTGCTAACAGTTAAAGCTACAATTGATGGTAGTTCAAGAACTTATATTTTAAAAAACTCTTTCAATTTTGTTAAAACTTCAAAACTTAATATCAGTTTTGAATCTAATTTAAATGATCTAAAAATATTAGACTCAGATATTTATTATGAAATTAAAGAATAATAAAAAAATTAAAACATTTATTTTCTTTAGTGTGACTATTTTGGTATTAGTTTCATTAGTTGGCTTTATTACACTATTTTTCAATAAACCTCTTAATTTGGGCACAGATGCTACAGACACAAATAATTCAAATAGCAATAATAACAGTAACAATAATCAAGAAAACGCATTACCAGAAGACACAGGGTTTATAAATTTAGATATTGCTCAAATATTAATAAATAATACTGATGTTTCTTCTATTACTTTATTTGATGGAAGTAATCAAAGATATTATTTTAGTAAAGCAGCAATAGAAAAAAATATTTCAAACCTAATATACAAAGCAGTATATTTAACAGAAGATTTCAATGATGATATAGCTAACTTTGTTAAAAACATAAAGTTTAAGCTTTCTCAAAATAACAATGAACTTATAGTTAACTTATATTTATATAGCAAACTAATTAAAGAAAAGAAATATAGATCTTTTTTTAGACTGTGAATTATTCAATAAACATTTTTATATTTTAATTTGTAATTAAAAATACTAGAAACCCAAAATGACTTCTAGTATTTTTTGTAATTTAAGTTATCAATTTTTACATAGATGAATAAAAATAAAAAACATTTACCTTTTCAAGTAAATGTTTTAAATAGCATTTTATGAATAAATATTGGCTGATTATTTAATCATAACTGCTGGGTCTTTGAATTTTCAGTTTAAGAAATTTCATTCTTTACTAAACGGTACAAAATTACCATTAGCATCCTTAGTACCCATGTCTGCAGATTTTAGTAATTGAATTGGGATAAATACTAAACCACAAACTACAAAGAAGAATACTAATACAACAATAGAACCAGCATAATCACTTGCTAATGTTTTGTAAGCAATGCCTGCTTCGTCAATAGCAGTTCAGTTTACAACACCATTAGTTAAATAAGTTCCATTGTTTGAAGTAATTTGAGTAGTTAAATTAGTTACATCTGCAGCAAAAGAATTAGTACCTGCATATGAGAATATTACAGAAAGTAATAACTCAACAATTGTATAACCAACATAACCAATTCCTCAAATTAAACCAGAAACAATACCGGCATATTTAGGACTTGATCAAGGAGCTTGTTGATAAACTGATAACAATACAGGTTGAACAGCTCATAAGAAAGTTCCACTGAAGAAGATAAAGATTAACATGAATGCAAGAGCAGCACCATTACCATATCCACCAAAGTAACCACACATAATTGAAATTGCAGCTAACACAAATCCAAGAGCAAACATTGTGTGGAAGAATTTCTTTCTTTTGAAGATTGTTTTGCTATATGGAGAAATAAATACTAACCCCACAAAGAAACCAGCAACAAAACAACAAATAAATGCTGGTCACACTCAGTCATAACCTCCACCAACTACTACTGAAGAAGAAGTAGATAAAGTAGAATTTGCCATAGAAGTAGCAGTTTTTCCATTAGCAATATTTCATTCCACTAAAGCTTTTAAATTAGCCGGAGATTGTTCAATAACATTTCTCATAGTTGAAGAGTTGATAAATACAACTGAAACTAATCAAATAATGAAAATTGTAGCAAGTTTTCAAGTATAAGAAGATTTAAATACTTTACCATAAGAAACATCTGAAGATAAAGTAGTTTGGTTTTGACCTTTAGTAGCTCTTGGAATTACTTCTTTCCCTCATAAAAAGTAAAGAACTAAAATAACAGCAATTAAAACTACAAAAGCTGAAAGAATGTAAATTCAAGCATCTGTTCCATTAATTACTTGAGAAATACCAAAACAGAAAAAGATGTTAGCAAAAAATGCTCCACCATTAAATCCAAATTGATTAATAGTCATGAATTTAGGTCTATCTTTTGTTGGCATTTTAGCAATTACTGAGTTAGTGTAAGTAATTAAAGTAGTTCCACCAATAGCTAAGAATAATCTAAAGATTAAAAAGAAAGCAAAGCTTCCTGCATATACACCATCACTGTTATATTCAGCGCCAGGGAATAATTCATTTCCAGGGACACTAGCAAAGATAATGAATGGGAATGCTGCAACCATTAAAGATAACACTGTGATAACAGCATATCTATGTCCAACTTTTGCTAATAATCAACCAGCAAGAATTGATCCAATACCACGCATCAATGTGATGGTTCAATTTGGCATAGCTGCTAATGCAGGATTATTATGAACACTACCAATGTTTTGTGTATATCCACCCGCAAAGTTACTAATTGAATACCACTGAACAACAAATAAGAAATATCCTAATAAAATTAGAGATCACATCAGTACTAATCTTTTTTGACTAATACTTACTGATGAAGAATCAGATTTTTGAACCTGAGTCTGCTTTGTTGCACCAATGGTAGTTTGAGTAACTGAAGGATGAATTTGTTTTTCACCTTTAATATCCATTGATTTTTTTCCTTTCAAAAATAGTAGACCAATTAATATTGCAAATTAGTCATAACTCCATTATATAGACAAATGTGCATAAATAATTAATTTTTTTATGTGCAAGCAGTTGACTTTTTAATTATTTTGTTATAGCTATCACATAATAAAAAATATTGGTTTTTTTAAAATTAAAAAAAATTAATATAAATGGTTTTTTATAATATAAACTTAATTATCAAAATTATAAAATTAGGAATTCCATTATATGAAAATCATTAAGTTAACATCCAATAACCCATCAATAAATTTATCTAGTGAATACTTTTATTTAACAAATCAAAATTATAAAGATGATGATATCTTTTTATTTTGAAAAAATAAAAACACCATAGTAATAGGTAAAAACCAAAGTTATGCAAATGAAGTAAATCAAATTTATGCAAATGAAATAAATGCAAAGATAGTTAGAAGAATGAGTGGTGGTGGTGCAGTTTTTCAAGATGATGGAAATATTTGTTTCACTTTCATTAAAAGAAACCAAAAAAGTAAATTTAATTTTAAAGATTGTTTATATGACATTGTTGAGTTCTTAAATTCTGTTAATATCAAAGCAGAATTTTCAGGAAGAAATGACATTATAGTAAATGGAAAAAAGATTTCTGGAAATGCTGTAATGTTTCACAAAGATGATTATTTAATTCATGGAACATTATTATTTAATGTTGATGTAGAAAAAATGGTTAGATTACTAACTGTTGATAAATCTAAATTAATTTCTAAAGGTGTAGAGTCTGTTAGAAGTAGAGTTGAAAATATATGTAACTTAACCTCAATAAAGCAAGATGAATTTGAAAATCAATTTTTATCTTTTTTAGAAAACAAATATCAAACTAAACAAATTATTGAAGATTTATCAAACAATGAAGATGTTAAAAAACTAGATTTAGAAAAGTTTAATAATAAAGATTGAATTTTTGGGAGAGACTTTGAATTTAATTATCAAAACAAAATCAGAATTGAAAATGGATTGTTAGAAATTAAATTACAAACTGAGAATAACATTATTAAAGACATCAAACTTAATAGTGATGGTTTATTTTGTTTTGATTTAGAAACATTTGAGAATTTATTCATTAACCAACAATACAATATAGAAGTAATAAAAAACATAGCTAATAATTTCAATTTAAATGAAATATTAGAAGGACTAACTCCAAATAATATTGTTGAATTATTTTTTAATAATATATAAAAATTAAAAACCTTATAGAGTCTTAGATCTATAAGGTTTTTAATTTCTCATTATGCTAAAAATTTTTATTTTTTATGAAATGCTAATAACTTTATAATCAGCAAAAAAATTCTTCCTTTAAATTAATAAATAGAAGAATTTTAATTCATGTTTAGTTAATTAAATATTTTTAAGAGTTGAAGGATATTCAGATTTTGTTTTCTTTTTTAATTCTTTATATTCTTTAGAAATTTTTATTCAAATAAATCCATTTAATAAAGGGTATCTACCCATCTTTTTAATTTGTGCATATTCACCTTCTAAATTTGAAGTTAATTTTTTTAAAGACCAATATTCAATTACATTTGTTATTACCATTACTCAAAATCATAAAGCAAATATTATAAAGTAATATGGATTGGTGCTAAAAAAATCTGTTGTGAAATACTCTTTAAAAGAAATATTGTAATAAATTAATGGAAATATTAATCCAAAAAATATAGACAAAATAAAACCTAATGTAGAAACAAAAATATGCTTTGATTTTCTATAAATTTTATAAGTATTCATTTAATAACTCCTTTAAATCCTTTTTGTTTTCAATTGATTGTTATAGATAAAAAATTCAAGTAAATTTAAAAACAAATAATTCACCAACTAGAAAAATATTGTAATTTAAATATAAATTTTACAATTGCTTATTAGTATAAAGTATTCCCACTTAAGGTAAAAGGAATATATTTATCTCTCTCTCTCTTTTTTGGCATAGATATTTCTTCTTAAAAAAACTCATTACTTTTAGTTTGAAAAAAACTTCCTTGTTAAAGCAAATAACAAGAAAGTTTTTATCTCTTTATTACCCAATTCTAATATCTTCTTCTAAATAGAATGATTCTTGTTTCTTTGGAACTTTTCTAGCAAATAATAAGTTAGCAGCTGACATACTCATTTGACCAACATACATCAATATTACAAGGATTACTAAATTCCATCATTGAATTGAAGAAGAACCAGTTATTCCCATTGAATTACCAGATGTACCAAAAGCAGAACAAATTTCAAAAAAGAAAGAAGAAAAATTAAATATTTTATTAGATGAACTATATTCATCTGCAACTAGGTTTTTTCCATTAATTAAATGTGCACTAGTTATAAACACAATAGAAGTGCAAACTAAAACCAAAATTACAGCTGATAAAAATACCATATAAGATTCTTTGATAGTTTTTATAGGTATTTTTCTTTTAAACATACTTGTTTTTTCAACACCTCTATATCAACTTAATAATGACTTAATCATAATAAATAATGTTGTAGTTCTAATTCCGGCACCAGTTGACGAAGGTGAAGTTCCTATAAACATTAAAATAGCTAAAACAACTATTGATGCTTCTGTCATGTTTTGAAAGTTAACTGTTGAAAAACCTGAAGATCTTGAAGCTATACAATTAAAGAAAATAGAAAAATTTTTGTTTAATGAAGGATCTCCATGTCAAAAAGAAACCAAAGATGAAGAACCATCACTTCACTGTACATTTGCACTGATAGGGTAGTTAATTAAAGATATATTATTTTGAAAAAATGATCCACCTGTTATTATGTTTGAATCATTCATTTCAAAACCTACATAACTATTTGAACCAACATATTCTGTTAAATACAAAATAGCTAATGATACTGCACTTACTATTAGTGCAGATCATAAACAAAGTTTAGAAAAAACGCTAAGCTTAGGTTTTAAGAATCTTGCATATTCTTGCTTTTTAAAAATTTTATACATGATTTTATATTTAATTAATCATTCAACTTGATTAGATAAATCATATAAAATCGGAAAACCTATTCCACCAATTACAATAAGAATTAACATTAAAACTTGAATTGATATTCCATTAGAGTTTCTTAAAAATTGAAGAGAAGTATAACCAAACAAATCAAACCCAGCATTATTAACGGCAGATCCTGTTAAAAATATTGAATACCATAATGAAACAGGATAGTTGTGATATGTTTTTACTAATGTATTGCTATCAAATGTAAGACTCAATAAATCATTTGCTTTTTCATTAAAACCATCTCCTGGTGTTATTTGAATAATTTTACCCCCAACATTATATTGGATTTGAGTTCATGAATTAGTATTAATAAAATGTGCTCATGATTGTTGTTCATAAAATGGAATAGAATAAAACATTCCACTAAAAATTAAAGAGAAAACAATTTGAATAATGATAAAAACAAAAAAGATTCTAACAATCATTTTTGGAGAATTTGAAACCTTAGTCCCACCTCTTTCAATATTTAATAGTGATGTTCCAAATAAATCTTTTTTAGTTATTTTTCTTAATGATTTACCAATTAAATAAAACAAAGAAATATAACCAAATCCACCAATCTCAATTAAAACAAAAACAATAAATTGGCCAAAGAAAGATAAATAAGTTCCAGCAGAAGGAATAACAGATAGCCCTGTATTTGTAAAAGCAGAAGCAGAAGTAAAAATAGCTTTTAAAAAATTAAAATGATATTCATGCATAGCAGTTGCTGAATTCATATATTGATCAATAGTTGTTTCTTTTAAATTGAAAACATATTCATTATTAATGTATTGATAAGATTCATAATTGAATGAAATTGGTGTGTATAGCAAAATTGCACCAACCAATCAGATTAACAATATTCCTAAAAATATTTTTTTAGGATAGGTTCAATGCATCATTAATAAATTTTTTCATTTATCAGAGAAGAAGAAATGGTGGTTTTTAAAAGAAAAGTGAAGTTTTCTAATTTTCCTTTTAATATTCTTGACATTCAATTTCATATAAATACATTTCTCTTATTCAGTAACAGATATTATCAATTGAATATATTATATTCATTAAATTGAAATATCAGCAAATAAAAAAGACACCACATAACAATGGTGTCTTTTATTGTATTAAATGGCAGGGGTAGCAGGACTCGAACCCACAACACGCGGATTTGAAGTCCGCCGTTCTACCATTGAACTATACCCCTACATGCTTAAATAATTATACAATTGATTGAATATAATTGTTAATTAAAATTCATTTAATTATTATTTAAGCTAAATATTAAGTATTAGTTAATAATATAAAAATTTATTTTTATATATTTTGATTGTTAGTATCAGATTGATTATTTTTATTTTTTTCAAAGTTAATAGGGTCTTCCTGATAACTTTTAACATCCTGATATTCTTTATGAACATGAGAAGAAACTTTGGCGATAGCTTCATACATTATTCAAACCAATAAACCCAAGATAATTAACGGAAGCAGTGCAACAATAACTAATGCAATAATTACAACTAGTAAAATATAAACAAGTGTGTTTCAAAATTTTTTATCTTTTTTTAAATTTTCTAAACCACCAAAAAGAGAATTTTTTATCTTTTCAAATTTAGATATTCTTTTTGCTTTATAAACTTCTCTTTCTGGTTCATTATTTATATTTGAATCATTTGTACTTTTATATTCTTCTGTATTCATATATAAACATCCTTATAATAGTTATTTAATTATTTTACAGTTTCAAAAGTAAAGAGAAACGTATTTTTAAAAAGATTATTAGAATTTCATTAAATATCAAATCTTAGTGATTCAACTAATATATTTATCTCTTATATAAATAAGAACATTTCTCTAAATTTAATTTAAAGAAATGTTCTAAATATTTAAAAATAATTATTCTTCACTATTTTTTACTTTATCTAATGTCTTAGAAATCTTTTGGATTTTAAAATTATCAATTTTATTTTTTATTGTATTTATATGTGAGTTTAATGCAGTGCTAGCATTATTTCTTATTTTTTCTGCTGCTTTAAAAATAGTGTCAGATTCTTTTATTATATTGTCTAAGTTTGCAGATATATTTTTAATACTATTAGTTAAAATTTCATTTTTCATTTTTTCAAATTCATCTATTAATTCTTGTTTATCTTTTAGATTTTCACCGTGCTTAATGATTTTTATTTTTTCAATATAAAGCAATCTAATGATTGAAAGCAAGACAGTGAAGTATTCGGGTCTAGCTAAAAAAGAATTTTTATTGGCTTCATTATTTATTTTTTTAATAGAGAAGGTTTCTTCTTTTTCTAGTTCTGTAACTAAAATAGCATAATCAGCATTTCATTTTTTTCTATTAATTTCTAATCTTTCAAAATGTTGACTATTTTTAGTTTTAGATTTAGTTCCATCCATTCCTTCAGATTTTGCTTCAATCATTACACTAACTAATTTAGATTTAGTTATAGGATCAATTACTGTAAATAAGAAATCAGGCTTAGTCCCTTCTATATCTTTAGTTGTCTTTTCAAATTCACAATCACCTGTTAAACCTAAAGTTTCATTGTATTTATTAAGAATTCAGTTTTCTAACTCTTCTCCTATAACTTTAGAATTAGTGGATTTGTTTCTTAATAAGTCTTGTATTCTGCTTTCTAATTCCCCTTTTTCTTCTTGATATGAATCTTTCAGTTTACCTATTTCTTCTTTGTAGAAATCCACCAATCTCATTTTTTCATTATCTAGCTTTAATTGAAAAATTTTTTCTAATTCATTTACTTTATTAGAGTTTGCATTAATTAAATTACTTTTTTCATTTTGAAGTTTTTGTATTTCAAACTCCAGATTTTTTATTTTTTCAAAATAATCATTTCTTGTTTTCTCTATTGCGCTTTTTTCTATGTAATTTTTTTCATTATTTAAAATATTAATTTGGTTTGCTAGATCATTGTTTTTCTTTAATAAAGATGTATATTCATCACTGTTTTTAAATTTATTTAATCAGTTTTTTTCTTCTTCTTTAATTTTGTTTTTAACTATTTCATCTTTTTCTTGATCAATAATTTTTTTAATCTCACTAAAGTCAATTTCATTAACTTCATTTAATGAAAAATAATCATTTGGTTGTGCAGATTCATTAATATAAAATTCTAGTTTATCAACATCTTTTACTCTAATACTTATTTTTTTAGACATGTAATGCTCCTTTTAAAACACAACTAAATTCTATCAATAAGACAGCAGAAAAAATAAACAAGTGAAACTTAACATTTAATTAATAAATTATTAAATGTTAAACTTTATTTATATCTGTCAAAGTGGTGGTGATATATTATGACTAACAATATTTTTAAATACTTCAATATTAAAGAATTAGAAAAATTTGGAAAATTTTATAAAGTAAAAAAAGAATATGAAATCCCAAAGAAACTAGAGAGTAAATTAATATTAGTTACCTCTATTAATCCCACTCCTGAAGGAGAAGGAAAAACAACAACACTAATAGGAATTAATGATTGTTTAAATTATTTTGGGAAAGAATCTATTGCATGTTTAAGACAACCTTCTATGGGTCCTTATTTTGGAATTAAGGGTGGAGCTACAGGAAGTGGAAAATGTGAAATTCAAAACCCTGAAAAAGTAAATTGTGGATTCACAAATGATTTTTATGCAATTGAAGCTGCCAATAACCTAATTATGTCAGTAATTGAAAATGAAATATATTTTAATACTGATTTAGAAATTGATCCACAAAAAATTATCTGAAAAAGATGTATTGATATTAATGACAGATCATTAAGAGATATTAATTATCAAGTAAGTAAAAACACAAAAATAAATAGTAGTTTCTCTATAACTGCCGCTAGTAATTTGATGGCTCTTTTTTGTTTAGCAAAAAGCAAATCAGATTTTAAAAAAAGAATTGAAAATACATTAGTAGCATTTTCAAAATCTAATAAAGCAATATATGTAAAAGATTTAAATATTATTGATTCTATTATGTTAATTCTTGATGATGCGCTAAAACCTAATTTAGTATTTTCACAAGACAATAATCCAATCATTATGCATGGTGGACCTTTTGCAAATATTGCTCATGGTTGTAATAGTGTGATTGCTTTATCATGTGGATTAAACAAAGCTGAATATGTATTAACTGAAGCTGGATTTGGAAGTGAATTAGGAGCAGAAAAATTCATTAACATTTTATGTAGAGAAACAAACTTAGTTCCAAATTTAGTAGTTTTAACAATCACATTAAAAGCTATTAAATATCATGGTGTAAATAACTCTAACAACACTTCACCTTTAACTGATGAAAAAGAAAAAATAGATATTGGATTTAATAATGTAATTCATCATTTTAATTTATTAAAAAATTTAAATCTGAATGTTTGTATTGTTATTAATAAATTTAGTGATGACAACAAAAATGAATTAGATTATTTATTTAATAAATCAAGTGAATTAACTAAAACTGTAATTTCAACAATGTGACAAGATGGAGCAAGTAAAAATAAATCATTATTTGAAACTATTATTGAATCAGTCCAAGAACCAAAACCAATTAATTGAACCTACGATTTAAAAGATAATGCAGTTAACAAAATAAATGATTTATCTACAAAAGTTTATAATGGAGCAACAATAACATATAGTGATTTAGCAACAGCAAAATTAAAAGATAATGAAAACTGAATTCAAGATTATTATGTTTGTGGAGCAAAAACTCCATATTCTCCGTCTATCAAAAATGAATATATGGATACAAATAAACATGATATACATGTAGAAGATATTGAAATTAATCATGCCGTAAAATTTATAATTCCTATTTTTTCAAAAACATTTTTAATGCCTGGGCTTCCTAAAGTTCCAAATGCTAAAAAAATAAAAATTAATTTTGACAAATTTAAATATGAATAGAAATAAAAAAATATTAAGTCCTTGTAATTTAGACTTAATATTTTTATTTTCTAACTATCAAATTAATAATCTTTTATCTTCTGGTAAATACATTTTATCAGTAGGTTTTACATCAAATGTGTCATATCATTGTTTGAAGTTTCTTGGAGGCATATTAGTTCTTCAATAAGTTGGAGCATGAACATCTGTTGTTAATAATAATTGTTCATATTCTGGTCTTGCTTTTTGAGCTCATATTTTAGCAAAATTAGTGAAGAATTTTTTATAGTCTACAGCTTTTTCTCTTTCCATAGTTTGAATAGAAGCTGCAACTCCACCAAGGTCAGCTATATTTTCAGAAACTACTAATGTACCATTAACTTTACCTTTACCAAGGGGTAGTCCATCAAACTGCTTAATCATTTCTTGAGTTTTGTCTTGGAACTTTTTATAGTCTCTTTCTTTTCATCAATTATTTAGATTACCTTCATCATCAAATTGTGCACCATTATTGTCAAAAGCATGTGAGATTTCATGACCAATTACAGCTCCTATTCCACCAAAGTTTTCAGCTCTAGATTGATCAATTGAGTAGAATGGTTTTTGTAAAATTGCTGCTGGGAAAGTAATATCATTTGAAGTTGGACTATAACATGCATTCACTAAGTGTCCAGGCATGTATCATTTGCTATTATCAACGGGTTTGTGTAATAATGAATTTTCATAGTTAATTTTGCATTGATTAATTTTTTTAACAATTTCAAATAGACTAGCATTTGAATCAAATTCAATATGGTTATAAACTTCTGATAATTTATCTGGATAACCAATCTTAATTTTCATTTTGTCTAATTTTAAAATTGCTTTTTCTCTAGTTTCTACAGACAATCAACTATTTGTGCTAAGTCTTTCTTTATATGAAGTAATTAGACCTTTAACAATATTAATTACATCTGCTTTAGCTTTTTCACCAAAGAATTTTTGACCATAGTAAATTCCAATAGGTTCAGCCAATAATCTATCAGCAGCTAATTTAAAAGAATACTTTTTGATTTCATAAGGTTCTTTAACCCCAGATAATCCTCTACTGTATATCCCACTTAAAATTCTTAATTTATCACACAAGAATTCACTCGATTCATTAATAAAGTGTACAAGTGCTCATGATTTAAATAAGTTGAAAGTTTTATCATTAAATAATTTACTAAATTCTTTTAAGAATCTTGGATCAAATACAATAATCTTTTCAGGTAAAGAATTGTAAACAGTGCTTACAATGTTTCTAAAGTTAACTGGTTTTAATAGTTTTTCAACTTCATTAAAATCCATTGGATTATAGTTTTTAGTATAGTCTGCTCACTCAACTCTTGATTTAACTATTTTAGAAATTAATTCATCAAATAGTAATGTTTCTTTAATTAGAGTTTTAACTTCTTCTTTATTTTCAAAGAAGAAACCTAAAATATCTTTTGTCATATTACTTCATAATTGTAATAATGGTTCTTTACTGATATTCCCTTTTTCATAGTAACTAGTATCTGGAAGAATAGTACCTAAACTACTAATAACTAAACAGTGATTTTTAGTAGATTTCATATCTACATCTACTCCAAATACAAAAGGAAGTGGAATTTGATTATTATAAAAGTATGAAAAGTTTTCATTAAATTCTTCAACAGAATTAATGCTTTTAATTTTTGAAATATAACTATCTAATAAATGTTTTACTTCACTTGGTTCTTTTGTATTTGATAATGCTTTGTTATAAATATCAACAGCATATTTTACAAACTTTGAATCAATTGCAGAAGGGTTTTTTGAAAAGTGTTCAAATTCTGCCGTTAATTTTTTTTCTGTGCTAATAGCTAAATCCCTAAAACCACCAATTGTAGGTAAGTCACTTGGGATTTCTCTTTTTTTCAAATCTTCATGATTTACAAATTCATATAAATCATCTTGAATTCTAAAATTATTATTACTCATATTTGACCTTTTTTATTTATGTATTTTTTAATTATCTTATTAAAAAATAATTTAAAAAATTATTTTTATAAATTTGATTTTATTTTTATTTATATCTTTTAGCTTAAAAAGTTTATAGTAAAACTATTTAATTTTTTTGATTTTAAATAGTAGTGAATTGACTAATACACTAATAGAACTAAAAGCCATTATGATAGCAGCTAAAATTGGATTAATAAAACCAAAAATAGCTAATGGAATTGTTATAATGTTGTAACCAAATGCTCACATTAAATTAAAGATAAGAAACTTTCTTGTTTCTAAAGTAATTTTGATGGATTTATAAACATTATAGATATCATTTTTTACTAAAATTACATCACTTATAGACTTAGTAATTTCTGAGCCTTCATTCATAACAATTTTTAAATCTGATTGTTCTAATGCTAATACATCATTAATCCCATCCCCAACATAAGCAACAAAAGATTTTGATGCTTTTATCTCTTTAATAATGTCAGCTTTTTGATCTGGAGATACTTGAGAATATACTTTAGTAAACTTAATATGTTTAGATAAATAACTAGTGGCCTTTTGATTATCACCTGTAATTAAATAAGTTTTAATTTTTAATTTATTAAATAACTCAATTGATCTAACCACATTTTCTCTTAACTCATCTGATAACACAACAATAGTTAGAACTACATTATTTTTAGATAGAACTATGTGGCTATATAATTTGTCATCTTCTAAAGTTTTTATATTATCTAATATTTCATTACTAAATTTAAACTTATTGTTTTGTGCATAGTGTAAAGAAGTTATTTTATATTCATCTTTGTTTTCTTTATAAACTATTCCAATCCCTGCAATTTCTTTAATTAAATCTTCTTTAAACTCTTTTGATTTATTTGACTTATTTGAATCATGATTTTTTTGAAATCAACTAACATATGATTTTGCAAGTGGATGCAATGATTTTTTTTCTAACTCATAAATAATATTAAGCGAGTTTAAATCACCAATTGTTTTTTCTATTACAAAATTACCTGTAGTTAATGTTCCAGTTTTATCAAAGCAAATTGCATCTACATATTTCATTTTTTCAAAAGCATCAATGTTGTTAATTAAGATTCCTTGTTTTGCTGCTTTTGATGATCCTATTGCAATTGCTAATGGTGCAGCCAACCCCAATGCACAAGGACAAGCAATAATTAAAACTGTAATAAATAAATAGATTGATTGAGCAATTTGTTCAAAGGATACAAATCCATTAGCAACTTGTCCACTAGGATTTGTTCATGTAATTAAATAGTTTAAATCTAAATTTGAATATCAATTATGAAAAACACCACCAAAAAAGAATTGCACTAAAAAGCCAATAATTGATAAAAAGAAAATAACTCAAATAAAGTGCTTAGATATCTTATCAGCAACTTTTTGTAGTTTTACTTTTTGACCTTGAATGTCTTCTAATTTATCAATGATTTGGTTTAAGTATGAGTCTTTTAATAATTTAGTGACTTCAATGTTAATAGCCTCACCAATGTTAATTGATCCACTCATTAAAACATCATTTTTATTTTTAATAACAGGTCTTGATTCACCAGTTAAAATTGATTCATTGATTAAAGAGTTATTAGAAATCAATTTTGAATCTAATGGGATTTTCCCACCCTTTGGTACAGAAATTAAATCACCAATTTTGACATCTTTAATGTTTGTTTTTATAAGGATATTATCTTTTAAAACAAATACATATTGATCTATAAAAGTTTCAAGATCATTAAAATCACTATTAGCTTTTTTTCTAATAGATTCAGTAATCAAATCACCAATCATACTAACCATAATAATAGTTGCACCCGATTCAAACATAGAGTGATAATGATGAAATTGATGGGGGTGAAATATTTTAAGAAACATTAATACAAAGCTATAAATAAAACTAATTAAAGTAGAGCTTGCTATTAAAGTATTCATACCTAAAGCTTTCCACTTAAAGATTTCTTTGTATGAATTTGTATAATATTCAACTCCAAAAACAAACTGGACAAAAAAAGCAGCTATACACATGATGATTTGCATATATGCACTATTTAAAACATTATCTATATTTACACTTACAGCATCAGTTTTTTGATAAACTGCAACCATCATAAAAAATAAAATTAATAAAAAAATAGTTAGAAAGCCACAAATTATTAGTTTAGCTTTCTTATTAAAAATCTTTTTAATAAGAAAAATATTTTTATTAAAATTCAAGTCTTTAAATTTCTTCATATTCAAATTTTTTATCATTTAATTTTTTTAAAATTTCTTCTTTATTAATTTTTGATTCATCAAAATTAATTTTTAATTTTTTAGAAGCTATTATCACAGAAAAAGACAGTTCATTTTTATTGAAAGAGGACAAAGTTTTTTCAATTGCTACTGCACATGAATTACATTCTAAATTCTTAATAAATAAATTTAAACTAGTCATAATTTCTCCATTACCTTTTTATATGAAGTAAAAATAAGTATTGATTAAATTATATATAATAAAAAAATCATTCTAATTAAAGAATGATTTTAATTTATAAATAAATCTTACTTTATAGTCACTGCTAAGATTATTGAAACAATAAACAAAAGTGTGAATATAGAAAATGATATATAAAACATTAAAGCTGTAGTTTTCTTTTTAATAGTGCAGTATTCTATATATTCATCAAAGTTTTTTACATCATTAGAAGCTCAACTTCTAACAACCAAGTTTTTTCTTTCTCTAAATTGTTTAAACGTAAAATATTCAAACATTTTTTTAGAAGTGAATCTAATTCTTAAAGATAACATTTGTCTAGATATTAATCACATAATATTTAAGAAAAAACCTATTCCAAAAGCAACTGATAAAGCATCATTTCATGCCATATGACCATAAATAAATACAGATTCTTGTTGGTTGCTTTGATCTAATCCAATTGGTCTTTTAACTAAAAAACATATTAGAAAAGTAGCGATAGTTATAATAGAAATAAAAAAGACATATAGATACCCTTTAGGATATCTATTTATCTTTTTATTTTTTGTATTTATTTCATTTTCTGAGTTGTTTAATGTCAAACTACTATCAATTGTTTCTTTAGTATATTTGGAATATCCTTGATTAAAGTTTGAATTTTTTTTATTATTCATTGCTAGTTTTTTCTTTTTCCCATTGAGAAACTTGTTTTAATGTTCCATAAACTTGGTGATCTTCACTATTTTTAATTTTAATGAATTCTGGCTTATTAAAAGCATTTCATTCACTATCATATGTGAAGTTATCATTAAATGCAGCTAAATCCACATGAACTCTTGAAAGTTTAGGAGTAGCTTTCATCAATGAACGAGTATATGGGTGAATAGGGTTTGCAAAGATTTTTTCGATGCTTCCTTTTTCCAAGATTCTACCACGGTGCATAATAATAACATTATTACATGCATAATTTACCATTGACAGGTCATGAGCAATGAATAAAATAGTTACTTTTTGCTTAATACATAAGTCTTGTAAGATGTTAATAATTTGTGCTTGAATTGATACGTCTAATGCACTAATAGGTTCATCAGCAATAATAATCTTTGGATTATTGATTAAAGCACGTGCAATAACAATTCTTTGTCTTTGACCACCTGAAAACTCATGCGGATATCTATAAGCATGTTCTCTTTTTAAACCAACACTATCTAAAGCACTATAAACTCTTTCTTTTTTAATTAAATTAACAAATTTATTTAAAGCCAATCAATTAATGTGACGACTTTGTTCACAAATAAATGAGCTGTATTTAATTTCAGTTAGAGTATTTTTATATTCAAATTCAATTGCACTTAATGATTTTCATCTTAAGTTAATTTCTCTTTTAATGTATGAGAAATTGTAGGGTTTTTTGAATATATAAAGACCTGCTTTTTTGAAAATATTCTTTTCATTACTTTTTTGTTCATTAACAAGAATTTGACCCAATCCATCTAATTTAGAATAAATTAATTTCTTTAAGTCTTTTTTAGCAGATTGATATTGTTTTTTTAATTCATCTACTGTTAACTTTTTACTTTCAACTTCAGATGAAATCTTAAGTTTAACTTCTTCTTTTCTTGTTGAATTTACCACACCAATATATTTGTTAAATTGATTAACATGGAATTCATTTTCAGCTTTTGCTTCTTCTAGTAATTTCTCTAATTTACCACGATGCTTCATGATAAATTCATTGAAAGATTCTGGAGTCCCTCCAAAAACTTCTACTGGAATTCCACTTTCAACAAGTAAGTTGAATTGTGTATTTAATGCTACTTCAGCATCAACATTTTTTTCTTTAGTATTTAAAGAAAAACTATCAGCTAACTTTCTAAGTTTGCTTAGATTAGATATAATTGCTGCTTTTTCTTCAAGATTAGCATTTTCAAAATCAAAGTTTAATTTATTAATATGATCAACTAATGGTTTGAATCAATCTTCTACAATCTTGTATAAATCTGTAGTTGTATTGTTAATTAAATCCATTGATAAAGATTTATATTTTTTCAATACATTAATGAAAGTTAATAAAACCTTTTTAGAAGCTAAATCAATATAGTTTAAAGTGTAAAGTAAGTCATCTTTTGAAAACTCAATGTTTTGTTTAACAGATTTAATCTTACCCTTAATTGTAGTTTCAGCACTTTTTACATATTGTGCATTTCTAAGATAGAATTTTTCTTTATATTCTTTTTTAGCTTTTTGAATATCAATTTTATCAAATTCTTTTTCATAGAATTGCTTAGTTAAATCATCAACAAGTTTTTTGAATCTTTCACTGTAAGAGTAAATACTTGTAGTACTTTCATTAATTTTTTCAACAAAAGTATCCATGTTAAAGATTAATTTTTCACGTCCTGAACTTGAATTTGAATCTGAAAAATCAATATTAGTAAAGATTTGGATCAGTTCATTCAATTTACTTATCATTACATTGTAATAAGCTTCTTGGAATTCATAAAAAATCTTATTCTTTTCTTCAGTATATTCAGCATAGAAATATCTACTAACATTATTTAATTGTTGTCATCTCTTGAATGCATCAATATACAAGCTCTTATTAATAACTAAAGGTTCAGCAATTAATTGAAGAATATTTTTAGTAGGGTTCAATGAAGCCATAGGATCTTGGAAAATCATTTGAACATTTTTTCTCAATCACTTTTTAGTTGGCTTTGTTAATCTTTTATTTGAAATTAGATTTCCATCTATTTCAATTTTTCCCCCAGTTGGTTGATAAAGTTTAATAATACATTTACCAGTTGTTGACTTACCACTACCAGACTCACCAATAATCCCAAAAAAGTCACCTTCATTTACAGTAAAACTAATATCATCTAATGCTTTAAAGTATCATCCCCTAACTTTAAAAAGCATTGCTAGATTTTCAACAGTTAGTAAAGGTTTGCTAGCAACAACAGGTTTTACTTCTTTAACTTCTTTGCTAACAACACTACTTTTAGTCTTAACATCTTTTAATTTTTCTTTACTATTGTTCATTTTTATTCTCTACTTATTTACTATTTTTATCAGGGATTATATAAGTTTGGTTTTCTTTCTTTTGTTTTACGTAAATTTCAAAAGCTTTTTTAGATTTATTTATTTTTTCTTGTACTTCTTTAGGCACTTCTACTTTTGGTGCTTTAGGGTGAAGTAATCAAGTTGCAGCTCTATGAGTATCTGTAACCTCAAATAAAGGAGGTTGCTTTTCAAAATCCAGTGCAATTGCATATTTATTTCTAGCAGCAAATGCATCACCCTTAGGAGGTGTAACTAGATTTGGAGGTGTACCATCAATTGGTTTTAATTTTTGGTTAGCACCATCACTACTATCTGGAATTGATTCTAATAATGCTCAAGTATATGGGTGTAAAGGATTTGTGAAGATTTCTTCAGTTAAACCTTGTTCAACAATCTTACCAGCATACATAACATAAATGTAATCACAGAAGTTTGCAACTAAGGCAATGTTATGAGAAATGAAGATTACTGTAATTCCATAGATTTCTCTAAGTTTTTTAATAAGACTTAATACTTTAGCTTGAATAGTAACATCAAGAGCAGTTGTTGGTTCATCTGCAATTATTACATCTGGTTGAGTTGCAACTGCGATTGCAATTACAATTCTTTGTCTCATCCCACCTGAGAATTCATGAGGATAAGCATTTAATCTTGATACTGCATTTTCAATACCAATAAATTCTAGAATTTCAATTACTTTCTTTTTAGCAACGTCTTTTTTTGTGTTGTTAATGTAAGTGTTTTTTGCTTCTTGAATTTCAGCTTCATAATTACCTTTATTTAATTGAGATAATTGTTTAATTCTTTCACTTAATGTATTTTTAGTTTCATTGTATACATTAGTTGCATTATTAACACTTTCTTTGTATTGTTCTTCTAGTGATTTTAAAGAAGACTTGTAAGCTTCTTGATCAATTGAATTATTGTCTAAACTTTCTTTTAAAGATCTTTTATCTTTATCAAATTGTTCTTTTTTAGATTTAAGAATTTCATTATATTTATCAGTTTTTTCATTTAACTGTCTTTTTAATTCAATTCCTTCATCTCCACCACAACTCATCTTTTCTTTTAATTCATAGACTTTTTGTTTGTATTTATTTTTTTCAGAAGCATAGATTGCTTCAATTACTTGTCTACCAATTGTCTTAGTGGGATTTAAAGACATCAATGGATCTTGAGGAATATAAGAAACATATGTTCCTCTAATATAACATCAGTCTTTCTTTTTAATTTTTAAGATATCTATATTTGATAAGTTCAAATTGTTTGCTTCTATGTTTGCACCATCATTGAATCCAATTAGAGATTTTACTGAAACTGATTTACCACTACCAGATTCACCAACAATACCAATAATTTGACCTTTATAAACTGAAAGATCAATTCCTCTAACAGCTTGCAATAAACCATCTTTAACCTTAAAGTTAACTTTTAAATTTCTAACTTTAATGATTTGGTTTTCTTTTAATAACTTACTTGAGTCATTAATTAAATGTTTACTACTTAATGGCATAATTATCTACCTACCACTCTTGGATCTATTGCATCATTCAATGCATTTGCAATTATTTGAGATGAGATTGTGAATAAAGCAAACACTACAATTGGTGAAACAATTTGTGCAATATTAGAAATTGAGTAAGCTTCATATAACATTACCCCTAATCCTAAATCACTTGTTGGTTTTAATCCTAAGAATACTAATGAAGATTCATAGAAAATAACTGTTGGAATTAAGTTAACAAAAATAACTGCAATACGACCTGCAATTACTGGAAGCATGTGAGAGAAAATAATTCTTGCTTGGCTTCCACCTAATGTTCTTGTAGCTTGAACATATTCAACATCTTTAGTTTTTAAAATATAAGTTCTAGTTGAAATTGCAGGTGAGAATCATAGTATGAAGATTAAAGAAACAGCAAGTACTGAGTTGTTAATTGAAGTACCAGCAGATTCAGTATCACCAACTAATACTATACCTAAAATTAATAATCAAACAATTGAAGGTACACCACTAATAATTTCTACAAAACGCATCATTACAGTATCTACTGCTTTACCAGCGAATGCACCAGCAATAGAACCATATACTACCCCAATAGCAACTGAAGCTATTGCTACTAAGAATGCTAATACTAATGAAATTCTAACTGCAGTTCAAAGTCTTGTTCAAATATCAATTCCACTACCATCAGTTCCTAATACTGGATAGAAATTTGAAATTGGACCATAACTATAAGGTAAATAAGTTACTTTATAAGCAACACCAGGAATTCAATCTTCTTTACTTAAAATAGTAATTTTGTATGTTTCTTTTAATTGCTTAACAAAACTATCTGTTGCATTATAAATAGTCATAGTTGGATTACTTCCTAAAACTCTTGCTGGTAAGTTTGCAATAAGAGCTGAGTCTGCATTTTCTGCCAATGGAAGGTAAGCGCTATACCCCATTGCTGAAGAAATAATAGGAGCAAATATAGCTAATAGAATAATCAAAAGAAAAATTACTAAGAAGAAAAGTGCTCATTTATTACTTGCAAATCTCTTGATAATATCTAATAAATATTTACTTGGTTTACCAACTACTTGATCTGTTCTATTTAATTTATAAATATCAACACGGGCAAAATCTTTTTCTGTTACTTCAAAATCAAGTTCAGGAATACTTTTTAATTTATTATTTTTTAGGTTCATAAACTATCCTTGACTCCCTTCTGAAGCATTTTCTGTTTTAAGTGTTTCAATTTTTAAAATATTTTTTCCAACTACTAAAAATTGAGTTTCATCATTTAAGTTGTATTTATCTTTAATTGCTTGGTTTACAACTACTTTTTTAGATTTGTAGTTAATAGCATTTAATTCATTTAAAGATAAGAATAAACTATCTTGAGGTGTTACTAGTTTGTAACTTGGATTATTAGCAGCTTTTTGGAAATTTTTAATTCAGTTTAATCTTAGAACAGTAGATTTAACTAAGTTTGTAATTGATGCTTGAGAAGCTTCTGCTAATTTAATTCTTGGATCAACAAATGTAAAGATAACATCTAGTGATAAATTGATTAAGAAATATAATGATGAAATGAAGAATGTTTGGAACATTACAACATAGAATTGGTTAGAAACAACTGATGTAAATAGCATGTTAGCAATCCCTTTTACACCAAAGATTGTTTCAATAACTATAGAACCTGAAATAACTGATAAGAAGCTTGGTCCTAAAATAGATAAAGCTGGGATTAAAGAATTTCTTATACCATGTCTAAAAATAATTTGAGTTTTTGTTAATCCCTTAGACATAGCAGTTTTTATATAATCTTGACTTAAAACTTCTACTAATTCATTTCTTACATAATATGTTAAAGTTGAAGCCAAACCAAAAGTTAAAGATAAGATAGGCATTATTGAAGAGCCAACAAATGTTCCAAAATTAAATAATGGATGATCAAAATTCATATAATTTTGAGGCAGCCCTATAACACCTGCTAATTTTAATAATAGAATACCAACTATAAAACTTGGTACACTAATTAGTACAACTGAAATTACATTGATAAGAGTATCTTGTCATTTACCACGATAAACTGCAGAAACAATACCAAACAAGAAACCTAAAGCAATTGCTAATATATATGCAATTAATGCAATATATAAAGTATTTGGAATATTTTGGAAGAAATAAGTTACAAGTGGAGTACCTTCTCTTTGGAACACTACACCAAATGAACCATCAAAAAACTTCCCTCAATATTTGAAGTACCTAATGATAGCTGGATCAAATCAACCAATAGATTCCAATTTTGCATTATAAGCTTCAGTTGTTTCACCTTGAACACGTGTAATTGGAATTGTTGGTAAAGCGGCCATCAAAAAGAATACTATACTCATTAATATGAATAAAGCTAAAACAGCAAATAATAATCTTTTTATTATATATTTAGCCATTAGATATCCATCCTTTCTAAAGAAACATTTTATTTATTATATTCAATAAGTAATATTTTATTTTAAATAACTATTTATCTTATTAACAATTTTGGGGTAGACCTACATAAAATTTAAAAAGGAATATGACTTTTGTCTCATACTCCTTTTTAATGAACCTTTAATACTAGCTTTTCTTTGTAAGCATTATCTTTAACTCAATCATTAATTTATGTATGAAGTTAAGAGGTAATTTATTATTATCAATTTTCATTAAAAAAGAAGTTTTTCATACACATCTTTTTAATAATTAAAATTAGGTTTGTTTTTTCTACTAATTTTTTAATTGATAGAATATAAAAAACTTGAAAAACAAAGTTTTTCATAACTGTTGTATTTTTGAAAACTGTTTTTAAATTTTTTGTATTCATTATTTCTACCTTATAAATACTTATAACATAAAAATTAACTTATAGTCATAAAAATGCCTAAGTCAAATTTTTATTTATAAATATTTAATTAAAAAATAAAATAATTTACTTGCTGTAAAAAATAATTTCTAAACAATTTCAAATTTTTATATCTAAAGAATAAAGACTATAAATAAAAAAGTTCAATGATTTAAAAAATCACTGAACTATCAATTAATTAACTTTTTCACAACATTTTCCACAAGACATCTATTGTAAAAAGGGGAAAGTAAAAGGTACATTAAAAATGAGGTTGGGTTGATGTAAAGAATAAAATAATATTTAGAAAAAGTTAAATAATTTAATTTGTTTATAGGTTTTCACCCACCCTTAGTATAACACAATCAGTATTATTGCAACTTAACTATTTAGTAAAAACATAAAAGTTTAATAATCTTTTCTATAGATTTAAAGAAATATGGTTTAAAAAGGTTTTATTGGAAATAAATTATTTTTAAAACACTAATTAAATAAGTTTGAGAAATAAAATCTTTTTTGTTGAATAAATTTTATAATATACAAAAAGTATTAATGATTATCAGTGATGAAAAAATATTATAAAAAAATTAAAAAATTTATTTTTAATAGACTTTTAGATCCTGTAACATTTAGAACAGAAAAAAACGCAAAAATAGCAAAACTTCATGCTCTAAATAAATCTATTTATAAATACAACAAACTTTGAGTAAATGGTCTTAATATTAACAAGCAAGTATTGCATATTAAGAAACAAGAACAATTAGATGAATTTGTTATGGGTTTATTAACACTTGATAGAAACATAATTTATCTTTGTAACTCAAACATTATTCTAAAAGCAAAAGATTTTAATACTGAATTTGAATTAATTGAAACTGATACAAATTGATCAGTAGTTAATATTCATGAAAATATTTCTCCAGAGTCTGAAATTAAATTTGATTTTAGTAATAATCCAAAGATTCCATATTATTGAATTGCTAAACCTGGATTTTGTAATTTTAATAAAATTAATGAATCTACTAAATTATCTACAAACTATCGTTCTTCTGAATCTGATTACTTTTCTTTTGAATAAAAAACTTAATTTCAAAAATATCGAAATATTATTGAAATTAAGTTTATTTAAAACTATTTAAAAAGCAATTATTATATAAAGATCTTTTCTTTGTTTTTTCCATTATATAAATTCTTAATTCTTTTTATTTTTATAGGAATCAATAAATTCTCTAATAGGCTCATATTGATTGCCTTTAGCAGCTGCAGCCTCAAGTAAAAGTGTTTCAATTTCACCTGCAGAATCAGCTATTCAATTAATGGAATTTTCAGCATACTTTTCTCTTCATTCTGGCAAATTATCATTAAATATTCTTGATGATTCACAAAGCTCTAATTTATCTCCAACACTAGGATATAAAAGATTAACTATGTCTGTTTTAATGTCTTTTAAAACATTAGAATAAGATCTAAATGGTATTCATTGTTTAGTAATTGGGTTGTATATTGTTTTTTGTCCAGAAGAGTCTGTGCCATAAGCAATTTTTTCTTCTATTCCTTTTTTAACAATTATAAAACACATGATGTCATCTATTGCTTTTTTGATTTCTTTATCCATACAAAATCCTTTATTTTAATTATTTTTGTTTTATAAAATACTTTTTTTAATTAACTGTCTTTTCTGCGTTTAAAAAATAAAAACTTAAACATTAATTATGTTTCCCAAAATAAATTTTTATATTTTAATAACAAAATTATTCTTATTTACTAAGATAATTGATTTAAAAGAAAGTTTTTAAATAATAAGTTTTGGTTAAATTAACCATTAGTACAATAACAATTATAAAATCTTTATCCTTTAAATTTAATATTTTTATAATTTAAATTTTTTCTTTAGAGTTCTTAAACATAATAGTTAAAGAGCATATTTCTTTTTTTGAATCTAAATTTGATTTATATGAAAAAAATCAATTTATTTTTTATCCAATATATTTTTTGAATCTTTTGAGTTTGTTTTATGTGATATGAAAAAATACTCCTTTGAGGAGTATTTTTAATTCAATCATCTATTTTATATTTTTTTATTACCAATAACTTTTTTACATCTTTCACAAAGTTCATTAGCAATTAAATTAGTTGGGTAATAGTTTCAACATCTTTCACATCTAGCATATTTAGAATTTTTGACTTTAATAGTTGTTCCATCTTTTTCTTTAACTTTGAATTCAACTTTAGCAACACCTAAATATCTTTCTAAAGTTTGTTCATCAAATGGAAGAGATTTTGAATGAATAGTAATATGTGCTTGTCCTTTAGAATTAATTACCTTTTCATTTCTTGTTTTTTCAATTTCTGAATATACTTTATCTTTTAAATCAAAGAATTCTTCTCACTTCTTAAAATCAACTTTATATTTAGAATCAATTTTAAAATTAGTGAAACCTTCTAAATGAACAGATTTTTGTTTATCTTTTTTATCAAAGAATTCATAAGCTTCTTCACAAGTGTGAGGAATAATAGGAGCAAGAATTCTTAAATAAGAATCTAATAATTGATATAAAGTTGCTTGGATAGCAATTCTTTGTTCATTATCTTCTTTTTCACAATATAAAGGATCTTTAATGTAATCAAAATATCAAGAAGATAAATCTGCTACATTTTTAGAAACTATTTTTACAATTTGTTTAAAGTCATATTTGTCATAACAAGCTTTAATAGTTTTAATGTCATTAGATAAGCAACTTAATACATATAAGTCAGCTTCACTATATTTAGCACCTCTAAGTTTTTTTAAATTGAAACCATTTAAATTACCTAAGATAAATCTAAATAAAGTATTTCTAATTCTTCTATATAATTCAGCATTTTGAGCAATGATATCTTTAGAGATAGAAACATCTTTACTAAAATCTACTGAAGCTACTCATAATCTTAAAACATCTGCACCATATTCTTTACAAACTTGTAAAGGATCTATGATGTTACCTAAAGATTTTGACATCTTATTTCCATTTTCATCTAATACAAATCCATGAGTTAATAATTCTTTATAAGGAGACTTTTTAAAAGCAGCCACACTTGTAATTAAAGAAGAATTAAATCACCCTCTAAATTGATCTTTACCTTCAAAATATAAATCTGCTGGATAACCTAATTTATCAGCTTGTAAAACAGAATAACTCGTACCAGAATCAAATCAAACATCCATAATATCAGTTTCTTTAATATATTTTTTAGATGTATTGTAAGAATCTGTTAAAAAGTATTTTGCATCTTCATTGTATCAAGCATTAATACCTTCATCATTTAATATATCAACAATGTTGTTTAGTAATTTAGGATCTAAGATTGGGTTGTAATCTTTATCATAAATAATACAAATTGGAACCCCTCAAATTCTTTGTCTACTAATACATCATTCTTGTCTGTTTAATACCATTTCTTTTATTTTTTTAATAATAGTATTATCAATTGATTTAACTTTGTTTAAAGCAGCAACAATTTCTTTAGAAATTTTATCAATATTAACAAATCATTGTTTAGTAGCACGATAAATTACAGGTTTTTTAGTTCTTCAATCATGTGCTGCAGAGTGAGTAAACTTAGAAGCTTTTAAAAGTAATTTCTTTTTAGCAAGTCTTTCAATAATAATTGGGTTTGCATCTTTATAAAATAACCCTGCAAGTTCTTTATCATTAACTTCACCAGTAAATTTACCTAAGTTATCGATTGGACAATATGGTTTAATATTATATTTTTTACAAGCTAAATAGTCTTCATGACCAAATCCTGGTGCATTATGAACTAACCCTGTACCATCAGAATCAGATACATAACCATCAACAATTATCTTGCATTTTTTATCAGATATAGGGCTCTTATAAGGTAAGTTTTCTAGTTTTTTACCTGAAAATTCTGATAATATTTCATAATTTGTTCATTCTAAAGTTTCAGCCAATTTCTCTACTAAATTCTTAGAAATAACATAAACAGAGTTTTCAACTTGTACTCTACAATAAGTTACTTTTGGATTTGCAGCAATTGCTAAATTTGAAGGAAGAGTTCAAGGAGTAGTAGTTCAAATTATTACTTTATCACCTTTAGAAACAAATTCATTCTTATCTAATATTTCAAGAGAAACATAAATTGAATCTGATTCTACATCTTGATAAATAATTTCTGCATCTGCTAAAGCAGTTTGACTAGATCAAGATCAATAAACTGGTTTTAAATCTTGATAAATTAAACCTTTTGATAGCATTTTATTAAAAATTTTAATTTGTCTAATTACATAATCTAAATCACAAGTAACATAGATTTCATCCATTTCAGATAAAATCCCTAATCTTCTAAATTGATCTCTTTGCTTGTAAACATTTTCAATAGCAAAATTTTTGCAGTTTTTTCTTTTTTCAGTAATAGTTTGATTAGCATTCTTATTTAATCCTCTTTTTGCCATTTCTTGTTCAATTGGCAATCCATGAGTATCTCAACCTGGAATATATTTAGTATAAAAACCAACTGATGCTTTAAAACGTAAAATAATATCTTTTAAGATCTTATTTAAAGCATGTCCAGTATGTAAATCACCATTTGCATATGGAGGACCATCTGCAATAATAAATGGTGTATTTGATTTATTTTTAGCTAAAATCTTTTTTTCTATTTTTTCTAAAACTCAATTTTCTTGAATTTTTGTTTCTTTTACTGATAAATTTGCCTTCATTTCAAAATTAGTGTTAGGCATTGAAAGTGTTTTTTTATAATCGCTCATATACTATACTTCCTTACTAATTCCTAAAAATCACATAAAATAATTAAAACACAAAATATAATTTTAAAATTATTTAAAAATAAAAATTTAATTCATTTTAAACAAGCTTTTAAAGGTGGTTAAAAAACAAAAAATATTAAGAAATTTGTAACTTCTTAATATTTTATTTGTATATTTATTAGTTATTATTTGCTTTTGCTTTGAATTTAAAGATCTTTCTAAGAATGATCATTAACAATGGTCTTCATACTAAAAAGTTAGAAACAAACCATCTTGAACCAAATCCTAACATCTTATAATTTCTACAATGTTTTGGTCCAATAACATCTTTAATTAAACTTTTATTTTGTTTTCTATCTTTATAAATATAGCTAGCTGCAACAAAAGCTCAGTTATTAGCATAAAAAAATCACTTCTCATTGAATATGTTTCTTTTGATTAAATTATCTTTACTAGATAAGATATTTAATAACAATCTATGTGGGTCAAAATTTTTATCTTGATTTAAAGTTGAAAACCTATTCATCCTATTATAAAAATAAAGAATCTTTGAAGAAAACAAAGCTTTTTTATAAATAGTTTTTCAGATTAAACCAAAATATACATCTTCATACAATAATAAATTTTCTTTATGTAGAATTTCATTTTTTAAAAGAAATTCTTTTTTAAAACACACTCTTCAATCAGTTTGATAATCTGTATGAAATCACTTATTCATTCTTCTGTTAGGAGTATTGTCAGAAACAAAAGAAGTAATTTTTCTTTCTTTAAAGTTAACATCACTTTCTTTGTAAACTCATTGATATTTAAAAACTACAAGATCAATATCTTTGTGTTCTTCAAAAGAATTAATAAGATAATCAGTTGCATCAGGAGTAATTCAATCATCACTATCGACAAATCAAATTAAATCACCCTTTGCAACAGACACTCCATAATCTCTTAATTTTCCAACACCATCACCTAATGAAGCATTATTACTTCTATAGTATCGATATCCTTTTTCTAAAATTAAGGTTTTGTAATCAATTCCATTATCTGATGAATCATCAATACAGATAACTTCAAAATTTTTATTTATTTGTTTTTCTAGTGAATCAAATAATTTATTTATCCAAATTAACTCAGTATTTTTAAATGGAATGATTAATGATATTTTTGACATAATTAAAAAATTAATTATGAAAAATTAAAACTAGCAACTTATATTTTTTTTCTTATTTCAGAAAAATGAACATCAACTATAGTTTCTTTACCTAATATATCAACTAAGACCTTGGCTTTATCTTTTTCTAAATCAATGCTTTCAATAACACCTTCATAACCTTGCATAGATTCAACTAAGATTTCAACAGTGTTACCTACTGCAAATAAAGGACTTTTACTGTCACTATTCCCTTTATGAAATAATTCAACTTCTTCTTCAGTTTCTTCTTCTTGCTTATTATCTACATCTTCATTAATAGTTACTTCTTCAACTTCACCATCATGATTAGATAGGTATTGATTTTCCACATTAGTATCAACCTCTACATTAGTAGATTGATCCATAGAAACTGAAACTTCTTCAACATTTGAAGATTCAACATTTTCTGTAGATTCAGAACTAGCTTCTTCACCTTTATTTTCTTGGTTTAAGTTTGAATTAAAGAATCCATCTTTATCTACTAGATTGTTACCACTATCTAAAAACTCAATTCTTTTTTCTGCTTCTCTAGGTTTTGAAACAGTTTGTTCAACAAACACATCAGAAGTTTTGTTAATAATAATATCTTGGTTCATTTCAGGATTAAATAAGTTAGCTACTTCAATGTCAGACATTGGGATAGGTTTAGCACCTTTACCAGAAGATCCAACAAAACCTGTTACACCAAAAGTATTTCTAATAACATATCATGCATCATCTTCCATGATCATTTTTATATAAATATAACCAGGGAATCTATTAATTTCTCTAATTCTAGTTTTTTTGTATCTACCACCTGGTAATGTTTCTCAAGTAATTGATTTAGTATTTCTAAATCTACTTGGAGGTGGATTATTAATAGGATCAAAAACTTCAATAGTAATTTCTCTAGTTTTAAGTAAACGCATTTCTTGAACTACATTTCCAAGATCATAAGCTCTTACTTTATCTTCAATGTTTTTATATACTGTATCTTCATTACCATTAATAGAAGTAACAATATATCATTTTGCTTCATCTTTTTTTACTGTATCATTATTATTTTCAAATTTTTCGTTTTCCATTTTTCGTTCCTCATTTTGTTAATTAATCTAAAAACTATAATTTTGCACCTGTAATTAGTAAACTAATGACTGTAAAAATTATTGCAAAAAAAGCAACTACAACTAAAGTAATTAAAAAGTTTGATGCTAGTTCTTTTTTTGTTGTTCAAGTAACTCTTTCAAATTCTTTTCCAACTCCAAAGAATAATTTTTTAAATCCATTTGTTTTCTTAGTTTTTGCTTTAATTTGTTTATCTTTTTTATTTTTTGTTTTTGATTTAGATTCTTTTACAATAGTTTCTTTTTCTAAGCTATCTACTTCTTCTCAAACTTCTTGGTTAGATTCATAATCTAATTCTGTTTCAGAACCATTGCTTAGAAGTTCTTTTTCTTCTTGTTTATTTTTCATATAACTACCTCGTCTCTTTGTGAAGAGTTTTCTTTTTGCAATTAGAACAATACTTGTTTAATTCTAACCTTTCTTTTCTAGAAGGGTTAGTTTTGGTTTTGTAGTTTCTAGATAAACATTCTTCGCATATCATTATTACTGTTTTTGCCATAACTTTTCTGTGTGAATAAAAAAAACCCATTTTATGGGTTATTCACTTGTAGATATTATATACTAACTAAAATAATATTAAAAATTTTTATACTTAATTTCATATCCAATTACAAATTTAAAGATTCATAAAAATATCATTTTTTACTTTCTTTTGCTAAATATTTTTATTATTCAAAACTATAACTACTGACAATACTATGTAGTGTTAGATTAGATAATTATTAGTTATACTATGTAGTTTTAAATTGATTAACTACTGACAATACTATGTAGTGTTAATCAAGTGATTAATAATAGAGTAAATGTTTTTTATTTAACTCTAATTGATATTTGTATGTGTTAAATATCTTTTCTTGTAATCTAAATTATGTAATAAAAATTTAATTAAAAGAATAGAATATATATTGCTTTCTTTCAAAAGGATATATATGACCAATGAAGCATTATTAGAATTATCATTTTCAAATATTAACTATTTACAAAATGAGATCAATAGAATTGATTCTTCTTTTCCATTAAGTGCACTAAATTTATACACATGAAAATATTATGATAGTAAAGTTTATTTCCGTGTTGAAGACAAAGTCATCTATTTATATTTATTTAATAATTGAGAAGATCAAAATAGCAATTCTAATATTACTGTTATTAGTCCTATCGTTTCTAAGTATGAAAAAACATTAATTAAAGAATATTATTTAAAATCTTTATCTCTAATTGAATCAGATTTGAAAAAATGTAAATATTGTGGTGAACTTCAATTTGGAACATTTAATCAAAATGATTTTAATATATTTAAAAAAATTGAATTATTAGACACATTTAATTCTGCTTATCTTTACCCAACTGAACAACTAAAATATATGGCTGGAAAGAAAATGCAGAAGAAAAGAAACTTTATTAATTTTTATAAAAAAAATTATGAATCTGAATCAAGAATTGAAAAATTCAATCCAGAGTTAAAACAAGAAATAATAGATTTCTGTTCTAAAGTTTCAATTGACAAAGAAAACCAAGAAACAAGAGAATATGAAATTGATGCTCTTAAAAAAATATTAGAATTTAATCCAAATTCTTCTTATGGATCTACTTTGTTTTATAAAAATAAAATTGTAGGTTTTACATATGGATTTATTAATAATGATAAATATGAAATATTTATTGAAAAAGGAGATAAAGAATTAAAAGGCATTTATCAATATCTGCTTTCTAAAAATCTTGAAATCAATAATATTCAAACAAAGTTAGTTGATAGACAAGATGATATGTATAGTGAAAATTTAGCACAATCAAAACAAAGTTATAAACCAAGTGAAGTAATTAAAATGTATTTCTTTAAAGCTTTTAAAAATATATTGGCTTAATTTAAATTAAGTAAAAATTGAATTCAAGTTATTAACTTTTTATACTATATAAACTTAGATATTTAATATTGGTTTATATAGTATTTTTATTTATGAAAAAAAGATACTATTTGTTAAAAATAGTATCTTACATATTAATTTAAAGATTCTTCTACAGATAATTTTCCATCTATCCCTTTTATAGGGGCAACTGTTATCATCATTTGTTGATCTAATTCCTGTAATCTTTTAATGATTTTTGGAACTTCAATGAAAAGACAAATAATTTCTATGTTTTTCTTTTCTTGTAAACTGTACCCACCAGTAGTTGTGTTGATTGTTAAAGAGTGATTAAAATTTACAGAATATAAGTAATTTCTAATTGCCATTATATCTTCAGCATAAATTTGAATCTTAACTATCTTATCTTTAGGGAATAGGTTATTAATTACAATAGTAACAATAATTGTATAAATTACACTTGCAACAAAATTTTGAGATAAGAAGTTATAGAAATTTCAATTAATTGGATCTGCAATTCCACCAGCTAAAAAAGATCCTATAAAAGAAGAAAGAAATACAGAAGCTGCATTGAATGATAATAGGATTGCACCCATTGGTTTTTTCTTTTTATATGCAAAAAAGAAACTAATAAAATCTAGCCCACCAGTTGAACCACCTACTGCAATAATCATTGCATAAGCAACTCCATTAACTAAACCTGCAAACAATGCATATAAAAACATTGATGGAGCTTTTACTAAATTATTACCTTGGAAATCTAATAAATATAAATCTTTATTAGTATCATGTGTTGTATCACCAAATACAAATACACCTTTGACCTCCGGGATTAAATTTATTAGCAATGGAACCACATTGGAAATAATTACAACTATAGCAGATAAAATAGTAAATTTCTTTCCCATCTTCTTATATGAAAAAACAATAAGTGGTATGTTTGTAAGCAAGTACAATACATAAAACAATATTTGATACATGGTTTCAGCTAACGCTGCATCACCTTCTTTAGCAATAGCAGTTTTTGCAACTCTAGCAATTCCCTGAAAAATCCCAGAAGTTCCAGAAATATAAACACCTGTGTTTTGGATAAAAACTAATGAAGTGAAAGACATCATTAAACCAACTACAATAGCAATCCCTACTCTTCATTTGAAATCTTTTCTTCCATAAATTTTAGAAAATATTCCAATTGTAGATTTATAGTGGTGAATTACATATGTTGGTGGTGGTAGGGGTTTTTCTTTTTTTGGGGTTTTGTTAGATTTAGTTTGTTTACTAGTTTTAACAGTGCTAGATTCAGCATTGCTATTTTCTGTATCTGCTAAAGAAGTATTATTGTTCCCCTTGAAAAACCTAAAGGATTCAGAAATGTTTTTTTTGACTTTACTTGTAGATTTCATAGACTAAGATTTATAACAATAGAAACATTATAAAATATTTCATTTTTATTAACAACATAAACTATAAATAATTTAAATGTATTTTTTTACAAAATATAAAAAATTATTAATTCAAGAATTTAGAAAAATGATTTTAATACTTTTTTATATTCTTTATAATTTGGACAAAGTTTTGAAACCAAAATTCAAAAATCTTTTGAATGATTAGGAAAAATTAAATGTGCTAATTCATGGCATATTACATAATCAATAATTGGAAATTGAAAGACTACTAACTTGTAAGAAAAATAAATTTCTTTTTTATTATGCTTAGTATATGCTCAAGCTCTTTTCATATCCCTAACATCAAATTTATTAACTTGTAAATTTAATATGTTAGCTTTATGTCTCGCTGCCTCAACAATAATTTCTTTAGTTTTTTTAGTTAGTAATCTTTTTATAACTACTTCTTTATCTTCAATGTTTTTCAAATTTAGAACTATATTGTTTTCTAAAATTTTATAAGTTGATTTTGAATTCCCTAATTGAACTATCAAATCATATTTATGACCCAATATTCTAATAAAGTTGTTTCTCAAATTAAAGTAAACATTGTTATCTTTTAAAATGAGTCTTTTAACCATACTGGGATAAGATTTGATAACAAAGTCATCAACACTTGATTTAGGCACATGAATTGGAGTTCTTACAACTATTTCATAATTACTGTTAACATTTGCAGACATTGTATTAATTTTTCTTGAAGATAAAACTCATATGTAATTAATAACTTTATCATTCACAGATACACTGCATCTAAATTTTTTTTGCATATATAAAATAAGATAAGACAAAAAGAAATAATATTTTAAGTATTATTTCTTATTTGCTTCTAACTCCATAATAATATCTCTAATATAAGCAGCTCTTTCATACTCTTGGTTTTTTGCTGCAGCCAACATTTCTTCTCTAAGTTTTTTAACTGTTCTATCAATTTTCTCTTTAGATTTTTTATTTTTAGAAATTAATTCATCAATATTAATATCAGCATCATTTTTACTTAAGTCTAATGCAATTGGTTTAATAACTGTTTTAGGAGTGATGTTATGTTTTTTATTAAACTCAATTTGAATATTTCTTCTTCTTTCAGTTTCTTTGATTGCTTTATCCATTGCTTCTGTAATTGTGTCAGCATACATGATTACTTTACCATTTACATTTCTAGAAGCTCTTCCAATAATTTGAATTAAAGATTTATCACTTCTAAAAAAACCCGGTTTATCTGCATCTAAAATTAATACTTTTGAAACTTCAGGAACATCTAATCCTTCTCTTAAAAGATTAATACCAATAACAACATCATAAATCCCTTTTCTTAAGTTATTAAGAATTTTAAATCTTTCAATAGTTTTTAATTCATTATGAAGATATGCTACTTTGATATTCTTATTTCTTAAGTATTCAGTTAACTCTTCTGCAAGTCTAATTGTCATAACAGTAATAAATGTTCTTTCTTTATTAGCTATTTGTTTTCTTAGTTCTTGCTCAATATCTAAAATCTGATCTTGTGTTGGTCTAATTTCTATAATCGGATCTACTAATCCAGTTGGTCTAATAATTTGCTCAGTGATTTGTTGAGACTCTTCAATCTCTCATTCATTTGGAGTAGCTGAAACATATAATTTTTTATCTGTCTTAGATAAGAATTCATTAAAGTTTAATGGTCTATTATCTAAAGCACTTGGTAATCTAAATCCATATTCTACTAATGTTTCTTTTCTACTTCTATCAGTATTGTACATACCTCTAATTTGAGGAACCATCATATGAGATTCATCAACTATTAATAATCAATCTTTATCAAAGTAATCAAAAATTGTATAAGGAGTTTGACCTTGTGCTCTCAGTTCTAGATGTCTAGAATAATTTTCAATTCCAGGACAAAAACCAAATTCTTTAAAAGATTCAATGTCATGGTTTGTTCTTTCTAAAATTCTTTGAGCTTCAATTAGTTTATTTTGCTTTAAAAAATTCTTATGAGTTTCTGTTAACTCATCTTTAATTCTTTTTAAAGATTCTTCTAAAGTATCTCTATTAGCTAAATAAACTTCAGCACCTGGTAAAACTATTTCATCTAGCTTAGTTATTACTTGTTTAGTTAAAGGATCAATTTTTGCAATCTCTTCTATTTCATCACCAAAAAATGAAATTCTATAATTAAACTCATCTGTAAACCCTGGACCAATTTCCATTAAATCTCCTTTAACTGAAAACCTACCATGAGTTACATCCACATCATTTCTTTGATAGTTTAAATTAACTAATTCATATTGAACTTGTTTTATTGGGATAACTTGATTTTTTTTATATGCAACTCTATTTTTAAAGAAATCATCTGGTGGAGAAGAAGCATAAATTGCTGCAACACTAGCAACTACTATTACATCATCTCTTTCAATTAATGAATTTAAGGCTGATAAGTTTAACATTTCTATATCATTGTTAGATTGAGAGTTCTTTTCAATATAAGTATTAGTTTTAGGAAGAAAGGCTTCTGGTTGATAAAAATCAAAAGCAGATACAAAGTATTCTACTTTGTTATCTGGAAACATTTCTTTAAACTCAGAATATAATTGAGCAGCTAAAGTTTTATTATGGGCCAATACCAATGTTTTACAATTCAATGATTGGATAATGTTTGCCATTGTAAAAGTTTTCCCAGTACCTGTTGCACCAACTAATACTTGAGATTTGAATTTATCCTCTTTAAAACCCTTAACAATTTTTTCAATCGCTTGTGGTTGATCTCCACTTGGTTTAAATTTACTTTTAAGATCAAAAACAGTATTTTTATTTGTATTCATAATTAAATTTTATATTTTAAACTAAATAAAAAACCACAGAAACATCTATGGTTTTATATATTAAATCTTATTTGCTTATTTTTTTATAATCTTGTATTAAATAAACTTTTTTAATTTGCACTACTTTGTTAGTATGTTCATTAAAACTTAAGATTACACCACAAAATTGATATGGACCAATTTGTTCTTCTAATTTAAAACGGTCAGAATAACCTTTAAACATATAGATAATAGAATCTGGTTTTGCACCAATTACACCATTGCTTGCACCTGTCATTCCAACATCTGTAATATATGCAGTATTATTAATGATTTTTGCATCATTAGTTTGAACATGAGTATGTGTTCCCAATATTGCACTAACAGCGCCTTGGAAGTTAATGAAGAAAGCATTTTTTTCACTTGTAGTTTCACAATGGAAATCCACAATATGAAAATCTGTTCTCTTACTATTATCAATAATATTTTGTAATTCTATAAAAGGATTGGTTTGCATATCTCTTATAGATACAGAGATTCCAAGTAAATTAGTTATTCTAAAAGTTTTGTTTTTAATGGTTACAACTTTTGTACCAAAACCAACTTTTGACTCTTCAAAAACAGATTTTAGATTTGCAGGTCTAATAATATTATTTTTAGTTTTTAAAATATCATAGATATCTCTTTTATGTCAGGTATGATTTCCCATTGTAAAAAAATCAATCCCACAAGAAGATAACTTCCTATAATCTGTCCAGTTTAAACCTCTACCCTTTGTAGTGTTTTCAGCATTAGCAATAACATAATCTATGTTTAGCTCTTTTTTTAATTTTGGTAATTCAGATTCAACAGCTATTTTTCCCATTTCACCTGATATATCACCTATAAATAAAATTTTTATCATTATTAAAAATCTTTCTAACAAAAAAATGAAAAATCGTTTTTATTAACAACTATATTATATACAAGCACTTTATATTATTTTGATTAGATTTTTTATTTTTATTTTTGGTTCAAACTTCTAATTGAAACATGTTGTTTTAAAAAAGATTTTTTACCATACTGAGGATTTTTAAATGAAACATCAATGATGTTACCACTTACATTCAAAACAATTCCTTCACCAAATTTATCATGAATTATTAACTCACCAACATAATATGTTTTTTCAGATTCATGAAATTTAGAGTGGTCTACTTTTGAACCATTATTAGAATTATTAAATTGAGTTGATGCTTTAAACTTAGTTTGATTTTTAGTGATTAATCTTTTTTCAATTAATGCATCTCCAATTTCAGAAATAAATCTAGATGGTTCTCTTTCCATTTCTCTATTCCCAAAAAACGAAGTTCCATTACAACAAGATATATAAAGATTTTCTTTAGCTCTTGTAATAGCAACATATGCTATTCTTCTTTCTTCATCTAAGTTACCTTCTTCTAATGATCTAATTGAAGGGAAAATGTTTTCATTAAACTGAATAATAAAAACAATTTTAAATTCCAATCCCTTAGAAGCATGAACTGTCATTAAAGAAACAGAGTCTTGTTTATTTTTTTGATTTTCTTCTTCATCATTACTTGTTAATAAAGCAAGTTCTTGCAAGTAGAAATTTATATTAGATCCAGGATTATTTTGTTCAAAGTTTTTAGAAGCATTTTTTAATTCAATAATGTTTTCTGTTCTATGCTCTTCACCATCTTCTTTAAGCATTTCATAATATTTTGTTTTTTCTACAATATCATCAATCATTTCAGAAATTGATCCATATTTTTTTTCTCTAATCTCAATCATAGAATCATAAAAAGCTTTAACTGCATTTTTAGTTCTTGTTTGGATTCCTTCAATTTCATCAACAAATTTAAATGCTGCAAATGTAGAAATATTATTTAATACAGCATAATTTTTAATTTTAAAATATGTTGCTTCACTAATTTGTCTTCTTGGAGTGTTATAAATTCTAGTTAAACTGACTTCATCACTATTAACAATTAACTTCATGTAAGCAATAATATCTTTAACTTCTTTTCTTTGGTAGAATTTGAAACCACCAAAAATTCTATAAGGAATTCTGTAATTACTTAAAAACTCTTCAATGTTTCTAGATAAGTAATTAGCCCTATAAAGAATGGCAATGTCTTTGTAGTTATATTTTTTTGAGTCAACTAAATCTTTAATTCTTGTACAAACAAATTTAGATTCTAAATTTTGATCATCTGCTTCAAAATAAATTATTTCACTTTCAGTGCTTGAATCAGTATATAGATTTTTCTTAATTCTATTTTTGTTTTTCTGAATTAGAGAATTAGCTATATTTAAAATATTTTTTGTAGAACGGTAATTTTTTTCTAAAACAATTGTTAAAGAGTCAGAAAAATCTTTTTTAAATACTTCAAAAATATTTTCTTGTGCACCTCTTCATGAATAAATCATTTGATCAGGATCACCAACTGCAAAAATATTTTTAAAGTTCTTACTTAACAATTTAATGATTTGGTATTGATCATAGTTTGTATCTTGAAACTCATCTACTAATATATAGTCAAATCTATTTTGTCATTTAGTTCTAATTTCTTCAATTTCTAAAACTCTTCTAGCATATTTAATTAAGTCATCAAAATCTAATAAATTCCCATCTCTTAAAAAATTTATATAACCTTCATAAACTGCTGCAAAAATATCTTTTTTAACTTTACCATCATAAGTATTATCTAAAAAAGATAATCACTCATATACATCATTTGCATCATAGATATTGTCAGATTTCAATTTAGAAATTCATGATAAACAAACTTTATAATTAAGAATTTGTTTATCAAAATTATTTAATTTATAGATTTCTTTTAAAATTGAGTTTTGGTCATCTTCATCAATAATTGTGAAGTTGCTATTTATTTTCCCAATATTCAATTCTTTAATATCTTCTCTTAAGATTCTTAAACACACTGAGTGAAATGTTCCAATATATTTAAAAGAACGATTAGGTATTACTTTAGTAATTCTGTCTTTCATTTCATTTGCAGCTTTATTAGTAAAAGTAAATCCAAGAATTCTATCACTCACATAATTTAATTCATTTAATAAATATACTGCACGATAAGTTAATACTGCAGTTTTACCACTACCAGCTCCTGCAATCACCATTAAAGGAACATCATCTGGAGCAGTTATTGCTTCATATTGTTTTTCATTAAATGAATCATATATTGTTTTTTGCATGTTTAATTAGTCTCCTTGTCAAAAATTTCATCTGGATTAATTTCACCAGGTAAATTGTATTTAATTACTGGTTGTTTTTTGTTTTTATAATTTAAATTATTATTTTTTTCATCTGAATAAGTTTCAACCATTTTCACAACAACAGTACTGCTAATATGATCAGTAAAAGATCTTTTTCTACTTGTACATGCAACATTAACTATTAAAACAATATTTAATAATCCAATACATGTAAAAAATGCTTGAAAGACTATTGCAACCACATTATTTGTTGAACCATTTAATGTATCAGATCTAGTTTGATTTAATAAAAAATCAATTACATCCTTTTTATCAAATAAAGCAACTATTCCTAGAATTAGAATTGCAAAAGAAATTAATATAGTAGTTAGTAATTCTCTAACTAGTAATTGAACCAAAAATAAGAAGTGAATGTTTTTAAATATTTTTCTATTTTCATTTATTAATTTTAAAGAAGTGCTATAAATTCTAATTTTAAAAATTTTGGAAAATAAAGTATATCCTTGTGCAACAAAAGGCACAAAAACAAAATAAGATAAAAAAATAACAAAAACAAAAAAAGTAAATAAAAAGATTCTTCATGAATCTATTGAATATCATAAATCAGGATTATTAGTAGATGAAAAATTATAATTTAAATAATTTGAAAAAATAGCAAAGAATATAGCTACTAGAATTAAAAAAACTAAAATCAAATCTAAAAATCTAGTTAATGTTCTAGATAGTGCACTTGCTAAAT
Source organism: Malacoplasma penetrans HF-2 (assembly GCF_000011225.1). Lineage (NCBI taxonomy): Bacteria > Bacillati > Mycoplasmatota > Mycoplasmoidales > Mycoplasmoidaceae > Malacoplasma > Malacoplasma penetrans. Next base: position 1,200,880 of record NC_004432.1, read on the forward strand.
TATATTTTTTCTTTTGATTTTTATCTAAATTATAATCCACTACTTATCCCCCATTAACTAATTAAATTTTTCTTCACAAAACTATATGTTGGTTTAAATCCTTTTATATAGTCTTTTAAATGAGTATTAATTAATAAATTTAACGATTTATTTTTTTTATATGAAACATCAATTTTTTCTAGAGTTTCTCAAGCTTTAGTAATTGCAATTGATAAGATTTTTTCATTTGAATATGAATCAAACATTTTAATTAAAAAATCTTCAATACACAATTTTGGTAGTCAAACTTGAAAACAATTTTTAATATTATTTTCTAACTGTGATTCACTAATTTTAAATGACAAAATAAAAGCAGCTTCTAAAATGTCATAAAGATTATAAGTGTATCTAACACCATTTTCACTTCTATGGAAATCAATTAATTTTTTAGAAGCAAAATAAGCCATTTCATAATTTAATAAAACATCAAATAAATATAGTGGATATAAATTTTTGTAGTTAATAAATAAGATTTTATTTTTTTCTAAAAATTTCTTTCTGAAAACTTTATTTCTTATTGTGATTGAGCAATTTACAATTCAAGAAGAAATATCTGAATTTTTACTTTCATTCAACAATTCAACATCATTTGAAATGTCATCATTTAAATTACTTACATTTGTTTTGAAACTAATGAAGTCATATTTTTTTGTTTTTGTAATATTGATAATTTCTTCAACAAAATCAGGACTAAATAAGTTACTATGTTCAGCAAAATAAACATATTCACCACTTGCTTTTTCTAAACCTAAATTATATGAAAAAGATCTCCCATAGTTTTCAAACAATCTAACAATTTTGAATTTCTTATCTGATAAGTCAAATTTATTTAAAATGTTTTTACATTCATCAGAAGCAAAGTCATCTATAAATATCACTTCAAAATTATTGCTAGTTTGCTCTAACAGTGATTTAATAGATTTCTCTAAATTAACAGAATTATTATATAAATGATAAATAAATGTAATTTTCATATTTTAGACCTAATTATACAGTTAATATTATAAATTAAAGATAAACTCAAAAATTAAAAAATAGCAATTTTTCAATTGCTATTTAAATTTAAATAATTTTAGAAATTAAGTAAGATTAGAAACAAATTTTGAAACATTACTAGAAGTAATATCAAATACAATATCAATTTGCTGAGTAGAAGAAGTTAATTTATTTTTAGTTAGTCATATTAATACACCAACAGCAACAACACAAATAATAAATATAACAACAGTTATACATAATATTATTATTTGGTTTCTTCTCTTCTCTTTGCTAACTTCTTGTTTCCCAAATTGATCATCATCAATTTTGTGAGTTAGAAAATCAAAGAAAGATGATTTTTTCTTCTTATCATCATTGTTATTTTTTCTATCAACTTGTTTCATATTTAAGATATTCTACTTTATGTAATTATATTTGAGTTTTTGCAAAGTTGTATAAGGTCTTAATCATTGTACCTTGACCCATGTTTTTAACATCTGTAGTTAAAGCGACATCTAAGTGAATGTAATCAACACCATGAGTGAATTCAACTAAGAAACATGCAGCACTAGAACTTCCTGCTCTTCTGTCATTACTATTACAGTTTGCAATATCAGCAATTCTAGAATCTAGAGATTTTCTGTAATCTTCATGTAATGGTAATCTTCATACATATTCACCAGATTTATCAGCTGTTTTTTCAAATACTTTTCAGTCATTATCATTAGTTGCTCAAACACCAGAGTAAACATCTCCTAATGAGAATACCATTGCACCAGTTAATGTTGCAATATCAACTAATTTTGTAGCATTATATTTTTTAACTGCATAAGATAATCCATCAGCTAATACTAATCTACCTTCAGCATCAGTGTTATCAATTTCAACTGTTTTTCCTGAGTGTGAAACAATAATGTCATCTGGTCTAATTGCTGTTGCACCAGGTAAGTTTTCAGTCATAGCACCAATTCCAACAACATTTGTTCTAATATTGTTTTTAGCTAATGCATATACAGTTGCCATTACTGCAGCTGCACCTGACATGTCAAATTTCATTCATCTCATGTAAGTCATAGTTTTAATATTCATACCACCTGAGTCATATGTAATACCTTTACCTACATAAGCAAACTTTTCATTAGAACTTGGGTTATTTAAATATTCAACACAAATCAATCTAGGTTCTCTAATACTTCCAGCATTCACACCTAATAAAAGATTCATTTTTTCTCTTTTTAAATCTTCTTTATTTAAAACAGAAATTGAAACTTTATCTTGTACATCTGCAAATAATTTTTTAACTTCTTCTACAAATGATTCTGGGTAAATTTGACTACTTGGTCTATCTTGTAAGTTTCTACAGAAGTATTGAGCATCACTTATAACAATAGCATTTGTAATTACTTGTTTGTATTTTTCATTAACTGTATATTTTAATTTATATCCTGATTCAACTTTTTGTTTCATAGTGAAAGGAATTTTTTGATTAAATCTAAAAGCAATCACTAAAACTGTTAATAGATCTTCAATTTCAGATTCATCACTCAATCCAAAAACTTCAATGAAACTTGTTAAATCTACATCAATATCTCTTTTGAAATTTTCTGTAGCTCTTTTAACATAGTCATCAATTCTTGGTAAATCTTTTTTGTTTTTATCAACTAAGAAATATACAATATTTTCTTTTTCAAAAGTTTCATATGCTTTTTTGCTATCAGTATTTAATTCACTTCTGATATCTAAAGCTTTAAAAGTAATTTGTTTTCTATCTAAATTTTCCATATTTTATCCTTTATTTCATTTATTAATATATGAATTCATTATCATTATTTTATATATAAATATCTAAAATAATTAATTATTCATTTACAAATTAAAAAATATTGAATTTAACAAAATTTTTATAACTTGTGTTTTTTATTGATTGTTATTTTTTTACTTATTATTCAGACACTATTACAGTTGCTGGAACTAAAACAATGTCATGCAATTTATAACCTTTTTTAATTATTTTAATAACTTTGTTAGGTTGTGTATTTGGAGCTTTTTGAGTTTCAAAAGCTTGCATTACTTCAGCATTAAAATCATCATTTAAATTTACAGGAATTTCAGTAATTCCATTTTGTTGAAAATAGTTCTTAAACATATTTGCAAACATTTGAAAACCTTTTAAATAATTAGCAATTTCAGGATTTGTAACTTTTGAGTTAACTGCTAATTCAAAGTTAGAAACAATATCAATTAATTCAATAGCTGAGCTTTTAAGAGCATATTTTTTTGCATGCTTTAATTCTGTTTCATATTTAGCTTGGAATTCTTTTATTTTTTCATCTAGCTTTGTTTGTGCTTCACTAGCTTTTTTAATAACTTCAGATTTAAAGTTTTCGTTTAATAAATTTATTTGTCTTTCTAGTGATTCAATCTTTGCTTGTTTATTATTATTTTCATTTTTTAATGAATCAACTAAATGGTTTAATTTTTTGATATCATTTTTTAATTTATTTTTTTTACCACCATCATCAAAATTAGCATCATTTAAATCAGATTGATCTTCATGTAAATTTTCTTTTTTTACATTATTGTTATCTTTTTGAGACTGTTGGTTTTTTTCGTGAAATTCATTATTATGTTTTTGATTTTTATTTTCCATACCCTAATTAATTTCCTTTCTAGCTTCTTTTAAATATTTCTCAATTTCATCATTTGTTTCTTGTGCAAACTTAGATAAGGATTTTAATTCTGCACTACTAAATCTTTTAGCTGATGTATATTCTACAACTGCAAATAAATCACCATTGCTACCAAATCTTTTTGTTGATTTAACACCGTGAGAAGGAACAGTAATAATCTCACCATTTCTAGTTCCCGGTTTCATTTTTATTGATTTGATTCCAAAAGGAGTTGGGATATTAGCTTCACCACCTACTATTGCTAGAATTGGATCAACCTTTAAAATCACATAAATGTCATTCCCTTTTCTAGAAAATATCTTACTAGGTTTGATTTGAATATTAATGTATAAGTCACCAGTTTTTCCACCAACCACTGATCCTTTTCCACTAACTTTCAAATGTTCATCATTTGAAACACCACCTGGAATTTCAACATCTATTTCAACTCTTTCTTCATGAACTTTTCTTCCTTTACAAGAATTACATTTCTTATGGATTTCTTTACCTTCTCCGTTACATCTACTACAGATGTTTTGAGATTGAATAATTCCCATAATTGTTCTTTTTTGAGTAATTTCAACACCAGAACCATTACAGTTACTACATGTAGAAATAGAACCTTCACTGTTGTCAGCACCACTACCATGACAAGATTCACAATCTTTTTCTATCTTGTATTCAATTGTCTTTTTAACACCAACTACAGATTCAACAAAAGTTAAAACTATTGAAACAACTAAATTAGCTTCTCTTTGTTGAGAAGATGCACCTCTTCTACCACCACCAAAGAAATTTGAAAAGATGTCTTCAAATCCAGAACCTCCAAAGCTTTGTTCGAAGTGGGCTCCACCACCTCTTCCTCCACCAAAGAATTGATTAAAGATATCAAATGGATCAAATCCAGCTCCACCACCAAATTGTCCATCTACACCTTCATGACCAAATCTATCATAATTAGCTCTTTTATCAGGATCTGATAAAACCTCATATGCTTGATTTACTTCTTTAAATTTTTCTTCAGCATCTGGTTCTTTATTTCTATCAGGGTGATATTGCATTGCTTTTTTTCTAAAGGCAGATTTTATCTGATCATCAGTTGCATCTTTACTGACACCCAATACTTCATAGTAATCTCTTTTAGATGACATTATTTAATACCTCAATAGATTAAATATTATCACATTTAATTAATGAGTGCTAATGAAAATAAACCCATTATAAAGATAAAAAATAAAAAAAATAATCTTGGTATAACTACCAAAATTATTTAGATTAAATTTATTAAATGCTTGTTAATGTAGTTTGTTTAAGTTTAAACACTAATTATAATTGAGTTCTTTATTGACTAATATAGATGGGACTTTCAATTCTATCTACTATATCTATCTACTTATATCCAATGATTTGCCAAAACTAGTATCAGAACAAATTATAAAAATATTTTTTGTCATATTATTACCTTTCTTTTATCTATATAAATTACAAGAAATGTAGAAATAACAACAGATATCTTAATTTTAATTACATAAAATAAGGGTGAAAAGAGGGTTAAAGGTATGAAAGTAATATTTGTTTGTTTGGGTAATATTTGTAGAAGCCCAATGGCAGAATTTATTTGTAAACACTTATTAAAAACAAAATATAAGAATTTACACTTAAAAATAAGTAGTGCTGGTACTTCTGATTGAAATGAGGGTCAACCCATGCATAGAGGTACAGCTAAAAAACTAGAAGAAAATAATATTGAACATGAAGGATTTGTTAGTAAAAAGTTAACTAAAAAAATGTTTGATGATAATGACTTAATTATAGTAATGGATAATAGCAATTACTCAAATGTTCTAGGCGAATTTCACAATAAAAGCAAAATTAAAAAGATAACAGAATATTTAGTAGAAAACAAATCTAAATATAATGAAGTTCCAGATCCATGGTATACAAACAATTTTGAGGAAACTTATAAAATATTAAGTGAGTCAATTAACAACTTGTTAGCTAAATTAGAAAAAAATAATTAAAAAATTAATCAATAATAAATTTAAAACTTCATTTAACTTGAAAATAATTATTCAATAAATATGATAAATTTCTTAATTATTGTTTTTAGAACCTTTATTACTACTATTCATTTTTAAATGTTTATTAAATTAAACAAATCAACTAATTGGATAGACAAATTAAATAACTATAACTTTTTTATGATTATAGTTATTTGGTGCTGATAACAGTATGCCATCAAACAATTTCATTAACAGACTTATGCAAATATCATGTTAGCAGTAGTATCACAATATAGGAAAAGCATTAAATTTATATTTATCAAATAATTAATTTTAAAAATAATATATGTGAGTGCTCACTTGTTTATGCTGGAATTAACTTCAACTTTTAAAATAATTTTGATAATAAAAAAATATTTAAATCTTAGTTGTCCAAAATGTATTCATATTTATAAAAAGAAAAAAGGTTTATTATAAACCTTTTTTACTTTACTAATTTTGCTCTTTCATATTGTTTAGGAAATTTTATATCAATATTTAAGTCTTCACTTGCTTGTATTGGTCAGTAAGGATTTCTTAATAATTGTCTACCAATATACACAGCATCTGCTGCTTCATTCTCAACTATTTTGTTAGCAGATTTAGCATCAACAATTAACCCTCCACCAATACAAGGAACATTAACATTTTGTTTTATTTCCAAACAAAAAGGTATTTGATAACAATCATATGCTGTTATCTTGGCATCTTCAGTAGTTCCACCAGTACTAACATCAATTGCATCAATTAGACTTTGTTTAATTAAAGGATTAAGCATTTCTATAAAATCTTGTGGTTTGTTACCATTAGGGTGTCAATCATATGCAGAAATTCTTACTATTATAGGATAATCTGACCCATTTGCTTTCTTTATTCCAGTTAATATTTCTTCTAATAATAATGCTTTATTTTGTCCATAAACATCATCTCTTTGATTTGAAATTGGAGTTAGAAAAGAAGAAAGCAAATATCCATGAGCTGCATGAATTTCTACCATATCAAACCCTGCTTTTTTAGCTCTTATAGCAGCATCTATAAAATGCTGTTTTACTTCTTGAATTTCTTTTATTGTCATTTCAGTAGGGGTTAGATAATTTACATATTTACTTTCAAACTTTATAGGACTTGGTCCATATATTTTATCTACATATTTTGATTCACATTTTCTTCCTGCATGTCCTAATTGGATTGCTGCTTTTGCTCCAAATTTATGTATAGCAGTAGCAATTTTAGATAAACCAAAAATAAATGAATCATCTCAAATACCTAAATCTTGATCAGTTATGTTTCCGTAATGTTGTTGAACAGATGTGGCTTCTACTATTATTAAACCAACTCCACCAATGCTTCTTGAACCATAGTGAAGGATATGAAAATCATTTACTTCTCCATTTTTTGCTGTATGCATACACATAGGAGGCATCACTATTCTATTTTTTATTTCAACATTTCCTATTTTAAAACTATCAAATAAATTCTTTTTCATGTTGAACTCCCAAAATCTTTTTACATTAAACTCTTATTGTCTTGAACCAATAAGAGACACTTATTATTTATACGCTTAACAAAACATCTTTTATAAATAAATTTCAATTTTATGAATGCTTATATAAAAAGCCAATTTATTTGGTTAACACCTTTGCTTATAATCTATATTGCTAAATCTTTTTATTAATTCTTTTTTACAAATAATATATAATAATATAGACGTCATAACATTAGAAGTGAATCGTGTCAGGATAGAAATATAGCAGCACTAAGCAATATCTTTTGTGTATGGCGTCTTTTTTATTAGAATTTAAAAAACTATTGGTGTATTTATTAAAAAATAAACCAATAGTTTTTTTATCTTTCACAAGTTGTTTTAGGAAGTCTAAAGTATAAATATCAAACAGTATAACCAAAGATCAAAAACCCTGAAATTGAACTAATGATAATTGGAGCACATTGATATAATCAAATGTTCTTTGTTGAAATAGAAATGCTTCAAAGTATAAATAACATTGGCAATCCCAATATCAATCCATACATAATAGAAGATATTAATGCATGCACAGGTTTTGCAACTGATTGAAAATATAACATTCCAGATAATAAGAAAGCATAGATGACAAGTTGAGCTGTATTAATATTTAATAATTTAACAGTATCCCAATATTTTGGTGAATCAATACTCACATTAAATAAATTTAATAATCCACCATTGCCAAAACCAAATGATGTAAATAAAGGCCCAGAAACTATAAAAAATATTGCTCCATACCCAAAAGCCATTCCAGTTGATATTCAAAAAGCTTTTCTAATATTTTCAGTTAATCCCCTACCATGGTTATAACTAATTACAGTTCTAGCACCTCTTAAAATTCCAATCATCGCGCTAAAAAATAAGTTATAAATTGGGGTAACTGCACCCATAATGCTAGTAAAATAAGTAGCATTTTGATTGGCTATTGAATATATTGATACACCCTTTATTGCTAATCCATATAAAGATAATTGAACAATACTAAAAACTGCAGTTGATGCATTTCTAAAAAAACTAGCTGTTCCAATTCTTAAAATATCTAAAACAATTTTTCAGTTAACTTTATAATTTTTCAATGATAAATTTTTGAAAATCATAAATGTATCATTTCTTTTATTTTTGTACAACAAATAAGTTGTAAACATAAAATTAGACAATATATAACTAACCACAGTTGCAATTGCTGATCCATATACACTTACATAAGCACTACTTGATGGTGAAAATTTCAATAAAACTCAGTCAGTTAAAATGTTAATTGCATTTGAAATTAAAACCACAATTGTAGGAATTGCATTTTTACCTTCACTATTTAATAAAGAAACATAATAAATTAAAAAATTATTAAATATGTTAAATATTGTCAATATTAAACAATAGTTTGTACAAAGCTTAATAGATTCTTGCTGCAAAGCAATAATAATAGCTTTTTGTTGTTCAGAATAATTATCTGCTGCTCCTAAGTGAATTTCTTGGGGTATGATAATAAAAACACAAGCTGATAAAACAATAGAAGTAATTATAGAAAAAGATAAACAATTATAAAAACTGTTTTTTCATATTGAATTAATATCATAAATTTTTTTAGTTCCAAGAGCTTTAGAATAAAGAATTGCAGACCCCAAACCACTTGCCAATGAAATTGCTGTACATAGTACTGTTATTGGGCTATTGCCAGCATTAACAAGCCTAGTTATTTCATCAACTACACCCTTCATTGTTCCATAAGTTGGGTCACCTACAAACATAGTGCTAGATCACCCAATAGTTTCTTGAATGTAATCTATATAACTTTGATTTTGTGGTAATATTTGTTGCATCAAAACTTGATCTGCAAAAACATAAAGGCCAGATGCTAAAGAAACTGTAACAGCTAAAAAAACAATTCTTAATAGCGATTTAAAAATAGTTGTATTTTCAAATAATCTAACAGCACTATCCAACTGAGATTTTTCTAAAGTATTTTTATTATTAGGTTTTTTAAAAAATATTTTCATAACTAAATATTCTAGATAATCATAATATAAAAAGCAGTTAGTAATACAATAATTGAGTGTAAAAAATATTTTCTGTATTAAAAAATAAAAATTTCATATATTTATAGTTTGGTCAGTATTAATAAAAAATCCTTTAACAAATAAATGTTAAAGGGAATTAGTTGCTGTTTTCTTTTTGAAACAATAAATATAATTTTTCTTTATTTTTTAATAGCTCAATTTCTTTTTTATTATTTTTTGGCAAGATCTTATCATGATCAGATGTTTCAATAGAAGATAAACTTTTACAAATTTTATTATTAGCTTCTACTTCTATTTCTTGAGTAAAAACAATATCATATGGCATTTTTTTTGCTATATTTTTGTACTCTTTGAAGAAGTTATTTTGTTTTTCTAAATATGGTATTACTTCATTTTTTTCATCAATTAATTCTTTTTCAATTTCTTCTTCAAGTAATGTTTTTTGATTTTCATTACTGAAAACAAATTCAGAAAGAAAAAATGCATTTTCAAATAATTTTCTTTTACTAAGTTTTTTTTGTTTCTTTCTACTTACAAGAACATTTGAATCATCCATAACTTTTTTGGTAGTGACTACTTTTTCATCATGTTGGTTAATGGTAGCTGATGGGTTGTTTTTAAAATTAGAAGAATCATTGTTATAAAAAAATTTTTTCATATTTAGTTAATTGTCCATAATATTCTAACATATTTAGTTTTTATTTTTGTTGAGTTGCTTTATGTTTATATTTCAAAATAACTAATTAACTTTTTAGATTATTATTTTCTGCAGCTCTTAAGAAAATTCCAACAATTTTTTCAATATCCTTTATAATTTCAGGATTTTTATATTCTTTAATATTTCCTTGCAATGAATTCAACATGTATTGGAAAATTGCATATGCTAAATCTGATATTTGATAATCTGGGTGATTTGGGAAATAGTAAACATATAAATCAAAAATTATTAAGTAGCAAAACTCTTGTAAAGATGGTTCTTTATATGTAAATTCTTCAACCAGTTTATTTAGTTCTACAAAATATGGTGAACTCAGTAAAACATTTACTGATTTAATATTAATTTTAAATATTTGATCAGCAAATGAATTGTAGTAATCAAATTCATAATCTAGATTCAATGGTTTAAGAGCAATAATAAGGTTTTGTTTATCTATATCAAAAATTTTTTTAGAAGATAAGAAACTATCAAATATCTTAAGCTCTGAAACTTCAATATTATCTTTATATCTTTCTAAAAAAATACTTAATGCTACAGAGTTAATTGTTTTACCATTGAGAATAGAATTAAATAATTCTTCTCTATTTAATGATTCATATTTTACTGATTCATTTAAATAATTAATCTCTGCAGATAAGTTATAAGAAATTGTCATAAAAGCTTCTTCAAATTCTGAAGGAATATAAGGAGAATCCAATTCATCATTAACCATTTCTAAAGCTTCATTTATCTTTTTATCTTTCACTAAAGCATCAACTTTAGATAATATGTTTTCATAATAAATGGTTAATTGGTCTTTTGGCTTTTCAGTTTGTTTCTTTTTACTTGCTTCCTTTTTACTCATTATGGTTAGTGACCTTTCTTTTTTTAGCTAATAAACGCAAAAGCTCTGGGGAAATAAATTTAAATATTGCTTTGCGAAACTCTTCAGATTGAAAAAGTTCTAAAGTTTTTTCACAGTTATCAATAACTTCTTTTTCATATCTATAGTCTTTCCGATTTGATTCATATTCATCTATATCTAAAATTTTATAAATTTCAGACGATGTATTTCTCATCTTAATATCCAAATCAAAATCAAAGTACTTAATAGCTTCTTCTTCATAAATGAATGGGCTAGCAATATTAACATAGTATGCAATTACATTATTAGAAGATAAAGTTGCTATTATGTTATATCACTTATTAGGAAAGAAAAACCAAAATGAATTTTTAATATTTTTAGAAATAAAGTTTCTAGGTGAAAATTTTTCATTAGTAATAACCTTTGAGTTAACCAAAGATACAACAGTAAAATTTTTATTAGAATCTAATACTTCTGGAAACTCTCATGCCCTATAAAGTCATCCATTTCGTTTATATGCATGTACCATAATTTTTTTATTATTTTTGATATTCATAATGAATCCAATATGGATAGTTAGAATAAATTTATATTATAAAAAATTCTTAAATGCAATAATAGCCTTTTTCAAAAACTAAAATATAGTAAAAATATGTGCTTATTTTCAAATACAAAGTTTATTGAAAATTAGAATTTTAATTATTCAATATCCAACACTTTTAAAATTTCATTAATATTTATTGAATTTTTATTAGATGAATTTTCATCAAATATTTGATTAATTATTTCTCTTTTACTTTCTTGTAGAGATAATATTTTTTCCTCAATAGAATCTTTAACAATTAGTTTATATATAAAAACATTTTTTTCTTGACCAATTCTATGAGCTCTATCTGTTGCTTGATTTTCTAAACTAAGATTTCATCAAGGGTCATAATGAATTACAGCATTAGCAGAAGTTAAAGTTAAACCGGTTCCACCTGCTTTTAAAGATATTAGAAAAATTTTAATATTGTTTTTATTGTTAAACTCATTAACAAGTTCCATTCTTTCTTTTTTGTTTGTTTCACCTGTTAATACTAAAAAGTTTATTTTTAATTTTTTAAGTTCTTGAGCTATCAAATCAATCATTGAAGTGAATTGAGAAAATAATAAAATCTTGTCATTGTTTTTTATTAAGTCTTTAATTAAATCAATACATAAATTAAATTTAGAACCATTAATATCACTGTTCTCATATGAAAGTTTTGGAGAACAACATATTTGTCTTAGTTTAGTTAAAACAGAAAAAATGAAAGCACCTTGCTTATTAATTGTTTTATCTTCTATTCCTTTTCTAATTGCAATTTGAGATTTAGATAACTCTGCATAATACATTTCTTTTTGTTTATCTTCAAATTCACAAGTCATTATTTTGTAAGTTTTTGATGGTAATTCTTTTAACACTTCTTCTTTTGTTCTTCTTAATATAAAAGGAGAAATTTTTGTTTTTAATTTTTTTAAAGCCTCTTCATCCTTAGCAATAATTTTGTCTTGGAAGAGAGATTTAAATAATTTGTAATCATATAAAAACCCAGGCATTATGTAATCAAAAATACTTCAAAGTTCTAATAAATTATTTTCAATTGGTGTTCCTGTTAAAGCAATTTTATATTTAGAATTAACTGATTTAGTGTCCTTAGAAAATTGTGTGTAGTGGTTTTTTATTTTTTGTGCTTCATCAAGCACTTGTAAATAAAATTCCATATTTCTATACACTTCAATATCTTTGTTTAACAAGTGATAACTTGTAACAATAATCTGATAGTTATGAATATTATTTAACACTTCATTTCTTTCTAATTGTGTTCCATCAATTATTCCTATTTTAAGAAATGGTGCAAACTGAGATAATTCTTTTTTTCAGTTATATACCAATGAACTTGGACAAACAATTAAACTTGGTAACTTAGTTTTATTATTGTAGTAAACATCTGATAATAGAGAAATAGTTTGCATAGTTTTACCTAGTCCCATTTCATCTGCTAAGATTCCACCAGCATTTAAATGCAATAATTTTTTTAGTCATAAATAACCAGCAACTTGGTATTTTTTTAATATGTTTTTTAAGTTAACAGGCAATTCATTTTTTACATCTATTTCTGTATCATATAACTTTTTAACATATTCTTTTAAACCATCAGAATTATCAAGAGTAAAGTTTTCTAAAAAATAGTTACTATTTAATCTATTAACCAAAATTGAACGGTCATCAATAAAATCTATTGATGTATTAAGAAGTTTTAAATCTTCATCAAATTTTTCAAAGTTAATATCTAAATCTAAGTTAATAACTTTATTATCTGATAATGTTACATATTTTAGTTTTTGTTTATAAGCAGCTAAAACTTTTAAAACATCTTCTTCGGAAAAACCTTCAATTGATCATTCTATTTTTAAAAAATCATTTTCAAATGAAGATGCAGATACATGAAATTCTTTTTTAACCTTAGGTTTAAAAATCAAATTCTCAGATATTTTGATTTTATATAAATCGTTTTTTATAACCTTTCTATTTCAGTTTAAAAAATCTAAATATTTTTGATGATCAACTATTTCAAATACACTAAACTCAGCGTTGTAGTAATTGAAAAAATTTAATAGTGGTTCTAAAAGATTTTGTTCTAAAAATCTTTCTCTTTTAAAATAGTTAGTTTCATTTTCCTTATAAGGATATTCAATGTCTCCATAAAAAAAAGATATTTTAGCAGCAAGAACATTTAATAATTTTTCATAATAAACTTTAACTTCTAAAACAGGATCAATTTTTGAAACATTATTTTTAATAATAAATAAATATTGAATTATTCTTTCATAATTACTAAATAGTTTTTTAATAGAAAGATAAAGCTTATAAAAATCATTTTTAGAAATCTGCTTATTAATAAGTTCAGTAAATGATTCAACATCATTTAAATAACTTAAATCATATTTATAAATATAAAGATCACTTTTACCTTTTGAATGAACAAACATGAATAAATCATTTTTAGATGTGAAGTGAAATATGTTCAAATCTCTAGATGTTTTTAAAAGAAATTTTCTCTTGTTGTTAATAGAAGATTTACACTGTTCATTAAAATCATAATTATATTTATCTAGATAATATGTGGTAGAATTTCAAAATGAGTTAGATTGGTAAAAAAATAAAATATTGAATTTTGAACAAAATTCTATTCATTCGCCTAAATCATTATCATCAATCAAAATACTTTTTTGTTTGTAAGTAACATCTTTTGAATTTAAGAAATTTTTTAATTCATTTAATAGTAATAATGAATTGTATTCAATTTGGTTTTTATTAAAAAACAATAATGGGAAAAAGTAATATTTATCATCATGTGAAAATAATTCTTCCACATTATTTATAAAGAATTTTTTATAAGACTGTTCAAAGTAAAACTCTACTTCAATTTTCTTTTTTCCATTACTTAATTCTTTAATCACTGGAGCTACACTAAAAGAAACATCAGATGCATTTCTATATTGAGCAAAATCATGCTTAACATATTGGTTGTATAAGTCTATAACATGCACTATGTGAGCACATATTTTTTTAGACATTAAATAAATATCACAACTACAATCACAATCAATTACATGTTCTTCTTCAATTTTAACTTTTATTGAATAAGAGTCTATGTAACAACTTACAATAATGTTTGAATTTTTTTCTTCAATTAAAAAATCTGATAATTTAGTACTAACTAAAAAATCACTACTTTCTTTAACAACTTCTGGAGAATAAAAAAAATCTTTAAGATCTGCAATGTTTATAGTTTTCATAAATAACAAAAGAATTTTATAACAAGATAGGAATTTAGAATTAAAAAATTATTTTTTTATTTCACTAAACATTTTCAGATAGTCCAAATATCTTTGCTTATATATCTTATTTTCATCAACCATTTTTTTAATAAAACAATTTTGTTCATTTGTGTGTAAGCAATTTTTAAACTTACAATGAACACTATTATTTCTAAAATCAGTAAATGAATTGGCTAATTCAAGTTGAGTCATATTTAAATCCAAAGATCCAAATCCAGGAGTATCAATAACAAAGCCTTCGTTAAAAGGAATCATTAAAGAACTTGTTGTGGTATGTTTACCTCTATTTAGAGCTTGTGAAATTTCTTGAGTTCTTAATTCCAAATCTGGTATTAAAAAATTAATAAGAGTTGATTTACCAACCCCTGATTGACCTGCAAAACAAACAACATTATTTTTAATCATATTTAAGATTTTTTCTTTATTCTTTTCTTTATCTAATGAATTTAAAACAATGTAACCATTTTGTTCATATTGTGAAATTATTTGATTCATGTTTTTTGATTCTTGTTTATTTAGTAAATCCATTTTTGAAAAATAAATAATTACATTATTAATGTTTCTTGCTTCATAAAAAGCCAAAAACTTATTTAACCCATATGAGCTGAAATCTGGTTCTTTTACAGAGTTCACAATTATTAAAGTATCAATGTTTGCAACTTTAGGTCTTATTAATAAATTTTTTCTTTCATCTATTTTTTCAATTACATATTCATATTGATCTTTTACAAATTCAACATTATCACCAACAGTGATAATTCTGTCTTCTTGTTTTAGTTTTTTTCTAATTACAGCATTAAACTGTGATTTAGTTGATAAATCATACAATAAAAAGGAATTGGCAATTTTAAATAAAATTTTAGCATTCATATTATAAGTATATAGATAAAGAAAATATAAGTAGAAACAAGAATAATAAAACTATCCCAGAAACTGCTCAAAATGTTGGCTTTTTTAATAAGATTTGTTGAAGACTTTTTTTATCACTTATTTTAAATGAGTTGCCAAATTGATAACTTCTTTTGCTTGTTGGTATCAATAACGGTTCTTCTTGATCTTGCCCTGAAATAACTCTTTCTATTTTTTCAATATCTGCAATTATTTGTAAACAATCATCATATCTGTATTCAATATCATGAGACTTAGAAGCAGTTAATTTTAAAAACATATTTTCTATTTGGTTTTTAAATTTAGGATTTATTTTTTTCAAAGGAGTAATATCATATTTTTTAAAATATGTAATTACTGATGGGTCCATTTCATTTTCTATTTCCAAAGGTTTTTCACCAACAATCATTTCATAAAAAATAATACCTAAAGCATGAAAATCAAATTGCTTAGTAACTCTTGGTCTATCCTTGTTCATACCAATAACATCTGGGCAAATATAAGGGATGGTACCAAATACATCCACCTCATTTGATAAAATATTGTAGTCATTATCATCTATATTTTGAACAACAGAAGAAACTCCAAAGTCAGAAATCTTAACATCAAGCAAATCTTTAGATAATAAAATATTTTCAGGTTTTAAATCTCTATGAATGATAGTTCTTTCTCTATCATGCATAAAGTTCACACCTAATATAATTTTTTTAAATATAGATAAAGCTTCTACAATTGATAAGCACCCTCTGCTTCTGATCAAACTCTTTAGTGATGGGCCATCAACATATTCCATTGAAAAAACAATTGAATTACTAGTTGAAGAACTAGGGAAACAAAGCTCTAACTCCACAATGTAAGGATTATCCATTAATCTTCCAATTGTAACTTTTTCATCTAATATTTTAGTTCAGTTATCAGCACTGGTATCCAAAGTTCTTTTGATAAATTTTAAAGCCACATATTTGAATTTCTCTAAATGATTATCTTCTTCATTGTAGTTAATATTTTGTGCTAAATAAACTGTTGAATTCATTCCACCAGTTCCAAGCAATTTAATTATTTTGTACTTATTTAAGTAAGTTGTACCAACTAAATTATCAATTTTTTTCATTTATAAAAAATACATTAAGAATTAACTTATTGAATAAATTCTAAATTATAAAATGGTTTTTTATTAAACAAATAGCAGCACAGAAAATTTACTATACAAAACTTATTAGGAAAATAAAACTCTTATTAGAAGTCTTTCTAATAAGAGCTAAAGTCAAATTTTATGTGTTTGAGTTTTTAATATTTATTTATTTATTTTATTAAATATTTTTTTGCTTTATTAATTTTTATTTTCTATTTAAAAATTTCTTAAATTTGCTAAATCTTTTTTTATTAAAACAACAATTTTTACTGTACAGATAATTGAATATGGTGAGAAAAATATTCCAATTAAAGATCATTTAAAATATTTATCATAATGAGGAAAATATTTTTTTAATCTACTTATTTTTATTGTTAGAACAATCATTAATATTGCATTAGGAATTATGTAAAATAAGATGATGTCATCAATCATTATAATTAATGAAGTCATAGCTATATTAGCTTCTAAAAGTGTAGGTTCTAAATTTCAATATTTATACAAAAACCCTGCCTTCAAAGCAAGAATAATAAAAATTGCAGTAGAGACCAACATTAATCCTGAAGCTAAACTATATAAGACTATATATACTCATGCAAGTGCATTTGTACTTTTTAAAATTTTGTTAATCTTTTTAAAAAGTTTTTGATTGTTAAATATTTCTTGATATTGATGTTGGTTTAAGTTTTTGTCAAAATCTGTATAATTGTCTTTATGATTCAAATATAAATTGATGTCCATATTATTAAATCAAAATAAAAAGTTGGTAAATAAAGTAGTTAATACAAGAACTTCCTATTTTGCCTCCAATTTTTATAGAAACCTTAGTTATTAAAATAAAGGATCTATATCTATTTTAATTTTAATTGTCATATCATTGATTCAGTTAACCATACTAAGTTTTATCATTAAAAATAATGGGTAAAAAAAAGTAAAAATTGGTTGTAGGACATTCCTTAAAGAGTCGGTTCAAAAAAACAAAAACATTGAAATTTTTATTTAATAGTTTCTATCTGTCTTGTTCTTTTAAAAGTTTTAAATCCTCTTTTATATTAATTCTTAAATTAAGGATACTTGAAACTAGTCTTGGTGCAAAAAATATTCCCATTAATGCTAGTTTGTAGCATTTTTCATATTTGGGTGAAAACTTTTTTAACCATCTAATTTTAAAAAATAAAATTAGTCCAAAAATCATATTAGTTATTAAAAAGAAAATTACTAAATCATCAAATCATATAAGCAGTAATGTTATCAATAATCTATATTCAAATGGTGTTATTTCTATACCATAGTTTATATAGGTTATATAAAGTTTTAACTGTAACACTATTAGTGGTATTCATGTAAAAAAAAGTATAAATGTAGCTAAAGATACTAGAACTAAATAAATTCAAGAAACAAGTCTAACACTTTTAATTTTCTTAATAAAAGTTTTTATGCTAGAATTTTCATCTTTTTTTGCTCTCAATAAAAACATTTAACTCTTTACTATTAGTCATAAACTATCCTATATATTTGGTATTTTTATTTGCTCAATGTTAATATAAACTCTATTCCCTAGTTTTTAGGAAACAAAAAATAAAAAATATAAAACTTTAATCTTTCAATAATAGCAATAAATAAAAACTTAACATCAGTAAATGAAAGATAAACATAAACAATAACCTTTCATCTTATATATTATTTTATTCCAATATTATTAAATGCTTTAGCTTGAACTTTACCTTCTTGTAACTAATAAGTCATTCAAAAAAACTTTTATTATTTATAAAAACTTAAAGTATCAATGTGCGGAAACAAATGACTAATATTATTAATAAAATTAATTCCTATATAAGGAATAAATATGTATTTAAGCTGCCAATAAGTACATTTATAGATAAATATTAAATCCATTTCTTTTGCAGTTAATCAAATTTAAAGCATTTAAATATATCAAAATTATGAAAATGGTAATTAAATAAAAAAATTGAAATGTTATACACACAAAATAAATATGTGTATACTTAAACATTTCAATTAGCAAATTTGTTTAATATTAGAAATTAGAAATATAATCTAAAAATTCTTGCATTTTTTCAGCTGTTGTTACATCTTCAAAATAGTTGGATAATTTAACTCCCATTTTAAAGGATCACTCTTCTACTCTATCCAATTGCTCTCTACTGATTTGAGTTTTATCACTACAATTGTTTCTGAATAACAAATTATTTCTTTTTAATTCATTAAAATCACTTTGAGATAAATTATTCATTTTTTTAAAATGGTTTAGTGTTTTATCTTCTTTATTTAGTAAACTAGCAAAATTAATATGTTGACAATTGTGACAATCATTACAAAGTAATAATAAATTAGTTAATATTTGATGTCTATTTTCATAATTAAATGTTCATTCTTCATGACAATGTAAATACTTTAAAACTTTAGTATTTTTAGGATCAAATTGTCTATTACAAAATTCACATTTATATTTTTTGTATTTTCTAACATTATTTACAATTGTGTTTCAGTGTTCTTTTTTTAAAATATATCTTAAGTTATTATAATGTGCTCCAGCTGGTAAATAATCTAGTTGGAAAATTAAGGATTTACTCATAGCTATTTATCCTTATACATATTTTTCTCTAAGAATAGTCCAGTATAAGATACAGCTTTTTTCTCAATGATTTCTTCAGGTGTTCCATAAGCTACTAATTGTCCACCATTAATTCCACCATCTGGTCCTAAATCAATTACATAGTCTGCACATTTTATTAAATCTAGATTATGCTCAACAACTATTACAGTGTCACCATTGTCCACAATTCTATTTAATACAGTAATTAGCTTAGCAATGTCATGGATGTGTAATCCAGTTGTTGGTTCATCTAATACATAAATTGTTTTTCCAGTTGCTCTTTTTTGAAGATACTTAGCTAGTTTAATTCTTTGAGCTTCTCCTCCTGATAAATGGGTTGAAGAAGTTCCTAGTTTTAAATAATCTATTCCAACTTCAACCATTAAATCTAATTTTCTTTTAATTTCAGGAATTTCATAGAAGAAGTCTCTTGCTTCAACTACCGACATTTCAAGAACATCATAAATTGATTTGCCTTTATATAAAACTTGAAGTGTTTCTTGATTATATTTTTTACCATTACAACTTTCACACTTAACAAACACATCTGGTAAAAAGTGCATTTCAATTTTTATTAATCCATCACCAGAACAGTTTTCACAACGTCCTCCTGAAACATTAAAAGAGAATCTTCCTTTTTGAAATCCTCTAGCTTTAGCTTCTTTTGTATTTGCAAATAGATCTCTAATATCATCAAAAACAGATACATAAGTTGCAGGATTACTTCTAGGTGTTCTACCAATTGGATCTTGAGAAACTTTAATAATTTTATCTACATTTTTAAGACCTTTAATATCTTTAAAAGGAGCAGGAACAATAAAAGGATTAGTTAATTTCTTTTCTATCCCTTTAATTAATGTTTCATTAATTAAAGTAGATTTACCACTTCCTGAAACCCCAGTAACTGCAATTAGTTTATTTAATGGAAAACTCACAGTAACATTTTTTAAATTATTACCACTTGCACCAACTAATTCGATTGTCTTTCCATTACCATGTCTTCTTTTACTAGGAACTTCTATTTTTAGTTTTCCAGATAAATATTGAGCAGTAATAGATTTTTTATTTTCACTAACTTCTGAAACTGTTCCAGCAGCAACTACTTCACCACCAAAGTCTCCAGCTTTAGGACCAATATCAATTAAATAATCTGATGCTCTAATAGTATCTTCATCATGTTCAACAACTATTAAAGTATTTCCTAAATCTCTCATCTTCTTTAATGTTTCAATTAGTTTCTCATTATCTTTTTGGTGTAAACCAATTGATGGTTCATCCAATACATATAAAACACCTGTTAAAGATGATCCAATTTGAGTAGCTAATCTAATTCTTTGAGATTCACCACCTGAAAGTGTAGAAGCACTTCTAGATAAAGTTAAATAATTTAAACCAACATTTTCTAAAAAAGATAATCTATCTACAATTTCTTTTAAAGCAAGGTGGGCAATATTTCTATCAGTTTCATTTAGTTCTAATTCAATAAAGAAATTAGTTAAATCATTAATATTTTTTTCAGTTAAATCAATTATATTTTTATTGTTAATTTTTACTGATAATGCTTCAATTGAAAGTTTTTGACCATTACAACTTGGACAGCTTAAGTTAGACATGAATTTTTCATAATATTCTCTAGCACGTTCAGACTGTGTTTCACTAAATCTTCTCATGATTAGATTAACTAAACCATTGTTATATAAAAAACTTGAACTTGAATATATTGATTGTTCATTAACATCTATTTTTAATTCACCAATATCTTCATCACCATAGAAAATAATATTTTTTTCTTTTTTACTTAATTCTTTAAATGGGACGTCAAGATTGATGTCATGTTCTTTTCAAACACTCATCTCTCTTTTTAAATCCATTGTTGGTGTCATCATTACACTTCTAAAATATGCAATTGCACCTTCTTTAATTGAAAGAGATGGATCTGGAACTATTTTTGCAGTATCAGGTAAAAAGTTAAAACCTATCCCATTACAACTTTTACAAGCACCAACTGGAGAGTTAAAAGAGAAAAATCTAGGTTCTAATTCCGGGATTGAAAAGCCACATTCATTACATGCATGGTTTTGAGAAAAGAATAATTCTTTATCATCAACTAAAACAATAACTTTACCATTTGCTTCTTTAACAGACTTTTCAATAGCATCATAAATTCTACTTCTAGTAACTGTATCATTATTCAAAATAATTCTGTCTATTAAGATATCGATGTTATGTT
Source organism: Malacoplasma penetrans HF-2 (assembly GCF_000011225.1). NCBI lineage: Bacteria > Bacillati > Mycoplasmatota > Mycoplasmoidales > Mycoplasmoidaceae > Malacoplasma > Malacoplasma penetrans. The sequence continues at coordinate 1,222,447 of NC_004432.1, forward strand.
TTTTAGTTTTTTCTAATTCAATTTCATCATCTAAAGAATAAATATTTCCATCAATTCTAAGTCTTAGATAACCTTGTCTTTTTAACTCTTCTATTTTATTTTTAAAAGTTCCTTTTTCTTGACTAATAATAGGAGATAAGATTTGAATTTTTGATTCTTCTTTATTTTCATAAACTGTATCTATCATTTGTTTGATAGACAAAGTAGATATTAGACCATGTCCATTAGGACAATAAGGTTTACCAATTCTTGAAAATAATAATCTTAAATAATCATAAATTTCAGTAACTGTACCTACTGTTGATCTAGGGTTATGAGAAGTTGTTTTTTGATCAATTGAAATTGCAGGAGATAAACCTTCAATTGAATCAACATCAGGCTTTTCATTCCCTCCTAAAAATTGTCTAGCATAAGAAGATAGTGATTCTAAGTATCTTCTTTGACCTTCAGCATAAATAGTATCAAAAGCTAAAGATGATTTACCACTTCCACTTAATCCAGTCATTACAACAAATTTGTTTTTAGGAATATCTATATCAACATTTTTTAAATTATTCTCTCTTGCACCTTTTACAACAATAAAATCTCTAGTATTAACTTTGTTATTCATACAATTACTCCTTATTTAGATTAAAACAAGAAACTATATAATTTTATATTAATAAAATTACTTAATATGATTTTCATTAAGAAAAAATATTGAAGATGATTTTAAAGGCTTACTTTTTTTATTTGCTAAAAAGAAAAAACCTCAATTTTCACCTTTTTGTTGCACCCATAAATAATCATTATTGAAAAAACTGATAATCCAATAAAAATTATCTTTGTCATATCTACATTTTTTCAAAACTCACATATTATTTTTATTTGGATATTTTGATAAATTAACTTTCTGTCATTCTAACCATCTATATGGTTTCCCATCTTTTGCATTATTCTTCATTGCAAAAATATCAGTATTAAGTTTATAGTGGTTATTGTAATCAACCATTAAAATACTTAAAGTATTTAAACAATATAATAAGTTAGATAAATCACTTTTGTTTTCATTTGATCTTGCTTGTTCTATTTTGACATCATTTTTTTCGTCATTATATGTAAGAAAAATATTAGGTTTAAAATATTGATATTTTCACATTCATGATAAATTAATGTTAATTAATTCTGGAACATGTACATTCATTCCATAAATAAAGTTTTGTGTATTTTTAGAATACTTAGATAAGTTAAGGTTAATTAAATCATATGCAAAACTATATTTCTTTTTAGGGTTTAAGAAAACAAAAGAATTATTATTATGCTTAATTGCTAATTCCAAATGCTGGAATATTTTATTACTTGGTTTTAAATAGAAGTGACTTGAATGAGCGTGCTCCAAGTGAAAATTTTGATTAGGGTTATTCTCACAAGCTGGCAACATATCAAATTCAGCAATATCTTTAGATTTATCATAATTTGTTAGTGTGATTGCAAAAGGCACAGATTCTTTATTGAAGTCAAAAATAAATCTACCTGATTTATCAAAATAAATTTTATTAATATCTTCTTTATTTTTTGTTTTTGAAACAAAAAATATTCTTCCCCTTTTTTTAGTAGTACTTGCATTTAAGTAAACACTTTTATCTTGGAATTTTTCATAAGTAAATAATAGTTCAAAGGGTTTTGGTTGTTTATAACCATAGTTTAAACATCTTTGTTCTTCCATAAACACATCATAAAAAAGTGAACTTAATTCTTCTTTGTAAAAGTTAACTTTAATAATCTTTTTTTTATTGTTTTTATCAAACAAAGTAATTTGTTTAACAATTGGTTTATCTTTTCTGTGTTTAATAATATTGTTACTATCAAATGATTTATTTTGAACATTCATTCATGAAGATATTTTGTCATTGTGTTCAAAATAATAAGCTTCATTTTTAAATTCAATTTTTTTTGAAGCTAAATATTCAGGATATATAAAAGCCCTTAAATTTGCTTGAGTATTCAAATCTAAATAATTAGGATTTCTAAAGATAGTATCTTCAATTTCCGGGATTATTGTAAAGTCATTTTTATTTTTAGTATTTGAATTCTTTTTAAAATTTAATTTAATATGCGAAGCAGAAAACACTTGGTTACTACTAATTTTTTTAGTTGTGAACCATTCAAATTTATTAGTAAATTTTTGACCATAATCACTAAATGCAAAAATTAACTTATTTGTTTCATTTTTGTTATTTGATATAACTTGGTTTTCAATAAGTGCAGAAGGATATGTACATCTAGTTATATGTTTACTGAAAAAATTTTCATCACATCTAATCAAATACAAATATAGATCTTTTATATTTCCATTGATTGCATATAAATTTTTTCTAAAATTAATTATTGCTTCATTTACTGTTTCAAAAGCATTAATGAAACAATCTTCTTTTTCAGTACTAGTACAAGAATAAATATTAAAAAAATAGTCAAAAAAACTAAACTCATTTTGACTATTAATTGAAAATCCTTTTTGAAAAACTTCTTCAGGGCTTTTGTAATCAACTCTATATAAAAATTTTGGTGGTTTATTTTCTAATAATGAATAATATTCAGGTAATCAAGATGATTTAATATCATTGTTAATCATAGTAATTTAATTAAAACATTTATTCAAAATGTTTTCTAATATCATTAACTCATTTTTTAATTCTAGATTCAGTTAAATCCTCATAATTATCATCATCTAATGCCAAACCTAAAAACATACCATTTTCAACAGATTCAGATTTTGTATATTTATAGTCTTTATCTGAAACATAACCAACAATATTAGCATTCTTTGATTTTAAAATTTTATGTATTTTAGAAATAGAGTCACAGTATGTAAATGCATAAACCTCACTATCTCCCATACCAAAAATTGCTACAGTCTTGTTTTCTACTTTTAAATTTTCAAAATCAAATTCATCTCAATCATCCTGTAAATCACCAAGACCTCAAGTAGATGATCCAAAAATAATTTTGTCATATTGATTTAATTGTTCTGCTTTTGTTTCAGCAACATTCAAAATATCTATATTAGGTAAGTTAAATTCTTGAGCAATACTATTAGCAGCTCTTTCAGTGTTCCCTAAAGTTGATCCATATATAATAGCTATTTTCATAACAAATAAATTATAAAAATATATTTAATAAAAAAACCATTTTTTTAAATTAACTTATTAATTTATTAAGAAATAATTAAATTATTCAAAGGCTATCAATAACTGCTTTATTTAAAATATAGATCTTTAATTGATACAAATTAATTAATCAATATTAATAAAATTAAAAACTCTTCTATATAAATAGAAGAGTTTAAAATGTTTTGATATTTTTATAATCTTAAGCAAATAAATAAGATTCCTAAAATTATACCAACTGCTAACAAAATTGAAACTGTAACATTAGCATAAAATATTTTATTGCTTTTAATCTTAACAAAATACATTGTAGCTAAACATCCAGCATATATGGTTAATAACCCTGCACTCATAAATACCATAACAACACCAACATCACTTATTGTTGATAACCCTGGTATACTTGAGATTCTTTTAGTACTATCTGGTTCTACAGCTAGATTAGCATGAAAACCTTCAATTGCAGTTGAACCAAAAAACAAGATTGTTATTATCATTCAAATAATAAAAGATAAAGCTGCTAAACCTACTTCTACTCCAAAAATAATTTTTCTTTTCACAATTAATTACCTTAAATATAAGATTATATGTATTCAATTAATAGAGTGCTATTAAAACATACAACTATATTAATTTTAATAAAATTTTGTATTATTTCAAATATGCTAATTAATTGAAGTAAGATATTTTTTTAAAAAGATATTAGTTTTATAAAAATAAAAAAATGTAAGTTTAATTTAACTTACATTTTTATGTAATTACTTCAACATTACTGAGTGAACAAATTTTTTGAATTCTTCAGGGTTTTGGATTGCTAATTCAGATAGCATCTTACGGTTGATAGCAATTTCTTTTTGTTTTAGCTTGTGCATAAATGCAGAATATGTATAGTTTTCTTTTCTGATTGCTGCATTAATTCTAGCTATTCATAATTTTCTAAAATCTCTTTTTTTGTTTTTACGGTCACGATAAGCATATTTAGAAGCTTGCATTACAGTTTGCTTAGCATTTCTATAAGAGGTACTATTTATCCCTCAAGCTCCTTCTGCTTTTTTTAATCAAGATTTTCTTCTTCTTCTAGTAGTAGGTCCAGTTTTTACTCTCATGCTCTATTCCTCCAAATCCTTAATTAATTATTGATTAAGTGTTTGTATCTTTGAGAATCAACACTTAATACTATACTGTCTTTTCTAGAGTGTCTTTTTTGTTTAGTTGTTTTGTTGTGAGCTAAATGTGATCTATAAGCTTGTTTTCTTTTTAACTTACCAGATCCTGTAACTATAACTCTTTTAGACACAGATTTTTTTGTTTTATGTTTAGTTTTCATAGTAAATATATACTCCTATATTATTTTTTAGAAGAAATTAAAAATGATTCATATTGAACATTACTAACTTTTTTTAGTGGTTGTTGAACAGTAGCAACATCTCCAACCATTTCAATAAACTTATTATAAAGTTCATAAACTAGATCAACCTTAGTAGCTATTCTTCCATAAGTTAATACAACAAAACGGATTCTATAACCACTTTCTAATCATTCTTTAGCATTTTTAACTCTTACTTGAAGATCATGCATTCCAATAGCTGGTTTAACTTTAATTTCTTTATTTTTTACTTTAACTTGGTTCTTTTTGTTTTCTTTGTTCTTCTTTTTACTTTCATAAACAAATTTACCATAGTCAATTATTTTAGCAATTGGTTTATCACCTGATGAAAAAAGAACTAAATCCATTCCTTTGCTTTTAGCTAAATCCAAAGCTTCTTGCTTTGACATTTCACCAAGCTTATTACCTTCATCATCAATGATCAATAATCTATTTTCTCTTATTTGCTCATTTAAAACAAATTTATTTTTCATATTTTTCCTTATTTTTGTATAAAGAAAAACACACTTTCAAATTTATATACAACATATAAATATAAAGAGTGTGTTTCATTAAATAGCACAAATTAATTTAGTTAGTTACTAAATTAATTCAAAGATAATTTAAAGCTATTAACCCATTTCTATTTTATTTTTAAAGATTGAAGAAATCAGGTGAGTAATAAAACTACTTTCTCTATACAAAATATATTCTACCAAATTTTTTAAATAAATAATAAAATATAAAAAAATATCTAAATATCATTATTTAATAATTTTAAAAATATAATTAAAGATTTTTAACAACCTTATTCCATTTATACCAAGAAGCAAAAAATGAACTGTAATAGTTCATTTTAAATGCATAAATAAAATTAATGATTAGAAGTTAAATAAAGAAATTTGGTCATCTTCATTTAGTGAACTTGTTATTCCTAGTTCTTCCATAATTTTCATATGAGTTGTAGTGACTTTAGTTCTTTTCTTAAAGTCTTCTTTAGAACTAAACATTTTCTCTTCTCTAGCTTTTACAATTGATGTAGCAACAGAGTCACCCAATCCATCAATTGCTGAAAATGGTGGAATTAAATAATCACCTTCTACTAAAAAATCTGTAGCAAGAGATTTTTTAAGATCTATGTTTGCAAATTTATAACCTCTACCAAGTAATTCTAAAGCTAATTCATAAATAGGGATTAAATCCAATTCTTTATTTTTAACCAAAGCTTTTGTTTTAGGGTTAGCCATCTTTTCTTTTATTTCATTAATCTTGTTAGTGATTTCTGATTCTCCATTTAAAATGGATTTGATATCAAAAACTTTAATTCTTATAGAAAAATATGATGCATAAAAATGCAATGGATAATAAATCTTAAATCATGCTATTTTTCAAGCCATAATCACATATGCAGTAGCATGTGCTTTGGGAAATAAATAAGAAATTTTATTACATGATTCTATATATCAAGTTGGGATATTATTATCATTTAATACCTTTTGATATTCTTCATTTAAACCTTTACCTTTTCTAACATCTTCCATGATTTTAAAAGCAATAATAGGAGTTATTCCTTTATCAATTAAATAAACCATAATGTCATCTCTACAAGAAATAACATCTGAAATAGTTAATCCTTTTTCTTCAATTAAATATTTTGCATTGTCATTTCACACATTAGTACCATGAGACAATCCTGATATTCTAATAAGATCAGAGAATTTTTGAGGCTTAGTAACTAGTAACATTTCTTTTACAAAGTTTGTTCCAAATTCAGGAATTCCACTAGATCCTGTTTTTAAAATTTTATTAATCATTGGATTTTTAATTTTTAAACTATCTGTACTATTAAATAGATCCATTACATCATTATCAAAATTAGGAATAGTATCAGCATTTACATTAGTCTGCTCAGTAAGCATTTTTAATATAGTGGGATTATCATGACCCAGTATGTCAAATTTCAATAAAGAATCGTGTAAAGATTCAAATGCTAAGTGTGTTGTAAATCAATCTTGAGTTTTATCGTCTGCTGGATAATTAAAAGGTGTGAAATCATAAACATCTTTACCATGAGGAACAACAACTATTCCACCAGGGTGTTGACCTGTAGTTCTTTTTACATTTTCACATTTTTTAGCAATTCTTGTAATTTCAGCATTTCTAGCATTCATTTTTTTGCTTTCTTCAAAATATGATTTTACATATCCATAAGCAGTTTTTTCTGCAGTTGTACTAATTGTTCCTGCTCTAAAAACTCTTTCTTCACCAAACATGTTTTTAATGAAGTCATGAGCTTTTCCTTGATATACTGCTGAAAAATTTAAATCAATATCTGGAATTTTATCACCTTTGAATCCCATGAATGTTTCAAAAGGAATATTATGACCATCACCTTTTAATTTACTTTTACATTTAGGGCAATTTGATTCTGGTAAATCAAACCCACTATCTACATTTTTTTCAAAATTAAAATACTTACAATTAGTACAAATATAATGTGGCTCTAATGGGTTTACTTCAGTTATATCAACCAATCATGCAGCAACAGAAGAACCAACTGAACCCCTTGAACCAACAACATATCCATCATCTACTGATTGCTTAACTAATAAATGTGAGAATCAATAAATCATTGCATAACCATTATCAATTACAGAACTTATTTCTCTATCAATTCTGGCTTTTACATCATTATTCATTGCATCACCAAAAATAGAATAAGATTTTTGATAAATTAATTGTTTTAATTTATCACTTGCGCCTTCAATATGGGGAGAATGCAATGTTTCTTTAATTGGCTTAATGTTTGCATCTATTAAACTTGCAATGTAATTACTATTTGTAACTACAATATCATTTACTAAAACTGGATCATTTAAAAATGAAAATTCATCTTTTAGTTCATCAGTTGTTCTAAAGTAATATTTAGGCAACACTGTATTTAATTCATTATATTTAAATAATCTATTTCTTTTACCACCCAACACTTTTGCATTTACATATACTCTAAAATATACTTCATCACTCTCATTTAAATAATATGTGTCAGATGTAGCAACAACCTTTTTATTATATTTATTAGCTATTTTAATAATTCTTTTAATAGCATCTTCTATTCATCCTCTTTTATAAATTTCTCTATGGATATCATGTAAAAAACACTCTGGGGATCCAATTGTTATGAAATCATATTTATCTTTAATGATATCTTCTAAAACTTGTTGAGTGTTACTCATTGCAGCTTCAAATATTTCACCTTCAGTTGCAGAATTTGAAACTATAAAAGAATTGTTAAATTCATTAAAGTTTTCTCAATAAACTTTAGGACCTCCATCAAAATTACTAGTTAATGATGTTGATATTAACTTATAAAGATTCCTAATTTCACCTTCATTCTTACAATAAACTGTAATTAATGAACCTCTATTTCTTTCTCTTAAGAAATCATTTTGTAGATTAGAATTAATTTCATTTAGAGTTTTGATGTCTTGTAATTTTTGGTTTTCTAACATTCTTTTTCAAATGTTTAACAAGTACTCAGCATCCTTATCTGCTCTATGGGCTTGAGTTTCATCATAATCTATTTTATATTTTCTAGCTATTACTCCAAGTGAGTGACCATGAATTTGTTCATTTATTGCACGTGAAATTTGAAGTGTATCAATTAATGGATTTTTAATAATATCCATCTTATTTTCTTCTAATTTACAGTTAAGAAAAGGTAAGTCAAATTTAATCCCATTATGTGCTATTAAAACACTATCACCTATAAAATCTTTAATCTTTACTAATGCCTCTTTGATTTTTAAAGCATCTTTTACATCTTCATTAGAAATCTTAGTAATAGCAAAAATCTTGTCACTAATTTTTTCTTCAGGATTTATAAACATTTGAATGCTTTCTACCTGAACACCCTTATGATATTTAATTGCACCAAATTCTATTATCTTGTCATAATATGGTGACAATCCTGTAGTTTCAATATCAAAAATAACATAAGTGGCATCTGATATTTTAGTGTCATTTGCATTTAAAACTATTGGTATATTCTTGTCAATAATATTAAATTGAACACCATAAATTGCTTTCAGTTTTGAATATTTTTTTGCCTCATTATAAAAATCAGGGAAGTTTTGACAATTAAATTTATCTGTAATTGCAACTGAACTATAGCCCATTTCACTTGAAAACTTGAATAATTCTTTTATGTTAACTAAACCTTCAAAAGCAGTCATATTGGTGTGATTTACCAACTCTGTTCTTTTGATTAATGCATTATCATGTCTTATAAATTCTTTTGGTTTGCTAATGATACTAATTTCTTCAATTAATCCTGTTATATCATTGTTTTCATACATATCGATTTGGATACTAATTTTAGCTTTTACCCAAACACCTTCTTTCAACTCTGATAAAACATCTTTATTAATTTTTTTCCCAAATAATGCTTTTATAACAATTGAATCACTATAGTCTGTTACAAAATATTTATAAATTTCATATCCTGTTTTTGTTACTACTTTATCTATTTTAAAAATTTCACCCTCAATAGTGGCAGTCTTCATTTCAAAGAATAAATCTGATAATTTTGTAACATCACCAGTAACACTTTTTCTAAATTTATAAGTGAAAGATGAGTCAGTTTTTTTAGCATTACTTGATCTTTTGACTTCAGTTATTTCATTTTTTATTTTTTCTTGAATTTTATTTTTATGGTCAGAAATTATATCTATTGTTTTTTCATCTAATATGTAAGATAAGTGATGCTTAGAAAATCCATAATCATTCAAAAATTTTCTAAAATGTTCTAAATATTTTTTTATACATTTTTCTTGATCATTTTCTAAATAATGTAAAAAAATAGCATTCTCAGAAATTATTGGTTTTTTAATTCCCATATTATATTTAAGAACATACAATAATTCTTTTTTTTCACTTGTCCCTTTTTGCTTTTGTTCTATGTTGTGGTTAACAAAATAAATTAAGTAATTTAAAATGTCTTCTTGGTTGTAAGTGTCATAATTAAAAACTAAATTAAATAAAACACTATCATCTACTAAGTTTAATGAATCAACAAAAGGAATCAAAATGTCAGCAGGTAAAACTTTATTAAATGAAATTTTTATATTTATAGAATCATTTTGTTTATTTCTTGTAATGGTAAAATCACAATTAGTTTCAAAATGATTTTTTCAATTTTCCAAAGACACTAAATTCAATTTTGACAAAAAGTTATAAATACTATTTTTATCTGCCATAAATAATACCCCACATAAGTCAATAATCAAAAACTATATGAAATTATAAGAGCAAAACTACAATATAAAACAATTATTAAAAATAATAATTTACCTTTATTTGAACTAATAAAATGATATAATCTATATCATAATGATAAGAAATTAGGTGATTACTTATATATGCCAAAGGTTGAAGTTAAAAACGGAGACTTAGATGCAGCACTAAAAAGTTTTAAAAGAATTACTTCTGAAACTGAAAAAGCTTACAAAAAACATGAGTTCTATTTAAGACCAGGTTTAAGAAAAAAAGAAAAAGAAAAAGCTGCTGCTAAAAAAAGAAACAAATACAACAAAAGAAGAAGTTTCTATTATTAGTATTAAAAAAATGTGAATTTTTAGTTCACATTTTTTTATTTTTATTTATATACTCATTTAATTAAAATAAATAATCAAACAAATTACCATTACACCAAGCAATGCAAAAATAGAGGCTAGTAAAAATGACATGCTTGAGTTGTATCATCTGTTTTTAGGAGAAGTTTTAATATTATTAAAATTTTTCTCTTCATTTTGCATAACTAAAGAAATTTTATCAATTGAATTAGTTAAGTTAAATTGGTTTGAGGTGTTATTTTCAATATCAGTTTTAATGGTTTTATCTGTATCAGTTTTTTTCATATTAGATCACAAGTTGATTTATATAATTATAACAAAAAAAGGTTGTAAGTTTATCATTACAACCTTTTTATAATTAAGCTTCAATTTGAGGAACTTTTTTGTTTTTGTAATATCCGCAAGAATTACAAACTCTATGAGGTGTAATTTTCTTGCCACAACGTTTACAAGCAACTAAAGTAGGGATAGATAAATGTAAATGACTCCCTCTTTTAGCTTTTCTAGAGTGAGTTACTTTTCTTTGTGGTACAGCCATTATTATCTCCTTTCTTTATATTGCTAGTTTAAAGTAAAAAAACCCTAATGGGTCTTTTTAAGCAGCATCTTCCTATTCTTGCAAAAGCTACCTTTGGCTTCATAGTGCTTAACTTCTGTGTTCGGGATGGGAACAGGTGTTTCCACTACAATATTAACACTGCATTATTTGATAGTTCTCTGAGAACTGAATATTATTTTTTAACAACAATCATTAGTCAACCTTATCTTTGGATATAAAAATAAGTTTTCGAATTATTAGTATTAGTTAGCTAAATATGTCACCATACTTACACACCTAACCTATCAACGTCATAGTCTATAACGATTCTAATAGAAGATTAGTCTTGAAGTTAGTTTCACGCTTAGGTGCTTTCAGCGTTTATCCATCAGATACGTAGCTACCCAGCTGTGCCACTGGCGTGACAACTGGAACACTAGAGGTATCTCCACTCCGGTCCTCTCGTACTAAGAGCAGCTCTTCTCAATCTTCTTGCGGGTACGGTAGATAAAAACCAACCTGTCTCACGACGGTTTGAACCCAACTCACGTATCTCTTTAATCGGCGAACAGCCGAACCCTTGGAACCTGCTTCAGCTCCAGGATGAGATGAGTCGACATCGAGGTGCCAAACACTGCCGTCGATATGAACTCTTGGGCAGTATCAGCCTGTTATCCCCAGAGTAGCTTTTATCCGTTGAGCGATGGCCGTTCCATTCCGAACCACCGGATCACTATGACCTAGTTTCCTACCTGTTCGACTTGTCAGTCTCACAGTCAAGCACACTTATACCATTACGCTCTGCACATGATTTCCAACCATGCTGAGTGTACCATTGCGCGCCTCCGTTACCTTTTGGGAGGCGACCGCCCCAGTCAAACTGCCCACCTAACACTGTCCTTCTACCGGATAACGGGAGTAAGTTAGAAAAAACATAAAACAATGGTGGTATTCCACGGGTGACTCCACAAATCTTAGCAAACTTGCTTCAAAGTCTCCCACCTATTCTCTAAATGAAATAAATTTTTCCAATATTAAGCTACAGTAAAGCTTCATGGGGTCTTTTTGTCTAACCGCACCTAAAGGGCGTCTTCACCCTTGCCGGAATTTCACCGAGTCTATTGTCGAGACAGTCAAGAGATGGTTACACCATTCAAGCGGGACGGAATTTACCCGACAAGGTATTTCGCTACCTTAGGACCGTTATAGTTACGGCCGCCGTTCACCAGGGCTTCGGTTAAGAGCACATCTTACGATGAACCCCCTTCCTTAACCTTCCGGCACTGGGCAGGTGTCACCCCATATACATCACCTTACGGTTTAGCATAGAGCTGTGTTTTTGTTAAACAGTCCCCCCTCGCTCTTCACTGCGGCTCAATGTAAATTGAGCATCCCTTCTTGCGAACTTACGGGATTAATTTGCAGAGTTCCTTAACAATAGTTAACTCGCTAGCCTTAGGATACTCTCCTTGACCACGTGTGTTCGTTCTCGGTACGGTCAATGCATGATAAACTAGAAGTTTTTCTTGGAAGCATGATATATGCAGCTTCACTACTACCCGAAGGGTTCGTTCGTATTCGTGCCTCATCATTACAATAAGCGGATTTGCCAACTTACAAAACTTGACACTTAAACCGGAATCCAATAACCGGCCTGCAATAACCTTCTCCGTCACTCCATCATTCATACATTGGTACAGGAATATTAACCTGTTATCCATCAGCTACGCCTTTCGGCCTCGCCTTAGGACCGACTAACCCAGGATGGACGAACCTCGTCCTGGAAACCTTGGTCAATACGGCTTGGAAGATTCTCACTTCCATACGTTACTTATGCCGGCATTCTTACTTCTATGCGGTCCAATAGTTCTCACGATCTACCTTCATCCCACATAGAACACTCGCCTACCGCTACTTGCGTAGCCCGCAGCTTCGGTATTACACTTAGCCCCGTTGAATCTTCGGCGCAGAAACACTCGACAAGTGAGCTGTTACGCACTCTTTAAACGATGGCTGCTTCTAAGCCAACATCCTTGCTGTTTAAGTATCTCAACATCCTTTTCCACTTAGTGTAATTTAGGGACCTTAGCTAGCGATCTGGGCTTTTTCCCTCGCGACTATGAAGCTTATCCCCCACAGTCTGACTGCTGGAGTAAAATGCATAACATTCAGAGTTTGATTGTACTCAGTACACCGAGGTGGCGCCATTGTACATTCAGTGCTTTACCTTCATGCATTCATAATCCAACGCTAATCCTAAAATTATTTCGGCGAGAACAAGCTATCACGGAATTCGATTGGAATTTCACCCCTAGCCACAAGTCATCCACTGTCGTTTCAACGAAAGTTGGTTCGGTCCTCCATTTAGTGTTACCTAAACTTCAACCTGCTCATGGCTAGATCATCCCGTTTCGTGTCTATTGCTACATACTAATCGCCCTATTAAGACTCGGTTTCCCTGCGACTCCGTATCTACTACTTAATCTTGCATGCAACAATAACTCGCCGGCTCATTCTTCAAAACGCACGCCATCACACATTAATGTGCTCTGACACGTTGTAGGCATATGGTTTCAGATTCTATTTCACTCCCATCTCTGGGTTCTTTTCACCTTTCCCTCACGGTACTATACGCTATCGGTGACTGGTTAGTATTTAGGCTTACCCAATGGTCTGGGCAGATTCCGACAAGATTCCACGTGTCCCGCCGTACTCAGGATACTACTAGGTATGAGATAAATTTCGTTTACAGGACTGTCACCTTCTATGGTGTAGCTTCCCAACTACTTCTACTATTTATCCCAAGTCCACATTGTAGTCCTACAACCCCGGAAATTAATCCGGTTTGGCCTGTTCCGCTTTCGCTCGCCGCTACTTACGGAATCACTTCGTTTTCTTTTCCTCTGGTTACTGAGATGTTTCACTTCACCAGGTATCGCTTCAATTACCTATTTATTCAGTAAAAGATAATAGATATCACTATCTATTGGGTTTCCCCATTCGGAGATCTACGGATAAACGTCTCTTATCAACTACCCGTAGCTTATCGCAGATTAGCACGTCCTTCATCGCCTTCCAGTCCCAAGGCATCCACCATAGGCCCTTAGTAACTTATTTTGTTTTGTATTGTATCCTCTTGCTATTTTTATAGAAAAATAACAAGTATGATTAGACTAAAAAGATTGTTATAATATTCAGTTTTCAAAGAACTATCTTGAGAGAAAAATCTCTCAAAACTAAATAGAATCCGACCTAGAACTTACTCTTATATAACATGAGATAAATTTCAGTTTAGGATTTTTTTAATAAAGTACACAAATATATCTAATATTTGTTAATTAAATTTAATTAACTCCGTTAGAAAGGAGGTGATCCACCCCCACATTCCCGTAGGGGTACCTTGTTACGACTTAACTCCAATTACCAGTCCTACCCTAGACGCAAGCCTCACGAGGTTAGCTTAACGGTTTTAGGTATTACCAGCTCTCATAGTTTGACGGGCGGTGTGTACAAGACCCGAGAACGTATTCACCGCAACATGGCTGATTTGCGATTACTAGTGATTCCAACTTCACGAGGACGAATTGCAGCCCTCGATCCGAACTGAGATCGGCTTTCTCTGATTAGCTCCTCATTGCTGATTGGCAACAGTTTGTACCGACCATTGTAGCACGTTTGCGGCCCTGGATATAAAGGGCATGATGATTTGACGTCATCCCCACCTTCCTCCAGCTTACGCTGGCAGTCTCGCTAGATGAAGTAACTAACGATAAGGGTTGCGCTCGTTGCGGGACTTAACCCAACATCTCACGACACGAGCTGACGACAACCATGCACCACCTGTCACTCTGTTAACCTCCACTATATCTCTATAGCTTTGCAGAGGATGTCAAACCCAGGTAAGGTTTTACGTGTATCGTCGAATTAAGCAACATGCTCCACCACTTGTGCGGGTCCCCGTCAATTCCGTTTGAGTTTCATTCTTGCGAATGTACTACCCAGGCGGGTAATTTAATGTGTTAACTGCAATCCTGATACATCCCGTACCAAGATTTAATTACCATCGTTTACGGTGTGGACTACTAGGGTATCTAATCCTATTTGCTCCCCACACTTTCGAGCCTAAGCGTCAGTAACAGCCTAAGTTTTCGCCTTCGCCTCTGGTGTTCTTCCATATATCTACGCATTCCACCGCTCCACATGGAGTTCCAAAACTCTCTACTGCACTCTAGACTTACAGTTTCCAATGCATATAACTGTTGGGCAGCTATATTTAACACCAGACTTGTAAATCCGCCTGCGCTCGCTTTACGCCCAGTAAATCCGGATAACGCTTGCATCCTATGTATTACCGCGGCTGCTGGCACATAGTTAGCCGATACTTATTCAAAGGGTACAGTCAAATAAAAAGCATTTCCTCTTCTTACAATTCGTCCCCAATAAAAGAACTTTACAATTTAAAAAACCTTCGTCGTTCACGCGGGATTGCTCCATCAGGCTTGCGCCCATTGTGAAAAATTCCCTACTGCTGCCTCCCGTAGAAGTATGGACCGTGTCTCAGTTCCATTGTGGCTGTTTTGCCTCTCAGCACAGCTACACGTCATAGACTTGGTAGGCCGTTACCCTACCAACTATCTGATATGCCACACCTCAATCTTAAAGCGTTGCAAACGCAACTTTAAACATTTTCTCATGCGATAGTAATGTCCTATGCGGTATTAGCTAGTTTTTCAACCAGTTATCCCCCACTAAAAGGTATGTTAGATACGTGTTACTCACCCGTTCGCCACTAAGCACAAGTGCTTCGTCCGACTTGCATGTATTAGGCATCCCGCTAGCGTTAATCCTGAGCCAGGATCAAACTCTTAAAATTGACGGATTCTATTTAGTTTTCAAAGAACTTTCTGTTTGCTTGTTAAGAATTTCTTATTAAAAAAATTCTTAATAAGCATATATATTATATACAAAAAAGCAAATTTTAAACTTTTTTTTAATTTTTTTATTGAAGCATTAAATGCAATGCAATAAATTTAAATTAATTAAAAATAAATAAAATGCAAAATCATTTACATAATATATAGTTGTGATTTTTAAATACAACTTTATAAGTATAGCATTAATTTCTAATAATGTAAAATTTTTTTAAAAAAATAAGAGCAAAGATTTTTATAAATAAAAAATCATTTTATTAATAATACTAAAAAAATAAGAATATTAAGTTCAAAAATTAAAAAAGCATTTACCCCATTAAATGGATAAATGCTTTTTACATATAATTAATAGTTAATAATTAGTTGTTGAAATCTGATGAAGAATTTAAATCATTAAACATATTTTTAATTTTTGCTGTTTTCTTTTCTAAATTCACTCTTCTCATTCTTAGTTTTTCTTTTTCAACTTTCAAGTCTTCTAAGAATTTTTGTAAATCACTTGTAATTTGTTTATCGCTAACAATTTTGTCAGCTGAAATATTTGGTTCATAAACATCTGCTTCTTTGCTTGATTCAGTAGAAGGAGAAACTAAAGTTGAGAATTGATTGTTCATTTCTTCATCTAATTTAAGTTCATTAGGTAAAAACTCTGTTTCAAAAAGTTGTGATGAACTTAAATCTAATGAATCTAAATCACTATTAATAGAGATATCTTCAATTACAATGTCATCATTATTTTCTTTTTTATTTTCTACAACATCTGGAATATTTGATAATTCAGCAGATAAATCACTAAAGAATTCTTTTACTTCTTCTTCTAAAGATGAAGGAGATTCAACTGTTGGTTTTGAATCATCATCACTAGTTTGGAAAGAATATAATTCTTCAACATTAAATTCAGTGTCTACAAATTTTTCATCAGATAAAGAATCTAAATCAAGTTTAACTTCACTTTTAACTTCATTTTCATTCCCAATTTCTGGTAAGAAAGCACTGTAATCTACAGATTCAGGTTCATCAAAACTTGAGTGATCTTCTGGAACTAAATCACTAAAACTAGCTTTTTCAATTAAGTCTTCATTGCTAATTTCAGTAAAGAAAGGCCCTAAATTTTCAACATTTACATCATTATTTTCAGAAGTTTCATTAGTAATTTCTGTAAAAAAAGATTCAAAATCAATTGGTTCTTCTTCAACTGATTGTGCATCTTCTTGGTTTGCAAAATCATTAAAGTTTGGCTCTTCTGCTAAATCATCACTTGTAATTTCAGTAAAGAAAGATTCAAAATCAAGAGACTTTTTGTCTTCAGAAAGATTATCAAGGTCTAATTCTTGATTAATTTTTTGTTCAGTTAATGGTTCAGAACTACTTTCATTAGATTCTAATAAAAGTTCTAACTCCTCTGCAGTTATTAAATCTTTGTTTTTAATATCTTCAATAGAAGGTGTATTAAAGAAATCTAAATTCACTTCTTCTTCAATATTTTCTATAGAATCACTGCCATCTAAAGATTCTAAATTTGAAAATAATTGGTCATATTCTTCTTCTTCAACAACAGAAGAATTTGAGTTATCATCAAAATTTAATTCATTTTTTTCATCATCTTTGTTAAAAATTTCTTCATTAGCTTTCATTTCGTTTACCTCATCAAATAGAGTACTGATAGATTCAGTCTCTTTAATTTCCTCATTATCAGTAAAATCTACTTCTTTATTTATAGTACTAATATTTTGAGTTTCTTCCATAACTTTATCCTCACAAACACATTCAAAATGATGAGATAAATCATTGTCATCAGTTTTATTGTCTTCTTCTACATATTCAACATAACCAAAATCTTCTTGATTAGAATTATTGATTTGAGTTTTTAAAATTTCATTATGATCAAAATCTGAATCAAAATCTCATGAACAACCATCACATGTTGAGCACATGTCCTCATCACAACATGAAGAGTCTTCTTTTTTGTCTTCAGATGAAGAGAAATCTAAAAATTCTAGATTTAACTCATCAGAAGAAGATGAACAATTACAATTTTCACAACTTTCTTCATCATCATTTGCATCTAATAAATCCAAGTAAGATTTATATTCTTCTTCAAATTCATTAGAATTTTCTTCCTCACTACAACAAGAATCTCCACAACAAGAGTCATCATTTTCAACTTCTGAGCAAGCACAGCTTCCATCAGTTGAACAACAATTTTCTTCTGATTCACTATCATTGTTTGAAAAAACAAATAATTCATCATTAGAATCTAATAAGCCAAAATCATCAAATTCACTTAAAATAACTTGTTCTTCAACCTCTTCTGTATCTTGGTTACAACATTCATCTTTGCATCCATCATTAGAGCAGCATTCATTTCAATTGCAACAACCAGATAAACACAAGTCAAATTCATCGCTGCAAGAAGAGCAGCAAGCATCTTCTGCACAAACTTCTTCACAGCAATCATCTTTGCAACATTCATTTTCCTTGCTATTTTCAGAATCATCAGCAAAAGCTGTTCCACTTAAAACATTTTCTTTAAAATCATTTCACATATTTAACTCATCTATAAAACTTTCAGAAGATAAACTATTTAATATTTCATCTTCTATTTTTTCTTCATTTTCTGTTAACTTCTTTTCTAATTCAACATAAAAATTTTCTGATGATTCTAGGATTGTGTCTAAAACATCATCGTTTTTATCTTTTTCTTCAGACTCTTTAAATTCCTTTTCACTGTCAGAATTTACAAATAAATCTGATATATCTTCTTGATTAGAGAAGCTATTTTGGTCATTTTCAAAAGGATTTTTAGAATTTGAAAAGAATCCATTGTCATCAAAATAGAAAAAGTTACCTGAAATTCAACATAACATTCTAGTTTTAAATTCTTTTGAAATTAACTTACAAAAAGCAAAATAATCAAAATTATCATCAAAAGTTAAATAGAAAGAGTTGTTATCTAAAAAGGTAAGCTCTTGATTAATGTCCTTTTCATAAATACCAAAACTTTCTATTAAGTCTTTTTCTAAATAATCGGTTAATAATGAAGAAATAATAAGTTGTTGTGTTTGAGAGTCTTTTACTTTAATTCACAATTTTTTAGTTAAATTCATAGAACTCCTAGTTAAATTACTGAGCTACTGGGCACATGATAAAGAAATATCTTTATATAAAATTAAAGCATAAAAAAAAGAATAAAAAAAGATTAAACTTAAAATATTTCCAATATTTCATTAGCAAATTTAAATATAATTTATTTCATATAGTGTGTAAAATATCATTAATTTTTAATGCGTATGCTTTAAAAATCGTTGAGATTAACATATTATATTATTGTATTTAAAAAATCTTATAGGTTAAAAATCATATGAAAAAAGTTTATATTAGTTGTTACGAAAATAGTGATTACTTATACAAAGATATTCTTGTTAAAAGCAATGAAATGAGGGGAAATAAACTATTTCAATTAATTGAATCTAATCCTGATTGAATAGAAAAAGATTATTTAACAAAGAAAGAAAACATTATCCCCTTCATCAAAAAAAGCATTTTAAAAACTGCAGATGTTGTTCTTTTTTTAATTGGAAATGAAACTAAAAAAAGAAGAGTGGTAGACTGAGAAGTTAGAGCTGCAATGACTAAATATGGTATTTTTGAAAAATGTGGGATTGTTGTTGTTTATCTTCCAGAGCTAATTGAAAAGTATGGTACTAAAATCCCTAGAACTGTTTTACCTAACATCTTAAAAGATAATATTGATAAAAGTGATGTATTTATGGTTGAAACAACTTGAGACAAGATCAAAAGAGATATCAATATCTTAGATAAACTATTTAATACAGCTTATGCTTATAGTAAGATGTCAAAATATGATCTAGATTCAACACCGATTGAACTTGAGAATGTTAACAACTATCCTGCTAATTCATTTAAGTAAAAATAAAAAAATCTTCATATAACTTGAAGATTTTTTTATTTGTTATCTTTTAATCTCAGCACCTTCATTAATAAGGTCTTTAATTAGTCTTTCAACTATTTCATTAATTTCATTTGTTTCTTTTTTATTTAATTTACTTGGGTTTATTTCTAATGAAAATGTATAAGAAGGTTTATTATCTTTAATAAATACAGATTCAATTTCAAACTTATCCAATAAATTTAAATTATTTTTATAGTTATCTAAAACTGATTCAATTTTTTTATAATTTTGGTTTCTATCTAATGATAAAGTTATAGACCTTGCAATGTTATGTTCTTTTTTCTCATCACTTACAGTGATTGATTTACTAATCTTAGAGTCTAATAAGTCATTAATTATTAATTCAACAAAATAAATTGGTTTACTACTATCTAATTTATATTTATTCAAAATTTCTGGGCTAATTTGAGAAGCAATTCCTATTAATTTGTTTTTTACATAAATTTCAAATCCATTATTAGTAGAAATAAACTCAATATCATTTGATAGGTTCTCAATTGCTTTAATTTCAAATGGAATATTAAATACATTAAATAAATCTGTAAGAATTGATTTAATAAATAATAGGTCTATTACTATTTTTGAATTATTAATTTTATTGTTAAAGTGTTCAATTGGTAATGTTAAACATAAGTGTTTATTTCATAAACCATCATAATTTAATCCCTGAATTTCGAAGATGTTGTAAAGATTAATTTTATGAGCATAGTTGTTACTTAATACTTCTAAGTGTTGTTGGATTAAATTATTTCTAAAATATTCTCTTTCACTAGAAATAGGATTCATGATTTTAATACTTTTTTTAGAACCAAATAAATTAAAAGCTTTATTGTTTTCTAATGAAGTTAGATTTAGTGTTTTAACTAAGGTAAAACCTTTATTAATAAAATACTTCTCTAAAAAATTTCAATTTTCTTCAAAATTATCAAATTCAAAATCAACAAAAGAACTCTCTATTGGTTTTAATTCTAAGTTATTAACATTAATCTTTTTGGTTAACTCCTCAACAAGGTCACTAATATTTTCTAAGTCTTCTCTGTAAACTGGTGCTTTAACTTTTTTGCCAACAAAATTAAATCCCATTAATTTTAGATTTTTTTCAACATCAGTTTTTTGTCCTAATAAATCTTGAATAGTTTGGCTATCAAAATCAATTAAATTATCTTTTAATTTATCACCTACATAATTAACTGAACTTACTTTAATATTTAGATCTTTTAATAATCCAATTAAGTAATCAAATGACTTATATGTAATTCATAATGGAATTGTTTTAGAACCAAGTGTTGAAGCATTTGTTTTTATACCCAATTTATTAGAAGCATCTCTAATTGCCATATTATCAAAGTTTCCAATTTCAAACAGAACATTTTTAGTGCTATTAGAAATAGAGTTTTCTTTAGACCCAATTACACTTGCAAGTGAAACTATTTTATTATTTGAAATAACACTAACTGCAGATTTGTTTTCCACTACATACTCTTTATCGTTTAAAGCTAAAAACTTTTCTTTATGAGCATTTAAAGATACAGCAATTTCTTTCCCTAATTTATCTTTATCATAAGCATGACAAGGAACACTTGTAATAATTGCATTTAAATTTGTAATATCCACAATTGTATTAATTGGTGTTATTCCACAATTCAATAAAAATGATTTAATTTTTCAATTAGAAGTTTTTATTTCAACATTACTAACATCTATTACACCAAAGAATCTACAAAGCTCTTTATCTATATTTATCTTGATACTTGTTTTCTTTTGGTTTTCTATATTCTTTAAAGAAAAATCAATTTTAGATTTAGGGAAATAAAGAGAAATTAAATCATATGCTATTGGTATTACTCCATTAAGTTCATTTCTATTTGATGGAACTGATAGGTCTAATATTTCATCATCTAATCCTATATATTTCAAAGGATCTATATCATTTAATTTTGCATCATTATCAAGTTCAATGATGTTTTCTATTTCATCATATGAACAAACATCAGTTTTAGTTGTTAGCTCAGCATATGCACAAATCATTCCATTAGATTTAACACCTAAAAGGTCTTTAGCTTCAATAAGTCTGCCATCTAGCATTTTAGTGCCAACTTTAGCTACTATTACTTTTAATCCTGGTCTAACATTTTGAGCACCACAAATTATCACATGGATTTTATTTTCGAAGAAAACTTCACAAATATTTAATTTATCTGCATTAGGATGTTTTTCAACTTTTTTTATTTCACCAACAATCAAATTTTCAGTTCTAGGAAACTTAATTATATTTTCTACTTCCACTCCAATACTATTTAACATTGTTTCTAATTCTTGGTTTGAAACTTTATTAAAAATAGGAAATAGAGTGTTTAATAGTTTTCTTGATAACAACATATTATCTTTCTCCTTTAAAAGATTCAATTAATGAGAAATCATTACCATACAATCTTCTGATGTCTTTAATTTGATATTTAAGCATAGCAATTCTATCTATCCCAATTCCAAATGCTATACCACTTAATCCTTTTTTAACATTTGCATTTTTTAAAACATTAGGGTGTAATAATCCAGCTCCTAAAACTTCAATTCACTTAGTGTTTTTACAAACAGAACAATGATCTTTTGAGTCACAAAAAAAACAATTTATATCAACTTCAAAAGATGGTTCAGTAAATGGGAAGTGAGAGATACGGTATCTAATCTTGATAGATTCATTAAATAAGTATTTTAATAACTTATCAGTTAGTCATTTTAAATTAGCTAGAGACATACCTTTTTTAACTCACACCATATCAATTTGGTTGAATTGATGAGAATGTGTTGCATCATCATCATCTTTTCTGTAAACATTTCCATGAGAAAGAACTTTAATTTCTTCTTCTTTATTGAACATTCTTAAAGCTTTTGATGTAATTGCAGTATTGTGAACTCTTAATAGTTGCTTATCATCAATATAAAAAGTATCTGAAATACTTCTAGCTGGATGATCTTTTTTTATATTTAAACTATCAAAATTGAATTCAACTGAAGTTACTTCACTTTCTGTTAGTATTTTGAAATTAGCTTTCTTAAAAAACTTTACTATTTCATTTTTTACTAAATCTATTGGATTAATACCACCTGATTGAAAATAATCTGCTGGCAGATTGATATCATATTCAGATTTGATATTTAAAATTTTTTGTTTTTTAATTTCATTAATTCTTTTTTCTGCAACATCTTCAATCATTTCTTTGTATTGATTTAGTTGTTTACCAAATTCCTTTTTGTCTTCTTCACTCATTTCTTTAAGTTCTTTGTACAAAGGAGAAAGATAATTTTTTAAGAAAATATTTCTTTCATCATAAACATTTTTTTCAATTTCAATATCTTTTATTTTGTCTTGTAAAATTTTAATATTTTCAAAATCAATTTTAGTCATTAGTGGATTCCTTAAAATAAATCAATATTAATTTTAATGTTATATTTATTAATTGATTAAATTAATATTTAAAATCAATTAAGATATGGGTGATTTAAAAACATATGAAACAAAAATATCAATACATAAAAAATACAGAGTTAGATTTAAAAGATAAAATTTTTGGGATAAATAAACCTAAAAATTTTTCATCTAACCAAGTGATTCAAATTATCAAAAAATATTATGGTTTAAAAAAGATAGGACATGCCGGAACCTTAGATCCACTAGCAACTGGTTTATTATTAGTGGCCACAAATTCTAAAACTAAAGAACTGAATGAACTAATATTAGAAAATAAAAAATATGTTGCTGAAATCCAATTTAACTATCAAACTTCTACATATGATGCAGAGGGTGAAATAACTAATTACACAACAAGAAAAATACATGAAAAAACTTTAAAAGAAGAATTAAAGTTTTTAAATTCTACATATTGATACCAACAACCACCAGTTTATTCTGCAGTTAAAATAAAAGGTAAAAAATTATATGAGTATGCAAGAGCTAACCAAGAAGTTAGTGTTCCTTTTAAAAAAGTTTATATTAATAAAGTTGAATTAATTTCTTTTGATTCAATAAGTCAAAAGACTTTTGTTTCATTAGACGTTTCAAAAGGTTTTTATATTAGATCGTTTGCTAACGATATTGGTTTAAGACTAAATAATTATGGATACTTATTAAATTTAAAAAGAGTTGAAGTGGGAAATTATAAACTAGATCAAGCTTATGACTTTTTTGATCTAGTTAAACAAGTTAATTAATTGCTATCAATATAAGATGCTGTAAATAAAAATGGTGATCCTGAATTATCATTTAGTAAATCTTTTTTAGGGTTTTTTAGTAAAAAAGTTTTAGGACTATACATTAAAACATTTCTATATATTTTTCTACCTAAATGTTTATCAGTAATAAAAATAAAAGATTTTCTTCTTAGTGTTTTTGGTTTGTCTTTATAACTTTCCAATAATTGATTTCATCATTTTTTAAAAGATTCTTCATCAACAAAATTAACTGTTCAATTTAAATTGTTAAAAACCTTGTTTCATTTATTACAAAAAAATTCTTCAATTACAGGAATATCAAATTTAGGATGCAAGAAAATTACAATAGATTTATTTTTTAAAATTTTTCTTTTTGTTCTTTTAAATGAAATATATCTTTCTTTAAACCTAAAGTAACTAAACCCTATAAATATTTTATAAATGTTAATCATAACTAAATTTTATAGATTAATTATATTTTCTATTTCATTAAAAAATCTATCTTTATCTTCTGCAAAAAAAGCATGACCTTTATCTTCATAAATAGAAAAATAAGGTTGGATATTGTTAATAGTTGAACGTTGTATAGTTTTTTGGTTATCTATTAATTTATCTTTTTCACCAAATAAAAAATAAAAACTTGAACCAATTGTTTTAAAAGCCTTATCAATTTTATAAAAAGTTGATGGTAGTGACATCCCTAAAATAACTCATTTTAAATTTTTAGAATTCTTTTTAAAAAACTCTAAACTTAATTTCTTATATAAATATTTTTCTAGTTCATAAACTGTTTTTTCAGCATTAACAAAAATCATTTTTTGTAATTCCATAAAATCATCAGAGTTTTTAATTTGGAATAGCTTAATTTTGTCTATTACTTTTAAAATAGAATATTTAGAATATGGTGCAAGTAAAATTGTTTTTTCAATTATATTTTCATTTATTTCTTTTAACTCATGTGTAACTGTTGCAGAAATTGCACCACCATAAGAATGACCAACCAAAATAATTGGTCCATAATTTTGATAGATGCTAATAATATATTTTTTTATTAAATCAATTATAAATTTAAAAATTAAATGATAAGGTTTGTATTCTTTTGATCCATGACCAGGTAAATTAATTAAGTGGATATAGTGATTTTTATTTTTTTCAACAAACAATTCTCAACAACTACTATTAGAAGCAAAACCATGAATAAATACAATATGTTTTGATTCATTTGTTTTGTTAACTGGTTCAATTATTTTTTCTTCTAACAGCTCAATATCTAAATCTTTTTCACTATATAAACTCATTGTAATCACCTCGACTAATAATTAATATTTAATTTTCTTTAAATCAAAATCACTTAAGAATTTTTTAGCAATATCACAGTCATTTTTTATAAATTTAATTAGTGTTTTTATATCATCAAATTTTTGATTTGGTCTAATAAATTTTATTGGATATATTTTTATTTTTTTATTATATATGTCTTGGTTAAAATCAAAAATATGTGTCTCAACAGTTGGTTTAGTATTTTCAAAAGATTTTGGGATACCAATAAAAGAAATACTTTTATATAATTTATCATCAATTAAAGTTATTGAACTATAAGAACCAGATGGGATTTTAATGTCTTTATTGTCTTCAATATTTGCTGTGGGAACATCAAGTTCAGATGCTAATCCCTTTCCTTTAATTACTACATTTGAATAATAAAAATTAAACATCATCATTTCATTAGCTTTTTCTAAAAAACCAGATTCTATTAGTTCAATAATATTTCTAGAAGAATAAAATTCATTTTTATAAATCTCTTTTAAATTAAAAAAAGATTTTAAAAGTTCAACATTTCCTTTCTTATTTTTACCAAAACAAAAATCAGAACCAACAACAATATTTTTAGGTTTTATTTTTAATAACACTTCTTTTATAAAAACATCAGCATCAATATTATTTTTTAAAATATCATAAACAAAAATATATTCAGGATTAAATTTTGAAAGATTTTCAATTCTTTCATCTAATGAATAAGGTCTTTTAAACTTAGAAGGATTGTTTTCAAAAATTAAAAAACTAAAGTTCTTTAATTCTTTAAATAATTCATGGTGACCATAATGAATTAAATTAAAATGTCCTAATACTAGGTTTTCTGTATTTTCAATTTGATTGTTAAAAGGTAAATTAATTTTAATAATTTTCATATTTTAAAAAACTTTAATAAATCAATATAAATTCTATTATCTTTAGTTATTAAAATTACAAAAATGTAAGTAAAGGTATAAATAATAAAAAATCTTGCAAAGTTCTATTTGCAAGATTAAATGTTAAATATGTATTAATGAAATTTTTCAATATTCTTTTCTTTGACTTTTAATAAATATGTTTGATTATCTTCTTCTTTTCTAAAATATAAAGAAGCATTTAAATCACAATCAAAGATAAGTACAAAAAATAAGTTATCTAAACTGTAAAAATAGTCTTTACAAATCTCTTTATGCAAATCCAAATTATCTTTGTTTTCATCATATATAACTACTAACAAAATATTGTTTTGATCTTTAATATAATTTGGTTGATAACAAGTAAAGTTTGGAGTTAATACTTTATTATTTTTTCCATATATCTTTTTCTTGAATTCAATATCATTAATGTTAATATTTTTACTTTGTAAAAACTTTAATATTTTTATATATTTTTTTCTTAAGCTACTGATTTTGATTTCATCAAAAATTGATTTAGATTTTTTGGATTTGTTATCAAAGATGCTGTTTTCTTTTTCTTTTCTTTTCATAAGTTTATAGTTACTAAATAATATTTTACTTGAAAATCAATTTTATAAATTACTTATTAATTTATAGTTATTCACTAAAATTGTTTTCAATATATCTTTTTGCTTCAATTGCAGCTATTGTTCCATCACCTACAGCAGTTGAAATTTGTCTCACTGTTTTGTTATTAACATCACCTGTACTAAATAATCCAGGAATTGAAGTTTCCATTTTTTCATTAACTAATATAAAGCCTGTATTTGGATCAGTTATTTCTAATCCTTCTACCATTTTATTAGTTGGAACAAATCCAATGAAAGGAAAAATACAATCCACATTTATTTTTAAAAGCCTATTATCATTAACATTTTTAATAATAATTCCATTAATGGTTTTGCCATCACCTAAAAATTCATGAGGAATAGCATCTAATACTAGTTCAATTTTTTTATTAGCTTTTACTTTTTCAACAACCATTGCATCTGCTCTAAAACCTTGTCTTCTATGGATTAAATAAACTTTAGAAACTATATCAGCTAAATATAATGATTCCTCTAATGCAGTATTACCACCACCAATTACAGCAACCGGTTTATCTTTATATAATGCAGCATCACAGATTGCACAGTAACTTACTCCTCTACCATAGTATTCTGCTTCATTTTTAACACCTATTTTTTTCTCAGTCATTCCAGTTGCAATAATTACAGCTTTTGCATATCTTGCTTGCCCATCAGCAGAAAAAACATGGAATATATCTCCAACTTTTCTAATTTTAGTTACTTCACCAAAAATGAATTTAACCCCTAATTCACTTACTTGTTTAAAAAAGTTCATTGCAAGATCTGGGCCACTAACACTTGTAAAACCTGGATAGTTTTCAACAAAACTAGTTTTTACAACCTTACCCCCTGGTGTTTCTTTTTCATAAAAAGCTACTTTTAAATTTGCTCTTTTACAATATAGTGCTGCAGTTAAACCAGCAGGACCAGCACCTACAATTAATACATCAAAAAAATTTGGGTTGTTTAAGTAATTACTATCTATTCTCATAAAAACTCCATAAAGACTAAATATATATAGTATATAAAAGAAAAGACTAATATTTACTATATATTAGTCTTATCTTTATAATAAAAAACTAAATTATTAATCTTTATTTCTAATCATTAAGAAATTATCATAAATTGATCAAAGGTGGTCAATTGTTCTATCAATATATTTCATAACAATAGAAAAAGAAAAAATGAAATCTACTTGATGATCAATTGATAAAGATAAATCTTTTAAAGCTTCAGATAAAATTGATTTATATTCTGCTCTGAATTTTGCAATAGTTGATTTAACATCATCTAAATACTTTGCATAGTCTGAGTGACTCTTAAAGACATCTGCCATCTTTTCAAAGAAAACATTAGAATTTTCTAAACACTTAATCACTATATTTTTAATTGGTTTAGAAAGATTTTTATTTGCTAAAGATCATATTTTTTTTGAATATCAAACGATGTTATATGCTTGTTCAGCAATTCTTTCTAAATCTCTTGAAGAATATAAAATAGCAACAATAAACCTTAAGTGATTTGCTCTTGGCTGATCTTTAGAGATAATCCAAATACAGTCATCTTTAATATCTCTTTTCTTTTCTTTTGCTTTTGTTTTTTTAGAAAGCATAACACTTACAGATTCATCTGAGATTGTTTCTTGTTTTAAGATTTCACATGCTTTAACATGATACCTATAACACATGTCAACAAACTCTAAAAAACTTTGCTTTAGTTCATATTCTGATTTTTCTAAGCTGTAAAAATTGATTGCCATATTTATCCGATTCTCCCATTAATGTAATCTCTTGTTTTCTTTTCTTTAGGTTTTAAGAAAATATTTTTTGTTGGCCCATTTTCAATAATTTTCCCTTGGAAAAAGAATACTGTTTCATCACTTATTCTTTGGGCTTGTGCCATTGAGTGAGTAACAATAATAATAGTATATTTCTCTTTTAACTCCATTATCAACTCTTCAATTTTAGAAGTTGCAATTGGGTCCAATGCAGATGTAGGTTCATCCATTAATAGAACTGAAGGTTTACAAGCAATTGCTCTAGCAATACATAATCTTTGCTGTTGCCCACCTGAAAGATCAGTTGCTATATCATTTAAGTTATCTTTTACTTCATCTCATAATGCTGCACTTCTTAATGATTTTTCAATTGTTTCATCTAGAATCTTTTTATTTTTAATACCTTGGTTTTTTAATGCAAAAGCAACATTATCATATATAGACATAGGGAATGGAGTGGCTTTTTGGAAAACCATTCCAACTTTAATTCTTAAATCTAAAACACTAAACTTTTTAGAATATATATTTTGTTTCTCAAAATATATGTCCCCATCAAAAGTGGTATTAGGTAGTAATTCATTCATTCTGTTTAATAGTCTTAAAAATGTAGATTTACCACAACCACTAGGACCAATAAATGAAGTTACTTTATTTTTTTTAATGTCTAAATTAACATCATACAAAGCTTGTTTTTTACCATTTTCGTAATAAAAATTTAAGTCTCTAATTTCAAAGATGTTTGAATCATCAAAATCTTCTTTAAAATCATTTCTTTTAGTTTTTAAATCACTACTTGTTTTAGTAACAGAACTCATTAATTTACTAAACTTATTTTTAATATCTTTAATCATAATTAATTGGTCACTTTCTATGCTGTAGCTATTTTATTTTTATTTAACAAACTTTGTAGTTTTGTTTTTATTTTATAAGAAATGAATTTAGATTCTAAACATATAATTCTTCAATTTGGAATTACATAATATCCAATTGTTATTAAAACCAGAATTAGTAATAATGTTAAAAAGGCAGATTCATACATTACATTTTTACTTTCAGCTAAATTAGTATTAGTTAATTGGGCATATATTCTAGTTGTTAATGTTTGACCAGAATTTACTAATGCTGTTTGTCCTGAACCTGTAATTCCTGCTGTTAAATATAGTGGTGCAGTTTCTGAAAGAATTCTTCCAATTGATAAAACCACACTTGTAGCAAGACCTGTAATTGCTGCTGGTAAAACAACTCTTCTTACAACTTGACTTTTTGTTGAACCTAAAGCTAATGCATTTAATCTCATTTCATTTGGAACTTCATTTAATGCAAGTTGAATAGATCTAGCAAATGAAGGAAGAATAACAATTGAAACTGTTAATGCACCAGCAATTAAAGAGAACCCTTTAATTCCTTGGCTTGTTCACCCTAATGTATAAATAAAGAATAGTAACCCAAACATCCCAAATAAAATTGAAGGAGTTGCACCTAAACAATCTAAGAAAAAGAAAATTGTCTTTTTAGCAATTTTATTTTTTGCAAACTCATTTAAATAAATTGCAGTTAATAATGAAATTGGTAATGCTATTAAAATAGCAACTAGAATTATTAACACTGTATTTAATAATGCTTGTCCTGTAGTATTTTTTGTATATTCAAACACAGTTGAATTAGTTGAAGATCAAGCTCCCACACCTACTGAAATTATGTTTAGACTTAGTCAAGCTAAGAAAACAAAACATAATAATACAGAAAATATTTCTCAAAAGAATTTGTATCATGTATAAATATTTCTTAATTTGTATTCTTCATTTCTTTTTTCAATATACATAATCATGTCATTTTCAGTAACTATTTTTCTTTTTCTTCAACTAGGAAAAAATAAATATTCAATCCCTAAAAGTAACTTACTAAAAAATAACTGATAATATTCTTTTACTAATAAAAGTACCTTTGGTAACTTAACACTTTTTTTAGTTCTTGTTAATCTTAGAACAACTAAGTTTAACACCATGATAATTACAAATAGAATGAACCCAAAAGCAAACAGTAATGATTTAGTAGTATCATTACTACTTTCTGTAAACATGTTAGTAGAAATAACAACTGAAATTGTTTTAATGTTTGATGATAATATTGCAAGTAAATTTCCACTTGATAAAACTTGATTATAATCATTTTCTGATTGAAGTAACATTGATAAAGCCATAGTTTCACCAATTGCTCTACCTGTTGCTAAAATAACCCCAACAATAATTCCAGATTTTGCCGCTTTTTTATGAACCTTGTAAATTGCTTTTGTTTTAGTACACCCTAAAGCAATTGAATTACTCAATAACGAATCATCTACACTTTGTAATGAGTCATATGTCATTGCTATTATAGTAGGTAGAATCATAAAAGCTAGCATTATAGAAGAATTTAAAACTGAATATGATGAAACACCAAATCAACTAACAATCATTTTTAAAGATTGTGATGCAAATAAACCAAAAATAACTGAAGGAATTCCTGCTAAAGTTTCAACTGCTACTCTTAATATTTTTTGGTATTTTTTATTCACCCTAAACTTTAAAAAGATTGATGTTTTTATTCCTAATGGAACTGCAATCAATAATGCTATAAAAGTAGTTATTATAGTTGCAGTAAAAGGCATTCAGAATGAAACTGCTGTTCCTGGTTCACCAGCTGTTCCTGCAATATTAAAATCAGTTGTTCCTAAAATTGCTTTTAGTCCATAACTACTAAAACCTTCTATTGCTCTATATAAAATAAAACCTAGTATACCAAATAATAAAACCCCAGAAAAAGAAGCAATTATTCCAGCTATAATTTGGTTTGAATTTGAAAAGAATTTTAATTTTTCAATTCTTGAAATCTTTTTAATATTCATATTTTCTTACCCTGTTTGTTGGCTCTTTTTAATTGCACTATTTGGTATTCCAAATGCACCATTGCTATCCCAATTATTTTTGCTAGCTATATTGCCATCTGAGTTAATATATTTTCCATCCTTCACTTCTCAAAATGTACTAATGAAATTATTTTTATCTATAGTAGTAGAAGTTGTATTGTCATACAACATTGATTGTAAATATGAATTATTGGAAGAAGCAGAAACTAATGCTAATCCATTAATAATATTTTGTGATTCTTGACCAAAGTATAATCATTCCATAAAATCTCTTATCTTTTGAACATCATTTAAAGGAACAATAATGTTATATAGTGAAAACCAATTATATGATGATAAGAAATCTGAATTTAATGAATTGTTGTTAGTTGAATATGCAGTATAAGGATTTTGTCCATTAACTGTAGCAACACTATAACCACTATCTGTTATTGTTTTATAATTTTCCAATACAAAAGATAATGATAGATAAATAATTCCACCATTTAAGTTTTCATCATGGATTTTATTTCATGCTTCAACATTAGATTCATTTGTAGATCTAACATTGCCTCTATAAGCACCAGAATTTAAAATTTCATATTCAACAGAATTTGTATCTGGTTTGTAGTTTTGATATTGAGTTAAAAAAGAAGTCGCAGTTCCACTCGCATCTGCTCCACCTGTTCTTCCATACGGAACAAATACAGATTCATCTGTTGAACTAGGAATTAAATCTTTAATTTTTACAGTTTTAGTTCCAGCAAACATTGGATAAATATAGTTTTGCATCATGCTGCTATCAATTTTTAATTGATCAGATTTGTCACTCGTTTTATAAACAATAGCAATACTATCAAACGCAACTGTAAAAGTTTTTAAGTTTTTATTTGTTCAATCTTCTTTTGTATAGTCATTACTTTGAATTGTAGCTTTTCTAACAGAACTATAGGGGTCTTTAGAAGCTAATCCAATATCAGCAGTTCCTTTGGCAACACTTTGAATACCAAAACCAGAACCTCCACCTTGCACAATTAAATCAGAATTTGTGTAAGCATTAGATAAAGATGTCATTAAAGGTTGTAATGAAGATGAACCTACAAGGGTTAAAATGTTTCTTGGATTTCAAGGAACAGAAAAATATGTGATTGTAGCCACAGGTACAGCAATAGCCACTGTTGATGTGATTATCTTTAAGTACTTTCCCATTACTATCTATTCAAACTTATCTAAATGATACATAATTTTTTTAAAAAAATAATAAAAATATAAAATTTTTTCATTTTTTTAATGCTTATTTATAATTTTTATACTTTTTGTAACTTTAATTATTAAAAAAGCAGAGAATCATTTAAATTCTCTGCTTAAATATCTTTTTAATTAAATTTATTTATCTTCAGACTCAATTCTTAAATATATGGGTTCAGGAGTGTTTATTTTTTGATTATCTAGTGAAGAGAAATCAGTAACAAACTTAATATCAAATTTAGATGAATCAATATTAAATTGTTTTAAAGCTTCTTTAGAACCATCAATTAAAACAGGTTCTAAATAATAAATTACTCTCTTAACAGCATTTAAAATTAAACTCAAGAAGCAATCTAAATCTTTTTCATTATTTTCTTTCTTTAAATCTCAAGGTTTAACTTGTTCTATAAAGAAATTACATTCATTAATTAAATCAATTACTCTGCTTAATATTTTTTGAATATTTAGTTTTTCAATAATAGTTGTAATTTCATCATCAAATTGTTTTAATTGTTTTTCAAATTCTATATTGAAACTTAATTTAGGTTTGCTATATTTTGGAATTATTCCATCTCTATATTTGTTAATCATCCCAATAGATCTATTAAATAAATTCCCTACATTATTAGCTAAGTCTTTATTGAATGTATTAATTAACAATTTTTCAGAAAAGACACTGTCTTCTTTTAAAGAAAGTTCTTTTAATAAATAATATCTAAAAGCATCTCTTCCATATGTGTTAATGAAATAAATTGGATCTAAAACATTCCCAAGCGATTTAGACATTTTACCTTGTTCAGTGATGATTCAACCATGACTAATATATTTAGTTGGTTTTCTTAAACCTAACATTTCAAGCATAATTGGTCAATAAATACAGTGAAATCTTGTAATCTCTTTAGACATTAATTGAACAATTTCAGCATCTTGTGAATTTCAAAACTTTTGGAAATTTGAATCGTCTTTTTGTCTATATCCTAATCCTGATAAATAATTTAATAGTGCATCCAATCAAACATAAACAACATGTTTAGGGTTTTCTTTAATTTGAATTCCTCATGAAAAGTTAGATCTTGAAATTGATAAATCATCAAAATCATCATTGTTTAAGAAACTATTGAATAATTCATTAATTCTAGTAATTGGATAAACTAAATTAGGATCCTTTAAAAATGATGAAATATATTTTTTAAATTGTTTGATTTTTAAAAAATAAGATTCCTCCTCTTTTTGAATTAATGGGTGCAACTGTGCACAATATAGCTTGTCATCATTTTCTTTTCTAACTGCTATATTTTTTGTGTAGTTCTCTTCACAAGATACACAGTATAAACCTTTTCAAACGCCTAAGTAAATAAAATCTTTTTTTAGTAATTCACTAAATGTTTCTTGAACAACATTTTTGTGATATTCAGCTGTTGTTCTAATGAAGTGTGAATACTCAATTCCTAAAAGTTTTCACAAGTTATCAAATACTTTTGCATACTTATCTACTAGCTCTTGGGGTTTTAAATTTAATTCTTTTGCTTTTTCTTCAATTTTTTGACCATGCTCATCCATACCAGTTATAAAAAATGTTTCATACCCTAATTTCTTTTTATATCTAGTTAAAACGTCTGCTATTAAAGTTGTAAAAGCATGCCCAATATGAGGATTACCAGATGGATAATAGATTGGTGTAGTTATATAAAATTTTTTCATTACTTCTCCTTTACTAGTTATTTTTAAATCAATATATTCTTTTATTGCTTCAATCAATTGAGTAACATCTTCAATATCATGAGCAGCGCTTATAGCAAGTCTTACTATTCTGTTGCTGCTATCAGCAATTCCACACTCAATTAAAATATTTTTCATAGCATATAAATATGCTCTTAATTCATTGGCTTTAATTATGTTTGGAGTTTCCATTACTAAAACTCAATTTGATCTAGAATTTTCATTTTCAATAATGTGTCTAAAACCTAAAGTAATTAAACTTTCAGAAAGGTATAAATTTAAGTTAAATTTTTTATCAATTAACCTAGTTAGTCCACCATTATCTTTTATTTCTTCACAAACTTTATTTAATGATGCAAAGATGTTTACTGGATAAGTTGATGGAGTTAATCCATCATATAAACTTCTAACTTTAAAAGTTTGTCAATCTAAGAATTTTGGCTTTCTTTTTTTAATGTTGGCACTTATTTGCATACCCTGTTCACTTACACATACAAATGCAAGTCCAGGTGATACTTCAAAACCTTTTCCACTAGTGGAAACAGCAGCAGTTACTCCATATTCATCAAAATTAAATTCTTCATTTAAAATCCCTGATATTGCATCAACTATAAATAAACACCCATAATCTTTACATAGTTCTCCAACTTTTTTTACTGGATTTAATATCCCACAAGATGTATCCATGTAAACCATGAAAACAGCTTTTTTATTTTTAATTAAGTTTTCAACTTCTTTTAAATCAAAAGATTCACCTTGTTTAATCTGTAATAATGATTGATTTAATTGATGTCTTTTTGCTATATCAATTAAATTCTCACCAAAAAAACCATTTGATAAAATTAATATTTCATCACCTTGTTCTAATAAATTAACAAAAGTAGATTCAATTGCTCCCAACCCTGTATTTGCCATTGCAATAGGATAACCTTTTTTAGAATTAAAAGCTCACTTAATGTTTTCTGCAGCTTCTTTATAAATTTCTTTAATAGATAAAGATCTATGGTGATTAACATATTCACCCAATACTTCTTTTACTCATTCTCTGATTTGGACAGGTCCTGGGGTAAAATATAAAAACCCTTTATCACATTCATATTTAGAATCCATTTTAGACAATGTTTTATAATCATAAATTTTAATAGGTAAGTATTGTTTTTCTTTTAGTTCAACTAAATTACTTAAAACCTTAATATCATCTGAAATTGAATTATTTTTAAAATCAATGTAATTAATAGAAGTTGAGTCAAATATACCAATATAGTCAAAGTGAGTGTTGTAATTTAATTTTATTAAAGTACTTAAATTACTATATTTTTCATTGGTTAATAAATTATTTAAAATTTCTTGATTAAAGTAAAAATTGTCATCTACAATTAATGTTTTTTCATCAGATTTAATAAAGTTTTTTTGATTAAAAAAATCTTCCTTTAATAAAATTTGAACTTTTTCAATATTAACTAAATGCTTTTTTAAAATGTTTGAATATTGTTTTTCAATAACAATATAAACATTTAGATTAGCTTCTGAAAATAATTCAATATTGTTGTCCATAATAGTTTTTTCATTAATAGAAAATAAACCATTAAGGTTAAAACCATTTAGAATAAATTTATTTTTTTTACTTGTATTAACATTGATTATTACACTATTGAAATTCATATACTTCCTATTTTTATCCACTATTTCTTAGTCCTGTAGCTATCCCATTAATAGAAATTAAAATAGCTTCTTGGATTCATTTATTTTTTTTATTTAACTTATTCTTTCTTATCAATTCTAATTGAAAATAGTTAAGAATATTTAAATAAGGAATTCTATCTTCTAAACTTATTTTTAGATCTCTAAAATCCTCTAATAATTCTTTTTTATCACTGATTAATAAAATCATTTTCAAAGTTTTATTATATTCAGACAAGATATCTAAATAAATTGCATCAGCATCTTTATTATTTGATGAATCAAAATAATGTTTTGTAATATCTAAATTAACTTTTGCTAACAACATTTCAATATTAGAAAGTAATGAGTTAAAAAATGATATATTTTTGTATCACTTTTTTAAAATACTTAAATTCTTTTTATTTTGATTTATAAACTGTTCTAATGCAGTCCCAATTCCATATCAGCCTGGAATCATTGCCCTAACTTGTGATCAAGAAAAAACTCAAGGGATAGATCTAAGGTCAGAAAGTTTTTTATTATTTAATCTGCTAATAGGTCTAGATCCTATATTTAGTTTTGATATTTGATTAATTGGAGTGATGTCAAAAAAAACTGATTCAAAACTTTGGTTTTTATAAACTAGATTTTGATATTTATCAAAACTAACTTTTGATAAATACTCCATATTATTTTTAAATTCATCATCTTCATACTTATTTTTTGTTTTATCAACAATTGCTTGTGCAGTTGCAGTTAAAATTGTTTCTAAATTAAATCACCCTTTTCTAGGGTTAGAATATTTAGCTCAGATGATTTCACCTTGTTCAGTAAATCTTAATTTATCATTGATGCTATCTTTTGGTTGAGAGTTGATTGCATAATAACTTGGTCCCCCACCTCTACCAATTGTTCCACCCCTACCATGGAAGAAACTAATTTTTATATTATGTTTTTTTACAATTGCAGTTAATTCATTTTGAATAGTATATAGTTTTCAAGAAGATGTAAAATTTCCACCATCTTTACAACTGTCAGAATATCCCAATAGAACCTCAATTTTATTATTTCAAAAGTTTTCTATAATTGGTCTAGTAATTGGAGAAGTAATCATTTTTTCAACAATTAAAGGTGCATTTGAAATATCTTCAATAGTTTCAAACAATGGAACAATATTTAAATTAAAATCATTTGTATTGTTAACAATCTTATATAAAAATAAGGTTTCTAAAATATCTACAAAACTTTCAGTATTAGAAATGATATAGCTTGAGATTGAGTTATTACCTAATAATGATTTAATTTGATTTATCTTTTTAAAAATATTTATTTCAGATTTATTAAAATCATTCAATTTATCAAAATCTCAAATCATCTCTTTTTCAAAAATGTTTAAAAGTAATTCTTCTTTTTTTTCATTTGACAAATATATATAGTTTTGGTGAATATTATTTGTAGAAAAAATTTCATCAATTAATTCTTTATGCTTTTTAGAATTTTGTCTAATATCAATAGACATTAAATGGAACTCAAAACTTTTAACTGAATAAATTAAATCTACTAAATTTCTTTTAGCAATTTCATATGAATTATTCTTTTTCAAAGAATTTAAAATAAGGTATAAATCATTTAAAAAATCTTTTGTTGAATTATATTTCCCATCTATGTCAACAATTTTGAAATTAGAAAAAGAACTAATATCATATCCAAAAGATTGCAGTGTATTTCAAAGTTTAGAAATGATTTTTACAACTGCTTTTGAATATGGTTCTCTTTCCCTGTTTTTTAGATAAACATCTTTAGTGAACTCATAAATACTTTTACTAATTTTTGAAACTGAATCATGTAGTAATAAGTCATTGTATAAGTTGTTTAATTTTGAAAAATAAAAATTAAAAACTTTTTTTACTTGTCCTTCAAAAGCTATTTCTAAAGATGATTCATTTACAAAACTATTACCATCTCTATCCCCACCAATTCAACTACCTATTTTGATACAAACATTGTCACTTTCATCTAATACATAGTTTTCATTTTTTAGTTTATTAAATTTGTAATTAATTTTAGGAAGGATAGAAAAAAATGTAGTGTCAAAATAATTCAAGATATTTTTTATTTCATTATTTACAGTAATTTTTTCATCTCTTAAAATTGCTACTTGTCACAAAATATCAATTAAAACTTCAATATTCTGTTCTTTATCTAATAAATGAATATTAAACAAACTATTATAGTTAGACTGTTTATCTAGATATTCCATTATCTTTCTAGTTAGTCTTAAAATAGTTTCTCTTACAACCTGAGTTGGATGAGCAGTTAACACAATTGAAATATCAATATCTTTTAGCTTTGAAACATTAATTTTATTCTTTTTAATATCTTTGAAGAATCTAACTAAATAATCATCAACATCCAAATATTTATCTTCTCATTTATTTTCATAGTTAGCTTGATAAATATCTTCTACTAAATTTGTTAATAATTCATGGTAAGCAAAATATCTACATAAATATGTAAAGTCTAAATTAGATAATTTTTTAGATATTTTTTGAACATATTCAAAAAGATTTTTATTATTCTTTTCTTTGATTTTGTTTTTAACTTCTAAAGCGATTTTATAAAGTTTTTCACTTGTGTGCTTTTTAAAAACTTTTGTTAGCAAAGATAAAATAAAATTAATTGTTTCATTCATTTCATTAATTGAGAAACTCTTATTTTCTATTAGTCTTTTATCATTCTTTTTGTTCATATATCTTTTTGAAATAACCTCTATTATTTTAAACCTCTTTTTTAATATCACATTTATAAACTTATTTATGTTAAAAGAAATAAAATTAATAAATAAATCAGTGACTAAATTATGTACAAAACAATTAGAGAAAAAACAAAAGCAGTTTATGTTGGTAATGTTCAAATTGGTGGAAATAACAAAGTAGTTATCCAATCAATGACAACTACCAAAACTCATGATGTCGAAAAGACTGTTGCACAAGTAAAGGAATTAGTAAGAGAGGGCTGTGAGTTGGTAAGAATTGCAGTTTTAGATGATGAAGATGCAGCAGCTTTTGGTGAGGTTGTTAAAAATAGTCCATGTCCAATTATTGCAGATATTCACTTTAATCCTTTATATGCAATTAAAGCAATAGAATCTGGAGCTGCTAAAGTTAGGTTAAATCCAGGAAATATCAAAGATGAAGAACAACTAAGAAAAATTATTGATTTAGCAAATAAAAAAAATATCCCCATAAGAGTTGGTGTTAATAGTGGTTCTTTGCCAATGGATTTAATGAAGTCACATGGAGTAACAGCTGATGCAATGATGATTGCTGTGAAAAGATATATAAATTTATTTGAATCAAATGGTTTTAATAATATTGTGGTTTCTTTAAAAGCAACAAATGTATTATTAGCAATTGAAGCATATAAAAAAGCAGCTATGGAATTTAATTATCCATTGCATATAGGGATTACAGAAGCTGGTTCATTATTTAATGGAACTATTAAATCTGCTGCAGGTCTAGGAGTGTTATTGCATGAAGGGATTGGAAACACAATCAGAATCTCATTAACAGGTGATCCTTTGAGTGAAGTAAAAGTATGTAAAAAATTACTGAATTCATTGGGTTTGTATGATAATTTAGTGGATATAATTTCATGTCCAACTTGTGGAAGATTAAATTTTGATTTGAATCCAGTTGTTAAAGAAATAGAAAAATTCACTAGAAAAATGAACTTCCCACTAAAAGTAGCAATTTTAGGTTGTGCAGTAAATGGTCCAGGCGAAGCAAAAGAAGCTGATATTGGAATAGCTGGTGGAAATGGAACAGGGATTATTTTTGCTAATGGAAAAGCTATTAAATCAGTTCCTGAAGATCAATTAGTAGATGAATTAAAAAAATTAATTTCAATAAAATATAAAGAGTATTTAGATAGTAAAAAGGATAAATAACTATGATTAACATTTTTTATAACAAGACAACATTAAAAGACACTATGTTGGTTTCAGTTTCTATGAAAAAACCAAACATTACTAAGAACCATAAAGATGTATTTACAGCATTATATAAAGATGAAGAATTAGTTGGTATTAATATTTTTAATGTTAGTAAACACATTAAATTAAACGATGGGATGATATTAGCGAATAAACAAATATTAGATTTTATTTTAAAAATAACAAAAATTAATCTATCTAAATATGAAGATAAAAATTTTGTTGTAGGTGAAATTGTAAAATTAGAACCTATCCCTAACACTCATTTAAATTATTGTGATGTAGATGTTAAAGATAAAGTATTAAAAGTAGTTTGTGGTGCTGCAAATGCTAAACAAAATTTAAAAGTGGTTGTTGCTATGATAAATACTTTTATGCCAGATGGTAAACCTATTATTAAAAATAGTATTCAAGGTAAAGAATCTTTTGGAATGTTATGTAGTGCAAAAGAACTTAATATGCCTCATGACAATAAAAAAGGTATTATTGAATTAAACAATTCATATCAAGTTGGAGAATTATTTGTAGAACCTTTCTCAAATAAATAATTAATTTAAGTATGAAACTAAAAATAAACTTTAAATTTGATGAAAAAATAAAAACTGGTGACTTTTCTGCAAAATACTTTTTAGTATCTAAAAAAATATTAGAACAACAAAATAACAACAACACCTCATTATTAAGATTCACACACTTTAATAACAATGTGATGGTAGCTGGTGTTGAAGAAGTTTTACAATTAATTAAATTTGCATTACCAGAACAAGATTATCAAAAAATAAAAATTTATTACCTTGAAGATGGAACAATTACAAATGCATATGATCCTGTATTAGCAATTGAAGGTGATTATAAAATTTTTGGATTTTTAGAAAATATTATTGATGGTATTTTATCTAGAAGAAGTTCAGTAGCAACAAATGCCTACAATTTTGTTAATTTAATTGGTTCAAACAAAATTATTTATATGGCTGATAGAACTGATGATTATTCATTACAAGCATATGATGGATATAGTGCTTATATTGGTGGAATAAGAAAATTTGTAACTAATGAGAGTGTTAGTTTTTTAAAAGAATCAAATATTAATGATTATCAAGTATTAGGAACAATCCCACACGCTTTAATTCAACAACATAATGGTGATCTAAGCCAAACATTAAAATCATTTACTCAAGTTTATCCAAATTCCCCAGTAATTGGTTTAATTGATTTTCATAATGATTGTTTAGGTGAAATTGAAAAACTTAAAGAAAATAATATTGAAAAATTAGATTATGTAAGAATTGATACTTCTAAAAAATTAATAGATAAATCTTTACAACATATTTTTCACTTATCAAAAGATGAATCATTATATGGTGTTAACAAATACTTAATACAAAAAGTAAGAGATAAACTAGATCAATTAGGTTACACACAAACAAAAATCATAATTTCTTCATCTATCAATTTAGATATGATTAGAAATTATGAATTTGAGAAATCACCAATTGATTTATATGGTGTTGGTAAATCATTTATTAATATTAATGTAAACTACACAGGTGACTTAGTAAAACTTAATGGACAATATTTTTCAAAAGAGGGAAGATCTAAAAATATTGATGATTTGTTAAGTAAAATGAAAACAATTAACTAGCAAATTGAAACTATTACTACAGGATTTTTTTCATAGTTTTTATCAACTTGTTTTGCAATGTACTTTTTAACAATAGATTTTAATTCTTTAGAATCAAATGTTTTTGCATCTTTAAGAGTAGAGCTTACAAGATTTGAAACATCTTCATTTAACTTTTCAAAGAATTGTTTAGTTTCAGTTTCTTCAGGAAGTACTGCATATGGTAACAATTCAAAGTTTGTTAATTCAAAAACATTATCTTTATTAGTTATTTTTAATGAACAGAAGATTATTCCACTTTCTGACATAATTCTTCTTTCTTGGAAGATGTTTTCACCTTCAGATAATATTCCTTGAGATCCAACATACATCTCATGAATATCAATTTTCTTTTTATTAGGAATATAGTTTCCTTTAAAGAAATTTGCAGTATCACCATTGCTCATAGCAATTACATTATCAGGGTTAAATCCAATATCTCTTAAAACACTTTTATATTTAACAACTTGATAATACATTCCAAGGGTTGGAATAATATATTTTGGTTTTATTAAAGATACTAAGAACTTATGATCTTCTTCTGATGCTTCCATACTTAAAATAGTTTTTGGAATAGTTGTGATATCTACATTAATTTGTGCATAAGCATCTAAAATTTCAGCTTGTGCTTTTTCGAAACCAGATTCAACTTTGAAACCTAAAACAACAGTATCATTTTTCTTTAAAGTTAAAATATCATCTTCATCATTACTGATTGATAATAATTTGCTTAATAATCTATCTGGAGTTGAAGAAACCACAACAATCCCTTTTTCAATTTGATTAATTTTATTGATTGGTAGCATTGGAAGGTTTGAACTATCAAAGTATTTGTTCGCAACAATTTCATTAAACATACTAATAAACACAGGGTTGTAAATAACGAAAGGAAGTTTTCTTTCTTTCGCAATTTGAGCAAGTGTTAAAATTGTATGAACATCATGATAGTAACAAGCAACAATAATTCTTCTATCATTTTTTCTAGTTAATAAATCATTATAAAAACTTTTAGTTTTATGATTTGGTGATGTAAATCCTGGGTTTTTATCAACATTCCCTACATTGTTAATTAATACTAAATTATTTTGTTTATAAGTTAATAAAGATAACTTATTAATATCATTTAAAAAAGCATTGTTATTAGCTGAATTAATAATAAATTCATCAATGTAAATTATGTTTTCTTCACCAGTTGAAATAATAAAACCATATGTATCAGGAATAGAACTTGTAACCCTAAATGGAGTTACTTTAATTTTTCCAACACTGACTGTTTTTAATGAATCTAAAGTTTTTATTTGAAGTGGTTTAAAGTCTGAAAACTTTTGCATACTTTTTTTATTAAAGTGTGCTTTTAATACTACAGCCCCTAGTTTTGATGTAAAGATTGGAATGTTTTTAATATAGTTGTAACAATACTGAATTGCTCCTATATTTCTGTGGCTTGCATTACCTACAAAAATACCTTTAATATTTTTTTCATTCTTTTTAACTCATTCCATATAAGGAATGATTTTTTTAATTCCTAATACCTTGTAAACAGGTACAGATATCCCTAAATTAATAAGGTAAAAATCACCATCAATCTCTAAAACATAACAAGCTTTTTCATTTTCATCCATTCCACCTAATGGAAAAAAAGTAATTTTACTCATTTTATACTCCTTGATTTAAAAAATAAAATTGTAAATTTTAACACAACATAAAAAACTAAAATTAAACTAAAAAAGAAATTATTAATGCATGTTATATTAAATTCGAATAAAACAAAAGTTAAGTACTGATGTTTAACAAGAATAATTATATAGTTTAATTTTATTTTTGAACTAGAAAGTATTTTTTTTATTATTGCTATTTAATATATTAAAAACTTCAGTATAAGTTAGATTTAACATATTTAATCTTTTATACAATTGTTTATGGTTGCAGTAGGAAATATTAAGTTTTTTACATAAGAAAATTCTTTTATTTTTAGAGTTCAAATCTAAATCAATATAATCATTTCACTCTAAAGATTTGTTTTCTTTTTTAAATTCTGTTATATTTTCAAAAGCTTTTATAATGCTTTTTACACTAGCTTCTGCTACTCCAATTTTTTTACCTTTTTTAATATCTGATTTTTCAATAAAACACTGTTTAGCTTCAGGTAAAGATTCCATTAATTTTTTTCTAATTTTTTCACCTGGTAAATCGGGGTCTAAAAAAAGAATAATTCCTCTTTTTTTAGAAATAGAAATTATTTCATTTATTTTTTTATTTGATAAAGATAATCCGTTAGTTTCAATTGTTGAAACATTAAAAATACTTTTTAATTTAGCAGTGTCTGTTTTACCTTCAACAATAACAACTTCAGAAATTGTTTTTTTAGAATCTAACATCCACAAAGAACCATGTTTCAGTATTTTTCATAAATTTTAGATACAGATTTGTGGTTAATCTGTGCATCTAATATTTCTGCATAGAAGTTAGATAAAC
The DNA here is from genome assembly GCF_000011225.1 of Malacoplasma penetrans HF-2. NCBI lineage: Bacteria > Bacillati > Mycoplasmatota > Mycoplasmoidales > Mycoplasmoidaceae > Malacoplasma > Malacoplasma penetrans. Next base: position 1,266,480 of record NC_004432.1, read on the forward strand.
TAACTACTTTAATATTTGGATGTTCTATTTTAGTATTTGCTTCAATTGTGTCAGCAACATATAATTGGTCAATTAAACCTTTATCTAAAGCTAATTTAAATTTTTCTAAAGCACCATTAGAAAAAACACCATGTGTAGCCATTACAAATATTTTTTTACAACCACGTTCTTTTAATAGTTCAATGTTTTGTAAGATTGTTCCACCAGTATCTATCATGTCATCTAATAGTAAACAATCTCTACCCATTACATCACCTAATACATTTGAAATCTCTACAACATTAGGTTGTGGTCTTCTTTTATCCATAATTGCTAAGTTTAAATTTAAAGTTTCTGTTATTTTTCTTACATTTTTAACAGCACCATAGTCTGGAGCAACTACTGTTAAATTTTTAATTACACTAGGATTATTTTTTCTGAATTCATTAAACAATACACAAGAAGCAGTTAAAGTATCAACAGGAATATCAAAAAAACCTTGAGTTTGTTCAGAGTGAATATCAATAAGAATAACCTTAGTAGCTCCTGCTCCTTCTAAAAAGTTTGCAACCAACTTACAAGTAATTGGTTCTCTTCCTTTTGCTTTTCTATCTTGTCTGGCATATCCAAAATAAGGAATAATAACTGTAATTGTTTTAGCAGATGCTCTTTTTAAAGAATCTATAGCAATCAATAACTCCATTAAATTATCATTAACTGGATTACATGTTGATTGAAATAAAAAAACATGCATACCCCTTACAGTAGAATTGGATTTAACCAAAATTTCACCATCTGCAAATTTGCTTGTCTTTATAGTTCCTAACTGAATATTTGTCTTTTCTGCTACCTCTTTAGCATATAAATAACCATTGCTTAATCCAAAAATTATACAATTATTAATGTTGTCAATCATAAAAAACCTATAACTAAATATATAAATCGATATTTATATAATAGTAGTTTTTTTTAGCATTAAATAAGAAAATTATAAAAAGATTAAGATTTTATCCCAACAGATTGCTTAGCTAATGAATCAGCAATGTCATTATATTCTATATCAGAGTGAGCTTTTACTTTTTGAAACATTAAAGAAATATTAAAAGATTTTAATAGTTGAGATAATGATTGCTTATACATTAAAGAAATTGGAGTTTTTGCATCCCAAGAATTATTAGCCCATTTCTCAATTCCTTCATAATCATAATAAATCTTAATTTTATTAAGATTATGGTTTACACAATATTTTATTGCTTCTAAAGTTCCAATAATTTCACCAGATATATTAAGGTGTTTTTTATATTCATTGAATTCTTTTTCTGTTAATTTGTTATTAATTTTAATTCAATCATTTTTATTAGAACTGTTAATAATCAAAATCCCATATCCTATTTGTTGTAAAAACTTATTATATGATCCATCTACAAAAATGCTTACTATCCCATTTAATGTATCTGCTTCTATAACTTTTTTTAATTCATTATCGTTTCTAATTTCATCACTTGAATTATTTGAATCTAAATATTGTTTAGCTTCTTCATAAGAGAAAAAACTTTTGTATATTGCCCCTTTGAATCCTTTAACATTTGATTCACATTCTTTTCAAGTTTCAAAAATTCCAGGTTTTTTACCTTTCACTACAGCATAATATTTCTTAGACATAATAAAAAAAATAGTACTTAATAGATTATGTACTATTTTCTATAATATTTATTTCTTTTTGTTATTAAGTTTATTAAAACCAATTCAAGAATAATAAAAAGCTATATAACTTCCTGGAAAAAATATTAATCACATTCCCAAAATTACTGGAAGTGCTTTTCCTAAATGATCTTTTAGATTTGTGAAATCTCCATAAACTGTATATGTAGCACCACCATTATATAGATTAGCATTTAAAACAAAAGGAATAGTGGCAACATAAATCACATAAATTGTTGGATAAATCATTGCTTTTAAAACCGCTTTTCACAAAACCTTAGGTTGTTGGTTTGGGTTATAGTAAAAATAACAAAACCCAAAAACTAAAAATAAAACTGGAGATAAAACATGATATCAGGCACTTTGGAAAATTGATAAAAAGTTATCCCCATATGAATTTCCTGATATTCCAATAAGAATTACATTGTATCCAATTAATGTAAAGAAAATGTAAGTCATATTAGAAAGTAATCACATATTACCTTTTAGAAAAACATGTCTTTTAAAGAAGATATAAAATAACATATATACTCAAAGCAATACATTACTTTGATCAGTGAATTTATCTAATGTATCTCATCCAACTAAGTGACCATTAGTTCCTCTTAGCGCTTGAACTAAATTTTCAATAACAAATGCAGTTGAAACTGTAAATATTAGAAAACAAAATAAAGCAAATCAATCTAATCATTTATAGCTTTTAATTGTTTTAACCAAATTATTAAATCATTTGGTTATTGATAACTCTTTACTCTTTTTTAACAGGGAGTTAATTTCATTAAAATTTGCATTCATAAAATTCCTTTTTAAATATTTAAAAAAGTGTTTATAGTGTAACACATAAAGGTTTTTAAAAAGTTTATTAATTTCTTTTATTTACTTACAAGCAAATAAAAATAATTTAATCTCTTTAAATTCTTTTTTCTATACTTCAGAATTTTTTTAGATTGCTCAATTTTAAAAGATCAAAGATGAGCAAAGAAAGTACAAATAAAACAAAAGTCTAATAAAACTTCATATTTTAGTTGAGGATATAGTGAACAAATATATTTCAGTCACTTTGCTTTAAAATTTGTTTCTCTAAAAAAATTGGCTAAATCAAAATATCTGTAATTTATTCTTGCCCACTCATAGTCAATCAAAATAATATTTTTAGTTTTAGTTTCATAGATCATATTCAAAGGATTAATGTCATTATGAGAAAAAACAAAATCTAAATCTTTGTATCTATTCAATAACTTCTCATACAAATCATATCAATCTTGATACTTAACTTTAGTATCATTATCACAATATTCAAAGTAATCATGAATAGCAATATCAACTTTTTTGATATCAATGTTATGTAATTCAATAATAGAGCTAACTAACTTGGATAATAATTTTTTTCTATTAAACAAAAACTTAGGATTATACCCTTCAATTCATCTCTTAATTGCATTGCCATCTTTATCCATATAAACAAAAATGTTATTTTTTAAAAAAGGTAATATTTTTTGTTCAATGTTTCTATCAATAATTTGATTATTTTTAGAAATTCTAATTTGATATTTATCTTTGTTTTTTAAAATAAACAAAAAAGATTTATTGGTATATCCTAAGTGAATATTTTTAATTTTTTTAATATCTTCTTTTTTAAAATTTGTATTATTTAAAAACAATTCAATAGCTTTATTAATATCATCCATTATTGATCCTTTTTTAAATTTTAATTTAAAAAACAAAAATACAAACTCTCAAATAAATAAGAGTTTGTATTTAGATTTAAATTTAAAGAATTAGTTTTTAGATTCTTCAGAATCTTTTTTATCTTCTTCTTTCTTTTCTTCATTTTGTTTAGCAGCTTGTGCAAACTGAGAAGCCATTGCTTCAAATTGATTAATCTTAGTTTTTAACTCATCTCATTTTTCTTCTTTTAATAGAGTTTCAAATTCATTAATCATTTTTTCAGCTTCTTCTTTTTGTTTAGCATCTACTTTTTTACCTTCTTCACCATTTAAAGAAGTTTTAAACATATTGATTAAAGATTCTGCTTTATATCTGATTTCTTGTTGTTCTTTTAATTGAGCATCTTTTTCTTTGTTTTCTTCTGCTTCTTTAATCATTTTGTCGATTTCTTCTTGTGATAAACCACTTGAATCTTTAATAGTAATAGTTGCTTCTTTGTTAGTTTTCTTATCAACTGCTTTTACATTTAAGATACCATTAGCATCAATGTTAAATGTAATTTCAATTTGAGGAACCCCTCTAGGAGCAGGTTCAATACCATCTAATATAAATCTACCAAGTGATTTATTATCAGCTGCCATTTGTCTTTCACCTTGTAATACATGAACATCTACTGCTGGTTGATTATCAGCTGCTGTTGAGAAAATTTGAGATTTAGAAATAGGAATAGTTGAATTTCTTTTAATTAAAGGTGTTGATACCCCACCCATTGTTTCAATACTTAAAGTTAATGGAGTTACATCTAATAATAAAATATCTTTAACATCCCCCATTAATACACCACCTTGAATAGCAGCACCTGCAGCAACTACTTCATCAGGATTGATGTTTTTATCAGGACTTTTTCCTAGCTTAGATTTAACTAGTTCTTCAACTGCTGGCATTCTAGTAGAACCACCAACTAATAAAACTTTATGAATATCACTTGCTGATAATTTAGCTTCTTTTAAAGCATCTTCAACTGGTTTGATAGTTCTTTCTAATAAGTCTCTTGTTAGATCTTCAAATTTAGCTCTTGTTAATTTTAGATCTACATTTAATGGGCCACTTTCAGTCATAGCAATAAAAGGTAAACTAATTTCAACTTCTTTTAATCCCGAAAGATCAATCTTAGCTTTTTCTGCAGCATCTTTTAATCTTTGCATTGCCATTTTGTCATTTGATAAATCAACTTTATCATTCTTCTTAACTTCTTCAACAATTCAGTTAATAATTTTTTGGTCTCAGTCATCACCACCTAAATGGTTATCTCCAGATGTAGATAATACTTCAAATGTACCATCAGCAATTTCAAGGATTGAAACATCAAATGTTCCTCCACCCAAGTCATAAACTAAAACTTTGTGTTCAGTTTTAGATTTATCCATTCCATAAGCTAATGCAGCAGCAGTTGGTTCATTAATAATTCTTTCTACTTCTAACCCTGCAATTTTACCTGCATTTTTAGTAGCATTTCTTTCAGCATCATTAAAGTATGCTGGAACAGTAATTACTGCTTTTGTAATAGTTTGACCCAATTTTTCTTCTGCACATTTTTTGATATAACTTAGAATTTGAGCAGAGATTTGTTCAGGTGTATATTTTTTACCATTAACTTCTACAGTTTTGTCTGTACCCATTAAACGTTTGATTGAACTAATAGTGTTTTTATTAGTAACCATTTGTCTTTTAGCTACATCACCTACAATTATTTCATTATCCTTAAAAGCAACAACAGATGGAATAGTTCTTTTTCCTTCTGGTGTTTCTAATATTTTAGATTTGCCATTTTCCATAACAGCAACACAAGAATTGGTAGTACCTAAATCGATACCAATAATAATATTACTTCCTGCCATATTATTTAATCTCCTCAATATTTTAACAATTGATTTTAAATACAATATATATAATAGCATATATTTTAGCACTCTCAACTCTTTTATGCTAATTTTGTATATTTTTACTTTTTTTAACTTTTTTATACTTAATATTATTTTGTATTTAACTTTGAAAGGAAAAATATGAAATACATAAAATTAGCAAATGGATTGCATATGCCAATAATTGGTCTAGGTGTTTATAAAGCAGAGGGTGAAAACTGTGAAAACACAATTATTAAAGCAATAGATGATTATGGTTATAGGATGATAGACACTGCTCAAGTTTACTTTAATGAAGAATTTGTCGGTAATGCAATTAAACAAACAAAAATTAAAAGAGAAGATATCTTTATTACTACAAAAGTTTGAATCTCTAACTATGGATATAACAACACAATGTATTCAATTTCTAAATCCCTTAAAAAATTGCAAACTAACTATATAGATTTAGTATTGTTACATCAACCATTTGGAGATTATTATAGCGCTTGAAAAGCATTAGAGGTTTTGTATAAAAAAGGGATTGTCAAAGCAATTGGTGTTTCTAATTTTGAAGCAGATAGGTTAGTTGATTTTTGTTTACATGTAGATGTTAAACCTGTAATTAATCAAATTGAATTGCATCCTTTACGTCAAAGAATTGAAGATCTTCACTGAAATAATAAATATGGGGTAGCAGTAGAATCATGAGCTAGTTTTGGAAGAGCAACTAGTGAAATTATGGAAAACCCAATTTTAGTTTCACTTGCAGAAAAATATAATAAAACTGTTCCTCAAATTATATTGAGATGATTGATTCAACAAAACATTGTTGTTATTCCAAAAACTGTTACAGAATCAAGATTGAAAGAAAATATGGATATATTTGATTTTGAAATCTCAGATGATGATATGGATTTAATAAAAACTATCAACCAAAATAAAACTGTTTCAAAACACCATCATGATCCAAGCACTGCAGAAGAAATTTTTTCTAAGTTTCCAGAAATCAGAAGATAAATTTAAATAATAAAAAAGACTCAAACATTTTTTCAAGTTTGAGTCTTTTTCTATTTATTTATAATTCCTCATTTTTGTCTTTTATATCTTCATATAAAATTTTTTCTTTAACAATTTGTTTTTGACCATCAACCATAATTTCACAAGTTGCTTCAAAACTATTATGATCAGTTCTAATAATTTCTAGTAACTTATAATCTGTGCAATCATATTTAAAATCTAATTCTCTTTCTAAATAATTTTTTTCATTTAATGAAAGATCATTTAGCATTTTCATATTGTCATATTCATTGTTTTGATTTCTGACAAATTCAGATTTTTGTTTTTGGTTAATCAAACTATTAGATTCAAAAGTTTTATTTGGTTGAGCTTTTTCTTTATTGTTTGAATTATTAAATAAATTTTTAAAAATATTTTTCATATAACTAGATTCTTTCCACTTTTATTTCTTCAGTATGTTCTTGGAATAAATCTAATAAGATGTTATATATTTTTTCATCATTAAATTGCATTCACAAATTTTTATTAACATATCTTAATAAGAATATTAATCTATCTAATGAACTAAATGCAAGTGCTCTAATCATAAAAGTTGATTCATCATAAATTAAATAACATCCATCATTTCAAACATGTTGTACTTGTTCATCAAAAACATCATTTTTAAATTCAATATTAAGGTTTTCTTTCATTTCTTTTACAATACTGTTGTAGAAATTTTTATTAATGTCATGTCAAACCATTAACATTGGAACAGGTCTAAAACCTGATAAATAAATTAGTTTGTATTTTTCTAAATTAAAGTTACTAGATTTATCAATTAAATGTCTGTTTTCATCAATGAATTTGATAGCTGTATGATTTGCTATTTTTTTATCAATATTGTTTTCGTTGTTTTCTAGATGTTTTTGAATCAAGTCATATTTCATTTTTGCTAACTTATTATTTAATAAAAGTTTTTCAACATGACTTAAAGTGTCGCTTTTAATTTGGATATATCTAAAGATATCATCCTTATTATTCGGAAGATCTTCCCCAATATGTTTAGTTGGATCATATGGTTCTTCTTCTACTTTATTACTTTCTTCTTCTAATCCACTTGTGATATCAACTAAAGCTAAATCATCTTCAGCAATCTCTAAATTAGAATTAATTACTAAATTTTCAAAGTGTTCATCATCACTTAATAATGAATCAATTTCATCTAGGTCATCATTATCACCATTTAATAATGAATCAATTTCATCTAAGTCTTCATCATCATTTAATAACAAGTTAGTATCATCAAGTTCATCTTTAACATTTGATTCTATTTCTAAAGCTTCTTGTTCTAATTTGTTTTCTAAACTTTCACTATAAGCTCTTTCCAAAATAGCTTGTTTTTCTTGCTCAATTTTTTCAAGCTTTTCTTTTAATTCTTCTATTTGTTTCTTTAATAATTCTTGATGTTTCTTATCTGCAGTTTCTGTAGATTTATCAAAATCAAATTGATTTGGTTCTAGATAAATATAATCAGATTTATACTCTACTTCATCTTTTAAATGATCAACTTCATCATCAACTAGTTCTTGTTCTAATTCTTCATCTAATTGTTCTTCTGTTTCTTCAACAAATTCACTTGGTTGCAATTCATCTTCAAATAAATCTTCTTCTTTGATTTCTTCTTCAAATGGTAAATTATCATTTTCACCTTCAATTAAATCAACTGATTCTTGTTCTTCATGTAATGTTTCTAATAGTTGTTCATCTAAGTTATCTTTATTCTTATTGAAATCATCTAAATCAATGTTTTCAATATTATTTGATGAAGTGTTTTCAAGCTCATTTTCTATTTTATTTTGTTTATCAACAATTTCTGATAAATCAATATTTTCATCAGCATTGTCTAACTCTCTAATAAATTGAAATTTATCTTGAGTCATTGGGTCATTATTAATTTCATGTTTATTAATAATTTCATTTAAAGTAAACAACGTTACATCATTGTGTAAATGTAAATAAGTTAATACATCATCAACATCTATTACTTTTTTGTTTAATTTGAAAATAACATCTTTAGAAGCTTCTTCAGTGCAGAAACAAATAATTTTTTTTGCATTTAAAATAGACTTAATCCCAATTGAAACTAATTCCATTCCATTGTTAGCTTTATTCAAATATGTCTTTTTAGATTCATAATCATTAAAAACAAAGTTACCTCTAGAATCAATGAAAAAAATTAAAAGATCCACTCCACCTTGTGAATCAAATAAAAAAAGATCATTAACTCTATTTTCTAAATAATACTTAACTGCTAATTTATGAATATCTTCATAGTGAGAAAAAGGGATATTAATTTTATTTACAAAATTTTCAACTAAATCTTTATCTAATTGATTATTTTGTTTTTCAAGATAAGTAGCTAAAGGAAAAATGTAGCTGCTAAATCAATCTAATTTAAGTATTTTTTTTAGATTATTAGTAACCTTTAAAAATTCATCTTTTCACTCCATCCCTATAAGTGAATTTGGTTTAGATTGTAATTGTTGCTTTAAAATTTTTTTGACTTCTTTCGCAATCTTTTTGTAATTTTTACATGATTTAATTGTAATTGACATGATTTATATGAACCTTGAATTAATATTTATTTATCTATCATTAAATAATTATAATTTAAATATTAATTGCTTAGTAACTTTTGATATTATTATTCTTGTTGTTATAATTATTAACAGTGCGAATAAATACTTAAATTTAATATATTAGAAATAAAGTTTAAATTATGTTTGATTTTCCTAAAGATAAAGAAATAGTTTTTGTAGATATAGAAGCAAATGATAAGCCAAAAAGAATTTTGCAATTTGGTGCTATAAAAATTAAAAAAAATGGTGACATTGATAAAAAAAATTGATTTTGCAATCCTAAGTGTAAAATCACTCCACACATATATAAGATTGTTTCTAGAAACATAAAAAAAATTGATAAAGGAATGTCTCACATTAGAATCACTGAAAAGATTCATAAGTATTTAAACAATTCAGTCTTAATTTCATATGGTGCTTTTGATTACAACTTTTTAAACAATATGTGTAAAAGGATTATCAAAAAGAAACTTAATGTTACATATATTGACCTTCAAGAAGAGTGAAGAAAAATCTCAATGACTAAAGAAGTTTGAGCCCTAAATAAATTAGCTAATTTTTTAAATGTTGAAGTTAATGAAAAAGAATTACATGATGCATACTATGATGCTTTTGTTTTATATCAAATATTTTGTGAGTGACAAAAAAGAACAGAAGAGAACATTGTTAAAGATATATATAAACTAAACACAAAAGGTCTTAAAAGAATTAATACTAACCAAAACAAAGCTAATAAAGCTGCATTAACAATAAACAATATTGATAGTAATAAACAAGGATATTGTTTCATAAAACCTAACTTTGAGTTATCAGATTATTTTGAAACAAAAAAGCAAATATTATCTGGACTTGATGTATTAGAGGTTTCAAATACTGAGATTAAAAGAAATTGAAGTTTTAAGTATGATGTTAAAAATAAAAATTTTGATTATGACAATTACCAAGATGAGTTAATTTCTTGCTTAAAAAAATATATTATTTCAACAAGAGATAAAACAATCATTATTAGTGAAGCAGATTTTCATAAACTAGTAAGAATAAATAACTTATGTGCTGAATTTATTAATGTCTTCCCATTAAACTCCATTATGTTTACAAATGGATATATGAATCTATATTCTAAAATTAATGTAGATAATGAAAAATTTATGGATAACTTAGACTTAATAAAAAAATGAAAGGTGTTTTTATACATCCACAATGAGCTTGAGTAATATAAAAAAACTATCTTAGAAAAATCCAAGATAGTTTTTTTATATAAGTTCTGAAAATAAAAAAGTTGAAGTAGCAATTAGTGAATAGAAAAAGTAAACTAGTGAAGTCATTAGCAATGAATCTACTCTATCTAAAATTCCACCATGACTTTTTAATAAGTTACTAAAGTCTTTGATATCAAACTTTCTTTTTACATAACTAAATAGCAAATCACCTAATATTGAAAAGATAACTAATAGCACTGATAAAAAACAAAGTATTAATCATGAACTATAGTCATTAACAGTAGCAAAACTAATGATAGTTTCTAATACATAACTTCCTCTTGTGAAAGATCAATTCAAAATAGGTACAGTATAAGTTTTGGTATCTAATTGTCATAAACCACAATAAACAAGAAGTAAAGCAACAGTAGTTATTGTTCCTAATATTGCTCCTTCTCAAGTTTTATTTGGGCTAATAACTTTAGCCATTTTATGTTTTCCAAAAAACATTCCTCAAAGGTAACACATTACATCTGTACACATTACACTTATCATTATGAACAATAGCACTGTTCATCCTTTTGATAAAGCAACAAATACAAAACCAATGAAACCAAAAACAATTACTAGTAATAAAACATTAATTGTAATTACATTTTTAAAACTATCTTTTTTATATATTTTTAAAATGATATTTAAAGCAACTATTAATACAATTAGTGAACCTACAGAACTTAAAACTATTAGGTAATAAGATTTTTGAATACTAACAGTTTCTCCTTCTTGATTACTAGGCATTAGAAAAGTTGTAAAGTACTGAGCTATTAAATAAACAAGTAATGGAATTATATAAACTATTGAACATAAGATCATTATGATGATTATTGGTATTTTTTCATGTTTATGAAAAATCAATTTTAATGATTCAAATACTGCTAGTTCAAAAGGAATTAAAACCATAAAAAATAATAAGATAGCAAAAATACCAGTAATCTTTTCACTTAATGAAGGTATTCAAGCAAATTCAGGATAATCAGATTTATCAGATAAAAAAGCAAAAGCTAAAATAATTAAATAATATAAAAAGATAAATACAGAAATAACAGTTCTATTTTTAAGATTTTTCTTTTTATTACTATCTAATTTATTAATTAAAGGTTTGGTTTCAACATCTGAAATAACCAATGATTTTTCTTTATTTTTTAATAACATCTTCATAAATAAAAATACATTTACATATTATATTATTTATATTTAAAAAAAATTAATTAGTGTATCTATTGTACCTAATTAATTTTTTTATGCTTTACCAAATCTTCTATCTCTTTGATAGTATTGCTCTATATTATCTAATAATGTTTCTCTATTGTAATCAGGTCAATATTTTGGTTCAAAAATAATTTCACTATAAGCTAAATTAAATAAACAAAAGTTACTTAGTCTTTGTTCTCCACTTGTTCTAATTAACAAATCTATTGGAAGTAAAGAATGTGTAATTAAATATTCTTCAACTGGCTTCATTTTTTCTTTATCTAATTGTGCATCTTTAAGAGCTTCTAAAATTTCAAGAGTACCACTGTAATTAAAAAATAAATTAACTTGGATTTTCTTTTCAAATTTTGAAGATTGTGATTCTATCTTTTTTAGTGTGGTAACTAAAGTTCTAGGTAAATTATTTTCAAACCCTATTCACTTACCAACAATCCCTAAATCTTCCATTTTATTTAGTAATTTACCATTTAAATTTTTTAATAGTAAATTTAATAAAAAATTAACTTCTTCTTTTCCTCTTTTTCAATTTTCCATGCTGAAAGCAAAAAAGGAAACTTGTTCAATCTCCTTTTCTATACAACATTGCACAATTTCTAATAAGTTTTTAATTCCTTGGGAGTGACCATAAGTTCTAGACTTATTTCTAACTTTTGCTCATCTACCATTTCCATCCATTATGAATGCAATATGTTTTAGTTTATTCATTTTATATAGTCATTAATTCTTTTTCTTTTTCAGCAAAAGCTTTATCTACTTTTGCATTTCATTCTCTAGTTAATTTATCTAGATCTTCTTCATATCATTTAAGTTCATCTTCTCTAAGTTCTTTATCATCTTTAATTTTGTGATGAACATCTTTTCTGATATTTCTAATTTCAACTTTTACTTGTTCACTAAATTCTTTAACTTTTTTTACTGATGCTTTTCTAGTTTCTTCAGTTGGTGAAGGGAAAATAATTCTTAAAGAGTCAGCATCTACTTGAACAGATAATCCTAAATTTTCTTTTTGAATAGCACTGTTAATATCATGTAATAATGTTTTGTCATATGGTTTAACAACAATTTGTTTTCCTTCAACTACTTGCATATTTGCAATTTCAAATAATTTTGATTTATCACCATAAGCTTCAACCATTACATGGTCTAAGATTTTTGGATTAGGTCTACCAGATTTAATTTTATTAAATTCAGAATCTAATCATTCTAATTTAACTTCTGCTTTTTTATCAAATTCTTCTTTATAAATTTTTCATTCCATAATTAATTAAATATCCTATTCTTATAATTTATTCTTTGTTGTCTTGATAAAAACTTTTAATGATTTCATTTAATTTTTTTTGATTTTTTTGAATATCATCTTCTTTTAACTTCTGTAATTCTTCAATAGAATTTTCAAAAATATCATCAATATTTAAACTATTTTCTTCTTTAATTGTTTTAATATCAATAACTTTATTATCTCAATTATTTGAACTTTTTTCACTATTGTTTTTGATATTTTTTATACCAAATTTAAAAGCATCTAAATCTTTTTCATCTTCTGATACTAAAGTAAATTTAGACTTATTTTCAAAAGCATTAAGAATTCCATTTTTTTCATTCATCTTAAAAACAATTGTTTTTATATTTGATTGTTTACAAATAGTTGCAGCTGTAATATCCATCACTTCTAAACCCAATTCAATTGCCTTACTATAAGTTAAATGTTTATAAAATTTAGCATTGGGATTTTTATTTGGATCACTATCATATACACCATCTACATTATTTTTCCCCATCATAATATATGAAGCACCAAGCTCTGCAGCTGAAACTGCAACACCAGTGTCTGTTGTGAAATAAGGACGACCTGTTCCACAAGATAAGATGGCAATTTCATTATTATTTAATGATTCTTCTAAATTCCTAATAATGTAACTGTCTGCAATTTTTTCCATTTCAATAGTAGAGAAAATTCTAGATTTGACATTAATGTTTGTAAGTAAAGATTGAAGTGCTAATGAATTCATTACAGTAGCTAACATCCCCATTTGGTCTGCTTTATATCTTTGCATACCAATTTCTTTTGCTATGTTACCTCTTCAAATGTTTCCGCCACCCAATACAATTGCAACTTTATAGTTATTGGATAATACTTTAATTTGTCTACCAATTTCTCTTAAAAAGTCCAAATCAATAATATCATTTTTACCTTTTAAAGAAGCTCCACTAATTTTTAATATGACTAATTCTTTGTTCATAATCTCCCACTTTTTTATTTTTGAAAATATATAGTAAAAATGAAAAAATATTTCTATTTTTTCATTTGTGCTTTTACTTCATCAGCAAAGTTTGCTTCTTGTTTTTCAATACCTTCACCAACTTCAAATCTTACCATTTCAAGAACTTTGTTAGCCTTATTTTGTTTAAGGTATTTAATAATTGTAATTCCGTTGTCTTTAATAAAAGGTTGTTCTTCTAAACATACTTCAGCAAGCATTTTAACCATTCTACCTGCAACAATTTTTTCAGCAAATTCTTTAGGTTTACCTTCTTCAATTGTTTTTTGAATTAATAATTTTTCTTCTTCATCTTTTCATTTTTTGTCTACTTGACTGCTGTTAACAAATTTAGGATTCATTGATGCAACTTGCATAGCAACATCTTTACCTACTTCACTACTAACTTCACCATCAATTAAAACAGCTGCTGATATTCTTCCGTTAAAGTGTTGGTAAACACCAAAACTTTGTCCTTTTTTCTTTGTTAATAATTGAGCTCTTCTAACTGAAATTTTTTCTCCAATTGTAGCAGTTAAATCAATTGCAGTATCTGCAACTGTTTTTTTATTAGGTAAAACTAATGAATCAACATTGTCAGCTGATTTATTTTTTAAAATAACTTCAGCTACATCTTTAACAAATTTAACAAAATCTGCATTTTTACTAACAAAATCAGTTTGAGAATTGACTTCTAAAACAACACAGTTATCACCTTTTTCAACAACTGTTGTTTGTCCTTCAGCTGCAATAGCACTTGCTTTTTTAGCAGCTTTTGAAATTCCTTTTTCTCTTAATCAAGCAATTGCTTTTTCAATATCATTATCAGATTCTTCTAAAGCTTTTTTACAATCCATAAAACCAGCTTGAGTTCTACTTCTTAGTTCTTTAATTTTATCAGCACTAATACTCATAATTAAAATTCCTTTTTATTTAAAATGTTTAAAACCTTATATTATTTTATATGATTTTCACAATTAATTATTAAATAGTTAGATGAATCTTAAAAAGAAGAAGTTTGAAATTTAAAATCAATATGAATCTCTTTAGTAAATTTTAATAATAATTTACTGATAAAAAATTTATTCATTCTTTCCTTTTTTAAATCTAAAAAATTTAAAAATCTTAATTCAATGGATTATTTTTAATATCTTTTAAAATTATTTTTTTAATTATTAAATTAATCAATTTAGAAACTAAACAATGAACTAAAAATATTGCTGCAAAATTAAAAATAAGAAAAAGATAAGAATAAGCTAGTGCATTTGTTATATTGATTCAGTCTAATTCTCAAATATGCAAAAGAAAAGCTAGAACTATAAATAAATAATTAGCTAAATACAAAAGGTAGAAAAAGAAATTTTTTATATAAACTAAAATTAAGAATTTTTTAATCTTGTTTGCATCTATTACAGGATTTAACAAATTCAATAAATACATCATTCCTAAATATCAAATATTAGAAAAACTTGCTCGGAAATTTTTTGTAACATAGAAATATTGATGAAATCCTATATAAGTTTTATAAGCAGATTCTTGATGAAAATATTTTGTGTAATCAAAAGTTATGGGTTTTTTATAAATAAAATCAGTCTTAGAAATATGCCATAGCTTGTATTTAAATTCATAAAAAATTTGATTAATATCAATATCCAATGGTGTGTCTATATCAATATCCATATTAATTTCTTGATGATATTTTTTTAAATAATAATTTTTAAATTTTACATCAATATTTTTAATAACCCATTTAGTCATTTTGTATTGATAAATATATTGAAAAATTATTGAAATAATAATTAAAGGAATAGTAACAGAAACATAAACTATATCATTAGTAAAAAGGCCTAATAAAGAAAATATAAATATTAATAAAAGAAGATTTAGATTCATCACAATTGTTTTATAAAAGTGTATCTTTAAGAAAAACATGTGAGCAAATTCTCTTTCACTTAATGCTTTAAAAAATGATCTAAAAAAAGTAATAAAAACCATTGTTCCAAAAATGGGTGAAAGCAATAGTCATAAAGGTAGTTTTATTTGTTGAAATTTTTTAATAATTAAAATATCTTGTTTCAATGACTGGTCCATGTAATTAGTGATCATAGGTTATCCTTATAATTTATTAAAGTAAAGATTTAAAGTTGTGATTACATCCAATATTGTCTGACTGGTAATTATCTTGCTTCTATTAATTTGAATTTATTTTTCAAAATAGCATTTAAGTACTAATGATTTTTTAATCAATGTCTTTCAAAACTATTTTTTTAATAAATAAATTTATTATTCTAGAAATAAAAGCATGTAAAAGAAGTATGACTAAGAAACTACCTACAGATACTAATATTGGAAAAATAGGATTCATTATGTTAATTAATCCATTTATTTGAAAAGCTTTAAAAATGAATATTAACAAAATGAATAAATAATTAAGTATATATAAAACACCAAAAAATAAATTTTTTAGGTGGATAATAAATAAAAATTGTTTTAATTTTTTTATATCTAAAATAGGACTCAATGAATTTAATAAAACAATCATTCCTAAATATCAAAAATTTGAAAAACTCACTATTACATTTTTCTTAATATTAAGATGGTTAAATAGCCCTGCTTGGTAAGCATCTTCTAAAGGAAAGTGTTTTATAGGGTCTAAATAAATTGATTTTTTATAGATGAAATCATTTTTAAAAATTTTTGATAACTTAAATGGTAATGTACTGATTTTTGGATAAAGTCCAATTTAGGTTTTAAACATTTCTAATGTTTATAGTGATTTAATTTATATCATATCCTGTTCGTTTTTGAAATAACCTATATTTCATTTTCAAACAGGATTTTTAATTGTTGTAATATTAATCCCCAATTAGCAACTCTTGATTTCCAATTTTCTGAAATATTAATCAATCTTAAATAAATTAATTTAGATAATGCATTAACAGATGTAATTCCACCTTTTGCTTTTGTTATCTTCCTAATATTTCTATTAACATTTTCAATTAAATTTGTAGTGTAAATTAGTCTTCTAATTTCTGCAGGAAATTGAAAGAAAGTGGTTAACTCTTCAATATTATTATTTCAAGATTTAGTTGCATAGCCATATTTAGAAGATCACTTTTCAGTAAATATTTTTAAAGCTTTCATAGATACATCAAAATTTGGTGCTTGATAGATTTTTTTCATATCTGCAGTAAATTCTTTTAAGTGATCATATCTAACAAATTTTGTAGAGTTTCTTACTTGATGAACAATACATTTTTGAATGTAAGTTTCTGGGAAAGCACTTTTAAAAGCATCACTAATTCCAGTTAGATTATCAGAACAAGAAATAAATACTTTTTTAACACCACGGCTCTTTAAATCATTAAAAATACTTAATCATTGTTTAGCAGATTCTGTTTCACCTATTCAAAAACCTAATATTTCCTTAATTCCTTCTAAATTAACTCCAAGAATTATATAAACTGATTTTTCTAAAAATTGAGAGTCATCTCTAACTTTAAATCTAATTCCATCAACAAAGATAATAGGATATATATCTTCTAAAGGTCTAGACTGTCATGTAAGTATTTCAGGAAGAATTTTGTCAGTAACTCTTGATACTAAATCTTTATCTACTCCTACACCATACATGTCTAGGAAAACATCTTGTATTTCTCTAGTAGACATTCCTTTAGAATAAAGTTTAATAATATTGTGTTCTATGTCATTTAAATTTCTTTGATGTTTTCTTACTAATTGTGGTTCAAATGTAGAATTAACATCTCTTGGAATTTCTACATCCAATTTTCCATATTTAGTATTTAAAGTTTTTTTGGTTTTTCCTTTTCGGTAGTTATTAGAAAACTCTCTAGAATTCTGATCTCATTTTTCATATCCTAAATGGCCATCCATTTCTACATCTAAACTTTTTTCTATAAATGATTTGGTTAATTCTTTTAAAAGGTTGTCAAAATCTTCTTTGTTTTCAACACCTAATTTTTCTAATAATTTTTCAGTTGATGATTTTTCTTTTTTTGCCATAATAAAAACTCCAGTTAGTAATATCTTAATATTTCCTAAATGGAGTTTATCCAAAATTTGCTACAGTACCACTTAAATTTAAACTGATAAAAAATTTCATTAATATCAATATCTAATGAGGTATTTATATCAATATCCACCTTAATTTCTTGTCCATATTTTTCTCAATAATATTTTTGAAATTCACTATCTATATTTTTAACAATTCACTTGGTTGTGTAATATTGATAAATGTATAGAAAAATTAATGAACAAATAGCTAGAGATATTAGAAATCATATAAAAATTGATTCATACTCATTTTCATAAATTCCTAAAAAGCAATAAACTCCCATTATAAAAATGATTACACTATTCAATACAACCATTTTTCGAATATAAATTTTCAAAAATAAAGTATGAACAAATTCTCTCTCACTTAAGACTTTAAAAAACGATCTAAAAAAAGTTATAAAAACAAAAGTTCCAAAAATTGGTGAAAGCAAAATTCACAAAGGGAATTTTATTTGCTGGAATTTTTTAATAATTAAAATATCTTGATTTAGATATTGGTCATTAATTAAACTATTCATAAAATAATCTTTCTTCTTTTAATAAATTCTTTATATGTTGATTCTAAATTTAGCCTAACTGCAAATAGATAATATTTTTTGCACTTTTAAAAAAATATTACATATATTCAAAAATTTATATATAAAGTTTTATTTTTTTATATTTACTATCAAAATTTTTAAAAAAATAAAAAAGAAGTAATTGATAAGTTCAATCACTTCTTTAAAAATTAATTTTATAAAGAATTAGTATTCACTTCTTCCTAATTCACTTCAAGTAACTTCAAATACTTTTTTTAATGAGTTGTAAGATTTTTGGAATCCTCTTTTTTCTTCAGCTAATAAAGTTAATTTTAATGGACTATGTCATCCATCTTTACCAACAACTGCTGGTCATCCAATGTAAATATCACTGTCAGCATTTTTCTTAATAGATACTGGTAAAATTACATTTTCGTCTCTTAATACTGCTTTACAAATTCTTGCTAAACATGCACCAATTCCGTAGAATGTTGCTCTTTTTGTATTAATAATTTTGTAAGCTTTTCTCATTACATCTTTGTGAATTGCTCTTTTTTGAGAATCAGAGAATTTTCTATATTTTGATAATGGAATTGATCCTACACTTGCTTGTGAGAAAACAGAAACAGAAGAGTCTCCATGTTCTCCAACTACATATACTTCTAATGAAGCTGGGTTAATTTTAATTCTTTTAGCAACTTCTCATTGTAATCTTGCTGAGTCTAAAATAGTTCCTGAAGGAATTACTTTGTTTGGTTCAAAACCTGTAACTTTAGCATATACAGATCCCATAATATCTACTGGGTTTGAAGCAATAACTGTAATTCCATCAAATCCTGAATCTTTTACGTTAGTAGCAATTTCTTCCATAATTTTTGCATTTCTACCAACTAATTGAAGTCTTGTTTCTCCACCTGGTTTTTGTGGTACACCTGCTGTAATTACTACAACATCTGCATCTGCACAATCTTCATAAGTTCCAGATTTAATCATGCCAGCTGGTGTTGACATAATAGCATTAGCATCTTCAAAATCTCAAGCATTTCCTTTTGATAAGTTATCAAAAGCATCAATTAGAACGTATTCATCAAATAAACCTTGGTTTAATGCTGAATACAAAAATGATGTTCCTACGGCTCCACAGCCGATTAATACAACCTTTCTAGTTTTCATAGTCGTTCTTTCCTTTATTTAAATTTATAATTTTTCGAGATGATATATTTTCTAATTTTTTTTCCGAAAAAAAATAAACAACTTCTAATTTATCTCACTCTTGCTTATAAATATCAGCAATGTATTTTTCAAATTTGAAATCATTTACATCTCTTATACCTCTTATTATAAAGTAGATTGTTTTTATTTTTGCAAAATCTGAAATCTTAGAATCTCATTTTATTACTTCAACATTTTTGATTGATAATGAGTCAATTTTTTCTTCAACTTTTTGATATCTTTTTTCTAAATCACTACTTGTTTTAGTGTTATTAATTGCTACAACAATATATACAAAATCAAATAGTTTTAGTGCTCTTTTTAAAATATTTAGATGCCCATCATGAAAAACTTCAAAAGTTCCTGGAAATATACATGCTTTCTTCTTTTGGTTTAATGACATAAAAAAATCCTACTATACAGTAGGAATTTTATAATTTATTTGATTAATAATATTAATTTTTATTAAAAGAATGATTGTTTTGTCTTCTATTTTCTGGTTTTCTTTTAATTACTTCAGGTAATAGAATTTCTTCATCTTTCTTTTCAGCAAATGCTTTAGGCAATCCTTTAGCTTCTGCAACTGCATCACATAGTAATCCAACTAATAAGTAAACTGATTTAATTGAATGGTTGTTTGCAGGAATTACATAGTCTACTAAATCTGGGTTTGCATTTGTGTTACAAATAGCAATTACTGGGATTCCAAGATTTCTTGCTTCTTTAATAGCAATTTTATTAATTTCAGGGTCAGTTAGAATAATTACTTTTGGTAATTCTTTCATTGTTCTAATTCCTGAGAAGTATTTTGCATATTTTTCAGTTTTCTTCTTTAATTCAACTTGTTCTTTTTTAGTATATTTATTAATTTCTCCATTTTTGTGGATCAGAATTAAATTGTTGAATTTAGCAACTGACTTAGTAATTGTACTGAAGTTTGTTAAAGTACCACCTAATCATCTTTCATTAATATAGAAAGCATGTGATCTTTTAGCTTGTTCTTTAACATGGTTCTTAATAGTTTTTCCTCTAGTTCCAACAATTAATACTGGTGAACTTTCAGAATTACTGTTTGCTTTAACTAAATCTAATAAGAAATTGTAAGCAACATTAAGAGAAATAACTGTATGTAATAAATCAATAATGTGGTTGTTACCTTTTTTAGTATAGATAAACTTCTTCATTTTTGGATTTCATTTTCTAGTAGTTAAACCAATATGAGCTCCAGTTTCCATTAATTTATTAACACTTACTAATTTTCTAAAAGGTTTTCCTGTAATAGTAGGATTTTCTTTAATTTTTTGTAAGATATTATTTTCAATTTCTGCTACTTTTTCTTTAAATGAACTTAATTCAAATTTTGAACCAGTACTTGGTGTTGAATTTGAAGAAGATTCATTTGTATCTACTGAATTTGCAGTCTTATTAACTTTTTTTGATGAAACTTTTTCAGCAGTTTTATTAGTTTCATTTACTTCTGCTTTTACATCTTTTTTAGCAACTGTTCTTTTAGTTGTTTTACTAGATGATCCAGTTTTAGCCTCTGCTTTTTTAGGCATATTAATCTCCTTATAATAATTTAAATAACAAAGTATATTATATTATATTTGCCCTTTTAATTCATACTTTATGTAATTTTGTTTTTTAGTGTCCAAAACATATTACTAATTGTAAAAAAGTTTATTTTATAAAATTGTTTGACATTATTCATTAATTACTGTTTTAAAAAGATTAATAATGGTTGTTATTCTCAGTAAATCCCTTATTTTAAAACCCAAAATATAAAAGCATTATTTAAACTCTATATTGGTTAGTTTATTTGTTACAGGTAATAATAAAATACTTGTTATTATTTAATTAGTACTTGGGTTAACAAAGTGTTCAAATGAGAAGAAATTTATCTAGATATAAAAAATAAGATTGAAGATAGCACATATAGAGGTGACAGTTTTTTACCAACCGAACAACAACTATGTATTAAATACAAAGTATCTAGAGAAACTATTAGAAAAATATATTCAAAACTAGAAACTGAAAATTACATTTTCTCTATTAAAAACAAAGGAAGAATCATTAGAAGAAAAGATGTGGATTCTAATCTTTTATCATTTAGAGATTTAACAAAAAATAAATATAGATCTGAATACAAAATTGTATTTTCAAATGAGTCAAAAGTTGAAATCATTGTTAGAAGATATAATGAAAATAATTTATACATTTATGAGAAATCTAAAATCTATAAAAAATATGTAGATACATCATATATTTCAGATGACTTATTAAACAAAATAGGTATTTTAAATTATTTAAAAAAGTATAGTTATAACAAAATTAATAATGCAACAAAAAGATTTGTATTATCAAAAGATAATGAAGCAACAAAAGAAATTAAAAGTGATTTTTGTATCCTTAATGATTGTTTAGTTTTTGATGTAGAAAACAATGTAATAGAACATTCTAAAAACTACTACAATCCAATTTATTTTGAATATTACTTATTTGAAAAGTACAACAACTAATAATATCTTGTATATACAATAACTAAAAGTTAAAAACATCCTAATAAATAGATATTACAATTTTCTTGTTATTTATATTAAGGTGTAAAGATGAAAAAAGTTAAAATTGATACCTTTAAGCAGACAGTTGAACAACTTGTTGAAGCTTTAGGTGGTATTGATAACATCAATGAAGCTTTTCACTGTGCAACTAGATTTAGAGTAACTTTAAAAGATGACAATAAAGTAAATAAAGATAAGCTAAATCAAGTTGAAAAGTCAAAAGGTTTTTCAAAAGATGGAAATCAATGACAAATTATCTTTGGTACTGGATTGGTAAATAAAGTTTATGATAAATATGCTTCAATGTTTAACATTAAACAAACTAATCTAGAACAAAGTAATAAAGAAAAAGTTAAATGAAATAAAAATTATTCTATAAAGACTAATATCTTCCAAATTTCAAGATCTGGAGTTAGAGGATTTGCTTCAATTTTTATTCCATTAATCCCTCTATTTATTGTTGGAGGGTTATCTCTTGCATTCAATAGTATTATTGAGCAAAGTGTTGGAAAAGATGCAGAAGGAAATAGCAATCTTGCTAATTCTGCATTAGCAATTCAAATCTTATCAAAATTATTTACTACTATTGGTGGAGTAGTAATGGGATCACTATCTGTATTTATTGGATATACAGCTGCTAAAAGATGAGGAGGAAATCCATGATTTGGTGTAGCTATCGGATTGATTTTAGTATTCCCTTCATTCACAACAGCAAATACAAGTGTGGGAGATTTAAATAACAATACAATTTATTATCAGTTTGGAACAACAGCACCAACAAACCCAAATGGTGCAGTGGTACCAGTATTATGAAATAATGGTGTTAAAGTTTGAAATTTCCCAATATTTAGTATTCCATTAATTAGTTATAAGTCTCAATTTATCCCAACATTAATAGTGATTGCTATTATGGTTCAAATAGAAAAAGGAATGAAAAAGATTTCTCATGAATCTATTGCTATTATTACAGTTCCTTTAGTTACAGTAATTTCTTCAGTAATCTTAGCTTTTGTAATAATAGGTCCAATTGGATATTTAATAAGTTTAGTAATTGCAGAAGCTTTAAGAGGTATATTTGTATATACTAACTTCCCAGGATTTGGATTAGGTGGAGCAATATTAGGTGCAATTTATGCTCCTATTGTAATTACAGGATTACATCAAGGTTTCACACCAATTGAAGCACAACTACTATCACAATATGGTGAAAGTTGAATCACTCCAATTGCTTGTGTTTCAAACATCGCTCAAGGATTTGCATGTTTAACTGCAACATTATTTATTAAAGACAATAAATTAAAAGGAACAGCATATTCAGGCGGAATATCTGCAAACCTTGGAATTACAGAACCTGCAATGTTTGGGGTTAACCTAAATGTAAGACATTACTTTTTAGCTGCAATTATTGGAAGTGCAGTTGGAGGATATTGAGTTGGTATGACTCAAACTACAGCAAACAGTTTAGGTAGTGCTAGTTGATTAGGATTAGTTCAATTTGATTTCACAAGAACTGGAACTAATATCCAAAACTGATATGACACAGTAGCTAATCAAACTCCTTGAGGACAATATATGAATGGGTTCAATCTACCACCAATTGCAAATATAGCAATAGCTATGGCATTTAGTGGTTTAGTAGCTTTTATTGCTGCATTCATATTATCTCTTTCTAAACAAGGAAGACTTAATTTACAAGAAGTAAATAAGGGAATCCCAAACTATAAATTTATTGAAACTATGGGGTTAGCATTTACAAAATTCCAAGACATGGTTAAAACAACATTTGGAAACCTAATTTATAAAGAAGAAGGTTACAAAAAGAAAATAGAAGAAAAACAAACTAAATATGTGTATAGTCCAGTTGATGGTCAATTACTAGATTTAAAAACAGAAGTTAGTGATCAAGTATTTAGTAATGAATTATTAGGAAAATCATTTGTTATAAGACCTAATGAAACTCAACATTCACAATTACACAGTCCAATTGATGGAACAATTACTAATATATTTGATACTGGTCATGCAATTACAATTTCAAATAAAGATAATGTTTCAGTATTAATGCATATAGGATTAGAAACTGCACAAATTAATAAAGATGCAAGTGATCTACAAAATTTAAAATATTTTAAATTTAAAAAATTAATACTAAGTAAAGTTAAAATTAAAAATGAAATTGTTGATGTTCAATTAAATGAATTAGTAAATAATGGTGCAACTTCTAAAGATATTTATTGTTCAATCCTAAATGAAACTATTAAAGAAAATCAAATAGTTGAGTTAATTGCACAACCTGGTGCAATTAAACAAGGACAACCAATATATAAAATAACTACAGTTGACTCAAATTTATAATTGATCAGTCAATACAATTAAAACTAGATAAGGACTAGAAAAATTATGAATGATAGAGAAATTAGATATAATAGAGATTTTTTAAATTGAACAGATATTAGAAATGATAATCAGGCATATAAACCTGATTTTCATATTTACCCAACTAGAGGATTAATTAATGATCCTAATTGTGTGTTTTGATGACAAGACAATTTATATTGTTTTTTTCAACACCATCCAGCTAATACATTACACGGTTTAAAAACAATGTCATTAGCAAAAACTAGCAACTTTACAGATTATGAATATACATATATGGTTAATAAACCTGAAAATGACTTTGAAAGTCATGGAGTATATTCGGGTTCTTCTATTATCCACAAAGGTAGAATTATTAATTTTTATACAGGCAATAAAAGAGACAAAGATTGAATTAGAACTTCTTCAGTTGTTAAATCTGAATTTGATGTTAATACAAAAGAATTCAAGAATAAAAAAGTATTAATAACTAATGAAGATTATCCAAACTATACAGATCACTTTAGAGATCCTTATGTGTTTCAATTTGCTAATAATTACTATTTATTGTTAGGTGCACAGCATGTTGATGGTTATGGTGCAATATTAATGTTTATCTTAGACCATAATTTAGAAAATCCAGTTTTAGTTAAACAAATTAATTTAAACTTCAACTACAAAATGATTGAATGTCCAAATATTATTTTTATAGATGGAAAAGCATTTTTAATTTATTGCCCACAATACCAAGATTCTTTAAGCAAAAGAAATCCAAGAGTTAATCCAGATATTTGTGTTTATTCATATGTTGATATCAATAGTTTATTTAACTTATTAGATTTTTATTACCAAATTCAAGATTTTAAGCAAGTTGATTATGGTTTAGAATTTTATGCTCCTCAAACTTTTAAATTAGGTGATAAATGAGCAATTGTTGGATGAGTAGGATTACCAACTAATTTAAAATATAAAGAAGTTGATTGTGGATGAATTGGTATGTTATCTATGATCAAAACAATAAGTGTTAATCATTCAAATAATTCACTAATTTTTCATGAAATAAGTAGATATAAAGGTGAATACCTTTGTAGCAAAAATCCTTTTGTTAAATATTTCTCTACTGATATTTTTCAAAACAAAAGAATTAATATTTTTGATAATGAAAAACTATTATTATCTTTATGATTGGAAATTAAAGCAGTGGGAATAGACTTAGTTATTAAAAGATATAATGATGTATCTTTTTATCCATATCAAAACATATCTAGAATTAAATGTGAAGATGAAAAAAATAAAATAGATATTTTTATTGATAACACAATTGTTGAAATAAAAATAAATGACAAAATTTGATATACAGCAAGAATTTACTTTAGTGAAAGAATTAATATTGTAAAAGAGGTAATTTAATACATGAGCAAAAAATATATTATTTATGACATTGGTGGAACTTATATTAAATGAGCTATTGCTACAAGTGATTATCAAATAATAGAAAAAAACAAATTTGCATTTGATTGTGCAAATAGAGATTGTAAAACTGAATTAATGGATGCAATTGGTAAACAAATTGTAGAGTTTGTAAATAAATATCCAGATATTTGTGGAATTGGAATTTCAACAGCAGGTGATGTTGATACAAACACTACTGAAATTATAGGTTCTGCACCAAACCATAAAAACTATGCAAAGACAAATATTAAAGAAGCATTATCACAATATACTCAATTACCAATTGCTATAGATAATGATGCAAACTGTGCAATATTAGGTGAACATACTAAAGGAATTTTACAAAACACTGATAATGCAATCCTAATTACATTAGGAACAGATATTGGTGGTGGAATTCTAATTAATGGAAATGTTTATAGAGGTTTTAAAGGTTCAGCTGGAGAAGTTGGATATATGCATGTATTAGATAGAAGATGAGGTACATGATTCTCAGCAGCAGGATTATCAAGATTAGTAAAACAAAA
Source organism: Malacoplasma penetrans HF-2 (assembly GCF_000011225.1). Lineage (NCBI taxonomy): Bacteria > Bacillati > Mycoplasmatota > Mycoplasmoidales > Mycoplasmoidaceae > Malacoplasma > Malacoplasma penetrans. The sequence goes on from NC_004432.1 coordinate 1,292,801, forward strand.
CCAAAATATAGATAATTTAGATCCAGTAATCATTTTAAAAAATGATTTAAAACAATATAGTAAAGAAGTTGCTTATTGATATAAAGGATTATCAATTGGAATAGCAAATCTAATAACTTTATTCAATCCACAAAAATTAATAATAGGTGGAGGATTGTCTGAATCTAATTTAATTAATTTAAAAGTTATTAATTACATTAAAAATAAAATTCTAATTGAAAGTCATTTAATTGATAGCTGTGAAATTATTTTAAGTAAACATGGAAATGCATCAGCCTTATATGGTTGTATTAAAATGCTTAATGATAAACTAGAATAAATAAAACTAAAAATTTAACTTTATAAAAACCATGATAGATAAAAACTATTATGGTTTTTATTTTTTATATTTTTACCAAAAATGAATTTTTTTAAAGTTTGGTAAAATTTACCAAAAATAAAAATTTTTAAAGTTTGGTAAAAAATAATAAAATATTTATATGAAACTAGTTGAAAGAAAAAAATATATTGAATATTTAGACAAAGTTAAAAATACCCCAGACATAAAAGTTGTTACCGGCATTAGGAGATCTGGTAAATCTGAACTATTGAAAAGTTTTATGGAAAAATTAAAAATAGAAAATCCAAAAGCTAACTTTATCTCAATAGATTTATCATCAATAGAGTATGAAAATTTACTAGACTACCACAATCTAAATAATTATATAGAAGGCAATCATAAGAAAAATGTTAAAAACTACCTATTTATAGATGAAATTCAAAATTGCCATAACTTTGAAAGAACAATTAATAGCTTACATTCAAAAAAACTATTTGATATGTATTTAACAGGTTCAAATGCTTTCTTATTAAGTAGTGATTTAGTTACTTTTTTTACAGGCAGAACTATGGAAGTTTCAATTTTCCCCTTCTCATTTAATGAATTCATGCAATATTTTGAATATTCTGATTTACAAGAAGGTTTTAATAAATATATAGAAATAGGTGGTTTTGCAGGTTCATATTATTACAACGATAAAAAAACCATAAATGATTATGTAAACAATGTTTTTAACAATTTAATTGATAGGGACATTATAAAAAAATTTGGTATTAGAGATCATAAACTAACAAAAAACTTAGCCACTTTTTTAGCTGATAATATTTCCAATCTGACATCATCTAGAAAAATAGCAAATATATTGTCAACAAAAGATTTTAATGAAAATCATAATACGATTTCAAAATATATTAACTATCTTTGTAATTCATTTATGTTTTATGAAATGAAAAGGTTTGATCTAAAAGGTAAGCAAATTTTAAATACTACAGAAAAATATTATTTGGCAGATCATTCTCTTAAATATGCTTTATTAACTAACAGTCAAAAAGAAACAAATTTTTTTCAATCACAACAAGACTATGGAAACCTTTTAGAAAATATAATAGCTATTGAATTGTTAAGAAGAGGTTATAAAACACATGTGGGAAAACTTTATCAAAAAGAAATTGATTTTGTAGCTTCTGATTATTTAGGAAATAGATTCTATATTCAAGTTGGTGCAAACATAGATAATAATGAAACATTTAAAAGAGAAATCACTCCACTTTTACAAATCAAAGACAATTATCCAAAAATCATATTATCTAGAACTAAATTCCAACAAGAAATAGTAGATGGAGTGAAGGTAATAGATATAGCACAATGATTAAATTATGAAATAGATTTTTAAAACACTTTAATAATCCTATTTGAATTTCTTTTAAAACACATTAGATTTTAAAAAATATCTGTTATAGATAATTAATTTATTAATCTAATGTTTTTTTATTATCTATGTGAATAAAAAATTCCCATACTAATAAGTAGGGGAATTTAATCTAATTTGTGTTTTTGTTTTATAAAATGATTATTTATTTACCTGAATAAGAACCAGCAGGTCTTGAATAAGTAGCATTTGGTCTTTGTGATATTACTGTTGGTCTTGTAGGTGTTGGTCTAAGTACAGCTGGACTTGGTCTACCATTAACTGCAGGATTTGGTCTAACTGGTTGAGCAGTTGGTCTTGCAGGCATAGTAGGGTTCGGTCTAGCAGGTTGAGCAGTTGGTCTTGCTACCATAGTTGGATTTGGTCTAACTGATTGAGCACTAGGTCTACCTGTTAATGTTGGACTAACTTTAACTTGTTGAAGACCATTAGTATTAAGTGATGGATTAACAGTTGGATTAGCTTCAGAGTTTGCAGCAACTGAAACTAATGGTGCTTTAGATACAGATGATCTAGTAGTTTTAGCTTCTGGCATAGATTTAGCTTTTCTAACTAATCAGAAGAATACTCCTGAAGTTGCTAAAAATCCTACACCTAAAACTATTGAAGCACTTGTACTCCAATTAATGCATTAATAACTGATGATGTTTGCCCAAATGCATTTTTTGCTGCTAATGAAATAAAAATAACAATTGCAAAAATAAATAAGAAAAGACCTACGTAAAAAGTAATTTCAGATATTTTTGAATGCTTTCTTGTTTTGTCTTGCATTTTAAAAATCTCCTAAAAATGTTTATGAATTAATTATATAAGGTTTATTGGTATAAAACATAGAGTTAACATACATTTAATTAAAATTTCTAGTTTAAAGAAATAAATTTTAATAAATTGTTCTATATAAATATAAACCACAACCTGGAACCTTAATAACAGCTGATCCTTTTTTAGGATTTTTAAAAAGATCTAATACTTCTTGATATGTTATTTTGTTTTCACAATATGTAAGAATAATTCCAACAATCATTCTTACCATATTTCTTAAAAATCCTTCTCCATTAATGAAAATATAAATTTTTTTATTTTTTTTAATTATTCTAATTCATCTAATGGTTCTAGTTGTATTTTCCAGTTTAGAAGTACTAAAACTTAAAAAGTCTTTTGTCCCAATAAATAAGTTGATAATATCTTCACATTTTTTGATATCTATACTCTTGTTATATTGATATTCATATCTTTGTTTAAAAACATCAAATTCACCAGTATTAATTACATACATGTAAGTTTTAGATTTAATAGAAAATCTAGCATGAAAAGAGTTTGGTACTTTTTCAATGCTATTAACATAAATGTTTGTTAACTTTGAATTTAAAAAATTTTGAATTGATTTTGGATCATAATCAGAATCACATTTAAAAGAAACTGTTTGATCAATTGCATGTACATATTTATCAGTTCTGCCTGATCCAAAAGTAGATATTTTAGTATTAAAAAATAAAGATAAATATTTTTCTAGTTCTGATTGAACTGTTATTAAGTTTTCATCTTTTTGCTTGGCATATCCACGAAAAAAACTACCATCATATGAAATCTTTAGTTTATAAGTCATTTATAAAACTCTATGCAAAAATATCTCAGAATCCAAAAGCTAAAAAGATTTTCTTATCAGCTATAAAAAGTAAAGTTAATAAAACACCTAGTAAAAAAACTGGTATTAAAAATATAATTCAATCAATTTTAGCTATATCAAAATCTCTATATCTAGTTCTAGAAGTTCTAGGATTATATCCTCTTGCTTCCATTGCATTTGATAATTCCCCAGCCTTTTTAAAAGCAATTGAGAATAATGGAACAACTAAAGATGATAAAGAGAATACTTTATCTTTTAAACTTCCATTTTTAAAATCTAACCCTCTTGAAGCTTGAGCTTTTAAAATAGTGTTAGATTCATCTAATAAAGAAGGAATAAATCTCAAAACTAAAGCAATTGTCATACTTCATTCAGTTACAGGTAATCTTAGATATCTTAAAGGATTTAAGATATCTTCTAATGCACAAGTTAATTGAATAGAAGAAGTAGTAGAAGTAAGAATAGTAACAATTAAAATCATTAAAAAGATTTTGATAGTTACATACAACATTAAAATAATTGCATATGAAGAGAATGAATATCACTTAGTTAAACAAAAGTATGCATAGTAAATGCTTTCTCCATTTGCTCCCCGATATAAACCACTAGTTATTGTTTTTACATTTCATCCTACATTTTGATTTTGAATAGCATTTAATATTTCTTTAGTTGCAGTGTTTACAACTGCATCTTTATTATTTGCAGTTGCAGGAACAGTTATTTGGAAGAATCCATTACCTATTCAATTAACATTTTTGATATTTGTTAGATCAGGACTAGTTGTTATAACTTGTCCACCATAAGTAGAACCTTGTAAGAAATATTTACCATCACTGCTTATTGTTACATGTTGACTTGTTCAATTTAAAAAGCTTGGTCTATATAAAAAGGAATATGAGTCTGTAAAATCAAATACAGCACCAGGTGTTTTATAGGTAATCCAATTTATTAATATTAGGATAGTTCCTAATATTAAAACTGATTGAATTATTCTTCATAATTTTTTAATAGGTAATTTAGCTAAGAAAAATAAAGTTAAACAAAAAGCTAAGATTAAAGCTTGATAAATGAAACCAAAAGGAATAAAAATTAAAGCAACAACAAAAACAGTAGTTAAAAACTTTAAAGAAGGATTCATTCTATGAATCACACTTTTTTTATATGTAAAACCACTATAATTCATTTTTGTTACCTTATCTTTGTTTATTAAGTTATTTAATACTAAAAAAATTTTACTATTTTTGAGTTGTTTTTTTATAAAAACTAATTTATTTTTTGCTTATTCTACTTTTAGCTTTATTAGAACCAGAACCTGAATTTATCTTTTGAATTTCTTCACTTAGTTGTTCTATGGTTCTAGGTTCTTTATTATATAGTTCTTTATATTTTGGATCTTTTTCACATAAGCTATCTATAAAATCAATGATTTTAGGTTTTTCCATTTTAGAAAGAGTATATAAATCTTTGTTGGTAAAGATCTCATAAGGAGTTCCATGCATTAGGATTTTACCCCTATCCATTACAATTGCATAATCACCAACTTCCAATACTTGATCCATTGTATGAGTAATTACTATAACAGTTTGTCCTTGTTTTTTAGAATCTAGAATTAAATCCATCATCATTTGTTCCCCTTTTGGATCTAATCCTGCTGTTGGTTCATCAAAGATCAAAATCTTAGGTTGGATAGCTAAAATTCCAGCAATTGCAACTCTTCTTTTTTGACCACCTGATAATCCAAAGGGACTTCTGTCTAAAAATGATTCATCCAATCCCATACCTACTAAATGTTTTTTAGTTAATTCATGAATGAAATCACCTTCAGTTAAAGTTTCATATTTAATAACTTTTTTTCATTTTGATTTATTTGAGTTATTAGTAATAGTAACTTTAGCAAAATCTTTTTTAGGATAGATTTTGTATTTTAAAGATAAATTATTTTGAGAAATAAAATCATTGAAATCTTTATATTCAGAGTTTGTTATATTAAATTGTTGTTTAATTTCATAAATATATTTAAAAAACAATTCATAATCTAATTTTTCTTTATTAATTTCATTAGATCTAATCTTTGGTATTTTTAATGCAATTGGACCAAAAGAAATATCTTTTTCAATTGTTGTTTTAAATAATTGATATTCCGGGAATTGGAAAACCATACTAACTAATCTTCTAAGTTTTTTAGCATTTTTAATTTTTTTTGGTTTTGGTTTAATATAAAAATCTTCTATTCTAATGGTTCCTTTTTTAGATTTAAGTAAGCCATTAAAATGAGTAACAAGAGTTGATTTACCACTTCCAGAATTTCCAATAATAAAGTAAATTTTATTTCTTTCAAAAGAAAATGAGAAATCGTCAATTGCAGTAATTTCATTTGATTGATTTTCATTAAACTTACAAGTTAAATTATTAACTTCCATAATGATATCTTTTGATAAATTTACATTAGTATTATTTTTAATATTTTCACTCATTATTTCTTTTTGCATATTTGATCCAATAATTGTTCTTTATTGATTGTAAAATTAACATTTACATTTTTAGATTTTAATTCTTTAGATAATTTAAGAATAAATGGAAAATCTAAAGCAGAACTAGCTAAAAACTCTTCATCTGTAAATATTTCACTAGGTTTTCCGGTTCTAATAATCTGTCCTTTTTTAAACACAATAACTCTATCTGCATTTAAAACTTCATCCATATCATGAGTAATTGAAATTACAGTTTTATTAGCTTTATTTTTTAAATCTAACATTATTTTTTTTAATTCCATTTTTCCTCTAGGATCTAGCATTGATGTAGATTCATCAAAAATAATAATTCTAGGATTAGTAGCTAATACTGATGCAATTGCTACTCTTTGCTTTTGTCCACCCGAAAGTGAAGAAGAATCTTTATCTAATAATTCTTTAATGTCTACAACCTCACTAGCACTTTCTATAATGTCATCCATTACAGAAGGATTGATTTTTCTGTTTTCTAACCCAAAGGCAATATCATCTTTTGCAGATAGTCCTATAAATTGACTATCTGGATTTTGGAAAATAATTCCAACATTAGTTCTTAAATGGAAAAAATTTAGATATGAAATTGTTTCTCCAAAGATTTTTAAATTTCCTTGGTGCGGCTTTAATAAACCTACTAAAACTTTTGAGATTGTAGATTTGCCACTTCCATTATGACCAATAATACAAACATATTCATTTTCATAAATATCAAAACTTACATCATTTAAAACATTATTAACAAGGTCATAACTAAAAGAAACATTTTGAATCTCAAATGCTTTTTCTCTATTCTTGTTTTCTATTTCATTTTTCTTAATATCTTTTTCCATAGATTCCCTTATTATTTAGAAAAACTTTTATCATTGTTTAATTATATTTTAAGAGTATAGATAAATGTAAAAGAACACCAAAAAATTAATGGTGTTCCCCCGATTGAAATGTGAAGTGCAACATGCAAAGTATAATTTGTATAGCACCTAACATTTCAATTTTTTATTTATTGGGATAAAAAAAGGTGCCCCCATATAAACGCACAAAGGAACACCAATTATGTTTTACACTACAATTACTCTAAATGATACTAACAAATACAGACATTTGTCTTATGGTGAAAGAGAAATAATAGGACATATGTATTTTGTTCAAAAGAAAAATATTAACCAAATAGCAACAGAATTAAAAAGACATAGATCCACAATTTTAAGAGAGATCAGAAGAAACAATAATGTTGAAGGATATAGTGCTGAAAAGGCACAGAAAAAATATATAGAAAGAAGAAACCATAAAAACTTTTTTCTATGACAAAAATACAAAACTTTCTCAGAATTATTTGCAGAAAAATACAATTGCAAATGACATGGTGTGGAATTAACTAGACACTATATAAAAGAAAATTATCCATGTGTTTTAGTTCCTTCCACTAAACAAATTTATAACTGAATACAAACAAATAAATGAATTAAAAAAAGATCAGACAAACTAAGAACTGCTTATATAAAAGGTAGAAAAAGAAAAAAAGGAATGTTCTCAAAATTTGATGAAAAGTATGTACATCCCTTCTGAATGAGACCAAAACACATACTTAATAGAAAAGAGTTTGGTCATTGGGAACTAGACTTAGTCATAGGAAAAAGACAATCTGGTTATAGTAATTTATTGGTAATGGTAGAAAGAAAAACTAGAAATTCATTTATTACTAAAGTTGAGAACAAAAATCCTTTCACTATTAACTCAGCAATAAAAAGTTTAGTTAATAAAAACAACTTACATGTAAAGACAATAACAATAGATAATGGAATAGAATTCTCAAAAATAGGAATTGCAGCTTATTGAATAAAATGTAAAGTTTATTATTGTGAACCTTATGCTTCATATCAAAGGGGTTCAAATGAAAATGTTAATGGATTGATTAGAAGAGTGTATAAAAAAGGTACAGATTTTTCTTTGTTAAGTGATGCAGAAATAAACAATCTCCAAAACAAAATTAATAGAATGCCTAGAAAAATGTTTAACTATATGAGTAGTGATCAGTACTACAAAAAATGTATGAATTCTTTAAACTGATAAAATAAAAAAATTCTGCTCCCTTTTTTGAGGTAACAGAATTTCTTATGCTAACATTAATGTTGCACTTCATGTTTCAATTAAGGGAACACCAAAAAATTAATGGTGTTCTTTTTAAAAAAAGAATATTTATTTTATCTATACAATGATAATTCATCACATACTTAAAACATAAATCTAAATTAGTTTAGGATTACTAATTATTATTTTCTTATTTTATTTGCTATAGAAAAAAAATTAGACAAGCTATTTCTTGATTGTTTTTGATAAGTTCAAAATTAGTTTAAAAGGGGACATTTTTTCTTTTAAAAAGTTTATTGTGAAATTTTAAATACTCAATAACAGTTTTATTAGGTATATCAATAGTTTGTATATCACATTTTAAATTCAAATCTTCTTGATGATTTTTAATTGTTTCCGATAATTTTAAAAAACCGTGTTTATCAAATGTAATTAAACACCTATCAAAAAGTCCATCATGGTTTCTACAAAGTAAAAACCCATTGTTAGAATCAGAGATTTTTTCTATTTTCTTAGTTAAATCAATTTTATCATCTTGAACAATTGAATATACCGGTTCAATATGGGAAGCTATTAGGAGTTCTGGTAATTTAACAGAGCAATACTTAAACTCACATTTAACTCCCCTTTCTGCAATCAATTTATCTCTAAATATTTTTCTAAAAATAGAATATCTTTCTTCTTCTTTTTGAAGATTTTGAATGTCCAATTCATCCAATTCAGAATATAAATTCTCATTAATCATTGTTTTGTAAAGGGGTTTTATTTTATTAATAAAAAAAGATTTTATATTCACTCAACTAACTATATAAACATTTTTAGACTTATTTTCAATATATTCAATTTTTTTATTATTATTAGCCTCTAAAACATCTTCAAGATTTATCCATCTAGATGTTGGATTCATTTTCTCATTTTTAACAACTTTTGAACTATAGACCTGTCGTGGGTCTATTATGGCATAGACTCTATTTTCTCAATCAAGTTCCAAATCTTTTTTTAGATTAGTTTTTAAAGGAATGTAAATATTAACAATTAAAACTTTTTCAAAATTATTTATAAATGCTGTAAATGCAACATTGTTACCAAATGGTATGGAAACTTTTTTAATTTTTTTATTATAACCAGTATGCATTCCTCCACCATCTGTAAATTCAATAAAAATGTTTCAATAAAAATTATCAAAATTTATTCTAAATAAATTTTTTCTATTGTTGCTTACATCATCATAATTATCAATACCTAAATCTTCTATTAAAGTTTTTATACAAAATGTTTTATCTCTCTCATTTTCACACATATGGGCAATTGGTGTATGTTGAATTTTCCCATCTATAATATGTAGATAATCATATTTTCTTTCTTTCATAACTTACCTTGTATTTTTAATAGTTCTTCAATAAATATTCTTGGATATAAGAAGCTATTTTTACATTAATCGAATTACCAAATTGTTTGTATGAATAAAAATCATTGTTATTCTTAGATAAATCACTATAGATTTTAAAATCTTCTGGGAAACTTTGTAGATTAGCTGTTTCTCTTGGTGTTAAATGTCTTCACTTTTTAGCATCATAATCAAAAATTATTGGTATTTGGACCATTGCAACTAAAGTTGGAAATTTTATTGGTCTTTTACATCTAATACCAGACTGTCTCAACTGAATAAAAGAATCCTTTAAGCTAGTTATATCTTTTCCTGCTTGTCATTCAAATTTTTGTTCTCTTTTGTTTCATTCACTAACTTTATGTTTTTTTAGTCAAGCATCTATAAAACCTTTATTTTTTTCATAAATACTTCTCATGTCACTTATATATTTTTTTCTTCAACTTGGCAAACCTTCCAAACTATAGTTTTGCCCAAACTCAAAAGTTCAAATAACTGGCAATGTTTTTCCTTCTGGTTTTTTTACCTTTTTAAGAAACTCATCTCATGCATCAAAAACCCTTAGTAAATAAGCATCTTTATCATTTTTTTTATCTAAAAAATATTTTTTATTCACACTTTGTGATAAAAAATCATTTTTAATTTTATTTTTTGTTTCAATGGGATTTGAATAATCTATATATCCTATTTTTTTATATTCTTGTAAATCTAAATTTATGTATTCTTCATTTATATTTACTGATTCTCTTAAGACACCTGGTATAAATACTCTATACCTTTCTTGAGGGATTCCAAATTCATGAGGTGACAAAATTAAAGGTTCTTTAGGTATCAAATAACCTATTTCTTTCAATGTTTTGATAATTATTTCTCATGTTTTTCCATTATCATGATTAACTAAATGCTTTACATTTTCTAGCAAAATGTATTTGGGTTTTTTATTTTTCAAAATTTTTGCTATATCAAAAAATAATGTACCTCTAATTTCATCTAAAAAACCTTTTTTCTTTCCGGCATTAGAAAAAGTTTGACAAGGAAAACCAGCAAATAAAAAATCATGGTCTGGAACTTGAGATGCAGATTCATCCAAATCCCTAATATTAATAATTTTTTCTTTATCTACTGAAAAATTTGAAGAATATGTTTTTATAGCTTCATTATCAATTTCACTAACAAAAACACACTCAATATTAAAATTATTTTTTTTAGCTACTCTTTCAAGAGCTTTATGGAAACCGCCTATTCCTGCAAATAAATCTATAAATTTTATGCTTTTCATATCTTACTGTCCCCCTTACCATAACATTATTTTTGTGAATTACATGATATTCAAAAATAAATTCACACATATAATTAACCTTCTTATTATATATTTAACACTTGCAAACTATTTAAGAATTAGAATTATAATCATGCTTTAAGTTTGTATTTTTTTATTTTTAAATATATTTATTTTTATGTAAATTTAAAAAATTAATGATTTTTAAATAACAATTTTAATTCATCTAAAGATAATTTAGGTTGCCCAATAAAGTCATAATAATACTTAATGCTATCTATCATCTCCGGAATATTCTCTAATGTTTTTAAATCTTTGTTTTTGTAAAAATTCAATTTAACAACTGAAAATTTTTTAGAATTATAGTCATCTCTATTCACTCTAAGTATTTCTTTTTCTAACTTTGTCATAAATTGGATATCATTGTTGAATTCTCTATTTTCTCTAATTTTTTTACAGATATCAAATATGGAATCCCCTGAGTTATCATTTTTAACATTAACTATGCAAATATAATTATTCTTAAAATTAAACACTTGTTCATGTTTAATTAGAATTCTCATATCCTGACCTAATGTTGTTTTAACCTCAACATTAAAATTATTTAATGCAAAATCATAGTGATCATTAGTTCCTCATCCATTATGTCAAAATTCTTTTATAGAAAAATTAAAATATTTATTTAAATATCAAATTAAATAAAGTTCCCCAAATAAACCTATAACATCTTCAATGGTGTCTGTTTTTTCTGGAGAAAATAACAAAGTTAATGAATTAAAAAAATCTTCAAATGATATTATCTTATCTGATTGTTCATATAGCTTGCAAAGTTCAATAAAACTATTTAAATATTTATCTTCATCAATTGATTTATAAATTAACAAATCATAAAAATCATTTTTTAAAAAAGGGTTTATTTCTTCAGTTCTAATAAATTGATGTATTTTTAAATCTAAAAATTTTGTAGTAGATCCTGGGATGCTATGTTTAGATTTGGATTTAGATATAAAAAGTATAGATCCATCAAGAAATAAAAAACCTGAAGTATCATTTATAACTTTCAATAAATATAATGTTTTTGGATTATAATTTTTTAAATTAACTATATCTTCACATTCTTTTTTAAAATTCATATTATTTTATATTCTACTCACATTAGATTATTTATAAAAGGTTTTAACATACCATTCCTCTGGAACATGAATAGCAAACATATATTGATCAAAATCATCAAGACTTTCATTTGGATTAAAATGTGGCCTAATTTTATATATTTGGATAGTAATAGCATCTTTATCTTCTATAACCATTGAATGACCTAAAAAATTTTGATTTTCCCCTTGAAATAAGTACCTTATTTGATTATCCTCATAAAACCCTCTTTTCATAATGTCTTTGTCTTTATCAAAGTCAAACATTTTTTGCAAAATAATTTTCTTATCTAAGAAAATTTTTTTTCATTCAACTGAATCAAAAGGTTCCTCATTAAATATATTTAAATTTTCTAATAAATTAAATGCATCACTAACTGAAATTTCTGAATACATGCATGTAGTCTTCTTTATTTCTTCTTTTCTTCACCCTTTATAGGATTCATTAAAGCTGAATTTTTTTAAAAAATCTTCAATAAACTCAACATTTTTTTGATTCTCTTCTTTTGAAAAGATACCATATTTTTGCACAACTCATTTCTTTATAAACCCTATATTTTTCATTCAACGTGCTACCCCTCTTCTAGTGGGATTTAATTCTTTAGAATTAGTTTTAATAACTATTGAATCTAAAGATAAAGCATTGGTTTGCACTAATTGAAATTGCTCCCACAATTCTGTATCTGTTTCTGTCAAATTTCTAAACTCTTTTTGTGCTGAATCCGGCATAAAAATTTTGCATACAAATAGGTATTTTTCACGATAACCAAATCATCTGGCCCTTTGTAAAGTGGTGTCCATATTCCCTCCTTTTTTAGGCCATCTAGTAAAGAAAGTTGTAATTAAATAATCAAAGGTTATGCCCCTTTGCATTAAATTTCCGCCTATATATATTCTATGAAACATGTGCTCTTTATTACTGAAATCTTTTGCATCACTATTAAATAAGATAACCTGAGTATCAATAATCACTTTTTTAATTACATCCTTTAGATCATTAAATTTATATTTATCTAAAATAGATTCATTAAAATAGTTCTTATTATAAACGCTTTTTAACTCAAAAAAATGTGATTCCAAAGCTTCTTTATTGTTTTTTTTACAATATTCTTTTAAATTATTTGTTTTATTTTCAATGCTATTAAGTAAGTTTTTATGATTAATTTTCTTTAAATCGTTATGAACGATCATTTCAGAATATTCAGATATTCCCTCTATTTTTAGAATAGCACTTGCTATTTGAAAATAATAAAAAGCATTCAGAACAGATTTTGTTAAAATACCTTCTTGAATATTTTCTTTTTCATCATTAGGAATAGTAATAAAATAACTATCATCAGCCATGTGAAAAGTATCGCTACCATTATAACCATCAGCAGGATAAATAAGACGTAGTATCCCTGGTTTTAATGAGGTGCCAGTTAATAAAACATTTGCATGAGGTGTTGCAGTTATTGAAAGATATAAATGGTCTTTTAAAAGTTCCTTCATTCTTGAAATAGCTCCATAAGTTGCAGTTATTTCATTTTCTGTAAATTTATTATTAAGACTTGCTTGATCCCCCTCATCATCTATAATTAATGTTTTAAGAAAATTGCCCTCACCATCTATGTTTTTTTCTATAAAATCACACACTTTGTCTATTTGTTTTTTACTTTTTAAGGACACAAAAAATAATGGAATTTTATTGGATACAAGAGAATAAAAATTTGTACTATCAATTGAATCAGCTAAAGTAAAATAAGGTTTTTTATTCCAATCTTTCACATCCATAGAATATAGTTCTCCATCTACATCTTTTATGTTTTTGGTAAAAGTGTTTATAAACCTTTCATTTGTTTGACCTAATAATTTGTTGTCTGTTGCGCCCAGTAAAATTACACACTGAAATTCATTGTCTAAGGCCAAAGCAGTAAACATTTCTAAAAAAGATGTTTTTCCAGATTGAACTTTACCAACCAGCAATACATTTTTATTCTCTTTTTTCATTTGTTTAATAGAATCAAGAAAAATTTCTTTAACTCTTGCAAATGTCTTATTTTGTGATTTTTCTCCATATTTTAAAGAATGGTTGTTTCTTACTCTTTGAGAATAATCAGAAATATTTATTTTACTATTGTCTAATGTTGATTCTTCTTCTATATAATGTTTTTCAAATTTGTCAGAATTTTGCATACTATTTTTTCCCTCTTCCAAATTTATATAAAAAACTATTTAAGTTTTGTAAAAAATCATATTTATTTATCAAATACTCCTTTTCAGGATATATTGAAAACTTTTCTGCATAAATGTATGAAATAACAAAACCATCCAAAAGTACTTTAAAATCTTGAGATGTTGAGAAAGGTTTAAAAAAGGGATGGTTTAGATTTATATATATTTCTTCCTTTTTACTGTCATAAGTAAACAAATCTCTATCTGGAGAATTTTTTCAAATTACAGAAATTTGACTTTCTTTTAAACCATTTATAGGGATATTATAAAATCTAGGTTTTGAAAAAGTTTCTTCTGCAGAATTATTATAGTCTTCTTGCATTTTTTCAAATTCTTCTATTTCTTTATTATCTTTTTGAAAATCTTTATCATCATTTTGCTTTGTTAGTAAAACACTATCCAGTACATTCTGTACACTTTTTTGTATTTCATCTGAACTTTCATCACTTATAAAATCATCTGAAATTCTTTCTGATTTTGAAAGTTTTGCAATTTTTATATAATCCAATATGTTAAGTTTAAGTTCTTTTAAAAATTCTTCTTCTAATCCATCATCTCAAATGAATCCATCTTTTGCTTGATTAACTGGAAAATCTTCCATATTCAATTCTCCAAACAACTTTATAGATATTTGACTTTGACTTTGTTGAAAAATTTCTTTTGGTTTGTAGTTAAGATCTGGTCCACCCAATATAATTCTTCCATATCTAAATAATGCAAACCCTGCATTTTTATAACTTCCTTTACCTGTTTTTTTATCACTAAGAATCCCTACAAAACCTGTAACATTATATTTGTTCCCGGAAAATTCAAAATTAAAATTTATTTCTTTTTTTCACTCTTTACCTTGGTATTCTAAAACATCAAAATCATGAAATTCTAGTTTTTCTCCATCATAATAAATGTTTATTTTCCCATTTTTGATATCTCTTCTATACATGCTGCTTAAGATTTCTTTAACTTTACCTTTAGTTGTTCCACTAATTTTTTTAGTTAAATCATAAATAGTTATTGTTGTACCATGTTTATTTTTGTGTACTTTTTTAGTTTCAATTTCTATTTCATTTAAATGTTGGGTTTTCATTTTTGATATGTTGACTTCTGTAAAATATTCTTCATCTGAACCCAATCTTGTACTACTTACTGTTCAAGTGTTTCCAAACCATGAAGCTGCAGTTTTTAATCCCATACCAAATTCATTTCTTCCAATTTGCTGGGGTTTTTGATCTAATAAAATAGCTTTTTTAAAATCTGCTAAATCCATACCAAAAGCATCGTCTTGAATTGTTAGTGTATTTTCAATGTCATTATAAGTAACATGCACACTAAGTTTTGTAATATTGTATGGTTCTGAAGACATGGTTTTGTAATTTTCATAAAAAGATGCTGTTGAATTATCAACAAATTCAGCAATAGCATATCAAACTTTATAGTTTAATCTAGAAAATACACTCAGAATCCCTGCTTCAGGTTGTATGTTAAATTTCTCTTTCATTTTTACCTCTATAAAAATTTAAATTTAAGAATAATTCTTTTTTCAATTTATAAAATATAAATATTTAGTATTTTTTTTAAAACACCTGTTAAAAGAACCAATAAAAAGTTTAATTCAAAAAATAGCAAAAATAAGAAAAACCTATAAAAGAAAATAATTCAAATTAATCAAAGTGAGTGTCATATTAAAATTAAAAACTTATTTTCACCAGTATTTATATAATGGGGATAATAACATAAGTGACATTAAATAGATTCCTAGTGTTTTTTTATTATTTGTATTGATGTTCCATTTATAATGATTGCTATTTACTTTTAAAAGTTAATTAGTTTAATTTTTTTATTATATTAGAGTTATTTTTATAGATAGTTTTGTTAATCTATTTGTAACTTTTTTTGCTAAGTCTACTATTATTTTAAGGATATCATTATTTTTAATTTACTTCTTTAAATAACTTTAATAATTTTAATTAATTTAATAAAAGAAAAGAATCAGATTATATAAATCTGATTCTTTCACCAACTTATAAACAAAAAACCTTTATGCTTGTTAATAAGTTTTAATTCTTTTTGAATAGTAGGACAAGCCTTGATTACAGCAACATCAGTTTTTAATTCACTAATATCTGTCCTCATTTCTTTAAGCTCTTTATAAACTAAAGCTAAAGTTATTTTTTCACTCATGTTTTGCTCCAATTCAAATCTTACAAAAACTGAACCTGTATTTTTATCTTCATCTAATAAAAGGTTATCAAATTCAACATTTGTAACTTTTTTAGCTAAATCTACTATTAATTTAAGGATATCATTATTTTTACTTTACTTCTTTAAATAAGACTAATAAATCTAACTGGTTAAATAAAAGAAAGGAATCAGATTTATTAAATCTGATTCCTGAAATGAATAAATAAAAAAGATATATTAAAACTTACTTATTTAGCAAGTAGTAGTTCTTTTTGAATAGTAGGACAAGCCTTGATTGCAGCAACATCAGTTTTTAGTTGAGAAACATCAGTTTTTAATTCACTAATATCTGTTCTCATTTCTTTAAGCTCTTTATAAACTAAAGCTAAAGTTATTTTTTCACTCATGTTTTGCTCCAATTCAAATCTTACAAAAACTGAACCTGTATTTTTATCTTCATCTAATAAAAGGTTATCAAATTCAACATTTGTAACTTTTTTAGCTAAATCTACTATTAATTTAAGGATATCATTATTTTTGCTTTACTTCTTTAAATAACACTAATAAATCTAACTGGTTAAATAAAAGAAAGGAATCAGATTTATTAAATCTGATTCCTGAAATCAATGAATAAAAAAGATATATTAAAATTTATTTATTTAGTAAGTAGTAGTTCTTTTTGAATAGTAGGACAAGCTTTGATTGCAGCAACATCAGTTTTTAGTTCAGCAATGTCTGCTTTAACTTCAACCATATCTGTTTTTAGATGAGAAACATCAGTTTTTAATTCACTGATGTCTGTTCTCATTTCTTTAAGTTCTTTATAAACTAAAGCTAAAGTTATTTTTTCACTCATGTTTTGCTCCAATTCAAATCTTACAAAAACTGAACCTGTATTTTTATCTTCATCTAATTGAAGGTTATCAAATTCAACATTTGTAACTTTTTTAGCTAAATCTACTATTAATTTAAGCATATCATTATTTTTGCTTTTCATCTATGCTCCTTTCTAAAATATCTAAAAATTATAAAATATAAAAACACCTATACTCTTGCTCAAAAAAATCTTATTTCAAATAGGAGGTCATGTAGTTAATATTATTTATTATATTAACTAACAAGTCGTATCTATCCATGATACTTTGGTTGGATAGCTAACAATTTTATCTATAGGTTAACTATCCATAAGTAATTTTATGGGTTTTATGAAAATCTTTTCTTTCCTAAATCTTTACAAATTCTTTACTAAATCTTTCCAATTTCTTCCTTTTTTCTTCACCAATTTTTATATATAGGGAGAATATAGGGCAGAAAAATAGAATAATTACTTATTGAGGTAATTATTCTATTTTTTAGTTTTACAAAAAAAGTTATAAGTAATTTTATTAGATAAATTAGTAGATATTGATTTAAAAAACAAAATCATTAATTTATTTTTTAATCCTATTGTTTTAGTAATAGGAATTTTTCTTTTCTTATCTAATTTATAAATTTGTTTGGCAATCTTTATAGGTTGCATTCAATGTTTAGTAGAAGAATTAAATACATTTAAATAATTATTCAAATCTCTACTATATGCAGAATCTGATTTTGTATTAATAATTCTATTTTTTTCAAAATCTGAATGGGTTTTACCAATTATTAAATTACAAATACCAATCTTTTGATATTTACATTCATTATATAAACAATAAGATAATAATTTTAGAAGTTGTTTAGATATTGAATAGTGGGTACCAAATAAAGAAATAATTTCAGATGCAATTGATCCCATATTAATTATCTTTCCATGAGACTGTTTTAAGTAATTAATAGCTTGTATAGATAAATTTAAAGCAGCATCTACATTTACTTTAAGCATTTCTTGATATTTATTAATATCTAATTCTTCAATAGCAGAAGTTATTCCAAAACCACTGTTATTAATAATTAAATCTATATGATTGTGTTTTTGAAAAATTGTATACAAACAATCATCTACTTGTTCATAGTTGGTAATATCACACTCAATATATCTTATATATTTATCTTCTTTGAATTGTCTAGAAAGAGAATATACAGTGTAATGTTTAGAAGATAAATATTTTCCTATTGCATATCCAATTCCAGATGATGCCCCTGTAATTACTACAACTTTATTTATTGAATCAATTTTATTAGACATAATGTAAGTTTTTTCTAATTCAGCTAAATTTTAACTGTTGTAATAATTTAGAATTTGAAATAATAACTTTTCTTTTTGAAGATAACAATTTATTTAGTTTAGTTAAATATTCTTTTTTTTCTTTATCTAAAACAAAAAGTTTTGATTTAAATTTAAAAGGTTTAGTTTCTTGATTTAACCCAATTACTAAACTTTTTAAAAGTTGAGCCATTGCAATATTAGCTATATTTTTAGGTCCTTGATCCAAATAAATATAAATAATATTAAATAGTTTATTATTCAATCTACAAAAAGTTATTAATGGTTGAATGGTTTCAATAAATTTAACATTTCACTCTTTATTAAATTCACCAAATTTTCAAATATTGGTAGGAGTTATAGGATCAGTAGAATTTAGACTGATAACAACATTAATAGAATTAATCTTTGATTCACTAATGTTGTTATTTTTAATAGCTTCTTCTAATAATAATTTGAAGTTGTTATTTTCATTTTTTAAAAATAAATCATGTTTATTAAAATCATAATTATCTTTAAACCAAGTATCCAAATTATTAAAATTAAAAAATAAATTCATTATGCTAAAGTTCCTATAGGATCTCATGGATCTAGGTTTTCAGTAACTTGTTCTTCAATTGAAGGTAAGTTTAAATTATTTAAAGCTTCAACTAATAGTTTTTTAGAAACAACTGCTTGATAAGTATATTTATCAAATCATGAACCACTAATAGTTCAGTATCCATAATAACCTACATCATCTCCTCAACTGTTTTCAATCTTTCATCTATTGAAATCCATTTTCTTAGCTGCAAGAGACCATTGTTCATAACTACTAAAATTAGATAAATCTAAACTATAGTTTTCTTCTTGGTTAGAGTTTAATCCAACTATTACCATTGCATGAGTCATAAAGCTAGTTCTGTAAGTTAATTGTTCTCCTTTTTTTAATTGGAAAGAAGTATTGAATAAATTTTCAATATCAAATAGTTGGTCATCTCAAGTACCACTTATTCAATCTCTAAATCAACTAACATCAGAACCAAATCAAACTGGTAGTTTTGTTTTTTCTAGTTGTTCTCAAATTAAATATTTAAATAAATCTAAAGGAACATTGCAATGCAAAACTGGTCTTCCTTCAATTACATTGTTTAAGTATTTAAATGTATATAATTTAAAGAAATCTTTAGTATCTTGCGGAGCATGAATAATACTTATAAATTCATCAAGTTTAATATCTACATATTTTTGATAAAAACTTTGAGGTGTTAAATTTTTATCTAGAAAATATCTTCTAGTATATTTGTCATAACTGTCTGTATAGAACAAGTTATCATCAGCTTCTTTTACTTTTTCTAAATCAATTGAATATTCAAAATCAAAAGTTTGAGGAATTTCACCATAGAAAGTTTGTAATAACTTGAAAATTTCTTTCATCATTTGTTCTTTTTTTCTAGATAAATTTTCAGGTGATTTATCAATATCTTTTCTTAGTTCTGCTGTGAAGTCTCTTAATTTTCAATTAAGTAAATAATTTATAGTTTGTGTGTCTGCAGCATGTGCAGTATCTTTCATTACATCATATGGCACAACTCCATATTTTTCAATTAAGTTTACTGCCATATCTCATTGACCACCATCTTCAATACCAGTTCTTAAAAAGTGTCTTACCAATCTATCATCTAGTGGTTTATTGATGTTTTCAATCATTGCTTCTAAAAAGAAATTAGAACGTTCAATCTTATCTCAGAAAGCTAAATAAGCATTAGACAAAGAAAGGTTGTCTAAATTTAGTTTTTTAGCAATTTGTTCTCTAATGAAATTAGTTGCTGCAAATAATCAACATCTTCCACTCTTATGTTGGTTTTCAACTGGTAAACCAATTAAATCCAATGAAAAATTTTGATTTAGTTTATTGATCTTTTGAGCATTATAACTTGCTTGGTAAATTGATGTGTTAAATAAAATATTAGAAACTTTTTTAACTTCTTTAATATTTAAATTTTTTTCAAATTTTTCAATCAATTCAAATTCAACATTTCTTCTCATATTATTTAACTCCTTTCATAAATTTATTAAATGGTTCTCATAAAGCTAATTTAATTGGTTTAGTTGCTAATGCATTAGATAACATTTGTTCATATAAGAAATCTGTTTTATTTTGACTAGAACTAGATTTAAATTTAGCAAATTCAGTTTTAGATAAGAATTCTGGGTTTTTTAAAAATTCTTTAAATAAAGATTTACTTAAAACAATTTCATAAACATAGTTGTTAAATCAATCATCTGAAATTGTAAAGATACCTTTATTTCCAAATTTTTCTCCTCAGCTATTTTCTATATTTCATTTTTTAATAGGAATTAAATTAACTAAAGATTTAAAATCATCAATTGAAAGTTTTTTACTTTTGTTTTTAGCAAAATAATCTGATTTTACTTTCTCTCAAGATTTAGTATTTAAATCAAATCCTTGTAATGTCATTGCATGGTTTGATCCTATTTGAGAATATTCAATATGTTGAGAAATGTCTTTATTAAATTTAATATTAAAGAAATTTTCAAAATCATATAAATCTGTTGCTCAAATTCCTTTTTGACGAGAAGAGAAGTGATCTACATCACAAGCAAATCAAATTGATTTTTTCTTATACATCATTGATAGTGCCATTAATCTAAAAGTTGCTTGATCAACTGTAGTGAAAACTGCATTACCTTTTTCTTGCATTGCATTTGCATAAGTTAGTTCATATCTTTGGAATGGTTTTATTTTTCTATAAGGTGTATAAACTATACTTACATAATCATCAAAATTAAATTTAATTTTTTTAAGGAATGTAAGTGGTGTTAACCCATAAAAATTTTTAGTTTTTTCTTTTTTATCTTTTAAAAACAAATCAAACTTTTTAGGAGGCAATCCATATGCAGATACTAAAATTTTGTATACATCATATAAATACTTTTCTTTAATTTGAAAGATTTGTGATTTATCTTCTTTATATTTTCTAATTTCAATAGCAGCTTGCTTTAACTTTAAATCAAGTAATTTATTAATAGTTAAAGTATTAGAGCTTGAAAAACTATCTTCCATTTCAGATTTTGGTACTAATCCATATTTTAAAATTAAATTTTTAGCTCAATCAAAGAAACCACCATCTCCAGTAGCTTCAGACAATAAACTAAATAATACTCTATCAGTTGAGTCTACATCTACCATATCAACCATGTGGTTTAAAAAAACATTAGCTTTTTCTAATTTGTCATAGAAGTGTAAATAAGATTGAGAAAATTCAAAGTTCTCTAAATTATTATCTTCAATGAACTTATCTCTAATCATATTTAATGCAGCAAAAATTCAACATCTTCCTGAATTTTTTTGATGAGTTATTTTTGCAGATGCTGGTTTAATGTTATTAGTGTATTCACCATTGTATTTTTTTAAACTTTCAAAATCAATTGCTACATCTTCCAATTTATTATTTACTAAAGCATTTTGACTTACTCTAAATGAACTATCTTTTAATAATTCTTTTTGATATTCAAACAATTCATCTAGATTTACTTTTCTTTTTTGGTCCATCATATTAAAACCTTTCAATTATTGTGGAAACAAGTATTTTGATTATAAATAAAAAATCTATGCATTATGCATAGATTTTAATGTTATTAAACTAATTGAAGAATGGCTTCTTCAACATTATCACCTTTACGTCTACCCAATTTCAAGATTCTTGTATATCCACCATTTCTAGATGTATATTTTTTTTGTAAATCTGTGAACAATTTTTGGATTAATTGATCTTTTGTTGAAATTGATGTATCTAAAAGAATTGCAGCTGCAGCTCTTCTAGAAGCTAAGGTATTTTTCTTAGCTAAAGTGATAATTCTATCAACATGTTTTCTAGTTTCTTTAGCTTTAGTCAAAGTTGTTGTAATTTGATTATTAGCTATTACTTCAGATACTTGTTGACGAATCACCATTAATCTTCAAGAAGTAGTTTTACCTTTTTTATTAATATAAGACATAAAATACTCCCTAGTTTTGTTCTTCTTTTAATTTCAAGTTTCTGTCTTGAATCTTTTTAATAATTTCTTTGAATGATTTTTTACCAAGATTTCTAATTTTTTCAATTTCACCTTTTGTTTTGTCAGTTAATTGAGTAATTGTATGAATCCCAGCTCTTTTTAAACAATTGTATGAACGTACTGATAATTCTAATTCATCAATTGAAATTGCTAATGAAGATTTACTTGATGAAACTGTAGCTTCTTCATTAATAATTCTTAAGTCATTATAGTTATCAAATAATTCAGTAACAATTGGTTTGTAATGTTCTAATAGAATCTTTGCACTCATAGCAACAGCTTCAGCAGCTGAAACTGCACCATTAGTTGCTACTTCTAATTCTAGAACATCATTAATTTCATTTTTAGTAGTTTTAATATCACTAACTTTATATCCAACTTTAAGTACAGGAGAGAAGTTTGAATCTACTGCAATTACATTGATAGCATTGATTAATTCTTTGTTTTCACTAAATGTTGTAAAACCTCTTCCAGTTTTAACAAATAGTTCCATTTTGAATTTAACACCACTTTCAATTGTAGCAATATACATATCTTTATTAATGATTTCAAACCCAACTGGTGTTTCAATATCAGAAGCTTTTAAAACTCCACCTTTTGAGAAATCAATTTTAAGTGTTGGTCATTTTTCTAAACTCGTTTCTTTTTGTTCTTCTTCACCAAAAATTTCTTGGTCAATTTTAACAACAAGTCTTTTCAAGTTTAAAATAATTTGAGTTAAATCCTCTTTAACACCTTTAATTGATTGGAACTCATGTGAAACATTTGGAATTTTAATAGCAAATAAGCTATGCCCAATGATATTGCTTAATAATACTCTTCTTAAACTATTTCCTAATGTATGCCCAAATCCTCTTTCTAAAGGTTTGAAAACAAACACTCCATAGTCTGCATCTTTATTTTGGTCTTTACCAATTTGAATATTATATCTTAAAAATTTTTCCATCTCGTTCTCCTGTATTATCTTGGTTTCTTAGGCGGTCTACATCCATTGTGTGGAATTGGAGTAACATCGTGAATTTCAGATATTTCTAATCCAGCTGCATGTAAACTTCTAATTGCAGTATCTTTACCACTACCAGTCCCATTCACTTTTACAATTACTTTTTTTAATCCTAAATCAATTGCAACTTTAGCTGCAGTTTCTGCTGCTATACCAGCTGCATATGGTGTAGATTTTTTTGAACCTTTATAACCAATTGATCCAGAACTTGATCAAGTAATAGCATCCCCACCAGTGTTAGTTAAAGTAACAATAGTATTGTTAGCAGATGCATGAATGTGAGAAATTCCTTCAGGAGAGCTTAATTTCTTTTTTCTTTTCTTTGCCATAATTTCTCCTAACTATTATTTAGTTTCAATTTTTTTATTTGCTACAGTTTTTCTTGGACCTTTTCTTGTTCTAGCATTACACTTAGTTCTTTGACCTCTTACAGGTAAATTTCTTCTATGTCTAATACCACGATAAGAACCGATTTCCATTAATCTTTTAATGTTCATAGCAACTTCTCTACGTAAATCACCTTCGATTACATATTCAGAAGCTATTTTTCTAATAGTTGCTAACTCTTCTTCAGAAAGAGCAGAAACTTTTTTATTTTCATCTATTTTAGCTTTTGATAAAATTTCTTGACTTCTTGATTTTCCAATTCCAAAAATATAAGTTAAAGAGATTACAACTCTTTTATTATTTGGAATATCAACCCCTAATATACGAGCCATTCTTCCTCCAAAATTTATTATCCTTGTCTTTGCTTGTGCTTAGCAGTTTTGCAAATTACCATTACACGACTGTGTCTGTTAATAACTTTACAGTCCTTGCAAATAGGTTTTACTGAAGATCTAACTTTCATTGTTTTCACCTCTATTTAATTAAGATATTCTATAGATAATCCTGCCACGTGTTAGGTCGTATGGACTTAACTCAACTTCTACAGTATCACCTTTTAAAATCTGTATTTTGTAAACACGGATTTTACCAGATACGTTAGCTATTATCTCAACATTATTTTCTAGTAAAACTTTAAATTGACCACCTTGTAGGGCAGTCACTACTTTACCTTTTAATGTTATTTTTCCTTCTTTTGACATTTAACCTCTATTCAGTCAATATTTCATAACCTTCATTTGTAACCAACACCATATGTTCTCAATGGCATGATAGTTTGTGGTTAGAAGCTATTACTGACCATTTGTCTTTATCAATATAATATGAAGCATCTTCTGTTAAGATCATGGGTTCAATGCATAAAACCATATTAGGTTTAATGATAGGACCACTATTTTTAACTCCATAATTTAAGATAATGGGATCTTCATGCAGTTTTCTACCACATCCATGACCTCCAAAATCTTCTAATATGTAATATCCATTTGATACTACATATTCTTCGATAGCATTTGATATATCACCAATTCTATTGCCTGGCTTAATTTGTTTAATACCTTCAATTAATGATTTGTAGCAAACATCATTAATTTTTTGAGCTTCTACATTTTCGCCTATGATCACTGTAAAAGCAGCATCGCATATGTAACCATTATATGCAACACCAACATCAAATGTTACCATATCTTTATCTTTCAATTTGTAGTTGGTTGGGACTCCGTGAATTACTACATCATTCACTGAAATACAATTATAACCCGGAAAGCCTCTATATTGATGAAAAGGAGTTGTACAATCATTTTCAATTGTTACTTTCTTTGCCAATTCATCTAGTTCAATTAGAGACTTTCCAGCAGCTGCATTTTCAATCAAAGCTTGTCTTACTTTTTTTCAAACACTACAAGCTTTTTTGATTTGTTCAATTTCATAATTTGATTTTAAATAAATCATAATTAAGCAATCTTTCTTAAATTAAATTTGTTAATAAATAAGTCATCAATATTCTTTTCTAAATCATCTAAGTTTTCAGAATTAATAGCAACTAATTTATTAAGTTTTTCATAGTACTTAATTAAAGGTTCTGAATTTGTTCTATAAACTTTCATTCTTTCATCAATGATTTCTTTTTGGTCATCTTTTCTTTGAATTAAGAATTCACCATCATCATCACAGATGTCTTCCTTTTTTGGAGCAGAATAATGAATGTTATAAATTCTTTTACATTTACTACAAATTCTTCTTCCAGTTAATCTTTTTTCTAATACATCAAAAGGAACTTCTAAATATAATGCAAGATCAATGTCTAAGATAGTTGATAAAAAATCAGCTTGTGCAATTGTTCTAATACATCCATCCAAGATAAAAGACTTATCCATGTTTTTATCTAATGCATTTTTTAAAATTTTATTTGTTAATTCATCCGGAACTAACAACCCCTTAGAGATGTAACTTTTAAGTTCTTCTCAATAAGGACCTTTTTGATCAATTGTTTGTCTAAAAATATCACCAGTTGATAAATGTACTAATCCATAATTTTTAACAAGGTAATCAGAGATTGTTCCCTTTCCACAACCTGGTGCACCTAATAAAACTAATTTCATTTTTATTTAACCTACCATAATCTTTTTACATCATCAGTTTCAGCTTTACTTCCTAATAATTGACCTTCATTAGATTTTTTAAGACCCTTAGTCAAATTAGAATAAGTATAGTTTGTTTGAGCACTCTTAAGTGATGATCAGAAATCTAGTGAACCTGTAACCATAATAATCACACCAGTACCACCAATTGCAATCCCATTAGGAATTCCAGTAGTCATAGTAATTAAATATGGAACAATTGCTAAACAAGCTAAGAAAGGAACACCAATACAGTTAACTCTATTTAAAGTTTTAGAAATGTATTTTTGAGTTTCTTCACCCATTTTTACTCCAGGAATAAATTTCCCAGATTTTTGAAAGTTCTCAGCAAGCTTTTCAGAATTAACTTGAATGTGTGAATAAAAGAATCCAAATAAAACTATCAACACAGTATAAATAACTAATCCTACTGGTCTTTCAATTGATAAATATTCATTTATAAATTCTGACCCTGCACTACCAGAAGGTAGAAATTGAGATATTGTTGGAGCAATAGTCATAATTGAACTGGCAAAAATAACAGGAATTACCCCAGCGGCATTTAACTTAATTGGTAAGTAAGGCATTTCATCAACTTCTTTAGATAAACCTTGCCCAATTTGTTGAATAGGAATCTTACGAACTGAACCATTTACAAATGTTGTTGCTAATAGGATCAAGAAGAAGAAAACTAAATATACTGCAAAACTAAAGTATCTTAATAATTGGTTTGAAATTTGTGAACTTCCAGTTAATACTTGGAAAACACTTGTGAAGTTTGGATAAATTGAAGCCACAATCCCTGAAAGAATAATAAGAGTAACTCCATTACCAACCCCTCTTTTAGAGATAATGTCTGAAATGAAAATTGTTAAATAAGTTCCTGCAGTCATCCCTAATAGTAATAAGATAATTTGACCAGCTGGTACACTACTTAGTGCAGATTGTCCAAAGAAAGAAGAAACTAAACCTTGAGTTCCCGCAAGACTTAGTACTGCATATGCTTGCATAATAGCAAATGGAATTGTAATAAGTCTAGTTATGATTTCAAGTTTTCTTTTTCCACGCTCTCCAGCTTTAGATAACCTTGTTAAAGGTTTAATTAAATCAGAGGAAAGTAATTGGACAATAATTTGGGCAGTAATGTAAGGCGAAACCCCTATAGCCATAAAAGAAAGCCGAGAAATCCCACCACCACCTAGTAGGTTTAAAACTCCAAGAAATGAAGATTGAGTACTATCAGATAGACTATCAGTAATAGTTAATCCTGGCATTGTAATTGCAGAACCAATTCTAAATAAAATCAATAAAACAAGTGTTGCCACAAAAGACACCAACACTTGTTTATTAGTAAATATTTGTTTTAATTCATTTCAAAAAGATTTTTTATTTTGATATGTAGATAAATTATTCATACAAATAATATTAAACTATATTATTACTTAATTACAACAAATTTAGACTTACTTTTTTCTAAAGTAGCAACAGATCCTTTAGAGAATTTGTGAGCTGAAACAGAAATTGGCTTGCTAATAGTTGCAGTTCCAATTACCTTAATAGGTAATTTGTTATCTTCAATCAAACCTTTTTCAACTAATACTTTTTTATCAACATTAGCTAAATTTAATTTAACAATATTATTTAAAGTTACAACATTGTAGTTATTTGCAAAGTTTTTGTTATTGAAACCAATCTTAGGTATTCTTCTATATAAAGTAGTTTGTCCACCTTCAAATCCAGGTCTTGTGTGTCCTGATTTTCTAGATTTTTGACCTTTACTACCTCTTGTTGAAGTTTTTCCGATTCCACTACCAAAACCTCTACCAACTCTTTTAGTTTTGTGTCTAGAACCTTCTTTACTTTTTAAATTTTCTAATTTCATATTTTACTCCCAAATATCTTTCAATGTTTTATCTCTAAGAGTAGCATATTCTTTAGGAGATTTTTGCATTTGTAATCCTTTAATAGTTGCTCTAACCATGTTTAAAGAAGTATTTTTTCCTAAGTTTTTAGAATATACATCTTTGAATCCACAAAGTTCTAGAACCACTTTAATTGGACCACCAGCAATTACCCCAGTACCTTTAGGAGCTGGTTTAATTAAAACTTTACCAGCACCATGTTTACCAATAACTTCATGGTATAAAGTGAAGTTTTTGTTCATTTTTACTTTATACATGTTGTTCTTTGCACTTTTTAAAGCTTTTCTAATAGCTACTGGAACTTCAATTGATTTTCCTAAACCAAAACCAACATTTCCTTTTCTATCTCCAATTACTGCTAGTGCGCTAAATCTCATATTTCTACCACCCTTAGTAGTTTTAGAAATCTTTTTAACACCAACAATTTTTTCTTCTAAACCAGTAACTGATTGTTTAACAATTTTGTTTGGTTTATTTCCACTACCATCTTTTGAAAAAGGTTTTTTGTTATTTGGATTAGATCTTCTTTCAAAAGGTTTTACATTTGAAGAGTTTGCTTTTACAAAATGAGGTTTGTTGTTTTTTTCTAAGGCTTTACCTTCTTTTACTTCTGAAGTTTTATTTTCTTCATTTTTAACTTCAGGAGTCGTTGTTTTAATATCTTCCATTTTCTATCCTTAATATCTAAATTAGAATTTTAATCCTGTTTTTCTAGCAGCATCTGCTAATGCTGAAACTCTACCATGGTATTTAGATCCACCACAGTCAAAATTGATTGCTTTAATTTTTTTACTGATTGCTTTTTTAGCAATGTCTTCTCCAACTTTTTTACTATTTTCAATGTTTCCATTAGCTAGTTTAAGTTGCACTGAAGAACTTGAAGCAATTACAATGTTTTTATTATCATCCAATAATTGGGCAAAAATATGTTGATTAGTTTTAGTGATACGAAGTCTTGGTAAATCATTATCGATTTTTCTAAATTTTCTAAGAACTTTTTTATGACGTTCAGTTCTTTTTTCTTTTCTATTAAGATTAATATTTTTCATAATCTATCTCCTAGCTTATTTTTTAGAACCTTCAGCAGTCTTACCAACTTTTCTAATAATCACTTCATTACTATAAGCAACACCTTTACCTTTATAAGGTTCTGGTGGTCTTTTGCTTCTAATTACTGCTGCAAATTGTCCTACAACTGCTTTATCAGCACCTGTAATAACAACTTCTGTAGCTTGAGGACAAGTTACATTTAATCCTGCTGGAATTTCTAAATCAATTGGATGAGAATATCCTAAGTTTAAATTGATTTTGTTTCCATTAACAGCAGCTTTATAACCAACACCTACAATTTTAAGTTTTTTAGTATGTCCACTATTAACACCAATAAGAGCATTGTTAATGTTTGCATTAGTTGTTCCATGCAACATTTTTGTTTCTTTTTCATCGTTTGCTCTTTTAACAATTACCATTGAATCTTTGTTTAATACTGATAATTTTTTGCTATCAAATGGAACTGATAATGTTCCAAGTTTTCCAGTAATTTTAACTAGAGATTTTTCAACCTCTACATTAACACCACTTGGAATTGATAATAATCTATTTCCAACTCTTGACATTATCTATCTCCTATCAAACGTAAGCGATTACTTCGCCACCTACATTGTTTTTCTTAGCATTTTTATCAGTCATTAATCCCATGCTTGTAGAAATAATTGCTATCCCTAAACCATTTAAAACTTTTGGTAATTTTTGAGCTTCACTATAAATTCTTAGACCTGGTTTTGAAATTTGTTTTAATCCTGTAATTGAAGAAACATTATTTCTATATTTTAAATTTACAACTGTTTGGTTTTTGTTTTTACCAATTGATTCAGTTTTAAATCCTTCAATATATCCTTCATTTTTTAAAATTTCTAAAATGTTAGTAACTAATTTAGAAGTTTTAACTACTACAGAATTTCTTTTTGTTTTAGTTCCTGTTTTAATTCTTAAAAGTAAATCTGAAATTGGATCCATGTACATATTTAATTTCTCCTATCTATCATGATGCTTTCTTAACACCAGGAATTGCACCTTTATAAGCAAGGTCTCTAAAACATAAACGGCAAATACCAAATTTTCTAATTACAGCTCTTGGTCTTCCACATCTTTCACAACGTGTGTATGCTCTTACTTTAAATTTAGGGTGTTTTTTTTGTTTAACAATTAATGATTTTTTTGCCATATTATTTTGCCTCCTTAGTTTTTACAAAAGGCATTCCTAATTCTTTTAATAAAAACATTGCTTCTTTGTCAGTTTTAGCTGAAGTTACAATTGTAATATCAAAACCTCTTAGTTTTTTAACATCATCATACACAATTTCTGGAAAGATAATTTGTTCTTTAATTCCAAATGTATAGTTTCCATTCCCATCAAAAGACTTAGTTGATAATCCTCTAAAGTCTCTAATTCTAGGAATTGCAATTGAGATTAATTTTGTTAAAAAGTTTCACATGTTTTCTCTTCTTAGTGTAACTTTTGCACCAATTGCTTGTCCTTCTCTTAATTTAAAAGTAGCAATTGATTTCTTAGATTTTGTTGCAATTGGTTTTTGACCAGTAATTAAGTGAAGTTCTTTTAAACCTATTTCAACAATTTTTGAATCAGAAGTTGCATCTCCTAATCCTGAATTAATTACAATTTTTTCAAGTCTTGGAATTTCCATAGTAGATTTATAGTTAAATTCTTTCATTAAAGACTTAGTTACATCTTTTTTGTATTTATCGTAAAGAACAGATTTTATTGCCATACTATTACCTACTTACTTCCTATTTCACTATTAGAAATTTTTGAAATTCTTACTTTTTTATTGTTTTTATCAAAACCGTATTTAATTCTTGTTGTTTTTCCTTTTGCTTTGTTATCAATCAAAGCTAACTTAGACATATTTAAAGGAACTGCAATATCAACTATTCCACCTTCTTGGTTTTCTTGATTTGCTTTTTTATGTCTTTTTCTAACATTTACACCTTCAACTTGTGCTGTGTTTAACTCAGGAAATACTTGTAAAATAATTCCTTCTTTACCTTTTTCAGAACCTGAAATAACTCTAACTTTGTCGCCTTTTTTTAATCTTTGCATTTTCTCGTCTCCTTATAATACTTCTGGAGCTAAAGATACAATTTTAGAAAAACCTTTATCTCTAAGTTCTCTAGCTACTGGTCCAAATATACGTGAACCTCTAGGTGTTTTATCTTCTTTGATAATTACACAAGCATTATCATCAAAAGATAATGAGTTACCACTAGATCTAGTGATGTTCTTTTTTACACGCACAATTACAGCTTTGCACACTTGCCCTTTTCTAACAATTCCGTCAGGTTGAGCTTTTTTAACTGAAACTACAACAATGTCACCAACAGAAGCATATCTTCTTTTAGTTCCACCCAATACTTTAATTACTCCAACTTGTTTTGCACCAGTGTTATCTGCTACGTTTAGTTTTGTCATAAATTGAATCATATTATTTACCTCTTCATTAACATTTAATAACTACTTAGCTTTTTGAATGATCTTATTTAATCTTCATCTTTTAGTAGCGCTTAGTGGTCTTGTTTCCATAATTTCTACAAAATCACCAATTTTACACTCTTCTTTTTCATCATGTGCATGATATTTTTTGTGAGTAATTACTAATTTTTTATAAAGTCTATGTTTTGACTTTCTTTCAACTTGAACAACGATAGTTTTTTGCATTTTGTCAGATACAACAATACCTTGCAAAATTTTTCTTCTACTATCTCTTGTAGTATTTACTTGACTGCTCATATTTAGTCCTTTCTAAAATTATTTTAAGTATTGGAACCCACTAGGGCCTTTTTTCATGTTGTAAGATTCTAAAGTTTTTGGTCTGCTATATCTAAATGCTTCTTTAGATATAAGAATGTGTGCTTTTTCTGAATCTTTATAATATTCATCAAAATCTTTTTTAGACATACAAGATTGTTGACCATATTTTCTTCAAGCTGTTGATACTGCTAGAATTTCAATTTTGTCTAAGTCAAATTCTCCTACAACTCCTTTTTTACCAGTTGTTGTATAGATTAAAACTCTTTTAATTGGGTTAACTGGAGTTACTTTATAGAAGAAAACATTTTTGTTTAAGTCTTCATTTAATAAGTTGTCAGCATATTCTTTCTTAGTTGAAATCATAATAATTGCTGTTTCTTCAACTTTACCTTTTTTTGCACCTTCAGCCGGTTTAGCTTCAACTACTTTTAAAACTTCTTGTTCACGTTTTAAAGATTCAGCTTTTACTGGTTTTGCAGGTTCTTCTTGTTTAACTTCTTTAACTACTTTTGGTTGAGGTTTAGGTTGTTGTGGTTTTTGTTGTTGAACTGGTTGTTGTTCTCTTTTCTTTTCAATAGGTTTTTTCTCAAATTTAGTATTTTGAGAGAAATTCTTTTTGAATAATTCACCACGGTTAATTCAAACCTTAACACCAATTAAACCATATGTTGTTCATGCTTCTTCTAAAGCATAATCAATATTTGCTCTTAAAGTTGTTAGTGGAACAATACCCTCAGAGTATCCTTCTTCTCTAGCCATTTCAACCCCACCTAAACGACCAGATACATTTGTTTTAATACCTTTAGCTCCTGAAGCTAAAACTTTTTTAATTGCAATCTTTTGTGCATTTCTAAATGAGAAACGGTTTTCAATTGCATCAGCAATTTCTCTTGCAATTATTCTTGCTGAGAATGTTGGTTTATCTAAAGGTAAAACATTTACATTTACTTTAGTTTTTCTACCTACTATGTAACTTAATTGTTGTTTTAGAACTTTTAAGTTACTCATTTCTTTACCTAAAACAATACCAGGTTGTGAACAGTGAATAAAGATATCTACTTTGTTTTGTGTTCTTTCAATTTCAACATGTGAAACTTGTGCAGCTTTACATACTTTGAAAATGTGTTTTCTGATTTTATCATCTTGAACTAATCATAGAGCTGTCTGTCTGTTGTCTTTAGCAACTCATCTAGATTCTCAGTTTCTATTAATTCCAAGTCTTAAACCATTTGGATTAACTTTTTGACCCATAATTATTTCTTTCCTTTCACTGGTGCTTTAGCAGTTGTTTTACTTGCAGGTTTGCTTGTAGTAGGTTTTGAGTTTGAAGCAGCTGGTTTAGCTGCTGGTTTTGCAACAGGTTTTCCTGTTGGTTTTGCTGCTGGCTTAGCCATTGGCTTGCTAGCTACTGGTTTAGAATTTGAAGCAGCTGGTTTTGCAACAGGTTTTCCTGTTGGTTTTGAAACCGGTTTGCTTGTAGCTGGTTTAGAGTTTGATGCAGTTGTTTTTGCAACTGGTTTAGCTACAGGTTTTGCAGTTGGTTTTGCTGCTGGTTTTGATTGAACAGGTTGTTCTTTTTTAACAACAGGTTTTGCAACTGGTTTGTTGTTAGTTTCAACTTTTTTTGGTTCTTCTTTTTTAGATTCACTAACTGCTGGTTTATTAGCCTCAACTGGTTTTGCTTTAGGTTGAGATTTAACAGCATCTTTTCTTTCATCAACAATAGATAAGCTTACAATTTCTTGTTTCCCATTTTTTTGTTTAATTAATTGAGTGCTGAATGTTGAGAAAGAGATTTTCACATTTCTTTCAGAAAGAACTGTCATAGCCATTGCTATAGTCTTTTTAATTTCTTTAAATTTATGAAGACCTTCAACTTCACCATTAGCTATTTTAAATCTCATTTCTAATAACTGAATTTTAAGTTTAGAGATTAGATTACCTAACTCATTATCAGTTTTTGTTCTTAACTCTTTAATCATGAGCAATCTCTCCCTTCTTAACTATTTTTCAATTAACAGAAAGTTTGTTCCCAGCATTTTTCAATGCAGTTCTTGCAACTTCTTCTGGAATGTTTGCAACTTCAAACATCACTGTTCCTGCTTTAACAACAGCAACTCATTTTTCTGGTGAACCTTTTCCAGATCCCATACGAACTTCTAGAGGTTTCTTTGTTAAAGATAAATGTGGGAAAATACGAATTCACATCTTTCCTGTTTTCCCCAAAGCTTTTGAAATAGCAATACGAGCAGATTCGATTTGACGATTTGATATTCAAGCACCATTAGTTGCCATTAAACCAAATTCACCAAAAGCAACATATTTGTTTCCTTTAGCTTTTCCTTCATAACTTACTTTATGAGGTCTTCTATATTTTGTACGTTTTGGCTCTAACATATTAAATTCTCCTTGTTATTTGCTATTTCAAATATTGGAACCCACTAGGTCCTTTTTTCATGTTGTAAGATTCTAGAGTTTTAGGTCTACTATATCTAAACGCTTCTTTAGATATAAGGATGTGTGCCTTTTCAGAATCTTTGTAATATTCATCAAAATCTTTTTTAGACATACAAGATTGTTGACCATATTTTTTTCAAGCTGTTGATAATGCTAGGATTTCAATTTTATCTAAGTCAAATTCCCCAACAACTCCTTTTTTACCAGTTGTTGTATAAATTAAAACTCTTTTAATTGGGTTAACTGGAGTTACTTTATAGAAGAATACATTTTTGTTTAATTCTTCATTCAATAAGTTGTCAGCATATTCTTTCTTAGTTGAAATCATAATGATTGCTGTTTCTTCAACTTTTGCTTTTTTAGCACCTTCAACTGGTTTAGTTTCAACAACTTTTAAAACTTCTTGTTCACGTTTTAAAGATTCAGCCTTTACTGGTTTTACTGGCTCTTCTTTAACTACTTTTGGTTCTGGTTTTGGTTGAGGTTTTTTCTCAACAGGTTTTTTAGGTTGAGCTGGTTTTGCTTTTTTAGGTTTTTCAACTACTTTTAAACCTGCTTCATTAGCAGCTCTTTGTTTAGCTCAATAACCTTTGTTATTAGCAGCTCTTTTCTTGATTCTATCTTTGATAGCTTGAATTTCTTTGTTTCTTTCATTTACATCATCAGATAAAACAATTTCTAAATGAGTGTGTCTTTTTCTAATTAGATCAGCAGAACCTTTTGCTCTTGGACTAGTTCTTTTTAATGTTGATCCTTGGTTAGCCACAACATGATAAACATAAAGTTTATCTGCTTGCATTGCATGATTATTAGTTGCATTAGCGATTGCTTGGTGTAATAGTTTCTTTAGAAAAACTGCTGTTTTTTTATTAGTGTTTTCTAATATTGATAATGCATTAGTAACTGGTTTATTTCTTATTAAATCACATACTAATTTAGCTTTTCTTGGAGAAACATGAATATTTTTTTGAATAGCTCTTGCTTGCATTTTCTATCTCCTTATCCTTATTTAGCTAAATCTTTTCTATTGCTAGTATGTTGTTTAAATGTTCTTGTTTGAGCAAATTCACCTAACTTATGCCCAATCATATCTTCAGTTACATATACATTAACAAATGACTTACCATTATGCACTTCAAAATTTAATCCTACAAAATCAGGGAAGATTGTACTTCTTCTTGATCATGTTTTAATAGGTTTCTTTTTGTCAGCAGCTTTCATGGCTTGTACTTTCTTCATTAAACTAGGCTCAATGTATGGGCCTTTTTTTGAACTTCTTGACATATTACTAACCCTCTATTTCTTTCTTCTAATAATCAATGCATTAGATTGTTTTTTCTTGTTTCTAGTTTTAACACCCATGTGTCTTTTACCTCATGGAGTTCTAGGAGCATCATGTCCAACAGGTGATCTCCCTTCACCACCCCCATGTGGGTGATCATTAGGGTTCATTGCTGACCCTCTAACAGTTGGTCTAATACCTCTATGTCTATTAGTACCTGCTTTACCAATTACAACTAGGTTGTGATCTTCATTTGAAACCACACCAATTGTTGCCATACATCCATTTGCAATTTTTCTAACTTCACCAGAAGATAGTTTCACAATAGTGTATTCTCCAGTTTCATCTTTACCAAGAATTTGAGCAGATGAACCAGCTGATCTAATCATTTGACCACCACGTCCTGGATATAATTCAATGTTGTGAACAAATGTACCTTCAGGAATTAATGAAATTGGTAACGCATTCCCAACTTTAATATCAATTTGTTTATTACTTGAAAGAATTCTGTCTCCAATTTTTAAATCTTTTGGAGCAATGATATATCTTTTTTCACCATCTTCATAAACAACTAATGATATAAATGATGTTCTGTTTGGATCGTATTCAATTGATTTAACAGTAGCAACTTTATTAATTTTGTCTCTTTTAAAGTCAATGATACGATATTTCTTTTTGTAACCACCACCATGGTGTCTTACAGTAATTTTTCCATTGTTATTTCTACCTGAATGTTTCTTAAGTGAAACAACTAAAGATTTTTCAGGTGTAGAAGTAGTTAGGACTTTTTTGTAATCAATAATTACAGTTTGTCTAATCCCACTACTTCTGGCTTTTACTCTTCTAATTGGCATATATGCTTTTCCTTTCGCTTTTCGCCGAAATTAATTACTTAGCTTTTGGAGAAGTTTTTACTAATTTAGATAAAACACCTTTTTTAGGTTTTTCTTTTTTCTCTTCTTTTCTTTCAGTAACTAATTCTTTTTTATTTTCTTTTTTAGGTTTTTCTTTAGATGGTTCTTCATCTATTTGAATATCTACACCATGAGGTAATGTTATATAAGCAATTTTCTTTGCTTTAGTCATCCCTGGATTTCTAGTCCCAGTTCTTGTAGGAGTTGGTTTTCTATTAACAACATTTACTTTATTTGGAACGATTCCATAGATTAATTGGAATGCTAAACTAATTTCATATTTGTTAGCATTTCTATTTACTTCAAAAACATACTTTTTAATATCTTCATTTCTTAATGAATAAGATTTTTCAGAATGAAGTGGTTTAATAATTACACTTAATAAATCCATTATGCAAATACCTCACTAATTTTGTCAAAAGCATCTTCTTGAATAACAGCAATGTCACTGTTTAAGATATCTCTTACTGAAACTTGGTTTCACATTTTTGAAGTAACTTTTTGAATGTTCTTACAAGACTTTAAAAAGTTTTCATTTTTGTCATTAATTACAAATAAAACTTTTTTGTTTTCATAAGAAACTTTTTTTAACATTTTTGAAATTGTTTTAGTTGAAGGTTCTTTCATATCAATTTTATTAACTAATAGATTTAAACCTTGTTCATTTAATTTCAAAGTCATAGCAGATTGAAAAGCTAATTTATAAGCTTTTGAATTTTGTTTTAATGTATAGTTTTTTTCTGGAGATGGACCAAATGCTCTACCACCACCTACATAGTGAGGGTTTCTAATTGAACCTTGTCTAGCTCTACCAGTATGTTTTTGTTTGTAAGGTTTTCTACCCCCACCTCTAACTTCTGCTTTAGTTAAAGTTGAAGCAGTAGATTGTCTTGAATTTGCTTCTTCAACTAATACTGAATTAAAAATTTCTTGATGGTTAATTTTTTTATCACTAATGAAAAGTTTTTTATTTTTTAGTTCTACAGTTTCTGTATTTCCTAAAAGATCTTTAAATAATTTAACAGAACTCATTATTGGTTTCCTCCATTATTTTCTTCTTTCTTTTCAGTAGCATTGTCATCAGTTTTAGCTGGAGCTTCTTCTGCAGTTGCTGTTGGTTGTTCATTTTTTTCAGCTTCTGCTTTTTGTTTTTCTTCAGCAGCTTTTTGCTTAGCTAACATTTCTTGTTTTTTAGCTTCTTTTTCAGCTTCTGCTTTTTGGTGAGCTTCTGCTTTTTTAGCTTCTAAAGCAAGTCTTGCTTGTTCTTCTTTTTCTTTGATAGCTCTAGCAATTGCTTCAGGATCAGACAATTTAATTGGATCAACTTGTTTTTTAGATTTAACAGTTGTTTTTAATAAAACTAAACTGTTTACTGGCCCAGGAACTGAACCTTTAACTAAAATTAAGTTTTTTTCTAATTCAATGCTAACAACAGTTAAGTTGCTGATTGTTACAAGTTCATGTCCATAATGTCCAGACATCTTTTGACCCTTAGGTACTCTTTGACCTTGACTACCCCCTCTACCAAAAGAGATAGAACCTTGATATCTATGAGGATAACCAGCACCATGTCCTAATGGACCAACTTTAAAGTTTCATCTTTTAATTGCTCCAGTGAATCCTTTACCTTTAGTAATTGCTTGTGCATCTACTTTATCACCAGAGTTGAAGATATCAACTAAGATTTTGTCTCCAACATTGTAACCAGATACATTTCTGAATTCTTTTGTATGTTTGAATGCATCTGTTTTAATTTTCTTAAAGTAACCTTTTTGAGGTTTGTTTAATTTCTTTTCTTCAATTTGTTGAAACCCAACTTTAGTTGCAACATATCCGTTTTTTTCTTGTGTTTTGTTTTCTAATACTACATTTGGTTCAGCTTGAATAATTGTTACAGGTATTCTTCTTCCATCTTCTAAGAAGCTTTGGATCATACCTATTTTTCTACCAAGAATCATTTTCATAATTTTTTCCTCCAAATAATTATCTAAGTGTAATTTGGATATCAACACCTGAAGGAATGATGATATTCTTCAAATATTCTTTAGTCTTTTCTGTAGTATTTAACAAGATAATTAAACGTTGATGTGTTCTTCTTTCAAATTGTTCTCTTGATGTTTTATTAACGTGTGGAGAACGACAAATTGTGAATATTTCTTTTTTAGTAGGTAGCGGGATAGGTCCTTTAACCTTAGCTCCACTATCTTGTGAACTTTTAATTATTTTTCTTACTGATTGATCTAACAACCTATGATCATAAGAAAATAATTTTATTTTCATCTCATTTTTCATTTTATATAGTTGCCCTTTCAAAATACTGTTGGACTTTCACCAACTTTCCATTAATAGTGAGTTCCCTGATAATCCCGACAACTAATATTGGTGTATCAGCAATCTCAATAATTAATGCATACTAAAACATTATATCACTTTATTGCTTAATTAAGCAGTTATTTTTTCTTATCAAAGAATCAAGCAAAATTAAAAAAATAAACCTTAACAAAAATAAAGATTTAGAAAACAAAGTAAAAATAAAAAAGTTTAAATACAAGATTTAAACTTTTAAAAATGTTTAAAAATAAAATCAGCAACACCCTCTTCTTCACATGTAAAATCTGTTGTATAAGTTGCTGCTTTTCTAATTTGGTAATCTGCATTTTTTAAAGCAACTGACATCTTAAATGTTTTCATCATATTGAGGTCATTATCATTATCACCAAATACCATTACTTCTCTTTTATTAATTCTGAAGTTGTTAATAGCATATTCAATACCATTAGCTTTATCTACTTCTCCATTATAGATATCAATGATTCCATTTTGAGAAACAGAAAAAGCTAAGTTGGGAATATTACTTAAAATATTTTCATATTTTATTTTTTCAGATACATTATCATAACAAATTAAAACTTTTAATAACTTTTGTTTTGAATAGAAAACTAAATTAGGATTGACTTTCATTTCATAAACTAATCTAGATTTAATCTTCTTTTCTTTTAGTTTTTCTTGAACAGACAATAATCTTTTATAAAAAGGTTGATTTTCACTAGTAGAGTAAACTCCATCAATTGTATAAACTAAAAAATCTTTCTTTTCTTTATATAAGACATCTAACAATTGAAGTTGTGGTTTGAAGTCAATATATTTAGTACTAATGTTTAAATAATCTTTTGGTGTAACAATTCAAGCACCATTAACACAAACTAAAGGCATATCTACATCTAATACCTTTGCAAAATACTCAGCAAAGAAAATATTTCTACCAGTTGCTAAACCTATTTTGATATTTTTATCTTTTAAATATCTGATTGCCATTATAGTTTTATTTGTTAAAGTAACACCATCTGGAACTAGAGTTCCATCAATATCAAAATAAATACATTTAGTATACATATCAAATTACCTCTTTTGTTTTTAATTATTTAAAAAATATATTTTTTTAAATCCTAATAAGATTGCTTCTTTATTAATTTCATATTCAAATGAACTGATATTAATATTATAAGATTCTCCACCTGTGATAATACATTTTAAATCACTATTTAAATTATCTTTTTTAGCTTGATTATAAAAGTTATAAGCAAAACCACTTCTTAAATTATTAATTCCAGATTCTAAAGCTGAAATTGTGTTAGTCCCAAAGAAATCAGAAGAGAACTTATCTATTTTACTTTTTTTAAGAAGTGAGGCCTTTTCAATTAATTTGTTTAATCCAAACCCAAGACCAGCAGCAATGCTTGCACCAACTAAACTATTATTTTTTAAATACACTGAAGCAATTGCAGTTCCAAATGATATCCCAATACAATTTTTATTAACACTTACACAATATTCACATAATGCTTTTAAATCATCACCTAATTCTTTATTTGGTGATTCATCTATTAAAAAACTATATTTAGTAGTTTCACTAATATAGTATGGTTCAATATTAAACATTTTTTTAATAGTTTTAAAATAGGTTGGTTTTAATTTTGGTACAACAGATCCAACAATTGAATGTTTGATATTGTATTTTTTAAAAACATTCATTTTTTTACTTAGTGTAGCTATGTTAGTTTCACTATCAGTAGGAAATAAAATAATAGAAGTTGTATTTTCTTTTTCTTTTTCAAAGATCCCTATTTTTGTATAGCTATTACCAATATCTACTACTAAGATATACTCTTGATTATTTTTCATAATGATTTATTTTCACAAAACAATTATTTACTTTTATTCAATATCAATTTTATAGGTTTATAAGAAAATCTATGAACTTCTTTAATTGGACCATATTGATGTATTAATTGTAAATGTTTTTTAGTTAAATAGCCTTGATGATTTTTAAATAAATAATTGGGGTATTTATTATCTAACTCTTCCATATAATCATCTCTTGTTGATTTAGCAATAATAGAAGCACAAGCAATTGTAAAAGAAGTATTGTCACCTTTTACTAAATTCATTTGTGGTTTTTCTAAATCTTTGATTTTCTCAAAATCAGTTAAGCACAAGTCATAATCATTAATTAAACCATTAGCAATTTTAGTCATACCTTTAACTGAAGCTTGTTTAGGACCAAGTTGATCAACTATATTTGAGTTAACTACTTCAATTTGATAACTAATACTATTTTTTAAAATTAAGTTTTTTAATTCTTTTCTTAACTCAATGGATTTAATTAGTTTACTATCTTTGATTCTGTCATCAAAGAAATTAGGATTTAAGATTACTCCAACCACTACTAGTGGTCCTGCTATACAACCTCTTCCAACTTCATCTAATCCAATAATATTTTTATATTTTTCTCTTAGTGAATTATCAAAATCAAATAGTTTATTTTTCATAATGTTAATTCTAACAACAATATTTAAGAACAATAAAAAAGAGTGAAATCACTTTCACTCTTCAAACTTATTTATTTAAATAAAGTTTAATATTTAATCATTGAGAAGAACTTACCTTGTAATTTTTCATAATCACATAAGCCAACAAGTTCAATTAAGTATGCTTGTCCAACAACAGTGCTTCCAAGTTTTGTAACTAAATCTTGAATAGCTACTGTAGTTCCACCAGTTGCAATTAAATCATCAATAATTAATACTTTTGAATTTGCAGGAATATCATTTTTAGTAACTTCAATAGTTGCTTTACCATATTCCAATTCATATTCTTGAGAGATTACTTCTCTTGGTAATTTTCCTTTTTTTCTAATTGGGACAAAAGGTTTTTTTAAATTTAAAGCTAATGGTAAGCCAAATAAGAAACCTCTAGATTCAGGAGCAACAATAATGTCAAAATCAATTGTTTTTGCAAACTTTGCTAACTCATCAATAATAAAATTCATTTTCTTATGATCAAGTAATAAAGGCGTGATATCTTTAAAACTTATCCCTTTTTTAGGAAAGTCTTCTATTGTTGCAATTGTGTTTTTTATTTCTTCATAACCCATAAATTTCTCCTAGTAAAACTTATTAATTCCTATAATTAACTGCTCATCAGTTTCTTTGAATTCATTTCTAATTCTGTTATCAAAATTGTCCACAATAGTTCTAACATATTTTTGTCTAATTAAAATTACATAATAGTATAGGTGAGCAATTAAGAAAAATCCTAATGGAATAGCAACAGCATTTGCTATCAATATATTAATAAATAACAATATTATCGTTGGTGAAATTAATCCAGCAAGTAATGCAAAAATAACTACATTAGCAATTAATGTCACATAAACTACATTATATAAACTACATAAGTTATTTAAAATGAAGTTTTGAATTTTTTCTCCATCAAAGATTCTTCTTTTAACAAATCTCGTTTTAGTAACTGATACATATAAACAACTAAATAAAGCTGACATAATACCAGACATTGCTATAACATAGACAAATAAGTTGTTAATTTCGAATTGAACTAAGTAACTTACTCCCACTACCACAGAAGTTGATAACATACTTGTTAATAAAACAGGCAATACTGTTAGAATGTTTAATCTAATTGCATAATAGATTGCTAAGAATCCATATCCTGCTAACAATGCATATACTGCTCTTAATACAAGAGTATTTAAAACAGCTGGACTAACTGAAGATAGAGTAACATTATTTACTATACCATTTATTAAACTACTTGAGTTAGTTGTAGATGAATAGAATCCATTTAAAGCATTTCTTACTAAGTTTTGTACAGTTTCAAGACTATAAGAATTTTGACTATATCCTTGAATAACTACATAGTAGTATCCTTGTGCTTGTAAATTAGAACCTGTAACTGCAGATAAATAATCTGAAGTATTTTTAAAAGTTAAATTTCAACTAGATCCCAAAGCATTTTTAATAGCATTAAATAATGCATTAGTATCAACAACACTGCTGTTTGTGTGGCCTAAAACTGTCATTGAAACAAAAGATCCATTTTTGTAAACTGAATTGTTTGGTCCTACAACTGCAAAGATAATTCCAGAAAGAACAACAACACCAATTAATACACCTCAAACAATTCATCATCCTTTACTACTGAAATGAATTTTATGTTTAAAGTTAGTGTTTATGTGTCAAATATTTCTTTTAAAGCTTCAACTAAATTTAAATCCACTGTATGTATATAAAGGTAGTAAGAAGAATATAAATGAAACAACTAAAGAGAAGACACTGCTTAATAGCATTGTAATTCCCATATCAGTTAATTCACCTTTAGCAATAAAGAACATTGATAATCCTAAGATTATTAAAGTGATATTTAAATCAATGATTGTAAGCATTGATTTTTTAATTGCTATATGAATTGAGTCAAAAACTGAATTCTTTTGTAACACCAGTCTTCTCATCCGCTCCATTGTAATAGATGCAGCCATTACAGAAGATATAACACCAATAAATAAACCTAATATTGAAGAAATGGAAATATCTATTTGGAATACAGCCAATAATGATATTGAAAAACCAAATGAAATAATAATTGCAAAGGCAGCCATGACCCCTGGTATTCTATACCATACTGAAACTATAATAGCTACTAATAATAAGATTACTCCAGATGCTAAAAACACAGAGTTATAAGTAGATATTTTATCAATAATACTTTGTTCAATTAAAGGACTTGAAACCCAAGAGTTTAAACCAAAGTAATTTGTTGTGTTTCTATTACTATTTACTAATGAATTATTTGAATCAGTAATTTGATTATTATTTGATGAAGTAGTTCCATTACTAACTTCATAACTTAAATTCATTGTAGGTAAATTACTACTTGTTATTCAACCACTAGAATTTCTACTTGTTGGAGTTGCAGAATAAAAAGTTGTTGGGAAAGCTAAATTTTTAAAACTTGAAATATAGCTTGATCTTAATGATTCTCTTGTTGTTGTACCAGTTGTTGTAGTAGTTGTAGTAGTATCAGCTGCAGTTGATACATCACCTGTTGCTTGAGTATTAACTGTTAAAGAACTAGTGCTAGTAGAACTATCACTTGATGCTGTACTAGTATAAGAAGAAGATTGGTATGCACTTGGTTGGATAGAAAAATTAGTAACTGAAACTCCAGACAACCCAGTAGTTGTTGAAGTAACACTTGGGAATCATTGTTTGTAATTTACTTTTGAAACTACACCAATTACATAATTCTTCATTACTTCAATAAGTGAAGAATCTCCATCATATTGAATTTCTGGGAAGTTAGAAGAGTTGCTAATTGTACTTTTGACACTGCTATTTAAATGATCTAAAGCATACTCATAAGCTGCAATTAAATACTCAGGAGTGATAGCTGAAACAGTAGTTTTATTAGTAGTTCAGTTAACTGCTTTTTCAGCTCATGTTACTAAACTTGAATTTGTTGAATTCAAATAATCATAGTAAACCATTCACTTAGTTTGAGTACCGCCAGATACACTAGTGTTACCTCTATAGTTGTTGTAATTTAAAACTACTCATTTAGCATAGTTTAATAAGTTAACTAATTGATCAATGTCTTTTACAACAATTCATTGTAAGTCACTATTAGCAGTTGCAGTGCTACCTGCATCATCACTTG
This sequence comes from Malacoplasma penetrans HF-2, assembly GCF_000011225.1. Classification (NCBI taxonomy): domain Bacteria; kingdom Bacillati; phylum Mycoplasmatota; order Mycoplasmoidales; family Mycoplasmoidaceae; genus Malacoplasma; species Malacoplasma penetrans. The sequence continues at coordinate 1,337,145 of NC_004432.1, forward strand.
AACTTGAAGATTGAGAAGCAAAACTTAAACTATTGCTAGCATCTAACCCTGCATCATTTAAATATTCATATGAACTTCCAGTTAATTTTAAATTAATACCATAGTTATTTAAGTTGTCTGAATTCTCTCCACTTTTTCTAGTATCAATAGTTGCTGAAGAATAATCAAAATCAGAAGTTGTAAAAACTTGTGAACGTCTTGAATTAGTTCCTGAACCTGATCTTGTATTGTTAAAAGTAAAAACATCTTGTGGTGTAGTACCTTGAGGATTAAAGTAATATGCTGAAACTGTATTGCTTCTAGCATTATTAATTCCATAAATATTTGGATCTATTTCATAATACCCTCCAGTTGAAGAGTTTTTGAAATTGTCATCATAATACAAGCTTACATTAGAATATGAAACATACAAGTATGCTTCATATCCATTATTGCTTCCTGATTTTACTTCATAGTTAATATTATTTGTTTTTACATTGTTATAAGAAAGGTAGTTAGAAAATTTTTCTGCTGCCTTGCTAGCTAAATCTTTTGCTTGTGACTCACTAGTAGCACTAGATACATCTAATCTATATGAACTATTATAGGTGTTCCCGAATAAACCTTGGCTTCTGTTATTTTCTCCTAGGTTAATTAATCCAAATACTACACCTACTATTGAACCTGCACATAAAAAAAAGAAAAAAAGGCTTTTGAAAACCTTAGATCCCTTAGACCTTGAAGCAAAATTAAAGCTTTTAAAAAAATTATAAAAACCTAATTTAACACTTCCAAAAAAATTATTAAAACCATTTTTAATTTTTTCAAATGCCATAATTCGATATTTTTAAATATAAATAAAATTATATAGTAATTAAAGAGATATAAAAAGATTATATAAAAATAAATAAGTTATTTCTAACTTATTTATTCAATCATTTAAAACTAATTTATTTTTTCTTGTCTGAAGAAGATTCTTTAGAAGGTGCTTTTTTTGGTTTAGATGTAGGTTCAGTTGATGAAGCAGAAGGTTTTTGAACCTTTTTTTCTACATCCATTTCTTTTTCTTCTTTACTAGAAGCTTCTGATTCTTTTTTAGCTTTTCTAATTAAATCTTCAGCTTTTTTCTTTTCTTCTAATTCTTTTTTCTTTTCTAAAGCTTCTTTAGGCAATTGTTTGTATTTGTGGATAAAGTCAATTTGAGGTTTAACAATAGTTTCAAGTAATAATAAAGATTCAACAATTAATTCAACTTCTTTGTTATGTTCTTTAATAATCTTGTAAGCATATTCATATCTTTCTTTAAAGATTCTTTCAATTTCCTTATCAATTAGTTGAGAAGTGCTTTCTGAGAAGTTTTTAGATTGATATGGGTTTACTGTTCCTTCAGAAGGGTAGTATTGTGCTAAACCAACATTTGGAGACATCCCAAATTGAGTTACCATTGCTCTAACAATGTTAGTTGCTTTGTATAAGTCATTTGCTGCACCTGTTGAAATAAATTCTTTACCAAAATTAATTTCTTCAGAAGCTCTACCACCAAGTAACCCTGCAACCATTCCTAATAGATCAGATTTCTTTTGAATAGATAATTCTTGGATTTCTGGAACAGAAAGAGTGTAACCTGCTGCTTGCCCTCTTGGAATAATAGTAATTTTTTCAACCACTTCAGAACCTTTAGTATACATACCAACAATAGCATGACCAGCTTCGTGGAATGCAATTTGTCTTTTTTCTTCAAGTGAAATTACCCTAGTTTTCTTAGCAGGACCAGCAATTACTCTATCAATTGCTTCATCTAATTCTTCAGTATAAATAGATTTTTTATTTCTTCTAACTGCTAATAGTGTAGCTTCATTTAAAACATTTTCTAGTTGTGCACCAGAAAAACCAGGTGTTCTTCTAGCAATATCTTCAAGATCTACAGTTTCAGAAATATTTTTATTTCTAGAGTGGATTTTTAAGATTGCAACTCTTTCTTTAATATCTGGTAAGTTTACTTGAATGTGTCTATCAAATCTACCTGGACGTAACAATGCATCATCTAATACATCAAGCCTGTTGGTTGCAGCCATTACTATAACACCAGTTTTAGTGTTGAATCCATCCATTTCAGCTAATAATTGGTTTAATGTTTGGTCAGCTAATGAACCTGCAGTTGTTTCAAATTTTCCTCTTTTTGAACCAACTGAATCAATTTCATCAATAAAGATAATTGCAGGAGCAGATTTAACAGCTTTATTAAATAAATCTCTTACTCTCTTAGCACCTACCCCTACTAACATGTCTTCAAATGCTGAACCTGAAACTTGGAAGAATGGAACTTTTGCTTCTCCAGCAACTGCTTTTGCAAGTAAAGTTTTACCTGTTCCTGGTGGTCCATATAAAATAACCCCTTTAGGAACTCTTGCACCCATTGCTGCATATCTGTCTGGTCTTTTTAAGTAGTCAACAATTTCAATTAATTCTTCTTTTTCTTCTTCTATACCTGCAACATCAGAGAATAAAACAGTAGATTTTGCAAGTTTAGCTTGAGATTTACCAATTGAGAATACATTGTCTTGTCCACCACCAGCTTGACCCATTTTTCTCATTGAATAGTAAATAATTCCTATTAGAAGAATGAATGGTAAGATAGATAGAACTAATGAAGCTGCAGTATAGAAACTGTAACTTGTAGGAAGAGACATAGATTGATTAGAACTTCAACCTTGTAATTTCATAGCAGATGTTAAATTGCTATTTAGAGAAAAAGTTGTTGTGCCACTAGTTGTACTTCCGTTGTTATCTTTATTTTTATAAACATTACCACTGCCATCAACTAATAGGTTTGCAATTTGTAAACCTTTTTGAAGATTGCTTGTAGATCCACCAGTTGTATTTGAACCATTTCCAACTGAAGCAGTGTTATTGCTAACACTAATATCAGTAATAATTGCTGAATAGTAGTATCCACTAAAAGAGTTTTCAATATAAATTACATATAAAGTACTATCACGTTGATAGATAGTAGATGGTGCTCCACCTATTGTTCTAGTTTGATTAGTATTAGTTGTAATTTTAAAAGAAGAAGTGCCATTTTCAGTAAAACTAGCAGCATTTAAGCTAGTAGCAGAGAAAGAGAAACCACTTAAAATAATAAGAGCTAAAACTCCTAATACTAGAATAATAATTATAAAAGATCAGATAATTTTTCTAGCTTTACCTGGTTCTTTTTGATTAGGGTTATCAGGTTGATCTAAATTTCTTTTTTTATTATTAGAAGGTGCATCAGATGGTTGGTCTAATGAATTTTTCTGAATATTTAAAACTTTGTTTCTTAAATTCAAAAATTTATTATAGAAACTGTTTTTTTTATTACTGTTTGTGTTTAGTTTTAATGCTCTGATTATTAATAACTCTAATTTGTTAAATTCCATTTTTTTATCTTCTCCTTAAATAAGCACTAGTATTTATTTTAACTAGATTTTGGTTATTTATCTTGTTTAAATACACCAACATAAGGAAGATTTCTCAATTTTCCCTCATAATCACATCCATAACCAACAACAAACTTGTTTTCAATTTCAAAACATCTATATGCAGGTTTTAAATCTACTTTTCTACCAGCAGGTTTGTCTAGTAATGTAATAATTTCAACAGATGCAGGGTTAAAATTATTCATTAAATATTCTTTAACATATTTTAAAGTTAAAGCACTATCTATAATTTCATCTACTAATAAAACATGTTTGTTAGTAATATTTTCACTAATGTTATGTGAAATTTGGGGTTCTGTAACACCATATGTTTTTCCTTGAAAACTACTGACAGTCATAAAATCTACTAAACAATCTATTGTAATATGACTAATCATTTGACCAAAAAAAGGTAAACAACCTTTTAATAAACCAACTAATACTAATTCTTTATTTTGATAAGTTTTGTCAACTCATTTTGCAGCTTCTATAATACCTTTTTGAATTTCTTCTGTAGTTAATAAAATTTTTTCAACTCTGTGATCCATGGTTTCCTCTATAAAATTTTTAAATGCATTTATATAGCTTTACTAAGATATGTTTAATATTTTAATATAAAAAATTTTTTATGCTCCTTAATTAACATTATTTATTAATTAATAAAACTGTATTAACTTGAATCATATTTTTATCTTCTTCATATCTTGTTGCTTTTAAACTTATTTCAGTGTTGTTTAATAGCTTTTCTAAATTTGATTTAATTTGATCTTTTATGTCTTTAAAAATAATATATTCACAGATAATAGTGATATCTACATTTGAAATACTATAGTCTTGTTTTTTTAATTCATTTAAGCACATGCTTAAAATCTCTAATGAATCTAAATTTTTATTTTTAGAATCAGTATCTGAAAAATAAGTACCTAAATCCTGTAAAGACAAAGCCCCTAAAATTGCAGAAGAAATAGAGTGTAAAATAATATCACCATCTGAATGAGCTATAATTTTGTAATCTAATTCAAAATCTAATCCTGCTAGTCTTTGTTTACATTTTTCTTTTTTAATTTTATGGATATCTATTCCATTGCCAATTTTGTACTTCATTTTTATCAATATTCAAATATGATAGTTTAATCTTAACAAATATAAAAACTCATTGAATTAAAACTAATTAATTCAATGAGTTCTTTCTATGGTTCTAAAGGATTGGGATTTTCTATAATCTCTTCAATTAAACCATTTTTAATTACAATTACTTGATCTGCAATTTTAGCAATCTCTTTATCATGGGTAATTAGAACAATAGTTGTCTTATATTTTTTATTAACACTTTTAAGAATTTGTAAAATCTTTTTACTCATAGATGAATCAACTGCTCCAGTTGGTTCATCACCAAATATAATTAAAGGCTTTTTTGCAACTGCTCTTGCAATAGAAACTCTTTGTTGTTGTCCCCCTGAAAGTTCAGATGGAAATTTATTTTTATGTTGTTCTAATTCAACTAATTTAATAATTTCATCAATCTCTTTTTTATCTCTGTTTTCTTTATTTAAGTTAAACCCAGTTAGTATATTGTCATAAACATTTAAAGTTGCTAATAATCCATATTCTTGAAAAATGTATCCAACATACTTTCTTCTAAAGTTAGTTAAATCATTATTTTTCATATTAATTAGTTCATGATTATTTACAACTACTGAACCAGTTGTAGCTCTTGTAAGTGCTGACAATATATTCATTAATGTGGTTTTTCCACTTCCTGATTTACCTAAAATTACAACAAATTTACCTTGTTTAATTTTTAGATTAATTCCTTTTAAAACATCATTTACTAAATAACCATTACTAAATTTTTTAGTAACATCTGTTAACTCAAAAATATAACCTTCAGTGTTCTTTTTTTCAATTGGACCATCATGAGGTTTGTTTAATCTTTTTATTTCTTTATGAATTTTGCTATTTTGTTTTTTTAATAACTTATTTTTCTTTTTTTCACTAACAGATATTTTTTGTTTTACTTGATTGTTTTTTTCTAACATATTATTCACCACTTATCTATTTAATACTTTGAGCTAGATCCATTTTTCTAATTTTTTGTCATGTTGTTCAATATGATAAGAAGAAGATGACAATAATTCCTAATGATGCTGCTAAGAAGTGTCAGAAACTGTTATTAGAAACAATTAGAATTCCAGCAAAATTAAAGATAAATGTAATATAAACTGAAGTCATTGCAAATGTAATTGGAACAGATATTAATAATCCAAAAAAGAACACAGGAAGATATACTGATAAGAATGAAGCAGCATTTTTCTTATCATCCAATCCTAAACATTTTAAAATAGCTGCTAATTTGAATGAGTCATTAATAATCAATGAAGAAACTATAACAATAATTAAAACAGTAATTATTAATAAAATTGACAAGAATGAAACTTGAAGTTTAGTTAAAGTAGAACTTGAAGTGTTTAAAACATTAAGAGTTGAAGAAATACTTGAAGCACTTGAAACTATAAAGAATGATGAACTTGATCCAAAGATATCAGCAATTCTTTGAATTAAATCTTTTGCATTTACAGTTGGGTTGCCACTGCTATCTAACAAGTCTAGAAAACCTAACTGATTAATAGCTTTTTTCATATTGTTAGAATCTGCAAACAACTTGTTTAAAGTTGTATCATCTGGTGAAATTAAATCAGTCCCAGGATAAATACCACTTAATGAATATAAAGATACTCCACCTGTTACTTCTTTTAAGTCAGTTTCAGAAGTTGAAAAGATTCCATTAAATCCACTCTCAGATCCAATAAATGCATCTTTATTAGCAACACTTGTTGGTGTAGTTATAGTTGTAGAACTACTATTTGAAGTATTGTTTCCATAGTCATACTCAAGATTAGCTCAATTAACAGTATTTGAAATTTCTTCTAATGATGTTGGTACTTTAGGTTTAACATTGTTAATTGTTAATCCTAAAATTTTATTTGCATCATATTGATTAATATAAAATTCTGCACCTTGGTAAGTTGTAGCAATATCAATTATTTTGAAATATGCAACAGGATTACTTGCTCCAAAATAAGTTCTAGAATATCTATCAGCTGAATTTAATATATCAACAGTTATAACATTACCAACATTTAAATCATATTTTCTTTTAGCATATTCATTAATCACTATTGGATATACAATATTTCCTTGGTTATCAACATAACTTGATTCATTTCATAAAGTTTGATTTAAAACTCTATTTTTTTCATTTGTTATTGATAAATTTGGATTAGTAAAATCATTTGAAATACCAGTGATATTTAAACTATCAGGATTATTAACTTCTCTACTATTAATGTTTTTAATATTGAAATTAATGTATGTAAAAGGTGAGTCTTGTTGTTCTACTACTAACTTATGGTAATTAATGCTGTAAGTGTATTCTGATAAATTAGTTTTTGAATATATGTAGTATAAAAGATTTAAAAATCCTGGACTTACTTTAGTTACTATTCCATTATTAGACCCCGACATTAAAGCAGTAGTAAATTCTAAATAATAAGAATAGTTTGGATCACTTTGTGAATCAATGTAGTCATAAAATGCTGAATCATTATTATTAATTTCATCAATTAAAACAACAGTAGGATTTCCCCCTCCAAAACCATTAGCAATTGGAGTTGCATTAGCATCTGCTTCATCCTTTAAAACAGCATATGCTTTAGTAAATTTTTTAATTGCTTGATATAGGTTTGTTTCAGTTATTCCTTCAATTGAGATTGGAGTAGTACTATCTGCAACTGCACTTCCAAACATACCATTGAATGCTTTATTAGCATAACTAGTATTGTTAGTAGGCATCAATTGTGAAGCTAGTGTTCAAGGATTTGAAGAAACTGAACCTGCACCTAAAGTAATATCAGCAAATGCTTTAGTGGTAGTTTTATTTTTTAAATAATATAATTCACTAGTTTGTGCATTTAAATCATCTTGTGAAATTAATTGATAGTTTCCAAATTTCTTAAGATTATCAGAGAATAATGTGTTGCTTGAAGCATCAGTATTGTAGGCTGATCCTGTTTCTCAGTATCTTTGAGAAATGTAATTATCTGATTGATCATAAGTTCCTGTTGCCAATGAAGTGTCAAAGTAAGTTGTCTTATTTAAAGTTTTACCTTGTTGTTGGTAAGGAACAGTGTAATATTGGCCTGATTGTAAAGTTGGAGTTAGTAAATTTAAAGCATAATTATAATTTCTAATTCCATATGTTTTTTCAGCAGAATCCTTGAATGAATCCAAGATATTAATAGAGAAAGTTAAAGAAGAAACCAATAATGCTGACATTAAAGATAAAAGGATTAATCTTCATAATGATGAGAAAGCAATTGCAGCTCTTAATCTATCAATAATGCTGAATTTAACAAAAGGTTTTTTAAGAGCAGATGCAACCTTAGTCATTTTATATTTAGCATCATCTTTCATAAACTCTGATGTTTCACCAAGTAAACAAATACTTGAAAAAACTATAACAATTGCTAAAAATAACAATGCAACTATAAATAATGTTAAAAACATTGAAGCAAAAGATATTCCAGAAATTTCAGTTGGTAAAGTTCAAAAACTTCCTAATAAATTAATAGCAACAGTTTGTAAACTTATTCCTAAAATGTATCCTAGAACAGAGGCTGCTAAAACAGGAATCAATATTAGTAAACACATTCCTAATATAATTTCTCTTTTTTTATAACCATTAGCTTGCATAATTCCCAAACTATTTCTGTTTGTTTCAATACATCTTTTAATAATTACAACAGCAATAATAATTGAAAGAATCAAAATAAAAGTCGTTAAAAATCCTGACACACTTGTAATTGTTGTAACAATTTGAGGGATAAAAATAACTCTTAATGCAGTTGGACTCATAGTATTAGATGTGTCATCATACATATAAGCTGCATTAATATTGGATGGTCATGCCATGTAATTTGTAGTTATTGAATTAATTTGAGCAAGTGTTTGATTGTTCAAATTAGAATTTCTAGTTGAAAACTTACCAACTAAAAAAGTTTCTTGGTCATTCCCTCTAAATGAATTAATCATTTTAGAATATCCACTAGAGTTTGTATAAACTACTTGTTCAGTATTTGAGTCAGGAACTAAGTTAGAAAACGAAACAATTGGATACATAAAATCAGGTGTTATCCCTGTACCTAAAATTACAAATGTTTGATTATCTATTTCAAAAGTATTCTCAGATAATGAATTCAACCAAGCATTAAAACTTGCTTGCTTATCAGATAAGTGACTTACTCAATCTTGATAATTAACTGGTCTTTTACCTAAAGTTTCTAAATAGTTTGTAGATACAATTGCTCCATAACTTGTAAAGTCCTCAATGTATCCAGAAACTGGTGCAACACCAGCAATTGAGTAAGAAAATCTAACTTGGTGATTATCATTAATAATTCCATTACTAGTATCAATAATTGTTTTTAAATTTGTACTTTGCGAAGTTATTTTTGAATCAGATACTGTGGTTCCATTATTTTGATTAGTATATGGATTATAGTTTTCATTAGCAAGAGAGTAGTTATAAATATCATCAAAAGTTACACTATCATTTGATCATTTAGCTCTATATAAAAAAGGTAAAAGACCTCTAGATAAACTTGCATCATTTGTTAATTGAGTTGTAGTAGAATTTAAAACTAGATCAACTGCAGAAAAATCTGTAGCTGCAGACAAATTATTTCCTTGATAAATTACTAACTTATCAATTGTATAGTCAGGTGAAGCTTCTATTAATTTAAAGAAAATATTCTGCTTAGTGTTGCTTATGTTTACAGATTTAAAATCTCTAACAGTTACATTTGTTTCAGTTTGAAGAGTTTCAAGATACTCATTTTTATATAAGTTTTGTACATATATAGTTAAAGCTGAAGATTTGTTACTAATTAATGAAGTAGCTTCAGATAAGAAGTTTGTTTTATTAGTTCAATTACTTGTATCTACATCACTATCAGTTGAAGTAATAGTTGCTGTGTAGTTTACAAAGTTATTTCCAAAATCTGCATAAGTTGTTGAATCAGCTTTATATTTATCAAAAGCACTTTTGTATGCAAAAGTTCATTCATAAGTAGCAGAAGGAGCAATTAAAGACTCTTCTAACTTAAAACTTATATTATATGTGTAAGTGCTAGTCCCAGTTCCAGAATTACTAGTTGCTTTTGAAATACTTTCTATTTTTACTGTCCCATTAGGACTAGAAGAAGTTGTTCCGTTGTTACTATTACTTGTATCTAAAACATAAGTTCCATTACCATATCTATAATTTTCATTAATTACAAAATCATGTAAGTTACCGCTATTAGAAACAGTAGAGTAAGAATTAGTTAAATTTAAAGAAGTACTATTAAGTACTGTAAATATTGATAGTGAAAAAAATATTAGAACAAAAAGTCCAATAAAAGTAAGTTTACTAAATTTAAAAAATTTTAAAATGGCTTTGATAATTGTTTTCATATCTAATTTTTTAATTTAATAAGGTAAGAAATATTTTAAAACATTATTTAAAGTATCCTATTTATTTTATATATTTTTTTCAAAATAAAGAATTTTTGTCATTATAAATTAAATGTAGTGTAAAATTTTTTAAATGCAAAGTAAAGGAAAATTATGACATTTGTTTTTGATCACCCATTAATAAAAGATAAATTAACAAGAATGAGAAAGATTCAAACTGAATCAACTAAATTTAGAGATAACTTAAAAGAAATAACTCAATTAATGGCTTATGAAGTTACTAAAGATTTAGAGTTAGATAGAATTGAAATTGAAACTCCAATAACTAAAATGTTAGGATACAAATTAAAAGAAAAAATTGTATTAATCCCTATTTTAAGAGCCGGTCTTGGAATGGTAGATGGATTAAAAGAATTAATTCCAACAGCTAGTATTGGCCATATTGGAATCTATCGTGATGAAGAAACTGCTCAACCTAAAGAATACTATTGCAAAATGCCAGCAAATCTAACAAATGGAAATGCAATCATACTAGATCCAATGTTAGCAACTGGAGGCAGTGCTAGTAAAGCAATAGAAATCATTAAAACATATAGGCCAAAAACTATTTCTTTTATTTGCTTAGTAGCAGCACCAGAAGGATTAAAGGAAATTGAAAAGAATCACCCAGACATTAATATATATGTAGCAGCATTAGATGAAAAACTTAATGAAAAATACTATATTGTTCCAGGTCTAGGAGATGCTGGAGATAGAATCTTTGGAACTAAATAAAAAGTTTATAAGAACAAAAAAATATCACTTTTAAAAGTGATATTTTTTTATACTCAATGATTACTATTTATTGTATGACTCTTGAGCAGCATATGTCATTAATCTAAATTCTTTAAAGTTTTTAACATCTTTTAAAGTTAAACAATCTGTATAACTCATTGCTGAAGTTAAGTAACTTCTAAAGTTTTCTACTCATCCTTCAATTCTGTGAAGAATTGGCAATTCTTTAATAATACCTTCTGAAGTTTTTAAAGGTTTCTTTTCTTTTTGATCAGCTGCTGCTTCCATTTCAGTTTGTGCTTTTTTAGTAGCCATTCCATAGAAGATTTTTTTGTAATCATAAATATCTGGTTGATATTCTAAATGTTCTTCACTTGTAGAGTGGTTGCCTAATAGTTTTCAGTTTTCATGAATGTTTTGAGATGATTTTTCTTTGTATCAAATTTCACCAGGAGATTCTCAACATTGACTAAACAATCTTCCACACATTACATAATCTGCACCTAAATATAAAGATTTAATGATGTAATCATAGTTTTTCATCCCACCATCAGCTACAATCTTTGCTGGTTTAGAAGTACCATTCAATCTATAGCTTTCTTCCATTTTTTCTTGGATTTTTCTACATTCATAAATTAAACTTCCCATTGGATAAAATATTCCTGTATTTGATGCAGTAATACACCCACATCCAGCACCAATTCCAACTCTAATATAATCTGCCCCTGCTTCACTTAGATATTGGAAAGTTAATGGATTTGCTATGTTTCCACACATGATAGAAATTTTATTTCTAAAGATTCTTTTTAAATCTCTAATAGAATTTGCAAGTCTTCTCATGTGACCATTAGAAATATCAATAAGAATGTTAATAGATTCTAATTTTGCCATTTCTTTATAGTTTAGTTTTACATATTCTTCCATTTCATCTAGTCCCATAGCAACAAAGCATTTATCAAAGAATCTTGCTCTTTCATGAATTGGAACAGTTCTAGGAATAATTACATTAATATTATTTTCTTCATAAATTTTATAAGTTTTGTTATCAATAACTGAAGTCATTGGTGCTGTAAATAGTGGTAGTTTCCCATTAATTAAAGGACTACATTGACTTCTACTTCTGATGTTGGTAATTGCTTTAGGATAAATGCAAACTTCTTGAATCCCAAATAATAAATCTCTATTTATACTCATTTTCATCTCCTTATTATTTATAAAAACAAATACATTATTTATTTTCTTTGTTTTTTAATAAATTTCTTAAATCACTTTTAAATTTTTTAATTTCTTCTGGAAAAGGCTTCCCTGGAATTTTATGATGATGTCTACATTTAACAGTATATGTTTCATAGTTGCCAATTTGAACAACTGGTTCATCATAGTTACTTGGTTTATCGTTAATTATTCTTTGAGTAGCAGTTCCTGGTGCTCCACAATCTGTACAAATTGCTGATAGTTTTTCTACATACTCAGCAATACAAGCAATTTTAGCAGTAACCATAAAAGGTTCATTTTTAAAATTTTTATCAAGAGCAGAAACATATACTATATATCCTGAGTCTGCTAATGCCTGACAAACATCAACAATTGATTCATCTGCAAATTGAGCTTCATCAATTGCAACAACATGAGGGTTAACTTCTAAAGATAAAAGCTTATCAAATATCTCATATGGATTATCAAACTCAAATGAATCCATGTTTCTTCCATCTCTAGACATAATTTTGTTTTTAGTTCTTGTATCAATTTTAGGTTTGAACACTTGGTAGATTACATCTGCATAGTCTAATCTTTTAAGTTTTCTTAATAGCTCTTCAGACTTTCCTGCAAACATTGGTCCATATATCAATTCAATTCAACCTTTTTCTTTTCCAAAAGCATTATTTTTCATAACAAATCCTTTTAAACATTAAATTTAAATGTACAAATATCCCCATCTTCTACAATGTAATCTTTACCTGCTAATTTCATCTTTCCTTGCTTTTTAACTTCATCTTCACTTTTGTATTCCATTAAATCATCATATTTAATGATTTCAGCTTTAATAAAACCTCTTTGAAAATCAGAGTGAATAATACCAGCACATTCAGGTGCAGTCATTCCTTTTTTAAATTCTCAAGCTCTTACTTCTTTTTTTCCATAAGTAAAGTAAGTCATTAAATCTAAAATTTGATAAGCTTTTAAAATTAATTTATCTAAACCAATTTCAGTAAGATTCATCATTTTCAAGAATTCTTTTTTTTCTTCATAATTTTCAATCTTAGATAATTCTTGTTCTAATTTAATAGCAAGCGGAATAATATTTTCTTTTCCAACCTTATTTTCTAGGTTTTTATAATGAATATTTGCATCTAAGTTATTTAAATCATTTTCAGAAACATTAGCAACATAAATAATAGGTTTAATAGTTAATAAAGAATAACTTTTGATTACTAATTTTTCTTTGTCATTAAGTTCTACAGTATTAGCTAATTTTTCATTAGTTAAAGCAGCTAAGATTTTTTCACAAACCTCTTTTTCAAAAGCAGAATCCTTACATCTAGATTGTGCTTTTTTACCAATTCTTCCTAATCTGTTATTAATAACTTCAATATCAGAAAAAATTAACTCTAAATTAATAATTTCTAAATCTCTAATTGGGTCTACAGAACTATTAACATGAGTAATATCTGTATTTTCAAAACATCTAATAACATGACAAATTGCATCAACTTCTCTAATGTTACTTAGAAATTTATTTCCTAATCCTTCACCTTTACTAGCACCTTTAACTAATCCTGCAATATCTACAAATTTAAAAGTGTTATATACAACTTTCTCAGGATTAATTAAATTTGCTAAATTTGTTAACCTTACATCTGGAACATTTACAATACCAACATTGGGTTCTATTGTTGCAAATGGATAGTTTGCAGCTTCTACTGAAGAATTAGTAATTGCATTAAAAAGTGTTGATTTACCAACATTTGGTAAGCCCACAATACCTGTAGATAAACTCATATTTTCCTCTTTTTGTTACATAAGTATAAAAAATGAATCAAAGGATTCATTTTTTAATTCATATTTAAAATAAAATTAAGCTTTGTTAATAGAACCAAATAAAGTTATTTTTTCTAAAATTTTAGCTTTAATAGCTTCATATCCTGGTTTTAATAATTTTCTAGGATCGAAACCTTTTTTAACAGTGTCTAAATCTTTACCTTCTTCAACATATTTTCTAGTTGCTTCTTGGAAAGCTACTTGACATTCTGTGTTTACATTAATTTTTACAACACCTAATTCAATTGCCTTTTTGATTTGGTCATCAGGAATACCTGTACCACCATGTAAAGTAACACCAATGTTACCAATTACTGAACTTACTTTTTGTAATTGTTCAAAGTTTAATCCAGCTCAGTTTTCAGGGTATAAACCATGGATATTACCAATTCCAGCAGCTAATACAGTAATAGGTAATTTAGCAATTTTTTCACATTCAGCAGGATCAGCTAATTCACCATTACCAACAATCCCATCTTCTTCACCACCAATTGTTCCAACTTCAGCCTCTAAGCTAATGTCTCTATTTCCAATAATTGAAAGTAAGTCATTAACTTTTTTGTAGTTGTCTGCAAATGGTTCATGTGATCCATCAAACATAACTGAACTAAATCCAGCTTCAATAGCTTCAATACAAGCATTGTATGAACCATGATCTAAATGCATTACAACTGGAACAGTTATCTTTAAATTTTCAATCATTGCAGCAGTCATAGCAGCTACAGTTTTATAACCACATTGGTATTTAGCAGCTCCTTCAGATAAACCAATAATAATTGGAGTATTTGTTTCTTGAGCAGTTGTTAAAATTGCTTTTGTTCATTCTAAATTATTTGTATTAATGTGAGCAACTGCATATTTTCCTTTTTTAGCATCTGCTAACATTTTTGTCATACTTACAAAAGGGTATTTAGTATTAGTAATCATTATTATTTATTCCTATTCATTTTAAAATTTATAACTAGATCTCAAAGGTTTTATAATAAATTATTTATCTAAAACAATTTATTCTTCATCATCCTCTACTATTTCATCATCTTCATCGTCATCATCATCTGAGTCTTCTTCATCAACACTTTTCTCACCTGAAGTACCAGAAGATTTAACTAAATCATCTTCTTCAACCAAATCATCATCTTCAGAAGAAATGATAACTTTTGAATCTGGATCTTCATCTTCATCAATGAAGTCTGCAATATCACTTTCTTCTTCTTGTTTTGAAGCTGGTGGTTGGAATTCTTCAACATCACTTTCATAATATTCATCTAACCCAAACATAGATGAAGTAATTTTGTTAATTTCAGACAAAGTGAAATATTCTCTTAAAGATCATTTTTGATTTCCTAAAGAAATAAATCTTATATCTTGTAATAACTCAATATAAAGATCACTTGCACTTTCTTTAATAGAGGGATCATTTTTTAGTAAATTATTGAATAATTCTTTGAAAGTAAAAGGAGTTTTTCCAAATTTATCTTTCGCATATTCATAAGTTGTTTCAATTAAATGTTTTGCCATTTTATAAATCCTTTTAAAGTCCTTTAAAATTATACTAATATATTAGTGTTTTATTAATCAATATTATTTTATTATTCTCTCTTCTTGTCACTTCATTAAATGTTGTAATTCTTTCAGAAGGGAATTTATAGCTTAAATTTCTATCACGATCATATATATTGATTGCATTTTTATCTTCTAATAGAAATATATCTTTTTTCTTTTTTTCTTGAATTGAATATAAATATTTTGGATCAATGTTTTTCTTTTTTGATAACTCTTTAAGATCTTTTTCTGACTGTTGTGAGTAATTTTTAGCATCCACATTAACACTATTGTTTAAAAATGAATTAATAAATGAATTCAAAATGTGATCATCTAAACATTTTAAAGATCAAATAAAAGAGTTTAAATTTCCATCATTTAAATAAATATAAGTTTTATGAACATTTACATTAGATTCAAAAACTATTCATTCATAGAAATCATAGAAATAAATTTTGTCTTTCTTTTCAAAAAATAACTGTTTGATTTCTTTTAATCTATCAAAAATTTTCATTAAAGTTCATTCAAATATATATGTGTTTTTATTGTCATATATATCTTCATACATGTAATGTCTACCTAATAAGAAACTTTCAATATAGTTAATAGCACTTTTTTGAAAAAAAACATCATTATCCATAATAATTGATCTTTCAACTAAAAAGTCTATATCAATTGTAGAAAACTTAGTACCAACAGAGTATGAATCTCTTAACAAATAATCAATTCTATCAACATCAAGATTTGAAGATATTAATCTTCCAATCCATTCTTGTTTACATTCTCCAGTATAAACACTTGCTAAAGTATTTGCATTTATGTTGTTTTTCTTAAGAAGTCTCAAAATTCCTAGTTTTGGATTTTGAATAATTCTTTTTCCTAATTCTTCATGATGAATATGGGATATTTTTTCAAATACATGAGAATATGGACCATGACCAATATCATGTAATAATGCAGCTAATAAAAATAATTTAGAATCATCTTTTGAGATATGGTTCATAAAGTGTTTAGTAAATTTTTTTGCAACTGCATAAGCACCTAAACAGTGACTATATCTATTATGTGTAGCAGATGGAAAAATCTTATAACCAATCCCTAATTGTCTTATTTCTAAAAGTCTTAGCATTTCAAAACTATATGCAAATTCTAATAATCACTTTTCATCTGCAAAATTAATTTCTTTGTGAACTGGATCTTTGATGTAATGGTTGATAGGTTTTTTTTCAAAAAAATGATTTCTCTTTTTTTTATTTAAGTTTCATCTCTCTTTTGGTTTCATTTAAGCTCCTTTGTTGTCTAGAAAACTCTTAGCATTTTTAATAACTTTATCTTTACCTAAGATAAAGATAACTTTTGCTAATTCTGGACCATGAGAATTATGAGAAGAGTAAACTCTGATTGGCATAAACAGTTCTTTTCCTGATTTACCAGTTTGTTTTTTAACAGCATCAATAACAGTTGCAATTTCACTAATGTTTCAATTAGGCAATTCTTGTAACTGTTTAATAAAAACTTTAATTAGTTCTTTAGTATCAGCTTGTTTTAAAAAAGGGAATTTTTCACAAACTGCAGCAAAAGTCTCAGGACTAAAAAATGTTTCATCTATCAAATCATTAATTTGTTTAGCATATGCAATTTGATTTTTAAAAAGTAAAATTACATCATTTTCATTTCCTTTTAGAAAACCTAAATCAATAGTAATAAAAGGTTTTGCAAAAGAGATGAATGCAGAGTCTGACATCATTTTAAAGTGTTCAGAAGAAATTCACTCCATCTTTTTAAAATCAAAAGTAGTTGGAGATTTACTTACTTTTTTAATATCAAAGTTTTTAACTGCTTCAGCTAATGAAAAAATTTCTTTGTTATCACTAGATGAAAGACCTAAAAGGTACATAAAATTAACAATTGCTTCAGGTGAAAAACCCATATTTTTATAGTCTTCAATGAATTGTTTTAATTCCATATTTCTTTTAGAAAGTTTTTTTCCAGTTTCATCTATTATTACAGACAAGTGTCCAAAAACTATATTCTTATTAATATCTAAAGCTTCATTGATTGCAATTTGATAAGGAGTATTAGATAAATGTTCTTCTCCTCTAATAATATGACTTATTAACATATCATTATCATCAATTACAACAGCAAAGTTATATGTAGGAATTCCATTAGATTTTAAAATTACAGGATCCGTTAGTGCACTTGTTGGTACACACATTTCTCCTCTAACAATATCATTTCATTTTATTTCAGTATTGTCAGTGATTTTAAATCTTAAAGAAAAAGGAATGTTGTTTTTAATTTTTTCACTAATTTGATCTTCACTTAAAGACAAACATGTTCTGTTGTATTTAGGAGTTTTTCCATCTTTTAAAGCTTTCTTTCTGTTTTTTTCTAATTGTTCAGGAGTACAAAAACATCTATAAGCTTTTTTTTCTTTTAATAATTGTTCTGCCTTTTCTTTATAAATCGGTAATCTTTCAGTTTGGATATAAGGTCCATAATTCCCAGGGTTTAAAGGTGATTCATCTGGAAAAATTTTCAATCACTTTAAATTTAGTAATTGAGATTCAATTCCATTTTCTACATTTCTATCAATATCTGTGTCTTCTATTCTAACAATAAAATCACCATTGTTTTTTTTAGCAAAAAGGTAGTTGAATAGTGCAGTTCTAGCGCCTCCAATGTGAAATAATCCTGTTGGTGATGGTGCATATCTTGTTCTGATAATTTTATTTTTATTCATTTTGTATTCCTTTTCTTATTTATCCTCTATTAAGAAAAGTGTTCCTCCTGATCCTGTTAAAAATATTTTTTTATCATATTTTTTTTGTAATGTTTCATGTTTTATAGAAAGGTCTTTATATAAATTAAAGACACTTTCTTTTAAATCATTTTCTAACATTCAATATCTTTTAATTTTAAAATACAAAAATTGTTTTAGATAACTATTTTTACACATACTTTGGTTAGTTTCATAGTCTTCAAAAACTTTTTTAGTACTACATTCAATATTTGTAAAAAATAACTTAATTTTTAAATTAGGATTTTTTACTTTTTTAACTTTATTTCCATACTTATAAACAAAAGCTGCTTTATAGTTTTTAATAAAAAATAAAACATCACTACCAATGTTTAAAATATGTTTTTTAATTTGAAAATAGTTAATTTGTTTTATTTCTAATAAGAATTTAAATAAACAAGCAACATTAGAAGAACCACTTCCAAGTCCAGAAAATAAAGGGATGTTTTTTTTAATTTTTATTTTGAAAAATAAATTTTTATCAATAATTTCTTTTTCTTTTAAATAACTAATTGTTTTTTTAAAGATGCAGTTTTCTATTATTAAAGTTTTATTTGTTGAATCAAAATAAGAAATTTCATCTTCTTCTTTTTCATTTAAATTAATTTTTATTTCATCATATACAGAGTTTTCAACCAGTAAAAAAACACTATTTAACTTATGAAGATTATTCTTTTTATTTTTTTTACCAATAGATAAAAATAAATTAATTTTTGGATAACTTTTATAAATCATAGAAATCAAAACACATTTTTAAATAAAGTTCTTCTTTTATATTTTCAGGTCTTGTTGTTGGAATAATACTATGTTTATTAAAAACTTCTTCTATTTTTTGTTTTGGAAAATAATTTTTTAAATTATTGAAAATGGTTTTTCTTTTTTGAGAAAAACATTTTAATAGAAAAGACTCTAGTTTTTCAAAGTTAGTAAAATCAAAATCTTTTTTTCTTTCAAAACTAATAACTGTAGAATCTACTTCTGGTTTTGGAAAAAAACAATTATTAGAGACATCAAAAAGTTTTTTTATTTCACTAGTGATTCTTAATAAAACTGTGAAATTGTTATATTTTTTTGTTCCAACTTTTGCTGTAATCCTATCTGCCATTTCTTTTTGAACCATTAAAACAGATTGAGAAAAATTAGCATACTTTAAAATTTTAAAAATAATTTTTGAAGAGATACTATATGGCAAATTAGAAATAATTTTATATTGTGTGTCTTTATTAAATTCTTTAAAATCAAACTTCAAAACATCAATATTAATTATTCGTAATTCTTTGTATTCTTGTTTTAAAAACTCAACTAATCTTTTATCTAATTCAACAACAGTAAGATTTTTTGTTTGTGAAAGAACAATTTTAGTAAGAGCTCCAAATCCTGGACCAATTTCTAAAACATGATCATCTGGTTTTATTTCTAAAGAATCTACAATTTTTTTCTTAATATTTTCATTAATTAAAAAATTTTGCCCCATCTTTCGAGAAGCAAAAAATTTATTTTTTTTAATGAATGAAATGAATTTATTTTCTTCTTTTCCAATCATAATAGTTTATTTAATACCTAATTCTCTAAGTTTTTCTTCTAAACTTACACCCTTAGTTTTTCTTTTCACTATGTAGTGGTGAATAATTACAGATTGAGCAATAGTAAATAGAGAAGATAAGAATCAATATAACCCAACACTGGCTGGTGATTGAACTACAACAAATACAAGTACAACCATAACTACAGTTTGAGAAATTCTCATTTTCTTAGCAGAATCATTTCCTTTTTGACTAAGTGCTCTAGCATTAGCATTTCTTCTTTTAGCTAGAATCTGTGGAATCTTTTGAGAAATTATTTGAGAAGGAACAATAATCAATAGGAAGAATATGAATACTCATCCACCATTTGATAAATTAGAAGTAATTTCACTAAGTGGTGAAGCACTTAAAGCTCATATGTTAAATAAGTTAATAACTTTAATAGGTCTAAGAATTGTAACAACTCTATAAACTATTAAGAAGATTGGCATTGTTACAAACATTTGTTCAAACATTGCAAAAGGTTTAATATTGTATTTTTTATATAGTTCTTGAGTTTCTAATTGTTTTTTCTGCCTCATGGCCATGTCTTTTTTGACATCTTTGTATTTAGCATTAATCTCTGCTAATTTTCCTTGAATCTCTGACATCCTTTCAGACTGCATTGTGGATCTAATTGAAATCAGGAATGTAATTAGACGAATTATGAACAGTAATACAAATATTCCAAGTAATGCATCAAGTCCACCCCAAACATCTCTTAAAGGATACATAATTGATAAAACTAACATTGCCCCAGGATAAACAAACAATCCAAAGAATGGTCCATAATCACTTATATTCCATTGGGTACTAGTAAAAGCATAATATTCATTATTAGCACCAGATGTTAAGTCATACCTGAAATCTCCAGTACTTCCAAAGGGGAATCCAAATTCCATTCCGCTTCCTATAGTAGTACTAGTTTTAACAGTAGGATCTACCATTGTTTGAAAACAACCTCATAAACCCATCAAAAACAAGAAAGCATAAATAAATAATTTTGTAAATTTAAGAATGATTTTTAGTATTTTAACTACTTTTTCTTTTTTTTCTTTTTGAGGATCAACAGCTTGTGTTCAAAGAGGAGAAACAATGAAATTATCATTAATATAACTATTTTTCATTTCTATTCCCTTTAAATTTAAACTATGGTTACTATTTTATATTCAAACGTATTTTAACAATTAAATTAAACAAATCATTTTTTTTATTTAAAAAATCTGTTTTAAAAAAATTGTTTTTAGGGATTATTAATATATCAACAGGAATGTTTTTATTTTCTAATCCTCTTACAATACTTCTTATTTGTCTTTTTATTTTATTTCTTTCTACTGCAGTTTTAAAATTTTTTTTATTTGCAGCAATTGCATATCTTAATCAACCTAAATTATTTTTGTATGCATAAATAATAAAAAAAGAAGAATAATATGTAGATTTATTTTTAAAAAGATTAGAAAAATCTTTTTTATTTCTTAACACATTATCCTTCATAAATAAATTGATTATTGATCAGAAACAGTTAAACTATGTCTTCCTTTTTGTCTTCTTCTTCTAATTACTTCTCTACCATCAGAAGTTGACATTCTATTTAGAAAACCATGTTTTTTTACTCTTCTTTTTTTATTTGGTTGATATGTTCTTTTCATTGTGAACTCCCTTTAAATGTCTTTAATTGCCAAACTTGAATTATAAAAAATACAACAATATGTTAAATAATATCACAATTTGTTGTTTTGTTAATTTTTTATTACTTATATTTTATTGTATGAAACTACTAATAACTTATAATTATATATAGTGTTTATATACAATTCTT